>NZ_JBWMBA010000009.1:0-58568 GCF_056521325.1 Rhodoferax sp. ZS1R8 | reverse complement strand
CGGTATTGGCACTCGCCGCGGTTTCCTCCTCCGAGCTTTGTACGACGCCCACCCTTGGTAAAAGTTCGTGGCAACATCGGCATGCCAGCACGGGTGGGCATCCTACAAACCTAAACTTAACCCGACTTTTCGCAGCGCCATCAAACCCACCCCTCAAGGCGAGTAGTGGGGTTTGCGGGCGTAGGCCGCACTTGCGGTTGCCACTGAGCAAGCGTACAGAAGCAGGATTGACGCAGTGATGGTGGCGGACAAGCCCGGTAGCCCGCGACGCGAGCCGGAGAACGCAAGCCACGCCGCCCGCCTTGCGCGCGGTGCTCGCATACTATGTCTCGCGAAACGCTTTGGCAAAACCAGTCGCTAGCCCTCGTGAAACGGGCGCCTATCGCTCCAAATTTCATAGCAACCGCAGCATTGAAAATCCGCATCTCCCATTGGTATAGGACCGTTGACGCCACCCCAGCCCGGCCATGGAACAATTGCCACATTTCCATCTTCAAACCACTCAACTCCCCCTATGAAAAAAGTCCTCCTGCTCGGATCCGGCGAACTCGGCAAAGAATTCGTCATCAGCCTCAAGCGCCTAGGCTGCCATGTCATCGCCTGCGACAGCTATGCCGGCGCGCCAGCCATGCAGGTGGCCGATGAATTCCGTGTGTTCAGCATGCTCGACGAAGCGGCTTTGCGTGCGTGCATCCTGAGCGAAAAACCCGACCTGATCGTGCCCGAGATCGAGGCGATACGCACTGAGGTGTTGTTGGAGGTGGAGCAGCAGGGCTTTGAGGTTATTCCCAGTGCACGCGCCGCCAACCTGACGATGAACCGCGACCGCATCCGCGATGTGGCCGTGGGCCTTGGCGTGCGCACTGCCAAGTTTAGTTATGCGGAGTCCGCCGCAGACTTGTTAAGCCAGGCGCAAACCATCGGCTTTCCGGTGGTGATCAAGCCGGTCATGAGTTCATCGGGCAAAGGGCAAAGCGTGGCCCGCACAGCAGCGGATATTGCCCACAGCTGGGACTATGCCTGCCAGGGCATGCGCGGCGACCGGCACAAAGTCATCGTTGAGGAGTTCATCCACTTTGAATTCGAAATCACGCTGCTGACCATTCGACAGCGCAACGGCCAGACGCTGTTTTGCGACCCGATTGGCCACGTGCAGGAGCGCGGTGACTACCAGTACAGTTGGCAACCCCAGGCCATGCGGCCTGAACACCTGAAGACCGCGCAGCAGATGGCGGAAAAGGTCACCACCGATCTGGGCGGTGCCGGCCTGTTTGGTGTGGAGTTCTTTGTGACACGGGACGAGGTCATCTTCAGCGAACTCAGCCCGCGCCCGCACGACACCGGCATGGTCACCCTGATCAGCCAAAACCTCAGCGAATTTGACCTGCATGCGCGCGCCGTGCTGGGGCTGCCCATTCCGCTGATCGAATCGACCGAGGGCGCCAGTGCGGTCGTGCTGGCCACGGCCGATGGCAGCAACCCCACGTACACAGGCATCGAGGACGCGCTGAGCGAACCCGGTGTGGACGTGCGCATTTTTGGCAAACCTACCACTCGTCCCTACCGGCGCATGGCGGTTGCGCTCGCACGCGGTGCCAATGCGTTGGCGCGGGCCCGCGCCGCGGCGCAGAAAGTTACCGTGCGATCGACATAGCTTGGCCCGCTCAGGTCTGGGCCAACGCCGTCACCCAGGCTTTGCGGATTTGCCGACCGCACTGGGCCGAGCCATACCAGCCCCCGTCTACCTGACGGGCGACGATTCCATAGTGGCTGCGGCTCGCGTCAATCCAGGGATAGAAGCCAAAAGCTCCTGGGCTGCTGAATGCGCCATCTCCAACCACCGGATCGTCTTCTACCCAGTGCCCAATAGAGTAATGCCAGCTTTCACTGGTGGGGACCGGCGTGCTGATAGCCTGACCCGCAGGGCAAGTTGCAGGGTTGGTGCACACCGCGTTGGTGCCCAGCAAACCCGCCATCGCAAGATTGCCAGTGATCAGCTTTCGTAGGAAGACTGCGTAGTCGCTGGGGGTGGTTACTACACCTCCCGCGGTCTGCGGTTGCGAATAGTAAATCCCAATGTCCGTTCCGATTTGCGAACGTACCTCTGCGGCAAGACTCGCATTGTTCAATGGTCCCAAGCCGATCCGGTCGGCATGGTTTTGCATATGTCCACCGTTGTAAAAAAACAGGTTGTCTGTTTTGTTGGAGTGCACGCCATTGGCGAGATAGGATGCGCAGCTTTCTACGGTTTGGCCTGGCACGCAGGTCGAAAAATTGGTGTAACCGCTGCGGAAAGTCAAAAACTTGATATCACTATCACTGAGTAGTCCACCGCGCCGTTGTGCCACATAGGCACCGTACAACCACTTGGACGCCGATGCGATGCTCATCATGCTGCTGGCGGAGTAGACCGTGGTGCCATTGGCACTGCTGACCGATCCAGAAGCCCGGCCACCTTTCTTGTCTCCAATCTCCCAATAGAACGGCGCGATCTCTGCACAATGGTTGGTACGGCTCTGTGCTGTGGCGGTAGCAGCGGCAATCCGTTGATTCGCGCTTATACCATTGGTCGCAGATATCAGCGTATAGCCATTCACTCCCACACGTACATTTTTGTACGTATTGCCTTGGTACAAAACTGCACCCAAAGTCAGAACACTATTCTCGGGCTCAAAGTTATCGGCTACCGGTGGGCCGCTATCCATACCCAGCAGGGTGTAGGCGCTCAGAATAGCAGAGACATTCGTATAGGTCATATCACCTAGTGAAATGGACGGCATGGTCAACAGGTTTGATGTCGGGTCAAACGTGTCGGCCGCTCGGGTGCCAGTGGCTCCGAATAACACAACGATTGCCAGCGCGAGGCTTGTGCAGTTTTTTGCTTGAGCTGTTGATTTCATGCACTGAATTAGATTCGCCGGATGTAAATTTTTTGTATACCGCTTGAAAAGCTATTGAAAATCTTGGTCGGCCCCCGCACGACAAGTTGCTCGGCGCCTAAATTTAAGAAAATTCTTGCTGATGGCAGCTTCGGCGGAAAACTGTGACGCACGCCATGCTAAAGTTTTAGCACACGGAAAGGGGAGAGACAGCATGGCTGAAACACGCAAGAGTGCGCCCATCGCTTACGTTCTGGCGCTGGTCACGGGCCTGCTTGGGGGGCACAATTTTTATTTGGGCCGGACAGCTGCCGGGGGCGGCCAGCTCGCGCTGACCCTCATCGGGAGCAGGGTGTCACCGTGGCTGTTCACCGCGAACCTGCTGTGGATTCTGGGTGACCTTCTCTTCATGAACAAGTATTTGCAGCAGGCTAATGGCCTGGGTGCAGAGGCCGCAGAATCCGACGACGATAGTGACGCACCGCTTGATGCAGTCGCAGTAGGCAACTACAACAAACACCACGCAGACTTCAAGGCAGCTTTTGGCATGGGCGACATGCGCGGCGCCGACCGCCACGGAACGCTGGCGCTAGCCGCCTTGAGGGCAGCGGTCAAGAACCGCCCTGACGAAGTGTTATCCGTATACCTCGGCAATATGGGCGAGGTCTGCCGCCTGCTGGGTGACTACCCCCGTGCCCGGACCTACGCAGAAGAAGGCGTGGCCATGGGCAAGCAGTTGGGGCTGAAGCCTACGGATGAAGGCATGGCAGCTTCCATTAACAACCTGGCCCTGGTCTGCGCCGATATGGGCGACCACGCCGCCGCCGAGCGGCTCTACAGGAAACTGCAGGCCGCGCAGCCTCCGGGCCAGGCGACCACCGAGTCCGTCCGGGTACTGAACAACCTGGCCAACCTGTACGGCAAGACGGGCAAACCCATGGAGGCAGAGTTGGCCTTTGAGAAAGCGCTGGCCATGGCAGCCAAGGTTTCCGACATGGATGCCAAGCTGCACACCGACTTGCTGAACAACTACGCGTCGACGCTGATGGATAGACAAGCCTGGGACCGTTCCCGCGCGCTGTACCAGCAGGCGCTGGCAGTGCAGGAGCGCGCCTGCAAGGGCATCTCACGCGCCGCCGCCACCAGCCACAATGACCTGGGCGTCATGGCCGAGAAACTGGGCAACCTGGCCGCAGCACAGCAGCACCATGAGCGCGCCCTGCACCTCAAGCAGGTCTGCGCACCTGATGAATTGCTGGACATCGCGCAGTCCGAGCACAACCTGGGTGGGGTTTATTTTGCACGGGGCGACTATGCGCAGGCAGCAAAAATGGCCACGCGCCTGGTGGCGACGTACACCAAGGCGCTGGGCCCCGCGCATGCCAAGACCGTGCAGGCACGCACCAACCTGGCTGCGATTCCCAGTGAATACCTGCCAGCGCAGTAGCGGCAGAGCAACGGAGAGCATGGTATGAGCATGGGCGGCTGCTTTGTTTCGGTGGGCGGTTATCGCCTGCGCCAGATCCTTATCGATCCGGCGAACCTGTACGCATACAGCGAAACGCCTGCCGATGCCGGTGGCCCCACGGGCCAGCAGACGGTCGAACAAGCCTGGGACGTGGTGCAGACGCTGCTGCCCGAGGCGGTGGACGGCCAGCCGCTAGAGGGTGCTGACCTTGGCGAGATGTGCCTCTACCTTACGCCCAGCCAAGTGGTGGAGGCGCATGCGCAACTGCAGAAGCGCGATGCCTCAGCCCTTGTCCGGCATTTTGTGGATGAGCAGGAGCGCTACAAGGATTTGTACTGGGCGAACGTGTGGTGTGAAGACACACAGTGGCTGGAGCAGATGATCCGGGAGCTGATGCAGTTCTTTGCCGCTGCGGCAGCGCGCGGTGACGCGGTAATTTTCTACGTCGGGTGAGTAACTACGGCTTGCCGCCCAAAGCCCCGGACCATTTGTCCAGCGACGCCAGTACGGAAGACACGCTGAGAGCACTTTCAACAATGCTGCTCCAGGCGTGAGACTGCACCCTGACTCCATAGTGGTACATGGGATGCTCAATTTTGCGCTGGGCCACCTTGTCGGCGAGTTGGCTGTCGCTCAAGGTTTCCCCCAAAGATGCCAACACCTTCAGCTTCTCGGCCGCCATGCCCGGCACGCGCAGCAGCTTGATTAGGCGCATGTGCAGTTGCGGGTTGTTCGCAACACCCTTGGCTTTCGTATACAACAGGCGGTTCACGACCGTGGCCAGTACCGCATCGTCGGTGGTGTTGATTGATTGCCAGACGGTGGTGCCGGTGAAGCGGGTGAGGCCACGTCGCAGTTCGAGTTCAGAGCTTGGTAGGGCGTCCGGGTGGTAGAAATTGAAACCTACTGCGTTCCATTCCAGCGCCTCCAAATATTCCCATTTGTCGTCGGCATGGCTGCGGTACTGCAGGCGTATGCCGATATGGCTATGGCGGTCGTCGTTGCGCGATACCGGATTCGGGTTCTTGTCTTCGTCAGTCATGGCGCCAACTCCATCCATATGACTGCATTAGAGCACTTTGGCGGCGTGCAGCCACGGCTAGAAATTCAGCACCAACTCCAATGAAACGCCTTCCCGCAACGTCGCTGCTTGCCGTGCGTTGGCATAGATGCCAAAGTAAACCGGCCTGCCGGGGTAGCGCTCGGCACTGAGCCGGGTGACGGTCTCCAGCGGTTGGGCACCCGTTGCTGCGGTCGTTGGGTTCACATTTGGCACGATGCAGCGTATGCACGGCTCCTTTGCCACCGCCAATTGGGCCAAGCGATCCCCGTCCCGCCAGTGCAGGTCGGTGCAGTATTCTTCGACAAACGGGGCCAACGCCGACGGTCCCTCTGCCAAAACGATGTTGGGCCGAAACCTTTCGATTTCGGCACTGGGTTGCCCTATGTGGGCCTGCGCGGCGTTCAGTTCTGCCAGCGAAGCGGCAGACGCGATGTGGCAATGGTTGACCGTGGCACGCACCCAGGCTGCAGTGTCCAGGCGTACCAATCGCAAAGGCGCGCCGGTAATCTGCTGCAGCAGCGCGGCGGCGGCGTCACCGGCATCCGTGCCGTCAAAAGTTTCGTCCTGTTGCAGGCTGCCGTTCCAGATCTTTACCTGGCATGCGCCGGAGGTTGGCGGATTGGGTACCGTCAGGGCCTGCCCCTCTGGGCCTGTCAAGTGCAACAGCCCCGGCGACGTGTGCGTGCGGACCAGCGCAAGCCGTGGATGCGATCCCTGCCACACGACCTCTTGCTCACTGTTGACAATGACCCATTCCCGGTCCCCCACGATGGGGCCTTGGTCAGAAAACCGCAGGCTCTGCACGCGCTGCCCGGCGCAGGCCTTGACGGGGTAGATGTAGAGCGCGTCAACGACGGCAAGCAAAACTTCAGACACGGGGATCGAGGGGTAGTTAAACCCGGTTGCGGGGTTTGAAGAAACGGTAATGCTTGTAAGGCTCCGCAGCCTGGTAGACCGCGCCGCTGTGCGGTGCAATATTCAACCGAATGCTGGCGGCCTGCACCTTTGTATCGGGCGCGGTGCCCAGCGCGTCGTGCAGTGGCACACCGTCATACCAGTGCGAGTAGGGCAGCAACAGCAAGGCATCCAGCGGTTGGTCGCTCAGGTTGATGACCACTAATGCTGCTTCGCCGGGCACATCCGTGTGGCGCAAGAAGACCAGTGCATTGCTGTTGGAGAGGCGATCACCCAGCACGTTGACATCGCCGTACTGCAAGGCTGCGTTGGCTTTGCGCATGGTGATCAGGCGCTTGACCCAATCGCGCTGCGTGGGGTTCCAATCGGATTCGTTCCAGCGCATGGGGCGGCGGCAATCGGGGTCGGCGCCGCCTTCCATGCCAATTTCTTCGCCGTAGTAGACCAGCGGCACGCCAGGCATCGTGAACTGCATCAGCATGGCCAGGCGCGCTTTCTCGGCACTGCCCACGGTGGTGATCAAGCGCGGCGTGTCGTGGCTGGACAGCATGTTCCACGAGCACAGCAGGCCGGGCAAGCCGTAGTCGGCTCGGGCGTCGCGCAGTGCGTGGTTCATTTGCACCGCGTCGATGTTGCCAGCCAGCCAGGCCAGGGTGGCCGTGCGGTACCAGTAGTTCATCATGCCTTGGTAACCGCCACCGGCCTGGAACCAGGCGCCCGAAAAACCGTTCAACTCGCCCAGCAAACCGGCATTTGGGAAACGCGCGCCGACCACACTGCGCATCTCTTGCGCTACCGGTATGCCCACGTCCTGCGCCACGTCAAAGCGCCAGTTGTCCACGCCCTGGGCTAGCCAGTGCTGGACCATGCTGTCGGGCTTGCGGTACAGCACGTCACGCACCGCGGGGTTGGCCAGGTTCAACTCGGGCATGCTGGTGAAGTCTTGCCAGCACTGGTAACTGCCGTCTGCTTGCCAGGTAAACCAGTCGCGCTTGGACGCATCACCAGCCTGCGCTGCCAGAAACCAGGGGTGCCGGTCCGACACATGGTTCAACACCGCGTCCAGTGTCAGGCCCATGCCGCGGGCGTGCAGTGCATCGGTCAGGCGCTTGAGCGCGGCCTCACCGCCAAACATAGGGTCTATCTGGAAAAAATCGGTGGCGTCGTATTTGTGGTTGCTGGGGGATGCAAAGATGGGTGTCAGGTAGACGCCGGTTACACCCAGATCGCTCAGGTAGTCCAGCTTGTCGGCGATGCCGTCCAGATCGCCGCCAAAAAATTGGTGGGCCCAGGGTTGCTGCAGGGTGCCGTCGTTCCAGTCGCGCTTTTGGGCGTCCGGCAGGTCGTAGGCGGGGCTGGCCAGCTTATCGGCACTGCTGAGGCCACCGCCTATAGCAAACCGCTCGGGGAAGATTTGGTAGAGCACCTGACTGGCGGTGCGGCGGGTGAATGCGTCGAGCGGTGTGGGCGTCATCATGGGGGCACACCTTAGCAGCTAAACACGCTGTACAGCATGCCAACGGTTACCAGCCTGCAACAAATATCGCGACTATTCCTGGTAAACGGCCTCTGCCCAGATGATGGCTTCCATATGGGCCACATTGACATCGCGGTAGGACACATCCAGGCGCTGCGCAGCCTCTGCAAACACAACGGCGTCGTCCATCTCGCATGCAATTGCCATGGCCAAAAGGTCCATGTACTTGCCGGTGCCTTTCAACAGGGGCTCGGTAATCGGCGTGTCCAACTTAAGCAAACTCAGGGCTTCTGCCATGGGGCAACCCAGCATACGGTCCAGCAGCGAAAACAACCCGATCAGGAAGGCTTCTTCCTGTTCCTCCGCAGAGAAGTTGCCTGCGGCCAGTTGCTCCATCATCTTGGCGCGCACCACTGCCATGTTGCCGGTCAGGCTTGGCTTGCCGTCTACGCCCGCAGTCATCAACAGGGCTGCCCAGCGCTGCAGGCGGTCGTTACCAAGCATCATGACCGCCTGGCGTATGGATGTGATCTTGGTGCGCAGACCCAAGCCCGCTGAATTGATGAGCCGCAGCAGGTTGTAGCCCATCGTGGCGTCGCGTTTGATGGTGACTTCAATATCTTCCAGTTCCGCATCGCCACGCAGCTTGTTGAACAGGATGGCCGCACTGGCCTGGCTTGGGTTTACCGTCTGGCTTTTGAATACCTCAGGGCGCGAGAACCAGTACCCCTGAAAGAAGTGAAAGCCAATGCCTCGGAGCACATCAAACTGCGCCGCGCTCTCCACTTTCTCGGCAATTGCCATCGCGCCCGTGCGGCTGTGAATGGCGTCCAACAGCGCCTTCATCTTGCTCGGTTCGACGGCACCCACATTCACTTTGACAAAGTCGGCAATCTCCTGCCAGGTCTTGTAGACCGGTGCCACCACCGTGTGGTTGAATGCCAAGCGAAAACCGCGCTTGCGCAAGGCTTGTAGCTTGAATCGGGCTTCTTCGATGTTGGCGGGTGTATGCCCCGCAACCGGCGGTACTTCAATGATCGTGCGCTGGGGCACCAAAAAATCCCAGTGGGCGCCGGTCAGGCTGTCGTGTGTGGCGTTAATGAAGAGATCCGCCTGGCTATCCATGAGGTGGACGCCGCTTTGCGAGACAACATTCAGCACCAGTGAGATATCGCTGGCCAGCGTGTGATTGCGCTCACCCTGGGTGCGGTTGAATAGCTCATACCCAACGATGGACTTGTCCGCGTCCACGATGTGTTGGCGGGCTATTGAGAAAAAAAAGCGGTCCTGGCTATCTGCGTCTGTCAAAGCAATTGCTACCTTTCCGCAGCTCGGCGCGCTGTGCCGCCGTATCCCTGCGCCCTCATGATGTCGTCAATAGTAAGCTGCTTATCAGGCTGCACCGATGCCCGGAATCAACACACCGAGAGTGTGGCCTGACTTGAGCGCGGCGGTAAACGCCAGCATCCGATCAATCGGGCGGCGCGCCAGTAAACCCAGAGCCGGGTCTACGTGTATTTCATTGGTGCCGTGTTCCAGCACATGGGCCAGACCTGCCAAGCCGTTCATGGCCATCCACGGGCAATGCGCGCAGCTCTTGCAAGTGGCGCTGTTGCCGGCGGTGGGGGCCTCGTAAAAAACCTTGCCGGGGTTTAGCGTGCGCAGCTTGTGCATCATGCCGTTGTCGGTGGCGACGATGAATTCGGTGGCGTCCCTGTCGCGCGCTGCCTTGAGGATGGCGCTGGTAGACCCTACGGCGTCGGCGAGCGCCACCACGTCGGCGGGGGATTCGGGATGCACCAGCACCTTGGCCTTGGGGTGCTCCTTTTTCAGGGCTTCCAGCTCAAAGGCCTTGAACTCATCGTGCACGATGCAGGCGCCGTTCCAGAACACCATGTCCGCGCCGGTTTCGCGCTGGATGTAGCCGCCCAGATGCCGGTCGGGCGCCCACAGGATCTTTTGGCCCTGGTCTTTGAGTGCGCGCACGATGTCCAGCGCGCAGCTGGAGGTGACCAGCCAGTCGGACCGTGCCTTCACCGCCGCGCTGGTGTTGGCATAGACCACCACTGTGCGGTCGGGGTGGGCGTCGCAGAAGGCGCTGAATTCATCGACGGGGCAGCCCAGGTCCAGCGAACAGGTGGCGTCCAGGTCGGGCATCAGCACGCGCTTTTCGGGCGACAGAATCTTGGCAGTCTCCCCCATGAATTTCACGCCGGACACCACCAGCGTCTGCGCCGCATGGTCGCGGCCAAAGCGGGCCATCTCCAGCGAGTCGCTGACGATGCCGCCAGTCTCTTCGGCCAGGTCCTGCAGGTCGGGGTGCACGTAATAGTGCGACACCATGACCGCATTCTTTTCCTTCAGCAGGCGGCGCACCTTGTCTTTCAGTGCGGCGCGTTCGGTCTGCGTGGGCTCCACCGGGACGCGGGCCCAGGCGTGGCGGGTGCTGCAGACGCCGGCCTCACCGGCGGTGCTGGTGTCGGGTTGTTCGTAGTCAACGGTGATGGTGGCGGTCTGCATCATTGGGCTCCGGCAAAGGTATCAAAACGCATGGAGTAATCGGTCGCCTGTACGTCCTTGGTCAGCGTGCCAATGGAGATGCGGTCGACGCCCGTCTCGGCCAGCGCGCGCAGGCCGTCCAGTGTGACGCCGCCGGATATTTCTAGAATCGCGCGGCCGGCGTTGATGCGCACCGCTTCATGCAAGGTGGGCAGGCTCATGTTGTCCAGCAGCACCATGCGGGCACCGGCGTCCAGCGCTTCGCTGAGTTGCGCCAACGTTTCCACTTCGATCTCGACAAAGCTGGCCTCGGCGGCGATCTTGTCGGCCTGCTGCAGCACCTGGGGTATGCCACCGGCTGCGGCGATGTGGTTCTCTTTGATCAGGATGGCGTCGTACAGGCCCACGCGGTGGTTGGTGCCCCCACCGCAGCGCACTGCATACTTTTGCGCCAGGCGCAGGCCGGGCAACGTCTTGCGCGTGTCCACAATTGCGGCGCGTGTGCCGGCCACCACGGCCACATACTTTGCGGTCTTGGTCGCCACGGCGCTGAGCAGTTGCAAGAAGTTCAGCGCCGTGCGTTCGGCCGTCAGCAGGGCCTGGGCATTGCCCTGAACCTCAAACACCACCTGGTTGGCCTCGCAGCGGCCGCCATCCTGCACGTACCAGGTGATCTGCGCCTTGGGGTCTTGGGACAGAATGGCCGCCTGCACCCAGGCCTGGCCGCAGACCACGGCGTTTTCGCGGCACAGCACGCGGGCTCTAGCCTGGCGTGTAGGGTCAATCAGGCCGGCGGTCAGGTCGCCGTCGCCCACGTCCTCGGCCAGCGCGCGGGCCACGTCGGCTTGAGCCAGCTTTTCCAAGGATGCGGCGGAGAAATCAAATGACTTTTGCATAGGTAATCGGTTCAGAAAGCGCGCCATGCGGTGCCATACACTACGCGGCGTTGTAAGGGGTGGTCTTGGATGGTACACATCTGGCCGCCAGTCCACGTTTTTACCCGCCAATAGCCATGTTCAGAACCCTGCTCAAATCCAAGATCCACCGCGCCAGCGTCACCCACTGCGAACTGAATTACGAAGGCTCCTGCGCCATCGACGAAGATCTGCTGGACGCCGCCAACATTGGCGAGAACGAGCAGGTGCACATCTGGAACATCAACAACGGCGAGCGTTTCATCACTTACGCTATTCGGGCCGAGCGTGGCAGCCGCATCATCTCGGTCAATGGCTCGGCGGCGCGGCGCGCCGCCGTGGGCGATCTGGTCATCATCGCGGCCTTTGCGCAGGTGCATGAGGACCAGGTGAAGGGTTTCGAGCCCAAGCTGGTGTTTGTGAACCCGGATAACCGGGTCAAGGAAGAGCGCTCCACCGTTCCGGTGCAGATGGCTTGAAGGCTAACCGGGCGCTAGCCCTTGTGCAGAGGGTATGAGCAGCTATTGAATTTGTAGCGAGATCGTTGTGGGTTTAGGGCTTTGGTACGTGTGGCAGTGGGTTCTTTTGTTCTCTGAGACTGTCCCCACTCTCTCCCCCCGCCCTCTCTCGCCCCGCCGGGCGAGAGAGGGAGCCTTAACAGCCGTATGTGGATACGGGTTTTAAGGGGGCACGTACCAGGTGGGGCTAAAGACTAGGGCCCAGCAACTGTGCTGACAACGCACCGTGTCGCACGGCCTTGCCCGGGAAGGCCGTCGGGATGAACATCCAAGCTACCAAGCGGTCCGCTCTTCGGGGTTGGCTATTGAGCGTGTACGTCCCACCTCAGAAACCGCGGCCAAATATGGCTGTTCGGCTCCCCTTTCCGCCCTGGCGAGGGTGGAAAGGGGCGGGGGGGATAGGGGGTGGAGTGAGGAAGCAACAACCCTGAGGCGAAAGGAGCCAGCACCAAGAAGCAAACAAGCCTCCAGCCCTCATACAGAGTGCGTAATCAGCTACCAATTCAATAGCGCCCAGAATCCCCCAACCGCAACGCCCCCGCCGGCGCCCCACCAACACCGGCAGAAGCCGCCAGCTTGAACACTGCCACCGTCTCCACCAAATCACTAGCCTGAGACTTCAGGCTCGACGCCGCAGCCGCCATCTGCTCCACCAACGCCGCATTCTGCTGCGTCGTCTGGTCCATCTGGCTGACCGCCTCTCAAACCTGTGCCACACCGCTGGCCTGCTCGTGGCTGGCGGCGGTGATCTCGCCCATGATGTCGGTCACGCGTTTGATGCTGCTGACCACCTCGGCCATCGTCTCACCGGCCTGGTCCACCAACGCCGAGCCATGCGCGACACGTTCCACGCTGGTGCCGATCAGGCCCTTGATTTCCTTCGCCGCCGCAGCGCTGCGCCCCGCCAGGGACCGCACTTCGGACGCAACAACGGCAAATCCACGGCCCTGCTCGCCCGCGCGCGCGGCCTCGACCGCGGCGTTCAGGGCCAGGATATTGGTCTGAAACGCGATACCGTCGATGACACTGATGATGTCGGCAATCTTGCGGCTGGATTCGTTGATGCCCTTCATCGTCTCCACAACCTGGTCGACGACCTTGCCGCCCTGCATGGCGACCGTGGATGCGTTCAGCGCCAGCTGGTTGGCCTGGCGTGCACTGTCGGCGTTTTGCTGCACGGTGGAGCTGAGTTCTTCCATGGACGCCGCGGTTTCTTCCAGCGCACTGGCCTGGTGCTCGGTGCGGGCGCTCAGGTCGTGGTTGCCCTGCGCAATCTCGGCACTGGCCGAGGACACTTGCTCGGCGTTGCCACGCACGGCGGCCACAATGCCCTGCAGGCGTTGGCGCATGGTTTCCAAGCCCATCAGCAGTTGCGAGGTTTCATCCTTGCCGTCGACCTGCAGCGCCACCGTCATGTCGCCTTCGCCCATGCGCTGGGCGCTGTCGGCTGCCACACTCAGCGGGCGCGTGACGTGGCGGCTGACAAGCAGCCCCAGCACCACACCCGCACCAACACTCAACAGTACCAGCAGGGCCGTTATGTTGCGGCTGTGGTGGTAGAGCGCGGTATTGGCTTCGGCCAGGGCTTTGGCCTCTTGCTCCTTGAGCTGCGAGAGGCCCGACATGGTGTTGCCCAGCTGGATGCTGGGAGGTACAACCTGTTCTTTCAAAAAGGTCATAAGGTCATTGGGCTCCTGTAGCTCGACGCCCTTCATCTTGGTCAGCAGGGCTGCAACGACTTGCTTGTCCTGCGTGGCTGCTTCGCGCAGCTTGCTCAGTTGCTGTTTACCTTCGGCGGACGTGAAAAAGGGTGCCGCCTGTTCGATCAGGCTGTTGCTCTTGTCGCGCCCCTCCTGCACGCGTTTGAGCGCGCCCGTGCGGTCGGCCAGGCCAGTGGCCAGCAGTGCATCTCGGATTGCGACGACGGCCTTGAGTCGCTCCACATTGGCCTCTTTGAACAGCGACAGGCCTATCAGTTCGCGTTCGTACAACAATGTGTCGGCGTCGTCGATCTGTTTCATGTTGTAGATCGCAAAACCACCCAACGCCGCGCACAGCAGGCTGACAGTAATAAATGCTGCCACCAGTTTGCTGGCAATTTTGAAGTCTGACAATTGCATGGCCGCGTCTCCTTGCGTGGTGTTCAAGGGACTATAGCGACAAGCCTTGGCTTATGGAACTCTTTCAATGCCCATCAATGTGCGCCATCGGCGGCGAGCTGGGCCAGCAGCTCTTCGCCCCAGGCCCAGGGCCCAACGAGGGTCAGCGTCACTGTGGTCCAGCCGCCATCCGTCTGCGTGTGAACATCTGCATCCCACACGCCACCCTCGTCCATTGGGCCAAGTTGCCCCGGGCTGTGGCTCTGTGCCCAGGCCATCACCGCCTGCAGTTCGGCCTGCAGCGCCGGCAGCTGCGCCGCCCGTACGCTGGCCATGGCTTCCCAGCTGCCGTGGCCTTCGCCGTCGTCGCTGGCGTCAAAAATCAGGTACTGCAGGGGCA
This sequence comes from Rhodoferax sp. ZS1R8, assembly GCF_056521325.1. Taxonomy (NCBI): domain Bacteria; kingdom Pseudomonadati; phylum Pseudomonadota; class Betaproteobacteria; order Burkholderiales; family Comamonadaceae; genus Rhodoferax; species Rhodoferax sp. ZS1R8. Next base: position 44,336 of record NZ_JBWMBA010000009.1, on the reverse strand, counting down.
TGGGTTGGGATGAGGCGGGTCAGTTGCAGCATAACGGCTTGCTTGGGGCGCAGGGTCACATGCAGTTCAGGTTCGCAGGGTGCTGCGCCGGGTGGCAACGCTAGCGCAAAGCGTTGCAACAGCATGGCCGACAACAGCGTCATTTCCACCATAGCGAAATGCTGGCCCAGGCAGACCCGCGGGCCGGCACCAAACGGCATCCAGGCACCTTTGGGTATGGGCGGCGCGCCGTCCAGAAATCGTTCTGGGCGGAAGGCATGGGGCTGTGCAAACCAGCGTTCGTCGTGGTGCAGTACCCACGGTGTGATGCGCAGCATGGCGCCTTTGGGGACGTGCCAGCCATCCAGCACGATGGGTGCGGTGGTACGCCGGCTCATGATGGCCGCCACCGGCGGGTACAGGCGCATGGCCTCCTTCAGCGTGGCGGTCAGCCAGGGCAGTTGCGCCATGTGCTGTGGACCGGGCGTGCCGTTGCCCACCACGGCACGCACCTCGTTCCGCGCGCGCTGGGCCACGGCCGGGTGTTCGGCAAGTAGCCGGCTCCACCACAGCAGGGCCGTGGCCGAGGTTTCGTGGCCGGCCTGAAAGCTCACCATGCACTGGTCAAACACTTCCTGGTCCGACAGGGCTGACCCCGTGGCCTCATCGCGCAGGGCCAGCAGGCGGCCCAGCAAATCCTGCTGGTTTTGCTGGTCGGGTTGCGCGGCGATGGCGGCTTGCCGATCGGTGATGTGCCCCTGTATCAGCTGGCGCAGGCTGCGCAGCGCCCGGCGTTTGGCGGCCTTGCCGGGCAGCGGAAGCCAGTCGGGCAGCGTGAACAGGCGAAACATTTCGCGAAAGGCAGTGGCGGACAGGGTCTGCGTGGCCTCGATCGCGGCCAATGAATCCTGCTGCGCAGATCGGCTGAACAGCGTGCGCAAAATCACATCCATGGCCACCCGGCTCCACAGCGCATCCATGGCCACCAGCGCGCCGGGCTGGTCGTCGGGCACCAGCTTGTCGAAGGCCTGCTGTGCGGCAGTGGTCATCAGCTCGGCATAGCCCGCCACCTGCTTGGGTGTGAACGCCGCCATCAGCATCCGGCGCTGGCGCTGCCAGGTGGCGCCCTCGGTGACCAGCACACTTTGGCCGAAGACCTGGGTAAATACTTCTATGCCACGCTCCCAGCGGATCAGCGAATCGGCATGGGTGACCAATGCCTCGCGCACCAGATCGGGCGACATCAAGTCCCAGGCGTGTTCGTTGCCCAGGCGCATGGTACTGATGTCACCGTGGTTGCGCTGCAGCTGCGTTACAAAGCCCAAGTAGTCGCGCCGCATGGCAGACAGCAGGGGCAGGCCCCACCAGCGCGATACGGGGCCGGGCGGGGTGGATGGGCGAGTAGTGGAGGGGATGGCTGTAGGGTGGATGGCTGCGTTCATGTGGGGCATTGTGTGGCGCCGGCAGTGCTGCCGTATTGAACGATTGCGACATGGCTGGCCACTTACACTGCCGGCCATGGCAAGCCCCAGCACGAACACCATTGCATTCGACCCCACGCTATGGCCCAGCGGCACCTTGTGGCAGCCCCGTGCATCGCTGACGGCGTGTGTGCGTGCCAGCATGGTGCGCAACACGCTGGGCGCAGACCATACCGACGCGCAACGGGTGAACCACTTTCCGGCATCGCCGATGTGCAGCCTGAGCTGGTGGTTCAGTGGCAGCAGTTACTGTTTGTCCAGCCCTCCCGCTGTTGCCGCGGAAGGCGATCTCGGTGAGGTGGTGCCCATGCCTGGGCGGTGGGTGCTGTGCGGACCGCAAACGCGGCCTGTCGCCAGTTGGTGCCCGGGGCCTGTGCACTCCATGATGGTCCTGATGATGCCGGACGCTCTGCACGCTTTGACGGGTCTGCAGGTGCCCGACCTGATAGACCGTTTTTTTGATGCCAGCACCGTGCTGCCACCCGATTGGATGCCCATGTGCCAGCAGGTGCAAGACGCTTCGGACGATGCACAGCGCCTGCAGGTGCTGGAGGATTTTCTGGAGCCGCGCTGGCAACGGTGCCGGCCCAGCCAGCCCTTGGTTCAACAGCGCTATTCAGACTGGGTGGCCCACCTGGCACTGCGGGCGGCTGTGTCTGCGCCGGGGCGTAGCCTGCGGCAGCTGGAGCGGCGCATCAAGCAGTGGTCTGGCTTGCCGCTGCGCGAACTGCGCGTCATGGGCCGCTCTGAAGAGGCCTTTTTGGCAACCGCCGCGCTGGCCACGCAGACGACGGGCAAGCTCGACTGGGCGCAGATCGCGGTGGACACCGGTTACTCCGACCAATCCCACATGATTCGCACCACGCGGCGCATCACCGGCTTTACGCCCGAGGCGCTGGGCAAAGGTATACAGCAGCAGGAGAGTTTTTGGGCCTACCGTTTGTGGATGTGAGCTTCATGGCGCCATGTAGAAGTTGATCAGTATGCCCACGGCGATCAAGGCACACAGCAGCCCACGTTGCCACAGCGGCCGGTTTTTGAAGGCCTGCCAGGCCAGGGCCTGGTCGCTGACCAAGTTGTTGGGCGGCAGGCGCGCCAGCACGGCGCGGTTGAAGAGGTCCATGTCGAACATAGGCTCGCCCGCCTTGCTGAGCCGAGTCGGAATGCGAAAGCGAATGAGCCTGGAGCCCATCAGCAGAGCATTGGTGGATGCATGGATCTCTCGTAGCGGGGCGACGCACACGACTTCACCGTCTTTGATCCAACCCAGCCGGCTTTCGGTCACGCGCAGTTCTGCGGGTCGCCACAGTTCTTGCCACATCCACCAAATGCAGACACAGGGGCCGGCGATGCCAAGCAATGCGACGGGCGCAAACTTCCAGTTTTGGCGGGCTTTCTCCAGGTCGCCCAGGCTGAGCCAGGGCAGGAGCGTTGGTACGGTGGTGACGGCTATCACGAGCGGTATAGCCAACACCACAGTCAATACCAGCACTTGTACGCGTGCCGCCTTTCGGTACGATGCTGTTTGCCGCAGCACTATCGGATACCGTAGCGTGGCATCGGCCTTGCTCAACCCGGCCAGTTCTGCCTTTGACTGATTATCGAACTGCCCGGGCCGCTTGGGCTTCTCGCCAAAGAGCAGGCCCAGCAACAAACCCAGCGCAATGACCACGCCACCCGCGACCATCGCACCCCGTTGCCACAGCGCGCCAGCTTGTGCCCGTTCTTGCAGGGGTTTGAGTTCACCGCGGAAGTCGGCGTCGCCAAATTCGCCCAGGTCGCGCCCTTGTGCGTCGATGTGGTGCAGTTTGACCAGGCTGTAGTCGGCAGCCAGTGCCGTGTTGTTGCCCAGCGCCTCGAGGATGATGGGGTCGGCATCCGCTGCCAGCGCAGCCCGCGCCACGGGGCGTTGTCGCGCGTCGAACACCAGCACGTCGCCATCTTTCTGGCCTTGCTTGACCGCCAGCATCCACAGCGTGCCGTCTGGTCCGAAGGCCGCGTCCGTGACCTTGCCACGGCCTTTGCGGGCCTGGCCATGGTCGGCCGAGCCCAGCGTGCGATCCAGTTGCGCAGGTTGGCCGGGCGAGACGCGCAGCCAAGCCAAGCGCCGGTGGTCGTTGTCGGCCACCACCAGCGTGTTGTCGCCCAGGTAGCGCAGCCGGTTTGGAAAATACAGGGGCACGGCCTGCGCGTCGGTTCCGCCCAAGGTCTTGCCGTCCAGATCAAACCACTGCACGCGGCCGCTTTTGGCATCGGCGATGAACACGCGCTGCCCTGGGCGGTCCACGGCCATGTGCACGGCGCGGGAGCGGGCATCGGCCTTGAGCTGCGGCCCCTCCATGGCAGTACGGCAATCTACCAATTGCGACTGCTCGTTGCTCCAACTGCAGCGCAGCACGCGCGGCACCGTGGTGTCGTCAAAGAACCAGGCCTCCATGCGCTGCTGCTCGTCCACCGTCCAGTCCATGTCGTGGGGGCTTTCTGCCAGACCCAGCGTTTGGATGTCCTGGCGCGCCACGCGGCGGCCCTGCGCGTCGAGCAGATGCAGCGCCTTGTTGGCGACAACGGCGACGCGCTCGCCCTGCTCAGCCTTGAAGACCCGCAGCGCGGTGATGCCGTCGTCCGGGTTCGACAGGCGCTGGCCGTGTATGAAGCCGGCCAGGCACAGTGCAAAGCTGATCAGGATAGGTATGGCCAGTTGCCACTCGCGTTTGGTCATGGGAGTTGCCTGCATGCAAGGATGGATGAATCAGCGCCGGCCTCGCTGCCGGGTCCATGGGTCTCTCCAAGGGTTTGATTCTGTTCACGCGTGTCGCTTCGCAGCTCACAGTTCCACAATCGTCTGGAAGCCGCCCCAGATCAGGCGCTTTCCATCAAAGGGCATGGGGTTGGCTTCCGACGTCATGCGCGGATCGGCCATGAGTTTCGGCCATGCCGCGTCGCGCACTGCGCGCGAAGGCCACACGACCCAGGAGAACACGACGGTTTCGTTCTCTTCCTTCTTGACTGCCAGGGGGAAAGAGGTGAGCTTTCCATCCGGTACGTCATCACCCCAACATTCCACAACCTTCAGTGCGCCGTACTCCCTGAAGAGGGGCGCGGCCTGCGTAGCGTGCTGGATGTACTTTTCCTTGTTCTCGGTAGGCACTGCGGCCACAAATCCATCGATGTATTGCATGTTCATCTCCTTAGTATTGGGTTGTATCAATCAGGTAGAAAATTCGTTGGCAGGTGGCGTGAAAGATTGAAAATCCGCGACATCTAATTCCCGAATGGGCCGCACTTCGATGCTGCCGTGTTGCACCGGCGGGATTTTTGTGGCCAGGCGAATCGCATCATTCAAGTCATTGGCTTCCAGCAGGTAGAAGCCGGCCAGTTGTTCCTTGGTTTCGGCAAAAGGGCCATCGGTCATGGACAGTTGGCCATTGCGCACCCGCAGCGTGGTGGCGGTTTCCACCGGGTGCAGGGGTTCTGCGGCCAGCAGATGGCCGCTGGCCTGCAGGCCCTTCGCGGCCTCAAAACACACGGCGTCAGGGCAGGCGCTCCACTTCTCCTTGGAGAGGTAGACCAGGCAGAGGTATTTCATAGAGGCCTCGATTTACGGTGCGGCCACCGCTTCGACTTGGATGCGCAGCGCCACGTCCATGTTGAAGCCATAGTCCTTGCCGGCCGACAGGCCAAAGGCGTCACGGTTGAAACTGCCGCTGGCGTCTGCGCCACACAGCTCTCGTTTGAGCATGGGATGCGGCACACACTTGAAGCGGTGGATGCTGAGGTTGACCGGGTGCGTCTGGCCATTGAGCGTCAGCGCGCCGATCAGCTGCGTCGGGCTGCCATTCACAAACTTGTCCAATGTGCCTTTGTAGGTGGCGCGGGGGGACTTCTCCACGTTGAAAAAGTCCTTGCCCGTCGCCCAGGTGTTCAGCGCCGGCAGGCCGAAGTCGATGGAGCCTAGGTCGATATCGATCTCCACGGTGCCGATTGCGGCGGCCTTGTCCAGGACGACCGTGCCGGAGTTCTTGTTGATCTTGCCTCGCCAGACTGAGATGCCCATGTGGTCGGCCTCGAAGCTGGGGTAGGTGTGGGTGGGGTCTATCGTATAGCTGACCGGTGCGGCCATCGCGCTGGTTGCTGCCAGGGCCAGTGCGGCCCACAAAATTTTCAAAGAGGGTTTGTTCATTTGGATGTCTCCACGTGTTGGGCGAATTTGTTCAGTATGGATTGCCAGCCGAAGCGCTGCTGCTCTACCGGGTGTTCCGTCTCAGCATCGAAGGTTGAACGCACGGTGACGCCATCGGCACCTTCTATGAATTCGACGGTTCCGGTCCGGTCACCGAAGGCGTATTCGATGCGCTGGTTAGTCACGACTTTGGTATAGGTACCTGCAAAATCAAATCCAAAACTGCCGTCCTTGGCCTCCATGCGGGACGAGAACGCGCCGCCCTCGCGCAGGTCGACGGTGGATTGGGTGGTGTGCCAGTCGTCGGACGCCGCATTCCACTGGATGATGTCGGCCGGGGTGGTATAGGCGCTCCAGACCTTGGCAACCGGCGCATGGATAAGGGTTTCAACCGTGATTTGCATGAGTGGTTCCTCTGGGGGGTGCCGGTGTGCGGCAGGTTTTAAACAAACTAGTCGATCGGGCCAAGGGCAATTCGACATCCATGGAAAATATTTTTGAAATCAATGGGTGATCCCTGATAGCCGACGCTCCAGGAAGCGGCGCTCGGGCGCAAGCTGCACCAGTGACAGAGCCGCCTGGTAGGAGGCACGTGCCTCGTCCCAGCGATGTAACCGGCGGCACAGATCGGCGCGCGCCGCGTGTGCCAAGTGGTAGTCCTGCATGGCAGGTAGCGTGAGCAGTTCATCGACGAGCGCGAGACCTTGTTCACACCCGTCGTGCATCGCAACAGCCACCGCGCGGTTAAGCGCAATAACGGGTGAGGGCTCCATGCGCAACAGTTCATCGTAGAGGCCGACAATCTGCCCCCAATCCGTCTGGTCGGCACGCGCGGCTTCTGCATGCACCGCAGAAATGGCGGCCTGTAGAGCGTAAGGACCTATGCCGGGCATATGCAGGGCTTTCTCCACCAGTGCACATCCCTCTGCAATCAGGTTGGCCTGCCAGAGCGCGCGGTCTTGTTCCTCCAAGGGTATCAAATTCCCTGCGTTGTCGGTGCGCGCGGCGCGGCGCGATTCGTGGAGCAACATCAGCGCCAGCAGACCTGGGACTTCGGCTGACGGTGAAGCTGGCAACACCTCGGCAATCAACCGCGTCAGGCGTATGGCCTCGTGCGACAGTTCTGCCCGGGTCAGCAGCGCACCTGACGACGGGGAATAACCCTCGTTGAACACCAGGTAGAGCACCCGCAGCACGCTGGGCATACGCGCCGCGAGCTCATCGGCCTCGGGCACATGGTACGGAATCCTGGCGTCCCGGATTTTGGCCTTGGCGCGGACAATGCGCTGCGCCAGCGTGGGAGCGGGCGTCAGGTAGGCCCGGGCGATCTCCTCGGTAGTGAGGCCGCAGACCTCGCGCAGCGTGAGTGCCACTTGCGCATCAGGTGCCAGCGCCGGGTGACAGCAGGTGAAGATCAGGCGCAGCGAGTCGTCTTCCAGTGCAGCAGACTCGTCTGTGGGCACCGTTTCATCGGCGATCGCTTCCACGGCTTGGTCCATGGTTTCGGTGGACGTGAATCGCGCCTGCCTGCGGATATTGTCAATGGCCTTGAAGCGCCCGGCAGACACCAACCATGCTGACGGATTGCCGGGCACACCGTGCGCGGGCCACTGCTCCAGCGCGGCGCGAAAGGCCTCGTGCAGTGCCTCTTCCGCAAGATCGAAGTCCCCGAGGAGCCGCACCAGCGTGGCAAATACACGCCGCGCATCGCGGCGGTACACGGTATCAATGGCTTGCGTTGTGTGGGCCTTACTCATTTCGCAAGAATATCGCAAGCGTCCCCGCGAGCGAGGTCGGCGCATCTTCTGGAAATTACTGGCTATCGATTCCGGAATTGCGCGGTCATTCAGGCGCGTCGAATCTTGGCTGGACTCGGCCCTATCGCGCACCCGAAATCAGATCAGGCTTGCCAACGCCGCTGGTGAAAAATCCGAAAGCTCAGTCGTACGTCCTTCCCGCACCTTCAGGGCCCAGTCAGGGTCGCTGATCAAGGCGCGCCCAACTGCCACTAAATCGAAGTCACCGCGATCAAAACGGCGCATGAGTTCATCCAGCGAAGCCGGCTTGGAAGACTCCCCTCCAAACGCGGCAATAAACTCACCGCTCAGCCCCACCGAACCCACTGTGATTGTCGGGATACCGGTTAGTTTTTTGGCCCAGCCGGCGAAATTCAGGTCAGAGTCTGCAAACTCAGGTTCCCAGAAGCGGCGCTGGGAGCAATGGAACATGTCGGCGCCCGCATCCGCAAGTGGCTTCAGCCAAGCCGCCATTTCATCAGGCGTCTTTGCCATTTGCACGGTGTAGTCCTGTTGTTTCCACTGTGACAGCCGAATGATCACTGGGAAGTCGGGGCCTACCTCTGCGCGTACCGCTTTCAGGATGTCGGCCGCGAACCTGCCACGCTGCACGAGGTCGTTGCCGCCATATCGGTCTGCGCGCAAATTGGTGCCCTCCCAAAAGAATTGGTCAATCAAATACCCGTGCGCACCGTGCAGCTCTATGGCATCAAAGCCCAGTCTTTTGGCGGCACCCGCGGCACGTGCAAAGGCGGCGATGGTGTCGGCGATGGCTTCGTCCGTCATGGGCTCGCAGAACGGTTTGCCCGGTGAGGAATATCCCGATGGGGAATCCCACGGCAGGGGCGGCTGCCATTCCGAGCGGCGGTTGCGCACGGCGCCCACATGCCATAGCTGTGGTGCCATCAGTCCACCCACACCGTGAACGGTGTCGATAACCTTTTGCCAGCCCGCCAGCGCGGCGTCACCCCAAAAGTGTGGAACATTGGGATCATTGGACGCGGCCGGGCGCTCAACGACTGTGCCCTCCGAGACGATCAAGCCAACGGCGGATGCCGCACGCTTGCGGTAGTACTCCGCTACGGCGTCGTTGGGCACCCCACCCGGGGAAAACGACCGCGTCATCGGGGCCATCACGATGCGGTTGGGCAAGTGCAAGGACTTCAGCGTAAATGGTTGAAAAAGGTCGTTGGAAGGTGGCATGTCAGATTTCAAAACACAGAATGGAAAATTGGATCAGTCTACGGTGTCACCAGGGACAACGAGCCGACTGTGTGTCGCCGATGCGATTCCAAGGCGCTGATTTCCAGACTCTCAGGAGGGCCAGCTACTGGTTAGCGACCCCAGTAGGTGTCACGGAATAACTTTTAGCGACACCTGGTCAAGGCGCACGAAAGTGAACCCTTCCTTAAGCAAATGCGTAATGCCGACCGACAATCCCTCAGCAGAATCAGATGCGGGTTTATTCATGTGCGCGATGATGACATCGCCGCTCTTGACGTTCTTGAGTCTTTTTTCAATTGCAAGGCGCTTGAGTGTGGCACCGGAATCCGCGTTCACTGAAAAGCCGGCAATTCCGTATCCCAACTTTTCAATTTCGGTGACTGCCTGCGTATCGTATTCAGCTGTTGCACCGCGGTACCAATGCGGCGGTACGCCAATCAACTCAGTGATTGCCCGCGCTCCTTCCGAGACCTCACGGCGCAGATGGATAACGTCCGGTTCGCCCGGGATGCCATACACCTTCTTGCCCGTGCCTATGACGGCGGGGATGTGATTTTCACCGTGATCTTCCACATCAAACAAATCCAAGTGGTCCTTGATGATGGCAACGGCTTTGGGATTGGCCAACAACCATTTCTTGGTCACAAACATCGTTGTCGGAATGTGATTGCGGATCAGAAACTGTACAAGGTCGTCGTCAAATTTTCCGGAACAGGCGTCCAATGTCAGCGCGATGCGCTTATCGGACGCTTGCACGTCTGCAAGCCGGTCATGTATTTCAAAGGGCTGGCTTTCAGCCCGTGCGGAGCTACATGCAAGGGCCAGAGTGATAAGCAGTGGTGCGAATAGCTTCATCAGGATGGGCATCGTAATTCAAACCGAATTAGCCATGTTCAAAATCCACTTCACGAAGATTGCATACTCCACCGCAACAGAGGAACAACTTTCGCTTGCTGCCCGTTCGTTGATCACATGGCATTCAAAGAATCACTTTGTAACAATGCAACGCAAACGCTCACCATTCAAGCGCACCCTATGGACTAGCATCTTGACGCTGATGTGCAGCGCTTTGAGAGAACGGTGAAACCATGCTGAAGAAGACCAGTGTTAGCTTTTCAAGTCTATTGTCCGCAATGGCGATGTTGTCGGCTCCAGTACACGCCAATGACTCGTTCAATACATCAACAAAAATCCTGACCCTTCCCAGCATTCAGGTGGGGCCGACCCAGTATTTAAACGTCCAGGCAAAAATTGGCACTTATACGGTCGTCAGTGCTGGTAACGCGTCTGCTTCCGCCGCAGCCGATACGTTCAATGCGCAATCAAATTTGCTGTCCCTTGCGGGTGTCGATGTAGACGGCGCCACGACTTATGGCAACGTATTGGTTCAACTCGGCGCTGACTACAGCGTTCTAAGTGTTGGCGCGTCCAGCCCCGTTTCAGTGACTGCACGTGCTGCGGCTTTGGCCGGCAAACTGAAAAAGCCGAGCCGTCTTTTGGTTGGACTCGGCACAGGGTCATCTGAGAGCTCGGTCCAAGCGCAAGGGCTCAAACCAGACATCAACGATGCCTATCTGGTGGGCGTTGGTGCCGACGCTTGGCCAACCTGGAACAGCCCTAGTGGGGCCTATGTAAACGTTGCTGCTGCCAAGGCAGACAAAATGGGCGCAGTTCCCATGTTTACGTTTTATCAAATGGCGTCAAACGGTGACGGCAATCTGTCTGGCATCAATGATCCGGCTTTCATGGAGAAATATTGGATCAACGTGCGTTTGTTGTACCAACGGCTCAGCATTTATGGCAAACCTGTATTGATCAACTTTGAGCCCGATTTCTGGGGCTATGTTCAGCAGCAATCACCCGGTAACGATCCACGCCGATTGCCCGCCCAGGTTTCTCGCGGTAGCGGGTGCGCCGATCAGCCTGACAATGCAGTTGGGATCGTTGGGTGTTTGGTGGAACTCGGACGCAAACATGCGCCTGCAGCTTTGCTTGGTTTCTCGCCATCGACATGGGGTGGCAAGTCCGCCCAAGATGTTGCATCGTATATGGCAGTTCTCGGCGCGCAGTATGCCGACTTTACTGCGGTGCAAACGCTAGACCGAGACGCCGGTTGTTTTGAAGTACAAGGCTCCAACTGTTCCCGCGGCGGCTCGGGTTGGTACTGGGATGACAATGCGTACCGTAACCACCTTTCTGAAGCCAGCACTTACGCAAAGACTATCGGGCTCCCCTTGGTTTGGTGGCAAACCCCCATGGGCGTTCCCTCGTCGACGGTGGGTGGAACGCCGGGCGCTTACAGGGACAACCGGATGCAGTACTTCCTGACACACCCTACTGACCTAACCGCGATTGGAGGGGCCGCTGTAGTGTTTAGTGTCGGTGCCGGCGGGCAGACAAACATCGATACCGATGGTGGGCAATTCAAACGTCTCTCCGAGGCGTACCTCGCCAAACCGGTCCCGTTGAATTAGAGGCAGTTCATCAATGCGCAACCGGCGTTAGCCGATGCGCCAAGCCAGCGATTTGTCCTGCGTGTCCTGGCGGCGGAAGTCGCGTGGGGCCGTGCCCACCGTGCGCTTGAAAACCTTGGAAAAGCTGAATGCATCGGTGTAGCCAACCTCTTGCGCAATCTGCTCCAGTGAGCGCTCCGACTCGCTCAGCGCGGCCATGGCTTTTTGCATGCGCACCGTGCGCAAATAGTTGAGTGGCGTATTGCCCATCGATTCGCGAAATCGCTCTGCCAGGCTGGTGCGCGACAGCCCTGCATGCTGTGCCAACGCGTCCAGCGTCCAGGCGCGGGCGCAGTCGTCGTGCATAGCTTGTACGGCCTTCATCACCTGCGGGTCCTGGATGCCGTGGCTCCAGCTCGGTGTGCCTTTGCCCTGGCGCTGCAACATCTCGCGCATCAGCAATACAAAAATCACGTCCAGCAGCCCGTACACCAGGGTCTCGCTGCCCAGCTCGCGCAGGGCCAGTTCTTGTTGCAGCAGTTGCATGCTGTGCGCGATGGCAGGCGGGTAGGGACCATCTTGTGTGGTCAATACCAGCCAGCCCGGCATCTCGGCAAAGAAGGGGTGCACGGGTGTGTGCCAGAACTGGTAGGCGCCGCTGATGAGTGCGTTCTGCGGCGAATCGGCAGGTGCACCCGCTTCTGGTAAGGGCCATGCGTGGTCGAGGGCTACGGTTTGCGCAGACGTCATGTCTTCGTGGGTGCTGATGCTGTGCACGCAGCCGCGCGCCATGACCGCCATATCACCGGCCTGCAAACACAGGGGTTGCGGCAGGGACGTGGAATGCAAATACACCTGCCCCGCCGTGACCACGTGCACGCCCATGCTGCGTTCGCACGGGAACTGTAGCGCGCTGGCATCACGCAGGTGGCGCCGGTCCAAAAGCCGGCGGCGCAGCCCTGCCTGGCGAAAAATGTCGGTCAATAGATCCATTGGTCTCAAGTCCCCTTGCGGGGGCTGGTGTGGTGCACTGTTCGGACGATTGGACATGAAAAATGTTTTTTTGTCTATTCGCAGTACGGATGTTTGGGCGGATCATTCGCTCGTCCACAACTTTTCTAGGAAACAAAAATGTCCCACATACTCGTCATCGGTGCCAACGGCACGGTCGGTTCTGAACTCGTACGCTTGTTGCGCGCGGCAGGGCACAGCGTCCTCAAAGCGACCAGCCGCTCGGTCACCGATGCCGCTACCGAGGTACACCTGAATCTGGTAACCCGTGCCGGCCTGGATACGGCGCTGCGCGGTGTCAGCAAAGTTTTCATGTTGTCCCCGCCCGGCCACACCAACCAGGACGAACTGCTCAACCCGGTGGTAGACGCCGCCAAAGCCCACGGTGTGCAGAAGATCGTTCTGATGACCGCCATGGGGGCCAACGCAGATGACAACGCACCGATGCGCAAAGCCGAGGTGCATCTGGAAAACTCGGGGCTGGCGTACAACATCATCCGGCCCAACTGGTTCATGCAGAACTTCAACTCGTTCTGGATCCAGGGCATCCTGGAGCACGGAAAGATCTTCCTGCCGGTGGGCTCCGCCAAAGGCAGCTTCATTGATGCACGCGATATCGCCGCAGTGGCTGCGCGCCTGCTGAGCACCGACGACTTCAACCAGCGCGACTTTGATCTGACCGGCGGGGTGGCGATGGACCACGACGCGGTGGCAGCCATTTTGTCGAAAGCGACCGGCCAGACGATCACCTACCAGGACATTCCCGAGGGCGATATGCGCGGCGCTCTGTTGCAGGCGGGCCTGCCACCGGCCTATGCCGAGTTTTTGCTGATGATTCTGGGTTACTTTAAGTTGGGCTATTCCGAGCGCACGACGGACACCGTGCAAACGCTGCTGGGCCGCCCACCCATCACACTGGAACAGTACGCGGCCGACTACCGCAGCGCCTGGGTCAAAGCCTGACGGAGCATCGGCGTGGCGGGGTATTCAGAATGGCCTAAAGATCCAAGTGAGCGCCCCGCCAGCCCTGTGTGGTTGGTTGCTGCTAGAAAGGTAGCTCTACCCCGCTCCACTCCTGTAGGGGCGCGCGGAGTCAGGTAGCAGTGGCTTGGCGTGGTGGGTTGGTCAGTCGCTCTAATGCAAAGCCAATAGCCTCGTCGTGAAACAACTTTGCCTTACGTTGCGCTGCGCCAGGTACGGGCCAAGCCAGCAAACCTTCGCGCACGGCAGAAACAGTAGGGCTTACATGCTGGTTGATCAAAAGCCAATCCACTGTTGCAAGCAGCTCCATGCCAAACGGGGATTCAAATCCGTCAATCAGTGCGGCTGTTTCTTCGAGCGCCGGAAGATAAGCTTTGGCCTCGCTTTGCAAGAAGGCCTGTACCAAGTCTTTGCGATCATCATCAAACCAAATTACATCCAGCTTGTCCGCGTCAGCAATACGTTTATCGCAATGCAGATAGCTGCCATCCAGCTTGTCGATCAGCTTGTCCAGGCGGTTTGCGTATGGGCCATATCGATTCGCTTCAAACTGCAGATCCAACGGATTGTCACCAGGCATGAGCCGTTCGATAGAGCGCTCCAGAAACCAAGCCAGCTTTTGAATTTCCAGCAAGCTGCATTCCATTCCCAGCACCCAGTAGCGGCGCACCAGCTCAGCAATCAGCGCGCGGGCCGGAGTCAGCTTTTCAACCCCTGTGCGCTTGGCTACGTTCTGGTACTGCTTGGTGGGCTCAAACACTGTGATCTCAATATCGGTCAGATCGCCCAGCGCACGTTCAACTTCTGGCTTCACCACTTCCCAGTCCAGTCCGCCATTGCCCGCGCCCAAGGGGGGGATTGCGATGGATTTGACCTTGTTGTAGATCAGAAACTTGCGAAGGTCTTGCAATCCCTCGGTCACCCATTCGAGCTTAGACGGTGAGCGCCAGTGCTGCTTGGTGGGGAAGTTCACGATCCAGCGCGGGCCATCCAGTTCGGCGGGCTGGGTGATGAACATGTGGCCGGTGCGCACCTCGTTCGCTTTGCATGCGGCTGCGTACTCGCGGTAGTTGTCGTCAAAGCGCTCTTTGAACATCAGCGCAATGCCTTTGCCCATCACGCCCACGGTGTTCACTGTGTTCACCAGCGCTTGCGCGCGGGCTTCCAGCAAATTACCTGTTGTGAAATAGAGCATCAGAAATACCACCCCGGACGTGCATGAACCGGCAAGTTCAGCCCAAGGGCTGCAACTTGCGCCTGAGCCTGTATTTTGCCTGCTTCTGAATGGCAAACAATACCTACCAACCCGGATACCGGGCAGTGTCGGTGGATCAGCGCTTCGGCCTGATAACGCTCAAACTTGGCAGGATCGTTCTCGTCCCGCTTGAAATCCCGGGCCTGCAAAAGTTGCCAGTCCACCTTGTCCAGATGGGCCAAGTCGTTGTAATACGTGGCCCAGCGGTAATAAGCATGCTTGTCGGTGAACAAAAACGGCAGCCCCTGCTGGGCTACATGGTGCAGGCTGGACACCAGAATCACGATCTCGTCGTTCTGCCGCTGCTGCACGCCGCCGCGCCCGGAGCGGATGTTACGCATCATCACCGAGAAGGGCGTGAAATAGAAAGGCACGTAATCGTTAAGCAGCCCGCCCGGTGGCACTGGCACCGAGTGGCGTGCCCGCTTGTCTATCAACTCCGAATTGCCAATGCTCACCCAGTTGGGGGCACGTTGGGCACCGTTACCGCAGTGCAGACCATGCTGCAGCACCCACGGCAAATTGTCGCGGTGGATGATCCGCCAGATCAGCGCCTTCTCCGGGTTTAGATTGTGAAAAAGACTAGCCAATCATTCGCTCCGAAACGTCGGGACCCGCATCAACCGCAGACTTGCTGTCGAGCAGTTCTTGAGGCGAGGGAAGAGGAGTTTGGCAGAGGGCATAAACGTATGGTACCAAGCCGCCGTGATCAGAATGTCCCACAAGAGCACGGTCCCCTGAGGCCACGTTTTGGAGGGATGGTTATGCGCCTAATTGGCCTCCAGCCCTCGTGGAATATGTGCAGTTCGCTCCTAAATCAGGAGCGATTTGCGGGGCTTGCCGATCCGGCCACAGACGTGCCGAAGTTGCAGACCACCGCGTCAGCCCCTCGCCAGGCTGCGCATGATCCGCTGCGCCGCAAGTGCCAAGCGTTCCCGCAAGGCCGGCGGCTCCAGCACCTCGAACTCGACCTCCAGCACGATCAGCCAGTAGACCAACGAATCGAGCGCATGGGTGCCGCATTGCAGCAGGCAGCGCCCCTCATCGCCGTCGACCGCTTCCAGCCGCGCGGCCGTGGCCGGAATGCGGGCGGCCATCTGGGCCAGCGGGGCGTGCAGGATCACCCGGGCTTGCTCGGCACCGGGTGCAATGACCAGGGAGCGTGCAACAAAGGCACGCAGATCGCCACCGTCGGGGCCAACGCGCGGCGCAAAATGCCCACCGACGGTTGCTGCACCGGCAATGCGGTCGATGCGGAAAGTGCGCCAGTCGCTGCGCCCCCGGTCCCAGGCCACCAGATACCAGCGGCTGCCGGTGTGGACCACGCCCTGCGGTTCGACCGTCCGCCGGCTGTGCCCACCCTTCGCGTCCACATAGTCGAAGTCCAGGCCTAACTGGTCGCGGCAGGCACCGGCGAGATCGGTCAGCAGGCCGGCATCGACGCTGGGCCCGACGACATCCAGGGCGTGCACTGCTGAGCGCAGCGCATCGGCGCGCTGGCGCAAGCGCAGCGGCATCAGCTGCTCGAGCTTGACCATGGCCTGCAGCGCGGGTTCTTCGATGCCGCCGACCCGGCCGGAGGCGGCGGTGCGCAGGGCGATCGCGACAGCCAGTGCTTCGTCGTCGTCCAGCAGCAGCGGCGGTAGGGCCTGGCCCGGCCGCATGGCATAGCCGCCCGCAACGCCGCTGCTGGCCGCAACCGGATAGCCCAGTGTGCGCAGCCGGTCGATATCGCGCCGCAGCGTACGCGGATGCACGGTCAGGCGCTCGGCCAGCTCCGGCCCGGCCCAATGGCGTCGGGTCTGTAGCAGGGACAAGAGGCGCAGCAGGCGCGAAGAGGCACTCAACATCGGGCCACTATAGCCACGATTGAGGGCCGAATTTGTCCGCAATGGTTTCTACAGTGATAGCTTCATCGGCGCTGTGTCGATGCATCGAAAGGAAAACACACTATGTCCTCCATCGTTTTGTACTGGCACCCCATGTCCAGCGCCACCCCCGTCGCCTGTGCGCTGGCCGAGCTGGGCCAGCCGCATGAGCGGGTCAAGGTCGACATCCGGGCCGGCGAGCAGCACCGCCCGGACTTCCTGGCCCTAAACCCCAATGGCAAGGTGCCGACGCTGACGGTCGACGGCGCGCCGATGTTCGAGGCTTTGGCCATCCAGCTGTGGCTGGGCGAGACCTATGGCGTCGAGCGCGGACTATGGCCGGCGGCCGGCACACCCGAGCGCCTGCAGGCTCTGTCGTGGTGTGCCTGGTCCTATGTCAGTTATGGCGCGGTGCTGACGCGTCTGCACCGTGCGACGCAAGGTGATGAGGCCCTGCGCAGCAGCGCCCATGCCGACGCGGCCCGGGCCGAACTGAATGCACTGCTGGCCCTGCTCGATACCAGGCTGGCGCGCCAGCCGTGGATGCTGGGCGACGCGTATTCGCTGGTGGACCTGCTGGTCGGCTCGGTGATGGGCTACAGCGCCTATGTCGGCGCTCCGGTGGCCGACCATGCCCACGTGCAGCGATGGCTGGGCCATGTCCAGGCACGGCCGGCGATGCAGATCGAGGGTTAATGCCAGATTGGCCGCTAGCCCTCGTGGAATGAGCGTAAGCCGCTCCTAAATCAGGAGCGCTCTACGGAGATTGCTGCTCAGGCCGCAGCCTTCACCTTCAAGCGCCAGGCATGCAACAACGGCTCGGTGTAGCCGCTGGGTTGCGCCAAGCCCTTGAACACCAGGTCACACGCCGCCTTGAAGGCCATCGATGTTTCGAAGTTGCCGGCCATCTTCTGGTACAGCTTATCACCAGCGTTTTGTTTGTCCACGACGGCAGCCATGCGCTCAAAGGTCTCGGTGATCTGCTCCTTGGTCACGACGCCATGGTGCAGCCAGTTGGCCATGTGCTGGCTGCTGATGCGCAGCGTGGCACGGTCTTCCATCAGGCCGATGTTGTGGATGTCGGGCACCTTGGAGCAGCCCACGCCCTGGTCGACCCAGCGCACCACATAACCCAGGATGCCTTGGGCGTTGTTGTCCAGCTCCTGCTGCTTCTCTGCCGCAGTCCAGTTGGGCGTCGTAGTGACCGGCACTTGCAGCAGGTTGTCCAGAATACCGTCGCGGGCCTTTTCGTAGTTGGTTTTTTCCAAGTCCTTCTGCACATCGCTGACCAGCACCTGGTGGTAGTGCAGCGCGTGCAGCGTGGCGCCGGTGGGGCTGGGCACCCAGGCGGTGTTGGCACCGGCCTTGGGGTGGGCAATCTTCTGCTCCATCATGGCCTTCATCAGGTCGGGCATGGCCCACATGCCCTTGCCGATCTGCGCCTTGCCGCGCAGGCCGCAGCTCAAACCCACCAACACATTGTTTTTCTCATACGCGGCGATCCAGGCGCTGGTCTTCATGTCGCCCTTGCGGATCATCGGGCCGGCCTGCATGGCGGTGTGCATCTCGTCGCCGGTGCGGTCCAGGAAACCGGTGTTGATGAAGGCGACGCGGCTGCTGGCCGCGGCAATGCAGGCTTTCAAGTTGACGGATGTGCGGCGCTCTTCGTCCATGATGCCCAGTTTGACGGTGCTGTCTTTGAGGCCCAGCATCTTCTCGACGCGGCTGAACAGCTCGGCAGCAAAGGCCACCTCGGACGGGCCGTGCATCTTGGGCTTGACGATGTAGACCGAGCCCTTGCGCGAATTGCGCACTATGCCTCTTGCGGCGTCTTTCTTGGTACGTGCCAGGTCGTGCATCGCAATCGTGGTGGTGACAACCGCATCCAGAATGCCTTCGGGGATCTCTTGTGTGCTGCCGTCCTTGGCGGTGTACAGAATGGCAGGGTTGGTCATCAGGTGGCCGACATTGCGCACAAACATCAGCGAGCGACCGTGCAGCGTGACCTTGCCTTTGCCGTTGGCCGCCGAGTAGACGCGGTCGGGGTTCAGGCCGCGGGTCAGCGTCTTGCCGCCTTTTTCAAACGATTCGGTCAGCGTGCCATTCAGAATGCCCAGCCAGTTGCTGTAGGCCAGTACCTTGTCATCGGCGTCGACCACGGCGACCGAGTCTTCCAGGTCCAGGATCGTGGACAAGGCTGCCTCCAGCACCAGGTCAGCTACGCCGGCCGCATCGGTCTTGCCGATGGGTGTGGCGCGGTTGATGATGATGTCGATGTGCAGGCCGTTGTGTTGCAACAGGATGGAAGAAGGGGCGTTGGCCGCGCCCTGGAAACCGATGAATTGCGCTTTGTCGGAGAGCTTGCTTTTGGTGCCGTCTTTCAACGTGACGACCAGGTCACCGCCCTTGACCGCGTAGCCGATGGAGCCCACGTGCGAGCCCTTCCTGAGCGGCGCCGTGCGATCCAGCACATTGCGCGCATATTCAATGACCTTTTTGCCGCGCTTGGGGTTGTAACCCTTGGGCCCCACTTTTTCCTGGCCCTTGTCTTCACTGATGACGTCCGTGCCATACAGCGCGTCGTACAGGCTGCCCCAGCGGGCGTTGGCTGCGTTCAGTGCGTAGCGGGCGTTCAACACCGGCACCACCAACTGGGGGCCAGCTTGTTTGGCCAGCTCGGCGTCTACGTTGCTGGTCGTGATCTTGGCCTTCTTCGGGCTCTCCACCAGATAGCCAATCTTCTGCAAAAAGGCCTTGTAGGCGGGCATGTCGGTGATGGGGCCGGGGTTGGCGGCGTGCCAAGTGTCCATCTCGGACTGGATGCGGTCACGCTCTGCGAGCAGGGCGATGTTCTTCGGGGCCAGGTCGGCGACGATGGCGTCAAAGCCTTTCCAGAATGCGTCGGGTGCTATGCCAGTGCCAGGCAAGACTTTGCCTTCAATGAACTGGTGCAAAACGGCGGCCACTTGCAGGCCATGTGCTTGTGTGCGGGGTGTGGAAGACGGAGTGGTCATGGTGATAGGCCTTTTTACGAATGAGGGCTACTGTATTCCATATGTAATGAGAATACTATATGGATAATTATCAATCTATTGATGACAAATTAAGCTGTAATAAGGCGGACCATGGCGGATTCCAAACTTCTCCCTTTGCAAGGCGTCCGCGTCGTCGAGTTCACGCATATGGTCATGGGCCCAACTTGCGGCATGGTGCTGGGCGACCTGGGGGCGGAGGTCATCAAAGTCGAACCGCTGGCCGGTGACAGCACACGCAAGCTGCTGGGCAGCGGCGCAGGTTTTTACCCGCTATTCAACCGCAACAAGAAAAGCCTGGCGATTGACCTCAAAAGCGACAAGGGACGTGAGGTGGTGTTGAAACTGATCGCCACTGCCGACATCGTCAGTGAAAACTTCAAGACGGAGACCATGCAGGCCCTGGGCCTGGATTACGCCAGCCTGGCCCCGCGCGACGAGCGCCTGATTTACGTCAGCCACAAGGGTTTTCTGCCCGGCCCGTATGACCACCGCACGGCGCTGGACGAGGTAGTGCAGATGATGGGCGGCCTGGCCTACATGACCGGGCGACCCGGCGACCCGTTGCGCGCCGGCAGCAGCGTCAACGACATCATGGGCGGTATGTTTGGTGCCATCGGCGCCATGGCAGCGCTGATGCAGCGGGCCCAGACCGGCAAGGGCCAGGAAGTGCAAAGCGCGCTGTTCGAGAACAACATCTTTCTCGTGGCCCAGCACATGGTGCAGTTCGCGGTGACGGGCAAGGCCGCCGCACCCATGCCGGACCGCATCTCGCCCTGGGGTATTTACGACGTGTTCAATGTCAAGGACGCCGAACAAATCTTTTTGGCCGTGGTGGGGGACGGGCAGTGGAAGACCTTTTGCGAGGCCTTTGGCTACGCCGACCTGTTTGCCGACCCGCGCGTCACCACCAACAACGACCGCGTGCTGGCGCGCAGCTGGCTGATCCCCGAGCTGCGGCAGCGGCTGGCCCGGTTCAACCGCGCCGAGTTGTCGCAGCGCTTCGAGCAGGCGGGCCTGCCGTTTGCGCCGATTACCGACCCGCAGCATCTGTTTGACGACCCGCACCTGCAGCAAACCGGCGGTCTGGCGCCGATGACGCTGCCCGATGGCCGCGCCACCCAAGTGCCGTTGTTGCCCATCACGCTCGGCGGCGAGAGGCCGGGCCTGCGCCTGAACCCGCCGCGCCTGGGTGAACACGGTGCGGAGATTCTGCAGGGCCTGGGCTACAGCGCAGCAGAGATTGCAGACCTGCAGCGTGCTGGAGTGGTGCGGCTGGAAGCGCCCCAGGCCTGACCGACCATGGACAAGCTGAAGCAACTGGAATCCTTTGTTGCCGTTGTAACCCGCGGCAGCCTGACCGCGGCCGCACTCGCTGAAGGTGTGGCACCGGCCATCATGGGCCGCCGGCTGGACGCGCTGGAAGAGCGTCTGGGCGTCAAGCTGCTGCTGCGCACCACGCGGCGCATCACACTCACCCACGAGGGTAGTGCGTTTCTGGAGGACTGCCAGCGCCTGCTCGCCGATCTGGCCAATGCCGAGGCCAGTGTCAGCGCCGGTGGTGTCAAGGCCAGTGGGCATTTGCGGATCACCGCGCCGGCCGGATTTGGCCGCCGCCGTGTCGCACCGCTGGTGCCCAAGTTTCGCGAGCTGCACCCTGAGGTCACCATTTCATTGAACCTCAGCGACCGTGTTGTCGACATCGCCGGTGAGGCCTACGACTGTGCGGTGCGCGTGGGAGACATGCCGGACTCATCCCTGGTCAGCGTGCGCCTGGCCGACAACCGCCGCCTGTGCGTGGCCACGCCGGCCTATGTGGAGCGCCATGGCAAGCCGCAGAGCCCGCAGGATCTGGCGCGGTTTGATTGCCTGACATTGTCCAGTGACGCATCGCAAACCCGGGGCTGGGCCTTCAGCGTGGGGCCGCAGGGCGCGCGCGAGGTTATCCACTTCAAGCCGGTCGGGCCACTGGATTGTTCTGACGGCCAGGTGCTGCACGACTGGTGCCTGGCCAGCTACGGCATCGCCTGGCGCAGCACCTGGGAAGTAGAAGCCGAAATCGCCGCCGGTGCGCTGGTCGTGTTGTTGGACGAGTTTGCTGCGCCACCCAATGGCATTTATGCGGTGTTCCCGCAACGCAAACACCTGCCGTTGCGCGTGCGGCTGTGGATCGACTTCCTGAAGCAGCATTACAGCCGCCCCGGTTTCTGGCAGGCGCTATAAAAACAGGAGCTGCTTACGCACGTTCTACGAGGGCTACAGCTCTATTCGCCTATGAGGACTCGCCAAACTCTGCGCCCATATCACGGGCCCGCCGGTGTGCCGCGTGTAGAGCCTTGGCAAACAAGTCCTTCATATGGCTGTCGTCCATCGAGGTGATGGCCGCATGGGTGGTGCCGCCTTTGGACGTGACGCGCTGACGCAGGATCTCGGGTGGCTCGTGGCTGGATTGGGCCAGCTCTCCAGCACCAATAAAGGTGGCCACCGCCAGCTGGTAGGCCTGCTCGCGGTCCAGGCCCATCTCGGCCCCGGCGGCGGTCATGGCCTCCATGAAATAGAACATATAGGCCGGGCCTGAACCGGAGATGGCGGTCACGGCGTCCAACTGGGCCTCATTGTTGAGCCATAAGAACTGCCCCATGCCCGAGACCACGCGCTCCGCGTGCTGGCGGTCCGCATCGGTCACGGCGGCGCGGGCGAACAGGCCGGTAATGCCTTTTCCAATCAACGCCGGTGTGTTGGGCATCGTGCGGATCACGCGCTCGTTGCCCAGCCATTTGGCAATGCTGTCACTGGGAATGCCGGCCGCCACGCTGATGTGTAGCGCCTCGCGCGTGTAAAAGCGGTTCTGCAGCGCCGCTTCCTTGAAAGACTGGGGCTTGACCGCCCAGATGACGATGCTGGCACTACCCAAAAAGGGGCCCGCCTGGGCCTGGGCGGCAATGCCCTGGTGTGACAGGAGGCGAGCGCGGGCTTCGTCCAAAGGTTCCACCACATCGATCTGCGCCACGGGGAAGCCCTGCTTCAGTAATCCGCTGACCATGGCAGTGGCCATATTGCCGCCGCCAATGAATGCAATGTGGTGTTGGTGCATGGATGTATCCCTTAGAGCCGGTGCAGCCCTTTTAACGAGTGGAATGTCATTGTCGCAGGGCAGAAAGTGCGCCCTTTGCGCTGCTGCGACAGTTTTCTTGCAACACGCCCGCAAAAAGGTATTGCACGGGCAGAAAAGCTGTGGCATACTAGCGGGCTTCGCTTGTAAAAGCTGAAGGTTCTGCCCAAATGAATGTGGCGCGAGTGGTTCGCGTCAAGTACAGCGGGCCCAAGACTGACTCGTTGTTGGTGTTTGCCAGAGAGCTGGCAAGCGCCGCTCCTGGTGCAAGTTGGGAATATTGAAATGATCCAGACTGAATCTCGATTAGAAGTCGCTGACAATACCGGCGCTAAGTCCGTCCTGTGCATCAAGGTGCTCGGCGGTTCCAAGCGTCGCTACGCCAGCGTCGGTGACATCATCAAAGTTAGCATCAAAGAAGCTGCTCCCCGCGGACGCGTCAAAAAGGGCGAAGTCTACAGTGCGGTTGTGGTTCGTACTGCTAAGGGCATCCGTCGCAGCGACGGCTCTTTGGTGAAGTTTGACGGCAATGCAGCAGTGTTGCTGAACGCCAAATTGGAGCCTATCGGCACCCGTATCTTTGGACCCGTTACGCGTGAACTGCGTACCGAAAAGTTCATGAAGATCGTGTCCCTGGCTCCTGAAGTTTTGTAAGGACGCGCCATGAATAAGATTCGCAAGGGCGATGAAGTTATCGTTACCGCAGGTCGCGATAAGGGTAAGCGCGGGACAGTGTCCCTGCGCAAAGATGACTCCCATCTGGTGGTCGAGGGTGTTAACTTGGTGAAGAAGCACACCAAGCCAAACCCCATGAAGGGTGCGGTCGGCGGTATTGTTGAAAAGACAATGCCCATCCACCAGTCCAACGTAGCTATTTTCAATGCTGCGACTGGTAAGGCGGACCGCGTAGGTATCAAGGTGTTGGCTGACGGCAAGCGCGCTCGCGTTTTCAAGTCCAGCGGCGAAGAAATCAAGGTGGCATAAGCATGGCACGTCTGCAACAACAATACCGCGAAAAGCTGGCTCCCGAGCTGATGGCCAAGTTTGGCTATACCTCGCCGATGCAAGTGCCGCGTCTGACCAAGATCACCCTGAACATGGGTGTGAGCGAAGCCGTCGCCGACAAAAAGATCATGGACCACGCGGTCAGTGATCTGACAAAAATTGCTGGGCAAAAGCCTGTCGTGACCAAGTCTAAGAAGGCTATCGCGGGTTTCAAGATCCGTGAAGACCAGGCGATTGGTTGCATGGTGACTTTGCGTGGCGTGCAGATGTATGAATTCCTGGATCGTTTCGTGACCGTGGCTCTGCCCCGCGTACGTGACTTCCGTGGTATCTCTGGTCGTGCATTTGATGGCCGTGGTAACTACAACATCGGCGTCAAAGAGCAGATCATTTTTCCTGAAATTGAATATGACAAGGTTGATGCCTTGCGTGGTCTCAATATTAGTATCACCACGACGGCCAAGACCGACGAAGAGTGCAAGGCGCTGCTCGCTGGCTTCCGTTTCCCGTTCAAGAACTGAGGTGACCCGTGGCTAAAATGGCTTTAATCCAGCGCGAGCTGAAGCGTGATCAATTGGCTGCCAAGTACGCCAAGAAGTACGCTGAATTCAAGGCAATTGCCGGTGACGTGAAGCGTACCGAAGACGAGCGCGCTGCTGCCCGTCTTGGTTTGCAAAAGCTCCCCCGCAATTCCAACCCAACCCGTCAGCGTAACCGTTGCGCCATTACTGGACGCCCACGTGGTACGTTCCAGCACTTTGGCCTGGCCCGCGCCAAGATCCGTGAAATGGCCTTTGCCGGAGAAATTCCTGGCATCGTCAAGGCCAGCTGGTAAGCGATAGGAGAACCAAACATGAGCATGAGTGATCCCATCGCCGACTTGTTGACACGCATCCGCAATGCGCAAATGGTAGCCAAGACTACCGTTTCTGTGCCTTCTTCCAAAGTGAAGGTTGCGATTGCCCAAGTGTTGAAAGACGAAGGCTACATCGACAACTTCAAGGTCTCTACAGCTGACGGCAAGTCCGAGCTGGAAATCGCTTTGAAGTATTACGCAGGCAAGCCTGTGATTGAGCGTATTGAACGCGTCAGCCGTCCTGGCCTGCGTGTTTATCGCGGCAGCGATGCTATCCCCCAGGTCCAAAATGGCCTCGGCGTTGCCATCGTGACTACGCCCCAAGGCGTCATGACAGATCGCAAAGCGCGCGCTACCGGTGTCGGCGGCGAAGTGTTGTGCTACGTCGCTTAATGCTACATTGAGGAGAAATACAAATGTCCCGTGTAGGTAAACTTCCCGTTACTGTCCCCGCTGGTGTGGATGTGTCTATCAAAGACAACCAAATCAGCGTCAAGGGTACAGGCGGCACTTTGCATCTGACGCTCAATTCGCTGGTGACAGTGGTGAGCGACGCTGGCAAGCTGAGCTTCAAGGCGGCCAATGAGTCCCGCGAAGCCGATGCCATGTCCGGCACTATGCGCCAATTGGTGAACAACATGGTGGTCGGTGTGACCAAGGGCTTCGAGAAGAAGCTGAGCCTGATCGGCGTGGGTTACAAGGCCCAGGCTACCGGCGCCAAGTTGAATCTGGCTGTGGGTTATTCACACCCTGTCAACTTTGACATGCCTGCTGGCATCACGGTTGCGACGCCAACCCCGACCGAAATCCTGATCAAGGGTGCGGATCGCCAGCGCGTGGGTCAAATCGCCGCTGAAGTTCGTGCTGTTCGTCCGCCAGAGCCCTACAAGGGCAAAGGCATCCGCTATGCGGACGAGAAGATCACGATCAAAGAAACCAAGAAGAAATAAGGAGCTGCAACATGTTGACCAAAAAAGAGCAGCGTCTTCGCAGAGCCCGTCAAACCCGCATCCGCATTGCTACGCAAGGCGTTGCACGTTTGACCGTGAACCGTACCAACTTGCACATCTACGCCAGCGTTATTTCTGGCGATGGTGGCAAGGTGCTGGCTGCAGCCTCCACGGCCGAACTCGAAGTTCGCAAGGCCCTGGGTGCCGCGGGCAAGGGTGGCAATGTTGCCGCGGCCCAGATCATTGGCAAGCGTGTGGCTGAAAAAGCCAAGGCTGCCGGTGTCGAAAAAGTCGCATTTGACCGTGCAGGTTTTGCGTACCACGGCCGCGTCAAAGCGCTGGCTGATGCGGCACGTGAAGCTGGCTTGCAGTTCTAAGCAGATCGGAATACAGAATGGCTAAAGTTCAAGCGAAGATGCAGGGTAAGGCTGAAGGGCCTGAAGACGGCCTGCGCGAAAAGATGATCGCGATCAATCGCGTCACCAAAGTGGTTAAGGGCGGCCGTATTCTCGGTTTTGCAGCTTTGACCGTGGTCGGTGATGGCGAAGGTCGCATCGGTATGGGTAAGGGTAAATCCAAGGAAGTGCCTGCTGCTGTGCAGAAGGCTATGGAAGAAGCCCGTCGCAACATGATCAAGGTTTCGCTGAAGAATGGTTCCATTCACCACAAGGTGATGGGTCATCACGGCGCTGCCAATGTGATGATGGCACCTGCCCCCAAGGGTACAGGCATCATTGCCGGTGGTCCTATGCGCGCAGTGTTCGAAGTGGTTGGTATCACCGATATCGTGGCCAAGAGCCACGGTTCTACCAACCCCTACAACATGGTTCGTGCAACCTTGGACGCGCTGTCGGTGTCGACAACGCCATCTGAAGTTGCGGCCAAGCGTGGCAAGACTGTTGAAGAACTCTTCGTCTGAAAGCGGACTTCAAAATGACAACACAACAAACTGTAAAGATCCAATTGGTGCGTAGCCCGATTGGTACCAAAGAGTCGCACCGCGCCACTGTGCGTGGTCTGGGCCTGCGCAAGCTGCGCAGCACCAGCGAACTGGTGGATACACCCGAAGTTCGCGGCATGATTAACAAGATCAGTTACCTGGTCCGAGTGCTCTAAGAGGTCGATGATGATGGAACTCAATAGCATCAAGCCAGCTGATGGCGCCAAGCATTACAAGCGTCGTGTCGGTCGTGGTATCGGCTCTGGCATTGGCAAGACCGCAGGTCGCGGCCACAAGGGACAAAAATCCCGTGCGGGCGGCTACCACAAGGTTGGCTTTGAAGGCGGTCAGATGCCTATGCATCGCCGTTTGCCCAAGCGCGGTTTCAAATCGCACCTGCTGCAATTCAACGCTGAAATCACACTGACTACATTGGAAGTGTTGGGCCTGGCTGAGGTTGATTTGTTGGCGCTGAAGCAAGCCAAGTTGGTTGGTCAAATGGCTAAGGTCGTCAAGGTTATCAATACGGGCGCTCTGACCAAATCGGTCAAGTTGAACGGTATTGGTGCGACTGCCGGCGCTAAGACGGCTATTGAAGCCGCTGGCGGCAGCGTCGCTTAAGTCAGAAGTCGAGAGAAAACTCAGTGGCAACTAACGGCGCTCAAATAGCAAAGACGGACAAGTTTGGTGACTTGCGTCGTCGGCTGGTGTTTTTGTTGCTCGCACTGGTCGTGTACCGCGTTGGCGCACACATTCCAGTGCCTGGCATTGATCCCACGCAGTTGCAGCAGTTGTTCAAAGGCCAGCAGGGCGGTATCCTGAGCCTGTTCAACATGTTCTCAGGTGGCGCACTGTCGCGGTTTACGATTTTTGCGTTGGGGATCATGCCGTACATCTCGGCATCGATCATCATGCAATTGTTGACCTATGTGTTGCCAACTTTTGAGCAGATGAAGAAGGAAGGCGAGGGCGGTCGTCGCAAGATTACGCAGTACACGCGCTATGGCACCTTGGGTCTGGCGCTGTTCCAGTCGCTGGGTATCGCCTTGGCGCTGGAGTCCTCTGCTGGCTTGGTGATTTCGCCTGGATTTGGGTTCCGCATGACTTCGGTTGTGACGCTGACTGCTGGCACCATGTTTCTGATGTGGTTGGGTGAGCAGATCACTGAGCGCGGTTTGGGCAACGGTATTTCGATATTGATCTTTGGTGGTATTGCGGCAGGTTTGCCCAATGCCATCGGCGGACTGCTGGAGTTGGTGCGTACTGGTGCTATGAGCATCATCGTTGCACTGCTAGTGGTTGTGCTGGTTGCACTGGTCACGTATTTTGTGGTCTTTGTGGAGCGTGGCCAGCGGAAGATTTTGGTGAACTACGCTCGGCGTCAGGTCGGAAACAAGGTTTACGGCGGTCAATCCTCCCATCTGCCGTTGAAGCTGAATATGGCGGGTGTGATCCCTCCCATCTTCGCTTCTTCCATCATCTTGTTGCCCGCAACGGTTGCGAATTGGTTCAGCTCAGGTGACTCCATGCGCTGGTTGAAGGATATCTCCAGCACGCTGAGTCCCGGTCAGCCTGTATACGTAATGTTGTATGCCAGTGCTATCGTGTTTTTCTGCTTCTTCTACACCGCGCTGGTCTTCAACAGCAAGGAAACCGCAGATAACCTGAAGAAGAGCGGCGCGTTCATCCCCGGGATTCGTCCTGGTGACCAAACGGCGAAATATATTGATAAAATCTTGCTTCGCTTGACGCTGGCCGGTGCGATATACATCACTTTTGTGTGTCTGTTGCCAGAGTTTTTGATTCTCAAATACAACGTGCCGTTCTACTTCGGTGGAACCTCACTGTTGATTATTGTTGTGGTGACCATGGATTTCATGGCACAAGTTCAGAACTACATGATGTCCCAGCAGTATGAATCGCTATTGAAGAAGGCTAACTTCAAACCTTCGTGAGTGGTAGCGTGTTCATATGTCAAGGGATGACGTAATCCAGATGCAGGGTGAGGTGGTAGAAAACCTCCCCAAAGCGACATTTCGCGTCAGGCTGGAAAACGGTCATGTAGTGTTAGGACATATTTCCGGCAAGATGCGGATGCATTACATCCGAATCCTCCCCGGTGATAAGGTCACTGTCGAATTGACCCTGTACGACCTGAGTCGTGCGAGGATCGTGTTTAGAGCAAAGTAAATAGCGCATGTTCCGCGCGAATCAAAGTCGGAACGGGGCGAAGGGTTTTAGGAGAGAAATATGAAAGTTTCGGCTTCGGTCAAGAAAATTTGCCGCAACTGCAAAATCATCCGACGCAAAGGCGTTGTGCGCGTGATCTGTACAGATCCACGCCACAAGCAGCGTCAGGGTTAATTGCAAGAGTTTTAGAGGACGAAAATGGCACGTATCGCTGGCATCAACATTCCGCCGCAACAGCATTCCGAGATTGGCCTGACCGCCATTTTTGGTATCGGTCGCACTCGCGCTCGCAAGATTTGCGAAGCCTGCGGCATTGCATATTCCAAGAAAGTCAAAGATTTGACTGATTCTGATCTGGAGAAAATCCGTGATCAGATCGCTCAATTCACCATCGAAGGTGACTTGCGTCGTGAAACCACGATGAACATCAAGCGTTTGATGGACATTGGTTGCTACCGCGGATTCCGCCATCGCCGTGGATTGCCCATGCGCGGTCAGCGTACCCGTACAAACGCACGTACCCGCAAAGGCCCTCGTAAGGCTGCTGCGTCATTGAAGAAATAACAGGGATTGAGAGACCACCATGGCAAAAGCTCCCTCCAATAACGCAGCCCAGCGCGTTCGCAAAAAGGTCCGCAAGAATGTTGCGGACGGCATTGCACACGTGCACGCTTCGTTCAATAACACCATCATCACGATCACCGATCGCCAGGGCAATGCGTTGTCCTGGGCGTCTTCCGGTGGTCAAGGTTTCAAGGGCTCTCGCAAGTCCACTCCGTTTGCTGCCCAGGTAGCTTCCGAAGTGGCCGGCCGCGCAGCCTTGGACCAAGGCATCAAGAACCTTGACGTTGAAATCAAGGGTCCTGGTCCTGGCCGTGAATCTTCGGTTCGCGCGCTAGCAGCATTGGGTATTCGCATCAACATGATTGCTGATGTGACTCCCGTTCCACACAACGGTTGCCGCCCTCAAAAACGCCGCCGTATCTGATTGCTTTGCAATCAGTTGCCGTCGTATTTAGTTTTTAACAAGCCCACCGCCATCAGCAACCGCTGATGGCTCCCGCATTTTTAGTGCGGCAGATGACATAAAAGGAAGATCAAGTGGCACGCTACCTCGGCCCCAAGGCCAAACTCTCACGCCGTGAAGGCACCGACCTGTTCCTGAAGAGCGCCCGTCGCGCCATCGGTGACAAGGCCAAGTTCGACTCCAAGCCCGGCCAGCATGGCCGCACTTCGGGTGCTCGCACCTCCGACTACGGTCTCCAACTGCGCGAAAAGCAGAAGGTCAAGCGTATGTATGGCGTGCTGGAGCGCCAATTTCGCCGCTATTTCGAAGAAGCTGACCGCCGCAAGGGCAACACCGGTGCCAACCTGTTGTTCCTGTTGGAATCCCGTCTAGACAACGTCGTTTACCGTATGGGTTTTGGTTCGACACGTGCAGAAGCACGTCAGATGGTATCCCACAAGGCCATCACCGTGAATGGCAGCTCGGTCAATATTCCTTCGTACATGGTGAAGGCAGGTGATGTAGTCTCGGTGCGCGAAAAGTCCAAGAAGCAAAACCGTGTGGTCGAAGCTCTGCAATTGGCACAACAAGTCGGCATGCCTGCATGGGTTGAAGTCAACATTGAAAAGGCCGAAGGCACTTTCAAGACTGTACCGGACCGTGACCAGTTTGCTGCAGACATCAACGAATCGTTGATCGTCGAATTGTATTCACGCTAATCGCGTCTGAATTGTTGAAATCGTTCCTTGGCCGTGGGGCACTGCAGTCAAGGTGCTTCACCAGCCTTACCGACGTAACGAGTCGGGGGTATTGAGAGGAAGTCTGCATGCAAAACAGTTTGCTAAAACCAAAATCCATCAGTGTTGAGCAGCTTGGCACTAATCGTGCAAAGGTTGCTTTGGAGCCCTTTGAACGTGGCTATGGCCATACACTGGGTAACGCGCTTCGTCGCGTATTGTTGTCTTCCATGCCTGGTTTCGCGGCCACAGAAGTGACCATTGCCGGCGTGTTGCACGAGTACTCCTCTATCGATGGCGTCCAAGAAGACGTCGTCAACATTTTGCTGAACCTGAAGGGTGTTGTCTTCAAGTTGCATAACCGCGACGAAGTCACACTGAGCCTGCGCAAGGATGTTGAAGGTCTGGTGACAGCAGCCGACATCCAGACACCGCATGATGTGGAAATCATCAACCCCGGTCACGTCATCGCCAATCTGTCGCACGGCGGCAAATTGGATATGCAGATCAAGGTTGAAAAGGGTCGCGGCTATGTGCCCGGCACTATGCGCCGCCATGCGGATGAGCCTAACAAGTCAATCGGCCGCATCGTTTTGGACGCATCGTTCTCGCCTGTCAAGCGCGTGAGCTATACCGTCGAAAGCGCGCGTGTCGAGCAGCGTACCGATCTGGACAAGCTGGTTGTCGAAATCGAAACCAACGGTGCCATCACTGCTGAAGATGCAGTGCGCGCTTCGGCCAAGATTCTGGTGGAGCAACTGGCTGTGTTCGCACAGTTGGAAGGCAGCGAGTTGGCAGCGTTCGACGCGCCAGCACCACGCGGCAATACGCAATTCGATCCGATCTTGCTGCGTCCCGTGGACGAGCTGGAACTGACCGTGCGTTCCGCCAACTGCCTGAAGGCCGAAAACATCTATTACATCGGTGACCTGATCCAGCGCACCGAGAATGAGTTGCTCAAGACGCCTAACCTGGGTCGCAAGTCGCTCAACGAGATCAAGGAAGTTTTGGCTTCCCGCGGTCTGACACTGGGTATGAAGCTGGAAAGCTGGCCGCCCGCAGCGTTGGAAAAGCGCTAATTTATTAGAGCCCCTCGGGGTTCAACGCAAAGGGCAGTACCTGATACGGCTGCCCATTTAAAACTCAAAGGAAATTTACCATGCGTCACGGACACGGACTACGTAAACTCAACCGCACCAGCTCGCACCGCTTGGCGATGCTGCGCAACATGATGAACTCGCTGATCGAACACGAAGTCATCAAGACCACAGTGCCCAAGGCCAAGGAACTGCGTCGCGTGGTTGAGCCCATGATCACGTTGGCCAAGGAAGCTACCGTTGCCAACCGCCGCCTGGCGTTTGACCGCCTGCGCGACCGTGACAGCGTAACCAAGCTGTTCAACGATCTGGGACCCCGTTTCGCGGCCCGCCCAGGTGGCTACACCCGCATTCTGAAGATGGGTTTCCGCGTTGGCGACAATGCACCCATGGCTCTGGTTGAATTGGTTGATCGTCCCGATACAGCCGAAGTAAATCCTGAAACAGCTGCAGAATAAGCTATAATAGATACATACCGCGAGATGGAGCAGCCTGGTAGCTCGTTGGGCTCATAACCCAAAGGTCGGAGGTTCAAATCCTTCTCTCGCAACCAATCAGTAAGCGGTCTCCGCTGACAGTGAACGCCCACTCAATGTGGGCGTTTTGCTTTCTAGCCCAAAAATAGCCCGGCAGTAGCCCAGCCATAGCCCATCGTGGATTGGGGAATATTGAGTGTGACCGTTGGGTCATAGCCAGTCAAACTTTCAATAATGCTTGATGCTCCGCACTGGTCTATTGTGCTGCGGTCTGAATGCGCGATCAGACCGGCATTGGGGTTGCGCTTCGCGATAGCCATCTGCGAGGCCGCCCGCACCTGCGCTGCCGACATCTCGGAGCCATTGACCAGCTAACGATTCTGCGCAATATCAAGCCCAGTAGCGCGATCAGATGCAGCCGGCTGCTGCGCGTGCGGATATCGCCCGCCTACGTCGCGCGTTACGGAGCCTACTCCCTGCTATGGTATCTTCGGCTACACAAGATAGCCTGAGGCTTACTGCCGGGTTGTCGAAGAATCATAAGACCCAGGGAGGTGCGCTTTGCCAACCGATTCACCGCGACTGCGTGCTGAGCTCTCCGATTGCCTGCCGAGTCTCGTTCTCGACCGACCACTGGCCCCATCTGGGCAGCGCGTGGTGTACTTGGCGCGCTTCGACGACGCACTGATTCCTGAAGACGTTGAGGAGCCCACTGGTGATGACCCGGATGAGCATCCATTCCTTTACGGATGGCAGGCGTGGGGTAACGTGGTAGTCAAGGTCGTGTCCGGCGCCGATCCCGACACCATCGCGCGGTTGCAAGCTGAAGTGGACATTCTCGCCGCAGTGCGTCCCATCAACTTCCCAAAGCTGCTTTACGCCAACTTGTTCATCGACAACCCAGTCACCGATGAGCGCCTCGCTGAGCGGCTTTACGTGACCGTCGAGGAGTTCATTGAAGGCCACCCGCTGGGCGACATCTGCGATCAGTACCTAGGCGACGAGAAACGTATCTCGGAACTCGCCCTCGGAATCACTAACGCGTTGATGCCGTTGTGGGTGCATGCGCAGCGCTACGTGCATCGTGACATCAAACCGGCAAACGTGCTCATCCGCAGCACCGGTGAAGTAGTCGTCATCGACCTCGGCATTGTGCGAGAGACCGGCGCGCCAGGTTTGACCAAGACCGGCTATATCGCACCACACACTCCTGGCTACGCTGCCCCAGAGCAGCTTGCGGCAGACAAGTCGCTAATTTGCTTCAAAGCCGACTTCTTCGCCATCGGCGTCGTGATGTACCAGCTGATGTCCGGTGTCAAGCCTTTCCATTCCGACCCAAAGATGGATATGTGGGAAGTTCAAAACGCTACTCTTCGCCATGATCCGCAACCGCTGAATACGATGTCGAACGCATCGCAGGTCTTCTCGGACTTCGTCGTGAAGGCCATGCAGAAAGAGCAGTTCAAGCGTCATCGCACGCCCGACATCCTTGTCGAGGAACTGCAGGCGCTGTGCGGTCAATCCATAAAAAAGACCTAAAAGGAGGAAGCGTATGCCATTAGGACTGCTCCATCAAGTTGGACACAACGCTGTCTGGAATATCGAATCGTTCAAGAATGAGGGCTGTGGGGACGGTCTCATCCTGAGTCCGTTACATCAAGCGCAGCACACCGTAGAGAAATTGGAGCCAGCCACCCGCGCTGCTTCACTCTTCGATCCCCAGTTCTACTTGCCAAACTCGCGCAAGGTCAAACTCCTGTCGTATCCCTTCTTCCCAGAGCAAGTTGAAGGGGGCTTCCAGACCGGAAGCTACGCGGAACACGCAGCACAAGTCGCGAGCGCTTGCGTCGACTTCCAAGTGCAACAGGGGTTTAGGAAGGTGGTTGTTCCTACTCGCTTCCTCGATGAGATGTATCCGGAATACTTCGAAATGCAAGGTGAGTTCTCCGTCAACTCGTTCATAGACGCCGCGGGCAACAATAGACCGCTATGTCTCTCACTGGCGGTCAAGGCATCCATGATTCGTCACCCCAGCTGGCGGAAGATGCTGCTTGACTGGATCACCTCATTTCATCAAGTAGACGAGTTGTATCT
The DNA here is from genome assembly GCF_056521325.1 of Rhodoferax sp. ZS1R8. Taxonomy (NCBI): domain Bacteria; kingdom Pseudomonadati; phylum Pseudomonadota; class Betaproteobacteria; order Burkholderiales; family Comamonadaceae; genus Rhodoferax; species Rhodoferax sp. ZS1R8. Next base: position 10,613 of record NZ_JBWMBA010000009.1, on the reverse strand, counting down.
GATGTACGAGCATGTGCGGGACACGAAGCAGATTCAAGACGCTGAATTTCTCCGCGAGGCCCTACGGTTCTTTCGTGAGGTAATGGCCACGGGGCTAAAGTTGACAATCGGCTACACCAATACCGAAGGCATCTTGTATTCAACCATCGGCGATCCCAACATCACAATGGGGACCTTTGAGAACACTCGCATCTTCTCGGTCGACAAGTTCGTCGAGTCCGACGGTGAGCGCCGCGGTCCTAAGGCGCGCATCTACCTTGCAGGTCTGATGAACTGGGTGCAGTTTGAGGATGCTAAACGGATTCGAGATTACGCACCGGAGGTGTGGCGGCAGGTATACCTCGAGACTGATTGGGCAGAGCAAGCGCTCTCACAGCCCGTTGATCCCACGTTCAATCAACCGGCTCTCTATAAGCACTACTTCCTAAACATGCAGGCGCATGTGAACCAATTGCGTGGCATGACCTTAAATGAGCGGCGGACTTTCCTGCAGGGGCAAGTATCCGAGGCACTCAGGCTGTATCGCACGCTGGAGCCAAGAGTTCAATTGGAGCGACACGGTCAAGCTAGTCACTTAGCCGCGTGGCAAGATGCACTAAGTACGTTTTGAGAGCTGGCGCCGAACAACGGTCCTAGCCGCCAATACCGCCTGGGCTTGCCAACGCTTGGTAGGGCTCATGGGACCGACACAAGCTGCAGTTTGGTGAATAAACAGACCCAGCTTACGGTCCATTGAAGCGAGCCCCACGCCGACAGCTTGGAAGCGATCCAACTGTGCTAGAGCCGGCCGGACACACGCATGGTCAAGGACAACCCATGACTCGTCGGCGAATTGCAGGTTTCTGTAAGCCTGCACCAGCACTCGCCGCCATTCGCTGAGCTTGGCCTCAACAGCAATAACCCTCTCAAAGGGTAGCGTCGCGATGGTTGTCAATGAAAGGGTTTTCGAGGTGCCAGACACAAGCCCGGCGGCAGCCATTTGAGCGAGCACCCGCTGCGCACTGCTTTCCGTGGTCCCTAGCGAACTAGCCAGGCTTTCACGCGAAGTGATTGCGGCGGCAACATCATGATTAAGTAGGATCGCCAGCCGCGGTGTAGTACTCGCTAGCGCTAGGAGCGCCTTGGTGCTGCCCGCTGCCCTCTTAGCCAAGACCAGGTCGGCAATGCCGACGCCAGCGTCAACTTCTAGCTCTATCCGATACTCCCGTCTGCGCGCGCGATTGACGCACACAACGATAGCCTTGACCAATTGCGCTTCTGATTCAAACCCCACGCTCTTCAAGTTGGCAGTTCTTTCTGTGTTTTGTTTCGAGTCGGACCACGATGCAATATCGATGGTTCCACTGCGGTGGGGGACTATAGCGCGATTGCCACACCGCAGCCTGGATCTTTCGGCAAACCGACTTTTGCATTTCAGAGTGTCGCCACAGTTAAGGTGTGACGCCCATCCGCCGCTGATGATCGTGGCACGAATGGCGCGCCAGCCCGGCGGGGCATCCAACAATCCTTAGCTGACCCAGTCAATCAGGTCCCCTCAGCTTCTGCTTGAAGACCCGGGTCTGGCCCAGTCGCAAGGCGAAAAACCAGTTCCTCTAGTCTCTCTCTATAGTGAATCAAACACTAGCCACCTCAGGGTCGAACTGTGGGCGAGTCTTCTGGTGCGGTGCGCTCTAACAGCTCTGGCAAATCTATTTGGAAGTAGTCGCAAAGCTGATCCAGCACTTCCAACTCAATCCGTTCCGCAGTCTCATAGTACATGCGCGTAAGCGTGCCGCGGTTGATGCCGGTATCCCTGGCAACGTCGCTAATTTTTAGCTTTCGCTCGCCAAGCAAACGGGCGAAGTGGCAACGTATCATGATCTTATTTTAAATAAAATGATCTTCAGAAGGCCAATTTGACTTGAAATTTCGCAAATCCCATGCATAATGATCTTTGGGAGATTAAATTTCATCAAATCGGTGGAAGATGATCTTCCAGTGTAACGTTTTACGCAATGGAGATCCACTTATGCAAACAGTTAATGAACACGGGAAAGACCCGACCTACCTGACCACTGACGAACTTGCGGTCCGGATCAAGTACGACGTGCGCACCATTCGGGAGCGGCTAAAAGACAGTGTCTTGCTGGAGGGTGTGCATTACTTTCGCCCATTTGGAGGTCGCAAGATTCTGTACGTATGGGAGACTATACAAAGAGACATGAAGGGTATGGCGGTTTCCCAATCCTCCTTGATGGCAGGCATCCCGATGGCCAATGGGAGCATGTTGCATGCCTAGTATCCGAGTACACAAGCCCAATGGGGCTCTGTTTTTCGACTTCCGGTACATGGATGATCGGTGCAGGGAATATACCTTGCTCCCCGAAACGCCTACCAACCGCAAGAAGCTCGAAAAAATTCTGGCCAAGATCGAATCCGAGATCGCTGCAGGAACCTTCGTCTACGCCAACTACTTTCCCAACAGCAAGGCACTGAAACGCCTAGCCAAGGTAATCGAAAGCGCCGCCACTCCTACAGAGACTGCTCTGAACATTGACCAATTCGTCAATGGCAAGTTGGAAACGGTGAGCATGGGCGTGGAGCCCCTGTTCAAAGACTTCGCCACACAGTGGGTAGACGAGCGCAGCATCGAATGGCGCCGCAGCCATATCAAGTCGTTGCTGTCCACGTTAAACGGCCGCCTTGTCCCCAACTTCGGGGCCAAGGTGGTCGGCAGCATCACCAAGTCTGATGTTCTTGAATTCCGCGCCACACTCGCCAAAGTTAAAGGTCGCGGAGAGCAAATTGGACTCTCACCCAAGCGGATCAATGAAATCATGGGTCTGCTACGCCAGATCCTGAACGAAGCCGCCGACCGATTTGAGTTTACGTCACCCATGACCAATATCAAAAAACTGCGTCAGCGTAAAACCGATGTGGATCCGTTTAACCTGGTCGACGTGCAGCGCATCATTGCAACCGCACGCGCCGACTACAAAAGCTACTTCACCACGCGCTTCCTGACCGGCATGCGCACCGGCGAAGTCCATGGCCTCAAATGGAAATACGTGGATTTCGATCTACGTATCATCCGTGTCCGCGAAACCTTTGTGTTGGGTGAAGACGAGTACACCAAGACGGATGGCAGCCAGCGTGACATTCAAATGAGCCAACCCGTCTTCGATGCGCTGAAGTCGCAGTTCGAAGCGACCGGTAAACAGTCTGAGTACGTCTTCTGCAACCTGACCGGACAACCACTGGATAACAAAAACTTCTCTGACCGGGTCTGGTATCCGCTGTTACGCCACTTGGGCCTGACTGCTCGGCGTCCATACCAGATGCGCCATACCGCGGCAACGTTGTGGCTTGCCTCCGGCGAAGCACCCGAGTGGATTGCCCGACAGCTGGGACATACCAGCACGGAGATGCTATTCCGCGTTTACAGCCGTTACGTACCGAACCTCACCCGCCAGGACGGATCAGCCATGGAGCGCCTGCTGGCCAGTCAAATGGCGCAAGGGCCACTGATTGAGCAAAAGCTGCCGGGCAGCAATACCACCATCTATGTCCCCGCCAAGGAAGCTACGCCTCAACCCGTGCCCAAACTGCGTGGCATGCACCACCCAAGCTATACACGCACAGGCGGAGCGGTAAGTGATAGATCCAACAACCACCGCGACGAGGGTGGCATGGGCTCCAACGAAGACGCCCAACCACCACCCCCGCAGTGGGTGTCTCCGTTGCGAGCATGGATGCAAGCGCATCCCCCATGCAACTGAGCTAACCGCTAAAACTCCGCCAATTTCCACAAACCCTGGAGCCTGCAAGTGTGCAGACCCAGGGTCAGGGAAAAGCTTTGCCCAAAACACTGCAAATAGCCACTTGCGCAAAACGAACTCTCTGATAGCTTGAACTGAAGACACCAAGGAATACACGCAAATGACCCGCACACCACCGCCCATGCCGGCAGTCCATCCACCGTAGTGCTGTTGCCCGGCTGCGCTTCCGTCTAACCGCGGGCGGCAGCAGCCCACGACACCCGAGCCACCACCCTAAACCCTGGCCACTTCAAATCCGATCCGCGTCGGGTTAGGGGAGAGCTTTGCCTAAAACTTCATCAGCACCTTTAAACACCAGGCCCCTTTTATGAAAACCACACCTACCTCCGTCACTACTTCCTTCAATAAGATCGCGGCCCTGAATGCGCTGGCCTTGCTGAACCCGCAGCATTACCCGCGCCCCTTCGCCCAGAAGGTGCCGCGCCAGCCACAGGACCGCCCCCCGGTGCGCAAAGTGGAGGATGTCGTGGAGCTGGTCGTTGGTATCGATCCCCAAGTTCTGATCCGCCGCGCCATCAATCTGGTTCAAGACAGCAAGCTGCGCGACTTCATCCGCAGCGTGATGCAGGAGCGGGACGTCAACCGGGTGTTGACACTACTGTGCGCGGAGGGCCCGAAGCTCCAGCGACTTCCCATTGACCGCCTGCGTGCAGTCGCGCAAGCCGGCAGCAAGCGGGCCTTTGCCGGACCGCGGACACAAGACACTCTGTATGTCGCCATCCTGGTCTCCGGCATCGAACTGCTGCTGGGCAAGACCGTAGAAGCACCATACTCGTCCCGGGATGTGATTTGCTCGGTGGCACGCGATGCCATGCGCAAGCTAGCCAACCAGGATGAGGTGTTGGCGTCCAACCTGCGCAACTGCCTGGGCTGGGGTAACGAAGACGAGATGGTGGACATCACGGTGCAATGCCTGCAGCAGCGGGTCTTGATGGCGGTCATGGAACTACGCAACCGCTTGGCGCTCCGCCAAACAAACGGCCAACGCTAACCGTATGAAACCCCACTTCGCATTCAAGTTCGCCAACTCCAGCACGGCGCTCAAGGACATCCACGATGTCCGGTTTGAACACGACCCGTCACAAGATTGCCCAAAGCCTGGCCCACGCGTTGGCCCACGCCAAGGCAAGCCCTTGCACGCCTTCTTCACGCAAGGCATGCAGATCGTGGGTGTCCCGCCAGAGCTGGTCGCCATCCTGGGTCGCCAGGCCATCGCCAGTCTGAACGGAGGCGTCAATTTCGGCGATGTTGGCAAACCGGTGGGCAGTGCTAAAGGCACCAACAGCGGCGACAAGGACGCGCGCCTCATCACCTCGGTCCACATCGAAACCCCGCAAGCCATCTACCTGCTTCGTATCGAAAACCAGGTCTACATGGCCATGCCGCAATAAAGGAACCACCCATGTCAATATTCGAATTGTCAGATGACGGATCCCTCGGTCGCAGCCGCACCCGCGTACAGGAGGACTGGACAGGTCCCACCGCCACCCCCGCACGACTGGCTTACCGCGGTCGACTGGTCTGCTGGACTCTGCGCATCCTGCGGGGTGCTGGTGGCATGCCCGCATATTGTGAGCCGGGTAGCCCCCGCATGGGCGTGCTGGCCGACCTGCTCAACGTTCCTTCGCTTGCTGATCCAGCCTCCAGGGTGCAGGACGTGCAGCAGGCCTTGCAGGGCGCCTTCGAGTTGACCCAGACCATGGTTCTGGCGGATTGCCTCACCGTGCCGGCGGACGACTGCAGCATGCTGCACACCATCCAATGGCTGGCTGACAGCGCCGGTCTGGATGGCGTAGAGCACGAGATCTTCGAGTTTGCGGTCGCCATGCGGGCCTTTCGGCCCCTGCGCTTGGCCGTTGCCACCTGGGGCGAAATCGGAATCGCAGAGTTGCCCCAAGCCTTTAGTGCCCTATTGAACCGCCCCCTATCGGAGGTTACTCCGGCCCTGCTGCGCGATAGCCGGCTGCTGCGTTGTGGACTGGTGGCGGTGAACCCCCATGGTGACTACACGCTGGAGCGGCTACTTAAAGTACCGCGGGTGCTGGGGCAGCGCATCCCCGTCCATGAAGACCATCCCGGCCTGATCCTGTCCAATTTGGTGGTACCCCTGGTCCCACCCACACTGGGCCTTCAGGATTTCCAGCACATGCAGCTGGACAACCAACTCGCCCGTGCCTGGCTGGCTGGGGCCTTGAACGCTTCCAAGGCCTTCGCGGCCAAGGCTGGCAGTGACGCTGGTACGCTTGCTTTGCAAACACCGGCCCACCGCGGTACCCACCTCCTGGTGAGCGGCCCGCCTGGATTGGGTAAGACCGAGTGGGTTCGGGCGCTGCTGACGGAGTTCAGTGCCATCACTGCGGTGAGCGCGATGGAACTGGTGGTGCTGGATGAAGGCGGCACCGCCCTCAGCGGTGAGGACCGGCTCAGCCACTTGCGGCTGACCTTGAGTATGCTGCGCAACACGGCCGGGGGTGTCATCGTCTTTGACGAGGCGGACGATGTGTTTCGCGCAGGGGGAGACTCTGCCACCCTAGGTGGTGATCCATCTGCGGTGACCATGGCCAACCACCGGGCCAGTCTGAACCGGCTGATCGAAGACAGCCGCATCCCGGTGATCTGGATCATGAACCATCCGGATATCCTGGATCCCGCCGTCATGCGCCGTTTCGATACGGTGATCGCCTTTGGGGCAATGCCACGCTCGGTGCGCCTAGCAATGCTGCAGAAACGCCTGGGACGCACAGCGGACGCGGCAGAACTTGCCCGCTGGGCTGACGTGTCAACCTTGACGCCGGCCTTGATCGACCGCCTGGCGGTGGTCGTGGAACGTGCCCATGGGGCGGGTCATCCTATGGACTGGGACAACTGTCGCCACTGGCTGTGCAGCCGTTTGCCGGGCAAACACACAAGCCGTCTGAAGCGTCCTGCCGCCCGGTTGCAATGGGATGCGAATTCCGTCCAGGCCAGTGAAGACCTGCTGGCGCTCGCAGCGGGCATGTGTCGTTGTGGCTCGGCTCGCGTTCTTCTGTACGGGGAGGCGGGTACCGGTAAAACAGCATACGCCCATGCCTTGGCCAGGTTGCTGGACAAGCCCTTACTGGAGAAGCGCGCCTCCGATCTGCTGTCACCCTGGGTGGGGGAAACCGAGCAGCGCATCGACCAGGCTTTTGAATCTGCAGTTAACAACGACGCAGTCTTGTTCATCGACGAGGCCGACAGCCTGCTGGCCAGCCGGGATCATGCGGTCCGCAATTGGGAGGTCTCCCAGGTCAACGAGCTGCTGGAGCAATTGAGCGACTTTGACGGCATCGTGGTGCTGGCCACCAACCGGCTGGACGCATTGGATGGCGCCGTGCTGCGCCGCATGGACGCCAAGATCCGGTTTGATGTGTTGACGCCCGCTCAATTGCGCCAGGGCTTCAGCAAGTTGTGCGAGGCCATCGACGTAGTACCCGGCGATGAGAAGCTGACGGCCGCATCCCGTTTGAAGGGGCTAACCCCCGGCGACTTTGCCTGCGTGCAGCGACGCCTGGCCTTTGCGCCCATAGACACACCCACGCACGTTGACCGAAGCGAGAAGCTGCTGTTTCTCCTGCGAGAAGAACTGCGGCTCAAGAACCAGGGTAGCCAGCCTATGGGCTTCTATCAGGCGCTTGAGGACGACGGGGACGGGCAGGGCTTCCCGATCCAGCTATGAATAGACGCGCGCCAACCTGGAACCCCCAAATGCATCCGCCGTAGCGCGGACCGCTGGCCTGTTGAAACCATGCCAGCCACTGCTGGAATAACCCGTCGCAACCCTCTGAGGCCTATCTCAAGCAGGTCGGGGGAGGGCTTTGTCAAAACATTTACGAACACGACTATGACGACCAAAAAGACCACCACCAAAACCGTAAAGGCCTCACCGCCGCGCCACAAAAAGCCGGCTGTGACCCTATCACTTCCATCCCGTACTGGACCTGAAAATGTGTCCCAACCGCTACGAGCCCAACTCCCCCAACCCAGCGCCGCCATGGTGCACGACCTTGCAGGATTCGCGATGCTGGCTTTACCAGCGCCGCTTCGAGCCATCATCGGCGAGACAGCGCTACTGAAAAGCGCACGCGAACTCGAGGACCAAGAACTGCTGCTGATCGTGCGGGACAAGGGTGTTGTGGCCTATGTGCATCTGCAACTCATGGTCAAGGAACTGGAGACCCCGGTGCAAGACTGGGGCTCAGGTCGAATGTTCCTTAAAGACATCGCAGGCAAGACTGCACCTGCCAAAACCAGCGGACCCAAGCCGTTGCGCGGAAAGAAGTCCCATGGCAAATGATCTGAACGATGTGAAACCTAACACCCGAGTCGATCGTGTGATCAAACATACGCAGGACTTCGTCGTCATCACCATGGTGGTGTTGATTGCGTTGGGCACGCTGTGCCTTTCTGTAGTGGGCGTTGCAGCGTACTTCTTGGACCATGGAACTAACAGCACTGTCCAGTCGGTTCAACCGGCGGGACGTGTGATGGCAGTGACGCAGACCGGCGGATGGCTGACCCGCTCCTTGGTAGAGACCGATCAGGGCTTCTATTCCTTGTGCGATGGAGCCAGCCTCAAGAAGTTGGAGGACCTCACGCTGGAGACCCGTGGCAATAACCGGCGTTACCTTTGCACTGCGCAGCATCAGTGCGTGCAGCTGATGTGACACCGGGCCCTGCAGCCCATGACAAAGAGCGAACCCATCTAACCATAACCCATTGAACAGGAGCAATCGATGAAGAACCACACATCAGAAACTACCGGAACATCAAAGCCCAGATGTTGTTCCGCAGAGGATCTCATCGACTACCTCGCTGAAGATGACTGTGAGCCGGGCGATCAGAGTACAGGTAAAAGACCGAATGCGTCCTTTCTGTCGGACGCGATCCTGGTCCTGTTTGCTTCCGCCTTACTGGGTGTGATGCTGAGTACGCCTTTCGTGCTTTGGGTGATACGCCACTGGGACGATTCCACTGTACCCGTCGTGCAAGGCACGGTGCAACGCATCCTCTTTGTTGGCAACCTCGGCATCGACTCCCAGATCGACACCGAACAGCACAGCTTCATCGTGCATGGGATTACAAAGTTGCAAAAGGGCACCCGCGTCGAAACCCGCAAAGGCCAATGGTCCAATGCACTGTGTGACCGCGACAGTGCCTTGTGCGAAGACATGGTGCGGGATGATTGATGCCAGGCCCAGCGCTACCCGAGCCACAAAAATTGATCAGCCCTCACTCCACCTCCGCCCCTCCAACTATCCCACCCCCCCATGCAAACCCCGGTGACGGACATGATCCGCTGGAGCGTGCTCCAAGCAAAGGACAAGCACGGCACACGCACCCGTCACCTGGTGGGGCGGGTGCATGGTCATGGGCGAATGACTACGCCAATTGTTCAGTTGGATCTGGATGCACTATGCGCGGTTTCGGAGTCGGGGAGGGTGTATCGCTTGGCGGGGCCGCCCATCCCCGACCCGGATGCGCGGTATGTCTTCTCAAGCTGGGTGCGGGTGTCCAGTCGTACCCAGGAAAAAGATATGACGCGCGCCTTCCTGCGGTTGCGCGCCATGCGGGGCTTCACCCGTCTGAAGCCTTGGTAGTGGGTGCGAAGCCAACTTAAGCAGGCGTTGTGTCCGACATGCTTACTGACGGTCAAGCGCTCGCAAGAGAAAATCTAAAAATTGAATGAAAGTGGTGATGTATGAATCAAAAGATCATTGCAATTGATGCCGACGGTGTCCTGCTGGACTACAACCTCGCCTATGCCAGCGCATGGGAGCGTGCGTTCGGTGTCTATCCCAAGGAGAGGGATCCCGACGCTTACTGGGCACTAGATCGATGGAATGTACAGAGGGTTGAGGGCGAGCAGCTGGCTCAGTTTCGCAGTGTGTTCGATACCCAATTCTGGGAGACCCTTCCAGCCATGGCCGGCGCATTGGACGCTTGCCACGTGCTACGCGCGGCGGGCTTCGAGTTGGTGTGTGTATCGGCGCTGCCAAAGGAGTTTGAGGCTGCCCGCCTAAAAAACCTGCGTGCACAGGGCTTCCCGATTGACAGGGTGATTGCAACGGACAAGGGTGGTGGCACCCAAAGTCCTAAGGCTGGTGCTTTGCTCGAACTGAAGCCGATCGCGTTTGTAGATGACTTCTTGCCGTATATGTCGGGTATTCATCTCGATATCCATCTCGCTTTGATTCTGCGTAACGAGACGGGCTCACCGAATACAGGCGAGGACCTGGACAAGGTCACTTCAACCCATCGGAGCTTGCTGGACTTTGCGCATTGGTGGGTCGGGCAATAGCGCAGTCGACGTTAGTCGGATGCACACACAACAATTTAGGAAGAACGCCATGGCAAACGAATTACCTGAGTCGGGAGCAGACAAACTAAGCATCGCGGGTGCCATACCTGAGGACTTTCCGCGGGATCCATTTCCTGCCGCCTTGCCAGGGGCACAGATCAAGTTTGTAGCCAGGGAGATAGATGGAAAGTATGTTGTTGGCCTGACTGATGCGGAGCGCAGGAAACGGTATGAGGCTTGCCTGGACCTTGTTGAGCAGCTTGTTCCTTATACGGAGAGGAAGCATCGGGAGATACCTCAGCTGACTATGGTGGAGCTATTGAATAAGTTTGACAGGGATATTAGGCTCAGGGACTGGGTGAATCGCCCCGGGTTTCGTGGAGGCCAGTTAGTTAAAGTGAAACCGGGGTTTCGGTCTTCTCGGCGAGTTGCCGATAGTAGTTTGCCTCAGCCTCGGCCGGTGGAATATACCCAAT
>NZ_JBWMBA010000099.1:0-1292 GCF_056521325.1 Rhodoferax sp. ZS1R8 | reverse complement strand
CGCAGGGAGACGCGCTGCAAAGTGAGCGTTCCCGCGTGTACCTGCAATTGCCACTGGACATCGACACACTGGACAGCGCCATCGAAACGGCCGATGGTGCTGTTCTCGTGCGCTTGCAACCCACACGCTGGCTCGAAGGCTTCCAGGTCTCGGGATTTGATGCTTTTTGGGACTGGGCGCGTGCATGGGGCACGCAGCTGCAGTCACGGTGGCAGGTGGCCTGTGAACGCACGCTCAACACCTATGCCGCTACAGCGCCGGCGCCGGCCTGGTTTGCAACGCTGCAAAACATGGTCCAGTTTCAAACAACGGATATCGATGGGTCTGACCAGGCAGAGGGCGACCTGCCCACATCCGCCACACTGCTGTTTGGCCGACAGGCCGCGCTACAAACTCTGCGCCGAACGGCTATGCGTGCCATCGTGTTGGTGGGCGAAGCAGGCATGGGCAAGAGCTCCTTGCTGACCGCCGCGTTCGCACAGACACCCATGCTCAGAGGGCGAGAGGGGCTGCAACAGATACCGTATCGACCGGTGGCGGAGTACCTGTTGTCGCAGATGGACCACCTGCATGCCACGCTGCAGCGCGGGGGTAGCGGCCTGGGCGCCTACCGGTTGGACCTGGCCCGCCTGCTGCCCGATCTGGCGCCAGACGATCCTCTACCACCGCTGGACATGATGACCGCCAAGTCGCGCTTGCTGGAGGGCCTGGCGCGGGTCTTCGAATCCATGGGCGCGTGGCTGCTGGTGGACGACCTGCAGTGGTGCGACAGCTCCACGCTGGAGCTCTTGAGCCTGCTCACCCACCGCGGCCTACTGCGCTGGCGTGCCGCTGCGCGGGGGCACGAGCTGAGTGATGCACAACGCCTGTGGGCGCAGCAGTTGGAGCAAACCGGCCACCTCACGCTGCTGCCATTGGAAGGCTTGAGCCTGGACGCGGTAGCCCAGTGCTGCCGCCAACGCCGCCCAGAACAGGTCTGGGGTCAAGCCGAGTTGAACCGCTTGCACGCAGCCTGCACCGGCAACCCTTTTGTACTCAATGAGTTGCTGCTGGCGTTGCCAGATGCTCCCGTAGAACCGGGCGATCCCCAAACCCTGAGCCTGCCGCGCAGCGTACGCGAGATGCTGCAGCGCCGGTTACGCGCGCTGCCCGCTGCGGCACGTGCTCTGGTCGAAGCCGCGTCTGTAGCCGTGCGCCCCCTGCCGCTGAACGTGCTGGCCCAGTTGGCAGACGGTGCATCGTCATGGCCCGATGCCACCTTGCTGGACGCCGTGCAGACTGCATTGCAAGCC
>NZ_JBWMBA010000098.1:0-1293 GCF_056521325.1 Rhodoferax sp. ZS1R8 | reverse complement strand
GCGCCACCTATGTGCGTGAGGGCGTCCTCCCCATGAATGAAGCGCTGAAGGCCCAGAATGTTGAGGAAGCGCTAAAAATTTACAAAGAGGGAGTAAGCCCGTTGTCGCCGAAGGCACTGGACATCTTGACTAAGCTGACAACGCTGCAGCTGGATGTAGCCAAACAAGACTATGAGGCCTCTGTAACCCGGGCGGCTGAGCTGAGGATGTTGTCTATTTTGTCAATGCTCGGCGGATTTGTCTTTGCAGCAGTCTTTGGCGCGCTGATTGTGCGCGGCATAGTGCGCCAATTGGGTGCGGAGCCTGATCAGGTTTTGGCCATCACCGGAGCGATCACTGCCGGTGATTTAACGACCCACATCCAAGTCCCATCAGGTGCAGAACAGAGCGTGATTGCGGGCATGTTGGCTATGCAGCAGTCACTATGTAACGTCGTGTCATCGGTGCGCCAAGGTTCTGAAGGTGTGGCCACCGCCAGCGCCGAAATCGCCCAGGGCAACAACGACCTGAGCCAGCGTACCGAGGAGCAAGCCAGCGCGCTGGAAGAAACGGCAGCCTCGATGGAGCAACTCGGCTCCACCGTCAAACAAAATGCTGACAACGCCCGCCAGGCCAACCAGCTGGCCCAGAGTGCGTCCACCGTGGCCATCAAAGGCGGTGAAGTCGTGGCCAAGGTGGTGGAGACCATGAAAGGCATCAACGACAGCTCCAAAAAGATCAGCGACATCATCAGCGTGATTGACGGCATCGCTTTCCAGACCAACATCCTGGCCTTGAACGCGGCGGTGGAAGCGGCGCGGGCGGGCGAGCAGGGGCGCGGCTTTGCGGTGGTGGCCTCGGAAGTCCGTAGCCTGGCCGGACGCAGTGCGGAGGCCGCCAAGGAAATCAAGAGCCTGATCAACGCCAGCGTGGAGCGGGTCGAACAAGGTACGGTCCTGGTCGATCAGGCCGGTGGCACCATGACCTAGGTGGTGAGCAGCATCCGCCGCGTGACCGACCTCATGGGTGAGATCAGCGCAGCCAGCAGCGAGCAAAGCCAGGGCGTGGCGCAGATCGGTGAGGCGGTGCAACAGATGGATCAGGTGACGCAGCAGAATGCGGCGCTGGTGGAGGAGATGGCGGCAGCGGCATCAAGCCTCAAATCCCAGGCTCAGGAGTTGGTTGGCACGGTGGCGGTGTTCAAGCTGTCGCAAGGCGCGGGGGGCTTCGCGCCTAACACTCCTCATGCCGCCGCGCCGATGAGCCGCAGAGCGCCGAATCAGTTAGCCCCAGTCAGGAAGGCTACGCCCAAGT
>NZ_JBWMBA010000097.1:0-1308 GCF_056521325.1 Rhodoferax sp. ZS1R8 | reverse complement strand
CACATGGGGCGGGGTTGTGGCGGGTGTGCTGTTTGTGCTGCCTTCGCTGTTCATCCTGATTGGCTTGAGCTGGGTCTATGTGGCCTTCGGCCATGTGGGCTGGGTGGCGGGCTTGCTGTATGGCATCAAGCCTGCAGTGGCGGCGATTGTGTTGCAGGCGGTGCACCGCATTGGCAGCAAGACATTGAGGAAACCGACTGTAGCCCCCGTGCTGTGGGTGGTTGCAGCTATGAGTTTTGTAGCAATCTATGTGTTCAATGTGCCGTTTCCGTGGATTGTGCTGGGTGCGGCAGTCATGGGTTGGCTGGGCTCGCGCTGGGCGCCAGCGCAGTTTGCAGCGGGCGGGGGTGGTCACGGCGCAGCCAAGGCCGTTGTGCTGGCACCGGGCGAGCGCGACTGGCTGATTGGCGACCATACACCGACACCAGCTCACGCCCGCTTCAAGCCTTCGCGCATGGTTACAGTGCTGGCCGTGGGCGCCGCGCTATGGCTGCTGCCCATGGGTGTACTGGTGGCCTGGCAGGGTTGGGATGGCGCTGTGGCGCAAATGGCCTGGTTCTTCACCAAGGCTGCGCTGTTGACTTTTGGTGGCGCCTACGCAGTGCTGCCCTACGTCTACCAGGGCGCGGTAGAACAATTTGGCTGGCTTACCGGCACCCAGATGATCGACGGGCTGGCGCTGGGCGAGACCACACCCGGGCCCCTGATCATGGTCGTGGCCTTTGTGGGTTTTGTTGGGGGCTGGACCAAGGAAGTGCTGGGGCCGGACGCGCTCTTCCTGGGTGCGGCGCTGGCAGCCACCGTGGTGACCTGGTTCACGTTTCTGCCATCCTTTATCTTCATCCTGGCCGGGGGCCCGCTGGTCGAATCCACCCACGGCAAGCTGCACCTGACCGCACCGCTGACCGCTATCACCGCAGCGGTGGTGGGGGTTATAGCCAGTCTCGCTCTGTTTTTCATAGCGCACATCGCAATATTACCGGGGGCTAGCGGCATATTTGGCTCAAGGGTGGATGGCGTGGCGCTGCTTTTGACCGCCCTGGCGGCGGTGGCGCTGCTGCGCTACAAGGTGGGTGTAGTTCCGGTCATAGTGGCCTGTGCGTTGGCGGGGCTTGCGGCGAGGATGCTGGCCTGGGCGTGAATGGCCCTGCAGGCCAGCCGCAATCAGCCTTCTACACTGCAGCCCTATCTCCACCTGCAACACAAAACGCTATGTCACACAAGATCCGCTTCTCCCACCCGTGGCTCCGCACGATGCGCGTGGCCAGTTTGTGTGCCACTGTTGGCCTGTTGACCGCCTGTGCCACC
>NZ_JBWMBA010000096.1:0-1315 GCF_056521325.1 Rhodoferax sp. ZS1R8 | reverse complement strand
CGCTTGCATGCCCTGCCGGTTTTTACCCATGTTTTGACCCACAAAGACCTGTACCTGCATACCTGGCAACTGCGCGTACCCGATTCCTCGTTGGAGTGGGGTGCGGGTCAATGGCTCCGCGCGGACGCCTGGCCCGATGTGGGGCTGCCCGCTCCCATTCGCAAACTCTTGCAACAAGGCGCAGCCGCCTGAGTGCTTGCTGTGCCTTTAGCGCGCGTCGAGTTCCCGATGGCGTGTCAGCGTGACCCATTGGGGCGTGAAGTGCTGGCTGAGCTGCTCCACCAGATAGACTGAACGATGTTGCCCGCCCGTGCACCCAATGGCCACCGTTACATAACTTCGGTGGTCGCGCGCCAAGGCGTCGAGCCAGCTTTCCAGGAATTGGGTGATGTGGTTGCGCATCAACTGCACCTCGGCCTGTTCCAGCAAAAAGTCGGCAACCGGCTTGTCCCGTCCGGTCAGTGCGCGCAGCGATGCCTCGTAATGCGGGTTAGGCAACATGCGCACATCAAACACATAGTCTGCATCGCTAGGCACCCCCCGTTTAAACGCAAACGACTCAAAGACCAAAGTGAGTTGCCCGCTGGGCGCAGATATAAGCGCCTTGACATAACCCTGCAACTGGGCTGCGCGGATGATGCTGGAGTCGATCACATGGGCCTGATCGCGCAACACGGCCAGCAGCGTGCGCTCCAACTCAATCGCCTCGACCAACGCGCGGCGTGCATCCTGCGCACGGTTGCCTGGGTCGGGTTGTGAAAGGGGATGCTTGCGCCGCGTTTCGGAGTAGCGACGCACCAGGGTCTCGGTATCGGAGTCCAGAAACAACGACTTCACGTGCACGCCTCGGCTGCGCAGGGTTTCCAGATGGTGGGGCACCAAGGGCAGGGATGTGGCGCTGCGCACATCCATGGCGATGGCGATGCGCCGGGCGTGGTGTTGTTGTTCCAGTTCTACAAAAGGCAGTAGCAGTTCGGGCGGAAGGTTGTCCACGCAGTAAAAACCAGCGTCTTCCAACGCGTGCAGAGCGACCGATTTTCCCGAGCCTGACATGCCGGTGATGAGTACCATCTCCATGGGTTGTGCGCTGTTCTGCATGTGATCAGGCTCCCGACTGCAGCATTTCCTTGGCATGGGCCAGGGTGGTGCTGGAGAGTTTTTCGCCCCCTAACATACGGGCGATTTCCGCGACACGCTGCTCGCCCAATACTGCGGCCACCGTGCTCAAGGTTACTTTGCCACTCATTTGCTTCGCCACTACCAGATGGTGGTCAGCAGTGGATGCGACCTGGGGCAGGTGGGTGACGGCCAGTAC
>NZ_JBWMBA010000095.1:0-1317 GCF_056521325.1 Rhodoferax sp. ZS1R8 | reverse complement strand
AGCGGCTCGCCAGAGACGTCGTCCACACCGTCAACTTTTGGGGGGTTGAACTTGACGTGGTAGGTACGGCCCGACGCCGGGTGCGAGCGGCGTCCGCTCATGCGTTCCACGATGGCGTCAAAGGGGATGTCGATTTCCACCACGTAATCCAATGCCACACCGGCTGCCTTCATGGCGTCCGCTTGCGGAATGGTGCGGGGAAAACCGTCAAACAGGAAGCCGTTCGCGCAATCAGCCAGTGTCAAACGCTCCTTGACCAGGTTGATGATGAGATCGTCGCTGACCAGTCCACCCGAGGCCATGATGGCCTTGGCCTCCAGCCCCAGCGGGCTGCCCGCCTTGACGGCGGCACGCAGCATGTCTCCTGTGGAAATTTGTGGAATACCGTATTTTTGACAGATGAACGTGGCTTGAGTGCCTTTGCCTGCGCCTGGCGCGCCCAACAAAATAAGTCTCATGGATACCCTTGGATAGAACAAAAACCCTAGGCGCGGCAGGCGGCACCGTAGAGGCGCGCCTCGACACGCGGCTGCCTCCCGAGAATAGCATGGACCGCCGGTCGCCTGCCTTACGGATTACCCGCTGTTGGCAACGAATATGGCCCGTACCCGCTCCAGGTCTTCGGGTGTGTCCACACCCGGCCCTGGTGCATGCTGACTCACATGCACGGCGATGCGGTGGCCGTGCCACATGGCGCGCAATTGCTCCAGTGCCTCGGTAACTTCGATGGGGGCCTGCGGCAGTTGCGGGAACAGACGTAAAAATCCGACCCGGTAGGCGTAGATGCCAATGTGGCGCAGCGGCGCGGGCTGGGGCAGGGTCTGCACGCCCTGGGTAAAACCATCGCGCCACCAGGCAATGGGTGCGCGGCTGAAGTACAGAGCCAGGCCGGCAGCATCCAGCACTACCTTGACGACATTGGGGTTGGTGAAGTCGGCAACGCTGTCTATGGCATGTGCGGCGGTGCCCATGCTGGCCAGGGGCTGGGCTTGCAGTACACCGGCAACGGCCTGCACCAGGCTTGGGTCGATCAGGGGTTCATCGCCCTGCACATTCACAACAATCTCGTCCTCGCGCAACGCCAGTATGTCGCAGGCTTCGGCCAGGCGGTCGCTGCCGGAGGCATGGTCTTGGCGTGTCAGGATGGCTTCGATGCCGTGGTCCTGGCAGGCCTTGAGGATGGAAGGGTGGTCCGCTGCCACCACGATGTGCGCGCTGGCTGGCACGCCCGAGCGCACGCGCTGCGCAACGCGCACCACCATGGGTGCACCGCCAATGTCGGCCAGAGGCTTGTTCGGCAAACGGGTGGAGGCCAGC
>NZ_JBWMBA010000094.1:0-1326 GCF_056521325.1 Rhodoferax sp. ZS1R8 | reverse complement strand
GGGGCGAAGAAGACATCCGCCTGCGCGGATTTTCGCTGGCCACCAGTGGTGACATCTTTGTGGACGGCATGCGCGACCCGGCCTTCTATGACCGCGACACTTTCAACAACGACCGCATCGAGCTGTTGCGCGACTCTGCAAGCATGTTGTTCGGCCGTGGCTCCACGGGCGGCGCAGTCAACCAGGTGTCCAAGGCACCGCGCGCCGTCAACCAGAACGAAGTGACCACCACCGTGGGCAACTTCAACTACGGCCGAATCACCGGTGATTTGAACGTCCAGACCAGCGAAAACGCCGCCCTGCGTATCAACGCCATGGTCACCAAGGCCGACAACAACGGTTCAGGCAGCAGCATCAACAAAAAGGGCGTAGCAGCCGCCTACCGTTTTGGCATTGGCACAAGCGACGAATTTTTGGTTGGCCTGTACGCACTGGAAAACAACAATGGCATGAACTATGGTTTGCCATGGATCAGGCCCACTGCCAGTGCGCCCATTTCGGCCGTCACGGAAAACGACAAGCTGGACCCGGCCGCCTACTATGGAATGGCCAGCGATTACAGCAATGGCACTGCCAAATACATCACTGCCAGCCACGTACACCGCAATGATGGCAACACCGAACTCAAGACCGTGATCCGCAAGGGTGCTTACACCCGCGACCAACGCGCCGGTAACGTACGCCATTGCATTCGCAGCACCAATGCCACCACCGGCTTGGTGACCAACCCCCAGTGCCCCACAACCGTGGCGCTGGACACCTTTGGCCCCAACACGGCAACAACGCCAAGATCCAGGACCTGGACTCGCTGTACGGCCAAAGCGACTACAACCAGAAACTGAACGCTTGGGGCCTCAAACATGAGATCCTGGCCGGACTGGACTTTGCCCGCGACAGCAAAAACGTATTTGGCGTATCCGCCGTGACCAAACCCACCATCCTGGCGGGCAACCCCGCAGACGGTGAAGTGGACTTGACAGGCCACCTGACACCCCAGTGGGAGGTGTTTGGCTCCTATATGTGGATGCCCGATGCCATGATCGACATCGCCTCCCCCACAGCTGGCTCGGGTGAGCGTGCTGGTGAGCGCCCTGCGCTGACCCCTATCCACAGCGGCACCGTGTGGACGACTTACAAGCTCAATACGCAGTGGCGCGTGGGTGCCGGTATCAACTTACGCGGCGAACAGTCAGCAAACCGCAACCCAGGCTGGATTGCGCCTGCCTACAGCACGGTGGACTTGATGACCGAGTACACCTTCAATGAAAAGGTGTCACTGAAAGGCAATGTCAGCAACATCAACAACGTGGTGTATGCCGACTCGCT
>NZ_JBWMBA010000093.1:0-1338 GCF_056521325.1 Rhodoferax sp. ZS1R8 | reverse complement strand
CGTGGCAGCGACGTGTGTACCATGCCCATGGCAGTCATTGGTTCCGTTGCCATCAGCAATGGCGGTATACCCCGCACGCACTCGCCCGCCGAAATCGGCATGGGAAGCGCGAACCCCGGTATCTAGCACATGGATTTGCACGCCTTGGCCAGTGGCTGCATACAGGTAGGCGCTATTAAGCGGCAGAGCGCGTTGGTCAGATCTGTCCAAGCCCCAGGTCGCGCTGCTCTGCGTGGTTTGGCTATGACGCACGACCATGTCGGTCTCAATAGACTGCACCAATGGATGGCGACGCATTGCCTCTAAAAACTGAGCGCTAGTACGCGTCGGCAGCGTAACTGCAAAACCTTTGACAGCATGTTCGTAGACGAAATCCGGACGGGCGCCGGCGCCGTTGGCCAGCGACTCAGCCTGCTGCCGTACAGAACTAGAGCCGGGCTTGAAGACGATGATGTAACGGGAGTGTTCCGGCTGGTGAATCACCCCTGGAGTCTGGGCGATTGCCGATACGCTAAACGCTGCACTGAGCAGCGGCACGACCAACACAGCGGAAAGGGTGATTAGGGTGCGACGCACAGCGCCGGCTCGTAGTTGCGACATAGTTCGGCCTCTTTACAGTTATGGAGGCCGGCAAGGGATGCGGTCCTTGGCCGGTGACCCCGCTGCCATGGCGCGAATTGCGCTTTAGGCCGGAAGCTTTGCGTCCTAGGCTTTCACGTAGTTTGCCCTCTCGTTTCAACTAAACACAATTTACCACCGTTATCGCAACAAGGACATTGGTAGCAATCGGATTGCGGCAGATCACAAGGCATGTCGCGTAGAAAAACACAACCAGCTAGGTTTAAGTTAAAGCCTTGGCCGCCAGCTTGACGGCCTGCGTGAGGCGCTGCGCCGACACGGGTTCACGCGCCCAGTGATGCCAGTACAGCGGTATGTCCACTGTGCTGCCGGGTAACATCTCGACCAGTGGCAGACGACCGGTGCGCTTGGCCAGATGCAACTCATGCACCATGCCCCAGCCCATGCCGCTGGCCAGTGCGGCCTCAAAGGCATCGACCGCTGGCACAAAGTGGCGCGGGTACTGCGGTGATTGCAATCCAAAGTGCTGGTGCAAGAACAGATCTTGCAAACCGTCCTTGCGGTTGAAGATCACAGCCGGTGCGGCCAGCAGGCGATGGGGTGACACGGCACCGGTTTTGGTCTGGCATTTGCGCACCAGTGCGGGCGCGCCCACGCAGCGGTAACGCATCACGCCCAGTGGTTCTGCCACGCAGCCGCGCATCGGTGCGGGATGGGTGCTGACACAGGCCACCACGTCACCACTTTTCAGCGCTTCAT
>NZ_JBWMBA010000092.1:0-1338 GCF_056521325.1 Rhodoferax sp. ZS1R8 | reverse complement strand
GCACAAATCGTGGCAGCTTACGCAGGTCGTCGTCCATCAGCGCGACGTCGGCCGTCTCAATCGCAGTGCCGGTGCCGGCGGCGCCCATCGCAAAACCGATGTCACTGCGTGCCAAGGCCGGTGCGTCGTTGATACCGTCGCCCACCATGCCCACCACACTGCGCTCACCATGCTCACCGCCCGCGCCCATCTTGGCCTCGATGGCCTTGAGTTTGTCTTCGGGCAGCAGGTCGCCGCGCGCTTCGTCTATGCCAACCTGCGCGGCAATGGCGGCTGCGGTGTGGGCGTTGTCGCCGGTCAGCATGATGGTCTTGATGCCCAGCGCGTGTAGTTCGGCAATGGCCTGGCGACTGCTGTCCTTGACAGTGTCGGCCACGGCGAACAAACCCAACACACTCTGTTCGTCAACCAGCAGGATTACGGTCTTGCCTTGTTTTTCCAGCACAGACAACTGCGCTTCCAGCGCATCGGAGCAACGGCCTTGTTCATGGATCAGGCGGTGATTGCCCAGGTAGTACAACGTGCCGTTGATACGACCCTTGGTGCCGCGTCCGGGCAAGGCCTCGAAACCATCCACCTCAATCAATACAACACTATCCGCTTGCGCAGCCTGCGCCACAGCCCGCGACACCGGGTGGTCGGAGCGGCTGGCCAGGCTGGCGGCCAGGCTGCGCACCAGCGCCACATCACCACCATTCAGCAACGCAAAATCGGTTTGAACCGGCTTGCCCTGGGTGATGGTGCCGGTCTTGTCCAGCGCCAGCCATTTCAGTTTGCGGCCTTCTTCCAGGTACACGCCACCCTTGATGAGGATGCCTTGGCGCGCAGCTGCTGCCAGACCGCTGACGATGGTGACTGGCGTGGAGATCACCAGCGCGCAGGGGCAGGCTATGACCAACAACACTAGCGCCTTGTAGATCCAGTCAAACCAGAGACCACCCATCAGCAAGGGCGGCAGGATAGCAATGGCCAGCGCAATCGCAAACACCACCGGCGTGTAGACCTTGGCGAATTGGTCGACAAACCGCTGCGTGGGTGCGCGTGCGCCCTGGGCCTCTTCCACCGCATGGATGATGCGGGCCAGCGTGCTGTTGTTCGCAGCGGCGGTGACGGTGTATTCAAACGAGCCGGACTCGTTGATGGTGCCGGCAAACACCGGGTCGCCTTCGGTCTTTTCAACCGGCAGGCTTTCGCCGGTGATCGGCGCCTGGTTGATGGCCGAGCGGCCGCTAACGATGCTGCCGTCCAGCGCAATGCGTTCACCGGGTTTGATGCGCACCCGTACACACATTGCCACCCGCTTGGTGTCCACATCGGCCCAGGCGCCGTCCGCTTGCA
>NZ_JBWMBA010000091.1:0-1340 GCF_056521325.1 Rhodoferax sp. ZS1R8 | reverse complement strand
CGGTCAGGTTGTTGCTGCCATTGTTGAAGTACCACTCCAGCCCATAGCTCAGCGCGCCGGTCAGTGTTACCTCTGCAATGGTTACCTCCACCAGAACTTGCCGTGGCACCACGTCGAGCCGCTTGATGGCCTCTTCAATCTTTTCGTATTCGGCCCCGTTGGCCAGTATCAACAGCGAGTTGTTGTCTCGGTCGGCAATCACTTTGACGGTGCTCGCCGAGCTGAGGCCCAGCGCCTCGCCTGTGCCTGAGGCCACCACGCTTGCCGCGGCACTTGAAGTGCTGGCACCCAACACACCCCCCGCCACCGATGCGCCGCCGGTTGCGCCAGGCAAACCACCGGGAGCAGCTGCACTGCCAGCGCCCGCGGATTGCAGTGATGCGCCTACCAAACCAGGAGCCACCGTTGGCGGTGGTGTGTTGGTGGTTGACTTACCGCCAATCACCTGGCCTAGCAGTGCGGCAATCTTTTCTGCACTACCGTTTTGCACGGCGTAGACATGTAAACGCGTGCCGCTCCTCCCGCCACTGCGGTCCAGGCGCTCGATCCATTGGCGCGCCTGCTCCAGGTACTGCGGCCGCGGGCTAACCACAAACACGGCATTCATGCGCTCGATAGGCAAGATGCGCAGCAGGCCAGCAAAGGGCGTTTTGGACTTGTCGCCAAACAGTATTTCCAGCTCTGGCAGGATGCTTTTGACATCTGCACTCTTGAGGGTAAACAGCCCCACGGACATGCCGGCCAGCCAGTCCAGGTCGAACACACTGACGGTTTCCAATGCATTGCGCATTTCGCCTTCTCCGCCGGCAAGCATCAACAAGTTGCGGTTTTCGTCCACACGCAGAATGCTGCCCTCTGGCAACAGGGGCTCCAAAATCTTGGCCATTTCCCGGGCGGAGATGTATTGCAGCTGAACAATCTGTACGCTGTAACCTGGTTGCAATGCACCCATCTTCGGTGTGGTGGAGCCGCGCAGGGCGCTATTCAGAGGGCCGATCTTGTAGGCGCCGTTTTCTTTCACCATGGCCGTGCCATTCATGCGCAATACGGTTTCCAGAATGGGCGTAACAGGCGCGCGGTTGATAGTCTGGCTGGTGTTGATGGTGACCGTGCCATTGACCTTGGGGTCGATGGTGTAGTTTTCGCCGAGCATGTCGCCCATGACCACACGCACCACTTCGCGCAGATCTGCCCCTTCAAAATTGAGCACAATGTCTTGCGGGCCTGCGGGCGCCGCGGAAACGGTAGCGGGCTTAACAAAAACACCTGTGCCCGGAATGATTTTGGGGGCGTCAACATCCGCTTTTTTGGCATCCGGCGCCACTATCTCTACCTTGGTG
>NZ_JBWMBA010000090.1:0-1344 GCF_056521325.1 Rhodoferax sp. ZS1R8 | reverse complement strand
AGGGAAGGTATTGGGCATGGCCGCGGCTTCCACGTTCTGCAGCCAGGGGGCCACATGGGCCAAATCTGGCAGTTCGCGGCCCAACATGTTGACCAACTGCGAGGCAGCCCGGTCGCCACAGGAACCAAACACCGCGACGCATTGCGGCAGGCTTTTGAGCGACTCCACTGCGGCGCGCAGGCTTGCCGAACTTCCATCCACCTCAATAACCAGGTGTTTGACGGCGTTGCCCTGCAGGCCACCACGCCCGTTGATTTCTTGCCAAGCCACACGGGGACCGACCAAAAAGTCTTTGGACACATCGATCTGGTTGGTGGACATGTCGGCGATTTGCGCGACGGTAGTGGCGCGCGCCACTTTAGTTGGCTGTGCCCAAAGGGGGGTCGTTCCGACTAGGCCGAGGCCAGCCAATGTGCGCAGAATTGCGCGGCGTTGTGGGTTTGTAGCGGAGGGCATGACAGGGGTCCTTGGCCAAATTGGGAAGCAGTGGCGGATGAGCGCCACCACGCTATGAAAATAATAGCTGTTTAGGCAATACCGACGGGGGCTTTAGCCTTATTTAGTTACTAACGAGGTGGCCAGCGGCCACCCGGGTAGGCCGCTTACTTCTTTGAAGGAGGCATCAACACGGTGTCGATGGTGTGGACCACACCATTGGTGGCGCCCAGGTTGGCAGCAACCACGGTGGCGTTTTCAACGATGACAAAGTCACCCGCCTTGGCCAGCGCCAGATTGGCGCCTTGCAGGGTCTTGACATTGCTGTTTTTGATGTCAGCGGCCATCATCGCGCCGGGGACGATGTGGTAGCTCAGTACGTCTTTCAGCTTCGCGGGGTCCTTGCCCAGATCGGCCATGGTTGCTGCGGGAACGGCCTTGAAGGCGTCATTGGTTGGCGCAAACACGGTAAATGGACCGCCAGTCTTCAGGGTCTCACGCATGCCAGCTTGTGTAACCAGGGTATTGAAGGTGCTCAGCGAAGGGTTGTTGGCCACGTTGTCGGCCAGGTTGACGGGAGTGGGCTTGGTGGCGCAAGCGCCCAGAACGACGGTGATGGCAAGTACCAAGCTGGTGCGGCGAATGGTGGAGAAGGCTTTGTTTTTAGACATGGTGCGGTCCAATGGTTGGTTGAAGATGGCCTAGCTTAAAAAGTTGATATGACGACTATGTGACAGTTTCTTGAACGTTGTGCGACATAGCCATGGCTGCTTGCACTGGAGCGCTAGCGGTTGAAAAATTCGAAAAATGTCATGAATCTGTCACAAATATTTCTTAAAGTTCTCACATTCCTCAACCAACCAAACAAAGGTTACTCATGCGTATCGCGTTTAAATTGCCTCTTTTGTC
>NZ_JBWMBA010000008.1:0-183609 GCF_056521325.1 Rhodoferax sp. ZS1R8 | reverse complement strand
CGGTATTGGCACTCGCCGCGGTTTCCTCCTCCGAGCTTTGTACGACGCCCACCCTTGGTAAAAGTTCGTGGCAACATCGGCATGCCAGCACGGGTGGGCATCCTACAAACCTAAACTGTAAGAGTCATTTGCATCGTCAAATCCTATGACGGCTTCCGCCCCATGGCGGGCGCTCGGTTTGACGAAGGGCTGACCCCATAGCGGTCCGTCGATCCCGGTTGCCAGTGACCAGTTAGGAGTAGCCAGATCGCAAATCGCTACTACCGCTATGTGTCTGAAGCCGCCGTAGACCTGGCACCCTGGGGCTTTAGCGGCATAGCTTGCAATCAGTAGACAAGCATCACCTTTGTAACCCCGCCGCCACTCCCCCATGCAATTCACGCATAATCTTGGGCATGGAAACCAAATGGCTTGAAGACTTTGTATCGTTGGCCGAGACCCGTAGTTTCAGCCGTTCCGCCCAATTGCGCCATGTGACGCAGCCCGCGTTCTCGCGGCGCATCCAGTCGCTGGAGGCATGGGCGGGCACGGACCTGGTCGACCGCAGCAGTTACCCCACGCGCCTCACCCCGGCTGGTGAAACCTTGTACGACCAATCCATGGAGGTGCTTCAAGCTTTGCAGAGCACGCGTGCCATGCTGCGGGGCCATACGTCTGCCGCGCAGGACGTCATCGAATTCGCGGTGCCCCACACGTTGGCCTTCACGTTTTTCCCCGCTTGGGTCTCCAGCCTGCGCGAAACTTTTGGTCCTATCAAAAGTCGGTTGATTGCGCTCAACGTGCACGACGCCGTGCTGCGCATGGTGGAGGGCAGTTGCGATCTACTGATCGCTTATCACCACCCGTCGCAGCCGTTTCAGCTGGATGCGGACCGGTATGAAATGGTGAGCCTGGGTGAAGAGGTGGTGGCGCCCTATGTGAAGCCCGACGCCAGCGGCGCTCCGATGTTCCAGCTGCCCGGCCGTGTAGGTCATCCGTTGCCGTACTTGGGCTATGCGCCGGGCGCTTACCTGGGGCATATGGTGGAGCTGATTCTGAAGCAATCCAGCACCCCCATCCATTTCGACCGCGTGTACGAGACTGATATGGCCGAAGGCCTGAAGGCCATGGCGCTCGAAGGCCACGGCATTGCCTTTTTGCCGCACAGCGCTGTCAAAAAAGAGTTGCGCGGCAAACGCCTGGTGAGCGCCGCACCGCCCGAAGCCAAGGGTCTGGACATCACGATGGATGTGCGCGTCTACCGCGAGAAGCCGGTTCTGAAAGAGCCGCAACGCGGTGGCGGGCCTGCATCTCGCGGACCGGCTGCCGCTTCCAAGAACGCCGCGCAAGCCCTTTGGGACTACCTACTGACCCAGGCTGCGCGCAAGTAACTTCTATCGACCATCCTATGCAAGAAATTACCCTGACCCGACCCGATGACTGGCACCTGCACGTGCGCGATGGTGACGCCCTGCACACCGTGGTGCCGCACACTGCCGCGCAGTTTGGCCGCGCCATCATCATGCCCAACCTGAAGCCGCCGGTGACCACTGCGGCGCAGGCGCTGGCTTACAAGGCACGCATTCAGGCCGCCGTGCCAGACGGTGTGAAGTTCGAGCCGCTGATGACGCTGTACCTGACCGACAACCTGCCCGCCGACGAAATCCGCCGCGCCAAGGATGCCGGTGTCGTCGCGCTCAAGCTTTACCCCGCAGGTGCCACCACCAACAGCGACGCTGGCGTCACCGACTTGCGCAAGACCTACAAGACGCTCGAAGCCATGCAGCGTGAGGGCATCCTGCTGCTGGTGCATGGCGAGGTGACGTCTTCGGATATTGACTTGTTTGACCGCGAAGCTGTTTTCATTGAAACGCAGCTGATCCCGCTGCGCAAGGATTTCCCCGAACTGAAGATCGTGTTCGAACACATCACGACCAAAGAGGCTGCTCAGTATGTAGAGAGTGCAGATGCCTACACCGGCGCCACCATCACCGCCCACCACCTGCTGTACAACCGCAATGCCATCTTCACCGGTGGCATACGCCCGCACTACTACTGCCTGCCGGTGCTCAAGCGCGAGACCCATCGCGTGGCGCTGGTGCAAGCGGCCACAAGCGGATCGACAAAATTATTTCTGGGTACCGACAGCGCGCCGCACCCGGCCCACCTGAAGGAGCACGCCAGTGGCTGCGCAGGTTGCTACACCGCCTTCTCCGCGATGGAGTTGTATGCCCAGGCGTTTGAAGCCGCCGGCGCGTTGGACAAACTGGAAGGCTTTGCCAGTTTCCATGGCGCTGATTTCTATGGCCTGCCGCGCAATACCGACACAGTCACGCTGCGCCGCGAAGCCTGGACCGTGCCCGAGAGCTTTGCGTTTGGCGAGGCCCGCCTGAAACCGCTGTGCGCGGATGAAACCCTGCAGTGGCGCATGGTCTAGAGGCGGTTGACTGGGCGGCCCCCTGGCTCGCCCCCTGGCGCAGCGTCGGTGAGTCCACTGCGCAGTTGGTTTCAGCCGGCGTAAGCTGCGCCGCTGCCCTGAATGCCACAGCCAGCGCAGGCGCCAGAGCGGAGTTGCCCTGGGCAGGCGTTGAGTTTGTGCCGCAGTCTGCGTTGCCGGCGGGCGAGGCCTACGAGGCTTTCATCTTCCGCAGCCGCCAGGTCCCCACGCGTGACGGCCTGCATGACTTTTTCAACGGTCTGTGCTGGCTGCAGTTCCCGTTCACCAAGACCCGGCTCAACCAATTGCAGGCCGCGCAGATAGCCGCATCGGGCATACAGCCCGTGCGCGGCCCGGCCCGCGATGCGCTGACGATTTTTGACGAAAACGCGGCCTTCTTCCACGGCCCGGACGCGTTGTGGGACGCGCTGGCCTCCAAAGACTGGCACAGCCTGTTTGTGGAGCACCGCACGCTGTGGGCAGAGGCGCAGTTGGTCCTGTTTGGCCACGCGCTGCTGGAGAAGCTGGTTTCACCCCGAAAACCGATCACAGCCCACGTCTACCGTGCGCAAGCAGCTACCAAATCTATAGCGAGTCTGGACGCTTGGATGGCGCAGGACCTCAGTGCCGACAAGTTGGCCGCCAAGCCTTTCGCGCATCTGCCCGTGTTGGGCGTGCCGGGCTGGTGGCCAGGCAACGCCGACCCGGGCTTTTATGACGACCCGGCGGTATTCCGAGCCCCGCGCGCTACCTGACGCGGCGCTTCTCCCCATGGCATTTGGGCCCATTGGGGTGCGCTTTTGCTTGAATTGACGCAATTCGACCTTACCATTCACGCTCTCGCCCGCGTGTGACCGGGCTGACTCCTGAAAGAAACCATGAAACGTATTATTTTGTTTGTCCTGACCAATGTGCTGGTCGTCGCGGTACTGGGCATTGTTGCCAGCCTGTTGGGTGTCAACCGCTACCTGACCAGCAGTGGGCTCAACCTGGGCGCACTGCTGGGCTTTGCGCTGATCATGGGCTTTGGCGGCGCCATCATCTCGCTGCTGATCAGCAAGCCTATGGCCAAGTGGACCTCGGGCGTGCGCATCATCATCCAGCCGCAAAATGCGGACGAGGCCTGGATCGTCGAAACCGTGCGCCAGCTGTCCGAGAAGGCCGGGATCGGCATGCCCGATGTCGGTATCTTTGAAGGTGACCCCAATGCCTTTGCCACCGGCGCATTCAAAAACTCGGCTTTGGTGGCGGTGTCCACCGGCCTGCTGCAAGGCATGACCAGAGAAGAAATCGAGGCCGTCATTGGCCACGAAATCGCCCACGTGGCCAATGGCGACATGGTGACGATGACGCTGATCCAGGGTGTGATGAACACCTTTGTCGTGTTCTTGAGCCGTGTCATTGGCTACGCGGTTGACAGCTTCCTGCGCAGGGGTGATGACCGCTCCGGCCCAGGCATTGGCTACATGATCACAACCTTTGTCCTCGACATCGTGCTGGGGTTTGCAGCGCATATGGTCGTGGCCTGGTTCTCGCGCCACCGCGAATACCGTGCAGACGCTGGTTCTGCCCAGTTGTTGGGCCGCAAGCAGCCAATGATCAACGCGCTGGCCCGTCTGGGCGGAATGGCACCCGGCGAACTGCCCAAGAGCGTTGCAGCCTTTGGTATCACGGGTGGCATTGGGCAGTTGTTCTCGACCCACCCGCCGATTGAAGAGCGCATCGCTGCGCTGCAAAACGCCCAAGCCTGAGGCCCCACGGTCGCTCACTACGTGTAGCTCCTTACCCCTGAGAGGCCGTGTTCTACATTGGGGCGGCCTGGCGGTAAAACCTTGGCCGCTTGTTAACCTAGCGGCGCTGGCCCTGTTTCTCCGGTGCGTAAGACCAGATCGGCCAGCATTTCGCTGGACACATCCAGCCGCGCCGACAGCACGCGGGCGATATTGCGGTAAATGATGTGGGCGCTGTCGGGGTAGGCGTCCACGCGCTCACGGTCAAAGCGCATCGTGGCGCTGTCGCGTGTAGCGCGCACCGTGGCGCTGCGCAGATGGCTTCCTACCAGCGCCATCTCTCCAAAGCACTCACCGGCCGTTAGCTTGGCCAGCGTCACGACGCGGCCGCCACGGTTTTTCTCGACGACCACCTCGCCTGCAATCAGCACGTGGAATGAGCTGCCGATATCACCCTCGTTGAACACCACGTCGCCAGCCTTGTGCGGCATGTGCTCGGCCATGGCCAGCGTGCTGATCAGGCAATCCTGCGTCATGCCCTGGAAGACCTTGACCTTGTTGGCGATCTTTTGGACGATGGCCGCGTCCAGGTTCAGGCCGGTGGGCCGCACGATGATGTCGGCACGCACGTTCTCGGCAAAAATCTTGACGACGGCGGGGTCCACTTTCATGGCTGAAGATGGTACACCCTGGTTGTCGTAGCTGCGGAGCGGGAAGCGCAAATCCGCGCCGGGCCGCCCCAAGCGGATTTAGCCCCCTCGGGGGGCAGCGACCCGCAAAGCGGCGGAGCGTGGGGGCTAGCTACCCCAACAGGCTCCTCGCCACGGCTTCGGCCACCTTGATGCCATCCACCCCGGCCGACAGGATACCGCCGGCGTAGCTGGCCCCTTCGCCCGCCGGGTACAGGCCGCGCACATTGGTGCACTGCAGGTCGTCGCCACGCGGAATCTTCAGCGGAGACGAGGTGCGCGTCTCCACCCCGGTCAGCACCGCGTCGGCCATGTCAAAGCCCTTGATCTTGCGGCCAAAGGCGGGCAGGGCTTCGCGGATGGCGGCAATCGCGTAGTCGGGCAGGCTGGGGCCCAGGTCGCCCAGTAGTACACCGGGTTTGTAGGATGGGACCACGCTACCCAGCGCCGTGGAAGCACGCGCCGCAATGAAATCCCCTACCAGTTGCCCCGGGGCCTCGTAGCTGCTGCCGCCCAGTGTGTAAGCGCCCGATTCCAGGCGGCGCTGCAGGTTGATGCCGGCCAGCGGGTGCGTGGCGGCCGCGCTGCCAGGGGCGTGTTCTTTGGCCAAGGCTTCCGCTTGCGCCGCATAGCGGGCGCCGTCCACAGGCCCGAAGGCATGCACGAAGCTGGCTGTGTCGCCCGGAAAGTCCGCAGGCTCGATACCGACCACGATGCCGGCATTGGCGTTGCGCTCGTTGCGTGAATACTGGCTCATGCCGTTGGTGACCACGCGCTCGGGCTCCGACGTGGCGGCCACCACGGTGCCGCCAGGGCACATGCAAAAGCTGTAGACCGATCGGCCCTTGCCTTTTCCGCTGACGGCGTGGTGCACCAGCTTGTAGTCCGCCGCGCCCAGCATGGGGTGGCCGGCGTGGCGGCCCCAGCGCGCGCGGTCGATGACGCCCTGCGGATGTTCGATCCGAAACCCCACCGAGAACGGCTTGGCCTGCATGGCCACGCCGCGGTCGTGCAGCATCGCAAAGGTGTCGCGCGCGCTATGGCCCAGTGCAATGACGACATGCTCGGCCGGCAACTCGCTGACGCTGCCATCTTTGGCGTTTTGGACCGCTAGCCCTCGTACAGAGCGCGTAAGCTGCTCATCTTTTAATAGCACGTCAACGACGCGTTGTTCAAATCGCACCTCGCCACCCAGGGCGATGATCTGCTCGCGGATGCTCTCCACCACCTTGACCAGCTTGAAGGTGCCGATGTGTGGGTGCGCCTCGTACAAAATCTCGGCCGGCGCGCCGGCTTTGACGAATTCGTGCATCACCTTGCGGCCCAGAAAGCGCGGGTCCTTGATCTGGCTGTACAGCTTGCCGTCCGAAAACGTGCCGGCTCCGCCCTCGCCAAACTGCACATTGCTCTCGGCGTTCAGTGTCTTCTTGCGCCACAGGCCCCAGGTGTCCTTGGTCCGCTGGCGCACCGTTGTGCCACGCTCCAGCACGATGGGTTTGAAGCCCATCTGCGCCAGCACCAGCGCCGCAAACATGCCGCAGGGCCCAAAGCCCACGACGACGGGGCGCAGCGCCAGATCTGTCGGCGCATGGCCGACCGGGCGGTAGGCCATGTCGGGGGTCGGGCCGATATGGGGGTGCTTGTCGTGGCGCTGCAGCAGCGCGGTTTCTTGTGCGGCATCCACCAGCGTCAGATCCACGATGTAGACCACCAGCAGATCGGCCTTGCGGGCGTCAAAACTGCGCTTGAAAACCTCCAGGCTTGCAATCCCCGTGGCGGGGACGCCCAGTGCCTTGGCCGCCAGGTCCTGCAGGGCAGCAAGCGGATGCGCTACCGGTGCGCGGTCCTCATCGGTTTCGCTGGGCGCGTCGGCCGCGCGGCGCGCCTCGATGGGCAGGGCGGAGAGCGGGAGTTTGAGTTCGGTGATGCGGATCATGTTGGCAGGCTCGTGGTTATCAAGCAGGCGGCAATGATAAGCCCCCGGTGTACCGCTACAAACGGACGCGCCATAGGCGTGCAACTACATCCCATGCCTGCGCCTGCGAGGGGCGCGCGGATTTGATAACGTTTGCTATTGCGCCACGTGCGGACTTATTATCCAAGGACAACTTCGCAACTATTGCCGTCAGCTCACGCGCAAATGCAGCCTCACAGCCTACCCCCGATGGTTAACCCCGCGCCGCCAGCGGAGGCACCGGACCCCCTGGGTGTGTTTGGCGATGGGGCTTTTTCTACACTTTTTGCGCCAAATACGCGACCGCAGGTGCTGCTGGCGGGCTCACAGGGGCCGGTTGTTGCGGCCAATATGGCTTGGTTAGCGCTGAATGGCTGTAACTTCGAAGAAGTTGTAGGCCGCACGCTGCTGGAGCTGGGTTTATGGCAGGACGCTGCAGGCCGCTACCGCGCCAAGACGGTTCGTGCGAACGACAAAAATTGGGTACTGATGAGTGATGAGCCCGATGTGGTGTCTGGCGCGGGCTCAGCAGCGCAGTTGGGCTTGCAAACGCAGGCTGAGGACGCCAGTTTTATCCAGCGCATCACCAGCTTGGTGCCGGGAATCGTGTACGAGTTTCGACGTTGGTCCGACGGGCGCATGGGCTTTCGGTTTATCAGCGAGGCGGTTAAGCAACTCATGGGTGTGGATGCTGCAGCGGTCTACGCGGATTCGGCCAATTTTTCTGCCCGTGTGCATCCAGAAGACTGGAAGAAAATGTGGCGCGCCATCGCCAGTTCCGAGCGCACCATGACGCTGTGGCACAGCGAATACCGCGCCACCGGTGCAGACGGCGTGGAGCGTTGGCTGATGGGCAATGCCATGCCCCAAGCACAGCCCGATGGATCGACTTTGTGGTGTGGCACGTTGACGGATATCACTGCCCAAAGGGATGCGTTGGCGCGTTTGCAAGACAGTGAATCCCGTTTTCGCAGTCTGACCGAACTGAGTTCGGACTGGTATTGGGAGCAGGATGCCGAGTTTCGTTTTGTACACATCGGTGCTAACCCAGATACCTCCGTTAGTCTGATCGCCCCCAGTTACCTGGGCACGCGGCGCTGGGACCATGTGGTGGAGGGGGTGAGCGCGGAGCAATGGGCCGCACACCGCGCGGCACTGGAGGCCCACGAGGTATTCCGCGATTTTGAGATGTTGCGTCACCATGACGATGGTGTGATGCGTTGGTCATCCATCAGTGGTGCCCCCATTTTTGATGCAGACGGAGTTTTCAAGGGATACCGCGGTACCGGGCGTGACATTACGGCGCGTAAACAGGCGGAGGCAGACGTGGAACGCCTGGCTTTTTTTGACGTGCTGACTGGGCTACCCAACCGGCGGTTGCTATTGGATCGCCTCAACCGTGCGATAGCTTTCAGCGCCCGGGACCGCGGGCATGGCGCACTGTTGTTTATAGACCTGGACAATTTCAAAGTGTTGAATGACACCCGGGGGCATCACGCGGGTGACGTGTTGCTTCAACAAGTTGCGCAGCGCTTGTTGGCGTGTGTACGCGGCGTCGACACCGTGGCGCGCCTGGGTGGCGACGAATTTGTGGTGCTGCTCGAAGAACTCAGCGACACCGAGACGGTCGCAGCGACCCAGTGCGATCTGATTGGCCAGAAGATTCTGCGCGCGCTCAATGCACCCTACCAAATCGAAGGCCAAGAGAACCACAGTTCCCCGAGTATTGGAGCCACCCTGTTTTTTGACAAGCTGCAAAGCGTGGACGATTTATTGCAGCGCGCGGATCTGGCCATGTACCAAGCCAAAGCGGCAGGACGCAACACCCTGCGCTTTTTTGATCCGGCCATGCAGGTTGTGGCCTCGGCGCGGGCATCCCTGGAAGTGGACCTGCACCTGGCGCTGCAGCGCGGGGAGTTCTTTCTCCACTACCAACCAGTGGTTGACGAAAACGGCGCAATAACCGGGGTGGAGGCACTTTTGCGGTGGCAGCACCCCACGCGGGGCATCGTCATGCCGGGCGAGTTCATTCCTGTTGCAGAGCAGTCCAGCTTGATCCTGGGTATGGGCCAATGGGTGTTGGAAGCCGCCTGCGCGCAGTTGGTGCAGTGGGGCGCTTCGCCAAAAACACAGGGCTTGAGCATTGCCGTAAACGTCAGCGCCCGCCAATTCCGACAAGCCGATTTCTCCGATCAAATCCTGGTTTCATTGCGCAGCAGTGGGGCCAACCCGAGTCGACTCAAACTGGAGTTGACCGAGAGCCTGTTGCTCAGTGATGTTGAAGACGCCATTGCAAAAATGGCAGAGGTGCGTGCTGTAGGTGTATGTTTTTCGCTGGACGATTTTGGAACCGGCTATTCCAGCCTGGCTTACCTGAAGCGTCTGCCATTGGATCAACTCAAAATCGATCGATCATTTGTGACGGATGTGCTGAATAATCCCAACGATGCTGCCATCGCCCGCACGATTTTGAATTTGGCGCACAGCATGGACCTCAGTGTCGTGGCCGAAGGTGTCGAAACCGCCGGCCAGCGGGACTTTTTACTGGCCAGCGGCTGCCGGGCGTTCCAGGGCTACTTCTTTGGCCGCCCGCAACCGCTGCAATTATTGGATCTGTCGACCCCCCGAATTGATACGCCACCCACGGCCGCACACGCGCGCCCCGCTGCACGTGCTTAAGCGGGCAAGAAGCCTTCAATCGACAGATACCGCTCCCCAGTGTCGTAGTTGAAGCCCAGCACGGTAGATCCCGCTGGCAGATCCGGCAGTTTCTGCGCAATGGCGGCCAGCGTTGCGCCGCTGGAGATGCCGACCAGAATGCCTTCTTCGGCCGCGCTGCGGCGGGCGTATTCGCGGGCGGGTTCGGCGTCGACCTGGATCACGCCGTCCAGCAATTCAGTCTTCAGATTGTTCGGGATAAAGCCGGCGCCAATGCCCTGGATGGGGTGGGGCGAGGGCGCGCCGCCGGAGATGACGGGTGATGCGCTGGGTTCTACCGCAAACACCTTCAGGTTGGGAAACTTCGCCTTCAATACCTTGGCCACGCCGCTGATGTGGCCGCCGGTGCCGACGCCGGTGATCAGGGCATCAATCCCGTCGGGAAAGTCGGTCAAAATTTCCTGCGCTGTCGTGCGTTCATGCACGTCGATGTTGGCGGGGTTATCAAACTGCTGCGGAATCCAGGCGTTGGGGGTGGCAGCCGCCAGCTCCTGCGCGCGGGCGATAGCGCCCTTCATGCCCTTCTCGCGCGGGGTCAGGTCAAACGTCGCGCCATAGGCCAGCATCAGGCGGCGGCGCTCAATCGACATGCTGTCGGGCATCACCAAAATCAGCTTGTACCCCTTGACTGCGGCGACCATGGCAAGGCCCACGCCGGTGTTGCCGGATGTGGGCTCGATGATGGTGGAGCCGGGTTTCAGGGCGCCACTCTTCTCGGCCGCCTCGACCATTGCCAGCGCGATGCGGTCTTTGATGGAGCCACCGGGGTTGCTGCGCTCGGATTTGATCCACACGTTGTGCGTATTGCCAAACAGGCGGTTGATGCGCACGTGGGGTGTGTTGCCAATGGACTGCAGGATGTTGTCGGCTTTCATGGGGCGGGCTCCAGGGTTTTTTCCGTCAATGGGAGTAGGAAGCGCAATTGTGAACCTGTTGTTCTATCCACTTCGGCATATCCATATCACCAGCGGCGATAATCACGCCGTGAAGCCCGCCAGACCACCGCTGGTGCAATCTGGGAAACCAGGCACTGGAGGAACGTCCGGACTGCATAGGGCAGCGTAGCAGTTAACCACTGTCCACTGACAAGCCCGGCACGCAAGTGTTGGGCCCTAAGGTGAGGATTAGAGCAACAGAGACGAGTCGATGGGAGCGCAAGCCTCCATCGGGTGAAACGGGCAATCTCTACGCGCAGCAATACCAAGTAGGCCAACGCAAAGCGAGGCGGTTCGCCGCAGCGCCATGACCGGGGCCCCCGGAGTTGGCGGGTAGGTAGCACCGAGCCGCTGGGTGACCAGCGGCCCAGAGTAATGGTGGTCACGCGGGGGGAAACTTCCGTGCACAGAATCCGGCTTATCGGTGGGCTTCACACTTTTTTTGATGTATGGTTAGGCTTAAGTTCCCACCCAAGGAGGAGGCAGCATGCGACCCATACTCGATTTGTTGAAAAAGCGCGCACCCGTCAACTGGAGCCTGAGCCCGCAGGACACGGTGTTCGACGCGCTGCAGACCCTTGCCAACCACAACGTCGGCGCGCTGATGGTGCTGGACAACGGCAAGCTGGTGGGCGTGTTCTCCGAGCGCGATTACACCCGCAAGATCGCGCTGGCCGGCAAGTCATCCAAAGACACCAAGGTGCAGGACATCATGACGTCCAATGTGATTTCGGTGGCCCCCACCGTGCGCACCCGGGATTGCCTGGCCCTGATGAGCCAGAAGAAGATCCGCCACCTGCCAATCGTTGATGGCGACAATGTGCTGGGTATGATCTCGGTGCGCGACATCATGGACGACATCATTGCGGACCATGAAATGACCATCAACCAGCTACAGCACTACATTTCAAGCTGAGTAAACAATGGGAGCTGCACGGCTGTGATGCAGATCCCTCCATCTTCTTTTTTTTATGAACCCCATGCATTTCCTGGCGCGTCCCCGCGCCCGTGCGGCGACGAACGCCATAGTCGTACTGGTCCTTTCCATTGCGGCCCACCCTTTTGCACAGGCGCATGAGTACTCGGCTGCCATCAAGGCCAAGAAATATACCGAGGTCGAGCAGGCCGCTAATGCCAAACTGGCAGCCGACCCTAACAATGCCGATGCCTTGATCGCCCGCGTGGACCTGATAACGACGCAGGGCCAGGAAGCGCGGCTGGACGAGGCCGTCAAGCTGGCCGAGCAATGCATTGCGGCCCACCCGCAAAAATCCGAATGCCACGAAGCCCTGGGCAATGCGCTGGGCACCAAGGCCATGATGGGCGGCATCATGTCGGCCATGGGCTACGCCGGCACCATCCGCGATTCCTTCAAGAAAGCCGTGGAGCTGGACCCCAAGAATCTTGACGCCCGCTTTGCACTGCTGACCTACTACCAGCAGGCCCCCGGCATTGTTGGCGGCGGCAGCGGCAAGGCAAAGGATCTAGCGGCCGATACAGCCAAGGTCAACCCCGAGGCTGGCAAGCTGATGCAGGCCGCAATCGCGCTGGCCGACGAGGATTTTGCGAAAGCCGAAGCGGCGGCGCTGTCGGCCAACTCCAAGGGCGCGGACGTGCTGGTGGAAACCCAGCGCGGCACGCTGGTCACCATTGGCACGCAGTATGTCCGCAGCAAACAGTACCCTGAGGCGCAGCGCATCTTTGCTGACGTTGAGAAGCGCTACCCCGACAGCAACTGGGGTGCGTATGGTCTTGCGCGTGTGTTGCAGGAGCAGGGCAAGCACCAGGATGCCTTGCCGGTGTTTGAACGGGCCTTGTCTGTGGAAGCGGCGGCCCACATCCACTACCGGCTGGGTCAGAGCCTGCAGGCCGTCAGTGACAAGGGCCGCGCCATTGCCGCCTACGAGAAGGCACTGGCTTTTAAACCCGCGTTAAACAAAAAGCAGCGCTCGGATGCCCAGGATCAGTTGAAAACGCTGAAGGGCTAGGAACTGATCAGTTCTAGAATTTCTCTCCCGCCGCCAGATAACGCCACTGCCCCACCGGCAGATCGGCCAGCGCCACGCGGCCCAGGCGGATGCGGCGCATATCAATAATCTCCAGCTTGGCACGCTCGCACAGATAGGCGATCAGGCCACGGTGCGCGCCTTTGATGGCAAAACGCAGCTTGCTGCGCTCGGGCGTGTTGCTGTTGATGCTGACCTTGGCATGTGGCAGGTTTTCGTCTGAATCCAGCGTACGGTTCAGCAGGTGCAGGGCTTGGGGTGTGACTTCTCCCTGCACGTCGACTATCACCTCATGCTCCATGGAGCCCATGTCTTCCGCCAGCTTGCGCTCCACCCGCCAGTCTTGTGTGAACACGATGAGCCCGCTGGCCGCGTTCTCCAGCGGCACAGCTGCAGTCAATGATTTGAAATGCCGCTGCAGCATGCGAATGCCCGACGGGTCCTTGGCCATGTGCTTGGCAGCCACAAGCAGCGTGCGGGCATCGTCGAAGTGCGCACGACGGGCGTTGCGGTTCAGCTTGGCGAGTGATTCTTCGGTGCCGTCTATCCAGTCCGCCGGCTTGTGCATCACGATGGTGATGCTGTTGAGTTCCAGCAGGCTTGCGTTGGGATCAATAGTGATGGTCTGGTTCTGGATGCGGAACTGGGGTTCCTCCACGACCTGGCCGTTGACGCTGACCCAGCCGCCTTCAATGTATTGCTCGGCCTCGCTGCGCGAGCAGGGCACCATGGTTGCCACGCGCTTGGCCAGGCGGTCGCCCGTGTCTGCTTGTTGCCGGACTTGGGGTTCGGCAGGCTGCAGTGGCGCTGGCGGCTTGGTGCGCAGCGCGGTGACGGGGCGTTGGCGCGGTTTTGCGTTGGGGCGCTTGTCTGGATTGGGCACATTGATTTCTGTACGGACGGCCGGGTTGTGTTGTGGCCGTGCCGTCCGTGGCGCAGGGGCGGGTCGCGCCGCTGCGGGCAGTTGGGTTGCAAGGTGCTCGGAGCCCGTCTCTGCTGCTGGCCTTACCACGACCGGGAACTGGGTGGTATCCAGCATGGGTTTGGCTGCATGCGGGATGGCGGCTGCTTTGCCTGGGCGCAATGCCGGGCGTGGTTTGGCAGCGGCCGTTTTTGCGGGTTTGGCGCTCAGCCGCAGCGTGCTGGGCGGGGTGGTGGGTTTGGTCATGGCGTAGCGGCCTCTTTGGTATTGTTGTTGTTCAAACTTTGGATATGTTCCACATGGGCCAGCAGCGAACGCTTGGCGACCGGCCACACCCGTGAATCAACGTCGTCATAGGCCAGCGGCAGCCAGTCGTCCAATGTGCCGTCTGGGTGCGCGGCCATCACGGCGGCGATCTTGGCCTCGCGCTTGAGGCGGTGGGCCTTAAGGTGCGTGATGACGCCACTGGCCGCTGCTGCAGAGCCGCCCATCACATGGCCGTGGGCCGGCAGGATGAACTGCACGTCATGCTGCGCGCAGGCCGCCAGCAGCGTGTCCAGCGACTGCAGGTAGTCACCCATATGGCCGTCCGGCGGGTCAATGACGGTCGTGCTGCCGTTCAGGATGTGGTCGCCCGAAAACAGCAGGCCATCTTCAACCAGCAGCAGGCAGACATGGTTGGCGGCGTGGCCGGGGGTGTAAAGCACCTCAAGCGTATGCCTAGAAGCTGAATCGGCCGCTAGCCCTCGTGGAATAAGCGTAAGCAGCTCATTATTTTGTAGCACCCTGTCGGGCGTGAACGCGCTGGCGGCACGGGCAGTCGGGGCCGAAGCAAGGCCCAGGATCGGCGGCGTGGTGGTGCACAGCGCCTGCAGCGGCTTGGCGCCTGGCGAATGGTCGGCGTGCGAATGGGTGCAGACGATCATGCGGATGTTGCCGCCACTGCCGTCGGGGTACACGGCAGCGTGCCACAGCCGCTGCACGTGGTTGGCATCCGCCGGGCCAGGATCGATGACGATGAAGCCGGTGTTGGCATCCCCCACCAGGTAGCTGTTGGTGCCAGGGCCGGTCATGAAGCCGGGGTTGGGCGCGGTCAGGCGCTGCACATTGCGCGTCAGCGGTACGGGCCGCTCGGCCTGCCAGTCCAGCGCGTGGTGCGGCTCGGTGCCGGTGGGGCTGACCAATGCCAGCTCGCCGAATGCCATGTCGTGCTGCAGAAACAGCGTGGCAATGCCGCCTCGCAGGCCGGTGCGCTGGGCCGGGCTGGTAGGGGGTTCTGTGCCGGGGACGGCGGGTGGGGGGGGATGCAGTCGCTGCTGGGGTCGTACCATGCAGGCATTTTGCAACAGCGGTCAGAGCCACGCCACGCTGGCCTGATAATCCACCCCCATGCGCATTCCATTCACCAAAATGCAAGGGGCTGGCAACGACTTCGTCGTGCTGGACGAGACCCGTGGCCGCCTGGGGTTGACACCCGCCCACTACCGCTTCCTGGGCGACCGCCACTTTGGCGTGGGCGCCGACCAGATCCTGACCGTGCGGCCGTCGCCGGCGCCAGGCATCGATTTCGAATACCTGATCCACAACGCCGATGGAGCGGAGGTCGAGCAGTGCGGCAATGGTGCGCGCTGCTTTGCCCGCTTTGTGCATGACCGCGGGCTGACCGACAAGGACGTGATCCGCGTGCAAACGATGAAGGGCGTCATCGAGCCGCGCCTGACCGCCGATGGCCGCGTCACCGTTGACATGGGCGCACCGGTGTTTGACCTGGCGCAGATCCCGTTTCATGCCGACAACCTTGCATTCCACGCCCAAGGCAACTGGGGTAATTGGCCGCTAGCCCTCGTGGGTACTCCACAAGAGGCTACTGTTTTTGTAGCGCCTGTGTCCATGGGCAACCCCCATGCTGTGCTGCTGGTGGACGATGTGGACACCGCAGCGGTCGGCACCATAGGCCCGCAGGTGCAGGCCAGCCCGCATTTCCCCCAAGGCGTCAATGTCGGCTTTTTGCAGGTGCAGGACCGCAGCCACGTTCGCCTGCGTGTGTACGAGCGCGGCGTCGGCGAGACGCTGGCCTGCGGCACGGGCGCTTGCGCGGCCGTCGTGGCCGGCATACGCATGGGCTTGCTGGATGCGGGCGCGCCGGTGGAGGTGCAAACCCGCGGTGGCTTGCTCAGCATCGCGTGGGCCGGCGATACTGCGCCGGTGCTGATGACCGGCCCGGCCACCGCAGTTTTCCAGGCAGAAATCGAGATCCCCGACACCCTATGACCTTCCACCGCAACGACGCCATGAACAACCCCATCACCGAAGACGACATCGCCCACTACCTGAGCAATACGCCGGACTTCTTTGTGCGCCATGCCGAGTTGCTGGCTGCCGTGCAGTTCACCAGCCCGCACAGCAACCGCACAGTGGGCTTGCAGGAGCGCCAGGCCGAGATGCTGCGCGAGAAGATCAAGGCGTTGGAACACCGCATCATGGAGATGATCCGCCACGGCAGCGAAAACGTCATGCTGTCAGACAAGGTTTTGCGCTGGGCGCGCAGCCTGCTGACCGCCACCGACCTGCAAGCTTTGCCCGCT
The DNA here is from genome assembly GCF_056521325.1 of Rhodoferax sp. ZS1R8. Classification (NCBI taxonomy): domain Bacteria; kingdom Pseudomonadati; phylum Pseudomonadota; class Betaproteobacteria; order Burkholderiales; family Comamonadaceae; genus Rhodoferax; species Rhodoferax sp. ZS1R8. Next base: position 167,654 of record NZ_JBWMBA010000008.1, on the reverse strand, counting down.
GCGATCGAGCACGACATCCAGACCCAGTTTTCGGTGCCACAAGTGGGCATGCGGCTGTGGGGCGTGGCGCCGGAGTACGCCGGCTTGACGGTGGCGCAAGAGGTCAGCGATGACGCCCGCGTGTTTGCCTCGTCGCTGATGGAACCCTTTTGCGGTCTGAACACCGGTTTTGAAGCCGTGAGCTGGTTGCAAGAGCCTGGCACCGTCAGCTCGCTGGCGCTGATCCCGCTGCGCGGCGGCACTTCGGCCGATGGCTCCAACCCTGCCTTTGGCATGCTGGTGCTGGCATCGCCCGACGCCCACCGCTTCCACAGCGGCATGGGCACCGACTTTTTGGCCCGCCTGGGCGAGCTAGCCAGCGCTGCGCTCTCAAGGCTGAAGTAAATCGTGGCGGAGGACAGCGCACTGGTCGAGAAGTATCTCGAGTACGTGCGCGTCGAGAAGCGCCTGGCGGCCCGTACGGTCGAGCTGTACGCGCTGGATTTGCTGAAGCTCAAGGACAACGCCGCCAAGATTCCGGTACCGCTGATCGAGGTACGCAACGCCCACATCCGCCGCTGGGTCGCGCAGATGCACGGTGGTGGGCGCAGCGGGCGCGGCATTGCGCTGATCATGTCCGGCTGGCGCGGCTTCTATGCCTGGCTGGGCCGGGAGGGGCTGGTCGCAAGCAACCCGGTGCAGGACGTGCGTGCCCCGAAATCCCCCAAGCCGTTGCCCAAGGCGCTGGGTGTGGACGAGGCGATGCAGCTGGCGGACTTCAAAAATGATAGCGGCTTACGCGCGCCAGACGGGGGCTACAGCCCTTTTTCTTCTAGAGAATCCGCGCCCGGCACCACGGCAGAGGCACAGTTCCTGGAGCTGCGCGACGCGGCCATCGTGGAGCTGCTGTACTCCAGTGGCTTGCGCGTGGGTGAGCTGATCGGCCTGGACGCCCAGGCCAGCCCGAAGGGCCATGCCGAGGGCCGGGGCTGGATCGATACGGACGCCGCCCAGGCCCATGTCTGCGGCAAGGGCAGCAAGTGGCGCGCGGTGCCGGTGGGGCGCCACGCCTTGGCCGCGCTACAGGCCTGGCTGCAGGCGCGCGCTGCGCTGGTCGCGGGCCTTTCGGCGTCGGTCACACCCAGTGCGGCACTGTTTGTAGGGCGCAACGGTACGCGCCTCACGGCCCAGTCGGTGTGGCAGCGCCTGCGCAGCCGCAGCCTGCAGGCCGGGCTGGCCACGCCGGTGCACCCGCACATGCTGCGCCATTCGTTCGCCAGCCATGTGCTGCAGTCCAGCGGGGATTTGCGTGCCGTGCAGGAACTGCTGGGCCATGCCAATATCACCACCACGCAGGTCTACACGCGGCTGGATTTCCAGCACTTGGCCAAGGCGTATGACGCGGCCCACCCGCGCGCCAAGCTCAAGGGCAACCAAGAGAATTGACGGTCTGCAAAAACGTATCGGTCTAACCGAAGTTGCAAGCCGACCGTCGGCGGGCAGGCGGACGACGGCAACAGCCCGCACCTGTTCGTTTGCCAGTGCCTTCAGGCGCCGCGCTGATCTCTCCCATGATGTCGGTCACGCGGCGTATGCTGGTGACCACCTCGGCCATGGTTAGCCGGCCTTGTCGACCAGTACCGTGCGGTTGCGTTCCAGTCGAATCCTTTGTGAGTAGATGTAATTTCTTATATTGCGCGTACAGCGTTATCACTGCGGGGCTGATTGCATAGCGGGCCAATGGCAGTGTTGCCTAAAGCATCCCACCCGGAGCGTTATATGAGCAGAAATACGGGTGCTGTGTAAGCCGAGCCCTCTTGGACGGGGTTTTCGTGCGTTCACCTGAACACTACACTGCGAAACATTTTTGGCACTCGCCACGGCTGTCTTCCTAAACTTGGTTGTCAACATGAAGCTTCCACCGTTCAATTTGGCATTGATACTTGCCAGCGCGTTGTTGACCGCCTGCGGCGGCGGCGCGGGGACCACTGCGGTACCCGCGCCCGCCAGCCAGAGCGCACCGGTCCCTACCGCACCGTTGCCTGCTCCTTCACCACCGCTTGACACAACGGTGCCGTCACCTGTTCCGGCACCTTTACCACCATCTCTGCCGCCGCCGGATACCGCGCCGCTTGACAACGTACCCCCTGAGACCGTACCACCATTGGCCGTGCCACCGTCTACGACCCCGCCCCCGACGTCAACACTGCCACCGCCACCGGTCACGCCACCCGTCAACACCGTGCCCGGCACCAATGCCATCACGGACGTGCGTTTCGAAAACACGCTGGCTCAGGAACAGACAGTTGTACCCGTCACCTTCGGCCAGGTATTTGCGGCAGGCAATCTGGGCGCGGGATACACCGTCACTGGCAAGCTTGGCGACGGCACGTTGGTGCCGTTGCAGGTTGACGTCAAGGCACTTCACGCGGACGGTTCGGTGCGCCATGCGATCCTGTCAGCCAAGCTGGCTAAGCTGGCTGTCGGCCAGAGCCATCTGATGCGGCTGGAAAAGGTCAGCAGCAGCGGCGCCGCGACAGGGCTGATCACCCCCGCCGCCCTGCTTGGCGCGGGCTTTACGGCCGCCGTGCATGCCGACCTTAACGGCACCCGTTACAGCGCATCGGCCGACGCACTGCTGCGCAGCGGACAGTACAAGACCTGGCTGTCCGGTCCTATCGTCAACGAATGGTTGGTGACGGCACCTTTAACGACCGCCGCGGGCATCCCCCACCCCCACCTGACCGCCCGTTTCGCCATCCGCGCCGTGACCGGTACCCAGCGGGCCCGTGTGGACGTGACGATCGAAAACGCATGGGCCTTTGAGCCCAACCCGCAAAACTTCTTGTACGACGCGCAGGTCTTGGTGGGCGGCCAGAGCGTCTATTCCAAGCCAGGGCTCAATCACCTGAACCATGCTCGCTGGCGCAAGGTGTTCTGGTGGGGCGGCGAGCCTGGTGTGCATATCAAGCACAACACTGGCTACCTGATTGCGTCGCGGGCCTTGTCTAATTTCGACCAGAGCGTTACTTTTTCCAATACCCAGCTGGCCGCGTGGAGTGCCAAATGGACGGGCCCCAAGACCGAGCCGATGGGTGTGGGGCTGGCACAGCCCTACATGCCAACCACGGGCGGGCGCGACGACATTGGGCTCTTGCCTGGCTGGGCGGCCACTTACCTGTTGAGCATGGACAAACGCGCCAAGGACGTGACCTTGGGCACGGCCGACCTGTCGGGCAGCTGGTCTTCGCACTACCGTGACCGCAATACCGATCGCCCGGTCAGCGTGGTGGATTTTCCCTACATGACCATCTTGGGCCGCAGCACGGACACGGTCAACCCGGCGACCCGAAAGTCGGAGGCCTTCCCGGTATGCGCGGGAGCCGGGTTGTGCAATTCGCCCAACAGCCATGACACCTCGCACCAGGCCGCCTTTGCCTACCTGCCGTACCTGGTCACTGGCGATTACTACTACCTGGAGGAACTGCAGTTTTGGGCCATGTGGAATACTTTTTCCAGTAATCCAGGCTACCGCCTATATGCCAAGGGGCTGCTCAAATCAGACCAAGTGCGGGGCCAGGCCTGGAGCATCCGCACCCTGGCAGAGGCTGCATACATTTCGCCGGATGCCGATCCCCTTAAAAGGCAATTCGAAGGCTTCCTGGATGCCAACCTGGACTGGTACAACACGAATTACACGAATGCGTCGGACAATGTTTTTGGGATACTCTCCCACGGCTACGCTATCGTCTACGACAACGGAACCGGCGTTGCCCCCTGGATGGATGACTTCTTCACATCGGCCATTGGCCATGCGGCAGAACTTGGTTACGCCAAAGCCGTTCCTCTGTTGAAATGGAAATCCAAGTTCCCCATTTCCCGCATGATCGATCCAGAATTCTGTTGGATCAAGGGCTCCCTTTACGCGCTCAAAGTTCGGGACAGCCAAACTTCGCCGTTGTATACCAGCATCGGTCAAGCCTATAGGGCAAGCGTGACGCCCGACTTTGCTGCCCTGGCCTGCAACAGCCCCGCCATGGCCGCGTCGCTGCAATTGAAGGTAGGTGAAATGACCGGCTATTCGTACTCGACAACCGGCTTCCCGTCGAATATGCAACCGGCTCTTGCCTATGCTGCCGACGCGGGCGGTGCCGCTGGGGCCCAAGCATGGTCTGTCTTCATGGCGCGCACCGTCAAGCCCGATTACGGCCTGGGACCGCAGTTCGCCATCGTTCCAAGGTAGACCCGCGGCACAATCGGTGTCCATGAAAACCATACGACTCCGCGCTGGCAAAGAGCGCTCCCTGCAGCGCCGCCACCCATGGATTTTTGAATCCGCCATTGCCAAAGGCAACGCCGACAGCGGCGAGACCGTGCGAGTCGAGTCCGACAGCGGTGCCTTTCTCGGTTGGGCGGCCTTCAGCCCCACGTCCAAGATTCGTGCGCGGGTCTGGAGCTTTGATGAGGCGCAGCGTATAGATGCTCCGTTTTTTGTAGCGGCAGTCGCAACTTCCGCAAGGGCTAGAGACCGATTTGACATACAGAGCGATGGCGTACGTCTGGTCCACGGTGAATCCGACGGCCTGCCGGGCCTGATCGTGGACCGTTATGGCGACACCTTGGTGGCCCAATTTTTGTCCAGCGGTGCCGAGCGCTGGAAGGCCGTGCTGGCGGATGCCCTGTTGGCGCACACTGGCCTGACCAAGCTGTACGAGCGCTCGGACGCCAGCAGCCGCGCGCTCGAAGGCCTGCCCGAGGTCAAGGGCTGGCTGCGCGGTGGTGATGCAAACACGCCCACCGACTTTGTGCTGCGCGAACACGGGTGGCAACTGAGCCTGTCCATCGCCGACGGCCACAAGACCGGTTTCTACTTGGACCAGCGCGACAGCCGCAAGAAGTTTGCCGACTACGCGCAGCGCCTGGGGTTTCAGCGCGTGCTGAACTGCTTTTGCTACACCGGTGGCTTCACGGTAGCGGCGCTGGCAGGGCTGCGGGCTGGCGGGTTTAGCGGTGGGCATGTCACGTCTATCGATTCCTCCGGTGCCGCGCTGGCGCAGGCCCGCGCCAATGTCGAACTCAACGGCATGGATACGTCGCAAACCACGTTTATGGATGCAGACGTGAATGCCTCGCTGCGGCAGTTTCTGACCGAAGGCCGGACGTTCGACGCCATCGTGCTGGACCCACCCAAGTTTGCGCCCACGGTTGCCCATGCCGAGCGCGCTGCGCGAGCCTACAAGGACATCAACCGTTTGGCCCTCAAACTGCTGGAGCCGGGTGGAGTGCTGTTCACGTATTCGTGCTCGGGCGGCATCAGCGCCGACCTGTTCCACAAGATCGTGGCCGGCGCGGGGTCGGATGCGGGCGTGGATGGCTTTATCACCGAGCGCATGGGCGGTGCGCCGGACCATCCGATGACGATTGCCTTTCCAGAGGGCGAGTACCTCAAGGGCCTGGTCGTCATGCGTAAATGAAGAACTGCGTCGCCGGGCGCCCGCGTCAGGGTAAACGCCGCCGTTCGTGTCCCCCGCCCTTCGGGCTCCTCCTTGACCTCACTTTGCCATTCACCCCATCCCTGCCGCTCGATTTGTTGTAGAGACCATAGTGAAACCAGCCAGTAACCTGTAAGCGTCAGGGCTTGAAATGACCAGTACACTCCCCACCTGCTGAATTTTGGATTGCCACATGAGTTTGATTCCCGCGACCATCCTGACCGGCTTTTTGGGCTCGGGCAAAACCACGCTGCTCAAGCGCGTGCTGGCAGAGGCCCACGGCCAGAAGATAGCTGTCATTGAAAACGAGTTCGGCGAAGAGAACATCGACAGCGACATTCTGGTCAGCGACACCAAGGAGCAGATCATCCAGATGAGCAATGGCTGCATCTGCTGCACGATCCGCGAAGACCTGCGCGCCACGCTGCGCGACCTGGCCGAGAAAAAGCGCAAGGGCGAACTGGATTTTGAGCGGGTTGTCATAGAGACCACCGGCGTGGCCGACCCTGGCCCGGTGGCGCAGACCTTTTTCATGGACGATGAGATCGCCGAGTCCTATTTGCTGGACTCCATCCTGACGCTGGTGGACGCCAAGCATGCCGAAGCGCAGCTCAATGACCGCCAGGAAGCGCGCCGCCAGGTGGGTTTTGCTGACCAGATCTTCATCAGCAAGACCGATCTGGTCTCCAAGGAAGAAACCGATGCGCTGATGCACCGCATCAAGCACATGAATCCCCGGGCGCCGCAAAGGGCCGTGCACTTTGGCGAAGTGGCATTGAGCGAAGTGTTTGACCTGCGTGGTTTCAATTTGAATGCCAAGTTGGACATTGACCCCGACTTTTTGAAGGAAGACACGCACGACCACGACCATGGGCATGAACACCATGACCATGGCGAGCATTGTGACCACCCCTCCCACCAGCACGATGGGCATGGCCAAGGTCATCACCACCACCACGATGACGACGTCAAAAGCTTCGTCTTCAAGTCCGACCGGCCGTTCGATCCGGCCAAACTGGAAGACTTTTTGGGCGCCATCGTCAATATCTATGGTCCGCGCATGCTGCGCTACAAGGGTGTTCTCTATATGAAAGGCACCGATCGCAAGGTGATTTTCCAGGGCGTGCACCAGCTGATGGGCAGCGACCTGGGGCCTCAGTGGGCCGAGGGCGAGCTGCGGTGCAGCAAAATGGTGTTTATCGGCATCGATCTGCCCAAGGAAATTTTGCTGCAGGGCATGGAGCAGTCTTTAGTGTGATGGGTGCGCGTGAAGGTCGGGGATTCGCCGCACGGCTTTGAAATGTTTTTCAGATTGAAAGCTAAATGATTGTCTCGATTTTGCAACGGATGGGTTTTGCCAAGGGGAAGCCTGTACACTCGCGCGCCGGAGAAGCCCAGCCACAAAAGCCTGTTAAAGGTAAGGCTGGGGTAGCAGGCCCCATCGACCATGCGCAGGAGATTTCTGCCAGGAGACACGAAGTGAACGCTAAATCTGGAAAAGACGGCAAGGCTGCCGCCGCTAAAACCAAAGCCACGGCCGTCGCCAAACCCAAGGGGAAGCCTGTCGCCCAGGCCGTCAAGTCCAGTAAACCTGACAAGCCGGTGGCCAAGGTCGCAAGCAAGGCGCCAGCCAAGCCAGTTGCCAAGGTGGCCAGCGCTTCCAAGGCCAAGGCCCCTGTGACAAAAATGCCCCTGAAGGCTGCTGCCAAGCCAGCTGCCAAACCGGTGGTGAAACCCGTCGCCAAGCCTGTTGCCAAGGGCGCGGCAGCAAAAACTACCAAGCCCGTAGCGAAAGTCAGCGCAAAATCAACGCCCAAGCCAACTGCAAAAACCGCAGTTCAGGCCAAAACCGTGCCGGCCAAAAAGCCATCTCCATCGGATTCAAAACCCGTTATTTCCAAAACCCGGGCTGTTGCCAGCCCAGCTCCCATGCCCGTTTCCAAAACGTCAGCCAAGCCAATGCAGACAACCGCTCCTTCCAAGTCCAAATCTCCCGCGACCGCACCTGTGGTCGCCGAAAAAGCAGCGGCTCCCGCGCCAGCAGCAGCTGCAGCGCCCGCCAAAGCGGGGCGTCCGTCTTCCCGCCTGGCCCAATTGACAGTGCCATCCATTGCCCAGACCGTGGCGTCCACCGCCGCGAAAGCCAGCTACACGCAGTCGGCGCCAACGCCTATCATTGTTCCTGCCTTGCCGTCCTCTATCAAAAAGGACCCCAAGCTCGCCAACAACTGGAAGACAACGCCCGTGGCCGACCTCACCGATGCCGATCTGATGGCTATGCCCGATTCCGAGTACATGAACTCGGTGCAATTGGCTGCGTTTCGCCTCAAGCTGACCAAGCTCAAGCTGGACATCCTGAACAGCGCCGGTGAGACCACTGAGCATCTGCGCGAAGACACATCGGTGGTGCCCGATCCGGCCGACCGTGCGACGATCGAAGAAGAGCACGCGCTGGAGTTGCGCACCCGCGACCGTGAACGCAAGCTGTTGAAGAAGATTGAGCAATCCATCGGTCGCATCGATGCCGGCGACTATGGCTATTGCGATGAGACCGGCGAAGCCATCGGCGTTGGTCGCCTGTTGGCCCGCCCCACGGCAACGCTGTCGCTTGAAGCGCAGCAACGCCGAGAGCTCAAACAGAAGATGTTTGGGGATTAATGCGGCAGTCGTCCTGATGCGCCTGCCCGTTCGGTAAACTGAGCACATGTCCACTAAAACCGATCGTCCGGGATTGTTGTCCAAGATGGCGATGTTCGTGCGCAACCCGACCAAGGACTGGTCGGAATTGGAGCGCGCGCAGCCCGACCAGGACAGCAGTTTTGACAAGCAGGTGCTCAAGCAGATGATTGAGCGCAAGCGGCAGAACGATTTCATCCGCAAGCGTGAATTTGACCAGTTGCGCAAACTGCGCAGCCGCGGCGTGTCGGCTGTTGCCGGCATGGGTCGCCCCTCGGTGTTCCAGTCCAGCATGGCGACCGATCCCGACGGCCGCGCTGTTACATTGAAGAAAATCGATGAGATAGAAGCCCAGATGTCCAAGCAATGGTGGAAAGGCAAGCAGGATGCCGCCGCCGCTGCACAGGGCGCGGGCTCCGCGGCTGCCAATGCGCCAGAGCCTGCACCCGCCCCTGTCGCTAACCGGGCGGGTTCAATCTCCGAGCAGTTTGATTCCACGGCCGCATCCGGCCTGAATCTGAGCGATGTAGGCCCGGCCGGCGCAGATTTCACCGCCACCGAGATGGGCGATGGCATGGAACCCATGCCCGCATTGCCCGCCAAGGCCCGTCCCGCTGCCGGAAAGCTGCCCATCATGGGCTCGCTGGCGCAAAGCTACGACGGTGCAGAGCAGGGCTTTTCCACTTCCAAGATGTTTGCCATCGACGTGGAAGACATGGCCACAGACCCGGAGCTGGAGGAGGCTGCAATCCGCTTTGCCAATGGCGACGACGAAGGCGCCGAAGACGGCTTGCTGGCGGCCTTGCGCGGTGACGCGCTGATGCCTGAAGTCGCGCAGTCCTGGGCGGCCGCGCTGCTGGATTTGTACCGCGCCACCCATGCCAGAGGCCGATTTGACGAGGCGGTGGCCGAGTTTTCCTACCGGTTTGAAACCGTCACTCCGCAGTGGAGTGCCATAGGTGAAGAGGCCCCGGCGGCGTCCTCCGAATCCGACCATGGTGCGCAGCAGGGCGCGCCACGGCGTGCCAGCCGTGACTACTCCATCGGTGCCATCTGGAGCAGCCCTGGCGATCTGAACGCCTTGGCTCTAGAAGACTTGCGCGATGCGATGGCATCCAACCCCACGCCTTGGCATTTGGACTGGTCGCGCCTGGACCGTATTGATGCGGACGCCATGCCACTCTTGGCCGGTCTGTTCAGCAGCCTGTGCGACGAGCCGGTGGCTTTGCGTTTCAGTGGCGCGCAGCGGCTGGTGGATACGCTGCGCACAATGATGCCGGCCGGCGACAGCAATATCAATCCCGACTGGTGGGCGATGCGCCTTAACGCCATGCGCACGCTGCAGATGCATGACGATTTCGAATTGGCCGCCTTGGACTACTGCGTCACCTATGAGGTGTCACCACCCGCCTGGCAGGAGGCGCGCTGCGAGTATGCAAATGTGGAGTCGGAAGAGGAATCAGCCATCACGATTCCTTCGACACAGCCCAGTGCTTGGAACTCTGGTTTTGCACAGGCGCCAACGGCACCCATCGGTCTCGATGGCGTGCGGGCCGTCACCATGGAGTTAAAGGGCAGTGTGCTGGGCGATGCGACGCATGCCTTTGATGACTTTGACGCGGCCGAGCACCGCGGCGAGGGCATCGTCGTGTCGTGCAAGGGTCTGGTGCGGGTCGATTTCTCCGCGGCCGGCAGCATCCTGAACTGGGTCGCCATGCGCGAGGCTGAAGGCTGCCACGTGCAGTTCCGCGACGTGCACCGCCTCGTTGCCGCCTTCTTCAATGTCATCGGCATCAATGAGCACGCCCGCGTGCTGCCGCGCCCAATTTAGTTTTTTTTATTATGGACGCCTTCCACGGCACCACCATCATCAGTGTTCGCCGCCAGACTGCCGCCGGGTATTCGGTTGCCATCGGTGGCGATGGTCAGGTCACACTGGGCAATATCGTTGTCAAGGGCACGGCGCGCAAGGTTCGCAAGCTGTACCACGGCAAGGTGCTGGCTGGGTTTGCGGGCGCCACCGCTGATGCCTTCACGCTGTTCGAACGCTTTGAAGCCAAGTTGGAGAAGCACCAGGGCCATCTGGTGCGCGCCGCCATCGAGTTGACCAAAGACTGGCGCACCGACCGCGTGCTGCGCAGGCTCGAAGCCATGCTGGCGGTGGCCGACAAGGATGCATCACTGATCATCACCGGCAATGGCGATGTGCTGGAGCCCGAGAACGGCATCGTGACGATAGGATCGGGCGGAGCCTATGCGCAGGCCGCGGCTGTTGCGCTGCTGAAGCATACCGAACTCTCGGCCGCCGACATCGTCAAGCGCTCGCTTGAAATCGCCGGCGAGTTGTGCATTTACACCAATATGCACCACACCATTGAGACCCTTGGGCCAACCGAACTTACATGACACCCCAGGACATCGTCGCCGAACTCGACAAACACATCGTCGGCCAGGCTCAGGCCAAACGCGCGGTCGCCATTGCGCTGCGTAACCGCTGGCGGCGCCAGCAGGTTGCCAGCGACCTGCGCAGTGAGATCACGCCCAAGAGTATTTTGATGATTGGCCCCACCGGCGTCGGCAAGACCGAAATTGCACGCCGCCTGGCGCGCTTGGCGGACGCGCCCTTCATCAAGGTCGAGGCGACCAAGTTCACCGAAGTCGGCTACGTCGGCAAGGATGTCGATTCCATCATCCGCGACCTGGCCGACATCGCTGTCAAACAGACCCGCGAGGCCGAAAAGCGCAAGGTGCGTGCGCGAGCGGAAGATGCCGCCGAAGACCGTATCCTGGACATCCTCATTCCGCCGGCGCGCAGCGATTTTGGTTTTGCCAATGCCGACGACCAACCCCCGAGCAGTGCACGGCAGAGCTTTCGCAAGAAGCTGCGCGAAGGCGAGTTGGCCGACCGCGAAATTGAAATCGACGTAGCCCAACCGGCGCCCCAGCTCGACGTCATGGGGCCACCGGGCATGGAAGAAATGACCGAACAACTGCGTGGCATGTTTGGCCAGATGGGCCAGGCCAAGCGCCAGAAACGCAGGCTCAAAATCAGCGAGGCCTACAAGCTACTCCTCGACGAAGAGGCCGCCAAGCTGGTCAACGAGGACGAGATCAAGGCGCAAGCCCTGCACATGCTGGAGCAAAACGGCATTGTGTTTATCGACGAAATCGACAAGGTGACATCCCGCAGCGAAGGCAGTGGTGCCGAAGTGTCGCGCCAGGGCGTGCAGCGCGACCTGCTGCCGCTGGTTGAGGGCACCTCGGTGTCCACTAAATACGGTGTCGTCAAGACAGACCATATTTTGTTCGTGGCATCCGGTGCCTTTCACCTGAGCAAACCCAGCGATTTGATTCCCGAGTTGCAGGGGCGCTTTCCGATCCGCGTGGAATTGCAGTCGCTGTCAGTGCAGGATTTCGAATGTATCCTTACGCAGACCCATGCGTCGCTGGTCAAGCAATACCAGGCTCTGCTTGCCACGGAAAACGTGGCGCTAGAGTTCACCGCCGACGGCATCACCCGCCTGGCACACATCGCCTTCGACGTGAACGAACGCACCGAGAATATCGGTGCTCGCCGCTTGGCAACCGTCATGGAGCGGCTGCTCGATGATGTAAGCTTCGGTGCAGCCCAACTCTCCGGGCAGACGGTGCGCATCGACGCGGCTTACGTGAACACCCGTCTGGCCGAGCTGAGCCAGGACGAAGACCTGTCACGTTACATCTTGTGACAGCTTGGTGCGATTCATGGTGTGTGCCGTGAATACCCCGTAAGCGATGCGGCTTCTCAAGCGTTACTTTCAGAGCCTGCGCTAAGTCCTTAATTTAGAACGAGTTTTGCCATGTATTTGGCTTCGAAATCGCTTCTAAGTCCTTGATTTCATTGGAAAAAATTCTCGTTTGCCCTCTTGCGGTCTTCACTTTTGCTGATACAGTGCAAAAAAGTGCAATTAAGTGGTGAAAAGTGTCTTTAATCGGAGCTTTTTGCCTGTCCGTGCAAGAAAAGGTGGATTCTGGTGTTTCAAGGGGCTTCGTCTCTCAGTCTGGATGCAAAGGGTAGGCTCTCCGTGCCAACCCGGCACCGTGACGTCTTGAGCGCGACGGCTGCCGGCCAACTGACCATCACCAAGCACCCCCACGGCTGCCTGATGGTGTTCCCCCGCCCGGAGTGGGAAAAATTCGCGGCCCGCATCGCCGCGCTGCCGATGGAAGCCCAGTGGTGGAAGCGCATCTTCTTGGGCAACGCCATGGACGTGGAGATGGACGGCACCGGGCGCGTGCTGGTGTCTCCCGAATTGCGAGAAGCAGCAGGGATTGCCAAAGACACCGTGCTGCTCGGCATGGGCACCCACTTCGAACTGTGGGACAAGGCGACTTACGACGCCCAGGAAGCGAAGGCCATGCAAGCTGCCATGCCCGATGTCTTCAAGGACTTTTCCTTCTAAGGCCGGGTGGTGGAAACTCCATGGAACCACGCCACCGTATTGTTGAACGAAGCCGTGGATGCCTTATTCAACAACACAACGGACCCATCAGCTCCCGAGGCTGATGGCACCTATGTGGACGCCACCTTCGGGCGTGGCGGCCACTCGCGTCTGATCCTGTCGCGCCTGTCGCCAGTGGGGCGTCTGATTGCCTTTGACCGCGATCCGGATGCGGTCGCAGAGGCCAACACTATCACCGACGACCGCTTCTCTGTCCGACACGAAGCGTTTTCGCATGTGGCAGAACTGCCCAGCTCCAGCGTCTCAGGAATTTTGATGGATCTGGGCGTCAGTTCGCCCCAGATCGACAACCCGGTTCGCGGGTTCAGCTTCCGTTTCGACGGGCCGCTGGACATGCGCATGGACACCACGCGTGGGGAGAGTGTGGCGCAATGGCTGGAGACGGCTGAAACCAATCAAATCGCGGAGGTGATACGTGAATATGGTGAAGAACGGTTTGCTGGCCCCATTGCAAAGGCGATTGCTGCTCGCCGACAGGAACGGGGCCCAATTTCAACCACCACCGAGCTGGCCCAACTCGTGGCTGACACGGTCAAAACCCGCGAGCCGGGCCAGAACCCTGCAACGCGCACATTTCAGGCTTTTCGGATTTTCATCAACGCCGAGCTTGAGGAGCTGCAACAAGCGCTAGAAGCCTGCCTGCACATCCTGCAGCCGGGCGGGCGCCTGGCGGTGATCAGCTTCCATTCGCTGGAAGACCGTATCGTCAAACAGTTCATCGCCAAGCATTCCAAGGACGAGTATGACCGCCGCGCGCCCTTTGCCGCGCCCAAGGTCATGAAGCTGAAGGCGCTGGACCGCATCAAGCCCAGCAAGGACGAGGTCAGTGGCAACCCCCGTTCGCGCAGCGCCATCATGCGCGTGGCGCAGAGGACGGCGGCGTGATCAGGCTAAACCTCGTTCTCTTGCTGGCAGTGTTGGCCAGTGCCATCTATCTGGTCAGCGTGCAGTACGACTCGCGCCGTTTGTTCACGGAGCTGGACAAGGCCAAGACCGAAGCGCACCGGCTCGAACTGGAAAACGATCGCCTGCAGGTCGAAAAGCGCGCGCAGACCACGCCCGCGCGGGTCGAGAAGCTGGCGCGTGAGAAGCTGCAGATGAGCCAGGCCAAACCGGGCATCACGACCTATGTGACCTATTCGGATTCCTCAGCGGCAGCAACGGCGGCGGATAGCACCGTGCCGCAAGGCCCGGCGTCAACCGGCAGCGGGGTGACACGATGAGGCGTGGCGTGCAGTACACATCCAGCCCGCTGCTGGCCAGCCGTACCCCAGTGTGGCGCAGCAAGCTGGTCGTAGGCGCCATTGCGCTGGCGTTCTGCGGCTTGGCTGCACGCGCCGCCTACATCCAGGTCGTGGCCAATGACTTCTTCCAGCACCAGGGTGAGGTGCGCTTTGCCCGCACGCTGGACCTGCCTGCCAACCGCGGCCGTATCCTGGACCGCAATGGGCTGATACTGGCCTCCAGCGTGCCGTCGCCCAGCATCTGGGCCATTCCGGAAGATGTAGACATCGACAAGGCCAAGCTGCAAAAGCTGGCCAAGCTGCTGGACATGCCGGTGGCCGAGCTTGCCAAGAAATTTGACGACGAGGACAAGACCTTTGTCTGGGTCAAGCGCCAGGTCGACGAGTCCGTTGCCAAGCAAGTGGCCGAGCTCAATATCAAGGGCATCTACCAGCGCAAGGAATACAAACGCCAGTACCCCGAGGGCGAGTCGGCTGTGCATGTGGTTGGCTTCACCAATGTGGAAGACAAGGGCCAAGAGGGCGTTGAACTGACCTTTAACCAGGACCTGGCCGGCCGCAACGGGTCGCGCCGCGTCATCAAGGACCGGTTGGGTCAGGTCATCGAGGACGTGGGCAACCAGATCCCACCGGTGGATGGCAAGGACCTGCAGCTCAGCATCGATAGCAAGGTGCAATTTTTCGCCTACCAGAAGCTGCGCGAAGCCGTGCTGGAGCACAAGGCCAAGGCCGGCAGCGTGGTGGTGCTTGACGCTATCACCGGCGAGGTGCTGGCATTGACCAACTACCCCAGCTACGTTCCGGACAAGCGGCGCAACCTGACCGGAGAACAGCTGCGCAACCGCGCGTTGACCGATTCGTTTGAACCCGGTTCGGTGATGAAACCGTTTACCGTGGGTCTCGGACTGGAGACCGGGCGGGTCACGCCGCAAACGATCATTGACACCAGCCCCGGAAGTATCACCATTACCGGTTCCAAGATTTCTGACGCGCATTCCAATGGCGTGCTGACTGTGGAAGGCGTGATTCAGAAATCGAGCAATGTGGGCACGACCAAGATTGCGATGCAGATGCAGCCGCGCGAAATGTGGGAGCTGTTCAGCCAGGCCGGTTTTGGGCAAAAGCCGCAAATCAGTTTTCCGGGCGCCGTATCGGGCAAGCTGCGTCCCTACAAGACTTGGCGGCCGATAGAACAGGCCACCATGTCCTATGGTTACGGCTTGTCGGCATCGCTGTTCCAGATGGCACGGTCTTACACCGTGTTCTCTCACGACGGCCAAATCATTCCTGCGACTCTGATGAAGAACAGCGAACCCGCCGTCGGTGTGCAGGTGCTGTCGTCACGCACGGCGGCACAGATACGCAAGATGCTGCAGATGGCGGCTGGCCCCGGCGGCACAGGGCAAAAAGCGCAAACCATTGGGTACTCAGTGGGAGGCAAGTCCGGCACCGCATACAAGCAGATCGGCAAGGGCTACGGCACCGACAAGAACCGCAAATACCGCGGCTGGTTTGTTGGCATGGCTCCCATCGACAATCCGCGCGTCATCGTTGCCGTCATGATTGACGAACCCAACAACGGCAAGCACTTCGGCAACGATGTGGCGGCGCCGGTATTTTCGGAGACGGTGCAACAGTCGCTGCGCATATTGGGCATACAACCGGACCTGGCAGTGCGCCCGCAAATCGTGGCGCAAGCGGCGGAAGAGAGCTTCTGATGCAGCAGCTTCATACCCCCGTACAGGCCGCCCAGTGGCTGCGCCAGCAGGTTATCGGCACGCTGCAATGCGATAGCCGCAAGTTGAAGGTCGGTGATGGTTTCATCGCCTGGCCTGGTGCCGCGGTCGACGGCCGCCAGTTTGTTGGCGATGCACTGAAAGCCGGCGCGACCGCCTGCCTGGTCGAGCATGCCGATGTGGCCAGCTGGAGCCTGAAGGGTGACCGCATCGCCAGCTACCAGGGCCTGAAAGCCGACACCGGTGCCATTGCTGCCGAATTTTTTGGCACACCGTCAAAAGCCTTGAGCGTTGTGGCTGCGACCGGTACGAACGGCAAGACTTCTACCGTGTGGTGGCTTGCACAAGCCCTGTCGGCGCTGCCGGATGCGCATGCTCTGCCCTGCGGCATGGTGGGCACACTGGGCGTTGGGCGCCCGCCCGCCAGTGGTGCCGTGCGAGCCGGTCAGGCTGGCCCCACGGTCGTCCCCACCGGGTTGACGACACCTGATCCGGTTCTGCTGCAGCGCACGCTGCGCCAGTTCTGCGATGACGGGCTGAAGGCCTGCGCCATGGAAGCATCGTCGATCGGTATCGAAGAGCACCGCCTGGACGGCACGGACATCAAGGTTGCCCTGTTCACCAATTTCACGCAGGACCATCTGGACTACCACGGCAGCATGGAAGCCTATTGGCAGGCCAAGCGCCGCCTGTTCGCATGGCCTGGTCTGGCCGCCGCCGTCATCAACGTGGACGATGCACAGGGCCAAGGTCTGGCTGAATCCTTACAAACATCCGCGCTGGAGGTCTGGACCGTGTCCAGTCAATGCGACGCCCGCTTGCGTGCATGCGCTATTGCCTACGACACGCTGGGCCTGAGCTTTGACGTGGTCGAGGGCGCAGCGTTGCACCGGCTGCAGACTCGCGTGATCGGCAGCTACAACGTATCCAATCTGCTGGGTGTACTGGGCGCCATGCGCGCGCTGGGCGTGCCGCTGCAGGCGGCGGTGGAGGCATGCAGCACCTTGCACCCGGTGCCCGGGCGCATGGAGTGCCTGGGTGGCGCCAGTGAACCCCTGGTCGCCGTTGACTACGCCCACACGCCCGACGCGCTGAGCCAGGCGCTGTCGGCATTGCAGCCCCTTGCCGCCCAGCGCGGTGGCCGCCTGTGGTGTGTCTTTGGATGCGGCGGCGACCGCGACGCCAGCAAACGGCCCTTGATGGGTGCCATCGCATCGCAAAAGGCCGACCAGGTCGTGGTGACGAGCGACAACCCGCGCAGCGAAAAGCCTGAGACCATCATCGCCCACATCCTGCTGGGCCTGTCGCACAGCAAAGCGGTGGATGTGCAGGCGGACCGTGCGCTGGCCATTGCCGAGGCCATCACCCGGGCAGCGCCCGAGGATGTGGTGCTCTTGGCGGGCAAGGGCCATGAAGAGACACAAGAGATTGCCGGCGTCAAACACCCATTCTCAGACCGTGACCAAGCCCAACGCGCCCTGCGAAGCCGCCACCCCCACACCGCGGAGCCACGCGCATGAGCAGCATGATGAGCGTTACCCAAGCTGCCCAGTGGCTCAGTGGCGCGCAATTGTTCGGCGATGGCAGCGCCGTTTTCCAGCGTGTGCACACCGACACGCGCAGCATCGAACCCGGCGATCTGTTTGTGGCCCTGAAAGGTGAGCGCTTTGATGCCAATGCATTTTTGACGGAAGCCGCAGAGCGCGGCGCAGTGGCGGCCATTTGCCACCCCGATGCAGACCGCAGTAGCGTAGGCAATATGGCTTGCATTGCCGTACCGGATACCCGGTTGGCCTTGGGTGCCTTGGCCCAGGCCTGGCGCGCGCAGTTTCAGCTGCCACTGATTGCAGTCACCGGCAGCAACGGCAAGACCACCGTCACGCAGATGCTGGCCGCCATCTTGAACGCCTTCCGACCGGACGGTGGCGCGCTGGCAACACGCGGCAACCTGAACAATGACATTGGCGTACCGCTGACGCTGCTGCGCATGCGCGCCACGCACCAGATTGCGGTGGTCGAGCTCGGCATGAACCACCCCGGTGAGATCGCCGCTCTGGCAGCCATGGCACAACCCACGGTAGCCTTGGTCAACAACGCGCAGCGCGAGCACCTGGAGTTCATGCACACGGTACGCGCCGTGGCCGAGGAAAACGGCACGGTGATCAACGCCTTGCGCCCCGGCGGGGTAGCGGTATTCCCGCGAGACGACGACTACGCGGCGGTTTGGGAAAACCTGGCTGGTGGTCGGCGCAGTGCCACCTTCGCATTGGACGCAGCCGCAGGATCAGATGCGTTGGCCTGTGTGCGCGCCGATTGGGTTGCGGGAGGGTGGCAGGTACATGCCCATGGCATGGGCTGCGAACTGCAGTACCGGCTGGCGATTGCGGGCCGCCACAACGTAAAGAATTCGCTAGCCGCAGCCGCCTGCGCGCTGGCTGCCGGCGTATCCGTCCAGGCCGTGGTTGCGGGCCTGCAGGCCTTCCAGCCCGTCAAGGGCCGTTCCCGGGCCGTGCTGCTGGCCGTTCAGGGGCAAGATGTCACGCTGGTGGATGACACCTACAACGCCAACCCCGACTCCGTGCGCGCCGCCATCGACGTGCTGGCCGATCTGCCCGGGCCGCGCCTGCTGGTCCTGGGCGACATGGGCGAGGTGGGCGAGCAGGGCCCAGCCTTCCACGCCGAAGCTGGGCGTTATGCACAAGCTCGGGGCATAGAGCAGGTGTTGGCCGTTGGCGATCTGGCGCAGGCTGTCGTCGGCGCCTTCCCGGGCGCACGCCATTTCGACAGCGTGGACGCGCTGATCGTGGCTGCGCTGCAGGCCCTGCCAACCGTGCGCAGCGTGCAGGTCAAGGGCTCGCGCTTCATGCGCATGGAGCGCGTGGTGCAGGCAATGGAATCCATGGCGGGCGCCGCCATGCAGGAGGCCGGTCATGGGCCTTGAGTTTTTTGTTGGAGTTCCCCTATGTTGATGAGCCTGGCCCAATGGTTGCAAACCCTGTCGCCAGAGTTTGGTTTTTTCCGGGTGTTCCAGTACCTGACCTTCCGCGCGGTGATGGCTGCCGTCACGGCCCTGCTGATCGGCTTGGCCGCGGGGCCGTACGTCATTGGGCGCCTGCGGGCCCTGAAGATCGGACAGCCCATCCGTGGCTACGGAATGGAAACCCATCTCCAAAAGAGCGGTACTCCGACGATGGGTGGGGTTCTGATCTTGCTGTGCATCGCCGTGTCCACGCTGTTGTGGGTGGATTTGAGCAACCGCTTTGTCTGGATCGTACTGTTGGTCACGCTGGGTTTTGGCGCCATCGGCTGGGTCGATGACTGGCGCAAGGTCGTGCGCAAGGACCCCGAGGGCATGCCCTCGGGTGAAAAGTATTTTTGGCAATCGGTGATCGGCCTGCTGGCTGCGTTGTACCTGGTCTTTAGCATCTCTGAAAACTCCAACCTGCGCGTGCTGGAGCTGTTCTTCAATTGGGTGGCTTCGGGATTTGACGTGAACCTGCCACCCAAGGCCGGCCTGTTGCTGCCCTTCATCAAAGAGGTCAGCTACCCGCTGGGCGTCTTGGGCTTTGTCGTGATGACCTACCTGGTCATAGTCGGCTCCAGCAATGCAGTGAACCTGACCGATGGGTTGGACGGCCTGGCCATCATGCCGGTAGTCATGGTGGGGTCGGCACTGGGTGTGTTCGCTTACGTGACCGGCAGCGCGGTGTACTCCAAGTACCTGTTTTTCCCGCATATTCCGGGTTCGGGCGAATTGCTGATCTTCTGCGCGGCCATGGCTGGCGCTGGTTTGGCCTTCTTGTGGTTCAACACCCATCCCGCCCAGGTGTTCATGGGCGACGTCGGCGCGCTGGCCTTGGGCGCGGCGCTGGGCACCATCGCCGTCATCGTGCGCCAGGAAATTGTTTTGGCCATCATGGGCGGCATCTTTGTTGCCGAAGCCCTGTCGGTCATGCTGCAGGTGAGCTATTTCAAGTTCACGAAGAGGCGCTATGGCGAAGGCCGGCGCCTGCTGAAGATGGCGCCGCTGCACCACCACTTTGAAAAGAACGGCTGGAAAGAAACGCAGGTTGTGGTCCGTTTTTGGATCATCACGATGCTGCTGTGCCTGGTCGGCCTGTCCACGTTGAAATTGCGATGAACCCAGAAGACGATCTGACCATCCACGGCCAGCAGCCATCGCCCGTCGAAGCGGGTGCGGTGGAGTCGCGCGTACCGGATGTGTTGGACGGGAACGTCGATGCTGCAATTGGAGCGGCCGAACCGGAGGAGCTTGTGGCTGTCGAGCCCACCGAAGACGTGCAGGCCACGCCCGCGGTAACGGCCGCACCCACCACGCAGGCACCTGCCGACGCCGGTCGAGCCCTGCCCACGACGCTTACCGCCGCTGCCGACGCCGCAGCTTTTGTCGCACACATCTTTGCCGAGACCAAGGCCGAACAGGCCGCGCAGGCGGACAAGGCGCTGAAAGCCGCCGCGGTTGAGGTAGCCCCCGCAGACATCGTTGCAGAGGCAGACGACAGCCCTGTCGAGGCACCGCTGCAACCGCTGCTGGGCCAGAACATTTTGATCCTGGGCCTGGGCGCCTCAGGTCTGGCCATGGCCCGCTGGTGCGCGCGCACCGGTGCAGCCCGTGTGACCGTCGCCGACACGCGCGAAGCGCCACCGCAACTGGCGACGCTCAAGCGGGAATTGCCCGGGGTGCAGTTCGTCGCCGGGCCATTCGACGCGAGCTTGGTCGAGGGACAGGAGCTGCATGCAGTCTACCGCTCGCCGGGGTTGAGTCCCGAAACAATTGCTCCTGTTTTAGGAGCGGCTTACGCGCATGGTGCGAGGGCTGGCGGCGAATTGGGCTTGTATGCGATGGCCCTGCAGGCGCTGCGCGACACCCGTGGCTATGCGCCGGCCGTACTGGCCATCACCGGCACGAATGGCAAGACTACCGTGACCTCACTGACCGGTCAGCTCGTGGCCCATGCCGGTAAGACCGTCGCCGTGGCCGGCAATATCGGCCCCACGCTGCTGGACACGCTGGCAGCCCATCTGGATGCGGACACGCTGCCCGAGGTCTGGGTGCTGGAGTTGTCCAGCTTCCAGCTCGACGGTGTGGAGGGCTTCGAGCCTACCGCGGCTGTCGTGCTCAATGTGACGCAGGACCATCTGGACTGGCATGGCAGCATGGACGCCTATGCCAAGGCCAAGGCCCTTATCTTTGGCGCCGCTGGCTTGATGGTGCTGAACCGCGACGACGCGACAGTGATGGCGATGCTGAGCGCCGCCGGGCCGTCCCAAGGCGCGAAGGCCCCCTTGGGGGGCAGCGCAGTACGCGCAGCGACAAGCGTGGGGGCCATCCTCCCACCGCCCACGCGCGCCAAGCTGCAAAAGCCGGTGGAGCGTACGCAAACCACCTTTGGCACCGACATGCCGCAGCGCCCCGGTGACTTTGGCATCGAAGAAATCAACGGTATGGTCTGGCTGGTGCGCGCATTAGAGGCGGATGAGACGCGTCGCAAGCGCAAGGAAGCTGCTGAAGAGTTGCACTTCCAGCGCCTGATGCCAATGGATGCGCTGCGCATCCGCGGTCGCCACAACGCCAGCAACGCATTGGCGGCACTGGCGCTGTGCGCGGCGGCCGGTTGTGCGCTGGGCCCCATCCTGTTCGGCCTGCGCGAATACCGTGGTGAGCCGCACCGGGTGGAACCCATCGGCATCCTCAATGGCGTGGAATTCTTTGACGACAGCAAGGGCACGAACGTCGGCGCCACCGTCGCCGCGCTGCAAGGCCTGGGTGCGGACCGCAAGCTGGTGCTGATATTGGGCGGGGAGGGCAAAGGCCAGGATTTTTCGCCGCTGGCCGCGCCCGTGGCCCGCCACGCCCGCGCCGTTGTGCTGATCGGCCGCGACGCCCCGCTGATCCGCCAGGCGCTGCAGGATACGGGTGTGACCCTGGTGGATGCCGCTTCCATGGACGAAGCGGTGGCCCAGGCCAACCAGCGCGCCCACGCTGGCGATGCTGTCCTGATGTCACCGGCCTGCGCCAGCTTCGACATGTTTGACAACTACGAACACCGGGCACGCGTGTTTATCGCCGCTGTGCGGGACCTGGCGCTGGCTGCCGGTGTGGATCTGGAGCAGTTCGCATGAGCAGCGTGGCGCAATCAATGTCCCAGTGGTTCTCGGCCCGCATGGGCTCGGGCACCGGGCCGTTACCGGTGCGCCTGGGCGGTCGCGGATCGTTTGCGGCGACCACATCAGTGCCGCAGGTCCGTGGCTTTGACCAGCCGTTGGCCTGGGTTGTCGTGGCGCTGCTGCTGTGGGGCCTGGTGATGGTGTATTCCGCGTCGATTGCGATGCCGGACAACCCCAAGTTTGCCAAGTACACCCACACCTATTTCCTGGTGCGCCACGCCATGTGGGTCGCTATGGCTTTCGTTGCCGCGCTGATCGCCTTCCAGGTGCCAGTGGCTACCTGGGAGAAATATGCGCCCTGGTTGCTTGTGGCCTCGCTGGTGATGCTGATGGCGGTACTGATCCCTGGCGTCGGCAAGGTGGTTTACGGCGCGCGCCGCTGGATCGCATTGGGGCCGTTCAGCTTCCAGCCGTCGGAACTGGCCAAGCTGGCCGTGCTGCTGTACGCAGCCGACTACATGGTGCGCAAGATGGAGGTCAAGGAGCGCTTCTTCCGCGCGGTGCTGCCGATGGCGGTGGCTGTGGCGGTGATCGGCCTGTTGCTGTTGGCCGAGCCTGACATGGGCGGCTTCATGGTGATTGCCGTGATTGCGATGGGCATCCTGTTTCTGGGCGGCGTCAATGCCCGCATGTTCTTCCTGATCGCCGGCATTCTGCTGGTCGCGTTCAGTCTGATGATCGCCTTCAGCGAGTGGCGGCGCGAGCGCATCTTTGCGTACCTGGACCCCTGGACCGAAAAGTACGCGCTGGGCAAGGGCTACCAGTTGTCGCACTCGCTGATCGCCATCGGGCGCGGCGAGATTTTTGGCGTGGGGCTGGGCGGCAGTGTCGAAAAGCTGCATTGGTTGCCCGAAGCACATACCGACTTCTTGCTGGCCGTCATCGGTGAAGAGTTTGGCCTGGTCGGCGTGCTGGTCGTCATCGGCCTGTTCCTGTGGCTGACGCGGCGCATCATGCACATCGGCCGCCAGGCTATCGCACTGGACCGCGTGTTTGCCGGTCTGGTCGCTCAGGGCGTTGGCATCTGGATGGGCTTTCAGTCCTTCATCAACATGGGCGTCAACCTGGGGGCCTTGCCGACCAAGGGGCTGACGCTGCCACTGATGAGTTACGGGGGTTCGGCCATCCTGATCAACATGGTCGCCATTGCGATCGTTTTGCGTATTGACTTCGAGAACCGCCAATTGATGCACGGGGGGCGCGTATGACCGCCCAGCAAATGAACGCCGCCGGGCCGCCCCAAGGCGTGAGGGACCCCTTGGGGGGCAGCGCAGCACACGCAGTGGCAAGCGTGGGGGCACACAGCCGGTGCGCACTGATCATGGCGGGCGGTACCGGGGGGCATATCTTCCCCGGTCTGGCTGTGGCGCAAGCCCTGCGCGAGCGCGGCTGGCGCGTGCACTGGATGGGCGCCCCCGACGGTATGGAGAGCCGTTTGGTGCCGGCCAAGGGTTTCCCGCTCGAACCCGTGGACTTCTCCGGCGTGCGCGGAAAAGGCTTGCGCACACTGCTGGCTGTGCCGCAGCGCCTGCTGCGCGCCATGGTCCAGAGCCGGCAGGTATTGCGCCGCGTCAAACCCAATGTGCTGGTGGGGCTGGGCGGCTACATCACCCTACCCGGTGGCGTTATGGGCGCGCTCATGGGCAAGCCCGTGGTGCTACACGAGCAGAACTCCGTGGCCGGCATGGCCAACAAGGCACTGGCCGTCGTCGCACGCCGCGTCTTCACCGCTTTTCCCAAAGTCATGGCCAAGGGTCAATGGGTGGGTAACCCGCTGCGGGCCGAATTCCTGAAGCAGGCCGAACCCCAAGCCCGCTTTGCCGGACGCAGCGGCCCGCTGCGCGTGCTGGTTGTCGGCGGTAGCCTGGGCGCCCGCGCGCTGAACTCCGTGGTGCCACAAGCGCTGGCATTGATTCCAGCCAACGCACGCCCTATCGTGACCCACCAGAGTGGGGAAAAGCAGATTGAAGAGCTGCGGCGCAATTACGACGCCGCCGGCGTTCAGGCCGAGCTGACCCCCTTCATCACCGACACGGCCCAAGCTTTTGCGGATGCGGACCTGGTGATTTGCCGCGCCGGTGCCAGCACGGTGACCGAGATCGCCGCCGTTGGCGCGCCGGCGCTGTTTGTGCCCTTCCCGGCGGCGGTGGACGACCATCAGACCCACAACGCCCGCTTCCTCGTCGACCAGGGCGGCGGTTGGCTGGTGCCACAAAACGAATTGACCCCCGAATTGCTCGCCGACATGCTACAAAAAACAGAGCGGCTTACGCTTCTCTCACGAGGGCTACAGGCCAAAAAGATGCAAAAGCTACAGGCAACCGAGGCCGTTGTGGCCGCCTGCGAGGAGTTGTGCCCATGAAGCACGCAATCAAACATATTCATTTTGTGGGCGTGGGCGGCTCTGGCATGTCCGGCATCGCCGAGGTGCTGTGCAACCTGGGCTACACGATATCGGGTTCGGACCTGTCCGACAGCGCAACGCTGAAGCGTCTGGCCAGCTTGGGCGTAAAAACCTATGTCGGCCATGCTCCGGAAAATGTCGATGGCGCCGATGCCGTCGTCACGTCCACCGCCGTGCAGAGCGACAACCCCGAGGTGCTCAAGGCGCGCGAGATGCGCATCCCCATCGTGCCACGCGCGCTGATGCTAGCTGAGCTGATGCGCCTCAAACAGGGCATTGCGATTGCCGGTACGCACGGAAAGACGACGACCACCAGCCTGGTGGCCAGTGTGCTGGGCGAGGCCGGGCTGGACCCCACCTTCGTCATTGGCGGGCGGCTCAACAGTGCCGGGGCCAATGCACGGCTGGGCAGTGGTGACTACATCGTGGTCGAGGCGGACGAGTCGGACGCGTCATTTTTGAACCTGCTGCCCATCATGGCTGTGGTGACGAACATCGACGCGGACCATATGGAAACCTATGGCCAAGACTTCGGACGGCTCAAGAAAGCGTTTGTCGATTTCCTGCACCGCATGCCGTTCTATGGCGTGGCGATTTTGTGCACCGACGACGCGGCCGTGCGCGAGATCGTGGACCAGGTGACCTGCCCCGTCACCAGCTACGGTTTCAACGAGGAAGCCCAGGTGCGGGCCATCAATGTGCGCGCGGTGGACGGCCAGATGCATTTCACGGTGCAGCGCCGCAATGGCGTTGTGCTGCCCGACCTGGACGTGGTGCTGAACCTGCCGGGCATGCACAACGTGCTCAACGCGCTGTCGGCGATTGCCGTGGCCGCGGAACTCAATATCGCGGACGCCGCCGTGCAAAAAGCCCTGAGCGAATTCAAAGGCGTAGGCCGGCGCTTCCAGCGCTATGGCGACCTGCCGCTGGCCGTTGGCGGCGTTGCCACCATCATCGACGACTACGGCCACCACCCGGTGGAGATGGCGGCCACGCTGGCTGCAGCGCGTGGCGCGTTTCCCGGACGGCGCCTGGTGTTGGCCTTCCAGCCGCACCGATTTACCCGCACGCGCGATTGTTTTGAAGATTTCGTCAAGGTCATGGGCCAGGCCGATTCGGTGCTGCTGGGCGAAGTGTATGCCGCCGGCGAGGCGCCCATTGTGGCCGCAGACGGCCGTGCGCTGGCGCGTGCCTTGCGCATCGGTGGCAAGGTCGAACCCATTTTTGTTGACGACATCGCCGACATGCCGCAGGCGATTGTGGATAACGCTTTGGCGGGCGATGTGATTCTGTGCATGGGTGCAGGATCGATAGGTGCCGTGCCCGCCAAGGTCGTCGATTTGCTACAAGTTAATGAGCACCTTACGCAAGGGGGACGGGGGCTATGAGCCAATTCGGTAAGGTCGCGGTATTGATGGGGGGCGATTCCTCCGAGCGTGAGGTGTCGCTAATGTCGGGCGCCGGGGTGTTGAAGGCGCTGCTGTCCAAAGGTGTGGACGCCCATGCCTTTGACCCGGCCGAACGGGACCTGGCCGATCTGAAGCGAGAGGGCTTTGCGCGCTGCTTCATTGCGTTGCATGGCCGCCTGGGTGAGGGCGGTGCGGTGCAAGGCGCGCTGGAGCTGCTGGGCATTCCCTACACCGGCTCCGGCATCATGGCCTCCAGCATTGCGATGGACAAGGTCATGACCAAGCGCATCTGGCTGTCCGAAGGCGTTCCCACACCGCGCTACACGCTGCTGCGCCGCGGGGGTTTTGACCGCCGCCAGGTGGTTGAAGTGCCGGACACGCTGGGCCTGCCGGTCATCGTCAAGCCCGCACGCGAAGGTTCGTCCATCGGTGTCACCAAGGTGGTGGGCTACTCGGGCATGGCCGGTGCAGTGGAAGCTGCCGGCAAGCTGGATGCCGACATCCTGTGCGAAGAGTGCATCGAAGGTGACGAGGTGACCTGCCCGGTGCTCGGTACCGGCGACGGCGCACGTGCGCTGCCCGTCATCCGCATCGTGGCGCCCGGGGGCAACTACGACTACCAGAACAAATACTTCACCGACACCACGCAGTATTTGGTGCCCTGCGGACTGCCTGCCGGCGAGGAAGAAGCCATCCAGGCCCTGGTGCTGAAGGCCTACCGCGTGCTCGACTGCCGCGGCTGGGGCCGTGTCGATGTGATGATCGACGGCAGGACGCGCAAGCCGTATTTGCTGGAGGTCAACACATCGCCCGGCATGACCAGCCATTCGCTGGTGCCCAAGTCGGCGCAGGCTGCGGGTATCAGCTATGAAGACCTGTGCGTGCAATTGCTGGCAACGGCAGCGCTGGACGTGAGCGCACTATGAACACTGCAGTGGCTCCCCCCCTGGACGTCAAGCTGATGAACATCACCGCTGCGGTGCTGTTCCTGGCTTTTGTCGTCCTGGTGGGCTTGGCCACTGCACGCTGGGCGGCGCGGCTGTCGGCGTTTGACATCAAGGGCATTGTGGTCAGCGGTGATGTGAGCCACAACAACGCGGTCACGCTGCGCGCCAACGTGGCGCCCCGCATGTCGGGCACCTTCTTCAGCGTCGACCTGCCGCGCGTGCGCGCCGCATTTGAGGCCGTGCCCTGGGTGCGCCGCGCCACGGTGCGCCGCGAATTCCCGAACCGCTTGCAGGTGGTGCTGCAAGAGCACCAGGCTGTGGCTTACTGGGGCAATGAAGCCGAGCTGCGCCTGATCAACAACTTTGGCGAAGTGTTCGAAGCCAATGCCGGGGAGATTGAGCAAGACATGCTGCCGCACCTGAACGGGCCGCAGGGCCAGAGCGCCGATGTGCTGGCCATGTACCGTGCGCTGGCTCCGCTGTTTGAAAAGATGGACATGCCGCTGGACGAGTTGAACTTGTCGGTAGGCGGCAGCTGGCGGGCAGAGCTGGAGAGCGGCGCCAGCATTGAATTAGGGCGCGGCGGGGCGGCCGAGGTGTCGGAGCGTGTGCGCCGGTTCCTGGCAACTCTGACGCAGGTCACGTCGCGCTATGCGCGGCAACCCGGCGCGCTGGAGTCGGCCGATTTGCGGCATGACAACGGCTATGCCATCCGGTTGCGCGGCATCAGCACCGTGGCGGCAGTGGCGCCCAAGAAATAGCAGTGAAAGACGAACTCAGCAGGTAACCATATGGCAAAAGAATACAAGGACCTCGTCGTAGGACTGGACATCGGCACCGCCAAGGTCATGGTGGTGGTGGCAGAGGTGTTGCCCGGCGGCGAACTCAAGCTCGCCGGCCTGGGCGTGGCGCCCAGCAACGGCATCAAGCGTGGTGTTGTTGTGAACATTGACGCCACGGTGCAAAGCATTCAGCAGGCCCTGCGTGAAGCCGAGCTGATGGCCGACTGCAAGATCACGCGCGTCTACACCGGCATCACCGGCAGCCACATCCGCGGCATCAACTCCAGCGGAATGGTGGCGGTGAAAGACCGCGAAGTGACCGCTGCCGATGTGGCCCGCGTTGTGGAGACCGCCAAGGCCATCAACATCTCGACCGACCAGCGCCTGCTGCTGGTGGAGCCGCAAGAGTTCATCATCGACGGCCAGGATGTCAAAGAGCCCATCGGCATGAGCGGCATACGGCTGGAAGCCAAGGTGCACATCGTGACCGGTGCGCAAAGCGCGGCTGAGAACATCATCAAGTGTGTGCGCCGCTGCGGCCTGGAGGTGGAACAGCTGATGCTGAACCCGCTGGCCAGCAGCCTGTCGGTGCTGACCGAAGACGAACGCGAGCTGGGCGTGGCGCTGGTGGACATTGGGGCTGGCACCACCGACATCGCCATCTTCACGAATGGCGCGATCCGCCATACGGCTGTGATTCCCATTGCCGGTGATTTGATCACCAGCGATATTGCGATGGCGCTGCGCACGCCGACCAAGGACGCGGAAGACATCAAGGTCGAAAGCGGCCACGCCAAGCAACTGCTGGTGGACCCGGAGACGCAGGTGGAGGTGCCCGGCCTGGGTGACCGCGGCCCGCGCATGCTGAGCCGCCAGGCGCTGGCCGGTGTCATCGAGCCCCGTATTGAAGAAATCTTCTCGCTGGTTAACCAGGTCATGCGCGAGTCTGGCTACGAAGAGGTTTTGTCGTCGGGCATCGTGCTGACCGGTGGCAGTTGCATCATGCCGGGCATGGTGGAGCTGGGGGAAGACATCTTCCTCAAGCCCGTGCGCCGCGGCATTCCCAAATACTCCAGCGCGTTGGCCGATATGGTGGCCCAGCCCCGCGCTGCCACCGTCATGGGCCTGCTCGAAGAAGCCCGTGTGGCCCGCATGCGCGGCTACAAGGTGGCGCAGAAAAACGGCTCGATGAAAACAGCACTTGGATCAGTCAAAGACTGGTTCATAGGGAACTTCTGACTATGAACAACGTTATGGCAATAAGCGCCGCCGGGCCGCCCCAAGGCGCGAAGGTCCCCTCGGGGGGCAGCGTAGCACGCGAAGCGGCAAGCGTGGGGGCACGCGCCAGCCCGCATGAGCGGTTGCCGGGCGCGGGCCCGCCACCGACTTTCGCAGAATACTGCAACGGCAAAGATTCCAAGTTATTAAATTTAGTGAAACATCAGGAGAGAAACATGGCCATTGAAATGATTGAAGAAGAGGCGTTTAACCAGGGCACACAAATCAAGGTGATCGGTGTGGGCGGCGGCGGCGGAAATGCCGTCGAACACATGATCTTCTCAAGCGTGGGCGGTGTGGAATTCATCACTGCCAACACCGATTCGCAGGCCCTGAGCCGCAGCACCGCGCACAAGACTATCCAGCTGGGTGCTGGTGGTCTGGGCGCTGGCAGCAAGCCCGACAAAGGCCGTGAGGCCGCAATGCTGGCCGAAGCCGACATCCGCGCCGCGATTGAAGGCGCACACATGCTGTTCATCACCGCAGGCATGGGCGGTGGCACCGGCACCGGCGCGGCCCCAGTGATTGCCCGCGTGGCCAAGGATATGGGCATTCTGACCGTGGGCGTGGTCACCAAACCTTTCGACTTTGAAGGCGGACGCCGCATGAGCAATGCGGATGCCGGCCTGATGGAGCTGGAAGCGAATGTCGATTCGCTGATCGTCGTGCTGAACGAGAAACTGCTCGATGTGCTGGGTGATGACGTGTCGCAGGACGAGGCTTTCGCCCACGCCAACGACGTGTTGAAAAACGCCGTGGGCGGTATCGCTGAAATCATCAACGTGCCCGGCCATGTGAACGTCGACTTTGAAGACGTGCGCACGGTGATGGGTGAGCCGGGCAAGGCGATGATGGGTACGGCTTTGGCCAATGGCCCGGACCGTGCACGCATCGCGGCGGAACAGGCGGTCGCCTGCCCGCTGCTGGAAGGCATCGATCTGTCGGGCGCCAAGGGCGTGCTGGTGCTGATCACAGCCGCCAAGGGCTCGTTGAAACTGGCCGAGTCCAAGCTGGCGATGAACACCATCCGCGCCTATGCATCGCCCGATGCGCATGTCATTTACGGCACGGCATACGACGATGCACTGGGTGACGACATCCGCGTGACGGTGGTGGCCACCGGCCTCTCCCGCCAAGGCGCTCGCCGCAACGCACCGCCGCTGCAAGTGCTGCGCACCGGTACCGACAATGTGCCATTCCACGTGCCCACGCTGAACACACCGGTTGGTAGCCCAGCGGCGAGTCCTTCGATGGGTGTGGCACAGCCGGATTACGCGGGCATGGGTACACCTGCTGTGTGGCGCGGCCGTACCTCGGCCGCGGCCAAGGTGGATGCTCTATCTAATGGCGGCATGGACGACTATGAAATCCCCGCGTTTTTGCGGAAACAGGCCGACTGATGTTGCCCCCACGGTCGCCCATTGCATGTGGCTCCCTTCCCCCCAAGGGGGCAGCACTCGCCTTGGGGCGGCCCGGCGGCGAGTAAAATCCCAGGGTGCTACAACAACGAACCCTCAAGTCCCTCACCCGCGCCGTGGGGGTTGGGCTGCACAGTGGGCAGCGGGTGGAACTCACCTTGCGGCCCGCGCAGCCTGACACCGGCATCATCTTTCGCCGGGTCGACCTGCCGGTGCCGGTGGACATACCGGTGTCGGCGCAATCGGTGACCGACACGCGCATGGCCTCCACCATTTCCAAGGGTGGGGCCAAGGTGCAGACCATTGAACACCTGATGTCGGCATGTGCCGGTCTCGGGCTGGACAACCTGTACGTGGACATCACGGCTGAAGAGATCCCGATCTTGGATGGGTCTGCCGCATCCTTCGTGTTTCTGCTGCAGAGCGCAGGCATCGAACTGCAGAGCGCGCCCAAGCGCTTCATGCGGATCAAGCGCGCGGTCGAGGTGCGCGAAGGTGAGGGCCCCAATCTCAAATGGGCCCGACTGGAGCCGTACAACGGCTACAAGCTCAGTTTCGAGATTGTGTTTGACCACCCGGCGGTCGATGCTACCGGCCAGCGCGTGTCGTTTGACATGGGCACGGACTCCTACTCCCGTGACATCGCCCGTGCCCGCACCTTTGGCTTCACCAAGGATGTGGAAATGATGCGCACCAATGGCCTGGCACTCGGCGGTGGCCTGGACAATGTCATCGTCATGGACGACTACAAAGTATTGAATGCAGAGGGGCTGCGCTACGACGACGAGTTCGTCAAACACAAGCTGCTTGACGCGATTGGCGACTTGTACTGCGTGGGCAAGCCCTTGCTGGGCAGCTACAGTGCCTTCCGGTCGGGCCACGCGCTGAACAACAAGCTGCTGCGCGAATTGCTGGCTCATTCGGACGCATGGGAACTGGTCAGCTTTGAGGACGAGAGCCAGGCCCCGGCCGGCTTTGCGCAACTGGCCCCTGCCTGGTAGGCCGGTCTGCGTTGAGACCACCATGGCATTTCTGAGGGGGCTCTTCCTGGTGCTACTGCTGACCTCGGGCGCCTTTTTTGTGCACTTTCTGGCCACTGGGCAGCAGCGTTACAAATTGATCGGTCTGCGCGTGCTGCGCTGGACGCTGGTCGCAGCCTTCATCTTCTTCGGCGTATTGGCGCTGGAAAACTTCCTCTAGCCCACACGGCGACCCGCAACCGCGGGAGGGCGGGCTATGGCGATTGCCATGCCGTGTTGGGCGGCGTACTATTGGTTACACACGGCGTTCGCGCCAGCCTGTCAACCCACCAGGAAGACGTACGCAAAATGAAAATGACCAGTATCAAATTCCGTTTGAACGTGCTGTTCGTGCTGATCATTTCGGTGTTGCTGATGGCTTTTGGCGCCGTCAACTATGTGAAGACCAAGGCCGCATTGGAGGCCACGTCCAACAACCAGGTTGATGCAACGTTGAGCCGCATGGGCGCCTCTTTGCCGAATTCTTTGTGGAACTTTGACAAGGCACAGATCGAACAGAACCTGGCCTCGGAGATGTCGTCCTCCTTCATCGTGGGTATCACCATCACCAATGGCGAAAAGATGCTGGGCGGCAGTGCACGCGATGCCGATGGCAAGATCGTGCAGGTGACCCAGATGCCGGTCGCCGACTCCACGAAGAGCGTGGACTTGGTCTATGTAGACAGCGGCAAACCTAACGCCGTGGGCAAAGCCACGGTATTTGTGTCCTACGACGAGATCAAGAAGGCGCTGCGTTCGGAGCTGGTCTGGGCGGTGCTTCAGATTCTGGTGCTGGACGTCATCATCGTGCTGGTGCTGTCGCGCATCCTCAGCACCGTTGTGCTGGCGCCGCTGGCGCGCATTGGTGAAGCGTTGCAAGACATCGCCGTGGGCGACGCCGACCTCACCAAGCGCCTGCCACGCGGCCAGTCGGACGAGTTCAACGCGGTCACCGATGGCTTCAACACCTTCATCGAACGCCTGCAACAAATCATCACACAGGTGAGCGGCAGCATCACGACTATCTCTCACGCTTCCGACGAGATCGCCAGCGGCAATATGGACCTGTCCTCGCGCACCGAGTCACAGGCCAGTTCTCTGGAGGAAACGGCCGCATCGATGCAAGAGATGACGGGCACCGTCAAGCAAAACGCCGAAAACGCGCAGACTGCCAACCGCATGGTGCAGAACGCGGCCGAAGTGGCGTCGCGCGGCGGCGCCGTCGTGTCGCAGGTCGTCACGACGATGGGGTCCATCAACCAGTCGTCGCGCAAGATCGTCGACATCATCAGCGTCATTGATGGCATCGCATTCCAGACTAATATTCTGGCGCTGAATGCCGCGGTCGAGGCCGCACGGGCTGGTGAGCAGGGGCGTGGCTTTGCCGTGGTGGCCAGCGAGGTGCGCAGCCTGGCCGGGCGCTCGGCTGCGGCAGCCAAAGAGATCAAGGGCCTGATCGACGAGTCCGTCAACAACGTGGGCATAGGCACCAAGCTGGTCGACGAGGCCGGTGCCACGATGACCGAAATCGTGGACAGCGTGCGCAAGGTGACCAGCATCATGGCCGAGATCCAGTCCGCCAGCGAAGAGCAAACCCTGGGCATCAGCCAGATCAACGAGGCGGTGCGGCAGATGGACAACAACACGCAGCAGAATGGCTTTGGTGGAGGAGGCAGCTGCCGCTGCAGCCTCTATGCAATCACAGGCTGCCAGTTTGGCATCTGCAGTAAGTGTCTTCACATTGGGCCATTCTTCAAGCGCTTTGGCTCTGCGTTGATAGAAGAGGTCCCGGAATTTTTGCCAGGAGGAGTTCGTGATGATGAAACCAAAACTGTTACTCGTGTCGCTGTTCGCTGTGGTGGGCTCCGCTCCCGCATGGGCCGGTAATTTTTCCGTAGGCGTGGAAGGCCATGACTACCTGCCGATTTCAAAGGGAGAGGGCGGCACGTATAGCGGTTACGCACGCGATATTCTTGATGCCTTCGCCGCCAAATACGGCCATACCTTTACCTACAAGCCACTGCCCGTTTCACGTCTGTTCGACGAGTTCGCGATCCAGAAATCGGTGGACTTCAAGTTCCCGGACAACGCTTACTGGGCAGCGGACGCGAAAAAGGGTATTGCTATCCACTACAGCAAGGGCTTGGTCGCCGTCACGGAAGGCCTGCTGGTATTGCCCGCCAAGAAGGGCAAGGTCCCAACTGTGACCAAGATGGCCACGCTGCGCGGGTTTACGCCGTTCCCATACCTGGACCAGATCAATGCCAAAAAAATCGCAGTAACAGAAGTCAACGCTGCCGATGCGGCGATCAGCATGGCGGAAGCCGGGCGGGTCGACGGCGTCTATCTCGGAGTGCTGGCTGCCAACCACATCATGTCGGAGGGCATGAAAAAGCCCGGCCTCTTGGTGCTGGACGACACATTGCCCAAGAGCACCAATGATTTCTCACTGTCCAGCATCGGCCACCCCGAGGTGATCAAGCAGATGGACGAGTTCCTGGCCAAGGAAAAAGACATGGTGCAAAAGCTCAAAGCCAAGCACAAGATCATTGAATAGGCCTGCAGGGCGGAGCGTGGCGGCCACAGACAAGGGTCAAACGGCGTGCAGGCGGCCTGTCGACCCCGCCGGATTCGGGTAGGGCATTTATCGGCTGCGTCCGTCTCTGTAGTTCCCGCCGATCTTGCCGCCCAGCCCGGTGGCCTGTGCCAACCGAGCCATGGCGCCACCCGCATGGGCGTGGGTGATGGCCATGCCCAGCGCGTCGGCCGCGTCAGGGCCGGGCAGCCCGGGAAGGCTCAGCAGGCGCTGCACCATGGACTGGACCTGTGTCTTGTCGGCCCGCCCATAGCCGACCACAGCCTGTTTCATCTGCAGGGCTGTGTATTCGGCCACCTGGAGGTCGCTGGAAACCAGCGCGGTGATACAGGCGCCACGGGCCTGACCCAGCAACAGGGTGGACTGGGGGTTGACGTTGACGAACACGATCTCCACCGACGCGCAGTCGGGGGTGTAGCGCTGCACCACCTCGCGTATGCCGTCAAACAACACCTTGAGCCGCTGGGGCAGGGCACCCACTTCCAGGTGCTGCGTGCTGATCGTGCCGCTGGCCACGTAGCTGAGCGCAGAACCCTGCGCGTCGATGACGCCAAAGCCGGTGGTGCGCAGTCCAGGATCAATGCCCAGTATTCGCATGCTATAGTTTTAGTAGCTGCTCACGCGCTCTGCACGGGGGCTGCAGGCCTAAACATTAAAATACCACCGCGCCGAATGGAAGAACACCGGTGCTGCAAAGCACAGGGCGTCCACACGGTCCAGCAGGCCGCCGGCACCGGTGACGGACTGCCCCTCGGCGCCCCAGCTGGGTATGCCGCGGTCGCGTTTGAGCGCCTTCATCACCAGGTGCCCGAGTGAGCCGGCCACGCAGGCCACGAAGGCAGCCGCGAACGCGGTACCCGGCACCCACGGCGTGATACCGGCCAGCAGCGCGCCCAGCAGGCTGCCGGTGGCAACGCCAATGCCCCAGCTGCGCCAGTTGAAGCTCTTGCTGATGGCCGGTGCCACCGGCGGCCGTTGCAGCCGGCGCGACGCGAAGTGCTGCGTCACCATGCAGACCTGCACCACGAACACCAGGAAGAACACCAGAAAAGCGTTGCGGTTGTCATAACCAGGGAACTTCAGCAGCAGCAGCGCGGGCACATGGCTGATGCCGTAGATGCAGACCATGATGCCCCACTGCAGCTTGGCGTTGCGCTCCAGAAAGCGCAGTGGGTCGTTTGCCAGTGCGCTGGTCAGCGGCAACGCAAGGAACACGTAGACAGGGATGAAAACGGCAAACAGGTCGAAGTGGCCGCTGCCAATCAGCCAGTACTGCACCGGCAGCACCACGAAGAAAGCCAGCACCAGACTGCGGTGGTCACCCAGCCGCGTCGGCGACAACGTCAAAAACTCGCGCAGTGAGAAAAACGACACCAGGCCAAACAGCGTCAGCGCCACGCCTTCGCCCGCGATCCAGCTCACCCAGAACACAAACACCATCAACCAGCTGGTGCGGATCATCGCGGAAACGTCTTTCAGTTCCTTGCCCAGCCTTTCGGCGTGGGGCGCATCGCCGTGGTCGCGCACCGACAGCAGGAAGGTGACAACGCTGGCCGTCAGCAGCAGGCCGAACACGATGACGAACAGCGCGCCGATCTGCTGCGTGGGGGTCAGGTTCTTGAGGTAGAAATACATAGCAGCGAACGATTGTGGGCGTGGGGGTGCATGTTTCTATACGTCGCGCAGCGCTACGACAGCAGCGCGGGCCCGCTCCAGAAACACCCGCCGGTTTTCGCCCTCTTCCAACTGCATAGGTGCGCCAAAGGTCACCGAGCACAGCACCGGTACCGGCACGACCTCGCCCTTGGGTAGCACGTGCTGTACGTTGTTGATCCACGCCGGTATCAGCACGACGTTGGGACACTTGAGCGCCAGGTTGTACAGCCCGGCCTTGAACGGCTGGGGATCACCGGTGAAGCCGCGCGTGCCTTCGGGGAACAGGATGATGGAGTCGCCATTGGCCAGCGCCTCGAACAGTGGCTCCAGCGGGTCTTCGTCGCTTGTGCGGTCGCGCGACACATAAATCACATTGAAGACCGCCGTAGTCAGCCATTTCTTGAACGGCGTCTTGGTCCAGTAGTCTTTGGCAGCAATGGCCCGCGTCACGCTGCGCAACTCCAGCGGCAGCGCCGCCCAGATCATCACCAGGTCGGCGTGGCTTTGGTGGTTGGCAAAGTAGATGCGTTGCTCAGCCTTGGGTGGACAACCATGCCAGCGGGCCTGCGAGCCGGTCAACACCCGGATCAGGCCCAGCAGAAAGTAGCTCATTAACTTGGCAAGCATGGGCGGATGATACAGAGCTATGTGACGCTCTGATGTGGGTTTCTACGAGGGCTGGGTTGGCGCTGTTGGATCGCGCTGATGCGGAGGCTGGCTGCTCTGCGCCGTTCGTGTCCCCCGGCCTTCGGCCTCCTCCTTTACCTCACTTTGCAGAACACCCAGCCTCCGCATCCGAAGGTGTTGTGCGCCTGCTGCGGGGCAAGCTACACCAGCACCGATCAGGGCAGCTGCGCATCCCCCATCCGCCCCGCAATCACTCCAGCCCGGCTTCCCAAATACCCCGAATTGGGCAACTTCTCGTAATACCGCGGCCGCGGCAGCATCACTGCCAACCGCGCGGCTTCGTACGCGCTCAGTTGTGAAGCTGGCTTGCGGTAATAGTGCTGCGCGGCAGCCTCGGCACCAAACACGCCTTCACCCCATTCCACGCTGTTGAGGTAAATCTCCAGAATGCGTTGCTTGCTCAGCAAGTGCTCGAGCAGCACCGTCAGAACCAGCTCCTGGCCCTTGCGCACCAGCGTGCGCTCGCCGGACAAAAACAGGTTCTTGGCCAATTGCTGTGTGATCGTGGAGCCACCCACGATCTTGGGGGGCTTCGGCACTGCGGCTACCTTCGCGGGATTGGCGGTGGGCTTGGCTGGCGCCTGCTTGGCAGCCCGGGCCTCGGCCTTGGCGTTCTTCTCCCAGGCTTTTTCCAGCGCATCCCAGTCCACGCCCTCGTGGTTGGTGAAGCTGTCGTCTTCCGACGCAATGACCGCGCGCTTCAGGTTGTCGGAAATTTGTTTGTAGGGCACCCACTGCTGGCGCCAGTGCAGGCCGCCCTTGTCATTGGCCAGGCGCCAGGCTTCGGAGCGTTGGAAGCTCGTGGACTGCGGCGCCACGACGGCCATGGCCGCGATGCGCGCCACAAAATACAGCTGCAGCGCCAGGAAGGCGATCATCAACAGCCCAAGCCAACGCGCCAGGGTTTTCATGGCTACTTCTGCGTGGAGATGGAGGCTTCCAGCGTCTCGTCGCGCGTGAACTTGAAGCGCGATACCACCAGAATCTGGTCCGCCTGGCGGCGCATGGCGGGGCTGAAGTTGCCAAACGGCCCGGCGGCGCGGGCAATGGCGGCCGCTGCACGGTCCAGCGCGCGGTTGCCCGAGCTTTCCACGACTTCGGTGTCCAGCACACGGCCGTTGAAATTGACGGTGACGATCATCGTCAGCTCGCCATACAGCTTCTTGCTGGCCGATTGCGGAAAGTTTTCGGTGCCCTTGTCTTCGATGGCGTGGCGCAGCGCGTCGTAGTACACGGCGTACACCTCTTCACGCGCAGCCGGGCTGATGTAGCGCTTCTTGGGCCGCGCATTTTCCTGGTTGATGCGGCGTTCGATTTCGGCCAGTATCTTGACCAGCTGGCGGCGCTTTTCTTCGCGCTCCATCTGCTCGGTCTTGGTCGCGGCCTGGTTGGGGTCTGGTGGGGGCAGTGCGGCCAACTGGCTCTTGACCTGGGCCAGCAGCAGGGTTTGCTGCTCTTGCAGCGTATGCAGTTTCTGAGCGGCTTCTTCTTCCGTCGCATCACCGAAATCGGTCAGCGCGGAAGGCGGTAGCGGGCTGGTGGCGCGGCCCTTGTCGGCATCGCCGCCGCCGGCCAGAGAATTTTGCGCGATGACCTGGGCCTTGTCGGGCTTCTCGTTGGTCTTGGCGTTGACCAAAATCACTTCCATCGGCATGTCCTCGAACACGCGGTTGAAGGCGTCAGGATCGACAAAGCGCACCGTCAACAGCACCGCATGCACCGCAACGGATGCAACGAGGGCAATTTGAAGGGTGCTGAAGGACCGCAGGTTCACGGAGCAGGATTATCCACGGCGGCCTCGGCTGCATCAGAAGGTGCTTCGCTGACGTCGACTGCAATCGCAATCGGGCCACTGACCTCGTCATCATCACCGTCATCGTCTGCCTCGTCCGAAGAGGCGTCTGCGGTCGGTGTATCCAGCCGCTCCAGCACCGTGCCGTTGATGTCCAGTGTGATCAGGTCCATCTCTCCCAGCTTGACACGCACCCGCGCGCCGCGCGGCAGGTTTTGCGCACCCATGACGGGCAGCACCAGCGGCAGCGTGTCGGCACGCACCATGTTCTCTTTGAAGACCGTGGCCTCCAGCTCAGTAATGCCATTCTGCTGCAGATAGCGCAACGTCCAGAAACGCTCCATGCCGCCCTGGTAGCCGTTGTACGCGCTGTAGGCTTCATCAAAGCTGGAGATGATGGAGAACAGGCTGGCGTCCTTGGGCTTGAAGGGCGCGGCCAGCGCCGCCGTCTTGCCGTGCTGCACGCAGGCAATGATCTGCCACTGGTTGACCAGATCCACATAGCGGCGCAGCGGCGAGCTGCTCCAGGCATAGCTCTTGACACCAATGCCGGCGTGCGGCTGGGCCTTGGTGCCCATGCGCACCTTGACGCCGGGTGCCAGTGACGCCTGGCTGCGGTAGATGCCGGGCACGCCCAGCTCGGCCATCCAGCTGCCCCAGGTGCTGTTGGCCAGGATCATCGCCTCAGCGACGATCAGGTCCAGCGGCGCGCCGCGTTGGCGGGTGGTGATCTGCACGGTCTCGTCACCCTGGGGTTCGTTGCCGTCGTTACCGACCAGGCGGAAGTTGTAGTCCGGCCGGTTGAAGGTCTCGGGCTTGCCGCGCACGAATTCACGTTTGGCCTTCAGGTCTTTGGCCAGGCGGTATAAAAATGATAGCTGCTCACGCAAGGCTGGCAAGGGATGGGGCGTGTTTTCGTGTTGGAAGGCTGTATCCAGAAGCCATTGTTCGGTGACGATCCCATCCAGCTTGTCGTGGCGCAGGTTGTGCGCAATCGGCACACGCTCGATCTTGGATTCGTGGCCCTTGATCTCCAGCGTGGCTTCGTCCAGCGTCACATACAAAGAGAGCGCCGGGCAGTCGCGATCGGCCTGCAGCGTATAGGTCTGCACCAGCGCATCCGGCAGCATCGTGACCTTGTAGCCGGGCATGTAGACGGTGGACAGGCGTGCACGGCCCAATTGGTCCACGACGTCTCCGGGCTGTATCGCCAGGCCGGGCGCAGCAATGTGGATACCCAGCGTGACCGTGCCACTGCCCAGACCCTGCACCGACAGCGCGTCGTCGATTTCGGTGGTTTGCGAATCGTCGATGGAGAAGGCCTGCACCGCCGCCAAGGGCAGATTCTTGCCGTCGACGGCTGGCGCGGCAATTGCGGGAAAGCCCGTCCCCTTGGGAAAGTTCTCCAGCAAAAAGCGTTTCCAGTGGAACTGGTAGGGCGACGCAATGGCGCCTGACTTTTGCAGCAGCGCCAGCGGGGCCGTGTTGGTGGCGCGCGATGCCTCTACGACGGCCTTGTACTCCGGCGCGTTCTTGTCGGGCTTGAACAGAATCTTGTACAACTGCTCGCGGATAGCCGCCGGGCACTGGCCCGCGCCCAATTCAGTGGCCCACTGCGTGATCTGCAGCGCGACCAGCTTCTTCTTCTCAATCGCGGCCAACGCCTGTGCGATGACGTCGGCAGACGCCTTGCGGAAGCGCCCCTTGCCGGCGCGGCGGAAGTAGTGCGGTGATTCAAACAACCGGAACAGCATCGCCGCCTGCTCGGACAACGGGGCCTGCGCGGAGAAATATTCGCGGGCCAGATCGGCAAAGCCGAATTCTTCGTTGGGAGCGAATTCCCAGGCCATTTCCAGCTCGATGTTCTGGCTGGCGGCCTGCGCCGCAGCCACAAACTCGGCCGGCGAGGGCTTCTCAAACTTCAGCAGCATGTTGGCGGTTTTGACCTTGACGCGCTTGCCGCTGTCCAACTCCACCTGCGCCGAAGCCTCCGCTTCAGACAGCACCCGACCGGCCATGAATTTTCCGGCTTCTTCAAACAATACAAACATAGGGCGGCATTGTCCCACGCCTCCAGCGCCCACTTTGAGGTGGGGGCAGCGACCCGCATAGTGGCGTAGCGTGGGGGCCATATTTCTGTTACCAACTTCCCCTGTTTATGGGAGTTTGCGCCGCGCCGTATGGCTATATGCTTGGGGCCTGTCAGAATTGGCGCCCCACAGGACGCTGTGGCGATAAGGGAGTGCAGACCGTGTGGCGAGTATTGATTGTTGAGGACGACACCCAGATGCGGTCGTTTTTCGCCGGCAGCGTGCAGCGCAGCGGGCAGCTGACGCTGGTTCACAGCGCAGCCAGCGTCGCCGAGGCCAAGGCCTGGCTGGACGATACGACCCAGCCCGTGGATGTGCTGCTGACCGATCTGGGCCTGCCCGACGGCAGTGGCCTGGACGTAATACGCCATGCGCGCCTGCGCCACCCCGACTGTGAGGCCCTGGTCATCTCCATGTTTGGCGATGAGGACAATGTGCTGTCCAGCATCGAAGCCGGCGCACTGGGCTATATCCACAAGGACGCCGCGCCCGACGATATTGCCACCACCATCCTCGAGATGAAGGCCGGCGCCTCGCCGATTTCGCCGATGATTGCGCGCCGGGTGCTGTCTAAGTATCGATCGATGCACACCAATATCGCCCTAGCCCCCGTAGATATTGCGCATAGCGCTATCAAAATGGAAGTACCCGACCCCAGCAAGGGTTTGCTGTCGCGCCGTGAGCAGGAGGTGCTGGAGTTGGTATCCCGCGGCTTCTCCTATGCCGAGATTGCCGACCAGAAAAATCTGAGCGTTCACACCATACAGACCCACATCAAGAGCCTTTACGGCAAGTTGGAAGTGCATTCCAAGATGGAAGCCGTGCTGGAGGCCACCCGCATGGGCCTGCTGCCACGGCGTGCCGAGGCCGCGTTCTCGAAGTAAGCGCTTCTTCTGCCCCATGGGCCACGCCGGGCGCCCCACTGCGGGATAATCGCGCCACTGTATGGCCTCTGTATTCGATAAACCCTCTGTTTGGCGGCGCATTGCGCCCTGGTTCCACGGCTTTGACGGGCCGTTGGCCTTCGCTGTGTTCATATTGGCCTGCGCCGGCTTGTTGACTATGTATTCGGCCGGTTTCAACAATGGCACCCGCTTCGAGGACCACGGCCGCAATATGCTGATCGCGGCGAGCATCATGTTTGTGGTGGCCCAGATACCGCCGCAGCGCCTGATGACAATGGCTGTACCGCTTTACACAGTGGGTGTAGCCCTGCTGGTGGCGGTTGCCCTGTTCGGTATTTCAAAAAAAGGCGGCAAACGCTGGATTAACCTGGGGATCACGATACAGCCCAGTGAAATTCTCAAGATCGCTATGCCGTTGATGCTGGCATGGTGGTTCCAGAAGCGCGAGGGCCAATTGCGCCCTTTGGACTTTGGCGTCGCAGCCCTGCTGCTGGGCGTGCCTGTAATTTTGGTCATGAAGCAGCCAGACCTGGGCACCTCGCTGCTGATTTTGGCGGCCGGCCTTTCGGTGATCTTTTTTGCCGGCATGAGTTGGAAACTTGTCATCCCTGCGGTATTGCTGGCGGCG
The DNA here is from genome assembly GCF_056521325.1 of Rhodoferax sp. ZS1R8. Classification (NCBI taxonomy): domain Bacteria; kingdom Pseudomonadati; phylum Pseudomonadota; class Betaproteobacteria; order Burkholderiales; family Comamonadaceae; genus Rhodoferax; species Rhodoferax sp. ZS1R8. Next base: position 126,225 of record NZ_JBWMBA010000008.1, on the reverse strand, counting down.
ATCGGCATTACGCTGATTGTGGTGTTGGAGCCATCGCTGTGTGCCGATGGCGTTCGCTGGCCGGTGCTGAAGGAATACCAACAGCAGCGCATCTGCACGCTGCTGGACCCCACGCGCGATCCGCTGGGCAAGGGCTTTCACATCATCCAGGGCATGATCGCCATCGGCTCGGGAGGCGTCAGCGGGGTAGGTTTCATGAAGGGCACGCAGACCCACCTGGAATTCATTCCCGAACACACCACGGACTTCATCTTTGCCGCCTACTCCGAAGAGTTCGGCCTGATAGGTACGCTGTTTTTGATCTTGGCCTTTATCTTCCTGATCTTGCGCGGTCTGGCCATTGCGCTGGACGCGCCTACGCTGTTCTCGCGCCTGCTAGCTGGCAGCGTGACGATGATTTTCTTCACCTACGCCTTTGTCAACATGGGTATGGTCAGCGGAATCTTGCCCGTCGTGGGTGTGCCGCTGCCCTTCATCAGCTATGGCGGCACGGCCATGGTGACACTGGGGCTGGCGGTGGGGATCCTGATGGCCATTTCAAACTCTAAACGGCTGGTGCAGTCCTGACAGGACCACCTTCGCCCCCTATTTGTTGACTTGAATCCCGTGCCCGCACGGGTTGCCGATCGCGCGCCTAGAATCGCTACATGATTGCACGCGAACCTACCATCGAACGCTTGGCCATTGCCCAGCGCCTCTTGCTCACCCCTTTTGGTCTGGATGAGTCCCACTTGACCCGCGCCCTGAACGAGATCAAGGCGCACCAGGTTGACGAGGCCGATCTCTACTTTCAGTACACGCGCTCCGAGGGCTGGAGTTTGGAAGAGGGTATCGTCAAGACTGGTTCCTTCAGCATTGACCAGGGCGTCGGTGTGCGTGCGGTCAGCGGCGAGAAAACTGCCTTCGCCTATTCTGACGATATTTCCGAAGCCAGCCTGCTGGACGCCGCCCGCACCGTGCGCACGATCTCCAGCGCGGCCCAGACCAAGCGGACCAAGGTGGCCACACCCAAAATAGCGAAATCGCGCTCGCTGTACACCGGGCATGACCCCATCTCCACACTGGACAGCGCGACCAAAGTGGCGCTGCTGGGCAAGGTCGAAAAGCTCGCCCGCGCCAAAGACAGCCGTGTGTCCCAAGTCATGGCAGGCCTGGCCAGTGAATATGACGTCGTCATGGTGGCCCGCGCCGATGGCACGCTGGCCGCCGATGTACGCCCGCTGGTGCGCCTGTCGGTCACGGTGATTGCCGAGCAGAAGGGCCGCCGCGAAGTCGGTTCGGCCGGTGGCGGTGGCCGTTTCGGCCTGGCTTATTTTGACGACGCCCAGATCGAAAAATATGTGGACGAAGCCGTGCACGCAGCACTGACCAACCTGGAAGCGCGCCCGGCACCTGCAGGCGAAATGACGGTGGTCCTGGGGTCCGGCTGGCCCGGCATCTTGCTGCACGAAGCCATCGGTCACGGCTTGGAAGGCGACTTCAACCGCAAGGGCTCCAGCGCGTTCAGCGGCCGCATCGGCCAGCGCGTTGCCGCCAAGGGCGTGACCGTGCTGGACGACGGCACGCTTGCAGACCGCCGCGGTTCGCTGAATGTGGACGACGAGGGCAACACCAGCCAGCGCACCGTATTGATCGAGGACGGCATCCTGAAGGGTTATATCCAGGACGCGATGAACGCGCGCCTGATGGGCGTGGCCCCCACGGGCAATGGCCGCCGCGAAAGCTACGCCCACGTGCCAATGCCGCGCATGACCAACACCTATATGTTGGGTGGCGACAAGGACCCCAAGGAAATCGTCGCCAGTATCAAGAAGGGCCTGTATGCCACCAACTTCGGCGGTGGGCAAGTGGACATCACGTCCGGCAAGTTTGTGTTCTCCGCCTCTGAGGCTTACTGGGTTGAAAACGGCAAGATCTTGTACCCGGTCAAGGGTGCCACTATTGTCGGCAGCGGGCCGGAGTGCCTGAAGCGGGTCAGCATGATCGGCAACGACATGAAGCTTGACAGCGGGGTGGGTACCTGTGGCAAGGAAGGCCAGAGCGTGCCGGTGGGCGTAGGCCAACCGACTCTGCGTATCGATGGTTTGACGGTGGGTGGAACGGCTTGACAACGCTTGACATACTTTAGAAGGGCATGTGAGCATGGCGTCTGACATGAGCACAGAGCCGCAGCCCGCCAACCCCACGCCAGAGACCGAGGATTCGACCGCCCCCCAGGCGGGTCCCTCGGCGGACCCAACGGTCGGAGCGCAGCCACTGGTGCATTCCCTGGCGCCCTCGCATTCCCAGTCGCAATCCCAGTCGCACAGTTTCCAGTCGTTTGGCGAGTACAGCCAGTTTCTGCGCTCGGCAGTAGCCGACGAAGAATCGCTACAAGTCGGGGAGAGCCTGCAAGCGCTGGCTGTGCAAATCGAAGCCTTGGTGGCCATGCTGCAACAGGGCAATACGGAGCCCAGGCCCCTGTCGCTGGCACTGATCAACCTGGTCGGTGACTTGCGTACGCATAGGGCACTGCTGCTTGGGCTAAGCGCCGATTGGCACAGCAACTACGAGTTTGACGCCCACTTCGCCGCGCTCAACCACTTCCGCATCCTCGTCACGCAGTGGGCGATGGAGGCGGCGCCGCCCCGCAACAGCGCACCGGTGCTGACGGACTTCGATCTCAATGCATGGCGGGTGCTCGGCGCAGGATCGCTGCTGCTGGACGTTTACGAGCAATCACGCCTGGCCTCTGCATCCATGCCGGATGAGGAACGCGTGCCACTTTCGGTCTGGAGCCGTTGGAGTGCCTGGTGGAAGCGCCGCCAGATCAAGCGCACCGTCGTGCGCCAAGAGGGCCGCCGGGGGCGCCGCAAATCCGACTGACCGGTCTCTTTCGAGGGGTCAAAAACAACTGTGCTACATTCCAGCCCATGCATTTCGGTCGTTTTTACTTTAGCTACTTTTGGTTCTCAAGCGCTTTTGGCGGTAGAGAGATCTGAACGTACCTGAACACCAGACGTCCCAAATCCTCATCAAACCGCCGGCTCCCGGCGGTTTTTTTTTGCCCGTTCACTTCTTTTCCTTTTGTTCAACTTGTTCACCTCAGGAGCCACCCGATGACCGCAAATGCCACTCCCACATCCGACGCCTGGTATCCGCATGCGCCCCAGCAGACCGACCGCACCAGCCAGACCGATGACGAACGCATCAAGGACATCACCGTGTTGCCCCCACCCGAGCATTTGATCCGCTTCTTCCCGATCCAGGGGACCGCGGTAGAGAAGTTGATCACCCAAACCCGCCACACGATCCATAACATCATGGGCGGCACTGACGACCGCATGCTGGTGGTGATCGGACCCTGTTCCATCCATGACCCGGTAGCCGCGCTGGACTATGCGCGCCGCCTCAAGGCCCAGCGCGAGAAATACAAGGACACGCTGGAAATCGTGATGCGGGTCTATTTTGAGAAGCCTCGTACCACCGTCGGATGGAAAGGCTTGATCAACGACCCCTACCTGGACGAAAGCTTCCGCATCGACGAGGGCCTGCGTATCGCCCGGCAGTTGCTGATCGAGATCAACCGCCTGGGGTTGCCCGCTGGTAGCGAATTCCTGGACGTGATCTCGCCGCAGTACCTGGGTGACCTGATTGCCTGGGGCGCGATTGGCGCGCGTACCACCGAAAGCCAGGTGCACCGTGAGCTGGCTTCCGGCTTGTCTGCGCCGATTGGTTTCAAGAACGGTACTGATGGCAATATCAAGATCGCCACGGACGCCATCCAGGCCGCAGCCGGTGGCCACCATTTCTTGTCGGTCCACAAGAACGGCCAGGTGGCAATTGTGCAGACCAATGGCAACAAGGATTGCCACGTTATCCTGCGTGGGGGCAAAGCGCCCAACTACGACGCCGCCAGCGTTGCTGCCGCTTGCAAGGACCTGGAAAAAGCCCAATTGCCTGCAACCCTGATGGTGGATTGCAGCCACGCCAACAGCAGCAAGCAGCACGAAAAACAGGTCGAAGTGGCCCGCGATATCGCCAACCAGGTCGCAGCCGGTTCGCGCAGCGTGTTTGGCGTCATGGTGGAGAGTCACCTCAACGCCGGTGCGCAGAAGTTCACACCGGGCAAGGACGACTCCAACGCGCTGGACTATGGCAAGAGCATCACCGACGCCTGCCTGGGTTGGGATGATTCGCTGCAGGCGCTGGACCTGCTGTCGGAAGCGGTCAAGGCACGGCGCGCACGCTGAGCGCCGCGCGCGAGGCCGCCGTCACCTGCGTGCGGCGGCCACCATGGACCGGACCCAGGCTTCAGCTGGAGCCAGTGTCTCAAAGGCCTTGAACGGCCGATTGATCGACGCATAGATGCTGGCAAAGTGGGGTGTCATCAGCCGCCCGCCTTCAATGTCAGGGGCGATGACGAAGGCCGTAGCCACCGGTTGCAGTTCCGGCGGCTTGGGGCTTTGCATCAACTCGGTGTAGCGTTGTACGCCGCCGGGCGTGGTCATGGCGCTGTGGCGCAGCGTGGTGATGCTGGCCCACGGGCCCGTAACGTGCAGACTGCGCAGAAAGTCCATCTGCGCTATCGCTAGCAGGTCAAAAACCTCTTCGTTGAATGGCCCAGTGGCTTCGTAGTGCAGGGCATCATCCTGCATCCACATATCGATGCGTCCATGCGCCTTGAACCGCGTTCCCGCGATCAGGCTGGTGCTGGCCATCAGCGGCTTGTCGTTTTGCACGTCGGGGCTCCGGATTCGATAAGGTGAATGCTGACGCATCCATCTTACCGCCAGAGCCCGAATCCGAGCGGCTTACTGTGAATTGATGCTGGTACCGCCTTGGCCCACCGCCACGTACTGGAGAAATCCGTTGATCACGCCATAAATGCTGGCAATCACAGCATAAAGGCTGGCGGTGGTGCCGCTGCTTTGCGCGGTCCAGGTGGCTCCGCTGGGGCTGGTCAGCACGGTGCCACCTACCCCAGTGACCAGCATTTGATTGCCGGTGGCACTGATGGCCAGCAGGTTGGCGGTGGAGCCCGAGGCCTGCGCGGTCCACGTGGCGCCGCCGTCACTGCTGGTCAGGATAGTGCCGGCATTACCCGCGACCACATAGGTGTAGCTGATAGAGGCTTGCACCGCCACCGCGTTCAGGTCGGCGGTGGTCCCGGAGCTGACAAGCTTCCAGTTGGTGGCGTCGGTGCTGGTCATCAGGGTGCCCGCAGCGCCCACGGCTAACCAGACACCGTTGCCTGCGTAGGCGATGCCATACAGGTTCTGCGTCGTGGGCACGCTGACAGCGGTCCACGAAATCCCATCTGCCGAGGTGCGCAGCGTGCCGTTGTTACCGACGGCCACAGCCATCGCACCATTGCTGGCCACTGCATTCAGTGTTTGGGTGGTATTGGACGTGGCGGTCGTCCAGTTTGCCATATCGGTGCCGTAGCGGATGCTGCCATTGGGCCCCACCACGATGAACTTGCCCAGCGTGTAGACCGTGGCGTTGATGTCGGCATTGGCGGCGGCGGGCAGGCCGGACCAGGTGAGGCCATCGGTGCTGCGGTAGGTGCTGCCGGCGTCGCCCACGGCAAAATAGTAGCCCAGCGAATCGGCACTGCTGGTGCCGTAGGTGAGACCGCGGATCGTATTGCTGCCCAGTTGCCCACCGGTTTTCCAGGTGGTGCCCGCTGGCCGCGGCACGATGGTCACGGTAGGGCTGCCGCTGCCGCCGGGTCCATCGCCAGTACGACCGTTGACAGTAAATGAGTAGTTGACGCCATTCGTAAGACCAGTCAGCGTGTAGGGAGAGGTCACATTTATGATTGCGCTGGCACCGCGGATGTTGATCCAGTCGGTCGTCGAAATGGTGCTGGAGGGTGCGTAGAACAACCAGTATTTCACCCCTGGAACCATGGTCCAGGTGACCGTAGCAGCGCCGTCACCGGGCATTACCGCGATACCGCCGGCCGGCGGTGGAGCAGAACTGCCGCCGCTGCCACCACAGGCAGAAACCAGCACGGCAACTATCAGAGTGGCGAGTGTCTGGCGCAGGGAAGAGAAGAGCATGAAAAACCACCTGGAAGAAAGTAGACCGCCGATTTTACAAGTGCTGGCGCTGCGTCTGCCCGCCGCAGCAATTCTTTACCAATGCGGGTGGACACGGTCAGTCGCCAGTGGGTTTGGGCGTCTCCAGCCTTGCCTTCAGGAATCCACCGGTGCCGTATCGGGTAACCCTGCTGTAAAACCTGTCCGTCAGCCGCATGACCATGGCCGAGTAGGCATCGATCAGCGGTGGCAGGATGCTGCAGTTGTCGTAGTTGACGACGACGGCGACCCGGTCGCCCAAGGGCTCCAGCAGGGCCGTCAAATGCTGCTCGATGTCGCTGATGTCGCTGGCCGCGTCCACCGACAGTCCTTCGAAGTTGATGAACAAGAGCCGGTGTTCGCGGTCCAGTTCGAAGCGCTGGGCCAGTTGCGTGGCCAGTAGGCGTTCGCGCAGACCCATGTTCTGATTCGCAAACAGGGCGGCGTCCATCAAGCCTAGATGCGGGCTGATGATGGGCATGAAGTCCATCTGGCCCAGCACGTCGCGCTCCAGGTCGACACCCGGCGCAATCTCGATCAGTTCCATGCTGCTCTGGCCCGCGGCGTCGGCGCGCAGCTGGAACACGCAGCGCTCGGTCACGTACAGCACGCGCTGGCCGCGCCGGCAGGCCTCGCGGCCGCTGAATGTACGGTGCTCCACGGCTTTCAAAAACTTGCGGGTGTCGCCCTCGCGGTGGATGTGCAGCCGGCCGTCCTCCAGACGCACATCCAGCCCGCCGGTTGTGAAAGTGCCGACCAGCACCACGGTCTTGGCGTTCTGGCTGATGTTGATGAAACCACCGGCACCTGCCAGGCGTGGGCCGAACTTGCTGACGTTGAGATTGCCCTGGGCGTCGGCCTGGGCCAGGCCCAGCACGGCAATGTCAAGGCCGCCGCCATCGTAAAAGTCGAACTGATTGGGTTGGTCTATCACCGCATGGGCGTTGGCCGCGGCTCCGAAACTCATGCCGCTGGCCGGTATGCCGCCAATGACGCCGGGCTCGGCCGTCAGTGTCACCAGGTCGAGGATTTTTTCCTCCGCCGCCACGCTGGCCACACCCTCGGGCATGCCGATACCGAGGTTGACGACGCTGTTGGGGCGTAACTCCAGCGCGGCGCGGCGGGCAATCACCTTTCGTTCGCACAGTGGCATCGCAGGCAGCGAATCCTGCGGCACGCGGATCTCTCCGGAGTAGGCCGGGTTGTACTGTTCGGAGAACGTTTGCATATGGTGGGCCGGCTCGGTGGCCAGCACCACGGCGTCCACCAGAATGCCAGGCACCTTGACCATGCGCGGGTGCAGCGTGCCGCGCTCCGCAATGCGCTCCACCTGCGCAATGACGATGCCGCCCGAATTGCGCGCCGCCATCGCAATCGCCAGCGCTTCCAGCGTCAGGGCCTCGCGCTCCATCGTCAGGTTGCCATCGGGGTCGGCGGTGGTGGCGCGGATGATGCCGACCGAGATGGGAAAGGCCTTGTAGAACAGATATTCCTTGCCATCAATCTCCATCAGGCGCACCAGGTCTTCGGTCGTACACGCGTTGATCTTGCCGCCACCCCAGCGCGGGTCGACAAAAGTGTCTATGCCCACGTGGGTCAAGGTGCCGGGCTTGCCGGCGGCGATGTCGCGAAACAGATGGGCGATGACGCCCTGCGGCAGGCTATAGGCTTCAATCGCATTGGCAATTGCCAGCTTTTGCAGGGCTGGCACCAGCCCCCAGTGGCCACCCACGACGCGCTTGACCATGACGGCGTGGCCCCAGTGGTTGAGCCCGCGGCTGGCGCCATCACCCTGGCCGGCGGCGTAGACCAGGGTCAGGTTGCGTGGTGCACCGATTCCGGTTTCCTTTTCGGTTTCCAGAAATCGCTGTTCCAGCGCCACGGCGATGGTTTCGGCAAACCCTATACCGACAAATCCACCCGTGGCCACCGTGTCCCCGTCGTGGATCAGGCGCACGGCTTCGGCTGCACTGACGACCTTGTTGCGTTGCGCGCCTTGGGGGGCGGAATCTTTGAAAAGGGAGTGCATGGCCGGATCCGTTTGACACCGATGAGGTGGAGCCTGCGATGCTAATGGGAGCCCTACGCTCCGTCTAGTTGTGCTACTACCTAGGGGTAGCTACTGATCCTCGGCTGGGCGACGTTGTTTGAGCGCTTCGGCCAGCCTCAGGTGGATGCCACCAAAGCCGCCATTACTCATGCACAGGATGTGGTCGCCGGGCTGCACCTGGGCAAGCACCTGGCGGATGGTGGTCTCCACGTTGCCCGCCACGCTGGCCCGAGCGCCCATGGTGGACAGGGCCTCTGCCGCATCCCAGTCCAATCCCCCCGCGTGGCAAAAGGCGAGGTCGGCCTCTTCCAGACTCCATGGCAGTTGGGATTTGACTGCCCCCAACTTCATGGTGTTGCTGCGCGGCTCGAACACGGCCAGGATGCGGGCCGCACCCACTTGCCGGCGCAGGCCATTGATCGTGGTGCGAATAGCGGTCGGGTGGTGGGCAAAATCGTCGTAAATGGTGACTGCGGCCGGGTCTGTGGCCGCGGGCGCAGTGCTGCCAAGGGACACGCGGGCCCGTACCTCCATACGGCGTTTGACATTGACAAACTGGCCCAGTGCCTGGGCAGCCACACTGGGTGCCACGCCAACGTGATCTGCGGCGGCGATGGCGGCGAGTGCGTTCAACTGGTTGTGTACGCCGCTTAGCGACCATTCCACGCGAGCTACCGTCTTGCCGCTCTGCAAAACATCAAAAGCGTGGGGCTCGCCGACAGCCGTGAAGTCGCTGACCGCGCTGCCAAAACTGCGTTGGTCGCTCCAGCATCCCTGGCTCAGCACGCGGGTAAGGCTTTCTTCCAGGCCATTGACGACGATGCGGCCCGAACTTGGCACGGTGCGCACCAGGTGGTGGAACTGGCGCTCGATCGCCGCCAGGTTGTCGAAGATGTCGGCGTGGTCGAATTCCAGGTTGTTCAGCACCGCAGTGCGGGGGCGGTAATGGACGAACTTGCTGCGTTTGTCGAAGAAGGCGGTGTCGTATTCGTCGGCTTCTATGACGAAAAGGGGGGCTGCGGGGGGCTGGCGAGGCGGCATCGGGTTCTGCTCCGTGTCCCCCGCCCGCTTTGCGGCCTCCTCCTTTACCTGCGCAGAACCCAATGCCGCCCCGCCACCCAATCTTGCGGAGACGCCGAAGTTCAGTGGGACGCCGCCGATCAGAAAACCGGGTTGTAAACCAGCGCTTTCCAAAATCCAGGTCAGCATGGCGGTTGTCGTGGTTTTGCCATGGGTGCCGGCGACTGCCAGCACATGGCGGCCCTGTAGTACGTGCTCTGCCAGCCACTCAGGGCCGCTGGTGTAGGGGGCGCCGGCATCCAGGATGGCTTCCATCAGCGGGTAACGCGGTGTGCCGTCGGCCAGGCGGGCGCGGCTGACCACGTTGCCGATGACAAACATGTCGGGTTTGAGCGCCATCTGGTCGCTGCCATAGCCTTCGATCAGTTCAATGCCTAGCGCACGCAACTGGTCGCTCATTGGCGGGTAGACCCCGGTGTCACAGCCGGTGACCCGGTGGCCTGCCTCGCGTGCCAAGGCCGCAAGGCCGCCCATGAAAGTGCCGCAAATGCCCAGTATGTGAATATGCATGGCTGCATTCTATCGGGGCATTCATGGCCATTTAGGCCTCTAGCCCCCGTGTGGCGACCGTGAGGCGCTATCAAAATTGAAGCAGACCTGTTGCGCCTCTTGCCTTCCGGCATGCTGGCTCAATGGGTGTAGGGACATATGCCTGCAAAATTTCGGTAGCACAATGCAGGCATGGATGCATTGAAGGATGAAGTGGCTGCCGTTGCCGCACGCATGGTTGTCGAAGAAGGTCTGGAATATGGCGCAGCCAAACGGCGGGCGGTCAAGCAGCTTGGCTTGCCAGCGCGCACCGCGCTGCCGGACAACGCGCAACTGGACGCGGCTGTGGAGGACTACATCGCCATCTTTTGTGCCGACACGCAGCCGGTAGAACTGCATGCGCTGCGCACGCTGGCCCTGGAGTGGATGGAGCGACTGGAGCGCTTTCGCCCCCATATCGGCGGTGCGGTCTGGCACGGCACGGCCACGCGCCGGTCCGACATATACCTGCAATTGTTTTGCGATGACTCCAAATCGGCGGAAATCGGGTTGATTGATATGCAGGTGCGCTACGAGCCGCGTTCGGTGACCGGTTTCCATGGTGAGACGGTGGATGCACTCAGCGTGCAGGCATACAGCGCTGAGCTGGGCGAGCATGTCGGCGTGCACCTGCTGGTGTACGACTTTGACGACCTGCGGGGCGCCCTGCGCGCTGACGCCCGGGGGCGGCGGCCACGGGGTGATGCAGCAGCTTTGCGCAGTTTGCTGCATGATGTAGCGCCATGACTGTCCCCCATCCTGATTCCAAAAGCGCATTGACCACCCCAGCGGCGCGCAACCGCCGCCTGCTTTTGGGCGCTACGGCGGCCGGGGCAGCGTTACTGGGCGTTGGCGCCGCCCTGTGGCGCAACCCTGCCGGCACGGCAGTGCCCGCTGCCGAGCCGGTAGAAGGGTTTTGGACCATGCACTGGGATACCCCGCAGGGCGACAAACTGGCCATGCAGGCTTTCCAAGGGCGCCCGCTGCTGCTGAATTTTTGGGCGACATGGTGTTCGCCCTGTGTCGAAGAATTGCCACTAATCAACGACTTTTATCGCCAAAACAAGGCTAACGGCTGGCAAGTCTTGGGGCTGGCCATCGACAAGCCTGCACCCGTTCAAAGCTTTTTGAAGAAAATGCCGTTGGATTTTCCGGTCGGTATGGCAGGTTTGCAGGGCGCTGACTTGGGCCATAGTTTGGGCAATGTAGCTGGTGGACTGCCTTTTTCGGTCGTCTTTGGCGCCGACGGAGCCGTGCTATACCGCAAGATGGGGCGCCTGCAGCCGGGGGACCTAGGTAAGGTGCTTGGTCTAAAATAGCTGCTTACAAAGTAGGCGGGGCGACAGCCGACGTGCTTTCAGCGCCTCTGAACCGGCATTCACTTTCTGTGATTTTGCGCGGCGTTGTCCGGGGATAAAAAGATTTATCGACAAATCGGACTTTTTTGCTGTAAATTCGCCCCCTACTGAATAACGGTTGTTGGAGATGACATGGATTTACGCAAACTCAAAACGCTGATCGACCTGGTATCGGATTCCAATGTGTCGGAACTTGAAATCACCGAAGCTGAAGGCAAGGTCAGGATCGTCAAAGGCGGTGGTGCCGTGGTTCACAGCTACGCACCCGCTCCCGTCTACGCACAACAGGCGCCAGCCCCCGCCTCACCAGCCGCCGGCCTTGCGCCCGTCGCTACACCCGTTGCTGCAGAAGCCGTATCGGGCCATACCGTCAAGTCGCCAATGGTCGGCACCTTCTATCGCTCTTCATCCCCTGGTGCCAAAGCCTTCGTGGAGGTGGGCTCTGTGGTCAAGGAAGGTGAGACCATCTGCATTATTGAGGCGATGAAGATCCTCAATGAGATCGAGGCCGACAAATCCGGCACCATCACCCGCATCCTGTGCGACAACGGGCAGGCGGTCGAATACGGCCAGCCCCTGTTCACCATCGAGTAAGCCCGGCGCCCAGCATTCATTCCATGTTCAAAAAAATCCTGATTGCCAACCGTGGCGAGATCGCGCTGCGTATCCAGCGCGCGTGCCGCGAGCTGGGCATCAAAGCGGTGATGGTGTATTCCGAAGCCGATCGTGATGCCAAATACATCAAACTGGCCGATGAGGCGGTTTGTATAGGTCCCGCACCGTCGGCCCAAAGCTATCTGAATGTTCCGGCCATCATTTCTGCAGCGGAGGTGACCGACGCGGAAGCTATTCACCCCGGTTACGGTTTCCTCAGCGAAAACGCGGACTTTGCCGAGCGGGTGGAGAAAAGCGGTTTCCAATTCATCGGACCTACGCCGGAGTCCATCCGCATCATGGGCGACAAGGTATCCGCCAAACAGTCGATGATCCGCGCTGGTGTACCCTGCGTGCCCGGGTCCGAGGGGGAGTTGCCCGACGATCCTGCGTTGATTCGGCGGATAGCCAAAACCATTGGCTATCCGGTCATCATCAAGGCGGCGGGTGGCGGTGGCGGGCGCGGAATGCGCGTGGTCCACACCGAAGCGGCCTTGATCAATGCCGTGACCATGACGAAGGCCGAGGCTGGTGCTGCGTTCGGCAACCCGGCTGTCTATATGGAGAAGTTCCTCCAGAACCCGCGCCACATCGAAATACAGATCCTGGCCGACAAGCACAAGAACGCGGTTTACCTGGGTGAGCGCGATTGCTCCATGCAGCGGCGCCACCAGAAGATTTTGGAGGAGGCGCCGGCGCCCGGCATCAACCGAAAGCTGATCGAGCGCGTGGGCGAGCGGTGTGTGAATGCCTGCAAGAAGATAGGTTATCGCGGTGCCGGCACGTTTGAGTTCCTGTACGAAGATGGCGAGTTCTACTTTATAGAAATGAACACCCGCGTCCAGGTGGAACACCCGGTGACGGAGATGATCACCGGCATCGACATCGTGCGCACCCAGATCATGGTGGCCGCCGGTGAGAAGCTGCCGTTTACCCAGCGCCAGATCGAGATACGAGGCCATGCCATCGAGTGCCGGGTCAATGCCGAAGATCCTTACAAGTTCATCCCGTCGCCAGGGCGCGTGACGACCTGGCACGCACCGGGTGGACCTGGCGTGCGGGTCGACTCCCACGTGTACACCAATTACTTTGTGCCGCCCAACTACGACTCCATGGTTGGCAAGATCATTGTGCACGGCGACACGCGAGAGCAGGCCATGGCACGCATGCGTACGGCCCTTGCAGAGACGGTGGTTGAAGGCATCAACACCAACATCCCGCTGCACCGCGAACTGATGGTGGACGCCAAGTTCATGGATGGCGGCACCAACATCCACTACCTTGAGCAGTGGTTGGACCAGCGCAAGCGTTGAGTCAGCATGGCCCTGTTTGAACTGAGCCTGATGTGCCCTGAGGACAGGGTCGAGCAGTTGAGCGATGCGCTGGACGCGCTGGACGCCTTGAGTGTCAGCGTTGAAGATGCGGATGCGCAGACCGATGCCGAGCAGGCGCTGTTTGGCGAGCCCGGTATGCCACCGCCCAAGGATGGTTGGCAGCGTTCGCGTATTACCGCACTGTTCGCCGACGAAAAGCAGGCGCACGAAGCGGCAGGGCTGCTCAAGGCGCAAGACTTTTTTGAAGCCTGCCAAGTTCTGGCCATGGGGCCCGTGCCCGAGCAAGACTGGGTGCGCCTGACGCAATCGCAGTTTGCGCCGGTCGACATCACGCCCGAGTTCTGGATTGTGCCCACTTGGCATGAGCCCCCTGCTGCAGCCAAGCAAATCATCCGCTTGGATCCGGGGCTGGCGTTCGGAACTGGCACCCATCCAACCACGCGCATGTGCCTGCGCTGGATAGCAACCCATCCCGTGCAAGGGCGGGTGCTGGACTATGGTTGTGGATCGGGCATCCTGGCCATCGGCGCGGCCAAATTTGGTGCCACTGATGTGATTGCAGTGGACATTGACCTGGCGGCCGTTCAGACGACCGAGCTGAATGCCACGGCAAACGGCGTGGTACTGAAGGCGGGCCTGCCCGATCGCGCCGACGGTTTGTATGCGACGGTGCTAGCGAATATTTTGGCAACACCGCTGAAGGTGTTGGCTCCACTGCTGTGTGCGCATGTAGCGCCAGGCGGCAACCTGGTGCTGGCCGGCATTCTGGAGCGCCAGGCCGATGAGTTGATTGAAGCCTACTCTGCCCACTGCCGGCTGGCCGTTGCTGACCGCGAAGATGGCTGGATTTTGATGACCGCCACGCTGTAAGCACACGCGTCGGGTCTCTACAATGGCGACGACATGAGCCTGATAACCCGATGCCCGGTATGCACCACGATGTTCAAGGTCGTGCCAGACCAGCTCCGTGTGTCGAATGGCTGGGTGCGGTGTGGCCAGTGCAATGAAGTCTTTGATGCCAACGCCCACCTGCAGGCAGGTCCAGCGGCTGCGCCAAGCACCCCAGCATTGGCTCGGCACGATTCCGCCGCACCAGTAGCACCAGCACCAGCACCAGCTCCAGCACCAGCTCCAGCTCCAGCTCCAGCTCCAGCTCCAGCTCCAGCTCCAGCTCCAGCTCCAGCTCCAGTGGCTAAGGTGCAAGAGGCTGTTCCAGCGATAGCAACGTCGGCGGCAGAGCCGTTTTTAGAGGTGAATCCGCGGGCTCTGCACATTGAACAGGAGGTAACCCCTCCACCTGCGACAACGCTACGAGCGCAGAGGGATAACCTGGGCCGCGGAGACATGACGGTCCGCAAACCCAGGGACGAGGTGCTGAAGCCTGCCAGCGTTACTGAAGAAACGCCCCAGGTCGATGAAGAATATGCGCAGCACTCGTTCATGCGTACCAAGCACTCGCCGTCCGCATGGGACCGGGGCTGGGTTCGGGGCAGCTTGTCGGGTGTGAGCCTGCTGTTGGTGGGCGGCCTGCTATTGCAGCTTGTCGTGCATGAACGCGACCGCATCGTGGCGACCGAGCCGTCTGCAAGACGTTTCCTGGAGCCGCTGTGTGAAGCCTTCAAGTGCACAATAGAGCCGCTGCGACAAATCGAAGCCATCGTCATTGACAGTTCGGCGTTCACCAAAGTGCGCTCCGATGTATTCCGATTGAGCTTTGCGCTCAAGAACTCGGCGCAAACGGCGGTTGCCACTCCAGCATTGGAGTTGACGCTGACGGATTTGCAGGACCAGGCTGTCGTGCGGCGTATTTTCACGCCCACCGATTTCGCCAAACAATCCCAGGTCATTGAGCCCGGTGCTGAGTTGCTGGCAACGGTGCACGTCAACGTGAAAAACGGTGCGGGCCACGAGAAGATATCGGGCTACCGGCTGCTGTCCTTCTACCCATGAAAAAACCCGGACCTTGCGGTACCGGGCCTTGAACGCGTCAAAAAACCTGATTAGGGCTTGTTTGCGGTTGGGAACGGCCATGCGGCCTGCGGGTTCAGTGTTGTCTGAGCAGCAGGCGCAGCGGGTGCAGACGCTGCTTTGGCAGCGGGTGCTTTCGCGGCTTTCTTCGCAGCCGGCTTTTTGGCTGCCTTTTTAGCGGCTGGCTTCTTGGCTACGGCAGCCTTCTTAGCCGGGGCCTTTTTGGCTGCTGCTTTTTTGGCAGGGGCCTTTTTAGCGGCTGCTTTTTTCGCAGGAGCCGCCTTCTTCGCTGGGGCTGCCTTTTTGGCTGCTACTTTTTTGGCCGGAGCCTTTTTAGCAGCGGCCTTTTTGGCGGGAGCCGCTTTCTTCGCGGGAGCTGCCTTCTTCGCAGCTACTTTCTTGGCGGCTACCTTTTTAGCGGGAGCTGCCTTCTTCGCGGGGGCTGCTTTTTTAGCAGCTACTTTCTTTGCTGGTGCAGCTTTCTTCGCTGGTGCAGCTTTCTTAGCGGGAGCGGCCTTTTTTGCGGCCGGTTTTTTTGCAGTTGCCATGATTTTCTCCTTGATCAATTTACAAAGAGCACTTCTTGCCAGTTGGTTTGCAGGAAGTGATTCATGCGGTTGGGCAAGTACCCAGCGGCATGAACTTGGTGACACCCGCCCAGCACAGGCTCTACGGTCTGTTGTTGGTCAGGTGAAATTCGAAAATACATTTGTTTGACTAGTCCCAGGACAGCGCGCCGCCCGACTGGTATTCAATGACACGGGTTTCGAAGAAGTTACGTTCCTTCTTCAAATCAATCATCTCGCTCATCCACGGGAAAGGGTTTTCCTCGTTGGGGTACAGAGCTTCCAGGCCGATCTGCGTCGCGCGGCGGTTGGCGATGTAACGCAGATAGCCTTTGAACATGGATGCATTCATGCCAAGCACGCCGCGCGGCATGGTGTCTTCGGCATAACGGTATTCCAGGTCAACAGCGGTTTCGAACAGGCCCTTGATTTCGGCCTTGAACTCCGCCGTCCACAACTGCGGGTTCTCCAGCTTGAGCTGGTTGATCAGGTCGATGCCGAAGTTGCAGTGCATGGACTCGTCGCGCAGGATGTACTGGTACTGCTCGGCTGCACCGGTCATCTTGTTTTGCCGGCCCAGTGCCAGGATCTGCGTGAAGCCGACGTAGAAGAACAGGCCTTCCATCAAGCAGGCAAAAACGATGAGCGACTTCAACAGCGTCTGGTCGGTTTCGTGCGTGCCGGTCTTGAAATTGGGGTCCATGATCGCTTCGATGAACGGGATCAGGAACTGGTCCTTGTCGCGGATGGACTGCACCTCGTTGTAGGCGTTGAAGATCTCGCTCTCATCCAGGCCCAGTGACTCCACGATGTACTGGTAGGCATGGGTGTGAATGGCTTCTTCAAAGGCTTGGCGCAACAGGAACTGGCGGCACTCGGGTGCGGTGATGTGGCGGTAGGTGCCCAGCACGATGTTGTTGGCGGCCAGCGAATCAGCGGTCACAAAGAAACCGAGGTTGCGCTTGATGATGCGGCGCTCGTCTTCGGTCAGGCCATTGGGGTCTTTCCACAGTGCGATGTCGCGGGTCATGTTGACCTCTTGCGGCATCCAGTGGTTGGCGCAACTGGCCAGATATTTTTCCCAAGCCCATTTGTATTTGAAGGGCACCAACTGGTTGACGTCGGTCTGACCGTTGATGATGCGCTTGTCCGAAGCCTTCATACGAAGGGGGACTGCAGGTTTAACTACGGGAGTGTTTTGCGCCCGCTCGACCGGCGGGGTCTCCGTCGGCGTGAACGCAAATTTTGTTAGCGGTGTGGGCTTGACTTCTTCGTCCCAGGTCAACATAAATAATTCCAATCTGCGGATTATGAGAGCAGTGAAATGAAATGAAAAGTAATCATGCACTTCACTGCAAATATGTGTTGCTCAATAGCATCGCATCACGTGCGGTGTGTGGCGTGTGTTTACTGACAAGACTCGCATGTTGGGTCATCAACACCGCAAAACTTGATGTCGGTTGCAGCAACGGTGGCCATTTCCATTTGCATTTGTGCCGCTGCTGCAGCTGCTTCCAATGCACTGGAGGAGCGCATAGAACCCTTGGCATCGTTGCCCGAAGAAACAGCGTTCATCTTGCCTGCCGTCACGGTCGATTTCTCGGCATGGGTTGCCGACATGGTGCGCAGGTAGTAGGTTGTTTTTAAACCGCGTAACCAGGCCAGCTTGTAGGTCTCGTCGAGCTTCTTGCCCGATGCGCCAGCCATATAGATGTTCAGTGATTGCGCCTGGTCAATCCACTTCTGGCGACGGGCTGCGGCTTCCACCAGCCACTGCGTTTCCACTTCGAATGCGGTGGCGTAGAGCTGCTTGACTTCGGCAGGGACGCGGTCGATGGGACCGAGTGATCCGTCAAAGTGCTTCAGGTCCATCACCATGACGTCATCCCACAGACCGAGCCGTTTCAGGTCCTTGACTAGGTAGCCATTGATGACGGTGAACTCCCCCGACAAGTTCGACTTGACCGACAGGTTGCCGAAGCTGGGCTCAATGGATGCGTCCACACCAATGATGTTGGAAATGGTGGCGGTCGGCGCGATAGCCACGCAGTTGGAATTGCGCATGCCATCTTGCGCGATCTTGTTGCGCAAAGCATTCCAGTCCAGCGTGGAGGATCGGTCCACCTCGACGTAACCGCCGCGGGCCGATGCCAGCATATCCAGCGTGTCTAGCGGCAGCACGCCCTTGTCCCACAGCGAACCACGGTAGGTGGAGTACTTGCCGCGCTCCTTGGCCAACTCGGTCGACGCCCAGTAGGCGTAGTAGCAGATGGCTTCCATGGACTCGTCGGCAAACTGCACGGCGGTTTCGCTGGCATACGGGATGCGCAGTTCGTACAGGCTGTCCTGGAAGGCCATCACACCCAGGCCCACTGGGCGGTGGCGCAGGTTGGAGTCACGTGCCTTCTTGACTGCGTAGTAGTTGATGTCGATGACGTTGTCCAGCATGCGCATGGCCGTGCCGATGGTGCGCTTGAGCTTGTCGTGGTCCAGCTTACCGTCTTTCAAATGCTGGCGCAGGTTGACCGAGCCCAGATTGCAGACTGCCGTTTCAGTATCGGATGTGTTCAGCGTGATCTCGGTACACAGGTTGCTGGAGTGCACGACGCCGGCATGCTGCTGCGGCGAGCGCACATTGCAGGCGTCCTTAAACGTGATCCAGGGGTGGCCGGTCTCGAACAGCATGGTCAGCATCTTGCGCCACAGGTCGCTTGCCTGGATGGTGCGGGCTGGCTTGATTTCGCCGCGTGCCGCTTTTTCTTCGTAAGCTACGTAGGCTTTTTCGAATTCAGCGCCAAACAGATCGTGCAGGTCAGGCACGTTGTTGGGGGAGAACAGGGTCCAGGTTCCTTTTTCCATGACGCGGCGCATGAACAGATCGGGGATCCAGTTCGCTGTGTTCATGTCGTGGGTGCGGCGGCGGTCATCGCCGGTGTTCTTGCGCAGCTCCAGGAACTCTTCGATATCCAGGTGCCAGGTTTCCAGGTAAGTGCAGACCGCGCCCTTGCGCTTGCCGCCCTGGTTGACCGCAACGGCCGTGTCATTGACGACCTTCAGGAAAGGCACGACGCCTTGGGATTCACCGTTGGTACCCTTGATATGGGCACCGAGTGCACGCACGCGGGTCCAGTCATTGCCCAGGCCGCCGGCAAATTTGGACAGCAGGGCGTTTTCCTTGATGGACTCGTAGATGCCGTCCAGATCATCCGGCACGGTGGTCAGGTAGCAGCTGGAGAGTTGCGAGCGCAGCGTACCGCTGTTGAACAACGTGGGCGTGCTGGACATGAAGTCGAAGCGCGACAGCACTTCATAGAACTCAATGGCACGGGCTTCGCGGTCGATCTCGTTCAGCGACAAGCCCATGGCCACACGCATGAAGAAGGCTTGCGGCAATTCGATACGGGTCTTGCCTTCATGCAGGAAGTAGCGGTCATACAGGGTCTGCAGGCCCAGGTAATCAAACTGCATGTCGCGCTCGGCCTTCAAGGCCGCGCCCAAGCGTGCCAAGTCGAACTGCATCAGGCGCTCGTCCAGCAACTCGGCATTCACGCCGCGCTTGATGAAGCCGGGGAAGTAATCGGTATAGGCCTCTGCCATGTCCGCCGGCGCCACATCGCGGCCCAGCACTTCGCGGGAGATTGTGTGGAACAGCAGGCGCGCGGTGGCGTAGGTGTAGTCCGGGTCTTTTTCGATCAGCGTACGGGCCGCCAGGATGGAGGCCTTGTAGACCTCCTCCATGGGAACGC
This sequence comes from Rhodoferax sp. ZS1R8, assembly GCF_056521325.1. Taxonomy (NCBI): domain Bacteria; kingdom Pseudomonadati; phylum Pseudomonadota; class Betaproteobacteria; order Burkholderiales; family Comamonadaceae; genus Rhodoferax; species Rhodoferax sp. ZS1R8. The sequence continues at coordinate 106,876 of NZ_JBWMBA010000008.1, read as the reverse complement.
CGTCGTACAGGTTACGCATGGTCTCGGCCAGGATGGGGCCGGCGCTGACATCGGCACCCAGGCCGGTGCAGGCGGTCTCAATCAGGCTCTTCAGTTGGTTCAGGTCCAGCACCACGCGCTGACCATTGTCAATGGCGTGCAGTACCGGTGCAGGCGGCGCCACCTCGGCTACCTGCTTGGCGCGTTCCTGGGCCCGGCGCTCGCGGTACAGAACATAGGCGCGTGCGATTTCGTGGTGGCCACCACGCATCAGTCCCAATTCCGCATGGTCTTGCACGTCTTCAATATGGAAGGTGCCGCCGCCTGGACGCGAGCGCACCAAGGCCCGGATGACCTGCTGCGTCAGCGTTTCGACTACCTCGCGCACGCTGGCAGACGCCGCGCCCTGGGTGCCGTGGACGGCAAGGAAGGCCTTCATCATGGCCACGGCGATCTTGTTGGGCTCAAAGGGCACAACGGCGCCATTGCGGCGAATGATCTGGTAGTGCGCTAGGTTGTTCACGCCTGCGCTATCAGCCGCGTTATCGCTGTGCGTGGACAGCAGGGCGGGAGACGCTTGTGCGCCGGTGTTTAAAGCTACTGATTGCATGGTTTCCTCGTCTAAATGGCTATTTTTTCTTGGGCTTAGCAGGGCGTTGTGACTGACTTCCGGGTCGCGATTGTCGAAAAGTCGGTAAAGACAGCGCACACTATATATGGGGTGTGAAGTGCTTGCAAGCCACTACCGGTAGTGTACCCGGGCTCCTCGGGGCAAATGGCCGGGGGCGCAGAAAAAGTGCTGCAGGGCAGCACAGGGCGACTTGTTTGGTGTGCGCGATTCGGTTGCGAGCTGCAGGCCTTGCCGGTTGGGGATGTGTGCGGCTGCAGCCAATGCATATGCGGCTCTCAAGGGTATTTGGCTTGAAGAGCCGCATGGAAACGTGACGGGCATAGTGCCCGTATTGCTGCAGCGGATGGAGACAGTGGAGTACCGCCGCGCAAGCGGCTAAGGCCGTCGCTTCTACTTGCGCCGAACGCCCTCGGGAAAACACTGATCTCCCAGACCCAGGCATTTTTGTAACAAATTCCAATCGAAGCCTAAACCAGGATCAGCTTTGCGACCTGGGGCAATATGTTCATGCCCTGCAATGTGCGAAATAGGGTATCGCTGAATCAGTGCAGAGCACAGTGCGCACAGGGCTTCGTATTGCGCGGGTTCAAACCGGTAGCCCTCCAGGCCTTCGAGTTCTATGCCTACGGAGTCGTCATTGCAGTTGCTGCGCCCCCGGTAGTGGGATACACCGGCATGCCACGCACGGTCGTCGGTACTGACGAACTGCCAGACCTCGCCGTCGCGCCGTACGTAAAAATGTGCGGAGACTTCCAGCCCCTTGATCTCTTTGAAATACGGGTGCTGATCCCAATCCAACCGGTTGGTGAACAGGTCTTGCACGTAGTTGCCGCCATAGATGCCCGGTGGCAAGCTGATGGAGTGCAAAACGATGAGGTCTGTGTGCGCCTGTGAAGGCCTGGGGCCAAAGTTCGGTGATGCCAGCCATTGCGCAAGGCGATACCGGCCGTTGTGCCATGTCGCCGAGTCTGACCCATGCGGATCATTCATCGGGACTGTCGTCACGCGGCACATCAATTTTCAGGCGTGCGATGCGGTAGCGGATCTGCCGCAGGCTCAAGCCCAGACGGGATGCGGCCAGCGTCCGGTTGAAGTTGGTTTCCTTCAAACTTTTGATCAGGATCTCGCGTTCCTGCTGGTCCAGGTGACCCTGCAGGTCACTCGGCAGGACAATGTCGTGGGTCGGGACGGGGGCAGGAATCACGAAGGGGACTGGGTTGGGCGCTTGATCAGCCGCCAACGGGGTGGCACTACTGCTGGGCTGGGGCAGGTCATCGAGCCGCAAGGTGTCTCCATCGCACAAGGCCACGGCGCGGTGCAATAGATTTTCTAGCTCCCGCACATTGCCATGCAGGGGCAGCAGAGCGAGCTGTTCCATACAGCCTTCGGCCAGTTCGGGAACTGGCATTTGGGATTCGTCTGCGATGCGGGCCAGCAATGCGCGGCACAGGGCCGGAAGATCTTCACAGCGCTCGCGCAGCGGCGGTATCACGATGTCGATGACATTAAGCCGGTAAAAGAGATCCTGGCGGAAGCGCCCCGTCGCGACCTCGGCGGGCAGATCCTTGTGGGTGGCGCTGACGATGCGAACATCCACCGTTTCTTCCTGATTGGAGCCCACCGGACGCACGCAGCGCTCCTGTATGGCACGCAGCAATTTGGATTGCATCGCCAGCGGCAGATCGCCGATCTCATCCAGAAAGAGCGTGCCGCCTTTGGCCGCTTGAAAGAATCCTTCTCGGTCCTGTACCGAGCCGGTGTAGGCGCCCTTTTTGGCGCCAAAGAACTCGCTCTCCAGCAAGTTCTCGGGTATGGCGCTGCAATTGACGGCCACCCACGGGCCCGCGGCGCGGTGGCTGGTGGCGTGTAGCGCACTGGCGACCAATTCCTTTCCGGTGCCGGATTCACCACGGATCAATACAGGGGCCATGCTGCGCGCCACTTTGACGATGCGGTCTTTGACCTGGCGCATGGCCGCCGACTCACCGGCTAGTCTGGAGAGCGCCCGTTGGCCATGGCCGTTGGCATCTCCCGGGTCCAAGGACCTGGCATCGGTGGCACGCCGGGCGGGACCGGCTTTCTGCGTAGTGCCCAGTACGGCCGAGGCAATGGCGGTACGGAACTGTTTCAGGTCCACCGGCTTGGTCAGGTAATCGAATGCTCCGGCTTTCAGCGACTCCACGGCGTTTTCCGCCGACCCATGGGCGGTGATGACAATGCTGCGCTCCGAGCGGTGCTGCGTCTTCATGTGGGCAAGGATCTCGGTACCCAAGCCGTCCGGCAGGCGCATGTCGGTGATGACGACGTCAAAGCGCTGCGCGTTCAGCAGTTGCAGGGCTTCCTGTACGCTGCCGGCGGTGTCCACACGATAGCCCTCGCGCAACAGCGTGAGCTCATACAGCGTGCGCAGATCGGGTTCATCGTCGATGACCAGAATCTGGGCGTTGTTCAGTACAGCGTGGGTTGCCATGGGGTTGTGGTCATTTCTGCCGATGGCGAATTATCCGGGGATTCTGCACGTCTGAATGTAACGACAAACTCATTGCCCTCAGTCGGTTGGCCGCGCGCGCTGCGCACCGTACGCTGGTAGATGAGGGATGCATCGTGGCGCTCGCACAGCTCCCGGCAGATGTACAGGCCCAGACCACTGGAGCGGCTGTCCGACGAGAAAAAGGGTTCGAACAGATGCCGCTCCACCGACTGGTCCATCGGAGCCGAGTCGCTCCAGATGGAGACTGTGGCGTGCTGCCCATCGGTGACGCCTGGAAAAACCTGAATGGCATCTGGCTGGTCTTCGGTATACCGGAGTGCATTGTCCAGCAGGTTGACCAGCACCCGGCGCAGGTGCTCGGTGTCAAAGCGCACGCCTATGGCCTGGTCTCCAGGGTGAATCGTCAGGCGTTGCTGGCTGTTGGTCTGTGTGGACCAGTCGCTGCAGATGCGGTGGGTGGATGCGTCCAGCGGAACCGTGGGCACGAGGTAGCTCGGATCGTAGGGCTGCACGCGGGAGATATTTAGGATGTCGTTGACAATCTTCTCCAGCCGCTTGGCGTTTTGCGTCACCATGCTGGTCAGTTTTTTGAGCCGTGGGTCCGAGAGGTCCTCCTCCAGCAGCGCATTGGCCTGTGTGATCGCTGAAAGCGGGTTGCGGATTTCGTGGGCCACGGCGGTAGACAGCCGGCCCATGCTGGCCAACCGTTCGGTGCGCACGCGGGCCTCGAGCTCGCGCTGGTCTTGTAAAAACAGCACACACAGGCTGTCACCGGTTTGGCCCGGGTGCGTTGCCAGCCGCGCGCGGGCATGCACACGGCGCGGGCCTTCATTACCGTGGCGTATGGTCACGTCTTCTTCCTGGCTGTGGCCCGTGCCCACGCACAGGCGCGTCAGATTTACCAACGGGCGCCACCCCAACTCATCGTTCAGGTCGAACACCTGGGCGCGCAGCGCCTGCTGTGAACCCAGCAGCTGCCGCGCCATGGGGTTGGCTGCGCGCACGATACCCCGTTCATCGACGACGAGGACGCCGTCCGGCAGGGACTCTATGACCAGCTCATTCACCTGACGCTGGATGGTTGCGGCCAAGTGGCTTTGGTGGGCGCGGCGTCCCTCATTCGCCAAACGGGTCGACAACTGGTTGGACAACCAGGCGATCGCAAAGTAGCCAACGCCACTGAGCGCAGATTGGGCGAAATACGGCGTGGCATCGGTCGGCCCCTTGAGGTACGACAGCAAAGCTTCTGCCAGCATCAGTACGGTGATGCCGGCGGCGGTGCCCAGGGCGAGGCGCAACGAGCCCAATACGGATGCAACCAGGATGGGCAGTGCAAAGAGCGGGGTGTAGTTGATGCTGGTTCCGCTGCTGGCTTGCAACATCTGCAGGGCCGAGAAGGTCAGTAGATCGAGCCCGACCAGCGCGCCCCAGACCCGGTTGAAGGACTGCCCCAGCGGACGGGGTTTGACGAACAGCTTGCTCGCCAGGGTGCCGAGCAGGTAGGCCGCGCTGATGGCAATCTGCACATTGCTGTGCGCCGTGCCTGTCACGAACAGAGCAATTTGCAACCCCACCAGCACCACACCCAGTACCAGCCGGGCCGTCATGAAGCCCTGCCACTGGCGCACCATTTCATAGGCGTCCTCGGCCGGTATCGCTTGGGCGTCGGACGGGTCCAGGTCGAACCACGATGCGGCCAGCCGCGACTGCTCCATTCAGGGCTCCACGCGCAACCGGTGGGCCGCGCTGCAATAGTTACCCAGGGTGCCAGATACGGCGTCCCGCTGAGGAATATGCAACCCGCAGTGGTGACAGGCCACCATGCCCACAATCTCCGGTGTTGTGCGGTTCTTGTCTTGAAGCGCCCGCTGACGGGCCTCGCGCCAACTGCGCCAGCGCCAAGCCAGCACCAGCACCACTAGAAAGACGAGCACAAACCTCACGGCGTGCGACCCAGAATGATTTCCATCACAAAGCGCGAGCCAACGTAGGCCAGTAGCAAAAAGGCGGATCCCACATACAGTACATGGACCGCGCGCTTGCCCCGCCAGCCAAACGCCGAGCGACCGATCAGCAATATCGCAAAGGTGATCCATGCGAGTGTAGAAAAAACGGTCTTGTGGTCCCATCGCCAGGCATGGCCGTAGCCGTACAGCGTCTCACCAAACAGTACTCCGGCCAGCAGGGTCGCACTGAGCAGCACAAAACCGGCTCCGACGAAACGGTAGGTCAACCGCTCCAGCGTCAGCAACGGCAATCCGCTATCGGGGTCCTGCGCGTGGCGGATACGGGTCTCAGCCCGCGTCATGAACCAGGCATGCACCACGGCAATGCCAAACAAACCGTAGCAGGCCACGCCGAAAGCCAGGTGCACCGCCAGCCAGGCCGATGCTGCTACCGGCATGGGGCCGCCAGGGAAGAAAAAGGCCGCCAGCACGGCGGCCGCACCCACGACACCCAGCGTCCACCGGGTTGGGAGTTGCGGAAATATCTGGCTCTCCACCGCATAGATGGCAGCTACCAGCCACGCGGTGACCGACATCGCCGGCGCAAAACCAAAGTGCGGTTGCTGGCCCAGGAGTGTGATGGCCAGCACGGCACCGTGCATCAACCAGGCTGCACCAACCCACAGCCGCGCGGCATGCGCGTTCACCTGGACCGTGCGCAGCGCCGGCCAGCCATAGGCAACGGCGGCCAAAATCGACAGGATCAGGCTAAGGGGAGGCGCACTGGCTAAAATCATGGGTACAGTTTAGCGTTTCGCTTTTCGCCAGCCTTTGTTGGCCTTCACACCTGGTTCCGTCAACGGAATACGTCCCTCTATGGCTTCCGCACTCTCCGACAAACTATCTCGCCTCGTCAAGGAAATGCGAGGCCAGGCCCGCATTACCGAAACCAATGTCTCCGACATGCTGCGCGAAGTGCGCATGGCGCTGCTGGAGGCCGACGTGGCATTGCCGGTCGTGCGCGATTTCATCGCCCGAGTCAAGGACAAGGCCCTGGGCCAGGAAGTCATGGGCTCGCTGCAGCCAGGCCAAGTGTTGGTCAGCATCGTCAGCAAGGAGCTGGCTGCAACGATGGGGGAGGGTGTCAGCGACATCAACCTCAACGCGCAGCCCCCTGCCGTGATCCTGATGGCCGGTCTGCAGGGTGCTGGTAAAACCACAACCACGGCCAAGCTGGCCAAACACCTGATTGAGAAGCGTAAAAAGAAGGTGTTGACGGTATCGGGCGACGTGTATCGCCCCGCCGCTATTGAACAGTTGAAGACGGTGACTGCCCAGGCCGGCGCAGAATGGTTTCCGTCCACCGCGGACCAGAAGCCAGTCGACATCGGCCGTGCCGCGCTGGACTATGCTAAGAAGCATTTCTTTGACGTGCTGCTCGTTGACACTGCTGGCCGCCTGGCGATCGACGAAGTGCTGATGGCCGAGATCAAGGAACTGCACGCTGCGCTGAACCCAGTTGAAACCTTGTTTGTCGTTGATGCCATGCAGGGCCAGGATGCGGTCAACACGGCAAAGGCCTTCAAGGAAGCGCTGCCGCTGACCGGCATCATCCTGACCAAGTTGGACGGCGATTCACGCGGCGGTGCAGCGCTGTCGGTGCGCCAGATCACCGGTGCACCGATCAAGTTTGCCGGTACCAGCGAAAAGCTGGACGGCCTGGAGGTGTTCGATGCGGAGCGCCACGCCGGTCGTATTCTGGGCATGGGCGACATCCTGGCACTGGTGGAGCAGGTCACCTCTGGGGTGGATATTGCTGCGGCGCAAAAGCTGGCCGCCAAGGTCAAGAGCGGCGCCGGTTTTGATTTGAACGATTTCCTGGCCCAGATCCAGCAGATGAAGCAGATGGGTGGCCTGTCCAGCCTGATGGACAAGCTGCCGGCCGCCATGACGGCCAAGGCCGGCAATGTGAACATGGACCAGGCCGAGAAAGACATCAAGCGCAAAGAAGGCATCATCCACAGCATGACGCCACTGGAGCGCCGCAAGCCCGAGCTCATCAAAGCCACGCGCAAACGCCGCATTGCCGCCGGCGCCGGCGTCCACGTTCAGGAAGTCAACCGCATGCTCAAGGAGTTTGAGCAGATGCAAACCATGATGAAGAAATTCTCAGGCGGCGGCATGATGAAGATGATGAAGCGACTGGGGGGCATGAAGGGAATGAAGGGTATGCCGGGAATGCCTTTCTGAGACCGTGCGGGACAAACCGCGGCGCAGCGGAGCTCTGTCGTCAATTGATCCCGGGTGTCAGACAGGGTGTCAGGGTTTCCCGCTCGTCCACCATAACTGGTCCACAAAATCCCCATTGCTGCGGGACAGACGGATGCGTAGCGGCATGAAGCCAAGGTCGGGTGCCACCCATACGTCCAATTGTGGTGACGCGCCCCCGGTTTGCGCGACCGGTTCGCGAATAAGATGGATTGCGTTCATGGAGGGGGCCGCAGGCACGGTCTTCAGCACAGTCGACTCTGCCACCCGGAACACCCACCGCTCGGACGCCGTAGCGCCGACTACCTGAAAGGCCAGCAGACTTCCCGCTGGCAGCCGTTCTGCATTGCCTGAAAACAGCGAGGCCAATTGCACCCAGACGCTGAGTTGATCCTGCGCCGCCAGTGTGAGGTCTGCTTCCAGCATGGTGGGGCCAAAGCGCAGCTTGCCGGCCACGCGGTCGAACTGCACGGCGGTTGGGTTGCGAACCTTGTCCTCAAACCGCACAGGCTCTAGCCCTTTGTCGCTCAGTTGCCCTTCGCTGATCACGGTCCGCGGCGCGGTTTCAAAATCGCTGAGCACCATGCGGGCGGTGTAACTTCTTCCGTCGTGTTGCCACCGCAGCTCCGCCTGCGCGAAGTCGCGGCGGCCATTGATCTGGCGCTGAATTTCGTATTGCAGCCGCACGGGAGTGGGGGTCGCCAGCAGGATGGACTGGTCCTCGTCCACCATGCCAGCGACGCCAAAGAAGACCTCGTCCGATGGCGGGATATCGGACGGCGCGCCGGGCTCGGCGGCCGGCTGGGCCTGGGCAGCCGCAGGGGGGACAGTATTTGTGCTTGCCACCGGCGGGCTGGGTGGCGGCATCAGGGCGGGGCTCAACTCCACATACACAGTCGTGGTGGTGGGGAGGGCGCTGACCGCCACATGCGGCGACCCCGTCCACCTGGCGCTGTAGAGGCTTCGCGGCAGGCCGCCGAGCAGCAGCCAGTGGGCTATAACCACCAGCGCCATGGTGCCTAGCTTGCGGCGCCTTGCGGTGGACAGGGCAAAATGTGTGTACAGCCGCCTGCGAAGGCTGGCGAGGCTGGGATGGTGCATGCGTAATCAGTAGGGCCGCGGAACGCCGGGGTGATGTAGCGGCATTCTGGAGTCAGGCCGTGGCAACAGCCTCGTTGGTCAGAACCTCGCCCCTTAGCGTATAGCTGCGCGTCTCGGTGATCCGCACATCGACCAGTTGCCCTACCAGGCGTGGCTGGCCGGCGAAGTTCACGACGCGGTTGCACTCCGTACGGCCCATCAGTTCGCCGCCGTCGCGCTTGCTATTGCCCTCCACCAGGATGCGCTGCACGGTATTCAGGCGGCTCTCAGAGATGCGTGTGATGTTGGCGTTGATGGCCGCTTGCAAATGCTGCAGGCGGCGCAACTTGACGTCATGCGGGGTGTCGTCGTGCAGGTTGGCCGCCGGTGTGCCGGGGCGGGGGCTGAAGATAAAGCTGAAGCTGTTGTCGAAACCGATGTCGTCGATCAGCTTCATCATCTTGTTGAAATCGTCCTCGGTCTCTCCGGGGAAGCCGACGATGAAATCACTGCTCATCGCCATGTCGGGCCGGATCGCGCGCAGCTTGCGCACGGTGCTCTTGTACTCCATCGCCGTGTAGCCGCGCTTCATGGCCATCAGAATCCTGTCGCTGCCGTGTTGTACCGGCAGGTGCAAATGGCTGACCAGCTTAGGGATCTTGTCATACACCGCGATCAGCGACGGTGTGAACTCGTTGGGGTGGCTGGTGGTGAAACGGATGCGCTCGATGCCTGGGATGTCGGCCACGTATTCAAGCAGCGTTGCAAAGTCGGCCTCTTCGCTGGTACCGCCCATGGTGTGACGCCAGGCATTGACGTTCTGGCCCAGCAGCGTGATTTCCTTGACGCCCTGGTCGGCCAGGCCGGCCACTTCCACCAACACATCTTCAAAGGGGCGATTGATTTCTTCGCCACGGGTATAGGGGACGACGCAATAGCTGCAGTATTTGTTACAGCCTTCCATGATGCTGACAAAGGCCGACGCGCCCTCCACCTTGGCGGGCGGCAGGTGGTCGAACTTCTCGATCTCGGGGAAGCTGATGTCCACCTGCGGCTTGTTCAGCGCCTTGCGCGCGTTCAGCATCTCGGGCAGGCGGTGCAGCGTCTGCGGGCCAAATACCACGTCCACAAAGGGAGCACGTTTGATGATCTCTGCGCCTTCCTGGCTGGCGACGCAGCCGCCCACGCCGATCAGCACGCCCTTCTTGGCCAGGTGGCGCACGCGACCCAGGTCCGAAAACACTTTCTCTTGCGCTTTTTCACGCACCGAACAGGTGTTGAACAAGATCAAATCGGCCTCGTCCACGTTTTGCGTCGGGGTGTAGCCCTGGGCGGCGCCCAACACGTCGGCCATCTTGTCCGAGTCGTACTCGTTCATCTGACAGCCAAAGGTTTTTATGAATACTTTTTTGCCGTTGGTCATAGAGACTTCTCTGGAAAATGCTATGGATTTGGTAGCGGCTTACGCCCTCTGCACGAGGGCTACAGCCCTATTTGGCTTGTAGATAGCGGTGCCAGCCGTGGCCGGGCCGGTTTTACTGCTGTGTGCTGTAGGCAGGGGCGCTGGACTTGCTCCCGGCCTCGCCGGTCGCCGTCGCTGCGTCTGTCACGTAATTGGGCGGCTGGACGGAGCCGTCGCGGGGCTGCCGGGCCTCAGTGGCGTTGAGCACCCAGACCTCATGCACCAGTCCTACAGGGTCCAGCACATAGTTCACGACTACCTGTTGGCCGGCCAGTGCACCAGAGACCATCAGTAGATTGTTGGTACCGCGGATGCGAGCACCGGGTGATAGGCGCGCAGGCTTGCCGTTCAACAAAATGTCCGGCGGGTAGGTAACCTGCAGCGTCGCACGCTTGGCCGCCGCGGGGAAGGCACGTTGGGCTTCCTGCGCGAACGCGGTGCCGGCCATCGATAGCACAGCGGTGGCGAGGAGCGTAGCGCGCCATGCGGGAGCTAATGAACGGAGAGAGGGAATGCAGCGGTTCATGGTGTATGTCCAGAGGCTGTTGAGAGAAGGCCTGATTTTAGGGCCAACGCCCTTTGACAATGCAGCAATAAAAAACCCGCTACGGCGTGGGCCACAGCGGGTTTTTTGCAGAATTTTGGTGGTCGTAGGTGGACTTGAACCACCGACATCAGCATTATGAATGCTGCGCTCTAACCAACTGAGCTATACGACCGCAGCCCAGAATTATAGACCAAAAATTATTGGTGGGTAAAGTTGGCGGCGCGCTTGTTGACGAAGGCGTCCATGCCTTCCTTCTGGTCAGCAGTGGCAAACAGCGCATGGAACAGGCGGCGTTCAAACACGATGCCGTCGGCCAATGTGCCTTCAAACGCGCGGTTCACGGATTCTTTGGCTGCCATCGTGGCGACTTGCGAGAAGGCGCAAATCTGCAGCGCGGCGCCCAGGGCCTCTTCCTGCAACTTGTCCAGAGGCACCACGCGGCTCACCAGGCCGGCGCGTTCGGCCTCGGTCGCGTCCATCATGCGGCCGGTCAGCGCCAAGTCCATGGCTTTTGCCTTGCCGACGGCGCGGGGCAGGCGCTGCGTACCGCCCGCGCCGGGGATGATGCCCAGCTTGATCTCGGGCTGGCCGAACTTGGCGTTGTCGGCGGCGATGATGAAGTCGCACATCATCGCCAGCTCGCAGCCGCCTCCCAGCGCAAAGCCGCTGACCGCAGCAATCACGGGCTTACGGATGCTGCGGATGGTTTCCCAGTTGCGGGTGATGAAGTCGCCCTTGTAGGCATCTGCGAAACTGAACTTGGCCATGGCGGTAATGTCGGCGCCGGCAGCAAATGCTTTTTCGCTACCGGTGATGACCATACAGCCAATGGCCGGGTCGGCGTCAAAAGCCTTGAGCGCGTGGCCTAGCTCGTCCATCAACTGGTCGTTCAGCGCATTAAGTTGCTTGGGCCGGTTCAGCGTGATGATGGCAACTTTGTCGCCCTCGACGCGGGTGGTGATGCATTCGTAGTTCATGTTGCGTGGACCTGTTCAGCGGAGTTTATTTGGAGGGAGTGATGGCATTCTGCGGCCCTAGCCACGCGTCGACCAGCGTCGCGTCTTTGACGGCCAGCCGCACAGCCTGGCTGGCCTTGGGCAGCGTCAATGTCAGGCTCTGCAAACGCTTGTCGCGTGAGACGATGGCTGTCACTTTTTTGGCGTTGCCGGCGCACAGTGTGAAATCGTCCAGCGACTGCAGGCGCCAGGCGCCATGGGCATCGTTGCCCGCAGGCTGCACGGCAATCCACTCGTCGCCACTGGCAAAGCCGGCCTTTTCAGCGACGCCGCCGCGCAGCACCTGTTGGATGACCAGGCTCCCGCCTTCCTTGACACGCAATCCCAGCTGCTGGGCTACCTGGTCGGGCTCGTAATGGATCTGCACACCGTGGCGCTCCAACAGCGCAGCCACCGGCAGATCCGCCGTGCTGTGGACCCAGCGGGTGATGTCAGGTGCGAAGGACCGGCCGCCCAATGCAGTCAGCACGGCCAGCAAGTCCTGTTCTGACATCGGACCGCCTTCGCAGCGGGCCCACAGTGCGCGCATTACGGCGTCCAAAGTCGTTTTGCCCTCTGCGCGCAGCGTCAGGTCCAGGCACAGGCCAACCAGCGAACCCTTGGTGTAGTAGCTGATCGTGGCATTGGCGGTGTTTTCGTCCTGGCGGTAATACTTAATCCACGCGTCAAAACTGGCCTGGGCCACGCTTTGCACCTTGCGCCCCGGCGCCTGGGCCACACCGTTGATGGTTTTGGTGATGAGCTTGAGGTAGGTCGCGTTGTCGATCAACGCAGCGCGGCGTAGCAGCAGGTCATCGTAGTAGCTGGTGAAGCCTTCAAAAAACCACAGCAGCTCGGTATAGTTTTCCTGCGTGTAGTCATAGGTGGCCAGCTCGGCCGGGCGTAGCCGTTTGACGTTCCAGGTGTGGAAGTATTCGTGGCTGATCAACCCCAAGAGCGTGGTGTAGCCTTCGGGTTGCTTGTGTGTGGTGGAGGCTAGCGTGGTGCGCGGCAAACGGGGCAGGTCGGCGCGCTTGCAGATCAGCGCGGTGGAGTTCTTGTGCTCCAGGCCGCCATAACCGTCAGCGACGGCATTCAGCATGAAGACGTAATTTTCAAACGGAATCGGGCTGAGGGCCGCGCCAGACGCGCGTAAGCCGCTATTGTTTTTGATGTTGGCGCCATGCCAGAAGCGGATTTCCGCTTCGCAGATCGCTTGCGTATCCGCCAGCAGCTTGTCGCCATCAAAGCTCGGTGGCGCGCCAGCCACGACGAAGCGGTGCGGTATGCCACATGCGACAAAGCTTCCGCTCCAGAAAGGTCCCAACTCGAACGGGCAGTCGACCAGCGTGTCGTAGTCGGGGCTTACGTAGGTTCCAAAACCCTGCCTGTTGACTTTTTGTGCGGTGGCCCCCGTCGCGACTGACCATTGCGCTATCGATTCGGTAGCAACCAGTTCCAGCGCATGGGGCTGGTCGTGCAGCCCTTCTACTTGCAAACACAGACTTGTTCCATTGAAAAAGCCGCGCGTGGCGTCCAGCCACGCAGTGCGCACCGAGTTGTCAAATGCATAGACCTCGTAGCGCACGATCAAGGGCTGGCCGGGCGCGCAGTCCACTGTCCAAGTGGCCTTGTCGGATTGCTCAGCGGCCAGCGTTTTCTTGCCCTGCTGGCAGTTGAGGTTTTGCAGGTTCTTGGCAAATTCGCGCACCAGGTAGCTGCCAGGTATCCACACCGGAAGGCGCAGCACCTGTCGCGCGGCGGGGGCGGCAATGGTTAGCGTGACGCCAAACAGGTGGGCGTGCAGGTTGGCCACTTCCACACGGTAGTGAACGGCGGGTGCAGGGTTGGAGCGGGTACGTGAAGGTGCTTTTGTGCGCGTCGTGGTCATGAACATCCCTGGCCAGCGGCCTAGCCTTTGTTACCCGACAGCATCTTCTCGATCTGCGCTGCGTCGGCCGCGCCCGGTACGCGGGTGCCATCTACGAAAAACAGCGTTGGCGTACCGGTGATCTTGTAAGTGCGGCCAAATTCGCCGTTGCGTGTCAGCGCCGCCGTGTCGCAGCTAGCCGCAGGGGCCGGTTGGTCGCGCACCATCCAGTCTTGCCATGCCTTGCCCTGATCCTTGGCACACCAGATGGCTTTGGATTTGTCTGCAGAGTCTGGCCCCAGGATGGGGTACAGGAACATATAGACGGTAACGTTGTCGATTTTTTGCAGGTCGCGCTCGAAGCGTTTGCAGTATCCGCAGTTGGGGTCTTCAAAAACGGCCACCTTGCGTTTGCCGTTGCCGCGGACGATAGTGAATGCGTCTTTGAAAGGCAGCTCGTCGAATTTGACGGCCGTGAGCTTGTTCACCCGCTCCTCCGTCAGGTTGCGTTTGGCCCGTATATCGATGATGTTGCCTTCGATCAGGTAGTTGGCCTGCGCGTCGGTGTAGAAAATTTCGCTGCCATTGATGCGCAACTCGTACACGCCGGGAATTGGGGTTTTACTGATCTCATCCACATTTTTGAGCTGTGGGAGGCGTTCGGCGATGGCTTTGCGGATCTGTGCCTCTTGCGCCGTGGCTTGGCTGCACAGCACAACCACGGATGCGGCCAGCAGGGATTTCAGTAGTGTCTTCATATAGTCAGTTCTCGTTGTGATTGGTTGGCTTGCTCGCGGTGCCCATCGCGCGCCGTGCAACCCATTGCTTGATCGGTCCACTCGCTTCAAATCGGTTCATACCCCAGTTGCGCATAGCCTGCACTGCCGGGTGGCGGTTGGTAAACAGCTGCTGCAGCACATCGTTTGCCTGGCCCATCACTGCAAATTCCGCCTTGCGTGCCCGTTCATACTGGCGCAGCAAGCGGGCGTCACCCACACTGCGCCAATAGGCACGCCCGGTGACTCTATCCACCAGCTCGGCTACATCGGCCAAGCCCATATTCAGCCCCTGCCCCGCCAGCGGGTGCACGGTGTGGGCCGCATCGCCCGCCAGTACCCATGCGCCCTGCGACGACACTCCGCTCCAACGCCGCGCCAGCGCTTGCTGCAAGGGCCACACCCTGCGCGCACTGGTCAATTGGACGGTGCCCAGCGCGCCATGCCCAGCAGACTCCAACGCGCGACAAAAATCTTCTTCACTGGTTACCTGCAGCGCTTGCGCACGCTCTGGACTGACAGACCAGACAACTGCGCACAAGTTCCCCTGGGCGCCCCCCAAAGGCAAAAAGGCGAGAATTTCTCCCTTGTTGTTGAACCACTGGCGGGCCACCTGGGCGTGGGGCAGCGCGCATTGCACGCGTGCTGCCAGCGCCCATTGGTCATAGGGCGTGACGTCCCATTCCACACCCCACTCCTGGCGCGACTGGCTGGCCTTGCCTTCGCACACCACGGTCAGGGCGGCAGGCTGGGGGGCATCAACGACCTCGATCAAGGGTTGAAAGCGCACCGCATCGGCCAGTCGGGCTTCGAGTGCCGGCACGTCCACAATCCAGTTCAATGCCTCGGCGGCGTTCTTGGCTGCGTCAAAAGCGACCTGGCCGCCGTCATCCCCGTGCACTTGCATGGACAACACCGGTGTGGCGTGCTGTGCATCGGGCCAGCAGCGCACGGCCTTGAGCATGCGACGCGAGGGGAGGCTCAGGGCATAAGCCCGTACGTCCGTGGCCTGTGCTTCGGCGGCTTGGGGCGCAAGCGGTGCCGGGGCAACTAGGGCTACACGCAATTGCTTGCCCGCCAAGTGCAGGGCCAGGGTGCGCCCGACGATCCCTGCGCCCCGGATGCAGATATCAAACGGTCTTGTCATGGGGCGATTGTAAAAGTTGGGGCTGCAGCGGGTTGTTGGCCCGCTTTTTGGCCCTACGAGGTTTTGGAACCGGTTTCCCAAGCAGAGGCTTCAGTCGGCGCTGCCTCCAGGAACCGGATGGGGCGACGCGTGTTGGGTGACATCTCGGCCAATAGGTCGCGCAGGTCATTGAGTACCCGCTCGGGCGGGACTGGGTTCTCATGCAGCAAGACGCACGCTGCATGGAAGTGCAGGGTAACCTCTGGCACCAGCCCCGGAAGCGGGATCAAGCCTGAGCCGACCAGTTTGACCATGCGCTCGGTCAGAAATTTGCGGGTGGTAACACCCTCCATCAAAAGCCCGAATTGGGCGGTGCCCACGCGGCCAGCGGGATCCACATCGCGCAGAATGCGTTGAATCTTGACAACAGCCCGGAGCAAGCATTGCTCGGCCGTGGTGTCGCTGTAGGCCTGGCGGATGTGTTCGTGGTTGGTGACGTGCACGATGACCAGGGCCAACGGCTCCCGGTGGTCTATGGCACGCTGAACGGCACCCTCCAGGTGGGTCTGGAACACCTCTGGCGTCAACAATCCTGTCAGCGCATCTTGCGTCGGAAGATGGTTGGCGCGTACTACCAACTCCTTGCGGTCATGGGTGAGCTGGGTCAGCGCGTACATCAAAATGGGTATCGATATGGCGACGAAACCCGTGGTCAGATAGCGCACCTGCCATATAAGCGGGACCAGGCCTACCGTTTCGCACAGCAGATATGTCAGCGAAAAAAATTGGGGCAGCAGCGCAATCATCATCCAGCGCCCGACGGTAGAGCCCTGGTGCCAACTGAGTACGGTGGCACCCGTTCCGATCAGGGCGGCAAACAGCATGATGATGGCGCATACCCTGTCTGCTATGAAGCGATCGGCTACCGCGAACAGCAATACCGATGCAATCGTGCCCCAGCCCACCGAGGAAAGAAAGCGGTCATAGCGGTGGAAGTGCACGTGCAGCACGAAAACATTGCGGATAAACAGCAAAGTACTGCCCACCGCGATGACTGGCATTGCGTTGGATGCTGAATTGCCCAGTATCGGTATCTGCGCCCACACCGTGGCATTGAGGACACCTGCAATCTGGGCCAGCGTGGCCGCGATCAGCAGTGCAAACAGCGCGGCCCAGCCATCAATGGCCTTGCGGTGCTCAAGGAAGCGCAACATCGAAAGCACAGCCATGCTCAACAGGGCGCCAAACATCAGCCCCAATCCGATGAATTCCTGTTGACGTTGCGTCTCGCGCGTGCGCACTGTGGCCAGGCGAATCGGCACTGCCAGTTCTTTGAAGTTACGCACCTGCAGGTAGATATCCTTTGGGGCGGTGTCGGCAGGATCGAACTCGAAGTCAAAGTCCGGGTACAGACCGGGCCTGTGCCAGTCGGACTGCGCCAGCGTATCGCCCGCCTGCCGCGCCGTCCACCGCCCGTGAGCGTCCGTGCTGTAAAGCACTACATGGTCTACAAAGGGCAGGGGCACATTCAGCGTCCACTGCGCGGTAGATCCTGGCGCGCGGGTGACGACAAGCTTGATCCACAAGGTGTCGTACTTGTTCAGCGTGTTGCGTGTGAGTGCGGGTTCGGATTTGAAACGGGCGCCGCCGCTGAGGATCTGCTCCAAGGTCGCATGTGAGCCCTCATCTGTCCAGGTGCTGACAGCATCGGCGATCTGCATGGATGGAACGTTGTCCGCCAGCACCACAATGTTGCCGGAGGGCGGCTGGCCGGCCTGGGCGGAAAGACCGCACAGGCAGCAAACGGTGACCAGCAGTCGTACCAACAGGGATGGCATACACTTGACACCCCTTTTTTAGAGGTTTTTATGAGTTTGAAGTGTGGCATTGTAGGCCTACCCAATGTTGGTAAATCGACGTTGTTCAACGCCCTGACCAAGGCCGGCATAGCCGCGGAAAACTACCCGTTTTGTACGATTGAGCCCAACGTCGGCATTGTGGAAGTGCCAGATGCGCGCATGGCGCAGCTGGCCGACATCGTCAAGCCGGAGCGCATCGTGCCCGCCGTCGTGGAGTTCGTCGATATTGCCGGTCTGGTGGCCGGCGCCAGCACCGGCGAAGGTCTGGGCAACAAGTTCCTGGCCCATATCCGCGAAACCGATGCCACCATCAATGTGGTGCGCTGCTTTGAAGACGACAACGTCATCCACGTGGCCGGCAAGGTCGACCCGATCTCCGACATCGAGGTCATTCAGACCGAACTGTGCCTGGCCGACCTGGCCGCCGCCGAAAAAGCCCTGCACCGCGTGACCAAGACGGCACGATCGGGGGACAAGGAATCCATCAAGCTCGTCGCCATCCTGGAGAAATGCCAGGCCGCGCTGAACCTGGCCAAGCCTGTGCGCACGCTGGACTTCAGCAAGGAAGAACTGCCGCTGTTGCAGCAGTTTTTCTTCATCACTGCGAAGCCGGCGATGTTCGTCGCCAACGTGGCCGAGGACGGTTTCACGAACAATCCTATGCTGGACCGCTTGACTGCCTACGCCACCGCGCAAAACGCGCCCGTGGTCGCCATCAGCGCCAAGATGGAAGCCGAGATGTCGGAGATGAGCGATGACGACCGCCAGATGTTCCTGGAAGAGCTGGGCCAGACCGAGCCCGGCCTGAACCGCCTGATCCGCTCGGCCTACAAGCTCTTGGGCCTGCAGACCTATTTCACCGCCGGTGTGAAAGAAGTTCGTGCCTGGACCATCCACGTCGGCGATACCGGACCGCAAGCGGCCGGTGTGATCCACACCGATTTTGAGAAGGGCTACATCCGCGCCCAGACCATCGCCTTTGACGACTACATTGCATTCAAGGGCGAGCAAGGCGCCAAGGACGCGGGCAAGATGCGGGCCGAAGGCAAGGAATATGTTGTCAAGGATGGTGACGTCATGAACTTCCTGTTCAGCTCCTAGTCCTTTCGCCGCGCACCACGTGACCTGGTCCTACGACTGGCTCGCACTGGGTGCGGCCGCCTGCTGGGCGGTGACCAGCCTTCTATCAGCGCCGCAGGCGCGCCATCTGGGCGCATTTGCATTCACGCGCTGGCGCATGCTGCTGGTGTTTTGCATGCTGGTGCCGGTTGTGCTGGTCACCGAAGGCTGGCGCAGCCTGAGCCTGGCCCAGGGTGGCGTGCTGATCACCAGTGGCTTGGTCGGCATCTTCATCGGTGATACGGCACTCTTTGCCGCCATGAACCGCCTGGGGCCACGGCGCACCGGCGTGCTGTTTGCAACCCACGCCGTGTTCAGCGCCCTGCTGGGCTACTTCTTCCTGGACGAACGCATGGGCGCGCAGGCCATGCTGGGGGCCGCACTGGTCGTGGGCGGCGTGATGACGGCGGTGGCCTGGGGCACGCGCCGCGATGAGACGCATGCATGGGAATCCACCCGGGGCCACTGGGCGGCGGGCGTGGCGCTGGGGCTGTTGGCGGCGCTGTGCCAGGCCATGGGCTCCTTCATCGCCAAGCCGGTCATGGCCAGCGGCGTCGATCCGGTATCAGCCACCGTACTGCGCGTGGCCGCTACGTGCGCCGCACATTTTGTATTGCTGTGGTGGGGCGCGGCGGCGGCGCAGGCCCACAGGCCAGCCACGCTGCGCGTGTTGGCGGGTACCGGCTTGAGTGGCTTCATCGGCATGGGGTTGGGGATGAGCCTGATCCTTCTGGCGCTGCAGCATGGCGATGTGGGCATGGTGGGCATCCTTTCCTCGGTCTCCCCGGTGCTGGTGCTGCCCCTGTTGTGGTGGCGCCTGGGCCGCGCTCCGGCATCGGGTGCATGGCTGGGTGCCGCGCTCACCGTGCTGGGGACTGTGCTCGTATTGGTGCGCTAGCCCTCGCCAGCTGTGCGTAAGCAGCTATTGAAAAGATAGCAACTCAAAACATGCCAAACGCGCCGATGGCGGCGGCCGTCATCGTCACATAGCGGGCGAACTTGCCAATCGCCATATAGAAGAGACAGGGCCAGAATGGCAGCTTAAGCCAGCCGGCCACCGCGCACAGCGGATCTCCGACCAGTGGCAACCAGGCCAGCAGGCAGGCCTTGGGCCCCATCCGCCTGAGCCAGTCGAGCGCGCGGGTGTGGTGGGCCGAGTGTTGGTATTTGTCGGCCACCTTATGGGCGCCGTAGCCCATCCACCAGTCCACGGCACCGCCCAGCGTATTGCCAACGGTGGCCACCAGCACGACGGGCCAAAACATCGCGTGATTGAGGTGAATCAGGCCCAGGACGATAGGCTCAGACCCCAACGGAATCAGCGTGGCCGAGATGAAGGACACCACAAATACCGCTGTCAAGCTGTACTCGGGCAGCGCCAACAATGTAAGCAATTGTTCTATCCAGACGGGCATGCCGCGAGTGTAGGCTGTTCGCCAACCGCGCCCCTGTTCGCTGCCGTACCAAGCGCCCGATTGCACCGCCGGAAACATTTACACAAGAATTTCAATTGCTGAAATTTTGAGCAGCTAGAATGGCGTCCGGTCCGCAACCCGGTTGCCTCGGCCGCACCCCAATTCCAAAAAATACCTCACATGCACATCGGCCAATTCGCTATGGCGAATCCCCTGTTTGTCGCACCCATGGCGGGTGTGACGGACAGGCCTTTCCGCCAGTTGTGCAAACGCCTGGGTGCGGGTTACGCGGTCAGTGAAATGGTCACATCGCGCCGCGATTTGTGGGACACGCTGAAGACCTCGCGCCGCGCCAACCACGACGGCGAACCCGGCCCCATCGCCGTGCAGATTGCCGGCACCGAGGCGCAGATGATGGCCGATGCCGCCGTCTACAACATCGAACGCGGTGCACAAATCATCGACATCAACATGGGCTGCCCGGCCAAGAAGGTCTGCAACAAATGGGCCGGCTCGGCGCTGATGCAGGACGAGACCCTGGCGCTGGCGATTGTCGAAGCCGTGGTGGCCGCTTGTGCACCGCACAACGTGCCGGTCACGCTGAAGATGCGCACCGGCTGGTGCCAGTCCCACAAGAATGCCGTCGTATTGGCGCGCGCCTTTGAAGGTGCCGGCGTGCAGATGCTGGCCGTGCATGGCCGCACGCGCGAGCAGGGCTACAAAGGTGATGCCGAATATGAAACCGTGGCGGCAGTCAAAGCTGCGGTGCAAATTCCCGTGGTCGCCAATGGCGACATCACCTCGCCCGAAAAAGCACAGGCTGTCCTGAAGGCCACTGGCGCCGACGCCATCATGATTGGCCGCGCCGCGCAGGGCCGGCCCTGGATCTTCCGCGAGATCAACCACTTTTTAACCACCGGCACGCATCTTGCGCCGCCGCTGGTCAGCGAGGTCAGGCGCTTGCTGGTCGAGCATCTGCAGGACCACTACAGCCTGTATGGGGAGTTCATTGGCGTACGCTCGGCGCGCAAGCACATTGGCTGGTATCTGCGCGAGCTTCCGGGGGGCGAGGCCTTCCGCGCGCAGATGAATGCACTGGACAACAGCGGCGCACAGGTGGCCGCAGTAGAACAATTTTTGGACCACTTGAACGAACACACGGACCGCATTCCCCACAAGGGGCTGACGGCCGGAATCAAAGGAAGAGACAACACCATGGAAACGGCAACACCATGAGCAAGAAGCTCATAGAAGACTGCGTGCGCACCAGCCTGGAAGGCTACTTCAAGGACCTGCGCGGCACCGAACCCGGCGGCATGCACGACATGCTGGTGCGGGCGGTCGAAAAACCCCTGCTGGAAGTGGTCATGGCCCAGGCCGACCACAACCAATCCAAGGCCGCGCAATGGCTGGGTTTGAACCGAAACACCTTGCGCAAGAAGCTGCTGGAACACCGGCTGCTCGACTAATGCCGCTTGCCTTTGTGCGGCAAGATGCTGCCAGGCTTCCTCCCGATTCCTAACTCTGGCACGCATCTGACATGAACGCATCCCAAACCGCACTAATCTCTGTTTCTGACAAAACCGGCATCGTTGAATTGGCCCAGGCGCTGCATGGGCAAGGCATCAAGCTGCTGTCCACCGGTGGCACTGCCAAGCTGTTGTCAGAAGCCGGCCTGCCCGTGACCGAAGTGGCCGAGATGACCGGCTTCCCGGAGATGCTGGACGGCCGCGTCAAGACGCTGCACCCCCGCGTGCACGGGGGCCTGTTGGCGCGCCGCGATGTGCCTGCACACATGGCCGCACTGGCCGAGCACAAGATTGGCACGATCGACGTTTTGGTGGTCAACTTGTATCCGTTCGAAGCCACGGTGGCCAAGCCGGGTTGCACGCTGGAAGACGCGATCGAGAACATCGACATTGGCGGCCCCGCCATGGTGCGCAGCGCTGCCAAGAACTGGAAAGACGTCGCGGTGCTGACTGACGCGTCGCAGTACCCAACCGTGATTGCCGAGTTGAAAGCCGATGGCAAAGTCAGCGACAAGACCAAGCTGGGCTTGTCGATTGCCGCGTTCAACCGCATCAGCCAGTACGACGGCGCCATCAGCGACTACCTGTCCGCTATCCAGATCGGTGAGTCTGTGCCCGCTGGTGACCAGGCACCCAAGCTGGACCTGTTTGCCGGCCAGTCCAACGGCCGCTTCATCAAGGTGCAGGATCTGCGCTACGGCGAAAACAGCCACCAACAGGCCGCGCTGTACCGCGACCTATACCCCGCGCCCGGTTCCCTGGTTACCGCCAAGCAGTTGCAGGGCAAGGAACTGAGCTACAACAATATTGCAGATGCCGACGCGGCGTGGGAATGTGTGAAGAGCTTTGACGGCACGCCAGCATGCGTCATCGTCAAACACGCCAACCCCTGCGGCGTGGCCGTGGGTAACAACGCGCTGGACGCCTACAACAAGGCCTTCCAGACCGACCCCACGTCCGCATTCGGCGGCATCATCGCGCTGAACTGTGAACTGGACGAAGCTGCTGCACAGCAGATCGCCAAGCAATTTGTCGAAGTGCTGATGGCCCCCAGCTTCACCGCCGGGGCACTGGAAGTGTTCAAGACCAAGGTCAACGTGCGCATCCTGCAAATCGACCTGCCCAAGGGCGGGGTGAGTGATTGGGACAACGGCCGCAACGCCATCGACATGAAGCGCATCGGCTCCGGCATCCTGCTGCAAACGGCGGACAACCACGAGCTGGCCCTGAGCGACTTGAAAGTGGTCACCACCAAACAACCCACAGCCGAAGAATTGAACGATCTGCTGTTTGCGTGGAAGGTCGCCAAGTACGTCAAGTCCAACGCCATCGTTTTCTGCAAGGGCGGCATGACCATGGGTGTGGGCGCTGGCCAGATGAGCCGCCTGGACTCTGCCCGCATTGCCAGCATCAAGGCCGGTCATGCCAAGCTGTCACTGGCCGGCACTGTGGTTGCCAGCGACGCCTTTTTCCCGTTCCGCGACGGCCTGGACGTGGTCGTCGACCACGGCGCCACCTGCATCATCCAACCCGGCGGCTCCATGCGCGACCAAGAAGTGATTGACGCCGCCAACGAGCGCGGTGTGTCCATGGTGTTCAGTGGCGTGCGCCATTTCCGGCACTGAATTGGCACCACCCGCTGTACCCAGCTTCATAAGCCTAATCCGGGTGTAGCCCTCGTGTAGCGGGCGTAAGCCGCTATTGATTTTGTAGCTTGTTTTGCGGGTCAAACCGACGGCCGGTAGGTCCTCACGCCAGCTTGTGGTGGTAGCATGCCCGTTTCCAACCCGTTCTCTCAGAGAGGTTAAACATGGCTGCTCCCGATATCGGTACCTGCGTTTCTGCTGGCATCAACGGTCTGAAGAAAGACCCGGTCACCCACATCGTGACTTCTCTGTTGATCGGGATTGTGGGTGGGGTTACCGCCGGCTTGCTGACCGGGCCGATGATGGTGGGCTATATGCGCATGATCAAGCACGAAGAACAGGGCGGCAAGGCCGAGATCGCCGACGTGTTCAAGGGCTTTGACGATTTCGTGCCGGCTTTGCTAGCCGTGCTGCTGTCCAGCATCATTGTTGGCATTGGCTTCATGTTTTGTGTCATCCCCGGCCTGCTGATCATGGCCTTGGTCCCTACCGCCGCCTATTTGGTGGCAGTGGGCGAGACGGACGGTATCAACGCGATCAAGCGCGCGTTCGATGCCATCAAGGCGAATCTGCTGGGTTCCGTCTTTTGTGCACTGGTGCTGGGCATTGTCGGCTCCATTGGTGGCCTGCTGTGCGGCATCGGCATCATCCTGACGCTGCCCATCGCCTTCATCGGCAGCTACCACATGGCCAAACAACTCACCGACGGCGGCGCCCCGCCAGCCGCCATCACCCTTGGCTGACACCAGCACCGATAGCGGGCTGCTCAGCCCGCCGGAGCGCCAATGGCGCTCCGCGCTGACGTTGGGCTGGCCGCTAGCCCTGTTGGGTGCTCCATTCGTGCTGTCCGTGGGGGATTTACCGCTGTGTGGCTTTCGCCACCTGACGGGTTCACCGTGTCCACTGTGCGGTGGCACGCGCGCATGTGCGGCGTTGGCGGATGGCAATTTCTTGACTGCCTGGCAGTTCAATCCTGGGTTGATGGTGTTGCTGGCCATAGCGGCGGCGCACTCAGCGCAACTCGGTTTCGAGGCTTGGACCGGGCGTCGCGTGCAGCGCTGGCGGATTGGGGCTGACGCTTGGCGGGCCGGGCTGGTTGTACTTCTGGCCAGTTGGGTTCTGCGTCTTTTAGGGCTTATCTAGTTATCTCTTTTGGGATGCCGTCTGGCTGCTGCCTTCGTGGTGGCAGAGTGCGGGGCAGTGGCCCCCGCCTCATGGTGTCAAAGGCCCACAAATCGGCGGGGACCACTGCCCCGCACTCTGCGGGTGGCTTTTGCGGCTCTTGGCAGAGGAGTCACGGAGCGGATCTGGCAGGCTATAGTTCTTTGCCTATGCTGTCACCATTTGTTAGCCATTCGGCATCTCTATGAAACGTGTACTGATAGCTTTGTTGGCGCTTACCCTTTTTGCAGGCGTAGTGGCCTTTCCTTGGTTGTACTGGGAGGCTGCTCGGTTGGTGATGCGTGATGAGGCTGCACCGTACCTGGGTTGGCTCGTTTCTAAACGCCATGCCGAAACAGTTTGGTGGTTGATGGGGCTAACGCTCATCGTTTGGGCTCCAGTCTCCATAGCCATCGGTAGTGGTTTGGCATATGCCCTGGTGGCAAGGGGTTACGCAAAGCCGGGGCAAGCGAGCGGCAGGCCGTGGGCGCCAATTCGGAGCAAATAGCGGTTTCTCTTCTGCGCGGCGGGAAACCAGGAGCACTCCTGTGTCGCAATCTGCAACCCTTACTTCAGGCGGGTGGTGGGGCTTGCGGGCGCAGGCTCCATTCGCGTTGTTGCAAAAGCCGGCGTACCACCAACGGTGTTGATGAAGTACCGCAAGAGAACCAAACTAGTCCGCCGCGAGCGTGAGCCGGAGAATGCAAGCCACGCCGCCTGCCGCGCACCTACCTTCCGCGAGCCGAATTTCGCCAGAATTCACAAGCCGGACTAGCCCGCAGCCCTCGTGTAGCGCGCGTAACCAGCTAGCAAATTTATAGCAGTTTAAATACCGCCTCAGCTGCCGCAATGGTCTCCGCCAGATCCGCATCCGTATGCGCAGCGCTCACAAAACCCGCCTCATACAGCGCAGGCGCAAAGTACACGCCACGCCCCAGCATGCCGTGGAACAGGGTGTTGAAGCGCTTGTTGTCGGTCGTCATGACCCGGGCGTAGTTTTGCGGCAACACATCGAACAGGAAGAAGCCGAACATGCCGCCTTCGCTATCGACGCTGAACGGCACGCCAGCTTTGTGGGCCGCGCCCTTCAAGCCGGCCATCAGCTTCTGCGTCTTGGCGCCAAGCGCCTCGTAGAAACCGGGCTTGCGTATCTCGCGCAACGTAGCCAGCCCGCAGGCGGTGGCTACCGGGTTGCCGGACAGCGTGCCGGCCTGGTAGACCGGGCCTAGCGGGGCCAGCATCTCCATGACGGCGCGCTTGCCGCCAAAGGCCGCCAGCGGCATGCCGCCGCCGATGACCTTGCCTAGCACCGTGATGTCAGGCGCAAAGCCGGGTATGGACTTGGCGTAGACGCCCTGGGCGCTGCCCAGGCCCACGCGGAAGCCAGTCATCACCTCGTCAAACACCAACAGTGCACCGTGCAGCGTGCACAGCTCGCGGCAGCGCTGCATGAAGGGCACGGAGGCGCGCACAAAGTTCATGTTGCCGGCAATCGGCTCGATCATCAGGCAGGCCAGCTCGGGCCCATGCAGTGCGAAGGCTTCTTCCAGCTGCGGGATGTTGTTGTACTCCAGCACCAGCGTGTGCTGCACCACTTCGGCGGGGACGCCCGCGCTAGTGGGGTTGCCGAAGGTGGCCAAGCCAGAGCCGGCCTTGACCAACAGCGCATCGGCGTGGCCGTGGTAACAGCCTTCGAACTTCAGAATCTTGCTGCGGCCGGTGGCACCGCGGGCCAGGCGGATGGCGCTCATGCCGGCTTCGGTGCCGCTGCTGACCAGGCGCACCATGTCCATGCTGGGCACCAGGCTCAGGATTTCTTCGGCCAGCTCCACCTCGCGCTCGGTTGGGGCGCCGAACGAAAAACCGTCCAGCGCGGCTTTGGTAACAGCCTCGACCACGGCGGGGTGGCCATGGCCCAGGATCATCGGACCCCAGGAGCCTATGTAATCTATATAGCGTTGGCCGTTGGCGTCCCAGAAATAGGCTCCTTGGGCGCGGGAGACGAAACGCGGTGTGCCGCCGACCGCCTTGAAGGCGCGTACTGGGGAGTTGACGCCGCCGGGGATGACTTTTTGGGCGCGTTGGAAGAGTTGCAGGTTGCGGTCAGTGTCGGGTGTCATTGGGCGAGATTTCAAAAGAGGATTCTTCAGGTTCTTCGTCGTCAGTCTCGGGATGGGCCCAAAACAGACGGTCGGGCAACACATTACCCATACCGGGTCGAAAGCCGCTTTCCAGGCAGCGGTCCAGGTAGCTCAGGGCTTCGGTGGCCGCCTCGGTCAGCTCGGTTTCACTGGCGATCAAGGCCGCCAGCGCAGCCGACAGTGTGTCGCCAGCGCCGGCAAACACGGCTTCGAAACGCTCAAACTTGTTGCTGCACAGCACTGCAGTCGGGCTGCACAGCGCGTTGTCGATGAACTGGTCGGGCAGCGGTATGCCGGTGACCAGCGTGTAGGGCACACCAAAGGCGTCAGCCGCGCGGGCAATGTCGCGGGCCGTGGGGCTGCGCTCGGCGCTCCAATCGGGCAACAGCCAACGGCTCAGCGTGCTGTGGTTTCCAACCAACACGGTCGTCAGCGGAAGTAGCAGCTCGTTAAAGGCGTCCTGGTACAGGTCAATCTGGTCTTCTTGCCACCACGACAGGTCGGGCATATAGGCCACCAGCGGGATGTCCGAGTAGTCAGACGCCAGCTCGGCAATGGCGCTCAGGTTCTCGGGCGAGCCCACAAAACCGACCTTGATGACCTGCACCGGCACGTCTTCCAGGATGGCGCGTGCCTGCTCGGTGACAGCCTCGTCGTCCATGCAAAAGTGGTCGTACACCTCGGACGTGTCTCGGGCATAAGCACCCGTGATGATGGGCAAAGCATGGGCGCCGACCGACGCGATGGCCGTGATATCGGCCGTGATGCCGCCAGCACCGCTGGGGTCATTGGCGTTGAAAACCATGACACAGGCACCGGGTCCTTCTTCGTCGGCTTCGGTTGCGATGCTGGGGGCGGGGAGTGCCGTCATGAGATTCCTGTCTTAGGGTTTGTCAGCAGACAGAATGGCGGCTTTTGGGCGGGCGGCTGGCGATTTGCCAATGCTGCTTCTATACAATCCTTGCATTCTATTCGAAGGCCCTTTAAGCTGTGAGCGATACTAAAACTTGGATGTGCCTGATTTGCGGCTGGATTTATGACGAGGCGGCTGGTGCCCCCGAGCATGGACTCGCTCCCGGTACACATTGGGCCGATGTGCCCATGAATTGGACCTGTCCCGAGTGTGGTGCACGCAAGGAAGATTTTGAAATGGTTCAGATTTGAGAGGGTATGAGGCGAGAACGCACGTACCATTCCCTACTAAACATCCCTACATAGCCAGGAGCAACCTCTTTTGAGTAACGCAGCATCCACTGTCAGAGTTCTGGTTATCGACGACAGCAACACCATTCGCCGCAGTGCAGAGATTTTCCTCAAGCAGGGCGGTCACGATGTGATGCTGGCTGAGGATGGGTTTGATGCGCTGGCCAAGGTCAATGACTACCAGCCGCAACTCATTTTTTGCGACATCCTGATGCCGCGCCTGGACGGGTACCAGACCTGCGCGATCATCAAGCGCAACCAGAAGTACTCGTCCGTGCCGGTGGTGATGTTATCTTCCAAGGATGGTGTTTTCGACAAGGCGCGTGGCCGCATGGTGGGCGCGCAGGATTATTTGACTAAACCTTTTACAAAAGATCAGTTGTTGCAAGCGGTGCGGCAATTTGGGACCGTTATGCAAGGAGCTAATTGATGGCAATACATAAAGTACTAATCGTTGACGATTCAAAAACCGAGATCATGTTTCTGACGGATCTGCTGCAAAAAAACGGCTACACCGTGCGCTCGGCAGAAAACGCGGATGAGGCCTTCAAGCGCCTGACCGAAGAAAAACCCGACCTGATCCTGATGGACGTGGTGATGCCCGGCCAAAACGGCTTCCAGCTGACCCGTGCCATCAACCGCACGCCTGAATACACCGACATCCCGATCTTCATTTGCACCAGCAAGAACCTGGAAACTGACCGCGTGTGGGGTATGCGCCAGGGCGCACGTGACTACATCACCAAGCCGGTGGATGCTGCCGAGTTGTTCGCCAAGATCAAAGCATTGGGTTGATTCGCTGTTCCCATGGCAAATCGCGAAGCACTCAGAGAACTCCAGTCCCGGCTCGCCAGTCGTCTGCAGGCTGCCCGTACCGAAGGTATGTCGGTGGCCTGGCTCGCCCTGCGCGTGGGGGGCAAAAACCTGCTGTTCCCGCTGGGGCAGTCCGGTGAGATTTTTCCGCTGGCCAACCTGCAGCCTGTGCCCTACGCCCGCGACTGGTTCCGCGGCGTGATCAACATCCGCGGTGGCCTTTATGGTGTGGTGGATCTGGCGGGGTTCATTGCAGGCGACACTGGCGCTACGCGCGCCGCGCCCGCGTCCCAGGACCTGAGCGTGGTCACCCTTAACGTGGCCCTCGAAGTGAACTGCGCATTGCAGGTGGATGGCCTTTTGGGACTGCGCGGTGGCGATGCCTTTGCTTCGTCATCCGCTGCCGACCCCGGCGCTCCCGCCTATTTCGGACACCAATTCATCGACGCCGCCGGCGAGCGATGGCAGGAAATTGATCTGCGTATCCTGTCCCAAACCCCTCAGTTCTTGAGTATCAGCGCTTAGACCCTTCCCTAAGGTTTCACCATGTCCGTCGTCGATAAATTAAAAAACGTTTTCACTAAAAAGCCATCGGAGTCCGAGCTGGATTCGCGCCTGAGTCTCGCCATGCCGGAAGATCTGTCCAGTGCGGCGGGCGGCGAAACAGTGCAGGAAGACGAAGCCCCCATGGGGCTCAAGCTCGGTGGAGTGCCAATGGGCGCCACGCCGATGAAAGAAGCGGTGGACGAGGTTGTGCAAAAGCAGGATGCTGGGGACTTGGTATCGGTACCCGGACTGGGTAGCCGAACGGTCGTGCAGCAGCAGCGGACGTTGTTTGTGCTGCTTGGTATTGCGCTGTCAGTTTTGGCGGGCGTTACGTTCTACGCACTGAACCAGTCGGACAAAGTGGCGCAGCAGTTGGGTGCGACCGGTCAGGCGCTGATGCAGTCGCAACGGCTGGCCAAATCGGTGTCCCAGGCGGTGGTTGGCAGCGCGCAGGCTTTCCCCGACGTGTCGGATAGCGCGGGCGTGCTGTCTAAAGCCACCCACGGTCTGCAGGATGGTGACAACGAGCTGCGCTTGAAGCCCTTGGGTGATGGATATGTCCGCGAACTCGAAAAGATTATGCCCCTGGTGGACCGCGCAGAAAAAAGTGCGAAGGCCGTTATGGGTCAGCAAAAGATTCTGACGCAGATTGGGTCGGCTTTGCGCCTGATCAATCGCCAATCGTCAGACCTGTTGGAAATTGCTGAGGCTATTCTGGCAATGAAGCTCCAACAGAACGCTCCGTCTGTGGAAATCTCCGCCGTGGGGCAGTTGGTGATGTTGACCCAGCGTATTGGTAAGTCTTCCAACGAGTTCTTGACAGCCGAGGGCGTCAGCCCCGAAGCGGTTTTCCTGCTGGGCAAAGACTTGAACACCTTCAAGGAAATCTCACAGGGTCTGTTGTCAGGCAGCCAAGAGTTGCGCCTGGTCGCATCCAAGGATGCCGGCACGCGTGAACAGCTTGATGCGCTGATCAAGATGTACGAGGAAACACGGGTACAGGCTAGTGCCATTTTGGGCAATCTGCAGGGTCTGGTGTCCGCGCGTGAAGCGCAGGACGCGATTATTGCGGACAGCGAGCCGCTGCGCCGTAACCTGGAAGAAGTGCAGGCTGCACTGTCCACGCAGACCGGTATCGGTGGCGGCGCGCTGGCCGTGTTGATCTTGGCAGCAGCCTTCGCGCTGACTTGCGCGGGTGGTCTGTCTTATGTGCAGCTGCAGGACAGCCGTCGCCGCCAAGTGGTTGCCGAAGACCAGCGTGTGGAAGCCGAGCGCCAGGAGCACGAAGCCAAGCGCGTCAACGACGCCAACCAGGCCGCCATTTTGCGTTTGATGAACGAATTGCAAACAGTGGCGGAGGGCGATTTGACGCAAGAAGCCACGGTGACCGAAGACATTACCGGCGCGATCGCCGACTCGGTGAACTACACGGTCGAAGAGTTGCGCTCCTTGGTGTCCAACGTGCAAAACACGGCGGCACGGGTCGCACAAACTACATCGGACGTGGATGCCACATCCACCGAACTGCTGGCTGCTTCCAACGAACAGCTGCACGAAATTCGCGAAACCGGTCGCTCGGTTGTGGATATGGCGGGTCGTATTAACGAGGTGTCCACCCAGGCGCAGGAATCGGCGACGGTTGCGCGCCAGTCGCTGTTGGCTGCAGAGTCCGGCCTGAAAGCCGTGCAGGACGCTATCGGCGGTATGAACTCCATCCGGGACCAGATCCAGGAAACCTCCAAGCGCATCAAGCGCCTCGGTGAGTCGTCGCAGGAGATTGGTGAAATTACCGAGCTGATCTCGGACATTACCGAACAGACCAACGTGTTGGCGTTGAACGCTGCTATCCAGGCGGCGTCCGCTGGTGAAGCCGGTCGCGGCTTCTCGGTGGTTGCGGAAGAGGTGCAGCGACTGGCGGAACGTTCCGCGGATGCGACGCGCCAGATTTCCGCGCTGGTGAAGGCGATTCAGACCGACACACAGGATGCCATCGGCGCTATGGAACGCTCCACACAGGGTGTGGTTGAAGGGGCCAAACTGTCCGATAACGCAGGTACCGCGCTGACTGAGATTGACCGCGTGTCACGCCAGGTTGCGGATCTGATTGAGCAAATTTCTAATTCTGCATCCCGCGAAGCTGGCCTTGCCAACGTCGTGGCCGAAAACATCCAGCACATTTTTGCGGTGACCGAGCAAACGGGTGAAGGTACCCGTGTTACGGCGACCCAGGTGCGTGAACTCTCCCGCATGGCGGAAGAACTGCGCCAGTCGGTATCGCGTTTCAAAATTAGCTGATAGCGGACCCAAGCGCGTCCCATCTGTACAGAGATCCCAGGAGAGCCCGAACCCATGTCATCGAATTCTGCCGCTCCCGGCGACAATGAACTGGCGGTCAGCGACCTGGGCCCTTTGGCCTGGGTGCTGGACGAGCTTCGCAAGTCCCTGGACGGCGCAACCAAGGCCCTGCGCCGTTTCGTTCGCGATGCGGAGCTGGCCCGTGGTTCAAATTTGTCAGAACTGGATGCCAGCCACCTGCGAATTGCGCGGCAACAACTGCACCAGGCAGTAGGTGCGCTGGAAATGGTCGGCCTCAGCGCTCCAGCGAAGATGCTGCGGGCGATGGAAGGCCTGGCCCAGAAGTTTGTGCAACGCCCCGAGTTGTGCAGCGAAGATGCTGCCAATCGTGTGGAGCGTGCCAGCTTTGCGCTTACCGAATACCTCGAAGGTGTGCTCAAAGGCAAAACTGCGTCTTCGGTGGCGTTGTTCCCCCAGTACCGCGCGGTTGTGGAGCTGGTTGGGGGCGAAGGCGCCCACCCGGCCGACCTGTGGCCCGCCGAATGGCGCTGGCTGGATGTGCCGTTGCAATCAGGCATTGAAGGGCAGACCTTCACTACAGCATTGCGCAGCCAGATGGACCAAGCTGTGCTGCACGTTATGCGTACGGGTGACCACAAGTCTGCGCGTCGCATGGGCGATTTGTGCGCGGGACTCGCAGTGGGTCAATCGCAGATAGAGCCCAGGACATTCTGGGCCATCTGTGCAGCTTTTTTCGAAGGCGTGGCGCTGGGCCTTTGCCCCGACGACGTCTATACCAAGCGCGCGGCATCGCGGGTTTTGCGCCAGTACACCTCCCTCTCTCGCGGGGATTTGACCATCTCTGACCGTTTGGCCCATGATCTGGTCTTCTTCTGCTCGTTGTCGGTACCTACGGCCGAGCAACGTGCACCCGCGCTCAAAGCGGTGCGTACCGCCTATGGGTTGGAGAGAACCAAACCGGTCCAATACGAAACCGAACAGTTTGGCCGCTTTGATCCGGCCTTGATGGTGTTGGCGCGCAAGCGCATTGCCGCAGCTGCAGAAACCTGGTCGGCACTGGCTGGCGGCGATACCAACCGGCTGAAGGTTGCTGCCGAGCAGTTCGCCGTGGTTGCCGAATCCGTCGTCAAGCTGCACCCCGAGAGCGGGGAACTGGGCCGAGCACTGACCCGTGCCATCGACGTCACCGTGCGTTCCGGTGCTGCGCCGGTTGCACCGGTCGCCATGGAGGTCGCCACGGCAATCCTGTATCTGGAAGCTGCCTACGACGACTTGGACCCGACTGAAACCAACATGGCGGAGCGCAGTGCCCGCCTGGCCGTACGTCTGGAGCATGTCAGCGCGGGCGGACAGCCCGAGCCGCTGGAAGCATGGATGGAGGAGCTGTACCGCCGCGTCAGCGACCGCCAAACCATGGGCAGCGTGGTGGACGAATTGCGTACCACCCTGGGCGAAGTCGAAAAGTCACTGGACCAGTTTTTCCGCAATCCGCACGACAAGGCACCGTTGCGCGAAGTGCCCAGCCAGTTGGCGCAAATGCGCGGCGTGTTCTCGGTGTTGGGTCTGGACCAGCCTTCCCTGGCCGCGTTGCGTATGCGCTCCAGTGTCGAGCAGTTCCTGGTGGACGATATCGACGAAGCAACCGCCCGCCGCGGCATATTCGAAAAGCTGGGCAACAGCCTGGGAGCCATGGGCTTCCTGATCGACATGCTGAGCTACCAGCGTGCGCTGGCAAAGAAACTGTTTGTTTATGACGAAGAGTTGGGTGAGTTCAAACCCCTGATGGGGCGCGAGCGTGCACCGGAAGAAGAAGCACCCGTAGAGCCACCGGCCGCCGCGGCACCCGTGGCAGCGGCACCGCCCCAGCCCGTGGCCGAAGCCGTGTTCGATACCACGCAGGCCCTGGCAGTGCCCACCCCGTTGCCCGTTACGTCACTCGTGGCAGCATCGGTCCCAACGCCCTCACCTGCACCTGCACCTGCACAAGAGTTGTCTGAGGACGAAGTCGAGCTGATCGACATTTTCCTGGAAGAGGCGCGCGAGGTGGTGCACAACGGCTTGGCGGCCGTCAGTGCCCTGGTCGATGACCCGTCCAATCTTGCTGACCAGACCACGCTGCGGCGTGCGTTCCACACGCTCAAGGGCAGCTCCCGCATGGTAGGGCTCAATGAGTTTGGTGAGGCCGCTTGGTCATTTGAGCAGTTGTTCAACAACTGGCTTGCCGAACAGCGTCCTGCCAGCCCGGATTTAATCACTGCCGCCAGCACGGCCATGCAAGCATTTGGCCGCTGGGTTGACGACATCGCCAACCAGAGCGCAGGGCAGTGGAACGCGCAGGATTTCCGAAAGTCCTCTGATTCATTGCGCCTGCAGGGCGTCTGGATTCCCCTGGTCACGCCAGCCGCGGCCCAACCATCGCAGCCTGTCACGCCCTCGCCAGCAGTGGTCGAGGTGGCGCAGGCGCCGGAAGTGTCTGAAGCGGTGGAAGCTTTCGCGTTGCCCGAACCCGAAGGTTCAGCTGCTGTCGAGCCAGTCGCGGAGGCGCCGAGCTTCATTGAACCACCAGCGGTAGAAGAGGAAGCGCTGCCCGATTTCGTATCGACGCAAACTTTTGGTTTCGAGAACACCCAAGCGTTTTCGCGCGATGGCCAGTCCGATGCGGACAAGGCCAGTCAGTCGACCGAAGTCACAGAGATCGACTTTGGTGACTTCGATTTTGGCGACGGCGCGAGTGCGGCCCAGCCCGAAGTGGTGCCCGAAGAAATTGTTGCACCTGCGCCCGTGGAAGAACCTTTTGCGGCGCTGGAATTGCCTGCCGAGCAAGCACCCGCCGTGCACGCCGATGCGCCAAGCGACGGCTACGCCTCGCTCGATGCAGAACTTATAGAGCCTGAGCCAGAAGTAGCAGCACAAGCGTACGTCGAGCCTCAGGCGGAGCCAGTACCCGAGCCGACCAAAGATATCGCACTGCTAGAACAAGTCCTGGTCGAGCTTGAAGCTGTCGCGGAGCCGCAGCCCGAGCCCGAAACACCGGTGCTCGAAGCCCCGTTGGACGAGCTCGAATTGGCCGTGCCTGAAATGTTGGCCGTGCCGGTAGACGCGACTGCACCGGGCGAAGAAGTCGATGAGCAGGTCAAGGTCATCGGCCATCTGCGCCTGAGCATTCCGCTGTACAACGTTTACCTGAACGAGGCCGACGAATGGTCTCGCCGTTTGCAAATCGAGCTCAGCGAATGGGCATTGGAACTGCAGCGTCCGCTGCCCGATTCCCTGGTGTCCTTGGCGCACTCGCTGTTGGGCAGTTCGGCAACCGTCGGCTTTACAGCTTTGTCGGAAATGGCCCGCGCGCTGGAGCAGGCTTTGCAGCATGTGCAATTGCACCGCCAGGGCACGCCGGAGCAGGCCGAAGTGTTCTCCAACGCGGCTGAAGATATTCGCCGCCTGTTGCACCAGTTCGCCGCCGGGTTCTTGAAGGAGTCGGACGCTGGCGTGTTGGCATCCCTACAGGCCATCATTGAAACCGAATTCCCCGCGCCGACCATTGATTCGATTGTCGACACGCTGGACGACGACCTGTCCCAGCCGGTGGTTGAAGAGCCGGAAGTTCATGCCATTGCTGACGTTGCGCCGGCAGAAGCCGCTGTTCAGGCCCCCATTGCCGTGGAGCCAGTCTCCTTTCCGGCACCTGCACCGGTATCCGTCGTCGCGGCCCCGCTCAATATTGCGCAGGCCGAAGACGACGACGAAATCGATGCCCGCGACAACCTCGACGACGACCTGTTCCCGATTTTCGAGGAAGAGGCTATTGAACTCATGCCGCAGCTGGGTACAGCGCTGCGCCTGTGGGTCGGAGCGCCAGACAACCTCAAGGCGCGCAACGAGGTTCTGCGTGTACTGCACACGCTCAAGGGCAGTGCCCGTTTGGCCGGTGCCATGCGTTTGGGGGAAATGTCCCACCGCATGGAATCGAGCATCGAGCAAATCGGTACCGATCAGATCCAGCAGGTTCAGCTCGAACCCCTGTTGACGCGTTTCGACGGTCTGCAGGCAACGTTCAATGCCCTGGGCGGTGCGCCGGTTGTCGTGGAAGCGCCAGCTGAATTGGTTGTCGACACAAGCAGCAGCATTGCACCCGTGGCCGGCGCCGTACCTACCGTCAGTGCGCCCGTTCGCGTTGCTCCCCGCGGCCTGGCTGCTGTCACGGCCGTTCGCCAAACCGCGCACCACTCCGTGCGGGTGCGCTCGCAGTTGTTGGACCGCTTGGTCAACCAGGCTGGCGAAGTGATGATTTCCCGTGCCCGTATGGAGGCACGCCTGACCCAGTTGCGCGCATCGCTGACCGATTTGACCGGCAATCTGGAGCGCCTGCGCAACCAATTGCGCGACGTCGAATTGCAATCGGAATCGCAGATGCAGTCGCGTTTGGCGCAGACCAAGGATTCGGCGCAGGCCTTCGATCCGTTGGAGTTCGACCGCTTTACCCGCGTGCAGGAATTGACCCGCATGATGGCCGAATCCGTACACGACGTGGCCACGGTGCAGCGCAATCTGCAGCGTTCCATTGAAGGCGCGGAAGACGATTTGATCGCACAGGGTCGCCAGGCCCGTGAACTGCAGCGCGACCTGTTGCGTACGCGCATGGTCGAGTTCGAAAGCATTTCCGACCGTCTGTATGGCGTCGTTCGCCAGGCTTCCAAAGATTCCGGCAAACAGGTCAAGTTGGACATTACTGGCGGCTCCATTGAAATGGACCGCGGCGTGCTGGACCGTATGGGTCCAGCGTTCGAACACATGCTGCGCAACTCGGTGGCGCATGGCGTCGAAAGCGCAGCCGACCGCACTGCCGCCGGTAAGGCGCCCGTTGGCACGATCACCATTCACGTCAACCAGGAAAGCAATGACGTGTCGGTTTCGTTCAGTGACGATGGCGGCGGCTTGCATCTGGACAAGATCCGCGCCAAGGCCATTGCCAACGGCGTACTGTCGGCAGATGAAGCCTTGAGCGATGGCGATGCCGCCAACCTGATCTTCACGCCCGGATTTTCGACCGCCGATCAGGTCACCGAGCTGTCCGGACGCGGTATTGGCATGGACGTCGTGCGTTCTGAAGTCAACGCACTCGGTGGCCGCATCGAAACCGCGACCGAACAGGGACGCGGCACCACGTTCAAAGTGATTTTGCCCTTGACGACAGCGGTAACCCAGGTTGTGATGCTGCGCGTAGGCGAGTTCACGATCGGCGTGCCATCCGGCCTGGTGGAAACTGTGTTGCGTACGCCCGCTGCCGTGTTGGAGCAGGCCTACCAGCGCGACGGTTTCGACATGGGTGGACAGATACTGCCCTTCTTCTGGGCTGGCGCCTTGCTGCAGGTCTCGGCCCACAGCACCGAGCCACAGACCAAAACCCGTTCCGTTGCGGTGTTCCGCAGCGCGGGCCAGCGCCTGGCATTGCACGTCGATGAAATCTTGGGCAACCGAGAAGTTGTGGTCAAGAACTTGGGTCCCCAACTGGCGCAGTTACCCGGTTTGGCTGGCGTGTCGGTGCTGGCATCCGGCGCCGTAGCGCTGATCTACAACCCAGTAGCCTTGGCCGCCGTCTACGGCGAACAAGCCCGCGCATTGCACAAGTCGGTGGAGGGCGCTGCGATCGAAAGCGGTTCTGGCGCTGCAGCACCTGTTCAGACGCTGGTGGGCGTTGTCAACCAGGTGCCGCTGATATTGGTGGTCGACGATTCCATCACCGTGCGCCGTGTGACGCAGCGTTTGCTCAAGCGAGAAGGCTACCGCGTGGCACTGGCTTCCGATGGCTTGGATGCACTGGAAAAGTTGCAGGAAGAAAAACCAACGGTGGTGTTGTCCGATATCGAAATGCCGCGCATGGATGGCTTCGACTTGGCCCGCAACATCCGCGGAGATGCCAAGCTGCGCGATCTGCCTATCATCATGATCACGTCGCGTATCGCCGGCAAGCACCGCGAGCACGCCAAGGAACTGGGTGTGGACCATTACCTGGGCAAGCCTTACTCAGAAGACGAATTGCTCGGTTTGGTGCGTAGCTACTGCGCCACCGCGGTGGCGGCCTCCTAAGAGGTTTTTCGGACGACTGCGTAGCGCTGCAGCGTCAGCGCGCGCGCCTCGGCATGGTCCACCACCGGGCGCGGGTAGGCTTTTCCTAACTCCACGCCCGCAGCTGCCAGTTCCACCGCCCCAAGCTTCCAGGGGGCGTGGATGTGTTTGGCGTTCAACCCCGCGAGCTGTGGCAGATAACGTTTGATGAACTTGCCCTGGGTGTCAAACTTTTCGCTCTGGTTGATCGGGTTGAAGATGCGGAAGTAGGGCTGGGCATCGCAACCGCTGGAGCTGACCCACTGCCACCCGCCGTTATTGGCCGACAGATCAAAGTCGTTGAGCTTCTCCGCAAAGTAGCGCTCGCCCCAGCGCCAGTCCAGCCCCAAGTGCTTGACCAGAAAACTGCCCGTCACCATGCGCAGACGGTTGTGCATATAGCCGGTCTGGTTGAGTTGGGCCATGGCCGCGTCCACCAGTGGGTATCCGGTTGCGCCCTGGCACCACGCCGTAAAGAGCGCCTGCGCGCGCTCCCCTTGCTCCCAGCCGATCGCGTCGTACTCGGGCTTGAAAGCGCTGTGCGCCACGCGCGGGAAATTGGCCAGCACCTGGAAGTAGAAATCTCGCCAGATCAGTTCACCCAACCACACCGACGCGCCGACGCTGCCCTCCAGCATCCGTTGCAGGGCTCGGCCCACCAACTGCCGAACGGACACCGTGCCAAAGCGCAGGTGCACGCTCAGGTAGCTTGGACCTTTGACGGCCGGGAAGTCACGCGTTTCGCCATACCGGTCCATGCGTCCCACAAAGTCTTCCACCAATGTGTGTGCTCCGTCGGCCCCATGCGCGATGCCCAGGGCCTTGAGGTTGGTTGCCTCAAAGCCCAGGCTCTCCAAGCTGGGTACGGCGCGGGCATGGGCCGCGGGGCGCTCGGCCAGGGCCGCGGCGCGGGGTTCGCAGTCATGCTGCGCGGGTGGCACGTCGCCTAGCCGCGCCAACCAGGCCCGTTTGTAAGGGGTGAACACGCCGTAGGGCGTTCCAGTTTGCGTCAGTATTTCGCGGCGCTCAAAAATGACGTGGTCTTTAACCGTCAGCAACGCAATGTGCTGCGCCCTCAGCGCAGCTTCCACGGTGTAGTCGCGGGCGATGGACTGCGGCTCATAGTCGTGCGCCGCAAAAACCGCATTGGCACCCAACTCCACGGCTAGCGCCGGTAGGGTTTCGGTCGCCAAGCCGTGCATAACAATCAAGCCAGCACGCGGCTTTCCCGCCAGTGCGCGCAGGTTGGCGTCCAGTTCCACCAAGGTTTCGCGAATGAACTCCACGCGCCGGTCCGCGTGCGGCAGTTCGTCCAGGATGGCGCGGTCTAGTACAAACACGCAGTGCACCTGGGCGCAGCGCTGCAGTGCGTCGCAGAGCGCCGCGTTGTCGTGCACGCGCAGGTCGCGGCGAAACCATACCAAACCGGTGTCAAATTCTGTGTGCATGCTGCCGTTAAAATCCAATCATGTCCGGCGATTCTGCACCCATCAACCTCACGAATCACTTCCTGATCGCAATGCCGGGGCTGGAAGATGCACTATTTTCCAAAAGCGTCGTTTACGTCTGCGAGCACACGTCTCGCGGTGCCCTGGGGCTGGTCATCAACAAACCGGCCGAACTGAAGAT
This sequence comes from Rhodoferax sp. ZS1R8, assembly GCF_056521325.1. Classification (NCBI taxonomy): domain Bacteria; kingdom Pseudomonadati; phylum Pseudomonadota; class Betaproteobacteria; order Burkholderiales; family Comamonadaceae; genus Rhodoferax; species Rhodoferax sp. ZS1R8. The sequence goes on along the minus strand of NZ_JBWMBA010000008.1, from coordinate 68,223 downwards.
GGAAACGCTCTTTGGCAAGATTGATTTGCCGCTGCAGCGCCAGGACCTGACCGACAAACCCGTCTTCCAGGGTGGGCCAGTGCAGACGGAACGCGGCTTTGTGCTGCACGAGTCCCTGTTTTCCGAGGCCGACAAGCCCGAGCAATCTCTGTACGCCTCAACCATGAGTATTCCCGGCGGGCTGGAGATGACCACTTCCAAGGACGTGCTGGAAGCGCTTTCCAGTGGCTCAGGCCCGCGGCGCGTGCTGGTATCACTGGGCTACTCAGCCTGGGGAGAAGGCCAACTGGAAACCGAGCTGGGCGAGAACAGCTGGCTCACCGTCGATGCCGACCAGTCGGTGATTTTTGACACGCCGGTTGAGGAACGCTATGACAAGGCGTTGGCCTTGTTGGGCCTACAGGCCTGGATGATCTCCAACCAGGTAGGCCACGCATGAGCGGCATAACACCGGCTGCGCCCGTAGCCGTGTCGCCGACTTTGAACACTTTCCTAGCCATTGATTTTGGGATGAAGCGCACGGGCGTGGCCGTTGGCAACCGCATGATGCGCACCGCCACATCGGTCGGTACGGTCAAGGCCGAGGGCGACGCCCGCTTTGCGCTGATCGAAAAGCACGTCAAGGAATGGCAGCCTGATGCCCTGGTCATCGGCGTGCCCTACCACCCCGATGGCGCCGCGCATGAGAACACGGCGCGGGCGCAAAAATTTGGTCGGCAGCTGCATGGGCGCTTCAAGCTGCAAGTGTTTGAAGTGGATGAACGCTACAGCACGACCGAGGCTTTGGCCTCTGGCGCCAAAGACGCCGATGCCGCGTCGGCCTGCATTATTTTGGAACAGTTTTTGAGGAGTTTGCCGTGAGTACATTGACGAGCGCCGCCGGGCCGTCCCAAGGCGGGAGCGCCCCCGCGACGAGCGTGGGGGCCTTATTGCTTGATGCGGAGGCGCTGTACAAGGAATTGCTGCGCGGCGTGCAGTTGATTTGTCATGCGGACACACGGTTGGTCGGCATCACATCCGGCGGCGCCTGGCTGGCCGAACGCCTGCAGCAAGACATGAAGCTGCCAGGCGACGCGGGCAAGATCTCATCGGCCATGCACCGCGACGATTTCGCACAGCGCGGCCTCTCCAGCGGTGGCCAGACGGTGCTGCCGTTTGACGTGAACGGCGCCGACATCCTGATTCTGGACGACGTGCTCTACACCGGCCGCACGATACGCGCGGTCATCAACGAGCTGTTCGACTACGGCCGTCCCGCCAGCGTCAAACTCGCGGTGCTGGTGGACAGAGGAGGGCGCGAACTGCCCATCGAAGCGAACTTTGCCGCAGCCCGTGTGACCCTCGCCGCCAATCAATCGTTAGCCCTGGCGCGCAGCGATGCCGGCGCATTCAGCTTTGATGTGAAAGAAGCCTGACATGCTCTACAAACGCAACCCCCAACTCAACAAACACGGCGAACTCGTCCACCTGCTGTCGGTTGAAGGCCTGCCCAAAGCCACGCTGACCCACATCCTCGACACGGCTGCCAACTTCGTCTCCGTCAACGACCGCGAGGTAAAGAAGGTGCCGCTGCTGCGCGGCAAGAGCGTGTTCAACCTGTTCTTCGAGAACTCCACCCGCACCCGCACCACGTTCGAGATCGCCGCCAAACGCCTGTCGGCCGATGTCATCAACCTCGACATCGCACGCTCATCCGCCTCCAAGGGTGAATCGCTGCTGGACACGATTGCGAATCTGAGTGCGATGGCCGCCGACATGTTCGTCGTGCGCCACAGCGAATCGGGCGCGCCCTACCTGATCGCCCAGCACGTCGCTCCCCACGTACACGTCATCAACGCCGGTGACGGCCGCCATGCGCACCCTACCCAGGGCCTGCTGGACATGTTCACGATCCGGCACTTCAAGAAAGATTTCTCCAACCTCACGGTGGCCATCGTTGGCGACGTGCTGCACTCGCGTGTGGCCCGCTCCGACATCCACGCGCTGACCACGCTGGGCTGTGCCGAGGTGCGTGTTGTCGGCCCCAAGACGCTGATCCCTTCCGACCTGTCGCATATGGGTGTGCGTGTCTGCCACACGCTGGAAGAGGGCATCAAGGACTGCGACGTCATCATCATGCTGCGCCTGCAGAACGAGCGCATGAGTGGTGCGCTGCTGCCGTCCATGCACGAGTTCTTCAAGAGCTTTGGCCTGACGCCCGAGAAGCTGCTGCTGGCCAAGCCAGACGCCATCGTCATGCACCCCGGCCCCATCAACCGCGGCGTGGAGATTGACTCCGCCGTGGTCGACGGCAAGCAGAGTGTGATCCTGCCGCAGGTGACCTTCGGCATCGCCGTGCGCATGGCGGTGATGAGCATAGTGGCTGGCAACGAAGCCGATTCCCGAGGCAGCAAATGATGTCCAAGAAAACACTGATCACAGGCGGCCAGGTCATCGATCCCGCCAGTGGCCTTAAGCAAAATGCGGATGTAGCCCTCGTCGGTGCTGACATTGTTGCTATCAACAACGTAGTAACTGACTTTGCCCCCGACACCACGATAGACGCCACCGGCTGCATCGTCATGCCCGGGCTGGTCGATCTGGCAGTGCGCCTGCGCGAGCCGGGTCAAGAGCACGCTGGCATGCTGGCCTCCGAGATGGCTGCTGCAGTGGCAGGCGGTGTCACCACCGTGGTCTGCCCGCCCGACACCGAGCCGGTGCTGGACGAAGCCGGCTTGGTCGAGATGCTGCGCCACCGCGCCGAGTTGCTGAAGCAGGCCCGGCTGTTCCCGCTGGGCGCGCTGACCCGCAACCTGGAAGGCGAAGTGCTGACCGAGATGCTGCACCTCACACAAGCCGGTTGCATTGGCTTCAGCCAAGCCGAAGTGCCCATGGCCAACACACAGGCCACGCTGCGCGCGTTGCAGTACGCCAGTACCTTTGGCTACACCGTGTGGCTGCGCCCGCAAGAGCTGTACCTGGGCAAGGGTGTGGCCGCCAGCGGGCCCTTGGCCACACGCATGGGCCTGTCCGGCATACCGGTCGCTGCCGAGACCATTGCGCTGCACACCATTTTTGAGCTGGTGCGCTCTACGCAAGCGCGCGTACACCTGTGCCGCATCAGCAGCGCGGCCGGCGTGGCGCTGGTGCGCCAGGCCAAGGCCGAGGGGCTGCCGATCACCTGTGACGTCAGCATCAACTCGCTGCACCTGACCGATATGGACATGGGCTACTTCGACAGCCGCATGCGCCTGACCCCGCCGTTGCGCCAGCAGCGCGACCGCGACGTCCTGCGCGCCGGACTGGCCGATGGCACGATCGACGCGCTGGTGTCGGACCACACACCCGTCAAGGAAGACGGCAAGGCCTTGCCCTTTGCCGAGGCCGAACCCGGCGCCACCGGTCTGGAGCTGCTGCTGAGCCTGACCCTCAAATGGGCGCAAGACAGTGGCACCCCGCTGGAGCAAGCCCTGGGCACGGTGACCCACCGCCCGGCTGGCGTGGTGGGCGAGGCCTTTGGCGCATTCGCGTCCTGCGCAGGGCGCCTGGTAGTCGGTGGCGCGGCAGACATCTGCGTGTTCGACCCCCAAGCGGCGTGGACGGTCGAAGGCTCTGCTTTGCGCAGCCAGGGCCAGCACACGCCCTTTGGCGGCTACGAACTGCCAGGCCGCGTGCGCGCCACTTTTGTAGGCGGCCACCTTGCGTACCAAGCCGCATAGTCGTCGGGCCTGCCAGCCATGATGCGGCGTTTGCGCGCCTGTGCGCGCTTGCTGCGGTTTGTGCTGCACCTATTGGGTGGAATCTGGACCATCTACACCCTGTTGCCGCGCCTGACCCCGCCGCAGAAACATGCACGGGTTCAAGCCTGGGCCCGTGCCGCGCTGGATTGCCTGGGTATCCAATTGGTGGTCAAAGGCAACCCGCCCGCGCACGGCCCGATGCTGCTGGTGGCCAATCACATCTCCTGGGCCGACATCGTGGTCATGCACGCCACGCGCCATTGCCGCTTTGTGTCCAAAGAGGAGATCGGTCGCTGGCCTCTTATCTCTACGTTGGCCAACGCGGCCGACACGCTGTACATCACCCGTGAATCGCGCCGCGACGCCATGCGCGTGGTGCACCAGATGGCCCAGTGCCTGCGCGACGGTGATGTGTTGGCCATCTTTCCGGAAGGCACGACCGGTGATGGCTCCACGCTTTTACCCTTCCATGCCAACCTGCTGCAGGCCGCCATCTCGGCCAATGCACCCGTGCAGCCGGTGGCGTTGCAGTTTAAGGATGTGGTCAGCGGGCAGATCAGTTTTGCGCCCTGTTATGTGGGTGATGACACCTTGTGGCAATCACTGTGGCGCACCGTATGTGCCGATAATGTGGTGGCAGTGGTGCAGTTCGGCACGCCCGAGCATGCGCAGGGCCGCGACCGCCGCGCCTGGGCGGCCGATCTGCGTACCACCATTGCCAATCTGAGGGGTTAGCTCAAGCTTCGCGCTTAAACGTCACCACGTGGTCGACCTCGGTGCGGATGCCAATCCACTCCCCCAGCCGGTGGTCGTGGTGGCTGGGCACGTGGGCCTGCACGGTCTGGCCGCTGGCCAGGCGCAGCGTGTATAAGAATTCAGAACCGCGAAACGCCTTGCGCACAATCTCGGCCTTCACCGGCGCGTTGTCGTCGTGCACGATGTCATCGGCGCGCAGCAGCACATCGCATTCACCCTGCGGGTAAGCGGATGGAAGAGGGCATTCGGCCATATCGGTCAGATCACCCAGCGCGGTCTGTACCGCCACCTGGCCATCCACCTCCACCAGCGTGGCGGGTGCAAACACGCCGTGGCCGATGAACTCGGCGACAAAACGCGTGGCCGGGCGGTGGTACAGCGAATAGGCGTCTTCCCACTGGTGCAGCGCACCCTCGTGCATGACACCGATCATGTCGCCAATCGCAAAGGCTTCCAACTGGTCATGCGTCACAAACAATGCGGTGGCACCGGCGACCTTCAGGATGCCGCGCACCTCGTGGGCCAGGCGTTCGCGCAAGTCCACATCCAGGTTGGAGAAGGGTTCGTCCAGTAACAAGAGTTGCGGCCTGGGCGCCAGCGCACGGGCCAGCGCCACGCGTTGCTGCTGGCCACCCGAGAGTTCATGCGGGTGGCGCTTGAGCGCATCGCCCAGGCCCACCCATTCCAGCACCTCGGCCACGCGGGCCTTGCGTTCTGCGGCCGGCCAGTCGTGGATACCAAAGGCCACGTTGCGGCCCACGTCCAGGTGGGGGAACAACGCGTAATCCTGGAACACCATGCCGATGCGGCGCTTCTCTGCCGGCACGTGGGTTTGGGTGCTGCTGACCGTGCTACCGGCCAGCTGGATCTCACCACCGCTGACTGGCTCCAGCCCCGCTACCGCACGCAACAGCGTCGTCTTGCCGCAGCCCGAGGGGCCTATCAACACACCAATGTCGCCGGCGCGCAGTCCCAGCGATACATCCTGTACGGCGGCCCGGGTTCTGCCGGGGTATTGGACTTGCAGGTGAGCCAGGTTCAGGAACATGCAGCCAATTTTAGGTGACTACAATTTCCCATTTAGCGTGGCTTGTTTGGCCCATCGGGTCATCTCTAAGCTTTGTTCCCTGGTGTCTTTCCCCCCTTGACCTCCTCCTTCCTGTCCCGCGCACTGCTGCTGGTTCTGGTCACCGTGCTCCTGCTGCCGGTGGTAGCCGTGCTGGGCGCCTGGCTACCGGTGGGCGCAGCATCCAACGTGGCGGCAGACATCCTGCGCGAGATGGCCGCCACCGTGCTGCCAGACTACTTGTGGACCACGGTACAACTATGCCTGATGGTGACCGTAGGTGTAGCGGTGGTCGGCCTGGCCACCGCGGCGGCGGTGACGCTGTTCGAGTTTCCGGGCCGGCGCGTGTTCGAGTGGGCGCTGCTGCTGCCGCTGGCCATGCCGGCCTACGTGGTGGCCTATGCATATACCGACTTTTTGCAGTTCAGCGGCCCGCTGCAAAACGGCTTGCGCGCCGCGCTGGGTGCGCAGGGTCGCATGTTCCCCGAGGTGCGCAACGTGGGTGGTGCCGCCTGGGTGTTCACTTTCGCGCTCTACCCCTATGTCTACCTGCTGGCCCGCACCGCGTTGGGCGAGCGCACTGTGCACCTGATGGAGGCCGCGCGGCTGATGGGCGCACCGTTGCGCCGCCGCCTGCGTGAGGTGGCCCTGCCGCTGGCGCGGCCCGCGGTGGCGGCAGGCATTGCGCTGGCGCTGATGGAGACGCTGGCCGACTTTGGCGTCGTCAGCTACTTCGGCATCCAGACCTTTACCGCGGGTATCTACAAAGCCTGGTTGTCGATGGACAACCGTATCGCCGCGGCCCAGCTGGCGACCATGCTGCTGGTGTTGGTGGCGCTGCTGCTGGGCCTGGAGCACCGCGCGCAGCACCGCATGCGCTTCGCTGTCACCAAGGGCGCGCGTGCCGGCTCGGCGGATGCCCATGCCGTGCCGCTGGTGGGGCACCGGCGCATCTGGGTGTGGCTGCTGTGCGCCACGCCAATATTGATGGGCTTTGTGCTGCCGGTGTTGTTCATGCTGCGCCCGCTGTTGGCCGATTGGGCGGGCCTGCCCTGGTCGCGCTTTGGTGAATGGGCGCTCAACAGCGTGCGCTTGGCCAGCATCACCGCCGTGCTGGCTGTGGCCATTGCGTTGGCGCTGGCCTTCCAGGTGCGGCGCAGCGGCCACTGGGCGGTGCGCGGTGCGGCACACATCGCGGGGCTGGGTTATGCGATACCCGGCGCCGTGGTGGTGGTGGGCCTGCTGCTGCCGGTGGGCTGGCTGCAGGCCTGGGCACCGGATTGGCAGGTCGGCTACTGGGTCACCGCCACGGCGGTGGGCATTGTGTGGGCCTACCTGGTGCGGTTTTGCGCCGTGGCGCTGCAGTCGCTGCAAAGCGGTTATGCACGCCTGCCCACCAGCCTGGATGATTCGGCCCGCATGCTGGGAGCAAGTGGTGCGCAAACTCTGTTGCGCGTGCACTGGCCGCTGTTGCGCCGCTCGGTGGCTGCGGCTGCCTTGCTGGTGTTTGTGGACGTCATGAAAGAACTGCCCGCCACGCTGGTGCTGCGCCCCTTCAACAGCGACACGCTGGCCGTGGTGGCCTACCAGCTGGCGCGCGATGAGCGCCTGGGCGAGGCCGCATTGCCCTGTCTGGCGCTGGTGCTGGTGGGGTTGATACCCGTCATTTTGCTGAGCCGCACGCTGCGTGGCAGCCCGGCCCGCTAGGTTTTATCCAAGTCTTTTCGGGCTGTAGCCCTCGTAGGACGGGCGTAAGCAGCTATTAAAAATATAGCAATTTGCTCCGGTTTGGCTTGCACCACGAAGGCCCCAATCCGCGCAGGTCTGGTAAACCCTATTCCCAAATGAACCAGGTTCACTTATTATCTGACCACCAGTCACCTAAAACTCTGCAGGAGAACCCATGGAATTGAACATCAACGGCAAACCCGTCCAGGTGGATGCCGACCCCGCGATGCCCCTGCTCTGGTTGTTGCGTGACACGCTCAACATGACCGGCACCAAGTTCGGCTGCGGTATTGCCGCATGCGGTGCCTGCACCGTGCAGGTGGGTGGAGAGGCGGTGCGCTCCTGCGTGTTCCCGGTGTCGGCCGTGGCGGGTAAACCCATCCGCACGATTGAAGCCCTGGGCACGGTCGACATGCCCCACGCACTGCAAGCCGCGTGGATTGCCGAGCAGGTGCCCCAGTGCGGCTACTGCCAGAGCGGCATGCTGATGGCCGCTGCCGCGCTCTTGGAGAGCAAGCCAAAGCCAACGGACGCCGACATCGACGCGGCCATGACCAACATCTGCCGCTGCGGCACCTACCAGCGTGTGCGTGCCGCCATCCACCGCGCGGCTGGTACCACCGTTGCGGCTACTCCTGCAACTGCCGGAGCATCAGCATGAAGCGCCGCACCTGGATACTGAGCGCGTTGGGCGCCACCGGCGCGCTGGTCGTGGGCTGGGGCGTGTTGCCCGCCCGCTCACGCCTGGGCACACCCGACATGATGCTGCCCACGCAGGGCGATGTGGCGCTGAACGGCTGGATCAAGATCGCCGCGGACGGCAGCGTCATCCTGGCCATGCCCCGCGCCGAAATGGGTCAGGGCGTCCACACCGCGCTGGCAATGCTGGTAGCCGAAGAGCTGGACGTGCCACTGGCCCGCGTGCGCCTGGAGCAAGCCGGCCCGCATGCCGTGTACGGCAATGTCTCCATGTTCGTCGGCAGCCTGCCGTTCCACCCGCTGAATGCGGAAGAGGGCCACAAGACCACCACCGTCAAGATCGGCGAATGGCTGGTGGGCAAGGTCGCGCGTGAGCTGGGCATCAGCGTCACCGGCGGATCGTCCACCGTGGCCGATGCTTGGGACCCGCTGCGCATGGCCGCCGCCACCGCACGTGCCAGCCTGCTGGGCGCGGCCGCCGCGCAGTGGAAGCTGCCGGTGGGCGAGTTGCGGGTGAAGGACGGTGTCGTGTCCCACGCCTCTGGCCAAAGCGCGCACTACGGCACCTTCGCCCCCGGTGCTGCGGGCACAACCCCTGCCAATGTGGTGCTGAAAGACCGCAAGGACTGGACGCTGATCGGCAAGCCCGCCCCGCGCAGTGACATACCCGCCAAGACCAATGGCACAGCCCAGTTCGGGCTGGACGTGCGCCTGCCCGGCATGCTGTACGCGCAGGCCCGCATGGCGCCCATGCTGGGCGGCACCGTGGGCAGCCTGGACACGAAAGCCGCGCTGGCTGTGACCGGTGTAGAGCAGGTTCTACCGCTGGAATCTTTTGCCGGATCGACCGCCGGTTTTGCGGTGGTGGGCAAGACCACGTGGCACGCACGCCAGGGCGCCGATGCCGTGGTCGCTACGTGGCAGCAGCGCGCAGCCGGGCCGCTGGACACCCAAGCCATTGAAGCCAAATTACTGGAAGCAATCAAGACCGATGAGGGCTTTGTCTTCCATAAACAAGGCTCTACCGTCAAGGCCGAGTTCGGCGCTGCCAAGGTGGTAGAGGCCATCTACCGCGCCCCCTACCTGGCCCACGCCACGATGGAGCCGATGAACTGCACGGCCCAGGTCAAAGACGGCAGGGTGGAGGTATGGGCACCCACCCAGGTGCCCGACATGGCGCGTGCCATCGCCGCCAAAGTGGCTGGTGTGTCAGAAGACAAAGTCACGCTGCACACCACGCTGTTGGGTGGTGGCTTTGGCCGCCGGTTGGAGGTGGACCACGTGGGCCAGGCCGTGCGCGTGGCCATGGCCTGCGGCGGCAAACCCGTGCAACTGGGCTGGTCGCGCGAGCAGGACACCACGCACGACTTCTACCGCCCCATGCATGTGGCCAGCCTGCACGCAGCCATCGATGCCGAAGGCGCAGTCACCAGCCTGCGCATCCAGTCGGCGGGGGACGCCATCACGCCGCGTTGGATCGCCCGTGGCCTGCCGGCCTTGTCGGGGCCGGTGGACACGCCGGACAAGACCACGGCCGAAGGCCTGTTCGATCTGCCCTATGGTTTTGCCGACCAGCACATGTCACACGTGGCCACGCGCCTGGATGTGCCGGTGGGTTTTTGGCGCTCCGTCGGGCATTCGCACAACGCCTTTTTCTCCGAAGGCTTTATGGACGAGCTGGCCGCAGAGACCAAACAAGACCCGCTGGCATTCCGCCGTGCACTGCTGAAAGACGCTCCGCGTTACCTCGCCGTGCTGAACCTGGCTGCCGACAAGGCCGGGTGGGGCAACGCGCTGCCCGAAGGCCGCGCCCGCGGCATTGCGCTGCACGAGTCCTTTGGCTCCATCGTCGCCGAGGTGGCCGAGGTGTCGTTGCAAGACGGCAAGCCGCGCGTGCACCGCGTGGTCTGCGCGGTGGACTGCGGCACCGTCGTCAACCCCAACACGGTGGCCCAGCAGATGGAAGGCGCGGTCATCTTCGCGCTGACCGCCGCGCTGCACAGCCGTATCGACATCAAGGACGGTGCCGTACAGCAAAGCAATTTTGGCGACTACCCCATGGTGCAACTGGCCCAGGCCCCGGTGGTGGAAACCTGGATCGTGCCCAGCACGCGCGCACCCGCCGGTGTGGGCGAACCCGCTGTGCCACCGCTGGCACCGGCTGTGGCCAATGCGCTGTTTGCGTTGACCGGCAAGCGCCAGCGCGCGCTGCCGTTTACCGTCTGACGCCTTCTCCATCTCCATGCGCAGCAGCACCCCAGCCAAGAAAACCATCAGCCAGCAACGCGCCCGCAGTGCCGAAGACAAGGACCTGCGGCGCGCGCACCTGATCGAGGCGGCCACGCAGCTGTTTGCCGACGCCGACTTCGACGCCGTCACCATCGCCCGCGTGGCCGAGGCCGCCGGCGTGGCCAAGGGCACGGCGTATATTTATTTCGCCACCAAGGAGACGCTGTTTCTGGAGTTGGTGCGGGCTGAGTTGCTGCTGTGGCTGCAAGACCTGGAACTGGCCCTCAAGCGTCTGCGCGCGCACCAGCCACTGGAGGCCGTACCCGCAGCCCTGGCGCGCAGCGTCGCCCAGCGCCCCACGCTGCAGCGCCTGCTGGTGCTGTTGCACACGGTGATTGAACCCAAGATAGACGAGGCCGCGGCGCGCGATTTCAAACTCTTCCTGCGCGACCTGCTGGTACGCGCCAGCGCGGCCGTTTGCAACAAGCTACCGGGGCTGACCGCGGTGCAGGCCGGCACGCTGATGCTGCAGTTGCATGCGCTGGTCATCAGCCTGGCGCAACTGTCCAAGCCACCACCGGTGATTGCCCGCGTCATGGCCAGCGACCCCGATCTGCAGTCCATGCAGATTGATTTCGAACCCTTCTTGCGCGATACGCTAGCCGCACTGGTGCGCGGGACCGTATCACCCGGCGCCTGAGCACCACCGCCGCTACAACCTGGTTTCAACGCCCATGCCACACACTTTGCGCACCCTTGCTGTTTTACTGACCGGAGCAATCACCATGTCATCCTGCGCCCTGATCGGGTCATCGCCCACCGTGCCCCAAGCCACGTCGCCACAAGCCAACGGCAGCACCTACCGCAATGTGAAGCCCGAGCCGCAAGACGCGGTGGGCCTGATGAAATCACTGCAAATCGCCTGGAAGTTCGCGTTCGACAAGCCCAAGCACACCGTGCCTGAAGGCGACATCCCCGTCCAGCCCATCACCCGCGCGCAGCTGCTGGCCGCGCCAGACGGCACCGTGTTCCGCATGGGCCACTCCACGGTGTTGCTCAAATTGAATGGCGCCTTCTGGCTGACGGACCCTGTCTTCTCGGACCGAGCCTCGCCGTTCCAGTGGCTGGGCCCCAAGCGCTTCCACCAGCCTCCGATCAGCATCGAAGACCTGCCGCCTATCAAGGCCGTGATCATGTCGCACGACCATTACGACCACCTGGACGAAGACGCCATCCGCCGCCTGGCCGCCAAGACCGAACACTTCTTGACACCGCTGGGCGTGGGCGACCGCATGATCGCCTGGGGCGTAGATGCGGCCAAGGTGCAGCAGCTGGACTGGTGGCAATCCACCAAGGTGGGCGGCGTGGAGTTTGTCGCCACACCCGCACAACACTTCTCGGGCCGGGGCCTGCGCGACCGCAACCAGACGCTGTGGGCATCGTGGGTGATGTACACCGGCGACAAGGCCAAAGGTGGAGGCCTGCGCATCTTCTTCAGCGGCGACAGCGGCTACTTCGACGGCTTCAAGGCCATTGGTGACAAGCTGGGCCCGTTTGATTTGACGCTGATGGAAACCGGCGCCTACGACAAGCAATGGCCCTATGTGCACATGCAGCCCGAAGAGACGCTGCAGGCCCATTTAGACTTGCGCGGCAACTGGCTGCTGCCCATACACAACGGCACGTTCGATTTGGCCATGCACACCTGGCACGAGCCCTTTGACCGCATCACCGCGCTGGCCAAGGCCAAGGGTGTGGCCATCACCACGCCCTGCATGGGCGAGCCGTTGCTGGCCAGCAACCCGCACGCCGGCTCAGCCTGGTGGCTGACGGTGGATGGGCAAAAGGAGTTGGCCGCATCCAACGGTGTAGCCGCACTGCCGCGCAAGCCGGGCGGGGAGCTGAGCGCCTGCGCAACGCCAGGGGCGACCAAGTCGTAAGACAAATCGGGCTGTAGCCCTCGTGGAGCTAGCGTAAGCAGCTATCAAATATGTAGCACAAGGGAGGGCGTCACTACCCCGACCCGCAACAGGTCGCGTACACGGAAGGTCAATTTTGTGTCCAAGGGTGAGGGTCTGTGTCCCCGTGCTAACATAATTTTTGTTGTTTAGCCCATCCACGGCGTGCAGTACCTGTGTGCCAACAGATGGACCGTCCCACATACGGCGCTGCTGTTTTTGACACCTTACTGAATTTTTCTTGCCATGCTTGCCCATCCGCTTCGCCTGCCTGCCGTGCTGCCGCAACGCAGCGCTGGCGCATGGTTCGCGTGGATGGCACGGTGGGTGTTGGTCCTGCTACTAATAGCCGACCAAGTCGGTGCACCGTTGCACCAGCACCACCACGACTCGGGCGTTGATGGCAGTTGGTCCTCGGTATCGGCGCTACCGCATGCGGATGTGCATGAGGACTCTGCCACCCATGTCGAGGACGCGGACCACGGCGACCAGTTTACCCACGCGACGCTGGCCCTCAGACCGGCGGGCCGTGAGGTGGCACAGGTACATGCGGTCGACCACTCAACGATCGCGCTGGTGCTCCCAACTGCTCTGACGGTACGGCTGCTGCTGGCGCCCGAAGAGACCACGCGGACCTTGAGACCGCCTGCTTGGCGATCTCCGCCTATTCACTCCCATAGAAGCCTGCCACCCGCAGGCCGCGCTCCACCCGTTCTCGCCTGAAAGCCGCTCTGCCGACCTGAGTGATCAATTGATCCTGGGTCGACTGCTTTCGCGAGTGCGTCCGTCGTTATTGCGCGCCGCTCTTTTTTGTGGAGTTCCCCATGTTTGATGCCTTTTCCACGCGCGCGCGGCGCTCACTTGTCTGTGGTGCTGCTTGTGTTGTTCTTCCCTTTTTCGTGGCTCTGCCGGCCTACGCTGCGGATGATTTTGCGATCTCCGCCGAGCAAATGCAGTCGCTGGGCGTGCAGTTGCAAAAGCTGGAGGCCACCAGTGAGGTAACAGGCCTGAGCTACCCAGCTCGCGTGGTGCTGCCACCTCGCCAACAGCAGGTGCTGAGCGCACCGCTCGCCGGCGTGATCGACCAGTTGCTGGTGGCGGAGAACGATGCCGTCAAGCAGGGCCAGCCGCTCTTACGCCTGCAAAGCCCCGAACTCGGTGAGTTACAACTCAAACTGATGGAGGCTGGTGCCCGCAACGCCTTGGCCGCCAAGACGCTGCAGCGCGAACGCGCCTTGCTGGCGGAGGGCATCATCCCCGAGCGCCGGGTGCAAGAGGCCGAAACCGTTGCCGCCGAGAGCCAGGCCCGCCTGCGCCAGTCCGAGGCCGCTTTGCGCCTTGCCGGACTGGATGAAACTGCGATTCGCCGTGTGGCTACGGGCGGAGCGGTAGACAGCACGCTGACGCTACGCGCCCGCGCACCCGGTCTGGTGGCAGAGTTGACGGCCAAACCGGGTCAGCGTGTGCAACAGTCCGATGCGCTGCTGCACATCGCCGACGGCCGCCGGCTCTGGCTGGATGTACAGGTGCCGCTGAGTCGGCAGGCCGAGTTGGCGACAGCCAGGGGTGCCAAGCTCAGTGTTGTCGGGCGCGATGGCATCAGCGCCGCGGTACTCAGCATTGGGGCAACCGCTAGCGATGGTCAGACCCTGACTCTGCGCGCCGAGGTCAACCAAGGCGCCCAGCTGCTGCGCGCCGGTGAGTTTGTGCAGGTGCGCCTGCCGTTCGCGGCAGCACCGACGGGGGGCGAAGGCTTTGCCGTGTCGCAACAAGCGGTGGCCCGTCAGGGTGACAAAGCGTATGTGTTCGTGCGCTCGGCCCAAGGCTTTACTGCCAAGCCGGTCTCTATCCTGGCCAGTGGTGGCCAAACACTGCGCGTCAGTGGTGAACTCCAGGCCGGTCAGCAGATAGCAGTTAGCTCGGTGATCGCCCTGAAGGCCGCCTGGCAGGGCAAGAGTGGGGGCAAGTGATGCTCACCCGCCTTATCCAATTTGCGCTAGCGCAGCGCCTATTTATGTTGCTGGCTGGCGCTTTGTTGGCCGGTGCCGGTTGGCTGGCATTCAAAAGCTTGCCCATCGATGCCTTCCCCGATGTATCCAGCACCCAGGTCAAGATCATTATGAAAGCCCCGGGCATGACGCCCGAGGAGATCGAGAGCCGCATCGCCGTGCCTATTGAGGTCGAGATGCTGGGCATTCCCAACCAGCGCATCCTGCGTTCGGTTTCTAAATACGGGTTGGTCGACGTGACTATCGATTTCCAGGACGGGACTGACATCTACTGGGCGCGCCAGCAGGTGGCCGAGCGCTTGTCGGGCATCAGCGCCGACCTGCCCACCGGAATCAGCGGCGGCATGGCGCCGGTAACAACACCCCTGGGCGAGATGTTCATGTTCACGGTTGAAGCGCCGGGCATGACGCTGGAAGAGCGCCGCAGCCTGTTGGATTGGGTCATACGTCCGGCGCTGCGTTCCGTACCCGGTGTGGCCGATGTCAATGCACTGGGCGGCAAGGTGCATAGCTTCGAAGTCGTGGCGGACCCGGTAAAGCTGGCTGCGCTGGGACTGTCCACCGCGCAGATAAAGACTGCCATCGAGGCCAATAACCGGAACGACGGTGCCGGGCGCCTAGGCGAAGGTGGGGAGGTGTTGCTGGTGCGCAGCGAGGGCAGTATCCGCACGCAGGATGATCTGCGCGCGGTGGTCGTCAAACGGGGCAAAGGCATGACAGTGCGCCTGGGAGAGGTTGCAGAAGTGCGAAACGGCAGCGTCACACGTTATGGCGTGGTGACCCAGGACGGCAAGGCCGAGGCCGTCGAAGGTTTGGTGCTGGGCCTGGCCGGCGCCAACGCGCAGAAAGTGGTGGAGGGCGTCACCCGCAAGCTTGAAGAGATCAAGCCTGCACTGCCGCAAGGCGTGACGCTGAAGGTGTTCTACAACCGCGCTGACTTGGTCAAGAAGGCTGTCGGGACGGTGTCCACGGCGCTGTTGGAAGCCACAGTGCTGGTGCTCGTGTTGCTGGGCGCTTTCCTGGGCAATGTGCGCGCCGCGGTGGTCGTGGCCCTGGTGCTGCCGCTGTCGGCCCTGGCGACTTTTTTGCTGATGCGCTATGCCGGCATGTCGGCCAACCTGATGAGCCTGGGCGGTCTGGCGATTGCGCTGGGCATGCTGGTCGACGCAGCGGTGGTGGTGGTCGAAAATATCGTCCAGCATATGGGCCACGACAAGGCCGGTAGCAAGCTGCCCAAGCTGCACGTGGTGTTCCGCGCCGTGCGCGAGGTTGCCGCACCCGTGGCGGCGGGCATTCTCATCATCCTGCTGGTGTTCCTACCGCTGCTGACGCTGCAGGATCTGGAGGGCAAGTTCTTTGTGCCGGTAGCCATGACCATCGTGTTCGCGCTGGCCAGCTCCTTGGTGCTGTCCCTGACCATCATTCCGGTGTTGTCGTCATATCTGCTGAAGAAGGTGCCGCACGAGGATCCATGGTTGCCGCGCAAGCTACTCAAAGCCTACGAGCCCATGCTGAACTTCGCGCTGCGCCGCCAAAAGGTTGTCTACATAGTTGCTGGTCTGATGCTGGTTGTCGCGGCAGGCGTCTATACGCAGGTGGGAAAAACCTTCATGCCGCAAATGGACGAGGGCGACATCATTGTCGGCATCGAGAAACTGCCCTCGGTAAGCCTGGAGGAAACCGCCGCGCTGGACCTGAAGATTCACCAGGCCCTGATGCGTAACATACCGGAAATCACCGGCGTTGTAGCGCGTGCCGGCTCGGACGAGATCGGCCTGGACCCGATGGGGCTGAACCAGACCGACACCTTTCTGGTGCTCAAGCCGCGCGCGGAGTGGAAGTTCGAGAACAAGGAAGCGCTGATCGCGAAGATCCGCAAGGTGCTCGACGAATTGCCGGGCATCAGCTACAGCTTCACGCAACCCATCGACATGCGCGTGTCCGAGATGATCATCGGCGTCCGGGGTGATGTGGCCATCAAGGTCTTCGGCCCCGAATTGAGCAAACTCAATGAACTGGCCGGAGAGATCGAGACGCTGATGAAACAGGTGCCCGGCAACCAGGATGTCTACACAGTCGAGAACGACGGCGTGCAGTACCTGCGCGTGGTTGTGGACCGGCTGGCGATAGGACGCTACGGGCTGTCGGTGGAGGATGTGCAGGACGCGTTGCGCGTGCAGATCGAGGGGCAGCGTGTGGGAACCGTCATCGACGGCAACCGCCGTGTTCCCATTGTCTTGCGCGGGCCGGATAGCGTAAAAATCTCTCCTGCCGAGTTCGCCGCGTTGACCATCACGAGCGCTGACGGCGTGGCCGTGCCGCTGCAAGAGCTGGCCCGGCTGGAGCGCGACAGCGGGCCGGTCAAGATTGACCGCGAAATGGGTAGCCGTTACAGCGTGGTCATCGCCAACGTCACCGGGCGCGACTTGGTGGGCTTCGTCGAAGAGGCCAAGGCCAAAGTGGCGCAGGTGGTCAAGCTGCCCATCGGCTACCGCATCAGCTGGGGCGGCCAGTTCGAGAACCAGCAACGTGCGGCCGAGCGGCTGAGCCTGGTGATTCCGTTGGCACTGGGCGTTATTTTCCTGGTGCTGTTTTCCACCTTTGGTTCGGTGCGCCAAGCCCTACTGGTGCTGTCCAACATCCCGTTTGCGTTGGTTGGCGGCATAGTGGCGCTGTGGATCACGGGCGAGTACCTGTCGGTGCCAGCCTCGGTGGGCTTTATCGCGCTCTTGGGCATCGCGGTGCTGAACGGCGTGGTGCTGGTCAGCTACTTCAACCAGTTGCAGGCTGAGGGCCTGCCGTTGGTGGACTGCGTGATACAGGGCGCCCGGCGGCGTTTGCGCCCGGTGCTGATGACTGCCTCCATTACCGCCTTCGGGCTGATCCCGCTGCTGTTTGCCACCGGCCCCGGCTCGGAAATCCAGCGCCCTTTGGCTATTGTCGTCATTGGAGGTCTCGTCACGGCCACGGCCCTGACACTGATTCTCTTGCCCATTCTTTACCTGCGCTTTGCCCACGCAAAGCCCACCGGCGCCCAGGAGGTGACCCCGCATGGAAACTAAGTATTGCCTCACTCTGTTGAGTCCCCCGTCCGTTGAAGAGAAATTGCTGGACCTGCTGCTTGACGCTGTGGGCGGCGAAATATTTACCAGCGCGCCGGCCTTCAGCCATGGCCTGGGCCATGCAAACCTCAGCAATGTCGAACAGGTCATGGGCCGCAGCACTGCTGCACAGGTTCAGATCATCGTCACCGAGTCGGTGTTGCAGGACCTGCTGTTACGTTTGCGTGTCGAGTTGCCCGGCACGGGCCTGCGGTATTGGGCCAGTGCCGTTGCGATAAAAGGAGAAATTGAATGATGCGCGCGCTAGGAATTTTGTGTACCGGTGTGCTGTTGGCGTCAGTTTGCACCGCCCAACCGGTGCAGCAGAGCGCACCGGCGGACCTGCCCCCCAACGCCATAGCCGAACCCTTGATCACCGGCGATCCCAGCGTCGTACAGGCGCACCATGCGCTGGAGGCGGCGCGGCACCGTGCGGCGGCGCTATCGGCTGGTAACCAGGAATGGACGGCCCGCACGATGGCGCAGCGCCGCCGCGAGACAGCAACCGGAACCGAATTCAACGAGTGGTCCGTTGGGCTGGAGCGTGCCATCCGCATCGGCGGCAAGGCCGGCCTGGACAAGCAGCTGGGCGAAGTCCATGA
This sequence comes from Rhodoferax sp. ZS1R8, assembly GCF_056521325.1. NCBI lineage: Bacteria > Pseudomonadati > Pseudomonadota > Betaproteobacteria > Burkholderiales > Comamonadaceae > Rhodoferax > Rhodoferax sp. ZS1R8. The sequence continues at coordinate 50,356 of NZ_JBWMBA010000008.1, read as the reverse complement.
GCGCCTTGCTGAGGCCAAATACGGCGAGGCGCGTCACGAGGCGGCACGCGAACTGCTAGCCCTGTGGCTGGACTGGCTTAGCGCTGGCCGCACGCGCCATCTCTGGGCCGAACAACTCGCGTTCGCCCAAGACAATCTGAAGGCTGCAACGACCCGACGCAAGGCCGGCGACGCATCCAAACTCGAACAGAATGCTGCGCAAGCCGACCTGGCCGAAGTGCAGCGTCAACTCAGCACGGCGGCCAATGACGAAGCCAAAGTGCGTGCAAAGTTGCGCGCCCACTTTCCAAGTCTGCCGCTACAGGCTTCGGCTCTAAGCGAGCCGCAGGCGCTCTCGGGCGACCCGGCTGCATGGCGCGAACACATACTTGGAGAAAGCGATGAGCTGCGAGTCACCAAGGAAGAGCTGCGTCAGGCGGAACTGGTGGCCGAGCGCTCTCGGGCGGACCGCATTCCCGACCCAACCGTGGGCATACACACCACGTCCGAACGTTCCGGTGCCGAGCGTATCATGGGCTTTAGCATCAGCTTGCCCCTGGGTGGCGCGGCGCGCGGCGCGAACGAGCGCGCGGCAGCGCAGCAGGTTGATGCCGCCCGCGCGGCGGTGGAGGGCAAGCAGCGCGACCTGGAGGGCGAGATCGCTGCCAACATGGCCGATGCGGCAGGTAGCCTGGAGCGCTGGCGCTTTGCCGAACAGGCACTGGCGGCAGGACGCGAGAACACGCAGCTGACCCAGCGCGCCTACAGCCTGGGCGAGGCGGATCTGCAGACCTTGTTCCTAGCGCGCCGCCAAGCGGTGGATGCAGCGGTGGGTGAAACCCAAGCCCGCGTCGATGCATTGCGCGCACGCTACCGGTTGCTGGTCGATGCCCACTTGATCTGGGGGTTGGACCATGAGTAACAGGGCGTCTCGATGACGCCGATGCCGGGGTTTACGCGCCCTTGATACGAACCCTGAGCAACTTCACGGAATTTACGAATACGAGAACGTCAGGCCCCAAGTGAATGATGGCCGCTTGGATGGGTCCTATCCACCCGAGTAGGGCGGCAGTGATACCCAACACGTGTACGACTCCGACACCCACGTATAGGTTTTCCTGAATAGTGCGGTATGCGCGCCGCGCGATCGCACGCGCGGCTGCTATCTTGGCCAAGTCATCGGTCATCAAGGCAATGTCCGCTGCCTCTAGCGCCGCCTGGGTGCCGCCACCCCCCATGGCAACTCCGACATCAGCCTGGGCCAGCGCAGGCGCATCGTTGACGCCGTCGCCTACCATCGCTACGCGGTGCCCCTTTCTTTGCAACTCCGCAATCGCCTTCACTTTGTCCTCAGGCATCAGATTCGCACGCACTTCGTCCATGCCCAGCTCCTTCGAGATGGCGTCTGCGGTGGACTGGTTGTCGCCGGTCAACATGACCAGCCGCTTGACACCACTGGCGCGGAGCTCAGTCAAAGCCGCCCGGGCACCGGGGCGTAGCTTGTCTGCAATGTAAATAACGCCGGCAAATGTACCGTCAATGGCAATGTGCACCGGGGTCCTTCCGCCACCGTCCATATCAGCCGGCAGCACAATGCCGCTTTCTCGCAGCAACGCCCCGTTCCCCACGACCACCGTGCGTCCTTCTACTCTGGCCTTGACGCCACGGCCCGGCAGTTGCTCAAAGCTCTCCGGTTCGGGTACGGAAATACCCCGTTGCGTTGCTCCCTCGACCACTGCCTTTGCAAGTGGGTGGGCAGAGCGGCGGTCGGCTGCAGCCGCGAAACGCAGCAGTGTTTGTGCATCAGGGCCGGTGGCTGACGGCTCGATATCCACAACTTCGGGCTTGTTAGCGGTGAGGGTACCGGTCTTATCAAACACGACGACATCGACCTTGGCCAGAGTCTCCAGGTAGATGCCGCCCTTGATGAGAATACCTGTGCGGGCAGCCCTTGCAATCGCGGCGATCATTACCAGCGGTGTTGCCAGTGCAAGCTCGGCCGGTGACGTAAAAATCATCAGGGTGACGACCGTGCGCACATCGCGCGTGATGAGGTAGACGACGATGAGAAATACAAACACCAATGGAATCAGCCAACTGGCAACTTTATCGGCCAGCTTCTGGACTGGTGCCTGCTCTGCTTCTGCTCCCTCCACCAGCGCAATGATGCGGGCGAAGGTCGTGTCAGCGCCCAACTTGTCCGTTCGCACCTCCAGCGCACCAGATTCGACGATCGTGCCTGCGAATACCGTGGATTCCACCGATTTGTCCTTCGGCACGCTCTCTCCGGTGATCGACGCTTCGTTGACCGAACCCTGCCCACCGACGACCGTGCCATCGACTGGAATTTTTTCTCCGGTGCGCACTAGGACAGTGTCCCCAATCTTGAGCGCTGTGACTTGTACAGTCCGCTCGCCAGCGCTGGTGCGCAACAGTGCAACCTGTGGAACCGAGCCAATCAGGGCCTTGATAGATGCACGCGCCCTGTCCGTATTTAGCTCGGCTATAAATTCAGCAATCAAGATGATGACCATGAGCACCGCTCCAGCCACCGTCTCGCCACCGAACATGGCCACCAGCGTGGCAATGGTGACAAAGATCTCGGTACCCACCTTGCGCTCATGGACGAGGTCTTGCAACCCTGTCTTGACCAGCGGATACAACCCCACGGCAATGGCTGCCCACAGCAAGTGGATGGGAACCAGCGCCTGCCAATACAGCAGCGCGATGAGCCCGGTCACCACAATGCGGATGACCTCGATCCACCGCTCGCGGGTCATGAGTCCGGTCATGTTAGTACCCGCAGTGCTCGAACCCGCGACCGGTTCTTGAATTGCTTCCATGATTACTCCTTATCGCCGGTTCAAACGACCGGGTGTATTGTCAATAGCTTGTATCTTTATAACCTGTCCTAGAGGATAGGATTTTTTGGTGCCAGGACTTTTGTGTAAATGGAGCCGACGGGCAATGTCTACAAGTACTTTGTAATATCCTTGAACTCTGCGATAGACGAGCGCATATCCTTCAGTCCATTCCCTACAAAATTTTCCAGGCAATGGTCCAGGTGATCGTGTATCACCAGCTTCTTGGCGGCGCTGATGGCTTTTTCAACTGCGTGGAGCTGCTGGGCGATGTCTGCGCAGGCGCGCTGCCCTTCAATCATCGCAATCACATTCTGCAGGTGCCCGCTGGCGCGCTTGAGGCGCTTGATGACGTCGGGGTGCGCAGTGTGGAGATCGGCTTGGGTCATATCCTTATCCTATCCCCCAGGATAAGCTAGAGTCAAGAAAAATTTGTTTATTTAAGGACCTGGTAGGTAGCCTGCACGTGGAATCGGGCGCCTGAATCTCCCCTGAGCTTGTTCTTCCTATACTTCGTTCACTTCTCTCATGTCCAGCTTCAAATTTCAGCCCGCCTTACGGCACGGGCTTCTTGCCTTGGCTCTTGCCTTGTTTGGCTGCGTGGCTCTGGCCCATGGCGTCACCGGCTCCGACCAGGCTTTTCTGCAGCAAAACGTCGGGCGCCAACTGATCCTGTTCATCTATCTTGGCGCCAAACACATGGTTACCGGCTACGACCACTTGCTGTTTCTGTTTGGTGTGGTGTTCTTCCTGTACAGGCTGCGCGAGGTTGGTATCTACGTCACGCTGTTCGCTGTTGGCCACAGCGCCACGCTGCTGCTCGGCGTGCTGGGTGGCCTGCACGTAAATGCGTATCTGGTCGACGCCATCATCGGCCTGTCGGTGCTATACAAGGCGCTGGACAATCTGGGCGCCTATCAGCGTTGGTTCGGGGTGCAACCGAACACCAAGTTCGCGGTACTGGTGTTTGGCTTTTTCCACGGCTTCGGTCTGGCAGCAAAGCTGCAGGACTTAAAGCTCTCGCACGACGGCTTGGTACCCAACATCATTGCCTTCAACGTCGGGGTCGAGCTGGGGCAGTTGCTGGCGCTCAGTGCCATTTTGGTAGCTATGGGTTTCTGGCGCCGCAGCGCGGCCTTTGCCCGCCAATCGTTTGCCGCCAACGCCTTGCTGATGACTGCCGGTTTCGTGCTGATCGGCTACCAGCTGACCGGCTACTTCATTGCATGAGCCAGAGTTCCAATTACCTTCAAAGATGAGCAACACACACACACCCAATCCGCTCCCATCCACGGCCCGCTTGCTGCAGGCTACGGCGGTCGCTGCTGCGGTCGCCACGCTCCTTCTGGTGACCGTAGTGTTGCCGGCTGAGTACGGCTTAGACCCGACTGGTGCGGGTAACAAGCTGGGCTTACTCGCGCTGGCCCGTCCCGCGCCCGCAGCCACTGACTCTGCTGCGCCTGATGGAGCGAGTGTCACACCTGCAGCGCCGGCAGCTGCAGGTACTGCTGCGATGGCAGCCGAGGCCGCAGCCGTGTTTGGCAAGCAACCAGGGCAGAGTTTCGACGCGCATGCCGTGGTGCACAGCTCCGGCGCAGTGAGCACGGACACGATGTCGGTGACGCTGGCCCCAGGCAAAGGCGCCGAAGTCAAGGCTGAGTTAGAAGCCGGTGCGGGCATCGTCTTCCACTGGAGCGCCAGCGCGAATGTGGCCGTGGACATGCATGGTGAAGCACCGGGCGCAAAGGACGAATACACCAGCTACTGGGTCGAAGGCGCGCAGCGCCAGGGTAGTGGGACCTTTACTGCCAAGTTTGCGGGTCAGCATGGCTGGTACTGGCGTAACAAGAGCAAAGAGCCGGTTACCGTTCAGGTCAGCGTGAGCGGATTCCAGACGAGGCTGTTTCGGCCGGGCAAATGACCCGTCACAGTCAGGCGACCGCGGCGCCGCCATCTCCAGCGCCGCAACTGACGGAGAAGCAAACCATGAACAAGTTTTTGACAGCCGCCCTGCTGAGCGCAGCCGCGTTGTGTGTGGCCCAAGTGCAAGCGCACAACGATCATGGGGACCACGCCGAATTCGGCAACCCTGCGTCCAAGCAGGGCGCCCTTACTACCAAGAACGGCGGTATGGTGCAGACGGCCGGTGACCTGTCATTCGAACTGGTCGGGCAAAACGACAGCATCGCAGTCTATGTAGAGAACAGCGGTAAGCCCGTCGAAACGCAGGGAATGACGGGCAAGCTGACGGTGCGCAACGGCAAACAAAATTCCCAGGCCGATCTCAAGCCGGTTGGCGAGAACAAACTGGAAGCCAAGGGGCTGAAGCTGAGCTCAGGCGCAAAAGTGACTGTGGCCGTGGCGACCGGGGCCGGCAAAACTGCCACAGTCCGGTTCACGATGCAGTGAGCTGCACAGCGGCCTGCGACCGCCGATGGGCACCTTGAACGCCTAGCGAAAGCCAGCATTCGGAAGGTCATGAGGAGCACGAGTGCGTCATGCCTTCGATGTCGTTGGTCTCGCCATCGTGCACACTGCGCATGGCGAGGATCGATGTGATGAGCATCATCACCATTTGAGACGATGACAAGGCTGTGAAAAGGGGCTCGCCGACGAAGAAGGCCAGGGGGTCGATGCCCGGCTCCGTCAGAATCATGGTAGGCAGTGACGCGCCCAGCGCGATGTTGACGACCGGTGCAGGTGGTGACCAGCAGCGGCGCAAAAATGGCTGGTACGCCACTCCCCGCCAGGGTCTGCGACATCACCTCCGCGAGCGCTCCTATTAAGGCCAGCCACCAGCCGTGAAGCCTATGGGCACGGCTAACTGCTGCACGCCTGAGCCAAGCCCGCAAGCCCCCGCGCCGTGATTGCCCGACAATCAACGCATGAACCGCAACATCCTCTTCGCGCTGCTGGCCGCCGCCTGCTTTGGCGCCAGCACGCCCTTTGCCAAGCTGCTCGTTGGCAATATGCCACCGGTGCTGCTGGCGGGGTTGTTGTACTTGGGTAGTGGCCTGGGCTTGACGATCATCCGCTTGGTGCGTGACCGCGGGTGGCAAGCGTCGGGGCTCGCGCGGGCGGAATGGCCGTGGCTGTTGGGGGCCATCTTCTTTGGTGGTGTCGCTGGCCCGGTCGCACTGATGTATGGCCTGATGACGACCAGCGGCTCCAGCGCATCCTTGCTGCTGAACCTGGAGGCGGTGCTGACCGCCGCCATTGCCTGGCTGGTCTTTAAAGAAAACGCCGACAAGCGCATCGTGCTGGGCATGGCATTCATCGTGGCCGGTGGGGTTGTGCTGTCGTGGCCCAGCCATAGCAGCCGTTCATCGGACTGGATGGGCCCGGTGTGGGTGTCGGTGGCTTGCCTGTGCTGGGCCGTTGACAACAACTTGACGCGCAAGGTGTCGGCATCGGATGCGCTGTTCATCGCGGGCAGCAAGGGCATCGTGGCCGGTGTTGCCAATACCCTGCTGGCGGTGGTGCTGGGCGCGCACTTGCCCACCGCAGTCACCACGCTGCAAACCATGACCGTGGGCTTGCTGGGCTATGGCTTCAGTCTGGTGATGTTTGTGCTGGCCTTGCGGGGCTTGGGCACTGCGCGCACCGGGGCCTACTTTTCGACAGCACCGTTCATCGGTGCGCTGGTGTCGTTGCTGGTGTTGGGCGAATCGGCCGGGCCGCAGTTCTGGATGGCGGCACTGCTGATGGGGGTTGGCGTCTGGCTCCACCTGACCGAGACCCACGCCCACGAACACGAGCACGAGCCCCTGCAGCACGAGCACCCGCATTCGCACGATGCGCACCACCAGCACACCCATGATTTTGAGTGGAGTGGCACCGGGGAACACGTGCACGTTCACACCCATGCGCCCACCCGGCACAGCCACGCGCACTTCCCCGATATCCACCACCGGCACGGGCATTGATGCCAGTTTCTTAAGCCCAATCGGGCTGTAGCCCTCGTGGGGCGTGCGTAAGCCGCTATGAATTACGTAGCGGTTTCGTGCGGCGTCTTGCTCATCTGCGCTGGGCTTTGCCCACGCCCACGTTGTCGATCAGGCGGTGCAGGTGCGTCAGGTCCACCGGCTTGGTCATGTGGGCGAAGAAACCAGCCTGGGCTGCCATCTGCTGGTCGCTGTCTTGCCCCCAGCCCGTGGCGGCGATCATCATGACCTCGTTGCCCCAAGGTTGCGCGCGCACGCGCTTGGCGACCTCGTAGCCGTTCAGGATGGGCATGCCGATGTCCAGCACGGCTACGGACGGGCGGTGTTGCTCAATCAGTTGAAAGGCCTGCTCGCCGTCGTAGGCCACATGCACAGTGTGTCCGGCAGCGCCGATCAGCTCGGCCAGCGTCCAGGCGCCGTCCAGGTTGTCGTCCGCCAATACGATGGTCTGGCCGGCCGGGCGCGGCACGTGCTGGCGCCGCTCCCCGGATTGGGCTGGTGGCTCTGCCGGCGGTGCGTCGACCAGCGGCAGCGTCACGCGGAACTCGCTGCCCTGCCCGACGCCCCTGCTGCTGGCAGTGATGCGTCCGCCATGCATGTTGACGATGCTGCGTGCCAACGCCAGGCCAATACCCAGCCCGCCTCTGGCATCCCCGGCATTGGTGCCCTGGGTGAACATGTCGAACATGCGTTCAATGTCTTCCTCTGCCATCCCCTTGCCGTTGTCGGCCACGCCGATGATTACCTCGCGCGAGCCGACCTCACAGGTCAGGCGGATGGTCCCTTTGGGTGGCGTGTATTTGGCTGCGTTGCTCAGCAGATTGACCACCACCTGGGTCAGGCGCAGCGCATCGGCGTTGACGGTGACTTGTCCGTCTGGAAGGCTCCACGCCAGCGTGTGGTTGGCTGCGTCAAATAGCGGCTGCGTGGCGTCCACCGCGTTTTGCAGCACCTGGGCCAGGGGAGTCGGCTCTACATGCAGCATGAACCGGCCCAGCGTCAGGCGCGAGCTGTCCATCAGGTCGTCCATCAGCAGTTTCATGTTCAGTGCCTGGCGGCGCAGAATCTTGACTGCTTCGTCGCGCCGTCCGCTCTCCAATGCGGGCGAGGCCATCATCTCCGCCGCACTGGCAATGGACGCCAGCGGGTTGCGCAGCTCGTGCGACAGCACGGCAATGAAGCGGTCTTTCGCCGCGTCGGCCTTTTCCAACTGTTCGCGCGCACTTTCGGTTTGCGCCAGCGCTTCGGCCAGTTCCTGTTGGACGCGCTCTTGCGCCAGCCGGCTGTCCCGCGCAGCGGTCTGGTCGCGCAAGATTTTGACGTAGCCGGCCAATGCGCCGCTGCTATCGAGCATGCGCATCAGCACACCGCTGGCCCAGAATCGGCTGCCGTCCTTGCGCAAATGGAAGCGGTCGTCGGCGGCACGCCCTTCCGTGTGCGCGGTCTTTGCCTCCCACGCCGGCACACCCGCCTCGCGGTCTTCGGGAGTGAAAACCACATCTGCGCCCTGGCCCAGCATGTCGGCTTCGCTGTAGCCCAGCAGGCGTTCGGCGCCGGGGTTCCAGCCCGTCACCTCCATCGCAGCGTTGGTGGTAATGATGGCATATTCACGGGCGCTGTCCAGCAGCAGGCGCATGCGCTCTTCGCTGTATTGCAGGGCCTGCTCAGCCAGCTTGCGCGCCGTGATGTTGACAAAGGACACCACCACCCCGGCGATGCGGTCGTCCAAGGTGCGGTAGGGCAGCACCCGCGACAGGTACCAGGCGCTGTGGCCCTGTGACACCTCGCGTTCAATGGGGACCAGGCGCTCGAGCACGCGGCGTGCATCGTCGTTAAGGTCGGTGTACTCCAGCTGGCTGGACAGGTCTGACAGCGGTCGCCCCAGGTCTGACGGGATCAGGTTGAACAACCCCACAGCCGACGGTGTGTAGCGCGTGATGCACAGCTCACGGTCCAGGAAGATGGTGGCAATCGCGGTGGCGTCCATCAGGTTGTGCATGTCACTGTTGGCGTGGCCCAGCTCGTCGACCTTGTTCTTGAGTTCCTGGTTGACGGTGATCAATTCCTCGTTGATGGATTGCAACTCTTCGCGCCCGGTTTCCAGCTCTTCGGTGGCTGAGCGCAGCTCCTCGTTCATGGCCTGCAATTCTTCGTTGCTGGCCTTCAGCTCTTCGGTGGAGGCCTCGTGCTGCTCGACGTTGTCGCGCAGGTGGTTCTGCAGCCGCTCCAGCTCGCGCTCCAGCTGGTGCGATGCGGCGTCCGGCATCGGGCGTGGCGCCGCGGTGGGACCGGTCGTATTTTCTACCGGGCTGGTGCCAAACACCACTACATAGAAATTGCCCGGAAGGTCCTGGCCCGGTGTCACGTTCAGGGTGACGACCTCCTCGCGGCCATTCACCTCCAGCATGATTGCCGGCACCGTCACGCTGGCGCCGCTCTGCGCACACTGGTACAAGGCACCCCGCAGCTCTATGCGCAGCGCCAGGTGCACCACACGCAGCAGGTTGCTGCTGTGCTCACCGGCGCCGTATTGCAGGAACCGCCCGGCGCTCTGCGACACGTGCACGATGTCGTATTCGCTGTCCACCAGCACCGACGGCGGGCTCAGTTGCTCCAGCAGTTTCAGGTGCAGCTCGGACCAGGACCCGGTGGGGTCCACCTGGCGGCGGCCCCGCAGCGGGTGCTGTGCCTGCCCCGCGTCGACGGATCCTCCGGCCGGCACCCCGCCGTCGCGCGCGCGGGCTTGTGCCTCCTGGGCTTGCTCAAGGTCCTGCGCCCGCGCGCGCGCCAGCGTTCCGGGTCCGGGGTCCCGCTGTGGCAGTACGCCGCGTTGGCCGGGGCTTTGGGCGTAGATGCGGTGCTTTTTGTCCAGCGTCGTGAACAGCGTGCTGGCGTCGTCTACCGACTCCGACGTGCCCAAAAACATCAGCGCGTTGGGCAGCAGCGCGAAATGGAAGGTTTCAATGGCACGTTGCTGCGCCACACGCGTCAGGTAGATCAGCAGGTTGCGGCAGCTCACCAGGTCCAGCCGCGAGAACGGCGCATCCCGCATCACGTCATGCGCGGCAAACAGCACCATCTCACGCAATTCGCGGCGCACCCGGTAGCCGTTGTGCTCTTTGACGAAATAGCGGCGGAGCCTTTCTTCGCTGACGTCCGCGGAAATGGCCATCGGGTACAGGCCTTCGCGGGCCACCTGGATCGCCTCGGTGTCCAGATCGGTCGCAAATATCTGCAACAACGGAGGCGCGTCCAGCGTGCGTGCATATTCGCTCAGCAGCATGCCCATCGAGTAGGCCTCTTCGCCAGTGGCGCAGGCCACCACCCATATGCGCACAGTGTCGTCGGGCCCTTTGCCGTGGAAGATCGTGGGCAGCCGCAGCGTCAGTGCATCAAAGCTGTGGGCATCGCGGAAAAAATTGGTCACGCTGATCAGCAGGTCTTGCAGCAATGCGCCTGCTTCGCCCGGGCGCTGCCGAAGTGCCTCCAGGTACTGCTGCAGTGTGTCGGTGGCGTTGACCTGCATGCGCCGTGCGATGCGCCGCAGTATCGTGGCCCGCTTGTAGTAGCTGAAGTCGCGCCCGGTGCGCGTGCGCATGAAGGCCAGCACCTCGCGCAGCGCATGCTCGTCCACACCCGCATCTGCGGCCGGGGCGGGCAGGGCCGGCTGTGGCCCTTCTTCAGAGGGAAGGCGCAAACGGGCTTCAGCCTGACAGTATTGCTCCATGCGTTTTGCCATGTCGGAAGCTGGCAGCACCCAGTCCACCATGCCGGTGTTGATGGCAGTGCGCGGCATGCTGGGAAACTCGCACTCTTGCGGCTCCTGGGCAATGGTGAGCCCCCCGCGCTCCTTGATGCGCTTGATGCCGACGGCGCCGTCACCGTCTGAGCCCGACAGCACCACCGCTATCGCGTGCGGGCCGTAGTTGTCGGCCAGTGTGCGGAAAAACATGTCCACCGTAACATGGCGCGGCCGCCGCGGGGGCAGGTCGGTCACGCGCAGGTGGCCGTCGGCTATGTGCAGCAGCTTGCCGGGAGGTATCACATAGACGGTGCCGGGCTTGACGCGTGTCGTACCATCGATCTGTATCACCGGCAGCGTCGTGGAGCGCTGCAGCAGCTCTGCCAGCCGGCTTTCGTGCTCGGGCGACAGGTGCAGCACCACCACATAGGCCAATTGGCTGTCTGCCGGAACATGGGCAAAGAAGGTCTGCAGCGCCTGGATGCCGCCGGCAGAGCCACCCAGGCCCACGACGTACTCTTGTGTATACCCACTGGTCAAGACGTTGTCATCCAGCGGCGCGTTGTCTTCCTCCGCCTGGTCGGGCGCTGTGTCATCGTCTTGCATAGTTTTCTTTCTTTGCCGATGGTGTTTTGCCCTACCCGGTAGCGAATTATGCGTGGCTGCGGCTCCCGCCCACGCGGTGGTCGATTATTGGCCCGCAGATTGCCAACGCTTTGTTGGCCACCACACAGACATTGCATATTAGCGCCACGGAAACTCACCCGACAGCGCAGATGCATGCACACCAGGCCCAAGGCACGATGTTAAGCCAAATGGGGCTCTAGCCCTCGTGGGGATAGCGTAAGCAGCTATGGATTTCGTAGCAATCTTATGGACCACGGGGAAACCATGCGGCTGGCTTAAACTGCCTTGCGACATTCACCACACAGAGTAGGACCATGAGCATCGTCACAGGCAGTGCCATTGCGCGCGAAGAGGCCGAAACCCCACCGGCCATCGGCTCGGCAACCGAATTTCTGAACGGCGGCGGCGAGATGGGCTCCCGCATGCGGGCCTACGATTGGTCCACCACGCCGCTGGGCGCGCCACAAGGCTGGCCGCAAAGCCTCAAGACCGTTGTGCGCGTCATGCTGGATTCCCGCTTTGCGATGTGGATGATGTGGGGAAGGGACGGTACATTTTTTTGCAACGATGCCTACCTGCCCACGGTGGGCCTCAAGCGCCATTGGGTACTGGGCGCCCGCGCCGACCGCGTGTGGGAAGAAATCTGGGGCGACATCGGTCCGCGCATCGACCATGTGCTGAGCACCGGGGAGGCCACGTGGGACGAAGCGCTGCAGCTGTTCCTGCGCCGCAAGGGTTTTGACGAGGAAAGCTTCCACACCTTTTCTTATAGCCCGGTGTACGACGATGCCAACCGCATAGCCGGCATGCTGTGCGTGGTCGTGGAGGTGACCGAGCGCGTGCTGGCCGAGCGCAGGCTGCAGATGCTGCGCAATCTGGCTGCCGTGTCCATGGCCGCGGCCAGCACTGTGGCGCGGGCCGGGCAGCTGATGATGGAAGGCGTGGCCGCAGCCCCGCTGGACATACCCTTTGCCGCGATGTACCTGATGGAAGAGGGCAGCGGTGCGGCCCGGCTGGTTGCGCAGACGCGGGTGCCGGCCGCCGGTGCGTTGCCACCTGTGCTGGGTGTTGCCCTGCCGGAGGCTTTGTTTGCCACGACGCCGGGCCGCCCGATAGCGGGCCAGCAGCAGACGCTGGAGGCATTCTGGCCGGGTGTGGTGGTGCAGGGCCCGTGGGGCGACCCGCTGCTCCAGGCGCTGGTGCTACCGCTGCGCGGCGCACGCCGGGCCGAGCCCTTTGGACACCTGGTGCTGGGCGCTAGCACGCGCTTGCCGCTGGACGCCAGCTACCGCGACTTCATGGCGCTGGTGGCTGATCAGTTTGCATCGCAACTGTCGGATGTGCAGGCCCGGCTGGACGCCGAAAAGCGCGCCCAGGTACTGGCCGAGCTGGACCGCGCCAAGAATGTGTTTTTCAGCAACGTCAGCCACGAGCTGCGCACTCCGCTCACGCTGCTGCTAGGCCCGATAGACAACCTGCTGGCGCGCACCGAGTTGGCGCCCGATGTGCGGGGCGAGCTGGCGCTGGCCCAGCGCAATGGTGCGCGGCTGCGCAAGCTGGTCAATTCTTTGCTGGACTTCTCGCGCATAGAAGCCGGCCGGGTGGAGACGCATTTCCGCCCCACCGACCTGAAAACCTTTACCGCAGACCTGGCCGCAGTGTTCCGTTCGGCCGTGGAGCGGGCCGGCCTGTACCTCAAGGTAGACGTGCAGCCGCTGACCGACACTGTGTATGTAGACCGCGACATGTGGGAAAAGGTGGTGCTGAACCTGCTGTCCAACGCCTTCAAGTTCACGTTTGACGGGGGGGTGGACGTGATATTGCGCAGCGTGGGCCGCACTGCCGAGCTGCGGGTGCGTGACACCGGCGTGGGCATTGCCGCTGACGCCTTGCCCAAGATATTTGACCGCTTCGAGCGCGTGTCCGGCCAACGCTCGCGCACCCAAGAAGGCACGGGCATTGGCCTGGCGCTGGTCAAAGAGCTGGTGAAGCTGCACGGTGGCAGTGTGTCTGCCACCAGTGCGGTGGGGCAGGGTACGACGATCACGGTGTGCATCCCGCTGGGCCGCGCCCACCTGCCACCCGACCGTGTGGACGAGCGCCCGGCCCTGGATGCCGTTGCGGTAGACGGCGCAGCCTTCATTGACGACACCCTGCGCGCCGGCAACTCCAGCTTCCGCAAGGCCGAGCGGGCGCCGGTGGCCGCGGCAGACGGTCAGCGTGCGCACGTCCTGGTGGTGGACGATAACGCCGACATGCGGGGCTACATCCAGCGGCTGCTGCTACCGCACTGGCGCATCAGCACCGCCGCCAACGGCCGTGAGGCGCTGGCGTCTATTGCGGACACACAGCCTGACCTGGTCTTGACCGACATGATGATGCCGCACCTGGACGGGCGCGGGCTGATCCAGCAGCTGCGTGCCGACCCGCGTACCCAACGCCTGCCGGTCATCGTGCTGTCGGCGCAGGCGGGGGATGAGGCCCGCGTTGCCGGGCTGCAGGACGGTGCCGACGATTACCTGGTCAAGCCGTTTTCCACGCCTGAGTTGTTGGCCCGTATCGAGGTGCAGCTGATGCGCTCGCGCATGCACCGCTCTGCAGAGCTGCACAACAAGCGCCTGGCCGATGTGTTCCGCAATGCGCCGGTGGGTGTGGCGGTGTTGCGCGGCACAGAGCATGTGTTTGAGTTTGCCAATGCCATCTATTCACGCTTTATCGGTGGCCGCGAGGTGGTGGGCATGCCGATACGGGAGGCATTGCCGGAGCTGGATGGCCAGGGCATCTACGAGTTGCTGGACATGGTCTACACCAGCGGTGAGGCCCACCTGGGCCATGCGGTGCCGGTGTGGTTGCTCAATCCAGAGTCCGCAGAAATGGACCAGCACTATTTTGAGTTTGTGTACCAGCCGCTGCCGGCGGACGACCACAGCGACGCCGGCATTGCAGTGGTGACGGTAGACGTGACCGAGTTGTCCACTGCGCGCAATGCGGCCGAGGCCGCCAACCGCAGCAAGGACGAGTTCATTGCCATATTGGGTCACGAGCTGCGCAACCCGCTGGCACCCATCACCACCGCCCTGCATTTGATGAAGCTCAATGCACCCGACGTAGCCCAGCGCGAGCGCGCGATCATCGAGCGCCAGGCCAAGCACATGGGCCGCTTGGTGGACGATCTGCTGGACGTATCGCGTATCGCGCGCGGCAACCTGGAGCTGTTCAAGTCTGAGGTAGAACTGTTCACCATCGTTGGCAAGGCCCTGGAGACGAGCCAGCCCTTGATCGAAGCCAAGCAGCAATACCTGCGCGTCGAGGTTCCGCCCAGCGGATTGCTGGTGCTGGGCGATGCCACACGGCTGTGCCAGGTGGTGTCCAACCTGCTCAACAATGCCGCCAAGTTCACTGGCCGCGGGGGCAGCATCAAACTGCGCGCCTGGACCGAGGACGGCGATGCCGTGCTCGCTGTGCGGGACAGCGGCATTGGCCTCGCTGCCCATGAGATCGACCGCGTGTTCGAGTCCTTTGTGCAAGGGCGCCAGGAGCTGCACCGGCCCCAGGGCGGCCTGGGCCTGGGCCTTGCCATTGCGCGCAACCTGGCGCGGCTGCACGGCGGCAGTATCTCTGTGACCAGCAAGGGCGCAGGCCTGGGCAGCGAATTCACGCTGCGCCTGCCTTTGTGTGCGCCAGCGCAGGAACCGGTACTGCAGCCCCAGACCGCCGCCGCACCGGCAAAAGCGGCCGCCGTACGGATACTGCTGGTGGATGACAACGCCGACGCTGCACAGTCGCTGGCCGAGCTGTTGCGGCTGATGGGCCACCAGGTGCTGCTGGCGCTGGACGGACCCACGGCCTTGGGCATCATGGCGTCCGGCGCGGTGGTGGACGTGGCCGTGCTTGACATCGGGCTGCCAGTGATGACCGGCTACGAGCTGGCCGGGCGGCTGCGCCAGCACGAAGCGGATACCGGTGGCGGCCACCGCATGCGCATCGTGGCGCTGTCCGGCTACGGGCAACGCAAGGACATGGCGCTTGCCAGGCAATGCGGGTTCGACGCGTATCTGGTCAAGCCCGTGGATCTGGACCGGCTGACACGCACCATTGCCGGTGCGGGGACGGTGGATGAGCTGCTGAAATAAGATGGCGCCCATGAACCCTTCCACGCGCATGCCGGTCTTGTTTGTGTCCCACGGCGGAGGGCCGTGGCCCTGGGTGGACGGCATGCAGCAGATGTTTGCCAAGACCGCCCGTGAATTTGCGGCGCTGCCATCGCGCCTGCCTGCCAAACCTATGGCCGTGCTGGTAATCACCGGCCACTGGGAGGCAGCACAGTTCTCGGTGTCGACATCCGAGCACCCGCCTATGGACTACGACTACTCCGGCTTTCCGGAGCACACCTACCGGCTGCAATACCCGGCGCCGGGCATGCCCGCCTTGGCCAGCCGCGTGCAGACGCTGCTGGGCCAGGCGGGTTTCGACAGCGCAGGCGATGCAAAGCGCGGGTTCGACCACGGCACCTTTGTGCCGATGAGCCTGATGTACCCCGATGCCGATGTGCCGGTGGTGTTGCTGTCGCTGCGCAGCGACTATTCGGCTCTGGACCATATCCGCGTTGGGGCAGCCATCAGCAGCCTGCGCGACGAAGGTGTGCTGATCATGGGCAGCGGGCTCACGTACCACAACATGCGCGGCTTTGGCCGCAGTGAGTCTACCCCCGTGTCGGAGGCATTTGAGGCCTACCTGCACACGGCCATCAGCCAGCCGGACGCGACCCAGCGCAACGCGATGCTGGCCAATTGGGAGCGGGAGCCGCAGGCCCGCCTTGCACACCCGCAGGAGGACCACCTGCTGCCGTTGATGGTGGTGGCCGGTGCGGCGGGCAGCGATGTAGGCCACCGCGTTTTCGTGGACCATGTGATGAGCGTGGCCATGGCCTCTTACCAGTTTGGCTGAGCATGCACACGCTGAGCATTCATACGCGTTGGGGCACTGGGCGGTTGCGCAATGCGGTGCGTGTCTGCGCTAGCCGCACACGATTATTGTGGGTGAATAGGGCTGCAGCCCCCGCAGGAATAGCGTAAGCCGCTATGGAAATTAGAGCATTTATGGGCAGCGCACTGTATTGCCTACCGCCAGCTGGCAGAACTTGCCGTCCCCCCGGAGCAGCGAATTACCCTGTTGCTTGAAATAGCGCTGGCCCGTTTCGTCCGTGCACTGGTTGCCGCTGCACGTGCTGATACGCGGCGGCCCCATAGTCCGCACCGAGGGCCGCAGCACCACCACCGGTGGCTCCGGCTTCACGTCTGCCCCGTGGCAAACCGCTACCTGCCGCGCCTTGTCCCTGGGTGAGGCTGCCGTGCGCTCCACATTGCGCACGCACTCGCGCAGAGCCGCATTGGTCACCCCGGTTTGGCGCTGGCTCGCTCCGGCCGTGCGGCACGCTGCAAACAGTTCGGCCCGCGCGTCTTCCGTGACGGATTGGCGTTCCACATCGCGCATGCAGTTGGAGTAGGCGGCCTCGTCGCTCTGGGCCTTTTGGGCCTCCTGCTTTGCAGCCGCAGCAGCCTGGGCTTGCGCCCGCTGGCGGCTACCCGCCTCAGCCGCCGCTTGCTCGCGTTGTGTGGTCTCTACGTGCGAGGCGGCGGCCTTGTCCTTCTGGGCCTGCTCCCGCAGCGCCGAGCCATCCACCGTATTACCCGTGGTGTCCACGGGCTTGACGGACTGCGTGCTGTCCGGGCACGCGACATTGCTGTAGGTGACCTTGCCGTCGGCGGCGGTGCATTTGATGGTTTGGGCTTGGGCGGGAGCGCAGACAACGGCGGCAACTAAGGTGGCGATAAGCAGAGAGAAGTGCATAGGTCTACCTCCTTCGGGTCCGAAGTCTTGCGCTTGCATGTGGTCGCGGCGTGTGGGCCCGGCAATCACTCAGGGCGCGGGGGAAGGTTTTTTGTCTTTTCCAAGTCTGGCATCTCAGTGCTGACATTGAATTCTTTCCGGACCCCACCGCCATTAGCGTCTTGACGCACGTTGTAGTTTCCTCTGGGTGAGTAGGAAATGGAGCTCCCGTTGGAGCATCCCCCGAGCAGTGCGCCACTGGGGTAATAGGTGTTTATGCAGGGAAGACCATTTGTAATAACAGACACGATTACGGTCCCATCCGCCCCGAAAGCCCCGATCAATGGGGCCCCAAGCGAGGATGAGCATCCTATTTCTGTGCCGTAAACATTGGTCGATGCGTCTATGTACACGCGCTTCACGTTGCAATATCCAGGGTAGCTTACGAAATATGGGCCCGTGTCAGCCCAGGCAGATTGAGACAGCGCAGCCGCGCCGACTAGGGCCAAACGTGCAAAAAAACTCATTATTTCCTCCCAATTGATCAATACACCTGTCCGTTTAAGACAGCAACGAACACCCGTTCGCTGCCATCGAACTCTAAACTACAAATTCTGTCGACGCCACAGTGGGTGTTTCTGAAAGCGGCAACACAAATATTGCTGTGCCTGAGGAGCTGGGAAGCTCGGAAATCGGGAGGAAAGGCGTGAAATTGACGGGATGGTCCCGCTGACAGGAATCGAACCTGTATCTAGCACTTAGGAGGCACTCGTTCTATCCATTGAACTACAGCGAGACTGGCGGCATTGTAAGGGTGCCGCAGCAGCCCCAGTCAGTTGGGGACAGAGCTGAAGGTCTGCCCCGCAAACACATTATTTTGTCAAGTGCCGCATCGCCTCTTCCAGCCCCTTGATGGTCAGCGGGTACATGCGGTTGTGCATGATCTGCTGGATGACGCTGATGCTCTGGCGGTACTGCCACACGCCCTGGGGTTCGGGGTTGATCCACGCGAACTTGGGGAAGGCATGGAGCAGGCGCTGCAGCCACTCGGCGCCAGCTTCAGGGTTGTTGTATTCCACGCTGCCGCCGGGTTGCAAGATCTCGTAGGGGCTCATCGTGGCGTCGCCAACAAAGATTAACTTGTAGTCTTTGTTGTACTTGCGGATGATGTCCCAGGTGTCGAACTTCTCGGCAAAGCGGCGGCGGTTGTTCTTCCACATGAAGTCGTACACGCAGTTGTGGAAGTAATAGAACTCCAGGTGCTTGAACTCGGTCTTAGTGGCGCTGAAAAGCTCTTCCACGCGGGCAATGTGCTCGTCCATCGTGCCGCCCACGTCCATCAGCAGCAGCACCTTGACATTGTTGTGGCGCTCGGGGCGCATCTTAATGTCCAGGTAGCCGGCGTTGGCTGCGGTCTTACTGATGGTGGTCTCCAAGTCCAACTCGTCCTCATGGCCTTCGCGGGCAAACTTGCGCAGGCGGCGTAATGCCACCTTAATGTTGCGCGTGCCCAGCTCCTGGGTGTCGTCGTAGTCTTTGTAGCTGCGCTGGTCCCACACCTTGACGGCGCTCTTGTTGCGGCCTTTGTCCTGGCCTATGCGAATGCCTTGGGGGTTCTGGCCGTAGGCGCCAAAGGGGGATGTACCACCGGTGCCTATCCACTTGCTGCCGCCTTCGTGGCGTTCCTTTTGCTCTTCAAAGCGCTTTTTCAGCGTCTCCATCAGCTCGTCCCAGCCCAGCTTCTGGATCTTGGCCAGCTCTTCGGGGCTGAGGTTCAGTTCAAGATTCTTGCGCAGCCACTCCAGCGGCACTTCTTTGGTGAAGTCGGCCACCATCTCAATGCCCTTGAAGTAGGCGCCAAAGGCACGGTCGAACTTGTCGTAGTGCTTTTCGTCCTTCACCAGCGTGGTGCGGCTCAGGTAATAAAAGTCGTCTATCTTGTAGCCGCTGGGCTCGCTGTCATCTTCGGGCTGCGATGTGTTGGGACCGACCACGCCTTTTTGCAGCGCTTCGATCAGCGTCAGGTATTCCTTGACCGATACCGGCAGCTTGGCCGAGCGCAGGGTGTAGAAAAAATCAAGCAGCATGGTGCGGCTCCTTTAGTCCTTGTTCTTTTGCCGCGCGCGCCAGCCACGCGCCAGCTGCAAACCCAAGCCACCCCCTATGCCGGACAGCAAGATGCCACCCATGCTGGTATTGCTGTAGCCTTTGGCAAAGATGTCCCAGCCCAATAATTGCCCGATCCAAAAGCCCAGCAGTGCGCCGCCCACAAAGCCGATGGCGTCGGATAGGCCTTCCAGCCACAGGTTGTTCTTCATGGCGGGTTAGCGGTTGTTGCGTTGCATGAACATCAATTTTTCGAACAAGGTGGTGTCCTGTTCGTTCTTCAGCAGCGCGCCAACCAACGGGGGCACGGCCATCTTGTCGTCTTTGCTTTGCAGGGCTTCGGCTGGGATGTCTTCGGCCAGCAGCAGCTTGAGCCAGTCCAGCAGTTCGCTGGTGGAGGGCTTTTTCTTCAGGCCGGGCAGGTTGCGCACGTCATAAAACGTCTTCATCGCCGCATTGAGCAGCTCTTTCTTGATGCCGGGGAAGTGCACGTCCACAATGCTTTGCATGGTGGCTGCATCAGGGAACTTGATGTAGTGGAAGAAGCAGCGGCGCAAGAAGGCGTCGGGCAGCTCTTTCTCGTTGTTGGAGGTGATGAACACCAGCGGGCGGTGCTTGGCCTTGATCAGCTCGCGGGTCTCGTAGCAATAAAACTCCATGCGGTCGATTTCGCGCAGCAGGTCGTTGGGGAATTCGATGTCGGCTTTGTCGATTTCGTCGATCAGCAGCGCAACCGGCTTGTCGGCCGTAAAGGCCTGCCACAGCACGCCCTTGATGATGTAGTTGTGGATGTTCTTGACGCGCTCGCCACCGTCGATGTCAGACAGCTGTGAGTCGCGCAGACGACTCACAGCGTCGTATTCGTACAGGCCCTGCTGGGCCTTGGTGGTGGATTTGATGTGCCATTGGAGCAGCGGCATGTCCAGCGCCTGGGCCACTTCCTCGGCCAGCATGGTTTTACCGGTGCCAGGCTCGCCCTTGACGAGCAGTGGGCGCTGCAGCGTGATGGCCGCATTAACCGACAGCATCAGGTCCTGGGTGGCGACGTAATTCTTGGTTCCGTGGAATTTCATGGTGTAAAGCGCGCTGGGCGACGGTGAAAGGGGGGCATGCCGCGCGGGGGCTGCGCAAGGCGTGAGACGCTGGTCGATATAATCAGTTTTAGATTTACATCAAACATTGTCTGATTGTCCTTGCAAAATGAACAAACTGTTGCTGCCCGTTTTAGCCGCCATTGTCGCTTCCGCGACCACTTTTTCTGCGTTCGCGCAGGAGATCAAGGGAGATGCCAAGCAAGGTGAGACAAAAAATGCAATGTGCATTGGCTGCCACGGCATCATTGGCTACCAGGCCAGCTTTCCTGAAATCCACAAGGTGCCCAAGATCTCGGGCCAGGGCGGTAAATACATTGCTTCCGCCTTGAATGCCTATAAAAAGGGCGAGCGCAAGCACCCCACGATGCGCGGTATTGCAGATTCTCTGACCGACCAGGACATTGCCGACTTGTCAGCCTACTACGAAGCCAGCGGCGTGGTTGCCGGTGCACCGGCACCCGGCAAGGCGGATGGCGGTTCCGCTAAGGCCATGGAGCTGGTGACCAAAGGTGGATGCGTGTCCTGCCACGGCGACAATTTCAGCAAGCCGCTGGACCCGTCCTACCCCAAGATCGCCGGACAGCACAGCGATTACCTGTACGTTGCCCTGAAGGCCTACAAAACCGAGAACAATCCCCAGATCGGCCGCGGCAACGCGATCATGGGCGGTATGGTGAAACAGTTTAGTAATGCGGAACTCAAAGAGCTGGCCAACTACATTGGCAGCTTGCCTGGCGAGTTGAAAACCGTTCCGCAAGCCAAGTTCAAATAACAACCTGAAAATACTAAAAGCCGCTAACGACGTTAGCGGCTTTTTTTTCGCAAAAATTTTCTCTTATGCAAAACATTGTGATCGTGGGCGGGGGCGCCGGGGGGCTGGAATTGGCCGTGCGTCTGGGCAAGAAGCTGGGCAAGCCCCAAAAAGCGCGCATCACGCTGATCGACGCGGCCAGCACCCACGTGTGGAAGCCGCTCTTACACCAGGTGGCCGCCGGCACGCTGGACAGCCATGCCGATGAGCTGGAGTATTTTGCGCTGGCCCGCAAACACCACTTCGAGTTCCGCCTGGGCCGCATGGACGGCCTGTCGCGTGCGCAGAAGCACGTCACGCTGGCGGCTTCGGTCGATGAAGAGGGTGTGGAGGTGCTACCCCGCCAGACTATTGCCTATGACCAGTTGGTGATTGCGCTGGGCAGCCAGACCAACGACTTCGGCACGCCTGGCGCGCGTGAACACTGCGTGATGTTGGACACACCGGTGGCGGCCGAACGCTTCCACCGGCGGCTGATCAACTCCTGCCTGCGCGCACAGGCCCAGGGCAAGGCGGCGGGCGAGGGGCGCTTTACGGTGACCATCATCGGCGGCGGGGCCACGGGCGTGGAATTGTCGGCCGAACTGCACATGACGACCAAGATTTTGTCGTCGTACGGGCTGCGCAATTTCAACCCCGAGAAGGATTTGAAGATCGTCATCGTGGACGCCTCGCCTCGCCTCCTTCAGGCGCTGCCGGAGCGTTTGTCGACCGCCGTGGCGCTGGAGTTGCGCAAGCTGGACATTGAAATCCACACGAATGAGAAAGTGGTGGAGATATCGACAGAAGGCGTCAAGATGGCCAGCGGCACCTTCATCCCCAGCAGCATCGTGGTGTGGGCGGCGGGCATCAAGGCTGCAGATTTTTTGAAGGATATCGACGGACTGGAAACCAACCGCAGCAACCAGCTGATGGTGCAGCGCACGCTGCAGACCACGCGCGACCCGGCCATCTTCGCGATGGGGGACTGTGCCGCCTGTTCGCAGGGCGAGGGCAAGCCTTTGGTGCCGCCGCGCGCGCAATCGGCGCACCAGCAGGCGTCGATGATGGCCAAGTCTCTGGTCCGGCTGCTGCAAGGAAAATCCTTGCCCGAGTTCACGTACAAAGACTACGGCTCACTGGTTTCGCTGGGCGACTACAGCACTATAGGCAGTCTGATGGGCGCCATTGCCAGCGGTTCGGTGTTCATCGAAGGCTACATCGCGAAGTGGATGTACTGGTGGCTGCACAAGCACCACCAGATCGCCGTGAATGGCCTGTTCCATACGTGGTTGACGACCTGGGCCGAGACGATCGACTGGGCGAAGAACCCGCGTATCAAGCTGCACTAGAGCGGCGGCTAGGAGCCAGGGCAGCGGGGCGTTCTGCGCAGGTAAAGGAGGAGCCCGAAGGGCGGGGGACACGGAGCAGAACGCTCCGCTGCCCTGGCTCCTAGTCCCTTGTTGCCTGGCGCTGCACGCAGGCGATGTAAGCATCGCCCTGCGGCGGGCGGCCAGCCTGCTGGCTCTCCCACAGCATCTGGCCCAAGCACTCCATGGCCTCGTGGTGGGCTTGGTGCAAAGAGTCGCGTTTATGGGTCAACAATTCCACCGCCTGACGGATGCCGCGGGGCTGGTCGATGCTGCACTGCTCGGTGATGGACAGGTGCATCGACAAATGCAGAAACGGGTTGGTGCGGCCCTCTTGCACCTCGCCCATGCTGGCCAGTGCGGCGTCTACATCGGCAAAGTCGGCAGCGTATTCCGGGTGCTCATCCATCCACTGGCTTGCTATGGTTTCAATAGCTTCTAACGGAGCACCCGCGAGGGCTTTGGCATAGACGGAGCAAAAAAACTTGCGGACATCGGCTTGGGACGGACTGAACATTGCAGAAGGTTACCATGCCCTCCAAAACCTCCGCATCAGGCTGCGATCAGGGCGTGAAGAGCAGACCGTAGTCCTCTGCAAAGGTGTTGCAGGCGGCCAGCATGCGCTGGCGTTGTCGCTCTACGTCGGCAGGGCGGCTGCAGGCAAAGTGGGCGTCGTTGCGGGCATAGCGCGCCAGGGCCTCGGACACACACAGCGCATCCCACGGCGTGGCGCCGGCTACTGCTCGCAGGGACGGCCGCCGCGTATGGGCCTTGTAGTGTGCCCAGCGGGCCAGCCGGTTGGCCAGGGCTTTAGGCTTGCCAATGCTGCGCACCAGCGGGCGGTCAGCAACCATCGGCGCAAACGGGCGGTTGATGGTGGCCAGCCAGTCTTTCCACTTGAACTCGTTGAAGCGGTGGGCCAGTATGCAGGGGGCCCACGGTATGGCCATGGCGTCGGCACAGATGGCGCCATGCAGAGACTCGGCCATGATGCGCGAGCAGGCGCGGGTTTGGGCAATGACTTCGCCGGGTGACAGGCGCGGGTTGATGGCGACCATACCGGCGTGGGCGGCCACCTGCACCCAGTCAAAACTGTCCCAGGTGCGGTAGTGCGGGATCAGGCCGACCGGGCCGTTGGGATTGCCGCCGCAGCCCGCCTGCAGCTCGGGCCACAACACGGCCGGGTCGCCCAGCGCCAGTTCACTGGACAGGCCAAACTCATGCGCCGACAGCGGGCCACGGACCCATCGGAAATCCCAGTTGGGGTCAGGCAGTGCAGCACTGGCTTCGCCCAAGCCTGAGCCCAGCACAATTTTCTTCAGAGATCGGTCGTGGCGCCCGTCCAGCAAGGTGCCGATGCCGTAGACCAGAATGCCCTCTTTGCGGTGGGTCAGGTCGGGGAATAATCGGTCCCACACCATGGTATTGAGGGCATCACCGAAGTTGCCGCCGGCAATCGGGCAGTATTTGATTTGCATGCAGGGCAGTATCAAAGTCCACATTGCAAAAACTGTTTCTGGTCTGTGAAGTGCGGGTAAAGATTGCGGGAACCACCACTCAATTTGCGGAACCGTAGTCCATTTGTGTGGTCAGAGCGTTAAGAGGGTTCCTGCGGCTCGTAAATCTGTATTTTGGCGACCGATTCAGAGGTGTTTATATGAAATCGTTGATTGGTTGGGCTTTGGCGACTGCTGTGGTAGCTGCCATGCCTGTGGCAGCGTCTGCGCAGCACATCAGCCTGGGATGGCGCGGCGACTTCCGGGCGTACGATCGAGATGCGTACCGCTGGCGTTCGGGAGACTGGCACCATGGCTGGCATAGTGGCCGCAGTGGCTGGTGGTGGGTGAGTGGCGGAGCCTGGTATCCGTACGCGCAACCTGTTTACCCCTACCCGGATGTATACCGCCCGCCGGTCGTTGTCGTTGAGCAAGAGCCCGTTTATGTGCAGGTTCCTGCGCCCGCCCCGGTGCAAGTGGTGCCAAGCCAGCCACCCGTTGCGGCGCAGCCCAACCCGCAATTGTGGTACTACTGCGATGCGGCGCGGGCTTACTATCCCTATGTATCTGTTTGCCCTAGCGGTTGGAAAACCGTACCGGCAACACCGCCCGGAGCTCCCCAATGAAAACCTTTCCTTCACGTTTCCGCTTGGTCGCGTCCGTTCTATGCATTGCTAGTTTGGCTGGTTGTGCCGTAGCGCCACAGGGCCCGCGCGTGGCAGTCATGCCGACGCCGGGCAAGCCTTTGGACCTGTTTGCGCAAGAGGACCAGTATTGTCGTAGTTACGCCCAACAGTCGATAGGACCAGACACCACCAATGAGCGGGCCGTGGGGGCCGCTGTCGTGGGCACGATACTGGGCGCGGCGGTGGGCTCTGCTATGAGCAGTCGCCGCTACAACAATACTGCAGCGGGCGCCGCTACCGGCCTGGTGATGGGTTCGGCTATTGGTGCCGGCAACAGTGCGCAAGAGGGCCAAAGTGCCCAGCAGCGCTATGACATCGCCTACCAGCAATGCATGGTGACCAAAAACAACCAGCCGGCTCAACACAACTATGCGCGCCCGGCAAATCGCGTTGTGTATGTGCAGCAACCGGCGCCGGTCATCATCGCGCAGCCGGCGCAACCGCAGCCGTATTACCCGCCGCCGCAGCCCTACTACCCGCCACCCCCACCCCCACCCCCGCAGTAAAGGGGGTTATAGCGGTAAAGGGGATCAGGCCCGGCCGGCCTGCTGCTCGCTGCGTTCCTTGGCCATTTGCTCCTCCAGCTGCAAGCGCCCTTGCTTGACGACCGAGATCAGTTTGGCACGGTCTTTGTAGTGGGGGTGTAGCTGTTCAAACAATTCCAGGTTGTGCTGGCGAAAGCGCTGTACCGTGCTTTGAGCGGCTGCGGTGTCTTGGCCCAGTAACTCCAGCACACTGCGCGCGCTGAGCAGGCTGGATTCAAACAACTCACGCTGCACCAGCATTACCTCGCGGTCGCGCAGCTGGTTCCAATGCGTTACGTCGCGGGCGCGGGCCACAATTTGCAACTGCGGAAAGTGTTCGCGTGCCAGGTCAACAATCTTCAGCGACTGCTGCACATCGTCCACGGCAACGACCAAAATTTTGGCGTATCCCGCGCCGGCAGTACGCAGCAGGTCCAGGCGCGTGGCATCGCCGTAAAACACACGGTAGCCAAAGCTGCGGGCCGCCTCGATCATCTCGGCATCGTGGTCCAGCACCGTGCAGGGGTGGCCTTGGGCCAGCAGCACGCGCGACACGATTTGCCCGTAGCGGCCGAAGCCGGCAATCAGGATGGGCGCGTCCTGCTGTTCCGAAATCTCTTCCAGCTGGGGCACGCCGCAGTGGGCATAACG
Organism: Rhodoferax sp. ZS1R8; assembly: GCF_056521325.1. Classification (NCBI taxonomy): domain Bacteria; kingdom Pseudomonadati; phylum Pseudomonadota; class Betaproteobacteria; order Burkholderiales; family Comamonadaceae; genus Rhodoferax; species Rhodoferax sp. ZS1R8. Next base: position 24,657 of record NZ_JBWMBA010000008.1, on the reverse strand, counting down.
CGGCAGCAGCAGCTTGTCGATGGCGACCAGCAGCAGCGGGCTGACCAGCATCGACACGGCCACCGCGCCCACCAGCAACGACGCAGTTTGCGTCGGCAGCACATCAGCACTGGCCGCCGCCTGGAACACCACAAAGGCAAACTCGCCACCCTGCGCCAGCAGCAGCGTGAACACCGGCCGCTCCTGGAACGGCAGCTTCATCAGGCGGGCAATCGTGAAGATGACCACGCCCTTGATGGCCAGAAAGCCCAGCACCACGGCGGCCATTTTCAAAGGGGCCTCGCGCAACACGCCCAGGTCTACGCCCATGCCCACAGCGATAAAGAACAAGCCCAGCAGCAGGCCCTTGAACGGCTCGATATTGGTCTCCAACTCGCGCCGGTATTCGCTCTCGGCCAGCAGCACGCCGGCTAGAAATGCGCCCAGCGCCATGGACAGGCCGACGATCTGCATCAGCGCGGCGATGCCCACTACCAGCAACAGCGAGGCGGCGGTAAAGATCTCGGGCGTCTTGCTGCGCGCGATCCAGCGCAACAGCGGACGCAGTGCGAGCCGTCCGCCAACAATGATGCCCGCAATCACCGCTATGATTTTGATAGCTTCTTGCGCGCGCTCCACGGGGGCTACAGCCTGATTGGCCTCAAAAGATCCGCCCAGAAGCGGCAGCAGGGCCAAGATGGGAATGGCGGCTACGTCCTGGAACAGCAAGATCGAAAACCCGGCCTGGCCGCTGCTGGTGGGCAGCAGATTGCGCTCACCCATGACCTGCAACGCAATCGCCGTGCTGGACAGCGCAAGCCCCAGTGCACCCACCAGCGCCACGGGCCAGGAGACGCCCACGGCATAGGCCACGGCAAACAGCGCGGCCGCGCAGCCCGCCACCTGGGCGCTGCCCCAGCCAAAAATGGGCCGGCGCATGCTCCACAGGCGTTTGGGCTCCAGCTCCAGCCCGACCAGGAACAGCATCAGCACGACGCCGAACTCGGCAAAATGCAAAATGTCTTGGACATTGGTGACGAAACCCAGGCCCCAGGGACCAATGGCAATGCCGGCTGCCAGGTAGCCGATGATGGAGCCCAGGCCCAGGGCCCGGCTGAGGGGCACGACGATGACGGCGGCGCTGAGATAGATGAAGCTGTTGATCAGCCAAGAGGGTAGATGTGGTTCCATGGCGCTAACATAGCATTACTTGGAGAGGAAAAAGCATGCCCATCGTAGTTGTTGCCAATCCCAAAGGCGGCGTCGGCAAGTCCACGCTGTCCACCAATATTGCCGGCTACTACGCATCGCGCGGGCATGCGGTGATGTTGGGGGATGTGGACCGCCAGCTGTCATCCAAACTCTGGCTGGGCCTGCGCCCGCCGGCCGCCCGGCCCATCACCAGCTGGGAAATCGACGCCGACGCCATCGCCAAACCCCCCAAGGGTACGACCCACGTGGTGCTGGACACGCCCGCCGGCCTGCACGGCAAGCGTCTGAACGATGTCGTCAAAATGGCCGGCCGCATCGTCGTGCCGCTGCAGCCCAGCATCTTCGACATTTTCGCCACCCGCGCCTTTCTGGATGAGCTCGTCCAGAGCAAGCACGCCAGCAAGACGCAGATTGCGCTGGTCGGCATGCGGGTAGATGGGCGCACGATTTCTGCCGACCACCTGCAAGAGTTCGTGGCCCAGATTGGCGCGCCGGTGCTGGGCTATTTGCGCGACACGCAGAACTACATCCACCTGGCAGCCCGTGGCCTGACGCTGTTTGATGTGGCCCCCGGCCGCGTGGCCAAGGACCTGGAGCAGTGGCAACAGCTTTGTCGCTGGCTTGACAGCTAGAGACTGTGGCTGGCCCTACAGTGGGCCCATGAAAACCATCCAAACCCTGGCAGAAATGCCCGCCCTGATCGGGCAAGAAGTCGTCGTCAGCGACTGGATCACCATCACCCAGGAACAGGTCAACCTGTTTGCCGAGGCCACCGGCGACCACCAGTGGATCCACGTGGATGTGGAGCGCGCCAAGGCCGGCCCGTTTGGTGCGCCGATTGCGCATGGCTTTTTGACGCTGTCGCTGCTGCCGCGCTTTTTTGAGTCGTCGCTGCACATCGCCCAGACGCGCATGGGCGTCAACTACGGGCTCAACAAGGTGCGTTTTGTATCACCGGTGCCCGTAGGCAGCCGGCTGCGCGCCCGCATGAAGCTGCTGGCCTGCGACCCGATTGACAACGGCGGCATGCATATGACCTGGGAGGTCACGACCGAGCGCGAAGGCGCAAACAAGCCGGTCTGCGTGGCCGAGTCGATCGCGCGGCATTACCCCTAGCGCGGTTTTAAGTAGCCTCGAATCCGTTTTGCCGCCAGGCCTCGAACACCGTCACCGCAACGGCGTTCGACAGGTTGAGGCTGCGCTGGCCCACCACCATGGGCAGCTTCAGGCATTGCGGCGGCGCGAAGTGGGCGCGCACGGCTTCCGACAGGCCCCGCGTCTCAGCGCCAAAGACCAGCCAGTCGCCCGCTTGGAAGGCGGTGCCAAATACCTGGCCCGTGCCCTTGGTGGTCAGTGCGAACAGCCGGTCCTTTGCGGGCTGCTCGGCATCCAAAAACGCCTGCCAGCTGCCGTGCACCTTGAGCGTCGCGTACTCGTGGTAATCCAGCCCGGCGCGGCGCATGTGCTTGTCGTCCATCGAGAAACCCAGCGGCTCAATCAGATGGAGCGTGCAGCCGGTGTTGGCCGCAAGGCGGATGACGTTGCCCGTGTTGGGCGGGATTTCGGGTTCGACGAGGACGATATGGAACATAAGGGTTCTATTGTCGCTTTGAATCAAATCGGGCTCCAGCCCTCGTGCAGCGTGCGTAAGCAGCTACCGAATTGATAGCGTTCCTGAAGATTACTCCGTCCGGGCCAGCACCAGCGCGGTGATGTGCGCGGCGCCTGCGGCCCGCACCACGCGCGCCGCGGCGTGCAGCGATGCACCGCTGGTCATCACGTCGTCTAGCAGCACCACACGTTTGCCTTGGATGCGCTGGATCTGCAGCGGGTCGATGGCAAACGCATCCTGCACTGCCCGCAGCCGCTCGCTGCGCGGCAGCGTCCGTTGCGGGGGCGTATCCAGCACGCGCAGCAGTACGCCGTGCGCGAGTTTGGGCGCATCCAGCGCGGCGGCCAGCACATGGGCCTGGTTGTAGCCGCGCTGGCGCAGGCGCTCCTTGGACAGCGGAATTGGCAGCAATAGATCGGCGGCGTCCAGTGCCGGCTCCACCCAAGGCGCGGCGCGCAACAGCGCCGCAAAGCTGTTGGCCCAGCCAGGGTGCTGGCGGAATTTGAAGTCCGCCACCAGCGTGGACCACGGGTAGGCATAGGGCAGGGCGGCCAGGCAGGCGTCCAGCGGCGGTGGCTTGACGATGCAGGCGCCGCATTGGCGCACGCCGCTGACCACCGGCAGCGCGCAGGTGGCACAGCGGGCAACCGGTTGGGCAAACGCGGCCACACAGGCCTCGCAGACGCTGTGCGCGGGCCATGCGTGGCAGACGGCGCACTGGCTGGGCAGCCGTCGGGATAGACCTTGTAGCAATTGGCGCAACACCGAACCAATATACTCGGGCCGCCCGGCTACCCCGGGACCCGTGCCTTTTCTCTTTGCCTGACATGCCGCCCCAATCCCCCGATCTGCCCCCGACGATTGCCCCCCAGGCGGCCGCGCACTGGGCAGCACTGTTGCCGTCCGCATCGCCCTGGCTGCACGAAGAGGTGGCGCGGCGCATGGAGGCCCGCCTGCAATGGATGACGCTGCAGCCCGAGACATGGGTGCACTGGGAGCCGCTGCTGGGTAGCACCCAGGCCCACGCGCTGTTGATGGCGCGCTATCCCCGATCAAGCTGCTACGTGGCCCATGCCCACGCCGACCACACCCATGCCGCCAAAAAGTTGTTGGCACCCGCGTGGTGGAGCCCGGCCCGGTGGACGGGACCGGCCCTGCATTTCGGTCTGCCCGAGCAGCCCGTCCAGATGCTGTGGGCCAATATGGCGTTGCACATGGCGGCCGACCCCCAGGCGCTGATTGCACAGTGGCAGCGTCTGCTGCAGCCCAGAGGTTTTGTGATGTTTTCCTGCCTGGGGCCGGACACGCTGCGCGAACTGCGCGCGCTGTATGCTGCCCAGGGTTGGCCCCCGGCCTCGCACGCCTTCACCGACATGCACGACTGGGGCGACATGCTGGTGCATGCAGGCTTCTCGGAACCGGTGATGGACATGGAGCGCATCACGCTCACCTTTTCGACGCCCGAGCGTTTGTTGCAAGAGCTGCGCGAACTGGGGCGTAACCTGCATCCGCAACGCTTCCCCGCGCTGCGCGGGCGGGCTTGGCATGCGCAACTGTTGGCGCAACTGGAGCAGCTGGCCGTGGCCGACAGCGAGGGCCAGTTACGGTTGACGTTCGAAATCGTTTACGGACATGCATTCAAGGCCCCGCCGCGGCTGATGGTAGCCAATGAAACCTCGGTATCACTGGATGCAATGCGCGAGACCTTGCGCGAGGGCCGAAAAAACGGCACTTCGGGCTGATGCGGAGGGCTTTTGCGAGCCCAGACCACCGATTTTGAGAGGGTAGGTCGGCTACAATAGCGGGCAAACCGCGTTCTTGCCCTTCTTGTCTGCCCGCTGCCTTTGCGCGTGCGGGAGCAGGAGTTGGCACTGTTTAATCTGATTCGACGAAGAAATGACCAAGATGAAGAGCATTTTCAATAAATTGGCTTCACTGCTCCTCGCGGCAAGCGCCTGGGCCGGTACTGCGGCATTTAGCCTGGCGCATGCGGTCAATGACCTTCCTGGCGGCCCTGCGGTAAACCAGTTGAACCTTCACCCCGCCGTGACCGCCATCGCCAAAGAGCAGGCCTGGTTGCATTGGTTCATGCTGATCGTGTGCTCCATCATCTTCGTCGCTGTGTTCTCGGTGATGTTCTATTCCATCTGGAAACACCGTAAATCCAAAGGCCACAAGCCCGCCACCTTCCACGAATCCGTGCTGGTGGAAGTAGTGTGGACCATCATCCCGTTCATCATCGTGATCCTGATGGCGCTGCCTGCGACCAAGGTCGTGGTCGCGATGAAAGACACCACCAATGCCGACCTGACCATCAAGGCCACCGGCATGCAGTGGAAATGGGGCTATGACTACCTGAAGGGTGAGGGCGAAGGCATTGGTTTCATCTCCACGCTGGACAATGCCCAGCGCATCATGTCCAGTAACGGCGGCCCCAAGAAGGGTGAAGTCGCTCCGGACGACTACCTCTTGAAGGTTGACAACCCGCTGGTTGTACCAGTTGACAAAAAAATTCGCATCATTACGACCTCTACCGACGTGATTCATGCTTTTGCCGTGCCCTCGTTTGGTATCAAGCAGGATGCGATCCCCGGTTTCGTGCGTGACACCTGGTTCCGCGCCGAGACGACCGGCGACTTCCATGGCCAATGCCAGGAACTGTGCGGCAAGGAGCACGCGTACATGCCCATCCACGTGAAGGTCTTGTCCGCTGAGGACTATTCCAAGTGGGTAGATGGCGAAATGAAGAAGCTGGCCGCCAAGGCAGATGACCCGTCCAAGGTTTGGGAATTGGCCGACCTGACCAAGCGTGGTGAAAAGGTCTACACGGCCAACTGCGCCGCCTGCCACCAGCCCAACGGCAAGGGTGCTGGCCCGATCAAGCCGCTGGATGGTTCGCCCGTCGTGCTCGATAGCGACAAGAACAAACAGATTCTGGTTCTACTGAATGGCCAGAACAATGGTGCGATGCCTTCCTGGAAAGCGCTGAGCGACACCGACATCGCGGCTGTGATCAGCTACACCAAGAACAACTGGTCCAACAAGACCGGGCAGGTCGTACAACCGGCGGACGTGCAGGCCCAGCGCAGCAAATAAGCTGCTGCCAGCCCTAGCCATTGAACGAAATTAGTCAGAATTGAGAAGGAAACCAGGATGAGTGCCGTTCTAGACCACCACGACCATGCCCATGACGACCACCACGACCACCATGCCCCCGTGGGCTGGCAACGTTGGGTGTACGCCACCAACCACAAGGACATCGGTACGCTGTACCTGTTGTTTGCCTTCACCATGCTGATGGTCGGCGGGGTGCTGGCATTGATGATCCGTGCTGAGTTGTTCCAACCCGGTTTGCAGTTGATGCAACCCGAGTTCTTCAACCAGCTCACCACCATGCACGGCCTGATCATGGTGTTTGGCGCCATCATGCCGGCGTTTGTGGGCTTCGCCAACTGGATGATCCCGTTGCAAATCGGCGCTGGCGACATGGCCTTTGCCCGGATGAACAACTTCAGCTTCTGGCTGATGATCCCTGCAGGTTTGATGCTGGTGGGTTCCTTCTTCATGCCTGGCGGCGCACCCGCTGCCGGCTGGACGTTGTACGCACCGTTGACCCTGCAAATGGGTCCCTCGATGGACGCTGGTATTTTCGCCATGCACATCCTGGGCGCGTCCTCCATCATGGGTTCGATCAACATCATCGTCACCATCCTGAACATGCGCGCACCTGGCATGACACTGATGAAGATGCCGATGTTCTGCTGGACTTGGCTGATCACCGCCTACCTGCTAATCGCCGTGATGCCTGTGTTGGCCGGCGCCATCACGATGACGCTGACGGACCGCCACTTCGGCACCAGCTTCTTCAACCCCGCCGGCGGCGGTGACCCCGTGATGTACCAGCACATCTTCTGGTTCTTCGGCCACCCCGAGGTCTACATCATGATCTTGCCGGCCTTCGGCATCGTCAGCCAGGTGATCCCTGCGTTCTCACGCAAGAAGCTGTTCGGTTACGCCTCCATGGTGTACGCCACTTCCTCCATTGCCATCCTGTCCTTCATCGTGTGGGCCCACCACATGTTCACCACCGGTATGCCCGTCACAGGCCAGCTGTTCTTCATGTACGCGACGATGCTGATCGCCGTGCCGACCGCTGTGAAGATCTTCAACTGGATCGCCACCATGTGGCAAGGTTCGATGACGTTTGAGACGCCGATGCTGTTCGCGGTCGGCTTCCTGTTCGTGTTCACGATGGGTGGCTTCACCGGGTTGATCCCGGCTGTTGCACCGATCGACATCCAGTTGCAGGACACCTACTACATCGTCGCCCATTTCCACTATGTGCTGGTGGCAGGCTCGCTGTTTGCAATGTTCTCCGGTGCCTACTACTGGATGCCCAAGTGGACCGGCGTGATGTACAACGAGACCCGCGGAAAGATCCACTTCTGGTGGTCGCTGATCGCGTTCAACGTGACCTTCTTCCCGATGCACTTCCTGGGTCTGGCCGGCATGCCCCGTCGCTATGCAGACTACCCGATGCAGTTTGCCGATTTCAACGCGATCGCGTCCGTCGGTGGCTTCTTCTTCGGTTTTGCACAGGTGTACTTCTTCGTGGCCATTGTCATCCCCGCGATGCGCGGCAAGGGCCAGCCAGCGCCCCAGAAACCCTGGGAAGCGGCAGAAGGTCTGGAGTGGGAAGTTCCATCGCCCGCGCCTTTCCACACGTTTGAAACACCTCCCAAACTGGACGCAACCGCGACCAAGATCATCGGCTGAACAACATGACGCCCGAACAAAAGAAAGCCAATGTCCGCACCGGGTTGATTCTGGCGTCCATTGCTGTACTGTTCTTTGTAGGCTTCATGGCCCGCATGGTGTTCCTGGGTAAATAAGCCATGCTGCTGCAGCGTGAAAATGTCCGTATGGTGCGCAAGCTGGCGGTGGTTGCCGTCTGCATGTTTGCCTTCGGCTACGCGCTGGTGCCGCTGTACAAGGCAATTTGTGAAATGACGGGCATCAACATCTTGGCTCTGGGAGAGCAGGCGGTGCCCGGGGCCAAGCCCACTTTGCCAGCTAATACCCAGGTGGATCTGAGCCGTACGATTACCGTCGAGTTTGACGCCAACAGCCGCGGCCCATGGGAGTTCAAGCCCGCGCAGCGTTCGCTGCAGGTGCACCCTGGTGAGCTGACCACGGTGATGTACGAGTTCCAGAACACGCAGAACCGGCGTATGTCGGCGCAGGCTATTCCCAGCTATGCGCCACAGCAGGCTACGGCGCACTTCAACAAACTGGAGTGTTTTTGCTTCAACCAGTACACGCTGGAGCCGGGTGAGAAGAAGTCGTGGCCTGTGGTCTTTTATGTGGACTCCAAACTGTCCAAGGACGTGAAGACCATCACGCTGTCGTATACGTTTTTTGAAGTGGGTGGCAAGACTCCTGCGGCGCCCGTCGCCGTTGCACCTGCGGGCGCCGGCCCTGGGGGCCGGTCGTGATGGCCAGAACTGATGTGGATGCAGGTGCCGCGCCATCCGTATGGCGCAGCGTCAAGTTGGTGGCCTGGTCTTTTTTGGGTATTCGCAGCAAAAGCGCCTACCAGGAAGACCTTAGCAAAGTCAGCCCCATGCACGTGATGGTGGTCGCCCTGGTGGGTGTGCTGCTGTTGGTTGTGGGCTTGATCGGTTTTGTCAATTGGGTCGTTGCAAAGTAAATAACTTGTGGGACAGACCTTCGCCGTACTGCGGCAGGTGCTGTTTTCAACTGATTGGAATAGTGGAATAGGAGAAGATAGAAATGAGTTCGACAACACACGGCGCAACACCGTATTACTTTATCCCTGGCCCTTCGCGCCACCCCGCGATGGCCGCCTTGGGCCTGTTCTTCGTCATCTTGGGTGCAGGCCAATGGGTTAATGGCGCGGACTGGGGCAAGTGGTCCTTGGCAGCGGGTCTGGTCGGCTGGCTGTTTGTGCTGTACCAGTGGTTCAGCGACGCTGTTGCTGAAAGCCAGGGTGGCCAGTACGGCCACAAGATCGACATTTCTTTCCGCTGGAGCATGACCTGGTTCATCTTCTCGGAAGTGATGTTCTTCGGCGCATTTTTCACCGCCTTGTGGTGGGCTCGTTCGCACTCGGTGCCTGCGTTGGGTAGCCTGGATAACGCGGTGTTGTGGCCCAACTTCAAGGCCGTGTGGCCCAGCCTGGCTGCCGGTGCCACTGCATCCCCTGCCGGTATTGTTGAGCCTTTCACGACGATGGGTCCGTTTTGGTTGCCCACAATCAATACCGCGCTGCTGCTGACATCCGGCGTGACGCTGACGATTGCGCACCACGCGCTGGTAGCCGGCAACCGTAGCAAGACCATTGGCTTCATGTGGATCACCGTGCTGCTGGGCATGACCTTTTTGGGCGTGCAGGGATACGAGTATTACCATGCCTACACGCTGTACAACCTGAAGCTCAGCTCCGGTGTTTTTGGCTCCACGTTCTTCATGTTGACCGGTTTCCACGGCTTTCACGTGTTCGTGGGTATGTTGATGCTGTTGTTCATCACACTGCGCCTGCAAAAGGGTCACTTCACGCCAGAGCGCCACTTCGGTTTCGAAGGTGCTGCCTGGTACTGGCACTTCGTTGACGTGGTGTGGTTGGGTCTGTACATCCTGGTGTACTGGCTCTGATCGCGCAGCACTGCACACAAAAAAAGGCACCGCTTGCGGTGCCTTTTTGGTTGTTGGGCGCAGCGGTTGCTGTCTCTTTACTGCCCCGCCTGAATGCCGGTGGGATGGATATAACCCAGTTTCCAGGCAATCAATACGCAGACAAATAACACAATGGACACGCCAACCCGAGCCGCCAGCGCCCACGCCATCTTGTTGGATGACTTGGGTTCTTCGCTCCCGCCTCCGCGCAGCATGAAGAACAGGGCGGCACCCAGGCTGGAAAGAATGGCGACAAAGGCAATGATTACAAGGTATGTCATGGGCAGGATTATCCGGTGAACGCCCGTTTGAAGTTTGTGCTGATTACAGTAGCCACGCTCATAGCAGTGGGGGTAACGTCCAGCCTGGGCTTTTGGCAACTGTCGCGTGCCGCGCAAAAGCAGGCCCGGCAGGCCGCTATGGATCAGCAGGGCACCAAGGCGCCGTTGACCACCGCAGCCCTGCTGGCCGCCGCCGACCCCATGGCGCTGCTGCACCAGCGTGCCCGGCTGCGCGGCAGCTGGGCGCCGGGCAAGGCTACGGTGTTTCTGGAGAACCGGCCGATGGCTGGCCGCGTAGGCTTTGTGGTCATCACGCCGTTTGTTCTGGAGGGCGGACAGGGGGCGATGGCAGTGCAGCGTGGCTGGGTACCCCGTGGCCTCGACGACCGCACCCGGGTGCCCCATATCGACACCCCCTTAGGCATGCAGGAAATCGAAGGCCGTATGGCCCCGCCGCCGTCCGACCTGTATGCCCTTGGGGCGCCAACCGGCGGCACAATCCGGCAAAATCTGGCCCTGCCACAATTCAGTGCCGAGACCGGTTTGCCGCTGCTACCGCTGACGCTGCAACAGGCTGGTCCCAGCCCTGAAGGCTTGCTGCGTGATTGGCCCGTCGTGAACCTGGGGGTCGAAAAAAACTATGGCTATGCCGCCCAATGGTTTGGCATGGCTGCCCTGTTCACGCTGCTGTACCTGTGGTTTCAGATTTTTCGACGTTTTATTCGCCGCCCAAAGGACCTTAGCCCCGATGTCTAGCGCACCCCCCCACAACGATCAGCCTCTGGGCCTGACGGTGCACACCCTGCCCGAACCCGTGGACATGGAGGCACGCTCCGCCAGCCGCACCCGCATGGGTCGCGTGAAGATGCTGGCGGTGCTGCTGGTTTGCGCCGCGCCAGTCGTCGCGTCTTACCTGACGTTCTACGTGATCCGGCCTGAAGGCCGGCGCAACTATGGCGAGCTGATCCAGCCTCTGCGCGCGCTACCGGCCCTGGCGGGCAGCACGCTGGACGGCAAAGCCGTCAACCTGCAAGACCTGAAAGGACAGTGGCTGCTGGTCAGCGTATCGCCCGCCGCGTGCGGTGAGCAGTGCGCGCGCCACCTTTACCTGCAGCGTCAGCTGCGTGAAGGCCTGGGCAAGGAAAAGGACCGTCTGGACTGGGTCTGGCTGGTCAACGACGCCGCACCCGTAGCACCCGAATTGATGCCCGCGTTGAAAGAGGCAACCGTCATCCGCGTGCCGCCCGCCGGGCTGACCGAGTGGCTGGCGCCTGAGCCGGGCCATGCGTTGGAAGAGCACCTCTACCTGGTGGACCCGCTGGGCAACTGGATGATGCGTTTCCCGGCCAAGCTGGACACCCAAGCCGCGACCAAGGTCAAGCGCGACCTGGACCGGCTGATGCGAGCCTCCGTGCACTGGGACAAGGCCGGGCGCTAACACCTTCTGCAAGTTATACGTTCCATGCCATCTGCCCTCTACGATCTCTCGCCCGTCCTGCGCCTGCTGGTAATAGGTGCGCTGCTGGGGTCTGGCCCCTTGCTGATGGTGTACCTGCGCACCCGCCGCATCAGCCCCTTGGGGCGCGTGCATGCGCTGGCCGTGGTTACGCTGTTCCTGACGTTTGACCTGGTGCTGTTTGGCGCATTTACACGCCTGACCGACAGCGGCCTGGGCTGTCCGGACTGGCCTGGCTGTTATGGCAGTGCCAGCCCCCTAGGTGCCAGCGACCACATTGACACCGCCCAGCAAGCCATGCCCACCGGCCCGGTGACGCAGGGCAAGGCCTGGATAGAGATGGTGCACCGGTACCTGGCCATGGGTGTCGGCCTGTTGACCGTGGCGCTGGCGGCGCTGGCCTGGCCGCAACGCAAACCCGGCGATGGGCGTGCCGGCATCAGCCCTTGGTGGGCCACTGCAACCATGGTGTGGGTCTGCATTCAAGGCGGTTTTGGCGCGCTGACGGTGACGATGAAGCTGTTTCCGGCCATCGTCTCGCTGCACCTGCTGGGTGGCTACATCTTGCTGGGCCTGCTGACCGTACAGGTAACGTTGCTGGCGCGACAGAACGCACCTGCGCCCTTCATTCCCGTGCAATGGACCTCTTTGCGCATATGGGTTGCGCTGGCCCTACTACTGCTAACCGTGCAAGCGGTATCCGGTGCCTGGGTCAGCACCAACTATGCAGTGCTGGCCTGTACCGAATTTCCGCAGTGCCAAAGCAGCTGGTGGCCACAGATGGACTTTGAGCATGGCTTCGAGATCTGGCGCCCGCTGGGTTACCAGCGTGACGGGTCACACATCAGCTTCCAGGGGCTAACGGCCATCCACTTCGCCCACCGCCTGTTGGCATGTGTCACGCTCGCCCTGCTGTCGCTGCTGGCATGGCGCCTGTGTGCCGTGGCGGCCCTGCGCCAGCACGGCCGCTGGCTAGCCGGCCTGCTGGCCTTGCAACTGGCAACGGGCCTGAGCAATGTGGTACTGGGCTGGCCGCTGCTGGCCGCCGTGATGCATACCGGTGGCGCGGGCGCGCTGGCTGTTGTGCTGGTGCGCCTGCTGGTCGTGGTACAAGCCCCTCCTTCTTCTCCACTTTCCGTTGCTTCGCCTGCCGGTGCAGCCACAACCCCCTCCGGACTGCGCGCATGACCTCCGACACCACCTCTTTGCCGCCGCCGTCGGTGTTCCGCCAGTTCTACGCGCTGACCAAGCCACGGGTCATCCAGCTGATCGTGTTTTGTGCGTTGATCGGCATGGTACTGGCCGTGCCCGGCGCGCCGACGTGGCCGCAGTTCGGCCTGGCCGCCATCGCCTGCCTGGGAATCTGGCTGGTGGCTGCAGCCGCTGCCGCCTTCAACTGCATCGTGGAGCAGGGCATAGATGCCAAGATGAAGCGCACCGCCTGGCGCCCCACGGCGCGCGGTGAACTGAGCAATACGCAGACACTGTTGTTCTCCGGCATCCTGTGCGCAGCCGGTTCGGTGTTGCTGTACGTATGGGTCAACCCGCTCACCATGTGGCTGACCTTTGCGACCTTTGTGGGTTACGCCGTCGTCTACACCGTGATCCTGAAGCCGCTGACGCCGCAGAACATCGTCATCGGCGGTGCATCGGGCGCCATGCCGCCGGTGCTGGGCTGGGCTGCGATGACGGGCGACGTGGGACCGGAGGCCATGATCCTGTTTCTGATCATCTTCCTGTGGACGCCGCCGCATTTCTGGGCCTTGGCGCTGTACCGCGTGGAGGACTACCGCAAGTCCGGCCTTCCCATGCTGCCAGTCACCCACGGCAGCGAATTCACGCGGCTGCAGATCCTGCTGTACACCTTCGTGCTGTTTGCCGCCTGCCTGCTGCCCTTCATCTACGGCATGAGCAGTTGGCTCTACCTGGCGGCGGCCGTGGTGCTGGGCTTTGGCTTTTGCCTGTATGCCTGGTGGCTGTGGCGCGACTACTCGGACGCGCTGGCCCGCAAGACCTTCCGCTTTTCGCTGATACACCTTAGCGTGCTCTTTGCGGCGCTGCTGCTGGACCACTATCTCCTACGATGAAAAATATCACTATCAAATCTATAGCTGCTTACGCTGTCCTGGCGGGGGCTGCAGCTCTTTTTGCCGCATGCTCACCGCAGCAGGCCGCGTTCTCGTCGGTGGACGTGACCGGTGCCGACTACGCCAAGGGATTCGAATTGACCGATCACAACGGCCAGGTGCGCCACCTTAGCGACTATGCCGGCAAGGTGGTTGTGCTGTTCTTCGGTTACACGCAGTGCCCCGATGTATGCCCGACCACGATGGCGGAGATGGCCGAGGTCAAGAAGTCCCTGGGATCAGACGGCGACAAGCTGCAAGCCCTGTTCGTTACCGTGGACCCGGATCGCGATACGCCTGAGCTGCTGAAGGCCTACATGGCCAATTTTGATCCCAGCTTTGTGGCGCTGCGCACCACGCCCGACAAGTTGGCCGCGCTGGCCAAAGACTACAAGATCTACTTCAAAAAGGTGGATGGCAAGACGCCCACCAGCTACAGCATGGACCATTCTGCTGGCAGCTATGTCTACGATACCAAGGGCCGCCTGCGCCTGTTCACGCGCTATGGCAGCGGCCCCAAGCCGCTGGCAGACGACATACGCCAGCTGCTCAAAAACACTGCGTAACACTGCAAAGCCTGCCGCACGGGACGTCAGCCGTGTGCTGCGTCCGTGGTAGGTGCAGATTCTGGTAGCCGAGCCCGGACCAAGGTTCCCTCACCGGGGTTGGCTACCACTTCAAGGACCCCACCCTCGGCCTCTACGCGAAAGCGCATTCCCAACAGGCCATGGGCCTTTTTGTTTGCCTGCTCGGCGTCAAAGCCGACGCCATCATCGCGCACGCTCACCTCAATCTGGCCTTCCACCGATGCCAGGCTTAGCCATACGTTGTGCGCCTGCGCGTACTTTGCGATGTTGGTGGTGGCCTCCTGTACCAGGCGGTAGACGACGAGCTCGGCATTCGCCGTCATATGAACTGGCTGCAGCGCACAGTGCACCGGTATGGCGGCACTTTTTGAGAATTCCCGGCCCAAAATTTCCAGCGTGGCCACCAGCCCGAGATTTCCCAGCGTGGAAGGCCACAGGTCTTCGATGATGCGCCGCTTCAACGCAATACCCGCGTTCAGTGTCTCCACCAAGTGCTTGATGCGTTCTTGCGCTTCGGGTGCGGTCGTGCCCAGGCGAGACTTGATACGGGCCACATCCAGCTTTGCCGCAGTCAACAGGGCTCCCAACTCGTCATGCAGATCCCGTGCGATGCGGTGGCGTTCGTCTTCGCGCGCCGTCTGCAAGTGGTTGTTCAGCTCAACCAGTTGCAGCGTGCGGCGTATCACTTCACTTTGCAGGAGCGCCTGCTCGGCCTGCAAAGCCCGCTGGTGCTGGGCCTGTTGGGCCTTGAAGGATTGGTTATGCCGCATATTGACCAGCACCAGAAACAGGCTGATAACGCTTAGCAACGCGACCCCTAATCGGCTGTACAACAGGATGTCTGCCACCCGCTCCTGGCTGCTTTGGAGGCGGCGGGTCTCCAGCTCCAACAGCTCTGCGCCGGTGGCGCGAATGCCCTCCATGTATTCTTGTCCAATGCCGCTGAGTGTGATGTCCCGACCGGTCTGGCGCCGACCTTCGTCCTGCAGGGCAACCGTGAGGGCTAGTTCGGAGAGTTTGGTTTCCGTCAATACACGCAACTTCTTAAGCAGTGCGGCCGAGTGGGGGTCACGGCTGTAGGCGGCGTCCAGGTGGGTAAATGCGCTGTTGATGTCTTTGAGCGCGGTATGGTAGGGTGTCAAGTACTCCTGCTGGCCGGTCAACAGGTATCCGCGTTGTCCGGATTCTGCGTCCAGAACGCCCTTGGTCAGATCGTACAAATGCAGCCGGTTTTCGGCAATGGCGCTAAGATTCTGGATCAGCATGGCGGCGCGCCGGTTGGAATCCTCAGTGATGTACACCATGCCCAATGACGCAAGTACGAACAACAAGATTGCCACCGGCTTGCGTGCCACGACATTGGGAAAAGGGGTCTGCATGGGCTGGCCTAAAATACAAGCTAAACAAAGTTGGGAGCGCGCGAAACACCATGATCCGAATTGCCATTGTTGACGACCATGCCATCGTGCGGGCGGGGCTGCGGCAGTTTTTTTCGGACCATGCAGATCTTACGGTCGTTGCCGAAGCCTCCGATGGCCGCGAGGCCTTGGATCTGGTGCGAGCCGGCGGCATTGACGTGATGGTAATGGACCTTTCGATGGGTGAGCAGGGTGGGGTTGAAGCCCTGGTCGCGATCAAGGCACGCGCTCCCGAACTGGCGGTGCTGATCTTGAGCGCGCTGCCCGAGACCCATTACGCTACCGCCCTGCTGCAACAAGGCGCGAGTGGCTACTTGGGAAAGGATTGTGATCCTGAGCACATCGTTGATGCCATCCGTACAGTAGCGCGTGGCCGCAAATACATCAGTGCCACCGTTGCAGAGCAACTTGCCGATGCGCTGGTGGGCGGCGGCAGTCTGGAGAAGCCGCCCCATCAGAAATTGTCGCAGCGCGAGCTGCAGGTTTTCTTGCGGCTTGCTGCGGGGGAAGCGGTTGGCAATATTGCAGAACACATGTCGCTGAGCATCAAGACAGTCAGTACATACCGGGCGCGGATCATGGAGAAGTTGAATCTGGCATCCAACAGCGACTTAACCTATTACGCACTTAAAAACGGGTTGATCCAGTAAGCCCCTCACGTCAATTCTCCGGCTCCGGTCTGGCCCGCCTCGCCCGCCGCCAGGCGTTCGCAGTACAACATCAAAGCGTCCAATTCGTTGGACTTGTCAAACACCTTGCCAGCGCCCAGTTCGGTACAACGGCGCCGTATCTCTGTGGTTGCGTGGTTGCTCAGGACCACAAGACTGCGAGACGGTATCGTGCAGTTAGCTGCGCGTAGTACGCCCAAGCCCGACCCGCGTTTAAGGAATATGTCGACGATAACCAAATCTGCACAGTGCCCAGGTTCGGCCAGCCAATGCACTGCGCTGGCTTCATCTTGCGCAACGCCGACCACATCCACCGGTGTCATCTCTTCCAGCGCAGCGATCAAGCTATCGCGTATGACCGGGCTGTCTTCGACAATATAGGTTTTGAGGCGTTGCATGGCTCGACCATGGTATCCACTGTGCAAACGCTTGTGGTGTTAAGTGTGCGGTTTTACAAGTGAATTTGCACTCTGTGCTGGGTCGTACAGACACGATGCTACAGGGCTCCAGATCATTGTTTATCCGGAAAAAAAAAGACCCCTGCAAGCAGCGCCTGCAAGGGTCGTATGGCACCTTGTACGAAATCAGGCGTATTCGACCAGCGCCGTCTTCATCTTTTTCATTGCAGCCACCTCGATCTGGCGAATGCGTTCTGCGCTGACGCCATATTCGGCAGCCAACTCATGCAGTGTCATGCCACCCGAGTTGTCGTCGTTGACCTTGAGCCAACGCTCTTCAACGATGCGACGGCTACGCGCATCCAGGCCGTCCAGCGCTGCGGCAATGCCTTCGGATGCCAGCACGTCGCGCTGATGCGCTTCGATCATGGCGATAGGCTCGTGCTTGGTATCGGTCAGGTAGGCGATCGGGCCATAGGCCTCTTCGCCATCATCTGACGGAGAGGGATCCAACAACACATCGCCACCCGACATGCGGGTTTCCATCTCAATGACTTCTTCGGGCTTGACCTTCAGTTCGCGCGCCATCGCGTCGATCTGCTCGGGGTTCAGCGTGTCGCGGTGTGTGCCCAAGTCGGCCGCTGCATCTTCGCTCTTGAAGCGCTGCTTCATCGAGCGCAGGTTGAAAAACAGTTTGCGTTGCGCCTTGGTGGTTGCCACCTTGACCATACGCCAGTTCTTCAAAATGTATTCATGGATTTCCGCCTTGATCCAGTGCAGCGCGTAGCTGACCAGGCGCACGCCCTGGTCGGGGTCGAACCGCTTGACGGCCTTCATCAGCCCCACATTGCCTTCCTGGATCAGGTCGCCGTGCGGCAGGCCATAGCCCAGGTATTGGCGTGATACCGACACCACCAGCCGCAAGTGAGATAGCACTAACTTACCAGCTGCTTCAAGGTCATTGTCGGCCTTGAATTTGCGGGAGAACTCCTGCTCTTCCTCCAGCGTCAGCATGGGCAGGCGGTTGGCAGCCGAAATATAGGCGTCCAAATTGCCCAGCGACGGCACCATCGACCATGGATTGGCCAGTGTTACGGCGGTGGCTGCGTGTCCCAATGGGTATGACATACCTGAACTCCTTGTATCTAGCGGTCAATATTAGCACTCTCTATGAGCGAGTGCTAATAAAGAAGTTCAATGTCCCCGATCAAAAAATGAGATGGGGCAGGGCGTTGTGGCGGTAGCTTGGGTCCACGGGCCCCATTTTCAATAGCGCAGCGAAAAAGAGCAGTGCGCCGCGCAACAGACACCCTATCGCCCGGCAAAAAAATAAGAAAAAATACTAGCTATGGGAAACATAGCGCCCGCACCAACACCCCCGGGGGCTGGTGTGTTTTTTTCTTGATGTGAAAAATTTCGGGCGTCCTGCGCCGGCTGAAGCTACCCAAACGGTGCTAAACACCTGCCAGAATCAGCCCCTTTCGCGCGCGCAAAGCGCCGAACCCACCGGAGTTCCAGCCATCTCGGGCTGCACCGTTCGGCACCCATTCTCAGGAGATAACGGTATGAAACGCGACCCCATTGCCCCCACCCAAAACCAGATCGTCATCCAACCCATCAGCCACGACGTGCTGGCCGAGAAGTACCTCAAACCCGGCGAAACCGGTATCGAAGACCTGTTTGCCCGCGTGGCCCGTGCGTTGGCGTCAGTAGAAAAGGAAGAGGACCGCGCCAAGTACGAGGCCATCTTCCTGGAAAATTTGTACGCCGGTGCCATTGGCGCGGGCCGCATCATGAGCGCTGCCGGTACCGATATCCAAGCCACATTGATCAACTGCTTTGTGCAGCCGGTGGGCGATTGCATCCAGGGCATGGACGAAGATGGTTACCCGGGCATCTACGAAGCCCTGCGCGAGGCTGCCGAGACCATGCGCCGCGGAGGCGGTGTGGGGTATGACTTCTCGCGCATCCGCCCACGCGGCGCGGCGGTCAAGGGCACAGCGTCCATGGCGTCGGGCCCTTGCAGCTATATCAATGTGTTCGACCAGTCGTGTTCCACGGTGGAGAGCGCGGGCGCGCGCCGCGGTGCGCAAATGGGCGTGCTGCGCGTGGACCACCCGGACGTGATGGAGTTCATCACCGCCAAGCGCACGCCGGGCCGCTGGAACAACTTCAATGTGTCGGTGGGCATGACCGATACCTTCATGGAAGCATTGGCCAATGACCAGCCGTGGGAGCTTGTGCACCCGGCAAAGCCCGGTTCCACGTTGCTGGAAAAGGGCGCTTTTCAGCGCGCGGATGGCAAATGGGTCTACCAGACGCTGAAGGCGCGCGAGTTGTGGGACACGGTGATGCGTTCCACCTACGACTTTGCTGAACCCGGCATTTTGTTCTTGGACCACATCAACAAAGACAACAACCTGCGCTACTGCGAGACCATTGCTGCGACCAATCCTTGCGTGACAGCCGACACCTGGGTGTTGACAACCGATGGCCCCGCGCAAGTGGCGGATCTGATTGGCAAAGACTTCTCGGCCGTAGTGGATGGCAAGGCCTACAAGGTCGAGAGCGAAGGGTTCTTCAAGACCGGCCACAAGCCGGTGCTGGCGCTG
Source organism: Rhodoferax sp. ZS1R8 (assembly GCF_056521325.1). Taxonomy (NCBI): domain Bacteria; kingdom Pseudomonadati; phylum Pseudomonadota; class Betaproteobacteria; order Burkholderiales; family Comamonadaceae; genus Rhodoferax; species Rhodoferax sp. ZS1R8. The sequence goes on along the minus strand of NZ_JBWMBA010000008.1, from coordinate 5,612 downwards.
CGCACCCGCGAAGGCCACACCTTGCGGCTCACCGCAGACCACCGCGTGCGCCGCGTGGCACGCAAGACCCGCTACGTGCTCGAAGCCGAGTGGGTGCCTGCCGCGCAACTGTGCCAGGGTGATGAAATCGTGTTGCATGACCACCGCGCGTTGGGCGGCTGGGATGGCGTCGGCACGCAGGAGCAGGGTTATTTGCTGGGCCTGCTGGTGGGCGATGGCACGCTGAAGAGCGCCAAGGCTGTTATCTCCGTCTGGGCGCCAGAGCTTAAGCAGGTTGCCAACGGCACGGTGGCCTATGCCAGCACGGGTGCGGCAGGCATTGTTGCCGCGGCAGAAGCAGCGGCGTCGACGCTGTCGCACCGCGCTGATTTTCGTGGCTTTCAGCGGCCGATAGCGAGCCGTGGCGAGGCACGCATGGTATCGGGCGCAGTGTGGCATTTGGCCCATGGCTTTGGCATGCGCCCGGGCCACAAGACCATTACGCCGGCCATGGAAGCGAGCTCGTCCGACTTCTCGGCGGGGCTGTTGCGCGGTCTGTTCGACGCAGACGGCTCTGTGCAAGGCACGCAGGACAAGGGTGTCAGCGTGCGCCTGGCGCAGAGCGATTTGGGCCTGCTGCAGTCGGTGCAGCGCATGTTGCTGCGCTTGGGCGTTGCGGCCACCATCTATCCCAATCGCCGCCCGGCCCAAGCCAAGCCCATGCCCGATGGAAAAGGCGGCATGAAGGTGTATGAAACCGATGCGCAGCACGAATTGCTCATCAGCGGCAGCAGCTTGCAGGTGTATGCAGACCGCATCGGTTTTGCGGATACGCACAAGGCCGAGCGCCTGGAGCAGTCGTTGGCAAGTTACCGCCGTGCGCTGAATGCCGAACGTTTTACCGCCACCGTGGAATCCGTGACAGAAGACGGTAGCGAGGACGTGTATGACGTCACCGTGGCGGATGTGCACGCCTTTGACGCCAATGGCCTGTATGTTCACAACTGCGGCGAGCAGCCGTTGCCATCCTATGGTTGCTGCGACCTGGGCCCCATCATCCTGACGCGCTTCATCCGCCATCCCTTTGGCTTTGCCGGTGTGCCGGCGTTTGACTTCGAAGCCTTCGAGAAATCTGTGGCGATCCAGGTCCGCGCTTTGGACAACGTGCTGGACGTGACCTTCTGGCCGCTGCAACAGCAGCGCGACGAATCGTCGGCCAAGCGCCGCATCGGCGTGGGCTTTACCGGCATGGGCAATGCGCTGGCCATGCTGTGCCTGCGCTACGACAAGGCAGAGGGCCGTGCAATGGCGACCCGTATTGCCACCAGCATGCGCGATGCGGCCTACACCGCCTCGGTGGCGCTGGCGCAAGAGAAGGGCGCCTTCCCCAAGTTCGACGCGGACGGCTATTTGGAGGCGGGCACCTTTGCCAGCCGCTTGCCGGCCGCCTTGCAGCAGTCCATCCGCAAGCATGGCATCCGCAACAGCCACCTGCTGTCGATCGCGCCCACAGGCACCGTCAGCCTGGCCTTTGCCGACAACGCGTCCAATGGCATTGAGCCGCCTTTCTCGTGGATGTACAAGCGCAAGAAGCGCGAGGGCGATGGCAGCTACACCGAGTACTCTGTAGAAGACCACGCCTGGCGCCTGTACCACGAGCTGGGTGGTGATGTAAACCAGCTGCCGGACTACTTCGTGTCCGCACTGGAGATGTCGGCCACCGACCATATCGCAATGATGGAAGCGGTGCAGCCCTTTGTCGACACCGCCATCTCCAAGACGGTGAACGTGCCGGCCGACTACCCCTACGACGACTTCAAGAATTTGTACCAGCAAGCCTGGAATGCGCGCCTGAAAGGTTTGGCAACGTATCGGCCCAATGCGATTCTGGGCTCGGTGTTACACGTGACGCCAACCGAGACCGCAGCCGCTCCCGTAGCCCCCACACCGCCCGCACCTGTGGTTGACCCCATGCGTACGGTCATCGAACGCCGCCCCAAGGGCGCGCTGTCCGCCGTCGCAGAAAAGGTGGATTACTGGACGCAAGAGGGCCACAAGACGCTGTACCTACTGGTATCCTTTTTGCCCGTGCCGCTGCCCAACGGCGGCATGGTAGACCGCGCGATTGAATTCTTCATGCCCGTGGGGCAGAGCGGCGAATCGCAGCAGTGGATCACGTCCAGCATGCGCCTGCTGTCGCTGGCCGCACGTGGCGGCTTCCTGGAGCGCGCACTCAGTGATATGCGCAAGGTGGCCTGGGACCGCGGCCCCGTGCGACTGGGTACGCACCAGAAAGAAGATGGCACCCAGGTGCCGATGTGGCACGACTCCGAAGTGGCGGCCATGGCCTTTGCGATCCAGAACATCCAATCGCAACGCAACCGGACCAAGACCAGCAACTACAACCGCCGTTCCACCGATGTGCAGCCCGAATCCGATGCGCTGCTGCCACAGCACGAAAGCGCACTGGCAACCGCACCCCTGCCAGTGATGGCGGGCAAAAAATGCGGTGAATGCGGCGCCCATGCCGTGATCCGCAAAGATGGTTGCGACTACTGTACCCAATGTGGGCATGTGGGAAGCTGTGGGTGACGGCACCGGAACAGAATTTAGCCGACTGTGGGTGACAGCATAAGCTGCCTTTTTGACGGCATAAGCTGCCTTTTTTACAGCGCAAGCGGCTGTGGAGCCAACAACTTTCGCTCATAAGGTTGCAACAGTGATTCGTTGTACCCAAAAATACTCTAGGCTTTTGGCTTAGATTTGGATGCGGCTCCCCAACAGGGGGCCGCTTTTCTGAATCCTCACACCGAAAATTCAGAAAAGTGTTACGTCTTTCCAAACACCGGCCGGCACAGGCCAAAGAAAACCGCTTCTTGGTGAATTCTTGCGAGAGCACCCTGCTGGGGTTTTTGTTTTGAGAATCGACTAATCGAGCAATGCCGCTGCTTTCGGATTGTCCTGCCGCCGGTGGGCAGGGCTGTAAACCATGTGAACAGGGGCCTTGCCCACCACCTTCGGCATCAAAAACCCGACGACTGGCCCACCTCTTGACGAATGGAGTGTTTCCTGAGGCCAAGCCACGTAGCTCAACAATTGCCGGTCAGCTGTGCTGGCCATAAACGTTAGCTTGGCCTGCTTCTTTGCGTCAGGGAGCTGGTGGTACAGCTTGGCTACCTGGTCCGACAAAGACTGGACTTCAAACACAGAGCCCTCTCCGCCCTTCCTAGCTCACGGCCTATCTGTATTGGCGTCCCCTTCGAGGTGACCAGCGTCTTTGCATCGCGGCTAACGGGACAGAACAGCTAATGCCAAAGTCTTGTCGTCATCCGTGCGGTCATTTACCGCTGGACTTTGAAGAAATCGAATCAACGCTGCATGAAGCTGCTCGTCCTGTTCAGATGTGGAAGTTCCTAGCACCTTGAAAAAATTAGCAAAGAATGGCTCGTGTGCAGTGTTGTCCGCCATGTTCAGGGCCAGGCGCTGCAGCCCGTCGCTGAAAACCGCGACGCGCAATGAGATACCCGGGTAGGACTTAGTCACCATTTTTTTGATAGCGTCCTCATCCGTCACGAAGTGGGTCATATTGGCGTACTCCCCAGCATTGGAACAACGGGTACCTCTAGCCCTTGCCCCACATCTAAAACAATCCCGCCATCTCCAATCTGAAGCACCAAAGTGCCCAGTTTGCAAGACAAAACCCCCAAGAACGTGCAGGCAAAGTCGCGGGCTTTGAGGCCCATCGCGTCTGCCCGAGCGTATATCTTGTCCCGAACGGCCATTACGCATTCAGTGGCCAATTCGTCACCCAGCCCAAATTCCGACAACTTCAGCTTTTCCCCAATGAAGTCTGCAGCAGCCTGAATCGCCAGTTCTGCACCTTCCCCGCCATTCGTCGCGCTTCCTGCCCCGTCTGCTACGAACAGCTGCAGGAAGGGCATGCCTGCGGGAGTGGAGCCCACCTGAGCCCAACAACTGTCTTCGCAGTTACGGCCAACTGAAACGTGTGAGGTTCCTACTTCAGAGGCACCAAGAACCCGCCAGTTCAAACGGCTGCCCAGCCTTTGGGCGACTCCAAGGGGACTTCCGTGCCTGGCGTCGACCGCGACACAGACCGCAGGGAGCTGGAAAGCCAGCTAAACAGCTCTTTGAAACGCAGTCCTTCCAGCGACAACGGTTCGCGTGAGCTGATTTGCTTGAGAACGTCCATGTTTGCACCTTTCACGCCAATGGCAAAAAAAGCAAACTGCTTAGATGCCTCACCTTCGCGCACGGCAGCGGCTGCCGCCTGCCACGAGTCGGTGGGGCCACCGTCGGTGATTAAGAAAACCCAAGGGCGGTAGTAGGAAATGCCGTTCGCCGATATTCATTCTTGCGGTCTTTGACCAATTCCAACGCCTGAGTGATGGCGCTGCCCATGGGGGTGTCACCTTGAGCAACGAGTGTTGACGGATAGAAAGTCGATGCACTTGTGAAGGGCATTTCAATCTTTGTGGGGCCAAACGTCACGATGGCAACTTCCACGCGCTTCATTGCAAGAGAGTCAGCGGCTAATTCATCTTTGAACACAGCCAACCCTGCATTGAGCTCGTTCAACGGAGCGCCGTTCATCGAACCCGATACGTCCAACAAGAGGACGCATGGGCAACGAGGTTCTGGATTGCTCGCAAAATCGTTGGTGTCAAAGGAAATTTGTTCGCTCATGGGTGCCCCTGGATAGTGTTAAAAAGTGTATCAGACCCCTGCATCGAGGGAATTGCCCGGTATAGCGACCCTAACCGGGCGCTTGGCTAGCGCTTGCCGCCAAAAATCGCCCGCAGCAATGACCAAATGCTAACCGTGGTCCGGGAATACACCCGGTTGTATGCGGCGCGCTTCGGGTTGGTGAGCCACCCCCACCCGCGAGGAGCTTTGACTCCAAGGCTATTCTGGACAAAACGCGCCGGCGAGGTGCGAGCGGAAATCATCTTCTTCAGAGATGGCTTACCAATTCCGAATTTCATGGAGTACCCAGGGGGATTATTGGATTCAATGCTCAGCATAGAGACCAATCAAAAGGCCCTTTCGGAAGGCGCCATATGCAGGCATATCGTATTCTCTGCTGCTCACTCGCAGGTCATCGCTGCGCCACTAAGGTCCCGTTGCCCTCAAGCGGGGATTGCCGAAGCAGTTGTTTTGATGTGCACCGTCCGCGTTCTTGAGGGTACGGTTACCTTCAGCTTCGGAAGAGATTCTTCATCGAATTACTTAGTTTCACCGAACGAACGTCGCGTCTGAGGTTTACTACTACTCGGCCGCGGCCAACGCCTCGCCACACCGTGACGCCCTGGAAGGGCGCATCCTGCCACAACACGCTGCCATATTGTGTGACTAGCAACTGGCACTGCCCGCGACAGTGCCTGACTAGCAGAGCGTGGGTGCGCTGAAACGTTCGGAAAAAGACGTAGTAAAAATAGATCTATTGCGATAACCATTATTGTCACAATAGCACTATTAGTTTGATAAACTGACCTTTGTGAATCGCCCCGGATTTTGAGGAGGCTCCAACCTTTGAGAAGATGGAGTCATGAGCAAGAAATCAAATCGTTTTTCCCCCGAAGTACGCGAACGCGCTGTACGCATGGTGCAGGATC
>NZ_JBWMBA010000089.1:0-1345 GCF_056521325.1 Rhodoferax sp. ZS1R8 | reverse complement strand
CCGGGGGAAAGTTTTCCAATAGCATAGTAATTTCCTGAGTCTATGGGTGGGGTGGTGCTTATTGCAGCGGCTTTTCGTAATGGGTGTCCATCTCGTACTGGCCCATCAGGTAGGCGACGCGTTTGACGATTTCGGCCAACCCTTGCACCAGCACCAGGGCAAAGCCCAGCGGCATGGCCAGCACGGCGGGCCAGCGGATCAGGCCCCCGGCGTTTTGCGACATTTCGCCGGAGGTGAAACTGTTCATGAAGTAGCCCCAGGACAGGACCATCAGCAGCGTAACTACGGGTAACAGAAAGACCACCAAGCCAAACAAGTCAACATACACGGGTCTGTTGCCTTTGAGCTTGCCGTAAATCAGGTCTACCCGCACATGTTCGTTGAGCTTGAGCACCAGGGGTGCGCCAACCATGACCATGTAGGCAAATAGATACCACTGGATTTCCATATAGGCGTTGGAGCTCCAATCGAAGCCATACCGAACAAATGCGTTCAGTGCGCAGATCAGGGCGGAAAGCAGTACGGTCCAGGATGCAAGCACCCCAAATTTTTTGCTGATCCAGTCCATGCCTAGCGCGAGTTTTAAGAGTGCTGCCACTGCGGTTCTCCATCTACTTTCGTTAAAAGGACAGGCGCGAACATAGCCACGCTTGCGACCCGCCAATGGTGCCTGAAAGCCCTGTAGAAAACCTGACACATGCACTTGGTGTTTACCCTTGCGCACGATTGTGGGACCCAGTGGATGGATAGAATTTATCGGTGCCACTAACCAACAAGGATCGCCATGTTCAAACACATACTATTACCCATTGACGGTTCCGACGCATGCATCCGTGCGGTAGCGCAGGGGGCTGAGCTGGCCAAAGTCTTGGGGGCGGCAGTAACCCTCATGACTGCCATTGAGCAAAATCCAACTGGGCTTGCCGGCGGTGTTTACCGGGCTGACGACAACCCCATGCACCAGGCCGCGCGCGACGCCGCAGCGCATTGGCTGGCGCAGGCCAAGGCCATCGTGGTGCAACACGGCATCGAGCCCCAGCAGATGGTTTTGCAGGAACACAGCATTTCGAAAAGCATTTTGGCTGCTGCCACATCGACCGGTGCCGACCTTATCGTCATGGGCTCGCACGGCGCCAGTGCGTTGGAGCGCCTGCTGATTGGCAGCCAGACACAGCGTGTACTGGCGCAAACCAATATTGCGGTGATGGTGCTGCGTTAGCGGTGCGTGTGAAGGCGCACAGACGGTAGGCCATGGGGGTGCCTACCATGAGCTCTGTACGTTGATAGCAACCCGAGGCTTCCACACCATGAGTCCCCATACCCCCCATCAAATGCAGTTTGTGCT
>NZ_JBWMBA010000088.1:0-1347 GCF_056521325.1 Rhodoferax sp. ZS1R8 | reverse complement strand
CCACTTGGCGCGAGACCGCGCTTTGGGTCAGCGCCAGCTCCTGCGCGGCACGGGTGTAACTTTCGTGGCGGGCGGCCGCTTCAAAACACAGCAGGGTGTGGGTGGCGGGAATCTTGCGTCGCATGGTTGACCAGTGTAGCCAGCCCGAAAACACCCTCTGCTGCGCAACTGGTGTTCACCCCATGCAAGCCCAATGACGGGATGCACGCCGTAAAATGACAATCTTCGTAGTGGATGTTTCCGCCGATTTTTTTGTTAGCGCCCATGTCCGCCGTCAGTTTTCTAGTTTCCGACCCTAGCCCTGCGCTCCAACTCTTCACCCAAAAGCTGCTGTCTGGCTACGGTTTTGACTCCGCAGCCATCAAAACGGTCTCCGATCCGCACGCCGCAGCGGAAATTGCAGCCTCCCAAAAACCCGATTTTTTGATCACTGACTGGTTTGCCAAGGAGTCTTTGAACGGTATCGCACTGCACAAAGCCCTGCTCAAAGACAACCCCAACTGCCAGTTCGCGCTGTTGGCGCAAGACTGCAACCCCACACGCCAACAAGAATCCGATGAGGCCGGCGCACTGTTCTTGCTGGCCAAGCCTTTCACCGCAGACGCCATGCGCGACGCGGTGCGCACCGCGTTGGAACAGTTGGCACCGCTGCACCCTGGCATTGCCAGCAAACTCAGCCGGCAGGGCAGCCAGAAGCAGGCCCGGCCGGTCTACGTGGCGCCGCCCAGCCTGCCGCAGTTCAAACCCGGCGACCGGGTCACCTATGCCAACCGCACGGAGTCTGTCAAACACGTGATCCTGCGCCGGGGCGAACTGGTGCTGCAACTCGACGGCATCGCGGGAATGATTGAGGCCACCAAGGTCAAGCGCTTGTAGCGCCCTGCCTAAGTTAGGCTCAAATATGCGTGAAGCGCATACCTGGGTGACAAACAATCGTTTGTGACCCGTGCCGTTCGGCACTACGATGCGGGGTAACAACCACCCCTCCCGGAGACCTTACCCATGGCCCACGCAGCATCTTTCAACTGGCAAGACCCCTTTTTGCTAGACAGCCAGCTTGAGCACGACGAACGCATGGTGCGCGATGCCGCCGCCGCCTACTGCCAGGGCAAGCTGCTGCCCCGCGTGACCCAGGCCTTCCGCGACGGCACGACCGACCCTGCCATCTTCCGCGAAATGGGTGAGCTGGGCCTCTTGGGCCCCACCATCCCCGAGCAATACGGTGGCCCCGGCCTGAACTACGTGTCTTATGGCCTGATCGCCCGAGAGGTGGAGCGTGTGGACAGCGGCTACCGCTCCATGATGAGTGTGCAGAGCAGTCTGGTGATGGTGCCAATTTTTGAATTT
>NZ_JBWMBA010000087.1:0-1358 GCF_056521325.1 Rhodoferax sp. ZS1R8 | reverse complement strand
GCCGGCAATACGTCCAGATTGTTGATGTAGTGGATGTGGTGAATGGTGCTGGCAACATCGGCACGACTGGCCAGCAAGCTGGAAAAGCCTATCTGGTTGTTCAGCTGGAACAGGCTGTGCTGGCGCGGCGCGCGCATGTCGGCATCGATCAACAGTGTGCGCTCGCCCATTTGGGCAAACACGATTGCAAGATTGGCTGCCAAATAGCTACCCCCTTCACCACGGCCGGCGCCTACTATGGCCAGCATGGCATGGCCCCTGTGCTGCTCAAACCAACGCAGCATAAGCTGCGACCGTATCGTGCGTAGCTGGTCCACTTCGTGGCTAAACGGCTGATAGGCCGCTACTAGCTCGGGGTCTGTATGCTGACCGCTGGTGCGTGGCAGGTAGCTGTATTCGTATTGGTGCGACAGCGCGTAGTCGATGTCGCCGGCACTAATAAGACCAAGTTCTATTGCCGCTTCGCCAAAGCGAATTTTCTTCTCCCGCTGCAGCTCAATGATGCGCAGTGCGTTCTCTGGGGTTAGCACCTGGGCATCCAGCAAAATCTGGCCAAGCGAACGCTTAGAGCCTGTCTTGGGGCCAACGCCATCCAGCTCAATGTCCACATCGGTTGGGAACAGTGAGGATGAATTGAATTGCGGCTCGCTCATTGCAGCCCCGCCAGGCGGCTGGCCGCATGCACCGTTTTGCGTTGTTTACGCCGGGTGAAAAATTTAACGACCAGTGCCATACGCTGACCCCATGAGTAATTGGCGTCGCGCCGTTCTATAGTGCCCAGCACGGGCACATCGTCCACCATGATGTCGCTTAACACGCGCACCTTAGGGCTCAAAAATTCAAGCGCCAAAGCAGCAGCAAACGCCGCAGCTAGCGCACCTAAAAATGTCATGGCCAAATATTTGGGGCGGTTGGGCTTGGACGGCGTGTTGGGCTCGATGGCCGGGCTCAGCACCGAGACGTTGGCTTGGTCAGATTGCTTTTCCAGGTTGAGCTGGTTGGTGCGCTTGAGCACCGAGTCGTACATGGCCTTGGAGGCCTCTACGTCTTGGGCCAACACGGAGATTTGGTCCCGCTCTTGGCGCAAGGCCAGCACGCGGGCCTTTTGGGCGGCTACCATGCCGCGCAACTCTGCCTCACGCATGCTTGCGGCGCTGCGTGCAACCGAGGTGCCACCGGTAACACGGCGCATTTCTTGGCTGAGTTGCTCCTTTAGCTCGGTTACTTGCCCTTCAAGCTGCACGCGCACGGGGTGGTTGGGGCCAAGGCTTATACGCATTTCGCTCAGCTTGGCCTCAGCTTGACTCAGTTGCCCCTTGATGCTGGCCACAGAATTGCTAGCCAAAATTTCAGGCGAC
>NZ_JBWMBA010000086.1:0-1363 GCF_056521325.1 Rhodoferax sp. ZS1R8 | reverse complement strand
CACCTTTGGAGACTTTTGTGAAAAAGACTCTTGTCGCTTCCGTACTGATCTTGGGTATGGCTTTCTCTGTTCAAGCCAAAGCTATCGTTGACACCACTGTTGCCGCAGGCAGCTTCAAAACCCTTGCAACGGCCCTTGGCGCTGCGGGCTTGGTAGACACACTGAAAGGCAAGGGACCCTTCACGGTGTTTGCCCCGACCAATGCAGCTTTCGCAGCCCTGTTGACCGAACTCGGCATTAGCAAGGCTGCATTGCAGATGAGGCACCAGCCCCCGTCCATACGGGGTCTACTGTTATCTATTTTGCAGCGCTTTTCTTAGAGTTAGGCGCGACTGGCGAGGCAGGCGCCACGCGCAAGAAGCTGGCAAAACGCGGTATACCCGCGTCTGTCAGGCCCCGATACCGATAGGTCACTACGGTGCCAACGGGCGGCGGGTTACGGCGATCGGCTTCGGCGAGGCCGGTTCCAATCTTGAATCGCACACCGGGCGCAGCAGCATTGCCACTGGCTACCGTCTCCACCAACAGGGCCCCCAGCATGCCCCCAAACTTGCCTCGGCCTGCCTGGTGGCCCACCACAATGGCTTCGGCGTCTTCGTGTGGCTTGACCTTCAACAAATCACCATTGCGAGTGGCGGTATAGAGCGATGCGCCCCGATGCAGCATGAGGCCTTCCCCCCCCGCTTTGACCACCTTGCGCATCTGTGTCTGCAGCGCAGCGTGGGAGGCCGCGCGAGTTTGGGGCACAGCTACCACCCAGGGCTGATCGATCTGTGCCACTGCAGCGTTGAGGGCGGAGAGCCGCTCTGTGAACTGCCCACCGTGCGTCGGCATGTCAAACACCATGAAGCGTATGACGCGCCACGCAGAGTCATTGGGTACGCGCTGGCGTATGGTGGAGCTAGCCCGTTCAAATTGACCGTGACCAGCCCACAATTCACCATCCAGTGGCGTGGTGGGCCAACCTGCCGTAAACCATGGCGGGACATAAATAAGCTCGCCGCCGCGGGTCAGTAGTTTGTGACCGTCCCAGTAACCACGCAGCCCATCGTACTTTTCGCTCACCCAGTAATCGGTCAAATCGATGCCAGGGTGGTAGACCTTTGCCAGCATCAGAGCGGGCGTGTTGCCGGCAGGTGTCTGTGCCGCCGCCTGGGGAATGGTAGCTGGACCAGCCATGCCCAACAGGCAGGCCAGGATCCAAAGCAAGCGGTTCAATGGGGAGGGTAGATGCATGATCAGTGAAACTGGCATGGCTACACTGTACTGAATTCAAGGAGCACGCCATGAAAATTCTTCTAGCTGTTGACGGCAGCGCTTACAGCAAAAAAATGCTGGCCTATCTGGCCAACCACGACGGCAT
>NZ_JBWMBA010000085.1:1008-1368 GCF_056521325.1 Rhodoferax sp. ZS1R8 | reverse complement strand
GTCGGGGTCTGCAGCCGCAATAGGTGCGGTTGTCGATGCAGCGCCCAGCGTGGTCTTGATGGCTTGCGCAAAGTCCTGCGCCGTTTGGTAACGCTCGTCCGGGTTCTTGGCCATGGCTTTTTTGACCACGGCGTCGAAGGCGGCGGGCAGGGCCACGTTCAGCAGCGAGGGGGCTAATGGCTCCTCGTGCAGCACCTTGTACATGATGGTCGTCGAATTGCCGGTGAAAGGCTTCTCGCCCGTCAAAAACTGGTACAGGATGACGCCGCACGAGAAGATGTCACTGCGCCCATCCACCGGCTGGCCCATGAACTGTTCGGGCGACATATAGGCGGGGGTGCCCATGACAGTGCCGACCTG
>NZ_JBWMBA010000085.1:0-986 GCF_056521325.1 Rhodoferax sp. ZS1R8 | reverse complement strand
ACCGAAGTCGGCCACCTTGACCTTGCCGTTGGCCAGCACGATCAGGTTGGCGGGCTTCATGTCGCGGTGCACGACGCCGTTGGCATGGGCGTGGGCCAGCGCGTCCAGAATCTCGCCCATCAGGCGCTCCACGTCCTTGAGGGCAAAACGTTCGTTGGCCTCAAAGAACTCGCGCAGCTCTTTGCCCTTGACAAATTCCATCGCGATAAAGGCCACGCGTTGTCGGGCTTTGTCTGCCACCTCGCCGGCCACCATGGTGTGGTCTTCATCGACCACCACTTCACCATAGTCGTAAACCGCCACGATGCCGGGGTGGTTCAAACGGCCAGCGGCCTGCGCCTCGCGCTTGAAGCGGGCCAGCACTTGCGCGGCCTCGTCCGCATTGAGCTGCTGCGGCAAGATGGTCTTGATGGCGACGGTGCGTTCGATGACCGGGTCGAAGCCCTCATAGACGATGCCCATCGCCCCCTTGCCAAGCTCGCGGCGGATGGCGTATTTGCCGAGTTGAGTGAGTGTGCTCATTTATGTTTGGCGTCGATGTCCCACACCAGGGTTTGGACCAGGCGCTGCACCATGGTGTCCAAGCCCACGCCGCCTTTGGCGGATTCCGAAACGCCCATCACGCTGGTACCCGTTGCGCCCACTTCCATCTTCAGGTCTTTGTAGCCCTGGGCAACCTGTTCCGTCGTGTTGGCGTCCATGATTTTGTAACGCATGCCAATCAGCCACACACCGGTGCTGTCGGCAGTCTGCACGGAGCCTGCCACGGTGCCGGCTGCAGCGCCAGCCATGCTCCCACCGCCAAAGATGGACAACAAGCCGCCAACTGCGCGCCCATCAAAACCTTTCTTGTTCTCGGCAATCTGTTCAGCCTTGAGGATGTCAAATTTCAGAATCCACTTGGTGGTTTTGAGCTTGCCCATCTGCATGGTCTTGCGCGCAGCCGCGGGGTCGCCCAGGTTATAGGCCAGCGAGATCTCATTCAC
>NZ_JBWMBA010000084.1:0-1372 GCF_056521325.1 Rhodoferax sp. ZS1R8 | reverse complement strand
CAAATGCTGGGCGCACGGCTGCACGGTGGCATCCACATGACCGGCGGCTTCTTTCTTGGACCCAACGACTTCTACCAGCGACTTCGCGCCAGCCCACTGCATGCACTGGCCAAAATTGACATGACACGCGTCGACTTCATCAACCAGTTGTATGGCGGGCAATACAACTTTGTCGCCATGTCCCACGCCCTGCCCGATGCGCGCCTGATGATGATGCTGCGCGCCACCCACCAGACCAAGCACAGCACAGTGAGCAGCATCGTGTGGAACTACGGCCACACCACCATCCCCCGCCACCTGCGCGATGTGGTCATCACCGAATACGGCGTGGCCGAGTTGCGCGGCCAGTCTGACAGCGAGGTGGTCAAACGCCTGATCGCCGTGGCCGACTCCCGCTTTCAGGATGAGCTGGTAGCCCAGGCCAAGGCCAACGGCAAGTTAGAGGCCAGCTACACCGTGCCCGAGTGTTACCGCCAAAACCTACCCGAGGCGCTGAAGCACACCCTGCACCCCTGGCTGACCGCTGGCATGTTGCCCGACCACCCCTTTGGCACCGACCTGACCGACGACGAGCTGCGCATGGTGCGCGCCATGCAAAAGATCAAACACGCCAGCCAGCACCCCACCGAACTGCTGACCATGGCCGTCAAGAGCCTGTGGGAAGGCAGGGAGGCCCCACCCGTCTACCTGGAACGCCTTGGTTTGTCCGAGGCGCATAGCTTCAAGGACTTGTTGATTCGGCGCTTGTTCAGTGGGAATGTGTGAGGCGCCCTGGGGGCTTGGCTAAGCCGCAGGCAATGCATCAAACCAGGCCTGCAGTTTCCCGCCATGCAGTGGTCTGCTGGCCAGGTAGCCCTGCATCACATCAACACCCAGCCGGGTAATCGTCTCGCGCTCAGCCTCGGTCTCCACACCTTCGGCGGTCACCATCAAATCCAGGCCGTGGCCCATCTCGGTCATGGCGCGCACCAGCTTTTGTGTGCCAGGGGACTGGTCCAGCTTGTCAATGAAACTGCGGTCAATCTTCAGTTCACTGACCGGTAGTTTCTGCAAATACGCCAGTGAGGAATATCCGGTGCCGAAATCGTCAATCGACAGCGGCGTGCCGATCTCGCGCAGCGCGTGAAGCAGGGCCACACTTTGCGCAGGGTCGTCCATCAAGCCGCTCTCGGTGATCTCCAAACGCAGGCGTTTGGCGGGCACGCCACTGGCCTCCACCATGCGGGCCACCCGCTCGGCAAAGCCCTTGTGTTGCAGGTCGCGCGTGCTCACGTTCACAGCAATGCTGAGCTCGGGATGCGTGGGCGCCCACGCGGCCAGCGTGCGCAGGGCCTGCTCCAGCATCCACTGGGTCACCATGGTGATGTAGCCG
>NZ_JBWMBA010000083.1:0-1374 GCF_056521325.1 Rhodoferax sp. ZS1R8 | reverse complement strand
GTCAAAACCCACTGGCAACCGCACCTCGGCTCCCCAGGATTGGCCGGATTGCCAACCGGACCTGCCCCGGAAGTTTGCAGTAGATGCCATGACGTCGGGCAGGCTGCCCCATATGTCGCGCCGACCATCGCCATCGGCATCCACAGCATAGGTGAGAAAACTGGTGGGCAAAAACTGTGTTTGCCCCATCGCACCAGCCCATGAGCCGATCATGTTTGCCCGATCAATGTCCCCGTTTTGCAAAATGTGCAGGGCAGCGAGTAACTGGCTGCGGGCCCATGCCTCGCGCCGGCCCTCAAAGCCCAGCGTTGCAAGTGTGTCTACCGTGGGTATATCGCCCATAAAACTGCCGTAGCTGCTCTCCATGCCCCAGATCGCAACCAGCACTTCCGGCGGCACACCGTAGCGCGTGGCGATGGGTTCGATTTGCGTGCGCAGCTGCTGCAGCTTGTCGCGTCCACGGCTGATGCGCTGTGCAGACACTGCGCTGTCCAGGTAGTCCCAGACCGTGCGGGCAAATTCGGGTTGAGCCTTGTCCGCATCAACGGTACGCGTTATGAAGCGCACGTTATCAAACGCGAGTTTGAGCGTGGCATCCGTAATGCCTGCCGTGCGGGCTGTGGTACTGAAATCGGCCACCCAGTGGGTGAACCTCTGGTTGGGTTCGGTCTCACCAGGCACCGCAGGGGGCAATGTGTTCTTGCTTTCGACCGGTGGCGCAGAGGCGCACCCAGCCAACACCAAGGCGGTCCACAGGATCAAGGCGCGCGCGCCAGCGGGTTGGCGGTGTGCGGTGAATATAGATTTCATGAGACCAGTTGTTGTTCGGCGCAGGGTACTAGTCATTGCGGGTTTGTCTGCGGGTGTGTGGGCGGCAGGGTGTCGCAAGGCGACCAAGCTTTCTGTGATTACAGCAGGTCAAACGGTGCTTGCCTTTGGTGACAGTGTGACCTATGGCACGGGTGCCGCCCGCGGTGAGGACTGGCCCAGCCTGTTGGCCCAAAAAACAGGCTGGAAAGTGGTGAATACCGGCGTCCCCGGCGATACGGCGGCCAATGGCAAGGGGCGCATCCAGGCCCTGCTGGATGAACACCGCCCAGCCCTGGTGATATTGGAGATTGGTGGCAATGATTTCTTGCGCCGGGCAGCGCCCGCTGCCGTCAAGGAAGACCTTCGCCAGTTGATCAAGTCCAGCCTGCAGGCCGGTGCGCAGGTGGCACTGGTGGCAGTACCCGAGCTGTCGCTGATGGGCATGGTGGCCGGTAAGCCCAGCGACTCGCCCATGTATGCAGAGCTTGCAGATGAGGAGAAAGTGTCCCTTGTGCCCCATGTTTTTTCTGACACGTTGTCGCGCTCTGAGCTGTGTGCCGACCG
>NZ_JBWMBA010000082.1:0-1376 GCF_056521325.1 Rhodoferax sp. ZS1R8 | reverse complement strand
TGCCGTTGAACGAGCGGACCAAAATGAAGTTGACCACACCGGCCATCGCGTCCGAGCCATAAATGCTGGATGCGCCGTCTTTCAGCACTTCAACACGCTCAATGGCGGACAGAGGAATAACGTTAACGTTGACCGCACCGCCGTCAGCAAACGAAGCCAGGCGGCGGCCGTTCACCAGCACCAAAGTGCGGGTATCTTCCAGGCCACGCAGAGAAATGGTTGCAGCGCCGTATGTGGATAAACCAGCACCCTCAGAGCTTTGCGTACCGCCAGCGGACGAGAGCGCGCTAACGGTTTGCAGCAACTGCTCCGTGCTGGTAACGCCTGTGCGAGCGATGTCTTCTTTGGTCAGAACCTGAACCGACAGTGCGGCTTCGGCGTCCGTGCGGCGAACGGCAGAGCCG
The DNA here is from genome assembly GCF_056521325.1 of Rhodoferax sp. ZS1R8. Classification (NCBI taxonomy): domain Bacteria; kingdom Pseudomonadati; phylum Pseudomonadota; class Betaproteobacteria; order Burkholderiales; family Comamonadaceae; genus Rhodoferax; species Rhodoferax sp. ZS1R8. Next base: position 972 of record NZ_JBWMBA010000082.1, on the reverse strand, counting down.
GTTACTTCAACACGTTGCAACTTGGCACCAGCATCTTGCGCCAGAACAGGTTGCACTGCCAACACGGAGGCAGAAGCGCCGCAGGCGACTAATACCGAACGTGCCAGCAAGCTGTGTCGGAACTTGGGAGTTTTGTGACTCATGAATTCTCCAATTGATTAAAAACCTGATCGCCCAACATTAGGGCAGACTTGTATACAGTTTCATCGGTCAGATGTACTGGCGGGCCAGACTCAGCAAGAATTGGTCCCACTAGCAAAATAACTTCCGTACAAGCATGTTATAAAGACAGGGGTATTTTTGTAAATAAGGGATTTCAGCAAAAGTTACCTTATTGTTACTTCGGCACAACGAAAAAACACAAATTCCGCACTCCGGCCTTCAACTTGGACAAATGGTCAAGTTTTGCGTGGCGCACACTGCATTGGTGCACTGCACCACGCTGAAAATGCACTGCCTGTTTTACAGGCCAATTCGGTGCACTTATCCACGCTTTTTCTCTACTCTTTCGGGCCGTTAGCTCTCCAAAATACAAGCGCTTTGCGATTGCGCAGCCACCTGGCGCAAAGCCGGAATTGCCTGGGCGCACTGCGCCACTGCCTTGGGGCAACGTGTGCGAAACACACAGCCCGAGGGTTGATTGATAGGCGACGGCAGCTCACCCTGCAGAAGTTGCAAAGTCTTGCCGCGCTCAATGCGCGGCCCAGGCCCATTTCGACTGGGACAGACCTATCTGGCGGCGCATCCAAAGAGACCGTTCAATGTAGCGTGAATAGTACTGATTTTGGTATCATTGGCGCAAGGAGCACGTTATGGAAAACTCACTGACTATCTCGGAGATCAAGCGCCGCGGCATGGCGGTTATCAATGACCGTTTGCGCTCGGGTCCTGCTCACATCATGAAGCGGAACAAGCAATCTGCGGTCATCCTCTCGGAGGCCCAATACCAGCAACTGCTTGGCAAAGATGCTG
>NZ_JBWMBA010000081.1:0-1392 GCF_056521325.1 Rhodoferax sp. ZS1R8 | reverse complement strand
ACAAGCTGGATACCACCAGCGAATCGCACCCTTTCTACACTGGTACACAAAAATCTGTGGACAATATGGGTGGACGCGTTGAGCGCTTCCGCAACCGTTTCGGCAAAACAGCCACTACGACTGCCGCTCCAGCCGCTACGCCCGCCGAGTAAATTGACTTCAGGTTTTGGCCTGAACTGTCACCTAAAAAGCAGCCCGGATTTCCGCGCTGCTTTTTTTATTGTTTGTGAATCTGTGAACCACCCCAACCCCGCCATCGTTACCCAGGCTGGTGCCAGACGCCTTCCGCGCTGGGCCTTGTTCCTGCTGTGCCTGGCATACGCCTTGCCAGGCTTCCTGGGCCGCGACGCCTGGAAAAGCGAAGACATGGCAGCCTTGGGATTTATGGCGGAATTGGTGCAGGGTACCTCCAACTGGCTGAAGCCAACATTGATCGGCCTACCTCCTGAAAACCCGGGCGTATTACCGTATTGGCTGGGCGCATGGGCCTTGCAGGTGGCGCCAACCTGGGCCAGCTCAGACTTCGTTGTCCGCCTGCCGTTTTTGCTGCTGCTGGGGCTGGCGATGGTGGCCACTTGGTACGGAACCTACTACCTGGCGCGCAACCCTTTGGCACAACCCGTTCCGTTTGCTTTTGGTGGCGAGGCGCTGCCAGCGGACTATGCCCGTGCAATGGCCGATGGCGGGCTATTGGCCTTTATCGCCTGCCTGGGACTGGCGCAATTGGCGCACGAAACAACACCCGCGCTGGCACAACTGGGTTTCTCTGCACTGTTCTTCTTTGGAATGGCTGCTCTACCCTACCGCAAGCATGGACCCGCAGTCGCTGCAACGCTAGGGCTTATCGGCCTATCGCTTTCTGGCGCACCGAGCTTGACCATACTGTTCGGACTCGGAAGCGCACTGTTGCACTACGCCGACCGCGCGGCTGACCTTGCCGGCTCTGCCCGCAACCGCCGAATCACCCGAGAAAGTATCGCCATTGCATTGATCACGCTTGCCAGCGCTGCGCTCGCCATGGCGCTAGGTCTATTGAGCTGGAAAGTCCAGCTACCGCGTGCCCAGTGGGCCGACTGGAGCGGCTATGCGGAGTTGCTGTTGTGGTTCACCTGGCCGGCCTGGCCATTGACGCTGTGGACATTGTGGCGCTGGCGCCACCAGTTGTTCAACCGCCGCATCAGCAGGCACATTGCATTACCCGCATGGTTTTTTGCAGTATGCGCGGTGGCTACACTGTTAACCGGGTCGTCAGACCGCACCTTGCTACTGGCGTTGCCCGCGCTTGCGGCACTGGCGGCCTTTGCCTTGCCCACTCTGCAGCGCCAGGTTTCCGCGCTGATTGACTGGTTCACCCTGCTGTTCTTTTCTGGCTGCGCGTTCACGATATGGGTG
>NZ_JBWMBA010000080.1:1084-1394 GCF_056521325.1 Rhodoferax sp. ZS1R8 | reverse complement strand
TGGGTGCAAAGCCGTCAGCATAGTCGCCAAATCCCACCGCATTGACGCCCTTAAACTGCATCGCCGCGTAAGAAGTTCCACAATTGCTTTCATACGAAAAACCATAGGGCTTGCCGCAGCTTGTGCTACCGATACGAATTACTTGCATGAAAGGGGAGAGGCCGTTAAAGACGGACTCACTCGCAGAGCAAGTGCTGCCAGTGGTCAGCATGAAAACCCGCTTGAGCCCCAACTGCGGTAGAACCCGGCCTGGCGCCACCGAGAATCCCTGGCTGGTCTGGTGAAATGTGCTGGTTGAATTGCAGAACGA
>NZ_JBWMBA010000080.1:0-1074 GCF_056521325.1 Rhodoferax sp. ZS1R8 | reverse complement strand
GTCAGTTTTTCAAATGTCTTCCCGGTCAAGGTGGCGTCGCCAATCATCCAGGCGAGCTCGTTGGCCAGATCGAGGTAACCACCACCGTTGTAGCGCAGGTCAACAACGAGTTCATTGACGCGGGCGTTTTTCAGGTGCGTGATGGCATCTATGAGTTGTTTCTCTGCGCTGACCACACCGAATGAATTGAGCACCAGGTAGCCAACGGTGTTGCCACCATCGACGATTACAGTGGATAGGGCAACAGGCGTGACCGCGATGGACTGTGACGATGTAACGTCTACAAACCGTGGCGCGGTTGCATTGGCCGCAACCAAACCAAAGCGTGTGGTTTTGCTGGCGACGGTGGGTGCCAAACCTGCATTAAGCGTTGCGATACCTGCAGCGGTTGTGTCGTTGATATCCACACCATCAATCGATGTAATGGTGTCACCCCGCGACACCCCCGCTATTTGCGCAGGCGAACCCTGCTCGACATAGAGTATGCGAACCACGCGCGGCGGGCCACCGGTAAGGGTCGAACGGCGAAAGCCATAACCCGACGCAATACCCGACTGCTGGTTTAGCAGATCGACAGTAGACAGGGTGAAACTGAACTGGTCAACCGGTTTGCCCGAGGCTGTCGTGTTTTTGGTTTTGAGCGCCTGAAAATAGGCGTTCAGCGTTTGCAAAACGCTGTTGCCGTTGCCAGCCTGGGTGTAGTCGGCGGCATTGACTACAGGCACGTCTTTGTACCAAAGATAGGTTTCATCCATAAAGGATCGCACCCACGCTTTTTCGGTGTCAATGGACCCTTGGCGGTCCGCTGTGCCTGGGCGTGGCGCAGTGCACTGTTGGGCCAGGGAGGCCGCACTGGCCAAAACACTCGTGGGTGGTTCAGCAGGCGTGCCTGTGCCACCGCCGCCACCGCAAGCGGTGAGCAGGGCAGTGGCCAACGCCAGAAAAATCATCAGAATGTGTCGCATGCAATCCGCTCTCATATAAGGCCGTCGATCATAAAGTATGAGCGTATTGCCCCACGTTGAGACCGACGACCGGTACTTATTTGGTAACTAACCGGAATTTGCTGAATCC
>NZ_JBWMBA010000007.1:0-197211 GCF_056521325.1 Rhodoferax sp. ZS1R8 | reverse complement strand
CAAACGATCCCTTGGAGGACTGACCCCAACTGACTACGCCAAGACACTCATTCAAAAGCAGTTAAATTAACCCCCCGGACTCCAAAGCCTGGCGCTACTGAAAACGGGGGGACGTCGCATGGCTGCTTAACGTAGTGTCCAGAGACACAAAAAGTGCTCTATAAATCGGACTCTGCTCCATAAGTTGGCCATCAAATCCTCCTGAATGTGGCTTGCAGCCTCACTGCGGGCAGTTCTACCGCTTTATTAATCGTATCTCTATATTCTTGCAGGAGAGATGATGAATCAGGACGGTTCCCGGCCTACAGGGGAAACCAAGAGAATTCGGACAGAGGTAATCTAGGCCCACTTACGTCCCAAATCGGCCGTTTGCTCACCCCCTTACACGGCGGCCACAGACTACTAACTCCACAGACTTGCTATACAAATAATAGCTACTCAACATTATCGGACCGGGGCCACTGGCCAATTTGACAAATGGCCGTCACTCCGCCGCCTCCAACCCATTAGCAAAATGCTCCCGCATACACAACTGCGTGCGCCCCGCATCCCGCGCCAGCAGCGCATCCATGATGGCTTGATGCTCAGCCAGTGATTCGGCAATGCGCCCGGTCTTCAGCAGCGAGTTATGCCGGTTCAGCTTCATGACCTTGCGCAGGTCGGCCACCATCTGGTCGCGCCAGCGGTTGTTGGCGATGGCGAGCAGGCGCATGTGGAACTGTTCGTTCAGGGCGAAGAACTCGTCGGTGTTGGCTCTGCCGGGTTTGGCGGCCACTTCCAGCGCCTTGTGCAGCTTTTGCAGTTCGGCCAGTTCGGCGTCCGTGGCTTTGGTGGCGACCACGCCCGCCGCGTCGCTCTCCAGCAGGCTGAGCAGGTGGTACACGTCAGCCAGGTCGCTCTTGGACACCTCGGTCACATAGGCGCCGCGGCGCACTTTCATGGTCACCAGGCCTTCCGCGGCCAGCACCTTGAGCGCCTCGCGCAGCGGGGTGCGGCTGATGCCGTATTCCTCGGCGATTTTTAATTCGTCAATCCAGTTGCCAGGTTCCAGCTCGCGCTTGAAAATGCGCTGGCGCAGCAGCTCGGCCACTTCTTCATACAAAGGGCGTGGTGCGAGCTTACGTGGCCCCCACGCTCCGCCGCTCAGCGGGTCGCTGCCCCCAGAGGGGGCTGTTTCGCCTTGGGGCGGCCCGGCGTCGAAACTGCTGGTGAGGGGAGCGGATGTGGCGGCCATGTTGGTGCAAAGTGTAAGCTAAAACACAGATTCTGAATTCATAATTATGAATAATGTAAACTTCAGGCACCTTTTGAAACTGCCCGGGTTGGCCCCGGCGGGCACCGCATATGACTGACAAAAACCCCGAATTCAAAGCCGCCACGTTGGACGCCTGGGCCAAGGCCGCTGCCAAGTCCGCCCCCGGTGGCAACGTGGATGCGCTGAACTGGATCACGCCTGACGGTATTGCCGTCAAACCCCTTTACACCGCTGAAGACACGGCCAACCTGGCCTACACCAATACGCTGCCGGGTTTTGAGCCCTATTTGCGCGGCCCCCAGGCCACCATGTACGCCGTGCGCCCGTGGACCATCCGCCAATACGCCGGTTTTTCCACGGCTGAAGAATCCAACGCCTTCTACCGCAAGGCGCTGGCCGCGGGCGGGCAGGGCGTGTCGGTCGCGTTTGATCTGGCCACACACCGTGGCTACGACTCAGACCACCCGCGTGTGACCGGCGACGTCGGCAAGGCCGGTGTGGCCATTGACAGCGTGGAGGACATGAAGATACTGTTCGACCAGATCCCGCTGGACAAGGTCAGCGTGTCCATGACGATGAACGGTGCCGTGCTGCCGGTGCTGGCCGGCTATGTGGTTGCGGCTGAAGAGCAGGGCGTGGCACAAGACCAGTTGAGCGGAACGATTCAGAACGACATTCTGAAAGAGTTCATGGTGCGCAACACCTACATCTACCCGCCCGCCCCAAGCATGCGCATCATTGGCGACATCATCGAGTACACGGCGCAGCACATGCCCAAATTCAACTCGATCTCGATCAGCGGTTACCACATGCAAGAGGCCGGCGCCAACCAGGCGCTGGAACTGGCCTTTACGCTGGCGGATGGCAAGGAGTATGTGAAGACCGCCATTGCCAAGGGCATGGACGTGGACGCGTTTGCCGGGCGCCTGAGTTTCTTCTGGGCCATTGGCATGAACTTCTACCTGGAAGTGGCCAAGATGCGCGCCGCGCGCCTGCTGTGGTGCCGCATCATGAAGGGTTTTGACGCCAAGAACCCCAAGTCTCTGATGCTGCGCACGCATTGCCAGACCAGCGGCTGGTCGCTCACCGAGCAGGACCCGTACAACAACGTGGTGCGCACCACGATCGAAGCCATGGCCGCGGTGTTCGGCGGCACACAATCGCTGCACACCAATTCGTTTGACGAGGCCATTGCGCTGCCGACCGAGTTCAGCGCCCGCATCGCCCGCAACACCCAGCTCATCATCCAGGAAGAGACCCACATCACCAACGTCATCGACCCCTGGGCCGGTTCGTACATGATGGAAAAGCTGACGCAGGACATGGCAGACGCCGCCTGGGCCATCATCGACGAAGTGGAAGCCATAGGCGGCATGACCAAGGCCGTGGACAGCGGCTGGGCGAAGCTGAAGATCGAAGCGGCGGCGGCCGACAAGCAGGCACGCATCGACAGCGGGCAGGACGTCATCGTCGGTGTCAACAAGTACAAGCTGAAGACTGAAGATGCCATCGATGCGCGAGACATTGACAACGTAGCGGTGCGTGATTCGCAGATAGCCCGGCTCAAGGGCATCAAGCAAAAACGCGATGTAGCCCTCGTGGATGCTGCGTTAGCTGCTATTACTTCTGCAGCAGAGTCCAATTCTGGCAATCTGCTGGACCTGTCTATCAAAGCCATACGCCTGCGCGCCACCGTGGGTGAGGTGAGTGACGCCATGGAAAAGGCCTTCGGCCGCCACCGTGCCGATACCAACAAGGTCTCGGGCGTGTATGCCGCTGCTTTTGACGCCGCCACGGGGGATACGATGGAATACTGGAACGCACTCAAGGCCGACATTGCCGCCTTCGCCGAGACACAAGGCCGCCGCCCCCGCGTGATGATTGGCAAGCTGGGCCAGGACGGCCACGACCGCGGCGCCAAGGTGGTGGCCACCGCCTTTGCGGACCTGGGTTTTGACGTGGACATGGGCCCGCTGTTCCAAACGCCAGAAGAATGCGCGCGCCAGGCGATCGAGAACGACGTGCATGCCGTGGGCTTGTCCACATTGGCCGCCGGTCACAAGACGCTGGTGCCGGCCATCATTGCCGAACTCAAAAAGCAGGGCGCGGACGACATCGTCGTGTTTGTCGGCGGCGTGATCCCGCGGCAGGACTATGAGATGCTGTATGCCGCGGGCGTCAAGGGCATCTTTGGCCCCGGCACACCGATCCCGGTGTCGGCTCGTGAGGTGTTAAACCAAATCGAGAAAGCCCTGGGGTGAAACCCATGGCATCGCATAGCGGCTGGACCCTGGTGCTAGCCCAGGCCGACGACTTTGAAGCGCTGTTGGCTTTGCGCCTGCGTGCCATGCGCGAGAGCCTGACCCGCCTGGGCCGCTACGACGAGGCGCGTGCGCGCGAGCGCTTGGCCGATGGTTTTGTGCCTGAAAACACCCACCATATCGAAGTGCAGGGCCAACGTGTGGGGTTTTTGGTGCTCAAGCATTTGTCACATGCTTTCCGCCTGGACCATTTGTACATTGACCCGCCGTGGCAAAACCACGGCCTGGGTGCCAAGGCCATGCGCTGGGTGTGCAAACAGGCCGATGCCGAACAATTGCCAGTGGAGCTGTGTGCGCTGAAGGACAGCGATGCCAACCGCTTCTACCTGCGCTGGGGTTTTGCCAAAGTGGGCGAGGGCGATTGGGACAACGACTACCTGCGCATGCCCGCCACGCCCAGCGTGCGGGCCGTGCGCCGGTTTTGGGCGGCCCTGCAGGCGCGTGACTGGCCCAAGGCCCGCTCGTTGTTGTACGACGATGTGCAAACCGTGTGGTGGACCAGTGGTGAACGCATCGCCGGTGCCGATGCGTTGATCGACGTGAACGCGCGGTATCCCGAGGGCTGGACCATCCACCTGCTGGAGGTGGAGCACTTGCAGGACGGGCGTGTCATGTCACTGGCGCGTGTGGACCACCCACCACAACAATTTTTTGCGACCTCGTTTTTCCAGGTCGATGATGGGCGTATTGCCGGTGTCGACGAATACTGGGCCACTGTGGAGGCACCACCCGCCTGGCGCAGCCCAGATGCGTTTCCGGGCATCACCCGTTTTGACCCTAGCGCAGACCCGCGCTCCACGATGGCGCGTGCAGCGACAAACCCGCAATGACTGCCCCTGACGTTCATCCACTGCTGCAAGCTGTGTTGGGAAGTGCGGGCATGGCCCAACGCCGCGCGGTTGCCAAGGCCATCACGCTGCTAGAAAGCACCCGTGCCGACCACCGCACGCAGGCCGACGTGCTGTTGACGGCGTTGCTGCCACACACCGGCAAATCCCTGCGCCTTGGCATCAGCGGCGTGCCCGGCGTTGGCAAGTCCACCTTCATCGAAGCCCTGGGCCTGTATTTGATCGGCAAGGGCCACCGTGTGGCGGTGCTGACCATTGACCCCTCCAGCAGCGTATCGGGCGGCTCCATCCTGGGGGACAAAACGCGCATGGAGCATTTGTCGATGCGCGACGAGGCCTACATACGCCCCAGTCCCAGTAGCGGCACGCTGGGCGGTGTGGCCCAGAAGACGCGCGAGGCCATGCTGGTCTGCGAGGCGGCTGGGTACGACATCGTCATCGTCGAGACCGTAGGCGTCGGCCAGAGTGAGACAGCGGTGCACGGCATGACCGATATGTTTGTGCTGATGCAGTTGCCCAATGCGGGAGACGACCTGCAGGCTATCAAGAAAGGCGTCATGGAACTGGCGGATCTTGTGGTCATCAACAAGGCCGACATCGACCCTGATGCGGCCATGCGGGCGCGGGCGCAGATTAGCTCTGGCTTGCGTTTGCTGGGCATGCATGGCAGCCCGGACCACGATCCGCACATCAAAACCAATTGGCACCCCAAGGTAGTCCAGCTCAGCGCACTGAAAGGCACGGGCGTCGACACGTTTTGGGAATCGGTCACCGAATTCCAGACCTTGAATCACGCCAACGGCAAGCTGCAGCAGCGGCGCCAGCACCAGGCCCTCGCTTGGATGTGGGAGCGTATCGACGCCGGCCTCAAGCAAGCTTTCCGTCAAAACCCCGCTGTGCAGGCCAGCCTGCCCGAGATGACACGCGCCGTGGCCGCGGGGCGGCTGGCAGCCTCGACTGCAGCACGTAATCTGCTTGAAGCCCTCGCCGGCAGTGCGTAAGCAGCTACTAAATTTATAGCAATCTACATCTCCATTTTACCGATCACAGAAGAAGGACACCATGCAAGACATCCTTGAACAGTTAGAAGCCAAGCGCGAACTGGCCCGTTTGGGCGGCGGCGAAAAACGCATCGCCGCCCAGCACAAAAAAGGCAAACTGACCGCCCGCGAGCGGCTGGAGCTGCTGCTGGACGAGGGCACGTTCGAGGAGTGGGACATGTTTGTCGAACACCGCTGTGTGGATTTCGGCATGCAAGACCAGAAGATTCCCGGCGACGGCGTGGTCACCGGCTACGGCATGATCAACGGCCGCCTGGTGTTTGTGTTCAGCCAGGACTTCACGGTTTTTGGTGGTGCGTTGTCTGAGGCCCATGCCGAGAAAATTTGCAAGGTCATGGACCAGGCGATGAAGGTCGGTGCACCCGTCATCGGCCTCAACGACTCGGGTGGCGCGCGCATTCAGGAAGGCGTGGCATCGCTGGGTGGTTATGCCGATGTGTTCCAGCGCAATGTAATGGCCAGCGGCGTTATCCCGCAGATCAGCATGATCATGGGTCCCTCAGCCGGCGGCGCGGTTTACTCGCCAGCCATGACCGACTTCATCTTCATGGTGAAGGATTCGTCCTATATGTTCGTCACCGGCCCCGAAGTCGTGAAGACGGTGACGCATGAGGAGGTCACCGCCGAAGAGCTGGGTGGCGCCATTACCCACACCACCAAGAGTGGCGTAGCCGACCTTGCGTTTGAGAACGACGTGGAGGCGCTGCTGATGCTGCGCCGCCTGTACAACTACCTGCCGCTTTCCAACCGCGAGAAGGCGCCCGTGCGCAAGAGTGGCGACCCGGCCGACCGCATCGAGAAGAGCCTGGACACGCTGGTGCCCGACAACGCCAACAAGGCGTATGACATGAAGGAGCTGATCGTCAAAACCGTGGACGATGGCGATTTCTTTGAGATCCAACCCGAGTACGCCAAGAACATCATCATCGGCTTTGCACGCATGGATGGGCAGACTATTGGCATTGTGGCGAACCAGCCGCTGGTGTTGGCGGGTTGTCTGGACATCAAGAGCAGCATCAAGGCGGCGCGTTTTGTGCGGTTTTGTGATGCGTTCAATATCCCCGTCATCACCTTTGTGGATGTGCCCGGCTTCATGCCCGGCACCAGCCAGGAATACGGCGGCATCATCAAGCATGGTGCCAAGTTGCTGTACGCCTATGCGGAGTGCACGGTGCCCAAGATCACGGTCATTACGCGCAAGGCTTATGGCGGTGCGTATGACGTGATGGCGTCCAAGCATTTGCGCGGTGATGTCAACTTCGCTTGGCCCAATGCCGAGATTGCGGTGATGGGTGCCAAGGGCGCGGTGGAAATCATCTTCCGTGAAGACAAGGGTGACCCGGCCAAGCTGGCTGCGAAAGAGGCGGAGTACAAGGCGCGGTTTGCGAATCCGTTTGTGGCGGGCGCGCGGGGTTTTATTGATGATGTGATATTGCCTTCGGAGACGCGTAAGCGGATTTGCCGGTCGCTGGTGATGTTGAAAGACAAGAAGCTGGAGAACCCTTGGCGCAAGCACGGGAATATTCCACTGTGATTTCCATGCGTTTTGCCACGATTGTGGAACGCGCTGGATCGGGCTGCCCGGGCGTTTTGCTCCGTGTCCCCCGCGCTGCGCGCTCCTCCTTTACCTGCGCAAAACGCCCGGGCATCCCGATCCTGGAGGGGTGGTATGCCTAAGGCTGCGCATTGCTCGCAAGTTCGGGTTTTGACGGACATTCCGAATATTGGGAAGTCTATTGCTGGGGACTTGCGGGGGCTGGGCGTTTCCACGCCCGCTGAGGTTGCTGCTATGGACCCGATTGCGATGTATGACGCGTTGCGCACGCCGATGGGGTTGCGTCACGACCCCTGTGTGCTCGATACCTTTCTGGCCGCCAAAGAGTTCATGAATGGTGGCCCCGCTTTGCCTTGGTGGCATTTCACGCCGATCCGCAAAGCCAACAAATTGATTCCCGAATAGGAGAGATTCCCATGTTCACAAAAATCCTCATAGCCAACCGCGGCGAGATTGCATGCCGCGTCATCGCCACCGCCCGCAAGATGGGCATCAAGACCGTGGCCGTGTATTCCGATGCCGACAAGGAAGCACGCCACGTGGCGATGGCTGATGAGGCGGTCAATATCGGCCCCGCACCGAGCCGAGAGAGTTATCTGCTGGCGGACAAGATCATCGCCGCCTGCAAAAAAACCGGTGCGCAAGCCGTGCATCCGGGCTATGGTTTCTTGAGCGAGAACGCAGAGTTTTCCAAACGTGTGGAAGAAGAGGGGATCGTCTTCATCGGCCCCAAGCATTATTCGATCGGTGCCATGGGCGACAAGATCGAGTCCAAGAAGTTGGCGGGCAAGGCGGGCGTGAACTGCATCCCAGGCGTCAACGATGCAATTGAAACCGCGGAGAAAGCGGTGGAGATTGCCAAGGGCATTGGTTACCCGGTGATGATCAAGGCGTCGGCCGGTGGCGGTGGCAAGGGCCTGCGCGTGGCTTTCAATGACAAGGAAGCGTTCGAAGGTTTCACGTCCTGCCGCAACGAGGCGCGCAATAGCTTTGGCGATGACCGTGTGTTCATTGAGAAGTTTGTCGAAGAGCCCCGCCACATCGAGATCCAGTTGATTGGCGACAGCCACGGCAATGTGATTTATCTGAATGAGCGCGAATGCTCGATCCAGCGCCGCCACCAGAAGGTGATTGAAGAAGCACCGTCACCCTTCATCAGCGACGCGACCCGCAAGGCCATGGGTGAGCAGGCCGTGGCGCTGGCCAAGGCCGTCAAATACCAAAGCGCGGGCACTGTGGAGTTTGTGGTCGGCAAGGATCAAAGCTTCTACTTTTTGGAGATGAACACGCGTCTGCAGGTGGAGCACCCGGTCACCGAATGCATCACGGGGCTGGACCTTGTGGAACTGATGATCCGCGTGGCGGCGGGCGAAAAGCTGCCGTTGACGCAGGCCGATGTCAAACGCAATGGCTGGGCTATTGAATGCCGCATCAATGCCGAGGACCCGTTTCGCAACTTCTTGCCCAGCACGGGCCGCCTGGTGCGCTTTGCACCGCCCGCGCAGACCATGTGGCAGGGCAATACCGACGCACTGATGGGTGTGCGGGTCGACACCGGGGTGCAAGACGGTGGCGAGATCCCAATGTTTTATGATTCGATGATCGCCAAGCTGATCGTGCATGGCACGGACCGCAATGATGCGATTGCCAAGATGCGCGAGGCGCTGAATGGCTTTGTGATCCGCGGCATCAGCAGCAATATTCCGTTCCAGGCAGCGCTGCTTGCACACCCCAAGTTCGTGGCGGGCGACTTCAACACCGGTTTCATTGCCGAGAACTATGGCAAGGGTTTTGCGGCCGAAGACGTGCCGCACCCAGATCCGTCCTTTCTCGTCGCCCTGGCCGCCTTTGTGCGCCGCAAGTCGCGTGAGCGCGCGGCGGGCATCAGCGGGCAGCTGCCGGGGTATGGTGTGCAGGTTGGCAAAGACTATGTCGTCGTGACGCTGGCGCAGGATGGCAAACATGCCTATACGCCGGTGCATGTGGATGAGTTTGTCGGCGAGACCGGTTCGGCCCGGGTGCGGGTGGGCGCAAGCAGCTATGAAATCCGCAGTCGTTCACGCATCAACGACATTGCCATCACCGGCACTGTGAACGGTGCGCTATTCACTGCCCAGTTGGAACGCGGCACGCCCAAGAACCCGCTGGCCTTGCGTCTGCAGCACAATGGCACGCGGATCGACGCGCTGGTCATCTCGCCACGCATGGCCGAATTACATGCGCTGATGCCGCACAAGGCGCCGCCTGATCTAAGCCGCTACGTGTTGTCGCCGATGCCCGGCCTGCTGGTGGACGTGGCGGTTGTGCCGGGGCAAAGGGTGCAGGCCGGCGAACGTGTGGCGGTGATTGAGGCGATGAAGATGGAGAACGTGCTGTTCGCTGCCGCCGATGGCGTGGTGGGCAAGGTGCTGGCGGCCAAGGGTGAGTCGCTGACGGTGGACCAGCCCATTGTGGAATTCGCATGAGTGCGAAGCTTGAATTCGCGTAAACGCGAAGATGGAATCCGCAAAAATATGCGAAAGTGAAGCTCGTCCAATAGGGGAGGTTGTAGACATGTTGCGTCCGTTTCACGTGCTGGGTATCCAGCAAATCGCCATCGGTGCTTCCGATAAAAAGCGCCTGCACAAGCTGTGGGTGGACATGCTGGGCCTTGAGGTCACCGGCACCTACCGCAGCGAGTCCGAGAACGTAGACGAAGATATATGCGCGATAGGCGCAGGTGCCTTCAAGGTTGAGGTAGACCTGATGCAACCGCTGGACCCCGAGAAAAAGCCCGCCGTGCAAAACACCCCGCTGAACCATGTGGGCCTGTGGATTGATGACCTGGCCACCGCCGTGGAATGGCTCACAGCACAGGGTGTGCGCTTTGCGCCGGGTGGTATTCGCAAGGGCGCATCCGGTTTCGACGTGTGTTTTTTGCACCCCAAGAGCAATGACGAATTCCCAATTGGCGGCGAAGGCGTCTTGATTGAACTGGTGCAGGCGCCGCCCGACGTGGTCAAGGCCTTTTCGCAATTGGCCCACCCTGGCCAAAGCCGCTAAGCCCGCACACGTTTAGCGATGACAGTTTTGGAGACGGCGTTGGGGCACCAACAAGAGTTGTGGTTGGCGTTACTGGTGGTGGCCATCGTCGCCAGCATTTTCCGCACGGTGCGCCCCGGCGAGCGGCGGCCGCTACGGGTGACCTGGGGCCTGTGGTTTCTGTCGCTGTTGGCTTTGTTGGCGGTGTCGGGCTTGCGCGGCTCGCCCATGCTGGCGCGCACGTCGCTGGAACTGGCCATTGTGCTCGGTGGCCTGTCGGCCATCCACCTGCTGGCCACCATCGCTTTCCGCGCGGTGCTGCCGCGCCTGGGGCTCAGCGTGCCGCGCATTGCCCATGACCTGACCTTTACCGGTATTTCGCTGGCTTGGGGTTTGGTGTGCCTGCGTTTGTCGGGTGTGGACCCCACCCAGCTGTTTGCCACGTCTGCCATTTTGACCGCCGTGCTGGCGTTTGCGATGCAAGACACGCTGGGCAATGTGCTCGGTGGCGTCACATTGCAGTTGGACAATTCGCTGCGCGTCGGCGATTGGGTCAAGGTGGACGATGTCAGCGGCCGGGTCACCGATGTGCACTGGCGCTTCACCGCCATACAGACCCGTAATAACGAACTCGTAATCCTGCCCAACAGCTGGTTGATGAAAAACCGTTTCACGGTGCTACGCTCGTCCGACGGTGCCCCCTATGCATGGCGGCGTGCCGTGCACTTCAATATCGAGGCCGGTTCCGACCCCGAGTCGGTCATTCGCGCGCTGGAGCGCGCAGTGCTGGACGCCGAAATCCCATACGTGCTGACCGTGCCGCCACCCACTGCCATCCTCAGCGAGCTAGGGTCCGGCTACAGCCGTTATACCTTGCGCTATTGGCTGAGTGACCCGCAGTTTGACGATCCGGGCGACTCATCGGTGCGGGTGCACGCACTGGCCGCACTGGCGCGCGCCGGCCTGCAGCTGGGTGTGCCGCTGGAAGAGCGCCTGATGGTCAAGGAGAACGACAGCCGGCGTGCGGCCGAGAGCGAACGCGATGCGCACAGGCGGCTGGAAGCCATCCGCCACACCGACCTGTTTGCCAATTTGCCGCTCGAAGAGCAGCAGATGTTGGCGGGGCACCTGGTGCACGCACCGTTTGCGGCCGGCGATGTCATTACCCGCCAGGGGGCGGTTGCGCACTGGCTGTACCTGATCATCCGCGGCGAGGCCCGCGTGCTGGTTGACAGCCCGCAGGGGCGGCTGAATGTGGCCACGTTGCGTGACGGCGCCATTTTTGGTGAGATGGGCATGCTGACGGGCGAGGCGCGCAGTGCATCGGTCATGGCCGTTACCGCGGTCGATTGCTACCGCCTGGACAAGGCGGGCTTCGCAAAGGTCGTGCAGCAGCGGCCCGAGATCGCGACGGAAATGACGGCCATCGTTGCAGCGCGCAATGCTGAGCGCGGTGTGCTGCTTGCGCAGGCTGGACAGCCGGTGGTCAGCAACGACGACTTACTGGGACGCATCCGCAAATTTTTCGCGTTGCGCGGTTAATAGGTCCTGATCATCAGGCTTTTACCTAGTTAGAAGGGGTGCTGCCGACGTAGACTGAACCAATCTGGTGCGTCCGTCCTCTAACGAGGCGCACGGGACAGGCCCATCGTCCTGGTACGGTGTAGCGGGGTGTTTGATATGGGATTCTCCAAGTTGCTGGGTCCGGGGTTGCGCTTGATGCGGCACTTGTCGTTTGGCGGCAAATTTGTGCTGGTCGCGTTCTTGTCGATGCTGCCTGTGCTATTTGTGCTGGGGCAGACGGTATTGGGCGATGGCACCGGCCCGGGCATGGCCAGCATGGTGACCCTCAGCGTTATGGCGGCTGTTCTGGTCTATTGCCTGGTGGCGTTGTACCAGAGCGTGACGCAGGATTTGGGCGTTGTGGTCGCCGCTGTGGACCGTATGGTAGCTGGCGATCTGCGCCAGACCTTAACCCCCAACGGTCGCGACGAACTGGGTCGCCTGGTGGGTGCGGTCGGCCAGTTTGGCCGCACTGTGTCGACCATGGTGGCCAATGTGCGCAGCAACGCCGCTTTCGTCAACCACGCCGGCAGAAGCCTGGCCCGGGGCAGCAGCGATTTGTCGGACCGCACCGAGCAGCAGGCCGCCAATCTGGAGCAGACCGCCGCTAGCGTCGAAGAGCTGTCATCCACTGTGCAAGAAAACGCCAACACCGCCAGCCGTGCCAATGGCAAGGCCAGCGAGGTGCGCGATGTGGCCGACCAGGGTGCCACGACGATGGCGCAGGCCGTGCAGTCGGTCGAGGCCATACAGGCCAGCGCCAAGCGCATGGACGAAATCGTGGGCGTCATCGATGGCCTTGCCTTCCAGACCAATATCCTGGCGCTGAATGCAGCGGTCGAAGCGGCCCGCGCCGGCGAATCGGGCCGCGGATTTGCTGTTGTGGCCAGCGAGGTGCGGTCCCTGGCCCAGCGCTCGGCCGAGTCGGCCAAAGAAATCCGCCAGCTGATTGGCGCATCGTCCAGCCAGGTGGCTGCGAGCGTGGAGAAAATCCGCGTTGCCGGGACGACGATCAACCAGGTGGTCGGGGGCATACGCGACGTGGCCGCCAGCATGTCGCAAATCTCCACTTCCAGTGCCGAGCAAAGCGCGAGCCTCAGCGAAATCACGTCCGCCGTCCGCCAACTGGACGAGATCACTCAGCGCAATGCCCAGATGGTGGAACAGGCCGTGACCCAGGCGGTGGCAATGGAAGGGCGGGCCAGCACCCTGGTGGAGTCCGTGGCGCTGTTCAAGCTGCAACAGGGCTCGGCGGAAGAGGCGCTGGACCTGGTGCAACGCGCCGTGGCCTACCGTCAGCACACGTCCAAAGACGCCTACCTGCGCGACGTGACCGATGCGACCAAGGGCTTCTTTGACCGTGACATGTATGTGTTTGTGCTGGATGAAAACGGCCGTTATGTGGCCTTTGGCGGCAACCCGGCCAAGGTGGGTACGCGCGTGCAAGACATTGCCGGCATCGACGGCCAGGGCCTGCTCAATTCCATTGTTGGCCAGGCCGACTACGAGCCGGGCTGGGTGGAGTACGACATTGCCAACCCGACCACCGGCAAGGTGCAGGCCAAGATGTCTTTCGTGCAGAAAGTAGACGGACTCTACGTGGGCTGCGGCGTCTACAAGAACCTGGTGAGCTAGTCGGGCGAGGATTCGCCGGCGCGTTTAGCCCGAGCCCGGGCCATGGCTGCCTCAATGATTGCGCGTTTCTTGTCCAGCGCAGCGGTAACGGTGATGCTGGAATGGGCTGCCAGATCCGCAAGCTTGGCCTGTACCTTTGCCTTTTGCTGCTGCGCATGCTCGGCCGTGGACCGTGCGACGCGTTCGCTCTTCGCGGCGTAGCGGCTGCGGGCCAGCTCAGCCAGGGGTTGGGACCAGGCGGCCCAACCGGTGGCGTCACCACTGGCGTTCTCCAGCTTGATGCAGTCCACCGGGCAGACGGGCAAACACAACTCGCACCCGGTGCAATAGGCCTCGATGACGGTATGCATGCGCTTGTTGCTACCCATGATGGCGTCGGTGGGACAGGCGTCCAGGCACAGCGTGCAGCCAATGCACCAGTCTTCATCGATGAAGACAACCTGGCGCGGTGCCTCCAGGCCAAACGCGGGGTTTAGCGGCTTGACGGGCAGGGCCGTGATCTGCGCCAGCCGTTCAACGCCTGCCCGGCCCCCGGGCGGGCACTGGTTGATGTCGGCCTGACCGGCCTCTATGGCCTGGGCGTAACCCGCGCAGTCCGGATAGCCGCAACGCGTGCACTGGGTTTGCGGCAGCGCATCCAGTATGCGGGCGGCCAGCGCCCCCAGCGGTTGCGCCAGTGTGCTCACTTCTTGGCGGTTGCCTTGGCCGAGGTGCGTTTAGGCGCTATCTTTTTGGTAGCTGCTTGCGCGCGCTGCACGGGGGCTGCGGCCGGTTTTTGTGTAGAGGTCTTGGCTACGGCGACTTGTCTGCTGGCAACCGCTTGCGCTTTGGCAACCGCAGGTTTTGCAGCCGGTTTGGCAGCCGGTGCCACCGCTGGTTTAGGTGCCCGCCTGTCGGCGACGGCAGGGGTGCTGGGAACGTGGTTGGCCAGGATAAATGACTTCACCTGCGGGTAGACCAGATCGCGCCAGCGCCGACCCGAGAAGATCCCGTAGTGGCCAGCTCCCTTGGCTTCAAAATGCTTTTGCATGCTGCGCGGCACACCGGTGCAGATGTCGTGCACGGCCTGCGTCTGGCCGGAGCCGGAGATGTCGTCCAGCTCACCCTCCACCGACATCAGTGCGGTAGTCTTGATGTCTTCGGGGCGTACGCGCTCGACCTTGCCGTTGATGCCCTTGACGTCCCAGGTGCCATGGACCAGGCAGAAGTCCTGGAAAACGACCTTGATCGTGTCCAGGTAGTAGTTGGCATCCATATCCAGCACGGCGTTGTATTCGTCGTAGAACTTGCGATGGGCTTCGGTGCTGGCGTCGTCACCCTTGATCAGATCCTTGAAGTAGTCGTAGTGGCTGGTGGCATGGTTGCTGGGGTTCATGGCCACAAAGCCGGTGTACTGCAAGAAGCCGGGGTAGACACGGCGGCCCGCGCCAGGGAAGTTGGACGGCACGCGGAAGATGACGTTGTTCTCAAACCAGCTGTAGCTCTTGTTCATGGCCAGGTTGTTGACGGCAGTGGGCGATTTGCGCGCGTCTATGGGGCCGCCCATCATGGTCATCGACAGCGGCGTGGCCTCGCCGCGGCTGGCCATCAGCGACACGGCTGCCAACACCGGCACCGTGGGCTGGCAGACACTCATCACGTGGCAATTGCCGTACTTGCCCTGCACGTGGCGGATGAATTCTTGCACGTAGTTGACGTAATCGTCCAGGTTAAACCCACCCTCAGACAGCGGCACCAGGCGGGCATTCTTCCAGTCGGTGATGTAGACCTTGTGGTCCTTCAGCATGGTCTTGACGGTGTCACGCAACAGCGTGGCGTAGTGGCCCGACAGCGGGGCGACGACCAGCACAGCCGGCTGGCCCTTGATTTTTTCCAACGTGTCGTTGTCGTCTGTAAAGCGCTTGAAACGGCGCAGTTCACAGAAAGGCTTGCTGATTTCCACCCGCTCGTGGATGGCGACTTCCACGCCGTCCACATCAATGGTGCGCAGGCCGAATTCAGGTTTTTCGTAGTCCTTGCCCAGGCGGTGCAACAGGTCGTAGCCCGCGGAGATGCGTTGCGCAAAAGGGTTTTGGCCGGCCAGGGTCAGCGGGTTGCCGAACACTTTGGCAGCAGTCTGGGCCAGGTCTGAAAAGGGCTCCATCAAAGACCGCTGGGTTTCGTAGAACTGGTACAGCATGGGGAGTCTCGCTTTCGGAAAAACGCTTCAAAAGTTGAAATGTTGCAGTGCAATATACCAGTTTTACATCCAGCCGGTGTGGCCAATTGCACCTACGACAGCCCGTAGATTTCCGGTGTCTGTCAGGCTACTGAAAGGGTTTTTAGCCAAGCCGCCAGGCGCAGCATTGCCAAGATCCCAATTTAAAGAGCGCGAAAGCCGCTATATTTTTGATAGCTGCTTACGCGCTCTGCACGAGGGCTGCAGCCCGATTTGGCTTAAACCACCTTGGCGATGGATGCGCAAACGTAGTCGATGTTCTTGCTGTTCAGCGCGGCCACGCACATGCGGCCGGTGTCGGTGCCGTAGACACCGAACTCGCTGCGCAGGCGCACCATCTGGTCTTTGGTCAGCCCGGAGTAGCTGAACATGCCGATCTGGGTGGTGATGAAGGACATGTCCTGCTTGACGCCAGCGGCCTTCAGGCCGTCGACCAGCTTCTGGCGCATGGCCTTGATGCGCACGCGCATCTCGCCCAGCTCTTTTTCCCACAAAGCACGCAGCTCGGGGTTGTTCAACACGGCTGCCACCACGGCGCCACCGTGGGTGGGTGGGTTGGAGTAGTTGGTGCGGATGACGATCTTCAGTTGGCTCAGCACGCGGCCGGCTTCTTCCTTGTCCTTGCACAGCACCGACAGGCCACCGACGCGCTCGCCGTACAGGCTGAAGCTCTTGGAGAAGCTGGTAGACACAAAAAAGTTCAGGCCAGCGGCGACAAACTTTTGGATCACGGCACCGTCTTCGGCAATACCGTAGCCAAAGCCTTGGTAGGCCATGTCCAGGAAGGGCGTCAGCTCCTTGGCCTTGACGACGGCAATGACCTTGTCCCAGTCGGCTGGGCTGATGTCGTAACCGGTCGGGTTGTGGCAGCAAGCGTGCAGCACGACGATGGTGCCGGGCGCGGCAGCGTTCAAGCTGGCCAAAAAGCCTTCGACGTTGACGCCACGCTTGGCTGCGTCGTAGTAGGCATAGGTGTCGACTTCAAAACCGGCGTTGTTGAACAGTGCGCGGTGGTTTTCCCAGCTGGGGTCGGAAATCAGCACTTTGGCATTGGGGTTCAGGCGCTTCAAGAAGTCAGCACCAATCTTCAGGCCGCCGGTGCCGCCAATGGCTTGCACGGTAGCCACGCGGCCAGAGGTCAGGGGTTCGCTGTCGGCACCAAACACCAGGCTCTTGACCGCGTTGTCATAAGCCACGATGCCGTCGATGGGCAGGTAGCCGCGGGCGGTGGGCTTCTCCATCATGGTCTTTTCAGCAGCCTGCACGCACTGCAGCAGGGGCAGCTTGCCGTTGTCGTCAAAGTACACGCCCACGCCCAGGTTGACCTTGGCGGGGTTGGTGTCGGCGTTGAATTGCTCGTTCAGACCCAGGATAGGGTCGCGGGGGGCCATTTCGACGGAGGAGAAGAGAGACATAGCGGGTCCTGTGGGAAAGATTCAGACAGAGGGGTGCGAAGCAGCAGCACGGGGCTGGTGTCGGCCCTCATTCTACCGGGGTGGGTTTACCCCGAGCCAGGCATGTGATGCGGATACTGCATGGTTTCCGCAGCCTGCCACATCACCGGGGCTTCAGCTCTGGAGCGCCTGCTGCAGCTCGGGCGGTATGCGGGCGGGTTTGGATGTCTGGCCGTGGATCCAGCCGACGCGCACGGAACCTTTGCACAGCACTATGGGGTCGGCTTCCGTTGAGACCAGCCGCGCTTCCTGCTGGATGGTGAAGGACGAGCGGCCCAGTTCGCTCAAGTGCGCCGTCACCAGCAATTGGTCGTCCAGCCGGGCCGAGCGCAGGTATTTGATCTGTACGTCGCTGACGACAAAGATGCAGCCCAAGTCCTGTTGCAATTGGCGCTGCTCGACACCCTTTGCACGCAGCCACTCGGTGCGGGCGCGTTCGAAGAATTTCAGGTAGTTGGCGTAGAACACGATGCCGCCTGCGTCGGTGTCCTCCCAGTAAATTCGGACGGGCCAGGTGAAGACGTTTTCGGGTGAGGGCGGGGCGGTAGCAGTCATGTGCAGCATTGTTGCAGACGGTGGTGGGGCGCATGAGGCATCGCTCCGTGCCACCCTGGGGCGATGGTCGCTGGCGCGACTCCCCTGCGCTGCTCGCGCCGGGCGGGATCTGGCTAAACTCGGCTGCGCCTCAAACAACGCCAGCCCTGATCCGCCCGCCACTGCGCTGCTCGGCACCGCCCAAGGGTGGCACGGAGCGATGCCTCATGCTTTTGGGTTGGCGTTGGACGTAACCGGACACTGCAGCACGCAGCGATGCGGCGGTTCGGTTGACGGAATGGCTGGGCAATAGCGACGTCAATTCTGAATTGACCAATCATGAACACAGAATCCACAAACCAGCTGTTCGGGATCTTCGTCAAGTGAACACGACGACCCAGCGAATGCAATTCCTGGAACGATGTTTTCTTCCACATCAGCGACGTAGCACATCTCGTCCCCATCATCGTATAGAAGTGGATGCAGTCGCTGAACGGACGACATAGGGCTTCCAACCGAAATCGCCTGTATATCCTTCGAACAGGAATATGCAAAAGAGGATTCCGGCAGCGTTGAAGCTAAGACGAACTTGATCGTCCCCAAAATACACAGACCGGATGCCCCCATCGTGGCCTCGCTTCACAATGACGCCTCGGTTCTGCCGCAAGGTAGCAACAGTCACTTCGTGATCAAGGATAGTTGCGCCATTGACGATCTCAGCTATCTCTGCGACATCCATCCCGATCTCAAAGCCAGCAGCAGAAAGCCCCGGAATAATTTCGGCCTGAAGATCAAGAGTTCTCATTGATTGCGGGCCCAACGTGGTGTAAACCGCAAAGCTACGCGGGATATTCTGGAGCGTTTCCCTGTGAAGTTGGCACCTAGCCCTCGTCGCATATGCATAGTCTGCTCCCATAAATATAGCAACGCACCCAGCGCCAATGAAATCGGGCTGTTGACTCTCACCCACTGTACCCAATTCCCCAAGCCGGGCCAGCGGGGTGGGCTGGGCGATCCCTTGTGCGTGGCTGAGGAGCGCAGGGTCGGGCGGATCAGGGCTGGCGTTGTTTGAGCCCGCAGGGCGAGTTTAGCCAGACCCCGTCCGGCACGAGCACCGCAAGGCAGCCCGCAGGGCCCACGCACCAGGGTCGCTCGGCCCGCACCGCTGGCCTGGCGTGCGCGCACAACGCCAACGTCCAATGCCCCCCAACAACGAAAACCCACCGCATGGTCTACAGTCCCATCTTTGCCTATTTGCCGAACCACGCCCATGCCAGCTCCGATCCCTATCGCCGACCCAGATGCTGTGCCAGCGCCGGCCGGTCAACTCATCCGCTACCCAGGCTCCCCGTTTGAGCTGCACCAGCCCTATCCCCCGGCCGGCGACCAACCGGAAGCCATTGACCAACTGGTAGAAGGCGTGACCGACGGCGAGGTCTTCCAGACCCTGTTGGGTGTGACCGGCTCTGGCAAGACCTTCACGATGGCCAATGTGATCGCACGCCTGGGCCGCCCGTCCATCGTTTTTGCGCACAACAAGACACTGGCGGCGCAGCTGTACAGCGAATTCCGCGAGTTTTTTCCGAACAACGCGGTGGAGTATTTCGTCAGCTACTACGACTACTACCAGCCTGAGGCGTACGTGCCGCAGCGCGACCTGTTCATTGAGAAAGACAGCGCGATCAACGAACACATCGAGCAGATGCGCCTGTCGTGCACCAAATCGATCCTGGAGCGGCGCGACGTGGTCATCGTGGCCACGGTTTCGGCCATCTACGGTATCGGCCAGCCCGAGGCGTACCACAAGATGATCATGACGCTGCGCACCGGCGACAAGCTGAACCAGCGCGATGCCATTGCGCAACTGGTGCGTATGCAGTACCAGCGCAATGACATGGATTTCAGCCGTGGCACTTTCCGCGTACGCGGCGACACCATCGACATCTTTCCGGCCGAGCATTCCGAGATGGCGCTGCGCCTGGAAATGTTCGACGACGAGATTGAATCGCTGCAGTTGTTCGACCCGTTGACCGGCCGCATCCGCCAGAAGATTCCGCGCTTTACCGTGTACCCCGGCAGCCACTACGTGACCCCGCGCGACCAGGTGCTGACGGCGGTGGAAACCATCAAGCTGGAGCTGTCAGACCGGCTCAAGGAATTTGTCGCTGCCGGCAAGCTGGTCGAAGCGCAGCGGCTGGAGCAGCGCACACGCTTTGACCTGGAAATGCTCAGCGAAGTGGGCCATTGCAAAGGTATCGAAAACTACAGCCGTCACCTGGCCGGTAGCGCCCCTGGCGACCCGCCGTCCACACTGGTGGACTACCTGCCCAAGGACGCGGTGATGTTTGTCGACGAGAGCCACGTCACCATCGGTCAGTTTGGCGCCATGTACCTGGGCGACCGCTCGCGCAAGACCACGTTGGTGGAATACGGGTTCCGCCTGCCCAGCGCGCTGGACAACCGGCCGCTGAAGTTTGCCGAGTTCGAACAGCGCATGCGCCAGGCGATTTTTGTGTCTGCCACGCCCTCCACCTACGAACAGGAACACGCAGGTCAGGTTGTGGAGCAGGTGGTACGCCCCACCGGCCTTGTCGACCCCGAGGTAGAAGTGCGCCCCGCCACCCACCAGGTGGACGATGTGTTGCAAGAAATCCGCACGCGGGTTGAGTTGAACGAGCGCGTGCTGATCACCACACTGACCAAGCGCATGGCCGAGCAGCTGACCGATTACCTCACCGATAACGGCGTCAAGGTCCGCTACCTGCACAGCGATATTGATACTGTGGAGCGGGTCGAGATATTGCGCGACCTGCGGCTGGGCGCCTTTGATGTGCTGGTGGGCATTAACCTGCTGCGAGAAGGGCTGGACATTCCCGAGGTGTCTTTGGTTGCCATCCTGGATGCGGACAAGGAGGGCTTTTTGCGTTCCGAACGTTCGTTAATCCAGACTATTGGCCGCGCCGCCCGCAACTTGAATGGCCGGGCAATCCTGTACGGCGACAAGATCACCGATTCGATGGAGCGGGCCATCGGCGAGACAGACCGGCGGCGTAAAAAGCAGATTGCCCACAATCTGGAGCAGGGTATTACGCCACGGGCCATCGTCAAAAAAGTGCGTGACCTCATCGACGGTGTTTACAGCGAAAAGGCCGGTAAAGAAGCCGAACGCCTGGAGCGCGATGCGATGCAGCGTGCGCAAGTGGAGGATATGAGCGAGAAGGATATCTCTCGTGAAATCAAGCGCTTAGAGAAGATGATGATGGAGCACGCACGCAATCTGGAGTTCGAAAAGGCTGCCAAGGTACGGGACCAACTTGGCATTTTGAAAGAGCAGGCTTTCGGTGCGCCGGGCAGCGACAACATCGTTTCGCTGACCGCGGCGGGCAAGCCAAGTCGTTTGTGACTGATCAGTCTACATACCTGAGGAAAACCCTGGGTTTTTTGCTATACTTGAGTGGAATAGTCAACCAAGTAGGACTGAAGGGAGTTTTCCATGCGACTCACTACCAAGGGCCGTTTTGCGGTCACCGCGATGATAGACCTGGGTCTGCGACAAAGCAGCGGGCCCGTGACGCTAGCTGCCATCAGCCAGCGCCAGCAGATTTCGCTGTCGTACCTGGAGCAGCTGTTTGGCAAACTGCGCCGCCACGAACTGGTGGAATCCACCCGTGGGCCCGGCGGTGGTTACACCTTGGCGCGCAAGGCATCTGAAATCACCGTTGCAGACATTATCGTTTCGGTGGATGAGCCTATCGACGCCACCCACTGCGGCGGCAAGGAAAACTGCCAGGGCGAGGGTATTCGCTGCATGACCCATGACCTGTGGACGGCGCTCAACGTGCGCATGGTGGAGTTTTTAGATTCCGTCACGCTGCAAAAGCTGGTGGATGACCAACTTGCCAAGGGCCTGCAGGTGGAAGACAAGCCCAGCGTCAAGCGCGCTATTTCGGCGATGCCCATCACCACCAAGCCTATCCGCGTCAACGCTCCGAATTCCGTGTTTGCCCTGGGCAACGCGTTCTCCAAGACCTGAGACACCGCGGCACGGACCGGACTTGCATTGCGGGTTCGGGTCTGCCCCTCAACCGATTACTGAAGAGTTAGATATGGATTCCACGCCCCATTTCCCCATTTATATGGACTACAGCGCCACCAACCCCTGCGACGAGCGCGTGGTGGATGCCATGGTGCCCTGGTTGCGCAACCACTTTGGCAACCCGGCGTCGCGCAGCCACGCTTGGGGCTGGGAGGCCGAAGCAGCCGTGGAAAATGCCCGCGGCCAAGTGGCGGCGCTGATTGGCGCCGACCCACGTGAGATCGTGTGGACATCCGGCGCTACGGAGTCCAATAACCTCGCTTTGAAGGGTGCTGCCCAGTTCTACAAGACCAAGGGCAAGCACATCATCACGGTCAAGACTGAGCACAAGGCCGTGCTGGACACCTGCCGCGAACTGGAACGGCAGGGGTTCGATGTGACCTACCTGGACGTGCAGGAAGACGGCCTGGTGAATCTGGATGCTTTCAAGGCGGCCATCCGCCCCGACACCATTTTGGCCAGCGTCATGTTCGTCAACAACGAAATTGGCGTCATCCAGGATATCGCTGCCATTGGCGCCGCGTGCCGTGAAAAGGGTGTGATCTTCCACGTGGATGCCGCCCAGGCCACAGGCCGTGTGGACATCGACGTGACCAAGCTGCCGGTCGACCTGATGAGCCTGACCTCGCACAAGACCTATGGCCCCAAGGGCATTGGCGCCTTGTTTGTGCGCCGCAAGCCCCGTATCCGCCTGGAAGCGCAAATGCACGGTGGCGGCCACGAGCGCGGCATGCGCAGCGGCACCTTGCCTACGCACCAGATTGTTGGCATGGGCGAGGCCTACCGCATTGCCAAGGAAGAAATGGCAACGGAAAACGTACGTATCCAGGCCCTGCATGACCGCATGCTGGCCGGCCTGAAAGATGTGGAACAGGTATTCATCAACGGCCACCTGACCCAGCGCGTGCCGCACAACTTGAACATCAGCTTCAACTATGTTGAGGGTGAGTCTCTGATCATGGGTATCAAGGGTCTGGCAGTGTCTTCCGGCTCGGCCTGTACCTCTGCATCGCTGGAACCCAGCTATGTGCTGCGTGCCTTGGGCCGTAGTGACGAGTTGGCCCACAGTAGCCTGCGCATGACGATTGGCCGCTGGACGACTGAAGAAGAAATCGATTACGCCGTGGACACCATCAAGAAGAACGTCGCCAAGTTGCGCGACCTGAGCCCGCTGTGGGAGATGTTCAAAGATGGCATCGATATCTCCACGATTCAGTGGAGTGCTCATTGAACATTCCTGTGCGGCTGGCGCCGCTCCTGCGGCATTCCTGATAAGGGACATGGCGAATTTTGGTATTTAGATTGAGAGGTAAGCAAAATGGCATATTCTGAAAAAGTCGTTGACCACTACGAAAACCCCCGCAATGTCGGCAGCTTTGAAAAGGGCGACGACAGCGTGGGAACCGGCATGGTGGGCGCGCCCGCCTGCGGCGACGTCATGAAGCTCCAGATCAAGGTCAACCCTTTGACTGGCGTGATTGAAGATGCACGTTTCAAAACCTATGGCTGCGGCTCGGCTATCGCGTCTAGCTCGCTGGTGACCGAATGGGTCAAGGGCAAGACGCTGGATGAAGCGGCTGCGCTGAAGAACAGCCAGATCGCCGAAGAACTAGCTTTGCCGCCAGTCAAGATCCACTGCTCCATCCTGGCCGAAGACGCCATCAAGGCGGCCGTGGATGACTACAAGAAGAAACACCTCAACTAAGCGGTCCAAATGGCAGTTACTTTGACCGCGGCCGCTGCACGGCATGTCACCCGTTATTTGACTAAGCGTGGCAAGGGCGTGGGCGTGCGCTTGGGCGTCAAGACAACGGGCTGCTCCGGCTTGGCGTACCAGCTGGAATATGTGGATGAACTGGCGCCCGAGGACCTGGTGTTTGAAGGCCATGGCGTCAAGGTGCTGGTCGATCCCAAGAGCCTGGCCTACCTCGACGGCACTGAGCTGGATTTCGTGCGTGAGGGTTTGAACGAAGGCTTTCGCTTCAACAACCCGCGTGAGCGCGACAAGTGCGGCTGCGGTGAGTCCTTCCGCGTGTGAACCTGCAATCCAATGACTTTGAGCTGTTTGGTGTAGCCCAGCAGTTCGCGCAGGACCGCGCCGCGCTGGACGCGCGCTGGAAAGACCTGCAGCGCGAGGCCCATCCCGACAAGTTTGCTGCCCAGGGTGACGTTGCCCAGCGTCTGGCCATGCAGTGGTCGGTCCGCATCAACGAGGCCTATCAGCGCCTCAAAGACCCCCTGAAGCGCGCCGCCTACCTGTGCGAGCTGGCCGGTGCGCCTATCAACGCCAACAGCAACACGGCTATGCCGTCCGCATTTCTGATGCAGCAGATGCAGTGGCACGAAGAGCTGGACGAAGCCCACGACGACAATACGCTCAATGCCTTGCGCGAAAATGTGGAGGCTGCGCAGCGCACACTGATTGCTGAGTGCGCACAGCGGTTGGATGTGGAGCACGACTACCCGGCTGCCGTGCAGTCGGTGCGTGCGCTGATGTTCATTGAAAAGTTTGCGCACGATCTCGATCTGGCGTTTGACAAGTTGGAAACCTGAAAACTGGGGAAGGGGACGCAGCCGCGCGACAGGCTTGCTGCGGTGCTCCGAATGGATACACACAAAAATGGCGCTTCTACAAATTTCCGAGCCAGGCCAAGCGCCCAACCCGCATGAGCGCCGCATCGCGGTCGGCATAGACCTTGGTACCACCCACTCGCTGGTGGCAGCCGTTCGCAACGGCGTTGCCGAATGCCTTCCCGACGAATCGGGCCGTGTCATCCTGCCTTCGGTGGTGCGCTACCTGGAAGGCGGCAAGCGCGAGATCGGCCACACTGCGCAAGCGGCTCTGGCCAGCGATCCGGAGAACACCATCGCATCGGCCAAGCGTTTTATGGGCCGTAGCCTGGCGGATGTAGTAGGGGCCGACAAACTGCCTTACCGCTTTGCCGACCACGCCGGCATGTTGGGTGTGCTGACGGTGGCCGGAGAAAAATCACCGGTCGAGGTCAGCGCCGACATTTTGGCCACACTGCGGTACCGTGCCGAAGACACCTTCAACGACGACTTGTACGGCGCCGTGATCACCGTTCCGGCCTACTTTGATGAGGCCCAGCGCCAGGCTACCAAGGATGCCGCCCAACTGGCGGGTATCAAGGTGTTGCGTCTGATCAACGAGCCTACAGCGGCTGCCATTGCCTATGGCCTGGACAACGCCAGCGAAGGCGTTTATGCCATCTACGACCTGGGTGGTGGCACTTTTGATATCTCCATCTTGCGGCTGACCCAGGGCGTGTTTGAAGTGGTCGCCACCGGTGGCGACTCGGCGCTGGGTGGTGACGACTACGACCATGCGCTGGCCGATTGGGTACTGGCCCAAACAGGCCTTCAGGCCGCCAACGCGTCCGACAAAGCTGCGTTGAAGGTGGCAGCCCGCGCCTGCAAGGAGGCGCTGTCTGCTACAAAAAAAGTAGCTTATCACGCGCAGCTGACGGGGGCTAGCGTCCATTATGACGTTGAACAATCCCAATTCGAAGCCGCCACTGCCCATTTGACAGCGCGAACCATCGCCGCCGCGCGCAAGGCCTTGCGCGACGCCCGTCTGTCGGTGCAGGACGTGCAGGGCGTGGTGATGGTGGGCGGGTCCACACGCATGCCGCAGGTGCAAGCGGCCGTGGCCCAATTCTTTGGTCGTGCGCCGCTGAACAACCTGAACCCCGACGAGGTGGTCGCGCTGGGCGCTTCCATCCAGGCCAACCAGCTGGCAGGCAACAACACGGCTGGCGATCTGCTGCTGCTGGACGTGATTCCGCTGTCTCTGGGTGTCGAAACCATGGGCGGCCTGGTGGAGCGCATCGTGCCGCGCAACCAGACCATCCCCACCGCGATGGCGCAGGATTTCACGACCTACAAGGATGGCCAGACTGCCTTGGCCTTGCACGTGGTGCAGGGCGAGCGTGATCTGGTCAGCGATTGCCGCAGCCTCGCCCGCTTTGAGTTGCGGGGCATTCCGCCGATGGCCGCTGGCGCTGCGCGCATCCGCGTTACCTTCACGGTCGACGCCGATGGCCTGCTGAACGTGTCCGCGCACGAGCAGGTCAGTGGTGTGCAGGCCGACATCAATGTCAAGCCGTCGTATGGGCTCAGTGATTCGCAGATCGCGCAGATGCTGCAAGACAGTTTTTCTACCGCTGAGCAAGACATACGCACCCGCGCCGTCGTTGAAGCGCAGGTCGACGCGGATCGCCTGCTGCTGGCCATACAAAGTGCACTGGATGCAGATGCCGATCTGCTGAGCCCGCAGGAGCGCACTGATATCGACGCCGCCATGCTTGCGTTGGCCGATGGCCGGTCTGGGACGGATGCCGCTGCTATCGAAGCCCTGAGCAAAGCCCTGGCCCAAGCCACGGAAAATTTCGCCGCCTTGCGCATGAACAAGGGCATTGCCCAGGCGCTTGAAGGCAAGAACATCGAGTCCATCTAATATGCCCA
Source organism: Rhodoferax sp. ZS1R8 (assembly GCF_056521325.1). Lineage (NCBI taxonomy): Bacteria > Pseudomonadati > Pseudomonadota > Betaproteobacteria > Burkholderiales > Comamonadaceae > Rhodoferax > Rhodoferax sp. ZS1R8. Next base: position 171,165 of record NZ_JBWMBA010000007.1, on the reverse strand, counting down.
CCATCAAAATCCTGCCGCACCCCGAATACTGTCCGCAGGGCGCAGAAGTGAGCGCCCCCGCTGGCACCTCCATCTGCGAAGCCCTGCTGGAAAACCACATCAACATCGAACACGCCTGCGACATGAGCTGCGCGTGCACGACCTGCCATGTCATCGTGCGCGAAGGCTTTGCGTCGCTGAACGAACTGGATGAAACTGAGGAAGATCTGCTGGACCGCGCCTGGGGCTTGGAGCCCAACTCCCGCTTGAGTTGCCAGGCATTCCTGGCGCAAAAGGATGTGGTGGTGGAGATACCCAAGTATTCGCTGAACCACGCCAAAGAGAATCATTAGCCCCCACGCTCCACCGCTGCGCGGGTCGCTGCCCCCGAGGGGGCGCTTTTCCCTTGGGGCGGCCCGGCGGGAAAATCCCTTAGGATGCTTGTATGCGACAAATTTTCCTGGACACGGAAACCACCGGTTTCTATGCCAACCATGCGCAAAATCCGGACCGCATCGTCGAAATCGGCTGCGTGGAGCTGGTCAACCGCAAGCTGACCGGCAACAACCTGCACTTCTACCTGAACCCTGAACGCGAGAGCGATGAGGGCGCGCTGCGTGTGCACGGACTGACGACTGAATTTTTGAGCGACAAGCCCAGGTTTGCGGCCATTGCCCAGCAACTGCTGGACTATGTTGCGGGCGCAGAGGTTATCGCCCACAACGCACCGTTTGACATTTCGTTTTTGGACGCCGAGTTGGTGCGGGCCGGCCATCAGCCGTTCAAAAGATACATTGGCTCGGTAACCGATACCCTGGTCATGGCCAAGGAAATGTTCCCCGGCAAGCGCAACAGCCTGGATGCACTGTGCGACCGCCTGGAGGTGGACAACTCGGGGCGTACGCTGCACGGCGCCTTGCTCGATGCGGAACTGCTGGCCGACGTTTACATCAACATGACCCGCGGCCAAGATGCGCTGTTGATGGATGTTGGCGCCCCAAGCGAACGCGGCGTCATGGTCATCCAGATTGATCTGCGTGAATTTACGCTCCCAGTAGTGGCGGCTAACGCCCAGGAACTGGCCGCTCACGACGAGGTGCTCGGCCAAATTGATAAGTCCAGCGGCGGCAAAACGCTGTGGAGAAAGTTCGCCTGAAGTATGTTGTATAATTTAAGGCTATTCTGATGAATAATCAGGGCGGTTAGCTCAGGGGTAGAGCACTGCATTCACACTGCAGGGGTCACAAGTTCGAAACTTGTACTGCCCACCAGATTTATGGTTACAAATTGAGGACTTACGAGAAATCGTAAGTCCTTTTTTGTTGCCGCTTTGGCATGCAATACAGATGGTTAAGGGCCCATTCAGCCACGGGCGTCTGCACTATCTTTCATCCACGGTCACGTTGACGCAACCAACTGTTATACATAATACGGTTCTCGATTTCCAAGGGGGAATGGGTCGTAATTGAACCCAACGTTGGAGCCCCACTGATAGCCTTCTGGGCAATATGACTATGCGATGGAAACCCAGTACGTCTTCTGCGCTGGCATTGGCCGTGGTTATTGCCTGCGTATCGACCGGCCTTTGGTGGTGGCACTGGTCAATGTACGTGCGCCCCATTGAAGTGGTTACGCAAAAGGTTTTGAGCACTTTAGAGGACCCGGAGTCGGCATATTTCCGAGAAGTTCAGTACGTTCCTGATACGGGTGCGGTCTGCGGAGCGGTCAATTCCCGCAAGCGGATGGGCGGCTACCGGGGGCTTACGTGGTTCGTGGGATTAAAGGATGGCACTGTTCAATACGAACCCACGGGGGGCGAAGATGAAGCCTCAGACCTTAGGGCCAAGCTGGAGGCAGTCAAGGCGGAAATCGCATTTTTGAGAATGATGTATTCGTACTGCCCGGAAGTACGGTCTTGATGCTGCAGTGTCGTTGACCGGTTGGCGTGGATTCGCGGGGCTTCAGCGAATTTCAGCGTATTTTCAAACGCGCTCGATGACCACTGCAATACCCTGACCCACGCCAATGCACATGGTGCATAGCGCATAGCGGCCGCCGGTCTTGTGCAACTGGTTGGTGGCCGTGGTGATGAGGCGAGCGCCGGATGCCCCCAGAGGGTGCCCTAGCGCGATGGCCCCGCCGTTGGGGTTGACGCGGGGATCATCGTCCTGCAGGCCCAGCAAGCGCAGCACGGCCAGGCCCTGGGCGGCAAAGGCTTCGTTCAGTTCTATGACGTCCATTTGCGCAAGGCTCAAGCCGGTCAGAGCCAGCACCTTTTGCGTGGCCGGCGCGGGGCCGATGCCCATGATGCGCGGCGGCACGCCGGCGGTGGCCATGCCCACCACACGGGCGCGTGGTGTCAACCCGTTTTGCTTGGCGGCGGCCTCGTTGGCCAGCAGCAGCGCGCAGGCACCGTCGTTGACACCGCTGGCATTGCCGGCCGTCACCGTGCCGTCGGGGCGCACAGCGCCTTTGAGCTTGGCCAGCGCCTCGGTCGAGGTCTCACGCGGATGCTCGTCCTTGGCTACGACGATGGGTTCGCCTTTCTTTTGTGCGATGCTGACCGGCGTCAGCTCCGCATCAAAGAAGCCGGACTTTTGCGCTGCCACGGCCTTGAGCTGGCTGGCCAGCGCCATCTTGTCCTGGTCTTCGCGGCTGATCTTGTATTCGGCCGCCACGTTCTCGGCCGTCTCGGGCATGGCGTCTGTGCCATAGCGCTCTTTCATGCGGGGGTTGACGAAACGCCAGCCTATCGTCGTGTCATACATCTGCGCAGCGCGGCTGAATGCACTCTCGGCCTTGCCCATGACAAAGGGCGCGCGGCTCATGCTCTCCACCCCGCCCGCTATCATTAATGTAGCTTCACCGGCTTTGATTGCGCGGGCTGCCGTGCCAACAGCGTCCATGCCCGAGCCGCACAACCGGTTGATGGTGGTGCCAGGCAACTCCAGCGGCAGCCCGGCCAGCAGGCTGGCCATGTGGGCCACATTACGGTTGTCTTCACCGGCCTGGTTGACGCAGCCGTAGATGACATCGGTCACGGCCTGCCAGTCGACACCCGGGTTGCGCACCATCAACGCCGCCAGTGGCACGGCAGCCAGATCGTCGGTGCGCACGCTACTCAAGGCGCCGCCATAGCGGCCAAAAGGGGTGCGGATGGCGTCGCAGATAAAAGCCTGATTCATGGAGAATTCTCAGTGATGTGGTGGCGTGGAAATGCTACCACTTGCACTCCCGCCAGGCGTCCCGCATTTGACTCTGCAGTCGGCCCGCGAATCCGCTGGGGCATAGGATGCGGGGTCGTTCCGGTGTACAAACGGACCAATCAATTCGCACTGGACAAACCCATGCCACGCTTCGCCGCCAACCTCACGATGCTCTTCAACGAGGTTCCGTTTCTAGACCGTTTTGAAATGGCTGCCAAGGCTGGCTTTGATGCGGTGGAGTTCTTGTTTCCCTATGCCTACGCCGCCGAAGACATTCGCCAGCGCCTGGCCACTCATGGCTTGGCGCTGGTGCTGCACAACCTGCCGCCGGGCGACTGGGACGCGGGCGAGCGTGGCATTGCCTGTCACCCGGACCGCGTCGAAGAATTTCGCACCGGTGTCGCCACCGGCATTCGTTATGCGAAGGCCCTTGGTGTGGGACAACTCAACTGCCTGGCGGGCAAGGCGCCGGCCGGCGTTCCGGACGCTGTGCTGCGCCAGACATTGGTTGCGAATCTGACATTCGCCGCGCAGGCTTTCAAGGAAGCCGGGCTGCGCTTGCTGGTTGAGCCCATCAATACCTTCGATATTCCCGGCTTTTACGTCAGCCGCACCGCGCAGGCCCTGTCAATACTGGACGAAGTCAACGCAGACAACGTTTTTCTGCAGTATGACATTTACCACGCCCAGCGCATGGAAGGTGAGTTGGCCGCCACCATCAAGCAGCACCTGTTACGCATAGGCCATATGCAACTGGCTGACAATCCGGGGCGCCATGAGCCCGGCACAGGCGAGATCAATTACCCCTTTTTGTTCGCCCACCTGGACCGTCTGGGCTACACCGGGTGGATCGGCTGCGAATACAAGCCCGCAACCACGACCACAGCGGGCTTGGCTTGGGCCAAGCCTTTCATTCAGTCGTAAGCTTCGCACCACCTGAGACCTTCACGCATGACACCTGCCACGCCCCATCACGAATCACCCGCACGTGACCTGCTGCGCCGCATGTTTGACGCCGCCATTGCCAGTGCCCAACCCGCGCTGTGTCTGCCGCCCTATTTGCCATCGCCGGAGTCTCTGGGCAACGGTCGGCTGATCGTCGTCGGGGCAGGAAAGGCATCCGCTGCGATGGCGCGCGCGGTGGAAGACCATTGGGCCGGGCCGCTGATGGGGCTGGTGGTCACACAGTATGGCTACAGCGTGCCCTGCCAGCGCATCGAGATCGTGGAAGCCGCCCACCCGGTGCCCGACGCCGCGGGTCTGGCGGCAGCCCAGCGCATGCTGGACGTGGTGAAGGGCCTATCCGAGGATGATGTGGTCTTGTGTCTTATCTCCGGCGGCGGATCTTCATTGCTGCCGTTGCCGCTACCGGGGCTGACGCTGGAGCACAAGCAGGCTGTCAACCGGGCCCTGTTGAAATCGGGCGCCACCATCAGCGAGATGAACTGTGTGCGCCGCCACCTGTCGGCAATCAAAGGGGGTCGCCTGGCCGTGGCCTGCCACCCTGCGCGGGTGCTGACCTTGCTGATATCGGACGTGCCGGGCGATGACCCTATCAATATCGCATCCGGACCGACGGTGGCCGACCCGACCCGTTGTGAAGATGCGCTGGCCATCGTGAAGCGCTATGGCATTGACCTGCCACCCGAGGTGCGCGCGGTGCTGGATTCGGGCCATGGCGAGTCTGTCAAACCGGGCGATCCACGCCTGGCACGCAACGAACTGCATACGGTAGCCGCACCGCAAATGGCATTGGAGGCCGCCGCCGCTGTAGCGCGCGACGCGGGTTACGGCGCCTACATCCTGGGCGATGCATTGGAAGGCGAGGCGCGCGATGTCGGCAAGGTGCTGGCCGGCATTGCACTGCAAGTGGCCGAACGGGGCCAGCCGGTGCAGGCGCCATGCGTGCTGCTGTCGGGTGGTGAGACCACGGTGACGCTGCGGGGCACTGGCAGTGGCGGGCGCAATGTCGAATGCCTGCTGTCGATGGGCATTGCGTTGGGCGGGCACCCACGCATCCATGCGCTGGCCGGTGACACCGATGGAGTGGATGGCGTCGCCGAAATCGCCGGTGCGTGTGTTGGCCCCGACACCCTGGCGCGGGCCCATGCGCTGGGCCTCAAACCCAACGACAGCCTCAATGACAACGACGGACACGGTTTCTTTGCCAAGCTGGGCGATGCGGTGGTGACGGGGCCCACATTGACCAACGTCAACGACTTCCGGGCCATACTGATCGACTGATACGAAGCGATCACGAAGGTAGAAGGCTGTACCGGTTACGCGCTTTCATTCCAGGTGTATTCCATTTGCCGCGCCGTCTGCATAGCCAGTTCACGGTTGACCAAGGCCTCCACCAGGTGCAGCGACATATCGATGCCGGCCGATATGCCGCCCGACGTCACCGTGTCCCCATCGCGCACCCACCGCCGTTGGGCTTGAACTTGTACTTGCGGGAACATAGCCTGCAGATCGTATGTATCTTCCCAGTGGGTGGTGGCGCGTTTGCCCTGCAGCAGCCCGGCCTGGGCCAGCAGGAATGCCCCCGTGCAAACCGATGCCGTCAGTTCACAACGCGCGGCGGTTGATGCGATCCATGCGATGACCTCGGGCTTGGTCAGCTCTGCCGTGACCACACCCCCGGGAACGATCAGCACATCGACGGCCGGGTGGTTGCCAAAGTCTGCATCCGGCACCAGGCCCAGTCCGGCCCGTGCGCGCAACGGCCGCATCGATTGCCCGACGGTCACGACCCGGAACGGCGGCTTTGCGCCCGGGTGGGCGCGCGCACTGACGCGGGCTGCGCAGGTGAAGACCTCGTAGGGACCTGCCAGGTCCAGCAATTCAACGTCATCAAAACCAAAAATAGCTATCGTTCGCGTCATACAGGCCTCATATGGAAAAGGTCAAAGAAAGCATTGCAAGGCTCGATGATGGTCGAGCCCGTGTTGACAGTTATGACATTCATGGTTGAATACCTGCCAATATGCATCAACCTAAACCCATCGCGATCTGGGTCCTCGTTTACCCCGACTTCCTGTTGCTGGATGCCACCGGCCCGGTGCAGGTTTTCTCAACTGCCAACGATGACGCGCGCGATGCTGGTCTGCAGGAACCGTATCGCATCGCATTGGTTTCCAGCCAAGGTGGCGCGGTGCGGTCGTGCTCGGGCGTCAGCGTGTTGACCCAGAAGCTGCCGCGCGGTGCGCTGGCGGGCGCCACGTTGATCGTTGCCGGCGGGCGCGGTTGCGAAGAGGTGTTGCTGGATGAGGCCAGCATGCGGTGGGTAGCCAAAGCGCACCAAACGCTTGCCCGCTGCTGTTCGGTGTGCACCGGTGCGTTTGTGCTGGCAGAAGCCGGCCTGCTGGATAACCGGCACGCGGTGACCCATCGGCAGGATGCCCAGCAATTGCAGCAACGCTACCCCGCCGTGCGGGTGCAAGACGACGCGATCTACGTCAAAGACGGATCGCTCTACACCTCGGCCGGCATTACCGCGGGTATCGATTTGTCGCTGAGCCTTGTGGAAGAAGACCTGGGCCGCCAGGTTGCGCAACGGGTCGCGAAACGGCTGGTCGTGTTTTTGAAGCGCCCGGGCGGGCAGCGCCAATACAGCTCCGAGCTGTTGGCACAGGCCAGCGATCAGGGGATTGCCTCCGGGTTGACCAAATGGCTTAAGCCACGGTTGAAGCAAAGCATTGGTGTCGAACAGATGGCCGAAGCCCTGGCCTTGACGGTGCGCACGTTGCACCGCAGGCTGCGCCAGGAGACGGACGCATCGCCAGCGCAATTCCTGACCCGCATGCGGCTGGACGCTGCCTGCGCACTGCTGGAGCGCGCGGACACCTCTATCAAGCAGGTCGCACGGCAAACAGGCTTTGGAACGGAATACAACCTGCGCCGCGCCTTTGCTGCCAACCTGGGCGTGGTACCCAGCGAGTACCGCGCCCGTTTCGGGTGAGAGTTAAGCCCCACGGTCACGCAGTGCGTATACCTTCCCAATTAGGCGGCTTTTACGCGTTGCTCTTCGTTGGCGGCGCCGTGTGCGCTGGCCTTGATGTGGGCGGCGGCCAGCGTCAGGGCCTCAGCCTTTTTGGCCTCCCCCATGGCCACACCTTCGGCACGCACAAAGCGCGCGTCGGTGATGCCCAGGAAACCGAACACGGTTTGCAGGTAGCTCTCTTGGTGCTCCATGGCGCGGCCGCCTTCACTGGTGGAATACACGCCGCCGCGGGTCGACGCCACGATCACGGTCTTGCCCCCCGCCAAGCCTTTGGGGCCGGTGGCGGTATAGGTAAAGGTACGGCCGGCCTGCGCCACGCGGTCTATCCACGACTTCAACTGGCTGGGCACGCTGAAGTTGTACAGCGGTGCACCTACGACGATGACGTCTGCGGCCAGGAACTGTGTCACCAATGCTTCCGACACCGCGTTTTCGCGCCGCTGTGCGTCGGTCAGGTTCTCGGCACCGGCGGGCATGCGAAAACCCAGCGATTCTGCTGACAGGTGGTTTGGGGTGTTTTCCACCAGGTCCAGGTACTCCACTGTGGTGTTGGGGTGGCTGGCGGTCCATGTGCTCACAATGTCGCGCGTCAATTGGCGGGAAACAGATTGGGCGCCGGTGATGCTGGAGTCAATGTGCAGGAGTTTCATGGTGAACCTTTCAAGTTGTTGGTAGCGATGGATTGATTGTGAAACTGAATCCATTCGTTGATAAGTCAGCAAAATCACGTTAAATTGTTCTATTAGCAGGACAATGAAAGGGGCCCATGCAAGATTTGAATGACATGCTGTACTTCACCGAAGTGGTGGAGGCAGGCGGATTTGCGGCGGCTGCTCGGCATCTGGGCCTGCCCAAGTCCAAGCTGTCGCGCCGCGTCGCGGAGCTGGAAGAGCGCCTGGGCGTGCGCCTGCTGCAGCGCACCACGCGCAAGCTGTCGCTGACCGACGTAGGTGCTTTGTATTTGCGCCACTGCAGCGCCATGCGCGACGCGGCCTTTGCCGCGCAAGAGGCCGTGGACTACGTGCAGACCGAGCCGCGGGGCACGATACGCGTGGCCTGCCCGCTGACGCTGGCGCTGAGCACCATTGGCCCACTGGTTCCGATCTTCATGGCGCGCTACCCGCAGGTGCGTATCGACATGCGTGTCAGCAACCGAGCAGTGGATCTGGTGGAAGAGGGCTTTGACGTGGCCCTGCGCGTGCGCCGGACGCTGGAAGACAGCGCCAGCCTGGTCGTCAAGAACTTCGGTCAGAGCCGCACCCTGCTGGTGGCCAGCCCGGCGCAGCTTCAGCGCCAATGGCAGCCCGCCACGCCCGAGCAGCTGAGCGGGCTGGATACGGTCGCCATGTCGCCGGCGGATCTGAAATCAACGTGGACCTTGATTGGCCCAGCTGGCGCGACCCACACGCTGGTGCACCAGCCACGCTACTGTGCGGACGATCTCGCTACGCTGCGCTTCGCCGTCATGGGGGGCATCGGCATGTGCTTTATGCCGGACTACATGTGTGAAGAGCATTTGCGGACCGGGCGCATGGTCGAGGTCCTGCCGGGCTGGAACCCGACACCGGGAATCTTCCACGCCGTTTACCCCACGCGGCGGGGCATGGTGCCTGCGGTAAGGGCCTTTTTGGATTTTTTGGGCCAGTCCATCGGTGCTGAAGGTTTGCCGTTGACGGGCTGACGGATAGTGCCCGGCGGTTGCGTCTATTGCACAGGCTTGATGCTGTAAACGCAGCGGCGGCCACCCGCCAGCAGATGCTCCACGCGCTCCACCGTGCTGCCGGGCCCAAGGGTGCGGCGGAACACGTCAAGTTCTGACCGGCAAAACCCTTGGCATTCGGTGGCGGCCGCGCAGATGGGGCAGTGGTTTTCGACCAGTAGAAAACTGCCATCCGCCTGTGGTTCCATCTGGGCCATATAGCCTTCGGCGTCGCGCGCCTCGACCAGCTTCGCGATTTTCTGCGACAAAGTCTTGCTGCCTGCCATCCGCGCGTTGTAGCTGGCTTCGCTCAGCTGTTCACGTGCGGTGATCAGCTTGTCCAGCCCGGAGTCGCCAAACAGTGTGCGAACCTGCGCTATCAGTTGCACTGTCAGCTCACTGTGCCGGTCAGGGAAGCGCGCGTGGCCGGACTCGGTCAGCAGCCAGTAGCGGGCAGGGCGGCCGACCTTGTCGGCGCGGTCTTCTACCAGTAGCAACCCTTTGTCCAGTGCCTGCTCCAGATGTCGGCGCACGCCCATTGATGTCAGCTGCAAGCGCTCGGCCAACTGCTGCGCTGTACTGGCGCCGCGGGTCTTCAGCAAGAAAAGGATATGGTCGTTGGTGTTCATGGATGCAGGCCCTCACGCACAGGGGGCGCGAAGTGGGGAGCCAGGCTCCATTGGCGGATCCGCCACGCCGCCCAAGTGGTCAGGCAGGCGCCCACCAGAAGGATCAGGCGCGTGTCGATCAACGTCAGCACCGAGCCCAGCACCGCCATCAGGATATTGGCCAGACAAAAGATCGTTGACAGCAGGCCCATCACCGCCCCTTGTCCGAGATGGCCAAAGCGCTCAGCACACCAGGCCGGCATCACTGCGTTGTAGTACGCATTCGGTATGCCAAACACCACGATGGCCCCCAGACCCAGCATCGGGCCGCCGAGGCCCACGGCGGCAATGCAGGCTGCGATCATCAGCGCGAAACGGCTGGCCTGCTGCAGCGGCTCGGTGCGGACCACACGGCCGGCAAATATGGATGCCGTCGTCATCGTCGCGCACAACGCTGCTGTGGCCCAGGCAATGCCCTGCGCGTCGTAGTGTGTCACTTCAACCAGCCACAGCGGATAGAACTCGTAGAAGGCGGTCACGCCGCAGGTCAACGCCAGTTGCACACTCAGCAACGTGCGCAGCTCGGCGTGCTTGAGGAGCTTCAGCGCATGCTGGTGTTTGACCACCTGCCACCAGCCCGTGGCCGCCGAGCTGCCTTGCTTGCGCGGTATGGCCACCCAACTGACGGCCGCCGTCACCAGCAGTGCAACCACGGCCACCCAGAAGGGCACTGTCACACCCCAATGCAGGGTCAGACCGGCCAGCAGCGGGCCGGCCAGCCAGCCCATGTACAGCGCACCATTGAGCCACGAAAAGGCGCGCACCCGCAGCGGGCCCTCCAGCTCATCGGCCAGCAGCGCACGGGCCACACTGCCGTTGCCCTCCATCAGACCAGTAGCAAACCGTGCGACGATGAACAGCGGATACGACAGGCTGACCAGGCTGAACGCCGTGATTGCATGGCCGGCCGCCGCGCCAAACGATGTGAGTAGCAGAACAGGCCGCCTGCCATAGCGGTCCGACAAGGGCCCCAACAGCGTGGAGCCGATCAGCAGCCCCAGCGGATTGATGGCCAGCGCAATGCCAAACAGCAGCTTGGGCGGCAGACCCCAAAAGTGGTTCAGGCTATTGGCTGCATCGGCCGCGAACAGCGGCGGCAATATGGGGTAGGGCAGGGCCGCGCCCACCGTGGAGAAGAAGGCCGCCAGGCAGGCGGCGAGTATAAGCAGGGCGGATTGCATGGCTTCATTAGTAAACTTTTGTGTTTACTAATGTAGAGTCCAAGCAGCGATATGTCAACAATTTAGTTGACATATGCCTGGATTCGATCAGCCTTGCCAGGCCTTCGGGTAGCGGTCCATCGCCAAGCCTTCCAACGAAATCTGCGGCTTGCGCCCCGAGATCAAATCGTCAATCACCCGTGCTGTGCCCGCGGCCATCGTCCATCCCAGCGTGCCGTGACCGGTGGCCAGCAGCATATTGGGGTAGGGCGTGGCGCCGACGATAGGGGTGCCGTCCGGTGTCATGGGGCGCAGGCCGCACCAGAACGTGGCTTTGGACACGTCGCCGCCTTTGGGGAACAGATCGGTCAGCACGTGGTTCAGCGTCTCGCGGCGCGATTCGCGCAGTGTCATGTCAAAGCCGGCCAGCTCGGCCGTGCCACCCACGCGGATGCGGTCGCCCAGGCGCGTGACGGCCACCTTATGTGTCTCGTCCATGATGGTCGACTCGGGTGCGAAGTTGGCATCGGCAATCGGCAGTGTGATGGAGTAGCCCTTGACCGGGTAAACCGGAATGTGGATGCCGATCGGCTTGAGCAGCTGCGGCGTAAAGCTGCCCAGCGCGGTCACGTAGCGGTCGGCGGTCAGCGTGCCGGCACTGGTTCGCACACCGGTGACTTTGCCCCCACTGACCTCAATGCCGTCTATGCTGGTGTTGTAGCGGAATTTGACGCCCAGCGCCTCCGCCATCTCGGCCAGCCGGTTCGTAAACTTGAAGCAGTCGCCGGTTTCATCGCCAGGCAGTCGCAGTGCGCCGACAAACTTGTCCTGTGTCAGCTTCAAGGCCGGCTCTACCTTGACAAAACCTGCACGGTCCAGCACCTCGAACGGCACCTTGTAGTCCTGCAGCACTTCGACATCCTTGGCGATGCCGTCCATCTGCGCCTGGGTGCGAAACAGCTGCAGCGTACCCTGGGCGCGGTCGTCATAGCCAATGCCGGTCGCGGCGCGCAACTCTTTGAGGCAGTCGCGGCTGTATTCGGCAATTGGCACCATGCGGCTCTTGTTGATGGCATAGGCCTTCTCGGTGCAGTTGGCCAGCATGGACAGGCCCCAGCGCCACATGTTGGGGTCCAGCACCGGCCAGATCACCAGGGGGCTGTGGCGCATCAGCAGCCACTTGATAGCCTTGACCGGCACGCCGGGCCCGGCCCACGGCGACGAGTAGCCCGGAGACACCTCACCGGCATTGGCAAAGCTGGTTTCCAGCGCGGGGCCGGCCTGGCGGTCTATAACCTCGACCTCGTGCCCGGACTTGGCCAGGTAGTACGCTACCGAGGTCCCGATCACGCCGCTGCCCAATACGATGACTTTCATAGCCCGACCCTTCTATTCAGATGCCTTGGAATGTACCCGCTGGGCGGCGCCAGCGGTAGCTTGTTGCCAAGCGTTCAAGGAATCAGCGGCGACATAAGCTGCGATACTGATAGCCGCACTTCCATAAGCCCACCAAACACATCCGTTCTATGCTGCAAACACCTACCGAATTTGTACCGCTGATGAGCGCCCAGGCCCATACCGACCCGCTGGCCTTTGTTTTCCAGAATGGCAAGCTGCTGGTCCGTGAAGATGATGTGTCGTTGCCCGATGCCCATGTAGGCTTGGCGCTGCACGGCCTGCGCGCGGAAGATTTCTACCCGGTGGGCCTGTGGCAACAGCGCTATTGCTGCACCACCTGGGTAGATGCCAGCGTGCAACCGGAGGCAGGCTTTGCCTTTGTGCCGCTGCGCGCACTGTTTGGCAGCATGGACGAGGCCCTGCTGGGTCTGGCCAGCCGCGCCGTGCAGTTGTCGGAATGGGCGCGCACCCACCGCTTCTGCGGCCATTGCGCCAACCCCATGCAGTTGGCCAGCGGTGAGCGGGCCTTCAAATGCCCGGCCTGCGGTATGACGGCCTACCCCCGCATCTCGCCAGCGATGATGGTGCTGATCAAGAAGGACGACCATATCCTGCTGGCCCGCCACGTCATCTCGCCCACCGGGCGCTTCAGCGCGCTGGCTGGTTTTCTGGAGGCGGGCGAATCGATTGAAGAGGCCATCCACCGCGAGGTCATGGAAGAGGTGGGCCTCAAGGTGACCAATCTGCAGTACTTTGGCAGCCAGTCCTGGCCGTTCCCGCATTCGCTGATGATTGCCTTTACCGCCGAGTACGCCGGTGGCGAGATCACGCCGGATGCGAGCGAGATCGCCGAGGCCCGCTGGTTTGGTCCGCACGATGTGCAGCCCGAAGCGCCACCCGGCATCTCTATCTCCAACCGGTTGCTGAATGCCCATTGGCCGGGTCAGCGCTGATACTTTAAGCCAAATCGGCCGCTAGCCCTCGTGCAGCGCGCGTAAGCCGCTACGAAAACAATAGCGTTTTTCGGAAGGTCAGGCTTTCACCGCCCAGCGCAACTTGGCCGATGTGGAGCGTGGATTGGCCCGGCGCTCTTCAAATGAGGCGCGCATCGGGTCGCTGGCCACGCTCGAATAGATGCCGTTGCGCTCGCCGGTCTGGAATGCCTTCTTCACGCGGCGGTCTTCGCCGGAGTGGAAGCTCAGAATAGCCACCCGGCCGCCGGGTTTCAGGCAGGACGGCAGCAGCGCCAAAAAACGGTCCAGCACGCCAAATTCGTCATTGACCTCGATGCGCAGCGCCTGGAAGGTGCGTTGTAACGCCTTCTTGGTCTCTGCCAGGCGTTCTTCTTCCGGCATCGTCCGCTTGAAGGTTGCGGCCAAGGTTTGGCGGACCAGGTCGGCCAACTGCGTCGTGGTTTCCAGGTACTGGCCCTGAAGCGCCGCGGCCAGGGGAATGGCATAGGGCTCGTCCGCGTTGTCGACAAGCAGGTCGCGCAGGCGCTGGCGGGTCACGGACAACAGCAGCTCCGATGCGGATTGGCCGCTGCTCGGGTCCAGCCGCAGGTCCAGCGGGCCATCAGCCTTGAAGCTGAAGCCACGTGCCGGGTTGTCGATCTGCATGGACGACACGCCCAGATCGGCCAGCACCACGTCAAAGCCGCCACCGGCCTCGGGCAGCAGCGTGGCCAGTTCGGAGAAGTTGATGCGGCGTATCACCAGCGCATCGGGTGAAAAGCCCAGCTTGCGCAGGCGCGCCTCGGTGCGGGGCAATTCGATGGGGTCCACGTCCACGCTAAAAAGGCGCCCGCCGGGCAGCAGCTTGGGCAATATCTCTTGCGTGTGGCCCCCAAAGCCCAGCGTTGCGTCCAGGCCTATTTCGCCGGGCTGGGGTTTCAGAATTTCCAGTATCTCGTTGACGCAGATGGAGCGGTGCATACCGGCAGGGGTCTGGCCCCTGTCCAGCACCTTCTGGATCGCTTCGGCATTGCGTGTGGGGTCCAGCTCCTTGTACTTTTCTTCAAAGCGCTTGGGGTGGGTACCCGCATAGCGCACCCTTCGTTGGTGGGGAGTGGCGTCGTCGGTCATCCACCGATTGTGGCGTATGTTATGCCTAACCGACGGTTCCGCGGGGCCATTAGGTCCCTGCGCCGGTGATCAGTTGAAGATCAAAAATCCGCTCCACCAGCCATACCGCAGCCACCAGCATGGTTAGCAGCGAGCCGCCAACAAACACGCCCTTGCGGTAGAACGCAGTGTGGCGCAGCGCAAAGGCCACCGGCAGAAAGACGGCAACGATGGCCATTTGGCCGGTTTCCACGCCCAGGTTGAACCCTAGCAACGACAGCGCCAGTGCGTCGGCAGGCAAGCCCAGTTCGGCCAGCACGCTGGCAAAACCAAAGCCGTGGATCAGGCCAAAGCAGAAGGCCACGACCCAGCGTCGGTGCGCGACCATAGGCCACACGTTGTTGGCGGCGGCCAGCACCACCGACAGTGCAATGGCTGATTCCACGAGCCGCGACGGAAGGGATACCAATCCCAGCGCTGCCAGTGACAGCGTGATGGAGTGGGCCACGGTGAACGAGGTCACGACCCACAGCACTTCTTTCCACGCCTGGCCAAAGCGCTCGGCCCCTTGCCAGGTTTTTCCATGCAGCACCAACACGGCCGGCAACAGCAAGGACAGCAGGAACAGGATGTGGTCAAACCCGATCCAGATGTGCCAGATGCCTTCGACCAGGTATTGCTTGAACTGCTGCAGCCGGGTCACGCCGTCAGCACCGAACTGCACGACGCCGCTGGTGGGTGACAACACGCTGGTGTGGGTACCGCCGTCCACCGTGGCGCGCAGCAGGCCGCGGTGCAGGCTGTCCAGGTCAAACAGCAGGCGGTAGTGCAGGCCCAGGGGGCCAGTTGCCCCGGCGCAGCTGCCGGCAAGCTTGAGTACGGCAAAGGCGCCGTCCGTATGCTCGTCTACCTGCAATGCGTTGATCTGCAAGGGGCAAGCGCCGCCGCCGCGGGTGAGCTCGAGCCGGCTCAGCGCCCAGGCTGCAATATCGCCCTGGCGGCTGCGCAACTCGCCCCACGTGACTTCGCCATTGCCGTCCTTGTCCAGGCCCAGCGCAAAGTCGATGTCGCGCACGGCGATATCCCACTGCACGGTGACGGCCGCACCCTGGGCGTTGACCAGCAGGTAGCTGTCGCTGGCCTTGTGGGCGTGGGCGTTCAGGTGCAGGCACAGCAGTAAAACCCAGCATGTAAAGGCAAGAAGACGGCGCATCATTTGGCGGCTCCGTCGGCTGCGCTAGCCAGTTGTTGTACTTGTTGGGCCAGTGCGCGTATGGGCTGGCCCGCAAAGCCGCTGCTCTGCAGCCAGTCCATTACCGCCTTAGCATCGCCAGGTTTGCGTGTAGCCAGCGCCGACTCCAACACGATGCGGGCGTCCCGCGGCTCTTTTTGCACACCGTAGTTTTCGACGGCCAGGCGCAGCGCCTCCGCTGCATTGTTGCGCAGCCGCAAGTAGAAGCGTGCCTCTTCGGCCTGGTGCGTGGTGTCGCCGCGCTGCTTGGCGGCCGCGAAGCGATCGCCCAGCATCTGCACATGGGCGCTGGCAGTGGGGCGGTTCAGCAGGGTTTCCGCCTCGGTCAGGCGCAGCAGCAGGCCGTCAGACGCTTCCCATTTGGCCAGCAGCTGCACCACTTCTTCGGTGCGGCCCTGGTCCAGCAGAAAATCGCTCCAGGCCGCGAGCAAGTAGCCATCGTCAATGCCCAGTGACAAGGCCAGGCGGTAGTGTTGCTCGGCCACAGCCGTTTTTCCTTGCCATGAAGCTACTTCGCCCAGCCGGGTGTTGAGCCATAGGCGCTGGTTGTCATCAAGGGTGAGGCCCAGCGCATGTTGCAGTGTGGTGTAGGCCGTATCCAGATGGCCGGTGTAGGCCTGCGTCAGGCCAGCGCAACCGCCGCGTAATACTGGGCGTTGCATCCGCTGCAGCGCATCGCACTCCTGGGCCGCAGCAGCGTAGTTGGCTTGCACCAAATAGATGGCGCCGCGCCAGGCGTGGGCCACCGCCAGATCGGTGTCGATCTTCAGCGCCGCTGCGTAATCTGCCAGCGCATCTGCAAAGTCGTGCCGGTATTGGCGCACGGTGCCGCGCATGGCCAGTAGCGGGGCTGTCATTGCCTTGGAAAACCGACCCAGCAGCGCGTCGGCGTAGCCCACGTAGCGCGGGTCCCCCCGGGCCGTGGCGAGGTCGAAGTAACGCTGTGCCAGCGCCAGCGCAGGCTCGGGGTCTGTGGGGCGCTGTGCCACGGCGGCGCGCAGCGCTGCCAGCTCGCGTGCCGTGGTATCGCCGGGTTTGAAGGGAAGGCGCTCAATGACTTCGCTGTCTTGTGTAGGGGTGCGGGGTGCCGCATAGGAAAGGCCCATCAAGCTGGCCAGCAGTAGAAGGAGGGGAATACGTGCAGTGTTTGGCATGGGAAGGGGTCAGAGCATTGCAGGTTGTTGTGACAACGATCGCGGAGCAAAAATCTATAGTTAGGTAGTGTATTTTGCCGCTTGGAGAGTGGGCCTTGCTCGGATCTAGTCCCGCACTTGCCGGGAGGGGCCGCTATTGAGCAATCGGAAGTCCGTGGGTGACAGGCCTATATGCCGCCGAAACGCGCGGGAAAAAGCGCTGTGGTCGCTGAAGCCGCTGTCCAAACCGATCTGCGCTACGGTGCGTTCGCCCGCAAGCTGGCCCAGCGCATATTCGAGCCGCAAGGATAGCAACCAGCGGCTGGGTGTGAGTTGCAGCAGGGCCAGCACATGGCGCTCCAGTTGCGCGACAGACAGTTTGGCGTGCTGTGCCCAATCCGCCACGCTGATGGGATCGGTACAGTGCGCACGTGCCCAGGCCAGACTGCTGGCCAGGCGTTGGTAGACCGGGTTCTGGGCAGATGGTCCTTTGAGGTCGCGCGAGATGCCGACAATGCCGCACACTTGGCCGCTCTCGCGTACCGCGTGCTTGACCGACAGGCACCAGCCGGACTGGCCGTTTGGAAACAAGTGGCGCTCCAGCATGTCGCCCATACTGGCGTCGCTGCGGATGACCATCAGATCCTGCTGCCAGTAGTGCTCCCCCAGCTGTGCAGGAAAAACTTCAGCGGCAGTCTTGCCTTTCAACGCCTTCAGGTCCGTCAAACCCAGGCGCTGCAGCAGCGTCTGGTTGGCGTGTGTGTAGCGCCCCTGCGTATCTTTGCTGAAGTAGACAACGTCGGGCAGTCGGTCAAACAGGGCGTGGTGGGCGCTGAGGATATCCATAGCTGCATTGTGCCGAATTCTGCATGCAGCGGGCAGACTTTGATCTAGACCACTGCCGCATCGCTCGCCAAAATTCGGGCATGGAAAAAATAGTTTGCATTGATTCCCATACCGGTGGCGAGCCCACGCGGGTGGTGGTGTCTGGGTTTCCGGATCTGGCCGGTTTGCCGCTGCCGGCCGCTGTAGACAAGCTGCGCACAGAGCATGACAGATACCGTAAGGCCACCGTATGCGAGCCGCGCGGCAACGACGTGGTGGTGGGCGCGCTGTTGCTGCCTGCGGTGAATGCGGGTTCGTTGGCCTCGGTCATCTTCTTCAATAATGTTGGCTACCTGGGCATGTGCGGCCACGGCACGATTGGCCTGCTGGCCACGCTGCAGCACATGGGCCGCGTCGGCCCCGGTAGCTATTCCATCGACACGCCGGTTGGCACGGTGCAGGCCCATGTGCACGGCAAGGGCTGGGTCGAGGTGGACAACGTGCCAGCCCACCGGCATCTGGCCGGCGTGGTGATGGACGTGCCCGGCTATGGCCAGGTAGCGGGCGACGTGGCCTGGGGTGGCAACTGGTTCTTCCTGACCGATGCGCGTGAACTGCCGTTGACACTGGCCGGTGTGCAGGACCTGACCGCTTTTGCGATGGCCGTGCGTCGTGCGCTGCGCAAGCACCACATCACCGGCAGTGGCGGCGCCGAGATTGACCACATTGAACTGATGGGCGCCGCCCAGACCCACGGGAACAGCGGCCGCAATTTTGTGCTGTGCCCCGGTGGCGCCTATGACCGATCGCCGTGCGGCACCGGGACCAGTGCCAAGCTGGCCTGCCTGGCGGCTAATGGCAAGCTGGCCGCGGGGGAACGATGGTTCCAGGAGAGCGTGGTGGGCAGCGTGTTTGAAGGCCGCTACCGGCTGGTGGGCGACCAATTGCTGCCCAGCATCCGCGGCCAGGCCCATGTGGTAGCTGAGACTACGCTGCTGCTTGACCAGCGCGATCCTTTCTGCTGAGGGCTGGAATAGCCCTTATTTGCCACGATTTTTGCCGCAACGTTTTTTACAACAACCACTCGGAGACAGACCCATGGCAGCACTGGCCACTGCAGACGCGGTGCGCTTTGCGCAGATGGCCGCCGAGGAAAAGTGCAGCGGCCTGATGGTGCTGCCGCCCTACGTGTACTCCACCGACTGGCGCGAGATGAAGGCCCACGTTAGCGCCGTCATTGCGGCCACGGCATTGCTCTGCATGCTGTACAACAACCCCATCGCCTACCGCACGGATTTCTCCGCCGTTCAGATGCAGGAGCTGGCTGCCGCCCACCCCAATTTAGAGGCCGTCAAGGAACCCAGCGCCGATGTGCGTCGCATTGCGGCCATCAAATCGGCGCTGGGTACGCGCTTGCAGATTTTGGTCGGCGTGGACGATCTGATCGTCGAAGGCATTGCCGCGGGTGCCACCGGCTGGGTGGCGGGTTTGGTCAATGCCTTCCCCAGAGAGTCCATCGCACTGTTCAAGTTGGCGCGCGCCGGCCGCTGGGCCGAGGCCGAGCCGTTGTACCACTGGTTCTTGCCGCTGCTGCGCATGGACGTGGTGCCGAAGTTTGTGCAACTGATCAAGCTGGTGCAGTCGCATGTGGAGATGGGCAGCCAGGCCGTGCGTGCGCCGCGCCTGGTGCTGGAGGGCGAAGAGTTGGCCCAGGCCAACGCCATCATTAAGCAGGCGCTGATGACCAAGCCTGCGCCAGCGTGACATCCGCCGTGATGGCGGAACTGATGCACACGAATACCAGCCCCATTGACCTGACACCCTACGCGGTAGACCGGTTCGGCTTTGCCTGAGCCGGTATGCGTCTTCGAGGAAGCACGCGTTTGCTGTGCAAGTGTCGCTGCTAGCACAAACGTGGACTGTTTACATCAACGCGGCCATTACAAAAAGCCTACAGTAGCCGAACGCAGCACATCGCGCGTTGAAGGTGTGTAGGTTGCAGTAATGGGTAAAGGCGGGTTCTTTGCCACCAAATGTTCTGGTAATTGTTGTCGGTAAGTGCTCAAATGAACTTATCGTTTGTTGTCTATACCTAAGGTTGTAGGAGCCACCCGATTTCTGGTGGTGCCTTATTGAAACAGGAGGCTCTATGGATGCAATTGGCAACTTCGTCGCCCGCTACGCGCGTAGCCGCGAGGAAGAACTTTCCATCGATGATTACTTGGCTGAGTGCAAGCGCAATCCGCTGGCCTATGCCACGGCCTCGGAGCGCATGCTTACCGCGATTGGCGAGCCGGAGCTGGTGGATACGCGCAACGATCCGCGTTTATCCCGCTTGTTTGCCAACAAGACCATCAAACGCTACCCCGCATTTGCCGAGTTTTACGGCATGGAAGACGCGATAGAGCAGGTGGTCAGTTACTTCCGACACGCGGCCCAAGGGCTGGAAGAGCGTAAACAAATTCTGTATTTGTTAGGCCCGGTTGGTGGTGGCAAAAGCTCCATTGCCGAGCGGCTCAAGTTCCTGATGCAACAGGTGCCCTTTTACGCCATCAAGGGATCACCGGTCAACGAGACGCCTTTGGCCCTGTTCGACCCGATTGAAGACGGGCCTATTCTGCAAGAAAATTTTGGCATTCCGCGCCGCTACCTGCAACGCATTTTGTCGCCCTGGGCCGTCAAGCGCCTGGATGAATTTGGTGGAGACATCCGCCAGTTCAAGGTGGTCAAACGCTACCCCAGCATTTTGAAGCAAGTGGGTTTGGCCAAGACCGAGCCTGGCGATGAAAACAACCAGGACATCAGCTCGCTGGTCGGCAAGGTTGACATCCGCAAGCTTGAAAGTTACGCGCAGGATGACCCAGATGCCTATAGCTACTCCGGCGGCCTGTGCCTGGCCAACCAGGGCATGTTGGAGTTTGTCGAGATGTTCAAGGCGCCTATCAAGGTGCTGCACCCCTTGTTGACCGCCACACAAGAGGGTAACTTCAAGGGCACGGAGGGCTTTGGCGCCATACCGTTTGATGGCATTGTGTTGGCGCACAGCAACGAGAGCGAGTGGAAGACGTTTCGTAACAACAAAAACAACGAGGCCTTCCTTGATCGCATTTACATCGTCAAGGTGCCGTATTGCCTCAGTGTGCGCGAAGAAATCCGCATCTACGAAAAGCTGGTGCGCGACTCGTCGTTGGGCGAAGCGAAGTGCGCACCCGGCACCTTCAAGATGATGGCGCAATTCTCGATACTCACGCGGCTCAAGGAGCCCGAGAACTCCAGCCTGTACAGCAAGATGCAGGTGTATGACGGAGAGAGCCTCAAAGACACCGACCCGCGCGCCAAGAGCTACCAGGAGTACCGCGACTACGCCGGTGTCGACGAGGGCATGAATGGTGTATCTACCCGTTTTGCGTTCAAGATTTTGTCGAAGGTCTTCAACTTCGACAGCTCCGAAGTGGCGGCCAACCCGGTGCACCTGATGTATGTGCTGGAGCAGCAGATTGAGCGGGAACAATTCCCTGTGGAACTGGAAACCAAGTACACCGGATTTATCAAGGAGTATCTGGCGCCCCGCTATGCCGAGTTCATAGGCAAGGAGATACAGACCGCGTACCTGGAGAGCTACAGTGAATACGGCCAGAACATTTTTGACCGCTACGTCACCTATGCCGACTACTGGATACAGGACAACGAATACCGCGACACTGACACCGGTGAATCCTTCGACCGATCTGCGCTGAACGCGGAGCTGGAGAAGATAGAAAAACCCGCCGGCATTGCCAACCCCAAGGATTTCCGCAACGAGATCGTCAACTTCGTGCTGCGGGCGCGGGCCAATAACCAGGGCAAGAACCCGAGCTGGACCAGCTACGAAAAGCTGCGCCTGGTCATCGAGAAGAAGATGTTCTCCAACACCGAAGAGCTGTTGCCGGTCATCAGCTTCAACGCCAAGGCCAGTGTGGACGAAGCCAAGAAGCACGAAGACTTTGTGACACGTATGGTGGCCAAGGGCTACACGGCCAAGCAAGTGCGTTTGCTGTGCGAATGGTATCTGCGCGTGCGCAAGAGTTCCTGAGCCCGCAGCACGCAGCGCTGCCACACCCACCAATGACGGAGGACCGCAATGCCCCTTCAGATCATTGACCGCCGCCTGTCGGGCAAAAACAAGTCCATAGGCAATCGTGAACGCTTTCTGCGCCGTTACAAGGACCAGATCAGCGACGCGGTGCGGCGTGCCGTCTCGGGCCGGGGCATACGTGACATGGAGCAGGCCGAGAACATCACGATCCCAAAGAAGGATATCAGCGAGCCAGTGTTCCACCATGGCCAGGGAGGCATACGCGATACGGTGCATCCCGGCAACAAGGACTATGTGCGCGGTGACCGCATTGCCCGGCCCAAGGGGGGAGGTGGTGGGCGTGGAAGCCAGGCCAGCGATTCGGGCGAAGGCGAAGACGACTTCACGTTCACGCTGAGCAAGGAAGAGTTCATGCAGATCTTCTTTGAAGATTTGGCCTTGCCACACCTGCTGCGCACGCAGATTGGTGATAGCCCGGAGTGGAAGAGCCACAGGGCTGGCTATTCGCACGACGGCACGCCGAACAATCTGCACATCGTGCGGTCCATGCGCGGTGCTTTGGGCCGCCGTATTGCACTAGGCACCTCGGCACGCCGCGAACTGCATGAAAAAGAAGCATTGCTGGCGGAATACAAGCGCTTCCCAACGGGCCGAGAAGACGATATCTTGGTGCTGGAGCGCGACATTCTGGAACTCAAACGGCGCTTGAAGAACATCCCGTTTCTGGACCCAATCGACCTGTGCTTTCGCAACCGCGTCAAGGTACCCGTGCCCACCAGCAAAGCAGTTATGTTTTGTCTGATGGACGTGTCTGGCTCCATGGACCAAGACCGCAAGGATTTATCCAAGCGCTTCTTCACGCTGCTGTATCTTTTTCTGACGCGGCACTACGACAAGATAGACATCGTTTTCATACGCCACCACACTCAGGCGCAAGAGGTGGACGAAGACACCTTCTTCCACGCCACCGAGAGCGGTGGCACCGTTGTCAGCAGTGCGCTGGTGCTGATGCACCAGATCATTGCGGCACGTTACCCGCATGGCGACTGGAACATCTACGGCGCCCAGGCCAGCGACGGTGACAACTTTTCGGACGACAGCGAACGTTGCACTGAAATACTGACCGACAAGCTGCTGCCGCTGTGCCGTTACTTTGCCTACGTGCAGGTGGCTGATGAGGAGCAAAACCTGTGGCGGGAATACGTGGCCCTTCAGGCCCAGCACCGCAACTTTGCGATGCGTAAGGCTACGGACGCGTCGCAGATCTACCCTGTTTTCCGCGACTTGTTCAAAAAGGAAGGGAGCACCGCATGACGCTCGACCTGGACCCCGTATTGGAGCGGCGCCATATGGAAAATCTGGGACGTGTCCCACCGACGGGCGATCGGCGACCCCACATGGTCTTGCAGGCGCCGTTACCTGCGCCGCAGCGCGCCGCCGAGCATCTGCCAGACCCCAGCGACTGGACCTTCGATCTGATCGAACGCTACCACGATGCCATACGCCAAACCGCCGAGCGGTTCGGGCTGGATACCTACCCCAACCAGCTGGAAATCATCACCGCAGAGCAAATGATGGATGCCTACGCCTCAGTGGGCATGCCCATCAATTACCGGCACTGGAGCTACGGCAAGGAGTTCATCGCCACCGAAAAGAAATACCGCCGTGGCCACATGGGCCTGGCGTATGAGATCGTCATCAACTCCAACCCCTGCATCAGTTACCTGATGGAGGAAAACACCACGGCTATGCAAGCCCTGGTTATTGCCCATGCGGCCTATGGCCACAACAGCTTTTTCAAGGGCAACTACCTGTTCCGCATGTGGACCGATGCGTCCAGCATTATCGATTACCTGGTCTATGCCCGTAATTACGTAGCCGAATGCGAACAACGCCATGGCCTCCAGGAGATGGAAGACTTGCTGGACTCCTGCCACACGCTGGCCAGTTTTGGCGTGGACCGCTACCGCCGTCCCAGCAAGCGCACGCTGGCGCAAGAGGTGCAGGAGCGTAAGGAGCGCGAGGCCCATGCCCAGCAGCAGATCAATGCGCTGTGGCGCACCGTGCCAGTGAAAGGGGGAGGTGGCGACCACCCGCTCAAGGTAGACCGCTTCCCGATAGAGCCGCAAGAAAATCTGCTGTACTTCATTGAAAAAAATGCACCGCTGCTCAAGCCCTGGCAGCGCGAGATTGTGCGCATCGTGCGCAAGATTTCGCAATATTTCTATCCACAGCGCCAAACCCAGGTCATGAATGAAGGCTGGGCCACGTTCTGGCACCACAAGCTGCTCAACACGCTATACGACGATGGCCATCTGAGCGACGGCGTGATGCTGGAGTGGCTAACCTCCCACACCAATGTCGTCTACCAGCCGCCGGTGGGCCACCGGGCCTACAGCGGTATCAATCCGTATGCGCTGGGCTTTGCCATGTACACCGATATCAAACGCATCTGCGAGGCACCTACCGATGAAGACCGGACCTGGTTTCCGGACATTGCCGGTACGCCGTGGCTGCCTACCTTGCACCACGCTATGCGCAACTTTAAGGATGAGAGTTTCATAGGTCAGTATCTGTCACCGAAGTTGATACGGGACATGCACCTGTTCGCCATCCACGACGATGAAAAGATCAATGACCTGGAAGTGGCTGCCATCCACGACGACGCGGGCTACCAGCGCATACGCCAGGCCTTGTCATCGCAGTACGACTTGGGCACGCGCGAGCCCAACATACAGGTCTGGGACGTAGACCTGCGCGGAGACCGCACACTGACGCTGCGCCACACCCAGTACCAGGATCGCCCTTTGGGTGAGAGTACGCTGGAGGTCATGCGGCACGCGGCCCGCCTGTGGGGATTTGGTGTCACGCTGGAAAGCGTCAACAGCGCAGGTGAGCGGGTCAAGGAGTGGAGCGTTTCCAGCCCGGCTTGAGCCCGGTCTGTATGGCCGGGTCAGTGGATCTTGCCCAGCAATACGGTCAAGCCCGCAAACGCTGTGAACTGCGGTGTGTCCTTGTTCAGGCCGGTGGCAACACCCGCGTCCACCACGAGGCGCTTATTCACCGCGTAGCTGGCCGCGGCGAGAAACTGTGCCGTGGACGGTGCGCCGCTCTGGCTGGTGCCTGACAAATCTCCCGCCAAAGTCCACGCTTCTCCGACCTGGCGTGAAATCGCGGCCGCCCACGTCCACTGGTACAGGCCCTGGTCGGCGCCCACGCTGCCCAAGCGGGTGGCCATCAGGTTGGTGTCCATGTGGAATCCGTTGGACATGTCAAAACCATAGATGCCTTTGAGGCTGTAGTCACGCTCGCCGCTGCCCAGGCCAACGGCGGCTGTGGGGAATTTGGCTGTGGCCTCCAGCCCGTAGCTCAGGCCTTCGGGTGCACCGGCGACCTTGTATTTCAACGTTACCGTCGTGTCGCCACGGCCATCCATCAGTGCAGACTGCGCGGGTGTTGTGGCCACGTAGCTATCACCACCGAGCAACAGCGCAAACCGGTCGTTCAGCGAATATTTCAGCAAGTAGGGCCAACTGTTGCGGGCATCGAAACCGTTGCCGCCCAGGCGTTGCCCGCCAAACTCCAACTCCAGCCAGCCGGGTGCCGAAATGCTGGCGCCGCTGGTGACGGTGGGGCGAAAAGGGGTCGCACTCGGCGCTGCGTCGTTGTCGTCATCGCCACCGGCCGCGTGGGCTGCCAGGGGCAGTGCCAGAGCTACGGC
This sequence comes from Rhodoferax sp. ZS1R8, assembly GCF_056521325.1. Lineage (NCBI taxonomy): Bacteria > Pseudomonadati > Pseudomonadota > Betaproteobacteria > Burkholderiales > Comamonadaceae > Rhodoferax > Rhodoferax sp. ZS1R8. The sequence goes on along the minus strand of NZ_JBWMBA010000007.1, from coordinate 145,983 downwards.
GCACAGGCAGGCATAGCGGGTGAGAGCGGGAAGATATTTGGATGGTGTTGTCATTGCTTTTGCATGGTACGGCGCTGCGGGGAGCGCGTCAACGCTGGCACTGCACGCGGTACGATACTTTATTCCCCATACGCACAACCCATGACATTCAACACACAGCCCGCTGCAATTCTTCTGAAGTGTTCGCCGTTGGCCCTTGCACTGCTGGCCGCGGTCTTGTGTCTCTCGGTGCTCAGCCCACTGACTGTGTATGCACAGGCCACGGCAAGGCCCGACGCGGTAACCCCCGACGGCGGCCGCTACTACGGCACTTTGGTAGAAGGCCTGCGCCAGGGCCCGGGCCGCGTGGAATGGGACAGCGGCATGCGCTATGAAGGCGGCTTTGCCAAAGGCGTCTTCGAAGGCAAGGGCAAGCTGATCGGACCCGCGGAAGAGTACGAGGGGGAATTCAAGGCCGGTCGCTACGCGGGGCGCGGCGAGATCCAGTACCGTGACGGCCGTCGATACAACGGCGAATTCACCGATGGTCAGTTTCAGGGCCAAGGCGAGTACACGACGCCCGACCGACATGTTTACGAAGGGCAGTTCGACAAGAACAGCTTCACCGGCTTCGGCGTTTTTACGCGCGTGGATGGTGTTGTGCACAAAGGCCAATTCGCCAAGTGGCGTCCCCATGGCCCCGGAACCTACACCGATGCAAACAGCAATGTCTACGAGGGCAATTTTGTGGATGGCGCTTTGACCGGCCCCGGCCGCATGCTAGGTAAGGACGGGGTGCGGTTCGTCGGCGAATTCAAGAATTGGGTATATGAAGGCCAAGGAGTCCTCAAGCTGGCCAATGGCGACGAATACAACGGTATGTTTGCCGAGGGACTGTTCCACGGGGAGGGCACCTACGCCTATGCCAAACCACAAAAGGATGGCACGACACAGAAGAACGGAGTTTGGCGCTACGGGACGCTAGTCGACAAGGATGCTGCTCAAAAGATGTTGTCCAATGTCGAGACGGCACTTTACAACCAGCGTGGCCTGTTGGACGGGGCATTGGCTGCTATTACGCCCCGAGACCCGAATGCCATCAACATGTACTTGCTGGCTGTGGCGGGCGACGGTAGCCAGGAGGTCTTTCGCCGCGAGGTTGACTTTGTGCGCCAGCAGTTTGACCGAGACTTCCGCACGCAGGGGCGCTCCGTGGTGCTGGTCAACAGTCGCAACACGGTGGCGCAGCACCCAATGGCCACGCTGACCAGCATCCGCGAGAGCATTCAAGGCATAGCTGCCCGTATGGATAAGGACAAGGACATATTGTTTGTGTACCTGACCAGCCATGGCTCTGCCGACCACCAGTTGACGCTGGACCAGGACGGCATGAACCTGCGTAACCTGCGCGCCACGGAACTGGGCGCAGTGTTGAAGGCATCGGGCGTTCAGTGGAAAGTTGTGGTGGTGTCGGCGTGCTATTCGGGCGGCTTCATCGCCCCGCTTCAGGATGAGTACACGCTGGTGATCACGGCCTCGCGACCGGACCGGCGCTCTTTCGGGTGTGCCGACGAGAACGACTTTACCTATTTTGGGAGGGCCTTCTTCAAGGAGTCTCTGACCCGCGGCACGTCGTTCGCGGATGCGTTTCACAACGCCAAAGTCCTGGTGCAGCAATGGGAGGATGGTGATTTCAAGGCTGTCAGCAAGACAGAGGAGAACGAACATTCCGAACCACAGATATCCAGCAGCCCAAAAATTGAAGAGTACCTGCGGCGCTGGCGAAGCCAGATGCAATAATTGCCCACCATGACAGGACGCTCCACCCGCCCATGCCGCAGATAGATCCACGCACGGTCGTCTTGTTGGCAGGTGTCATGAGCAGCTTCATGGCCCTGATCATGTTCTCGCTGCAACGCAGCTACCCGCCGAGCATCAAGGGGCTGGGTGAGTGGGGTGTGGCGCTGTTGTTGGTAACTGCGGGCAGCACACTGGCGTTTGGTCTGGGCACATTGCCAAACTTTTTGTCCATTACGTTACCGCGGCTACTCTTCCCTACCGGGCTCTTCCTCGGCTATGTAGGCGCCCAGCGCTTCTTTGGCCAGACACCACGCATCTGGCCCTGGGTAGTTTTGCTTGGCTGCACGTTGGCTGTGCAGATGTGGTTTACCGTTGGCGAGCCCAACTTCGCCGCACGCCTGCGGGTGTCGGGTGCTTTGGCTTTATGCCTGTTCGTCGCCTTCGTTAATCTATTGCGCAAGCAGAGCCTTGATTCGTTCGCCAAGATGCTCGCTATGGGTGTGTTGCTCACTATGGGTGCCATTGTCGGCATGCGCGTGATCACCACCCTGATCTGGCCGGTAGGAATAGATATCTACGACAACTCGCCCCACCACATGCTGTACTTAAGCGCGCTGTCGGTCTTCACCCTGCTATTGTCCGTAAGCGTGGTGCTGATGGCAGCCGAGCGCATGCACACCGAAATGGCGTACCTGGCAAGCCATGATTCGCTGACCAATGCGCTGACGCGCCGCCATATGAACGAAGTTTGCAGCATGGAGTTGGAGCGCAGCCAGCGGCAAGGTCATAGCATGGCACTGTTGATCATGGACCTGGACCACTTCAAGGTTGTCAACGACACGCACGGCCACCAGCGCGGCGACCGCGTGCTGGTGGAATTTGTGCGCAGGGTCAATGTTCTGCTGCGCCGGCCCGATCAGTTGGGCCGCTTTGGCGGGGAAGAGTTCATTGTGCTGCTGCCTGAGACATCGCTGTCTGAGGCGCTGGCCGTGGCCGAACGTATTCGCATCGCCTGCACCACCCCAGATGCCGCCGGCGGTTGCACCATCAGCATCGGGGTGGCCACCAATTCGCAAGGTAACGACACCGTGGACAGCCTGATTGCCCGGGCCGATGCGGCCGTATACCGCGCCAAGACCAAGGGGCGTAACCGCGTCGAGACCGCGGAGTAGCCGACTTACGCGCTGCGCAATTGGTCCAGGGTTTTGGCCATCCACTTCAGCATGGCTGGGTTTTGGCTGGTGGCGATATTTATACGCATCCAGGTGCTGGGTGTTTGCTGCGGCGAAAAGATGGCACCGGGCGCCAACAGATAACCGGCCTCCAGTGCTATGGCCGCCAAGCTGGCTGTATCTACGCCTGTGTCAAACCAGCTTAAAAACCCCGCCAATGGTCGACAAAACACCCTGAGCCCCATAGCCTCAAACCGTTTGAAAGCCGGCTCGCGCAGGCTCTCCAGCGCGCCCTGCATGCGCTGGCAGTGCTTGCGGTAGCTGCCCTGCGTCAACGTCTGGTAGACGATGCGTTCATTGATCTCGGGTGTCGCAAAAGATGTCAGCAGCTTCAGCCTGGCCAATGCCTCCACCAGCTCCGCACTGGCGGCTAGGTAGCCGACCCGTATCCCCGGCACCAGCGTTTTGGAGAAGCTGCCCACATAGACCACACGTTTGAGCTGGTCCAGGCTGGCCAGGCGCGCGCACTGCACGCCGCTGGGCAAAAAGTCGGCGTAGATATCGTCCTCCACCACCACGATGTCATGCGCCTCGGCAATCCGCAGAATCTGGTAGGCCGCGGCCGCTGTCAGCAGTGTGCCGGTGGGGTTGTGCAGCGGCGTGTTGATCAGCAGCATCTTCGGTCTATGCGTGGCGGCCAGCTCGGCCAGCGCTTTCACGTCGGGCCCGGCCGGCGTGTAGGGCATGCCGACCACGTTGACGCCCACCATGGCCAGCGACGCCAGTTGGGCAGACCACGCCGGGTCACCGACGATGACCGTGTCGCCAGACTGCAAAAAATGCCGCACCACCAGGTCAATCGCCTGCGTCGAGCCAGACGTGGTCAGGATCTGCGCCGAGGTACTGTAGATTTCCATCTCTTCCAGCTTGCGCGTGATCTGCTCGCGCAGCGGTGCATAACCATGCGCCAGCGCCGTATGCGAAAGCTGTAGCCCCGCGGTGGTGGACACCGAACGCAGCCCAGCACGCAACAGGTCACCGCCGCATAGCTCGGGCGGCAGGTAGCCAAAGCCGGGCGACATGTCAGCCGCAATGCCGCTTTGCATATTGCGCACCAGCCAGCCCATGTCGATGGGGCGCGCTGGCGGGGCGGCTACCTTGGCGCGGCGCACGGGTTTGGTGGTGGCGCGCTCGCGTACAAAGAAACCCGAGCCCTGGCGCGCCTGCAAATAGCCGCGCGCCACCAGCCGGTCATATGCCTCCACCACGGTGAAGCGCGACACACCCCGGTCCAACGCCAGCTGCCGTACCGAAGGCATGCGCATGCCAGGTCTGAAAACCTGCTCCTGGATGCGGTGCGTGGCCCACTGCACGATCTGTTCCGACAAGGTGGTGGTTGCGCCAAAAGCGCTGGATTCGGTGTACTGCATTAAGGCATCTGTATTGGCGTTAATACCAGGCCAGTTTGGCTAACTATCTGCATAACTGTACGGGTACTGTATTGGTACAAATTTTACACTGACAGCATCAATAGGCAAGCGCTTATTGTTGTCCCGTCACCTCCAGGAGCCCACCATGCACAACAGACCACTGCAACACTTCCAACTGGACATACCACAACAAGGCCTTGCGTTGCATCTGGCCGCGGGCGATGTGGTTCGAGCCACACGGGGCAGCATCTGGTTGACGCTGGATGGTCATAGCCGTGATGTGTGGCTTGTAGCCCCTGCGCGTTGGACCGTGCCGCTGGCAGCCAAGGCTTGGATCAGCGCCGATTCCACCGCGGCATTCGCTGTGAACGGACCGGTGACACCGGTTGACATCTCCACGCCGGAACGATCCAAGGAACGGGCGCCTCTGCCCGTCGCTGCATAGGGCAGAGCGCGGCGGGGCCGGCGCCAAATCCCCCCGGTCGCTGATCGGGAATAGGTCGCCTGTGTTGCAATTATTCTTGTAATTTCAGAAAATACTGAAAATTCAAGAAAAACCGCAACCAACGCCGCCCATGAACCTGCCACCCCTGACCCAGTCTTTCGTGCTGCATTTCGGCGAGATGGGTAGCCGTTGGGGCATCAACCGTACCGTGGGGCAGATCTACGCACTGCTGTACGTTTCGGCCAAGCCCATCAACGCCGACGAGATCGCCGACACGTTGAATTTTTCGCGTTCCAACGTCAGCATGGGGCTGAAAGAATTGCAGTCGTGGAACCTGGTCCGACTGATCCACCTGCCGAACGACAGGCGCGAATACTTCCAGTCGCCACAAGATGTGTGGCTGATCTTCCGCACGCTGGCCACGGAGCGGCGCAAGCGCGAGATTGACCCGACCCTGTCCATGCTGCGCGACGCTCTGATGGAAAAGCCCAGTGGCGAGGACGAGCGTGTGGCCCAGGAGCGCATGCGCCAGATGCATTCCTTCATCGAGTTGATGACGGACTGGATGGACGAGGTGCAGAAAATGGACTCCGCCACGCTGGCCAGCCTGATGAAGATGGGCGCCCGCGTGCAAAAACTACTGGAGGTCAAAGACAAGGTCAAGCAAGTGTTTGGCATGTCCACATCCACACCAACAGCCGACGCCGCAACGCGAGACCTGCTGCACGACACCCCTGCTGATGCGCTACCGCCCCCCGTCACAACGCCCGAAGACCCCCGCAACGCCAACTGACTAAGAGCCATGGACCACCTCGACCCCCTCATCCTGGCGCGCATGCAGTTTGCCGCCAACATCACCTTTCACATCCTGTTCCCGACCATCAGCATCTCGATGGGGTGGGTGCTGCTGTTCTTCAAGCTGCGCTTTGCCCGCACCGGTCAGCAGCACTGGATGGACGCCTACCAGTTCTGGGTCAAGATCTTCGCGCTGACGTTTGCATTGGGTGTGGTCAGCGGCATCACGATGAGCTTCCAGTTCGGCACCAACTGGCCGGGCTTCATGAACACGGTTGGCAACGTGGCCGGGCCACTGTTGGCCTATGAGGTGCTGACAGCCTTCTTCCTGGAGGCGACTATGCTGGGCATCATGCTCTTTGGTCGCGGCCGGGTCAGCGAACGCGTGCACACCACGGCCACACTGCTGGTGGCCGGCGGCACCACGCTGTCGGCGTTCTGGATCATCGCGCTCAATTCGTGGATGCACACACCCGCCGGCTTCGAGATGATTGACGGCAAGGCCCATGTGACGAGCTGGCTGCAGGTCATCTTCAACCCATCCTTCCCGTACCGGTTGACGCACATGCTGCTGGCCTCAGGCCTTACCGTGTCCTTTCTGCTGGCGGGCATCAGCGCATTCCGCTGGCTCAAGGGCGACAAGGGCGCCGAGGTGCGCGCCAGCCTGCGCACCGGCCTGGTGTTGGCAGCGGTGTTGATCCCCTTGCAGATTGGCGTCGGTGACCAGCACGGTCTGAACACCCTGCACCACCAGCCCGCAAAAATCGCAGCCATGGAAGGCATTTGGAAGACGCAGAGTGGCGCGCCCGCCGTGCTGTTTGCTTGGCCCGATGCGGCCACCCAAAGCAACCGCTACGAGATAGGCATCCCCAAACTGGCGTCGCTGTACCTGACCCATGGGTGGGACGGCGAGATCAAGGGCATTGACGCCTTTGGAGACAAGCACCCGCCCGTGCTGCCGCTGTTCATCGCCTTCCGCGTCATGGTGGGCGTGGGGATGCTGATGCTGGCCGTCAGCTGGTTTGGTACGTGGCAGACGCGGGCAGGGCGCTCGCCCCCGGTGTGGCTGCTGCGCGGGCTGGTGCTCATGACATTTGCCGGCTGGGTGGCGTTGGTTGCGGGATGGTATGTGACCGAGATCGGACGCCAGCCGTGGCTGGTGCAAGGCGTGCTGTTGGCCAAAGATGCAGCATCCGCCGTGCCATCGCCCCATATCGCGGCCACGCTGGCCATGTACCTGGTGCTGTATGCGTTCTTGTTGGTGGCGTATGTGTCGGTGGTGTTCTATCTGGCCACCAGCGCAGCCAAGAAGAGCTTCGAGCCACTGGTTGCTCCTGATTCTGTAGCGGCTTACGCGCTTCCCGCGCGGGCTGGAGGCCTGAATGATGCTTGATGTAATCCCCGACCTGAGCCAACCCCAAGGCTGGCTGCCCCTGTTCTTTGCCGCGGTGATGGCGCTGGCCATGCTGGCCTACGTGATCATGGATGGCTACGACCTGGGCGTCGGCGTGCTGCTGCGCCGTGCCGACGACCGCGAGCAGAAGGACGCCATGATCGCCAGCATCGGCCCATTTTGGGATGCGAACGAGACCTGGCTGGTGCTGGGCGTGGGCGTGCTGTTGGTGGCGTTCCCGGCAGCGCACGGTGCCATCCTCGGTGCGCTGTACCTGCCCGTGGCGCTGATGCTGTTCGGCCTGACGCTGCGTGGCGTGGCCTTTGACTTCCGCGTCAAGGCGCGTGACCACCACAAGCCGCTGTGGGACACGGCCTTTTACGTGGGCTCCCTGCTGGCCAGCTGGGCGCAGGGTTTCATGTTGGGCGGGCTGATCACGGGCTTTCGCACCGATGCTTGGACCTATGTTTTCTGCGCGCTGATCGGCCTGTGCCTGGTAGCCGCCTACTGCCTGCTGGGTGCGGGCTGGCTGATCATGAAGACTGAAGGCGCCTTGCAACTGAAGGCGGTGCGCTGGGCCCAGGGCAGCCTGTGGCTCACCGCCGCGGGCGTCGTGGCGATCTCGGCTGTTACGCCTCTGGTAAGCCAGCGTATCTTTGGCAAGTGGTTTGCGTTCCCGAATATCGTGCTGCTGTTCCCCATTCCGTTGGTCACCGCCATGCTGCTGGGCGTGATTGCGCGCAGCGTCAAGCGTCTGCCGGTGCGTTTGGCGCAGGGCAATGAATACGGTATCGGTGTGCCATTTGCGTCGACGGTAGGGGTCTTCTTGCTGGCCTTCTACGGCCTCGGCTATAGCCTGTTTCCGTGGCTGGTGGAGGACCGTCTGACCATCTGGCAAGCCGCTAGCGCGCCGGAGTCGCTGATGGTGATCTTCTACGGCGTGGCTGTGGTGCTGCCAGTCATCATTCTGTACACGGTGTTTGCGTACCGGGTGTTCTGGGGTAAGGCGTCGGCGCTCAAATATTGAAGGGCATCGGCCCTCTCGGAGCCTCGATCACCCCTCGGTATTGCGCATCCAGTCAGCCGTCTTGAAAAACGACGCCTTCAGTTGCTCAGCCAGTTCCTGCGACACGCCTGTATCTTCCATGGCCTGGGCCATGCAGGCCAGCCACTGGTCGCGCTCTTGTTCTCCGATTTTGAACGGCATATGGCGCATGCGCAGCCGGGGGTGGCCAAAGCGATCGGTGTAGTGCTGGGGGCCGCCCAACCAGCCGCACAAGAACCAATACAACCTCTCACGGGCCCCACCCAGGTCAGACCCGTGCGCGGCGCGCAGTGCCGCATAAGCTGACTCCAGATCCATCAGATCGTAGAAACGCTCGGTAAGTGCCTTTACCTTGGATTCGCCGCCTATCCATTCGAATGGCGTGTCAAACGGAGGTTTGTTGTCAATATCCATAAGCCAAATGAGCCGCCAGGCCTCGTCGGGCAAGCGTGAGCCGCTCTAAAAAAGATAGTGGAATTTTAGTCGGATCCTGCACGACCCGTTTCGCACGGATGCCGGGACAGTGCAGGCAAGTGCTATTGTGAATCTATTCAGTAGCCTTGGCGCAGCACTACGTTTGAACATGGAAAAGCAACACAGGGCAGAACATACCCTTCGGCATGCTCTTCGCTACTCAGGCCTGGCCATTCCAGTGCATAGCGCACCTGCCCGCTAACCAGCCGCCCTACGCAGGTGCGGCATGTGCCGTTGCGGCACGAGCTGGGCCAGTTGACGCCCCCCATCTCCAGGGAAAGCAGCAAAACCTCGTTTTCTGCGGCATCAACTTGGAGGTCGTCTGGATCGGTGCGTGCAGTAAAAATGTGGGGTTGTAGCGGTTGCGTCACGTAGCGGGGCCGAAGAGCCGGTCTTCGTTCCCCACTAACCATGTCTTCGATGGCTGCAGCAACCGTGTCCGGAATGAAGGATTTTCCGCTACGGCAGCAGCAAGCGACCTGGGGGTGTGCAATGAGAATTTGAGCTGGCGAGCCATGATATTGGACGCATTTTGCATGGCATGCGTCACTGCTGCAGCGTTTGACTCCGTGCCGAGTGCAGCACCAAACAATACCACTACCACCGCAGAAGCTGTGGTGCCGGCAGATGCAGGCGGCTCATTGTGAACAAAGGCGGCACTGATGTGTTGCGACACTGGCTCCAGGGCTGTCCTCAACACGTTGCGCACACCGATCGTTCTTACCACCAGCATGCGCAGTGCCTCAAACACTGGCGACTGTGTGTTGGCTTGGTAGTGCTTTTGCTTGCCCTTCTTTTGCACACTGAGAATCCCTGCGGCACTCATGTCGGCCAGTTCGCGCTGAACGGCTCCAGTGCCAGAGTGCGCCAACGCGATCACTTCCCCCATGTAAAAACTTCGGTGTGGCGCATCAAACAGCACGGCTAGCACACGCTGACGCACCTTGGGAAACAAGGTGTCAGCCACGCTGGCGCATGCCGTTGGCGGCGTCTGCTGTCGTATACCCATGGGGGAGGGAACTTTACCCATACGGGGTATCACCGAGCTGGTCTAACCAATGATGCGCAGCAACACGGAAATCACGGCTACGACGAGCAATATGTGAATGAACCCGCCCAGAGTGAACGACGTTACGACGCCCAGCAACCACAAAATGACGAGAATGATAGCGACGGTGTACAACATGACAAATACCTCTTTGGTAGTGGATTAGCGAAACTCCATTGTTCCCCCGTCTGGCAGTCTGGTCAGTGCGCCACCGCACCCTAGGCTGGGTAGGTAGGTAGATAGTCGAACGCCTGTCCAATAACCCCAGGTTGGGGGCGCTCTGCCAGACACAGCGTTGGCCCGTGCGATGCACCCATGCTCGGTGCAATCCCAGGCTGGTGTAAATTGCGCAGACCATGCCCTCGATCATTACCCATCTACTCATCATTGACCCGCAGAACGACTTCTGCGATATCGCCAACGCCGCACTGCCGGTAACCGGTGCCAACCAGGACATGCTGCGCCTGGCAGCCTTCATCCGGGCGCACCTGACCCGGCTGGACGCCATCACCGTCACGCTGGACTCGCACGCCAGCGTGGCCGTGGAGCGCACCACCTTCTGGCAAGACGCCAACGGCGATGCGGTGCCGCCGTTTACCTTCATCACCGAGGCCGATGTGGAGGCCGGTACCTACCGACCCCGCAGCGCAGAACACGCGCCCAAGGTGGTGACCATGCTGCAGCTACTGGCCCAGCGCGGCAGGCCAGGGCTGGTGGTGTGGCCCGTACACTGCGTCACCGGCACCTGGGGCCACAACATCCACAGCGCTGTGGCCGAACAACTGCAGGCCTGGGAAATGGCCCGGCAAACGCCGGTGCGCAAAGTGCTCAAAGGCGAATACCCGCTGACCGAGCACTTCGGCGTGTTCGAAGCCGACGCCCCGGACGCCGCCGTGCCGTCCACGCTGTTCAACACCGCGCTGGCCCAAGCGGTGAGCCAGGGCGTGGATCTGCTGCTGATCGCCGGCGAGGCCTCCAGCCACTGCGTGGCCGCCAGCTTCGACCAGCTGACCCGCCACCTGGACCAGCAAGCCGGCCCGCGGCCGCGCGTTGTGCTACTCAGCGACTGCATGAGCCCGGTCTCGGGCTTCGAGGGGCTGGCCGATGTGTTTGTGCAGCGGGCTATCGGGTGGGGCGCGGAGGTGTTGCCCAGTGATGACTTGGCTGTGGGGCTGGGTTAGCCAAAAACATTCTGCGTTTTGTCGCTATCACTTTCATAGCTGCTTACGCGCTCTATACGTGGGCTAGCGGCCGATTGATCACTATCCAGCTGGCTCAGACCGGAAACGACGGCCCGCCCTCTGCCTGCTGCAACACGATCTCGGCATACAGCGCGGCCAGCGCTTCGCGGATGCCGTGGGCTATGGCACAGCGTGACTTCAATCCCGGGCGGCGCCAGGCGCGCAGCCGTGCGCAGCAGCGCAGAGAATTGATGGATGCAGCACGCAGGCTGCCCGAGATTGCGAGGACTTTCATGTACAGGCCCTCGTCAGATTGCGAAGAGTTGCGGATTGTTACGCAAACGGGATACGGCTGCCGCTGGTACGGGGTCTATACTGCGGCCCACGGATTCATGGACGACGCCGCTCTCGGAAACCATGTCACGCCGCCAAACCCACATCGATGCCGCCAAAGTGCTGGCATCACACCTCATCGTTCTGCACCATTTCACGGTCTACGGCCCTTTGGCCGATGCGCTGGAGCTGGCCGCGCCCACGCTGACCGACTGGTTTTTCGAATACGCACGCATGGCGGTGCAGGTGTTCCTGGTGATAGGCGGCTACCTGGCAGCCGGCACATTGGCACCACACGGGTACTTTCAGCGCAATCAGCCCTGGCGCGGGGTCGCGCAGCGCTATGTGCGCCTGGTGTTGCCGTTTGGTGTGGCCTTGCTGCTGGTTACCGCGGCCAGCGCCTTGGCCCGGCATTGGCTGCAGGCCGACTTCATTCCCGCTGCGCCCAGCCTCATTGCGCTGCTGGCGCACTTTGCGTTGCTGTTTGACATTCTGGGTTATGCGTCGCTGTCATCCGGCGTCTGGTATGTGGCCATTGATTTTCAGCTCTTCGCTGTAATGGCGCTCCTGCTTTGGATAGGCGGGCGGGCGGCCAAATGGCTGGTGGCGCTGGCCATGCTGGGCTCGCTCTTCTTCTTCAACCTGCACCAGACGGGCGACGTGTGGGCACTGTACTTTTTTGGCTCCTACGGCATGGGCGCGTTTGCGTGGTGGGCGGGTCACTCGCGCCACGCGGGCAAGCTGCTGGCAATGCTTGCAATGGCTGGCACTGCGGCTCTGTTGTGGGATTTCCGGTTGCGCATTGCGCTGGCCTTGTTCCTGGCGTTGGGCCTGGGCGTGGCACGCTGGCACCTTGGCCACGAGCCGCACCACACGCCTACGCTTCGGCCCCTTGCGTTGCGACTGCTGCGTGTATTGAGCCGAAGCTCTTACTCGCTATTCCTCACGCACTTCTCCATCGTGCTACTGGCCAATGTGGTGTGGGTGCAGGCTGGATGGAAGGCCCAGGGATCATCAGCGATCTGGTTCACCGCAACGGCCTGGCTGGTGTGCGTTGTGTTGTCCATGCTGTTCGAACGCTTTGTAGAGCGGCCGTTGTCCGCCATTCGGATACCGGCCTGAAGAGCAGGGCGCTGCAGGTATGCGTGCAGGCGTACAGACACAGGGGGCGGGCACCTTTAGGGTGAACGTTTTCATGCTGAAAGGCAAAAACCATGTTCCAGCTCGACAGCTATGTATTCTTCGACGGCACCTGCGCCGACGCCATGCACTTCTACCAGCAGACGCTGGGCGGCGAGATCGAAATGATGATGACGCAGGGCCAGTCTCCTATCAAGGACCAGGTACCAGAGGGCAATGAGGACCGTATCCTGCACGCCAGCCTGCGCATTGGGCAGATGCGGTTGATGGCGTCCGACTCCATGGCCGGCCAGCCCTATGAGGGTATGAAGGGCTTTTCGCTGTCGCTGAACTACCCTACGGCGGACGAGGCCAAGCAGGCATTTGACAAACTGGGCGTGGGCGGCAAGGTGGTCATGCCGCTGGCAGATACCTTTTGGTCCGAAGCGTTTGGCATGCTGGAGGACCGCTTTGGCGCCCCATGGATGATCAGCGGCGGGGCTGCCAAGAGCCCTGTTTGATCTGCGGGCCTATCGACTAGGCATAACCGTCCCAAAAGCACCATGCCTCTGCACGCGCTGATGTACATGGCCCAACCGGCAGACCCGGTGCGCGCAGACCTGTTGCAAGCTATCGCCGAAAAGGGCCTGGTCCGACAACTTGGGGACCGCATCTTCTCTCCATTGAATTGGCATCAGTCGCTATCTGAAAGGGTTGCCTTCAGCGTCATGAACCGTGACTGCATGATCAGAGCTGGCGCACGGGTTGATGCCGCGGCTTTCACCGAGGTGCTGAACAGGGTCGCAAGCCGGGGCGACCCCGGGGACCCCAAGATCCTTTGGACCCTCCATCCGACGGGCAGACCCCCAGGGTTCGACGCACTGCTGACCGCAATCCGTGAGTCCGTGCTGCAAGAGGGCATGGGCCCCATGGTGCGAAACACGCCGCACGTCACCGTCAGCTACCGCGCGCCCGGCCCACTCGCGCCTATAAAGATACGCCCCGTGCCATGGCGCGTTGACGAACTGTTGCTGGTTGAAACCTGCACGGAGCCTTATTACCACTACCGCACGGTTGCCCGATGGCCGCTACGCGCTGCGCCGGGCGGGTTGGAGAGTCAAGCGGATTTGTGGTGAGGGGTGGGATTCAGGGCACATCCGAAGCTGGCCCTGGCACTGGCATTGGCACTGGCACTGGCACTGGCATTGGCACTGGCAACGGCGTGGACCCAGGGTTTTGTCCGAAATCATGCGCTGCAGCTCCAGCGGCAACTGGACGCTAGAGAAGTACAACCCCGTTCCGGGTTTGAAGGAGACCGCGCCTGCGTCCAAGGGCTATGCGGGTGGCTTTGGTACGGACCTGATGTCGAAGGACTTGGGCCTGGCGCAGGAGAACACGACTGTTGTGCAGGCCGCTACTCGCCACGGTGATCCTGCACCATGCGTACAGCGCGTTCGCGTACTTCGGGGGAAAAACGATTCGATTTCTTGCTCATGACTCCATCTTCTCAAAGGTTGGAGCCTCCTCAAAATCCGGGGCGATTCAAAGTCACAACGCTACATCGCGGAGAGCAGGGCCTTCCTTTTTTCCAAGTATTCCTGTTGCGTGATCAAACCCTCTTTTTTGAGGCCGTTCAGCTCGCGCAGCTTTCTTGCGGTGCTGCCGGTACCAATGTCTGGAGTTGCTGTTGTTGACGAATTCGGCTGCAAAGAAGCAATAGGAACAACTATGCGTTCAGTTGCTTGAGCTGGCTGAGTGGAGCTTGCCACTATCGCAGAGGTCTGCCGCCTGACGCCAGCAAGTTTGCATACGAAGTCAAGTTCCTGACCACCCAGGGTGTTTTCTTTGACGACCGCAAATGGTCGATTTGCAATCTCGTCGGACTCAGTAGTGTCAAAGCGCTTTCCTTCTACACAATCAATCACCGCGGTCCTTTGAATGGGTTTGGCGACTGCTGGCTTGTAGGAGTATTTGACTTGATAAGTTATCTCATTGCCCGCAACCTTCAACGTTTTGGCATCCACTTGCCGCACAGTTTGGGGAGTCTCTGCGGCGATGCGCCAGTCGCGGTTGTGATCTTCAACATTGGCAGTCTGAGCTGTGGAAGGAGCTTGGAATTTTTTTGAGGCCGTCTGACAAGCTATTTCAAGCTCCTGAGCATTGAGCGTGCCCGCGATGACGTCGTTGAAAGGGCGTGTCGCCCAGTCACTCTCCTGAACAGCCTCAAAGCGACGTCGGTTTGAGCAATCGGCAATTGCAGTGCGCTGGAATCCTTTGACGTTGTCATTTTTATACTTGTAGGCGACCAAGTACGTTACCCCTGCATCCGTCTGCCGAACGGACGCAGTGTCAATCAAGCGATAGGAATAGCCGTTTTCTCCTACGTTGGTCCAAATGCCCGGTCCACTTGTAGACGCAACTACGGGCGAGGCAGTTGTACCCGCTTCCCTGATGCCCGCCAGATAGGTGGATTGCTGAGCTTGAGCAGACGCGGTTAATGTGCCATGACGCTCACTACTTGAGGGGTGGCTCGACATCCATAGGCCGCTACCTCCTCCACCTTGTCGCTCCATCAGCTCCCAGAGTCGTGGTGCCGCCGTCGGGTTAAACCCTGCACGTGCCATTCGCGTAACTCCTGAGTCGTCCGCTTCCCGCTCTTGGTCGCGAGAAAACTTTGCATTTACTAGTTGAGCGCCAACCCCTCCCAACTGGACCCCTAGGCCGCCCGTATCAACCCCTTTTTTGGCTTGACTAATGTCAACAATGAGCCCGGCCAAGGCTCCAAGAAATCCCACCACCGCGGCCCTTCCCCTACCGTTGGTCAGATGCTGCCCATGTAGATGACCAATTTCATGCCCAATCACAGCCGCCATTAGGTCATCGTCGTCGCCGACGAGCCTTAGCATGTCGGTGTTCATCACCATTACGGGTTGGTTGTCCTTGTCTAGCGTAACGAACGCATTCGGACCACTTTGCTTGGTAATCAAAAGCTTTGGTGTTGATATACCGTAAACCACCGCCATCCGATCGGATACGTCGTTCATTCGCTGAACCCATTCCCTGTTTACTTGATCAACTTCTTCACTACCCTCAAGGAGGGGAATCGTTGGCGACGATACGTTTAGCAGTCCCTGAAGCGGCCAGTACTCAGCGTGAGCGGGGAAGACAACTAGTGATAGCAGCAGAGCTAGCCATACCGCACGATAGCGTTGTGGATGCATGATGTTTCCTTACAGCAGGGCTGCTAATCGGCCTCCATATGCGGCCGTAACTGGTTCTAAGCTTGTAACTAGTTGTATCACAACGAAGCCGACTGACGCAACCGCCAAAGGGAGGTAGGTCTACACAGGTCTATCTGTAAATCGACTCCCTCTGTTGCACAAGGCGTGGCAGAGGCCAGTGATCTGGCTTCTGCCTCCTTGGCATTGGCTTCTTTGATGGGCGGGGTGCATCCGCCGCAGGCAACCACAGAAATCAGGGCGGCAATGGTGAGAAGGCGGTTTAGAAACATCTTTGGATTGTTTGCAAGTGCGTAGGCTGTTCGCCTCCCACAAATAGGGCATTTTTAGACTCCGCTGTTTACCTTGCAGATCATGAGCAATCTCCCAGACCCCCAAAGCCGCGAGCTACTGCGGCGCTTGCTCCGCGCGAAGGACCGCATGGACGCCGCCTCGCACGAAAACTGGCCGGTGCAGCGGCTGGCGGATGTTAGCCACGTTTCCCAGGCGCACTTTACGCGCGCGTTCAAAGAGGCTTTTGGCCTGCCGCCGCATCGCTATCTGTTGACGCGCCGCATTGAGCGCGCGGTGGCGCTACTGCGCGACAGCGATGTAGCCATCACCGACATCGCTTTCCAGACCGGGTGGCGCAGCCTGGGTACGTTTGGGCGCATATTTCGCGACATTACCGGCGAGACGCCTAGCGCGGTGCGCCTGCGCGCGCGCGAGGCGGCGGGCGATCTGCACAGCGTGCCGGCCTGCGTGGTCAGCGCGGCGCACCGGCCTGATCTGAATATCGCAGTGTTGGAAAAGAAGCGCCTTGGTTTGGCCACCAGCGGCAAAAGGTCTTTATAACCATCCCAATACCATCTGCATGGATGGTGATAGGATGGCCACATGCAACAAACACCCACTTCATTGGCCGCCGCCTCCAAGCTGGCCGATTCCGAAAAAATCACCATCAACCTGGGCTTTGTCGACTTGGGGCAGATCGATTTGCTGGTGGGCGAACGGTTCTACAGCAACCGCACCGATTTCATCCGCACCGCCATACGCAACCAGTTGAGCACGCACGCTGAAGCGGTGCGGCAGGTGGTGACGCGCAAGATGCTGGTGTTGGGGTTGCAGCATTTCACTGCCGAAGATTTGACGGTTGCCAAGCAGGCCAATGAGCAACTGCACATACGCGTGCTGGGCTTGGCCAGCATTGCCGCAGACGTAACCCCGGAGCTGGCGGTGGCCACCATCGCCTCGCTCCACGTATTGGGCGCCCTGCATGCGAGCCCGGCGATCAAAGCCGCGCTTGCTGGGCGCATCACTTGACGCACTGTCGCCGTCCCAACTAACCCAACGAAAGAATGCATGAACGAAACACTCCGCACGCTGATGCGTGACGCCACCCGCATGACGCAGGCTGGTCGACTCAACGAGGCAACACAGACCCTGCAACGCGCCCTGGGCATGGGCAAGACTGTCACACCATTTGCCCAACCGGCCGCAGAAAGAAAGGACGATGCCTCCCTGGTATTGGACGGTTGTGTGTTTGAAGCGGGCGAGTCCACAAGCCCCTACCGCGATCCACAGCCTGCACACCGCGGGGACACTGAACCCGGTACGTTCACCACAGGCTCACACGCGCACGCGGGGCTGACCAAGCGCTACAAGCTCTATGTGCCACCGCGGTCCGCTGGCGGGGCCAAGGCTTTGGTGGTGATGCTGCACGGCTGCACCCAGAACCCGGACGATTTCGCAGCGGGTACAAACATGAACGAGCTGGCGCGGGAGCAGGGCGTTGTGGTGGTGTACCCCGAGCAATCGGGGGATGCCAACCCGCAGCGTTGCTGGAACTGGTTCAAGCACACCCACCAACGCCGTGGCAGCGGAGAGCCGGCGTGGATCGCCAGCCTTGTCCAGCAACTGGCGCAAGCGCACGGCATTGACGCCCGCCGCGTCTACATAGCGGGGCTATCGGCCGGTGGTGCCATGGCAGCCATCGTTGCAGGGGCCTATCCGGAAGTGTTTGCCGCGGTTGGCGTGCATTCGGGTCTGCCCGCCGGCGCAGCCGCCAACCTGCCCGAGGCATTGATGCTGATGAAAAATGGCGGCAAAGGCCCTGCCGGCCTTGCGACAAAATCCGCGGCACAACACGCCGTACCTACCATCGTTTTCCACGGTGACCAGGATCAAACGGTGCACCCCAGCAATGGAGAGCAAGTGATTGCAGCATCGCGTGCAAACGTTTCCGGCACACGCACGGTGGAGCAAGGGGTGTCACAGCACGGCCGACGGTACACACGTTCGGTTTACACCGGTTCCGGCGGCGTGCCTTTGGCAGAGCATTGGCTGGTGCACGGGTCCGGGCATGCCTGGTCTGGCGGTCTTAGCGCTGGCTCCTATACCGATACCAAAGGGCCGGATGCAAGCCGCGAGATGCTACGCTTCTTCTTTGCGCAGCACCACGGGCAAACGCACTGATCACTGGCTCAGCTACTTGGCCTCAAAGAGATCTTTCGCCAGCCGCCGCAGCTGCGCCTTGTGTTCCATGTCCGAGTGCAAGGCCTGGGGCTGGGTCTGCACCCCTGCAATCAGGCTGTCAAACTCTGACCGCAGCAGAAATGGGTTGGGATGCGTCTTGATCAGCGCCCGCACCGCGGCGGCCAGAACCGCGACCTGAATGTCTGTTTGCCTACGGCCTTGGTAGGCATCGTCTTGTTGTTGTCGCTGGTTTTGGCGTGCTTCCATGGGCGTCTCCATCGTGGTTCAACATTTACGGTATGTGCGGGCTCTGGTTTGATCTGTGCGTTCACGCACAATGGCTTGGCCTGAGCGTCGGACTCCCTCTGCCTGCTGCGTATTTGATAGCGGCTTACGCGCATTCTACGAGGGCTACCGGCCGATTTACTATAAGCTTTGCCCGGAGATCGGTTAAGAGGGGATCCAGTAGCGCTGAACGACCTCGCCTCTGCCCGCGCTCAGCCGCGCACGGCCGCTTCGATGGCCGCAATGTCGATCTTCGTCATCCCCATCATGGCTTGGAACGCGCGCTTGGCAGTTGCGGGGTCCGGGTTGCTGATGGCCTCCATCAACACGCGCGGCGTGATTTGCCAGGAAAGTCCCCATTTGTCCTTGCACCAGCCGCATTGGCTGGATTCACCACCATTGCTGATGACGGCGTTCCACAGGCGGTCGGTCTCGTCTTGCGTGTCGGTCGCCACCTGGAACGAGAAGGCCTCGCTGTGCTTGAACGCGGGGCCACCGTTCAGTCCCAGGCACGGGATGCCCATCAGGGTAAATTCCACTGTCAACACATCGCCCTCTTTACCAGACGGGTAGTCGCCGGGGGCGCGGTGTACCGCTTTCACCGCGCTGTCGGGGAATGTCGCCGCGTAGAACGTAGCGGCGTCCAGTGCGTTACCGTTGTACCAAAGGCAAATCGTGTTTTTGCTGTGCATGTGGGCTCTCCCGGATGTGAATCAGTGCATTCTCGCAAACTGCTGAATGCCACGTGAACTACTGGGCCAACTGGCATTCCGCAGTGGGGTCGCATGTGGGCGGGCGCGGCTGGGCACTACCGCAGATGCCAATGCGAGCTGCATAGCGGTGTGCCAGTTGAAAAGGACCGCCGCGCGCTGGTTTAAATTGTCGGTACGGCGGCCAGCCTCAGCGGGATGAAGATGCGGTCACCATCGCGCATCACCAGCAATGCCGCCGAACGGCCGGCGCGGTCAGCCGCAGCCCGTGCCTGGTCGACGGACAGCACGGGCGCATGGTTGATGGCCAGCAGCAGGTCGCCGGGTTGTACACCGGCGCGTTCTGCGGCGCCGCTGACCTTGTCAATGAACAGCCCGGTGGTGGAGCCGGAGTTGCGCTGCTCTTCAGGCTTTTGCGGCCGCAGGGCCACTCCCAGGCGCTGGACTGTTGTGCTGCTGGTTGAAGTGTCCGCCACCTTCTTGGCCATGCTCTCGGCGGCGTCGTCCATCGTCACCAGCATGGGCATTTGCGTGCCGCGCCGCCACACAGTGAGGTTCAGTTTGTCACCGGGCTGCGCCATGCCCACCAGCACCGAAAAAGCGCCTGCTTGGTCCACTACCTGGCCGTCGGCCGCAAGTACGACGTCCCCAATGGCAATGCCGGCCTTGTCTGCAGCGCCGCCCTTGACCAGGTCGGACACCAGCGCGCCAGTGGGCCGGGGCAGGCCAAAGGATTCGGCCAACAGTTGGTCTACCTCTTGCACGGCGACACCCATCCTGGCGTGGCGTACTTTGCCAGTGGCCAGTATCTGCTGTTGGATGTGGTTGGCTACGTCCATAGGGATCGCGAAAGACACGCCCTGGTAGCCGCCGGACAACGAGAAGATTTGCGAATTGACGCCGACCACCTCGCCCTGCATATTGATCAGCGGCCCGCCAGAGTTGCCGGGGTTCACCGCCGCATCGGTCTGTATGAAAGGCACGGTGCCATCGCCCGGCAGCGACCGACGGGTGGCGCTGACCACGCCGGCGGTCACGGTGCTTTCCAGTCCAAAAGGCGAGCCAATGGCCAGTACCCAATCGCCGACGCGCAAGGGTTTGGCCGTGTTCACGGACACTGCGGGCAGATCGCTGGCGTCTATTTTCAGCACGGCGATATCGGTGCGCTTGTCGGTGCCTAGTACTTGGGCTACAAACTCGCGGCGATCGGTCAGTTTGACGACGACCTCATCCGCATCGTTGATCACATGGGCATTGGTGAGGATGACGCCATCTGCCCGCACGATGAAGCCTGAGCCTTCTCCGCGCACCGGCATGTTCAACTCTGCCGGCAGTTCGCCAAAGCGTTGCTGGAAGCGGCGCAAATAGTCGCGCATGGCCTGGTCCTCGGCGACGCCCTTGGCGCCATCCGCGCCCATCGCCTGTACTGTGGTTGACACCTTGCGCACGCCCCGCACGCTGATGTTGACCACGCTGGGCGACAACCGGGCCGCCACGCTGGTCATGTCTGGCAGTGTGCTGGCTGTAGCCGCCGGTGGGGCTGCTGCGGAGGTGCTCTGCGCCAGACCGGGGATGGGCAGGCCGGCGGTGGCAAGCATCCACGCCAGCGCCACAACTTTGAGGGGCAGGGTGGGGAGCGACAGGGTAGGGGGCTGATTGGTTTGCATCGCTGCATCATCTGTGCAGAAGTTTGCGCACCCGTTAACTGATGGTGAAGTGCAAGTAAAGACGAGAGGGGCATCCTACTTGGCGCAAAATCCAGTTTTCCTCATATATGGGTTTGCCTCCATGAAACGTTTCGCACTGCTTGCCATCGTCCCTGCTGTATTGGCCGCCTGCTCAAAGGCGCCGGAAGTCGCCGCAGTGCCAGCGGGCAAGCCGGCCCCTGCCGCGGTAGCGCATGCGGCGACTATTGACTGGGTCAAGCCCGACGGTGCCAGCCTGGACGCGATCTTTACCAAGGCCAAAGCCGACAACAAACCGGTGTTTTTGTATTGGGGCGCCGTGTGGTGCCCACCCTGCAACCAGATCAAGGCCACGGTGTTCAACCGGCCGGATTTTGTAGAGCGCAGCAAGGGATTCATTCCTGTCTACCTGGACGGCGACACGCCCGGCGCTCAGAAGCTGGGCACGCAGTTCAAGGTGCGCGGCTACCCCACCACCATATTGTTCAAACCCGACGGCACTGAGCTGACCCGCCTGCCCGGTGAGGTGGATGCGGTGCAATACATGCAGATCCTGAAGATGGGCATGAGCGCCACGCAACCGATCAAAGAAACATTGGCCGCAGCCCTGGCCGGCCCCAGCGCAACGCCTGCATTGGGCAGCGACGCGTGGCGCCTGCTGGCCTATTACGCATGGGACATTGACGAGGCGCAGTTGCTGCCCAAGAAGGATTTGGCGTCCACCGTCAACCAGCTCGTGCAAAAATGCCCACCCGAACAGCAAGAGGCCGCGGCGCGGTTGACGCTACGCGCAGTGGCCATGGCCGCCCAGGAAAAGACGACTACGCTCGACAAGCCGCAAGCCCTGGCACAGGTCCACAAGATTCTGGCCGACACACCCCGCATGCGCGAGAACGGCGACATCTTCGTCAACTACGCCAACGACATCGTGACCGTGTTGACCACCGCCGGCAGTGCCGAGCGCACCACGCTGTTGGCGGCGCTGAACCCCGCGCTGGACAAGCTGTCGGTAGACGCCAGCCTGTCCAAGGCTGACCAACTGGGTGCCGTGCAGGCCAAGGTCGCACTGGCGTTGCTGGACAAGCCCAAGAGTGCCAAGCCAGAACTTGCCCCCGAGCTGGTAGCCCAGGCGCAAGCCGCCGCTACCAAGGCCGACACGACCAGCACCGACAAGTACGAGCGCCAGGCGGTGATCCCGTCGGCCGCGCATTTGCTTAGCGATGTGGGCCTGATCGATGCGTCGGATGCCATGCTCAAGGCCGAGCTGCCCAAGGCGGTATCGGCCTACTACCACATGCTGGTGCTTGCATCGAACGCCAAGCTGCGCGGCGACACGGCCGCATCGCTGGATTGGACGGAAAAGGCCTACGAGGGCTCCCAAGGCCCGGCCACACGCCTGCAGTGGGGCAGTGGCTATGTGCAAAAGCTGATCACGATGGCGCCGCAGGACAGCGCGCGCATCGAAAAAGCTGCGTCTCAAGTCATTGGTGAGCTGGACGCTGCGCCCGAGACTTTTTACGAGCGCAACCGCCGTAGCCTGGAAAAGATGGGTGCGCAATTGAACACTTGGAATGCCGGCGGCAAGCACGGGCCAGTGGTGCAAAAACTCAGCGCCCAGCTGAACGCCATCTGCGTCAAACTACCCGAGAAAGATGCTGCGCGCGAGGCCTGCACTGGCGTGTTCGGCAAGCCTGCCAAGAAGGCTTGAGCCAGCGCACCGACGATGGGTTGGGCGCTGCAAACCTAGGCGGTTTGCACACCACGGAACTGTCAGGGAGTGGCCGGCGCTGCCGTGTCTTCGACCGCAACGCGGCGAGCACCGTCAAAACGGCGTGCCCAGTAGGCGACCGACAGGCTTTCAACCCGAACTTCGGCACCGGGCTTGGGGGAGTGGATAAATTTGCCTTCGCCCACATATATACCTACATGGCTGAAGGCGCGGCGCATGGTGTTGAAGAAAACCAAGTCACCGGGTTGCAGGTCTGCGCGATCGATCTTTTGGGATGCGGCGGCTTGCTCGTTGGCCTTACGGGGCAATACCAGGCCCGCGGTTTGCTCAAAAATCGCACGGACAAACCCGCTACAGTCAAAACCTGTATCGGCGTTGGTGCCGCCACGTTTGTACGGCACGCCGAGGAAAGTCATCGCATTTATCACTAACTCGGAGGCTTTTGCCTCCATCTTGTCGCTAACGTCGCCGATCCGGCCCAATAAGCCCCGGTCTAGCAGGAACTTGTTTACATCATCTGGAGAGGCTTGGGGTTTGGCGAATGTACTAAAGCTTAGGAAAAGGAGTGCAAGAACGAGGATAATTCGCATCAACGGAGCTTAACCCGTGGTTTTCACGGCGTCAAGCCAAGGCTAAGAAGGGTAAATACATGGCAAAAGCAGAATCGAAGACAACCGTTTTACCGGACGGATTGCGGTACAAATCCAAAGTTTCCGGCTCCCCGTTCATGGCCGCTGCGTCGTTTGGCGGCGCCACCATGTCGTGCTTCCTGTGCGGCAAGCACCGCGCACGTTCACTGATGACCACCCGCAAGGTGTTGGGCAAGTCCCAGGCTGTGTGCTCCCCGTCGTGCAAGGCGCTGGATGAAGCCACTGCCGCCGCCGCGGCCGAGCGTTCGTAAACCCCACTACCTGCCCCCCAGCATGCTGTTAGACATTGAAGACTCCCAGCTGGTGCTGGTGGATTACCAGGCGCGCCTGATGCCCGCACTGCTGGACGGCCCTGCCGTACTGGCCAATGCGGTGCGTCTGGCCCAGCTGGCCGCGTTGTTGCGCGTGCCCACCTTCGCTACCGAGCAAAACCCCTCCAAGTTGAGAGGGAGCGTGCCTGAGTTGGCCGCTGCGCTGCAGCAGGCTGGCGCCCGTGTGCTGTCCAAGATGCAGTTCAGCGCGGTGGAAGAGGGGCTGGGCGAATGGCTGCGCCCGGAACCCAAGCCAGTGCAGGGCAATGCCCGGAGCCTGCCCAAGCATTTGCAAAAGCCGCCCCCCGGTAGCGAACCGCGCGGCAGTATCGTGCTGGCCGGTTGTGAGGCCCATGTTTGCCTGCTGCAGACGGCGCTGGATCTGCTGGAAGACGAATTCGAGGTCTGGGTCGTCACCGACGCCTGCACTTCGCGCACCGAGCGCAACCGCGACGCCGCCTTCGACCGCCTGGCCGGCGCCGGCGCGGAGTTGGTAACCACCGAGATGGTGGCTTTCGAGTGGATCCGCAGCGCGGAGCACCCGGACTTCAAGGCCATGCAGGCCCTTATCAAATAGACCCTGCGGGCGTGCGTCAGCCGCCTGCAAGTTGCATCCACATACTGTTGAATCTTTTTTCGGATTCTTGAGGGATGTTTGATGACCGCTTACGCAGATTTCTACCGCCGCTCCATCGATGACCGCGACGGCTTCTGGGCAGAACAAGCCCAGCGCATAGCCTGGCAAACCCCACCCCGGCAGATTTGCGACTACAGCAACCCACCGTTTGCACGCTGGTTTGTCGGCGGCACTACCAACCTGTGCCACAACGCGGTCGACCGACACCTTGAAAGCAGGGCCGACCAGCCAGCGCTGATTGCCGTCTCTACGGAAACCAACACCGAGCATGTCTACACCTTCGCCCAGTTGCATGCCGAGGTGCAACGCATGGCTGCCACGCTGCTCGACCTGGGTGTGCAGCAGGGCGACCGTGTGCTGATCTACATGCCCATGGTGGCCGAAGCCGCGTTTGCGATGCTGGCTTGCGCTCGCATTGGTGCCATCCATTCTGTCGTGTTTGGGGGGTTTGCCGCCGGCTCACTGGCATCGCGCATTGAAGACGCCAGCCCGACCGTAATCGTGAGTGCTGATGCCGGTTCGCGCGGCAGCAGGGTCGTGGCTTACAAGCCGCTGCTGGATGAGGCGATTGCGCTGTCCAGCCACAAGCCCACCGCCGTGCTGCTGACCGACCGCCAACTGGCTGCTATGGAAATGGTAGCGGGCCGTGACCATTTGTGGAGGGCTCAGCGACAGAAACACTTTAACACCGTGGTGCCGTGCGTGTGGCTGGAGTCCACCCACCCCAGCTACACGCTCTACACCAGTGGCACCACCGGCAAGCCCAAAGGCGTGCAGCGCGACACCGGCGGCTACGCTGTGGCACTAGCGGCCAGCATGGAGCACATCTTTTGCAGCAAGGCGGGCGAAACCTACTTCTGCACCAGCGACATCGGCTGGGTCGTGGGGCATAGCTACATCATTTACGGCCCGTTGATTGCCGGTGTGGCCACCATCCTGTACGAGGGCCTGCCCATACGCCCGGATGCTGGCATTTGGTGGAGCCTGGTCGAAAAGTACAAGGTGACCGTGATGTTCAGCGCGCCCACTGCGGTGCGGGTGTTGAAGAAACACGACCCCGCGCTGCTGTCGAAATACGACTTGTCGAGCCTGCGCGCGCTGTTCCTGGCTGGCGAGCCGCTGGACGAGCCGACCGCCCAGTGGATCAACCAGGCCTCGGGCAAACCCATCGTCGACAACTACTGGCAGACCGAAACCGGCTGGCCCATCCTCAGCATTGCCAACGGTGTGGAGGCCCAAGCCAGCAAGTTCGGCAGTCCCGGCGTGCCCATGGTCGGCTACAACGTCAAGCTGCTGGACGAAAACACCGGTGAAGAGCTGCAGGGCGCCGATCAAAAGGGGGTAGTCGCCATCGAAGGCCCGTTGCCTCCCGGTTGCATGCAAACCGTATGGCGCGACGATGCCCGTTTCGTCAAAACCTACTGGAGCAGCATCCCCGGCAGGCAGGTTTACAACACTTTTGATTGGGGCGTGCGGGACAAGGACGGCTACTTTTTCATCCTGGGCCGCACCGACGATGTCATCAACGTCGCGGGCCACCGCTTGGGCACGCGTGAGATCGAGGAATGCATCTCAAGCCACCCCAATATTTCCGAGGTGGCCGTGGTGGGCATCGCCGACGCGCTGAAGGGCCAGGTCGCGGTGGCATTTGCCGTGGCCAAGGATGCCAGCGCGCTGGTAGACGATGCGGCCCGCGCCAAGCTGGAGACAGAAGTCATGAAGGTCGTGGACAAGCAGCTCGGCGCCGTCGGCCGCCCAGCGCGCGTGCGCTTTGTGACGGTGCTGCCCAAAACCCGCAGCGGCAAACTGCTGCGCCGCGCGATCCAGGCAGTTTGCGAGGGGCGGGACCCTGGCGATCTGACGACGATGGAAGACCCTGCAGCCTTGCAGCAGATCCGGGACGTGTTGTAAAGGCCCGATCCATTGAAGCTCACCTAATGCCGAGGGGGATGCTGTCGTCATCGGCTTGTGGGATGCGCCCACGGTGATTGCATCGGAACCCAAGCCCACGGTTTCTATTGGGGTGGAATTCACGGTAGCCGGTTTCTGCAGGTTTTTTGACAATCCCGCGAGCGAGCTAACGCAAAAGATCGAGCCCGTTGGCAATGTCCTTGGCGCCATTGGAGACCGCTTGGTGCAGCGGGTCATGTCTGCCAGTTCCCCGTTGGAAGCGGTCTCTGTGGTGCAGAATTTTTTGGCTGAGCGCTTGCAGGCCGTCAATCGCTGTGGAGAGACCCTCATCGATGAAGCCCTGCGTTTGATGTCCGCCAGCAATTTCCATATCGACGTCACAGACCTGGAGCGGCGCCTGGGTTACTCCCGCCGCCATCTTGCAACGCTGTTCAAACGGGATGTCGGCTTTGCGCCTAAACGCATCAAATCTATTCTGGTATTTGAGCGCCTGGTCCGGTCACTGAACACCCACCGATCGGTTGAGCAGTTGCGGGACGATGCCTTGGACGTGTTTTATGACCAGTCCCATTTCATCCGCCATTTCAAGCAGTTTGCCGGTGCTTCCCCCCAGCGGTTTGCGGAAATGGACAACGAGTTCGGCCGCATCTTCTACCGGTAGCGCGGCGGGCGGGCCTCTGGCCACTTCCCATTTATCCAATCATTCGCCGCGCTGACGCGTTAGCCTTGGGGCCTGGAATTTCCTCACGTTACATACTGAAAGGCATTTAAAGAAATGGCATCGAAATTGAAAACTGCGCTCTACCTTGTGACCTGCTTGCTCATCGCTCTGGGTGCGCTGGGGCACAGCCTGGGCTCATGGCCCAACGTGCACCAGGCATTGGTGCAAAGCAATGTGCCCGCCGAGACTATTACGTTGATCATGGTTGTCTGGCATTTCGCGGGCGGATGCATGGTCACATTTGGCGCAATCGGTCTTCAACAGTGGTGGGCCAGCCGCCAGCAGCGCGAAGGCGGCGCGCGGCTGATGAGAACGGTGGGGTTTTTCTACCTTGTCTTTGGCCTTGTGGCCGTGCTGGCATCCGGTGGCATGTTTTTTCTGGTGTTTGTGGTGCTGGGCGGGCTGCTGGTGGCCGTGGAGCATGTGGTCCATCCCAGGCGTTAACCTGTTCACACCGCTAGACATCGCCCCGGTAGAAGCAACGCGCGCACACCTGCTGGTAGCGTTCGTTGCCGCCAATCTCTACCTGCGCGCCGGCGTGCACGCGCTGACCCTTGTCGTCAATGCGGATGTTCATCGTCGCCTTGCGGCCACAGGCGCAGATGGTTTTGATCTCTTCGATATCGTCGGCCAACGTCAACAGCTGGGCCGACCCGGGGAAAGCATTGCCCTGAAAGTCTGAGCGCAGGCCGAAACAAATGACCGGCACATTGCCGACATTGGCCAGCCGGTGCAGTTGGCGCACCTGCTCGGGTGACAAAAACTGCGACTCGTCGATCAACACGCAGGCCAGCTTGTCTTGGGCGGATAACAGAGCAAGGAAATTGGTGCGTTCGTCGAATACGTCGGCCCGGCGCTGCAGACCCAAGCGTGACGCGATGCAGCCGGCGCCGCTGCGGTCGTCAATGCTGGCGGTGAACAGGTGCACGCGCTGGCCTTGCTCCTCGTAGTTGTAGGCGATTTGCAGCAGCGCAGTGGATTTACCGGCGTTCATGGCCGAGTAGCGGAAAAACAGTTTGGCCATTGGCGGTGATTCGTGAACAGACAGAGGAATGGTTCGGAAGCCGGGTTCGCCGGGTCGACAATGGTAGTGCCAACCAGAATGTCAGGCCAAGGCCATTGCAGCTGGTACAGGGAGTCGCAAGGATCGCTCCTGTTTTTATAGCTGCTTACGCACGCCCCACCAGGGCTAGAGGCTGTTTTTGCCTTTGACTTTGGGCTTGGGGTCGTGGGCCAAGGGTTTTTTCTTCTTCTCTTGTACGCCGTCCATATTTATCGCGTCCACGTCCACCCAGACGTCGTTGACGGAGTCGGCATCAATGACCGTCTCATGCTCGAACAGCTCCACCGCCGTCTTGGCCACCTGCAGTGTGTCGAAGTAGGCATACGCACCAACGCCCACCGCGCCAATCAGCGGCACAAAGCGCGAGGCGCTCTTGCCGATGACGACCTTGGACACTTGCAGGCCCAGTTGCTGGGCCAGGCCCTGCATGGCCTTTAGCGAGGCCTGCTTGACAACAAACCGCCCTCCAACGCGCACAACCACATCGCGGAACACCTGGGCCGACATATGGCGAAACAGGCAGTACAACATCTGCTCGCGACTGAGCGTCTTGGTCTTGCCGTAAACAGCGGCAATGTCGGACACCATTTGTGCCTGTAGCTTCCACACGCCCATCAGCTCGGGGACCACCGTAAGCCAGCCGAAAAACCCCGGGGGAAGAGACAGCGAACTCGACAACACGCTGGCCGTGCGTGCGGTCTTGCGCGCAATCGCATGGGCACGCTCAGCCGGGTGCGCGAGCACCGCCTCGGCACTGGGGGGCACGCGCAGCACCAACTCCAGCACGGCGTCGGCCAGCGTATTGCTGGCTTTGCTACTGCTAGTGGTGCTGCTGGTGCTACGGTTACTGCCGCTGTCTTTGGATGCGGTGGTGGATGCCATGGTTTTGCCTTTACACAATGTCCATTTGGTGGAAGCCATACTCGCCGGTCTTGCGGTCGGCAAAGTAGTGCTCCAGGGTTTCCTTGACAGTGCGAAACGCTATCTCGTCCCAGGGGATTTCATCTTCGGCAAACAGGCGCGCTTCTATCGTCTCGGTGCCGGGGTTGAACACATCGCTGAGCAGGCGGGCGCGGTAGAACAGGTGAACCTGCCCCACACGCGCCACGTTCAGCAAGGTGAACAAACCCTCCATCTCGATCTGCGCGCCGGCTTCTTCATCGGTCTCGCGCGCTGCGCCCTCGGCCGTGGTTTCGTCCAACTCCATGAAGCCGGCCGGCAGCGTCCACTTGCCCCAGCGCGGTTCGATATTGCGTTTGCACAGCAGCACTTTGTCGCCCCAGTGCGGCACGGTGCCGACCACGTTCAGCGGGTTCTCGTAGTGCACCGTGTTGCAGGCCGGGCAGACGGCGCGCGGCTTGGTATCACCGTCGTCGGGCAGGCGGTAGACGACGGCGGTGCCGCATTGTTTGCAATGTTTGATGGGGCTGCGCTGCATGGTCATAGATGCAAAAAATGCGTGTCAACCTTTGGCGATGACGGCACAGGCCACGCGTGGGCCAGAGTTGCCGGTGGGCTGGGTGGTGAAGTCATCCGCGTCGCGGTGGACGATCAGGCCCCGTCCAACGACATCGGCGGCACCTGAGCCCACGGCGATCGTCGTGGACGTGTAGCTGAAGCGTGCCACGCCATTGGCGTCGGCCTTCAGGCTGGCCAGGTCGCCAGCATGGTGGGCGCTGTGGTCGTGTGCGCCGTGGGCCTGCGCGGTGGGGTTGAAGTGTCCGCCGGTGCTCATGCCATCGCCGCTGGAGCAATCGCCTTTTTCGTGAATGTGGAAGCCGTGGACGCTGTTGGGCGCCAGGCCTCGGACTTCACCGGCGACCAGCACGGCGTCGCCCTGCTGGGTGAACGTGACGTTGCCGCTGACGGTGTTGCCAGTGGTGGGGGCCAGCGTGGCCTTGGCAGTGGGGGCAGTGGGCGCCGAGGCACATGCCGATACCAGAAGGCTTGCGAGCAGGGTGGTGGTGAATTTGGTCATTGCAAAATTCCTGTGGGTAAAAAAATGGGATGCTAGCGGGCCTTGACGGCAAGGCTTTGCGTGGAGCGGCCTATCAGTCCTTCACTATCGTACAGCGCCGATTCGGCCAGGCCGCAGCCGTTGCTGCCCAGCCAGGTGCGCGCGTCCAGGCACACCCACTCGCCGACCGGTGGGCGCAGCAGGTGGATGGTCAGGTCGGAGTTGACGAAGCTGTAGCGCTCATAGTCGAGCACGGCGCTGATGCCGTTGCCCGAATCGGCTGCCACTGCTACGCGCTGGTAGGGGCTGGGTGAGCGGCCGTCTTGCAGCGGGTGGCGCAGGCGGAACCAGATGGCGCACGGGCCGCCAAAGATACGGCCCTGGGCTTCGCGGGTCTCGACCAGATCGGAATAGCCAACGCGCCTGCCCGCAAACGGGAAGTGGGCCACTGGCGAATCCTCTGGCGGGCGGGGCGCCATCGGCAGCGGGTGGCCGGCTAGGTTGTCGGGCAATTCCATCGCATTTTCACGCTGGGCCAAGGCGGTGAACATGCCCACCTTTTTGCCGTCGGCCATCAACTGGGCTGAGAAATGCCCGGCATTGCGCCCCACGTACACCGGTGTCACCTGCACCTGCAACTCACCAATCGGCACAGGACGAATCAGGTTAGCGGTCAGGCGTGCGATGTGGGTCAGGCCGTGGGTCTGGGCTGCCGCCTCAAACGCGCCGCAGACCAGCGCAATCGGTGGGCCGGCATGCTGATGGTCGGGATGCCAGGGGCCGCGCGTTAACTCGGTGGACTGGTAGCGGCCCTCATTTGCCAACGCAGCATAGGCGAAAGCGGGCAGGGCGGTTGCTGTGGTCGACACCGGCACTACTCCATGCGCACAGTAATGCTCTGCAGGCCGTCAATGCCGCCGACCAGCGTGTCGCCGCGTACGACGGCACCCACGCCTTCGGGCGTACCGGTAAAAACCAAATCGCCTGGCTGTAACGTCCATGCGGCGGAGAGCTGTTCTATGGTTTCGCCAATGTTCCAGATCAGCTTGGCAATATTGCTGCGCTGGCGGTCCTGGCCGTTGACCTGCAGGTGGATGGCGGCGTTGCCAATATCGGGCACCTGGGCCGCAGGGGTGATGGGGCCAATGGGCGCGGAGTGGTCGAAGCCCTTGCCGATGCACCAGGGGCGGCCCTGCTTCTTCATGTCGTTTTGCAGATCGCGCCGTGTCATGTCCAGGCCAACCGCGTAGCCGTAGATGTGCTTGGCAGCATCGGCGGCCTTGATGTTGGCGCCGCCCAAGCCAATGGCCACCACCAACTCGATTTCGTGGTGCAGGTTGGCGGTCAGGCTGGGGTAAGGCATGGCAACCGTGTTACCGGGTGAGGCCAGCAGCACGGCGTCGGCCGGCTTCATGAAAAAGAACGGGGCCTCGCGCCCGCTGTGGCCCATCTCCTGCGCGTGCTCCACATAGTTGCGGCCCACGCAGTAGATGCGGTGCACGGGAAACTGGGCACTGTGGCCGACGACGGGAATGCTGACGGTAGCTGCTGGGGGAAAGACGTAGGACATGGCGTATGGCTGTCGTTGCAAGTGGTAACAATAAACAGATGGGGCTTGAATCAGGCGGACTGCGTGACCAGTTCAAAGTGCTCCACCGTGGGTGTGCTGGCGAAGAACGGGCCCACAATCGCGCGCCACTCGTTGAAGGCATCGGATTGGCGAAAGCCCACGGTGTGGTCCTCCAGCGTATCCCACGTGATTTGCAGCACATAGCGGTCGGCGCTTTCAATGCCGCGGTTGACTGAGAAGCTGCGCGCGCCCTTGGCCTTGCTGATGACGGTGGCCAGGCCGCGTTGGATGGCTTCTTCAAAAGCGGCATTCTGGCCAGGATGGATGCGGAAGTCGGCGATTTCGAGAATCATGGTGGGCCTTGGTGCAGAGTGGTGGGCGGGACACGGGGTTCAATGGTAACGGGCTTGGTTTATCCTTGTTTGCATGACACGTTCATCGCTTGAGGCTATTGATTGGCTGCAACCCGACTGGCCCGCACCGGCCAACGTGCGGGCCGTTTGCACCACGCGCAGCGGCGGGGTTTCGTTACCACCATATGGCAGCCTTAACCTGGGCAACCATGTGGGGGACGATGCCGCCGCAGTCGCGCACAACCGCGCAGCGTTGCAGCAGACGCTGGGTGTTAAGCCCATATTCCTGAATCAGATCCACGGCACCGACATGGTGGCTATAGACGGCGACACGCCAGACGGAGCTTCATTTGATGGCGTCTTCACCCGCGAACGCCGCGTAGCGTGCACCATCATGGTGGCGGACTGCCTGCCGGTGCTGCTGTGTGATGCAGGGGGCACGCAGGTGGCGGCCGTGCACGCAGGTTGGCGGGGCTTGGCAGGTGTCGACGGGATTGGAGTTCTGGAGAATATCTACAAGCGTTTTAGGCCTGTAGCCCTCGTGCAGCAAACACAAGCAGCTACGGAATTGATAGCGTGGCTGGGGCCTTGCATCGGTCCTACCGCCTTTGAAGTGGGCGCCGATGTGGTGGAAGCGTTTACCGGCATGGACCCGCAGGCGCAGCATTGCTTCACGCCGCAGCCCGACGGTAAATCGCTTGCAAACTTGCCGGCCCTGGCTCGGCGGCGTCTTGCGGCGCTGGGCGTGACCCAGGTATTTGGCAACGACGGCAGCGCAGCCTGGTGTACGGTCAGCAACCCGTCACGGTTCTTTTCCCACCGGCGGGACCGCGTCAGTGGCCGGCTGGCCGCCTGCATCTGGCTGGTCTGAGGTTTGCTGGTGCTGCTGCCGTTGCTGCTCCAGCTCTGCCGCTTCCTGTGCGCGGATCTTGCGCTTGCGACCGGGGGCGCCCATGAAATACAGGATCAGGCCGACCGGC
This sequence comes from Rhodoferax sp. ZS1R8, assembly GCF_056521325.1. Classification (NCBI taxonomy): domain Bacteria; kingdom Pseudomonadati; phylum Pseudomonadota; class Betaproteobacteria; order Burkholderiales; family Comamonadaceae; genus Rhodoferax; species Rhodoferax sp. ZS1R8. The sequence goes on along the minus strand of NZ_JBWMBA010000007.1, from coordinate 113,514 downwards.
ATCAAACCGTAAAGAACAAAGGTCACAATGGCACCGAGGATGGTGCCGTTGGAATTGGTGGCTTCGGCCACCGCCATCATGACGGCGACATACAACCAGGCGATGGGAATGATGTACATAGGCTCACTGCGTATTTACCACATGTCCAGGAACGGAAGGGCGTATGCTGAGATACTACGATCTGCTGCTCAAGAACAAATGAAATGAAGGTGACAGTGTGACGCAAAACGCCCCCGAATTCTGGACCCAGGCCGCCCAGCAGTTTCAGCAGTCCATGACGGACAACTGGAGCAAGGCGGTGCAGTCCCTGCAGAGCATGGACTTGGGCGCAGTGGGGGCGGGCATGCCCACCGGCGCGCCCAGCAAAGCGCCCGAAATCCGCTTCGCACCCGACAAGCTGCAGGCGCTGCAAAAGCAGTACCTTGAGGATGTGATGGGCCTGTTCAGTCAGGGCATGGCCACACCGGCTACCGGGGGCGACAAGCGCTTCGCCGGCGAGGCCTGGGGCAGTAACCCCGTAGCATCCTTCACCGCCGCGGTCTACCTGCTCAATGCCCGCACCATGCTGGGCCTGGCCGACGCGGTGGAGGCCGACGCCAAAACCCGCAACCGCATCCGATTCGCCATCGAGCAGTGGATGGCCGCCGCAGCCCCCAGCAACTTTTTGGCCTTCAACGCCGAAGCGCAAAAGAAAGCCATAGAGACCAAGGGCGAGAGCATTGCCAAAGGCCTGCAGAACCTGATGCACGACCTGCAGCAAGGCCATGTGTCCATGACAGACGAGAGCCTGTTCGAAGTGGGCAAGAATGTTGCCACCACCGAAGGCGCCGTGGTGTTTGAGAACCCCTTCTTCCAGCTCATCGAATACAAGCCACTGACAGCCAAGGTGTACGAGAAGCCGTTCTTGATGGTGCCGCCCTGCATCAACAAGTACTACATCCTTGATCTGCAACCCGAGAACTCGCTGGTGCGTTACGCCGTGGCGCAAGGCCACCGCACCTTTGTCGTCAGCTGGCGCAATCCCGATGCTTCGATGGAGAAGTCGACCTGGGATGATTACATCGAGCAGGCCGTCATCACAGCCATTGCGGTGACACAAGAAATCACCGGCGCGCCCAGCATCAATGCGCTGGGCTTCTGCGTGGGCGGCACGATGCTGGGTACAGCGTTGGCCGTGTTGGCGGCGCGCGGTGCGGCTACCAAAGGGGCCTCCAAACCCTTGCCCGTGGCCAGCGCCACCTTCCTGACCAGCCTGCTGGACTTCACCGACACCGGCATTCTGGATGTGTTTATCGACAACGCCTTTGTCGAATACCGCGAGAAGGAAATGGGCCAAGGCGGCATGATGAAGGGCCAGGACCTGGCCAGCACCTTCAGCTTTTTGCGCCCCAATGACCTGGTCTGGAACTACGTGGTGGGCAACTACCTCAAGGGCGAAACGCCACCCCCGTTTGATTTGCTCTACTGGAACTCCGACAGCACCAATCTGCCCGGCCCGTATTACGCCTGGTATGTGCGCAACACCTACCTGGAAAACAACCTCATCAAGCCGGGCAAGTTGACCGTGTGCGGAGAGAAGGTCGATCTGAGCAAGGTGGACATCCCCGTCTACCTGTACGGTTCGCGTGAAGACCACATCGTGCCGATTGGTGGTGCCTACGCCTCCACCCAGGTGCTGCCGGGCAAGAAGCGTTTTGTGATGGGTGCATCCGGCCACATTGCCGGCGTCATCAACCCGCCGGCCAAAAACAAGCGCAGCCACTGGATTCGTGCTGATGGCAAATTGCCCAAAACGCAGACCGCGTGGCTGGAAGGCGCGGTAGAGCATCCCGGCAGCTGGTGGACGGACTGGTCCGCCTGGCTCAAGAGCCATGCGGGCAAGCAAATTGCAGCACCTAAAACATACGGAAAAGGCAAATACAAAGCCTTGCAAGCCGCGCCCGGCAGCTACGTCAAGGCCAAGGCCTGAATCTGTTCCCCGACCCCAATTAATTTTGACCACTGAAGGAAGATAAAAATGGAAGACATCGTCATCGTTTCAGCCGCCCGCACCGCCGTCGGCAAGTTTGGCGGCACGCTGGCCAAGACCCCCGCGCCCGAATTGGGTGCAGCCGTTATCAAGGCCCTGATGGCCCGCACCGGCCTGGGTGCAGACCAAATTGGTGAAGTCATCCTGGGCCAGGTGCTGACAGCAGGCTCAGGCCAGAACCCCGCCCGCCAGACCGTCATCAAAAGCGGCCTGGCCAAAGAAACACCCGGCCTGACCATCAACGCCGTCTGCGGCTCTGGCCTGAAGGCCGTGATGCTGGCGGCCCAGTCCATCGCGTATGGCGACAGCGACATCATCATCGCCGGTGGCCAGGAAAACATGAGCGCCGCGCCCCACGTGCTGCTGGGCAGCCGAGACGGCCAGCGCATGGGCGATTGGAAAATGACCGATTCCATGATCGTCGACGGCCTGTGGGACGTCTACAACCAGTACCACATGGGCATCACCGCCGAGAATGTGGCCAAGGCCTACAGCATCAGCCGCGAAGCGCAGGACGCGCTGGCACTGGCCAGCCAGCAAAAGGCGGCTGCCGCGCAAGACGCCGGCAAGTTTGTTGACGAGATTGTGCCGTTCAGCATTGCGCAGAAGAAGGGCGACCCCATCGTGTTCGCCGCCGATGAGTTCATCAACCGCAAATCCAACGCCGACGCGCTGGCCGGTCTGCGCCCTGCGTTCGACAAGACCGGTGGTGTGACCGCCGGCAATGCATCCGGCATCAACGACGGCGCCGCTGCCGTGATGGTGATGACTGCCAAGAAGGCGGCCGAACTGGGCCTGACGCCCATGGGTCGTATCGCCAGCTTTGCGACCAGCGGGCTGGACCCTGCGCTGATGGGTATGGGCCCGGTGTCGGCATCCAAGAAGGCCCTGGCGCGTGCTGGCTGGACGGCGCAAGAGCTGGACCTGCTGGAGATCAACGAAGCTTTTGCCGCACAGGCCTGCGCCGTCAACAACGAAATGGGCTGGGACACGTCCAAGGTCAACGTCAATGGCGGCGCCATTGCCATCGGCCACCCCATCGGCGCGTCTGGCTGCCGAATCCTGGTCACGCTGCTGCACGAGATGCAACGCCGCAACGCCAAGAAGGGAATCGCCAGCCTGTGCATCGGCGGCGGCATGGGCGTGGCTTTGACGATTGAACGATAGGTAAAATGGGCTGCTAGCCCGCGTGCAGCGCGCGTGAGCAGCTACGAATTTTGTAGCAAGTAAAACCAAAGAGGAGAGAGCATATGAGTAAAAAAGTAGCCTACGTGACGGGTGGTATGGGTGGTATCGGTACCGCCATCTGCCAGCGCTTGCACAAGGAAGGCTTCACGGTCATTGCAGGCTGTGGCCCTACCCGTGACCACGCCAAATGGATTGCCGAGCAAGCCGCGTTGGGTTTCACTTTCTACGCGTCGGTGGGCAACGTCGGTAACTGGGATTCCACCGTGGAAGCCTTCACCAAGGCCAAGGCCGAGCATGGAAGCATTGATGTGCTGATCAACAACGCTGGCATCACCAAGGACCGCATGTTCTTGAAGATGACGCGCGAGGACTGGGACGCCGTCATCGAGACCAACCTCAACAGCATGTTCAATGTCACCAAGCAGGTGGTGGGCGACATGGTGGAAAAGGGCTGGGGCCGCATCATCAACATCTCGTCGGTCAATGGCGTCAAGGGCCAGGCCGGGCAGACCAACTATTCGGCTGCCAAGGCTGGCATGCACGGCTTCTCGATGGCGCTGGCTCAGGAGTTGGCAACCAAGGGCGTAACGGTCAACACCGTGAGCCCGGGCTACATCGGCACCGACATGGTCAAGGCCATTCGCCAGGAGGTGTTGGACAAGATCATTGCCACCGTACCCGTCAAACGCCTGGGTGAGCCGGGTGAGATTGCCTCCATCATTGCGTGGCTGGCGTCCGATGAGGGCGGATATGCAACAGGTGCCGAATTCTCTGTGAACGGCGGCCTGCACATGGGTTGAGTCTTTTGCGGCCAGATGCCGCATGGTCGAACCACGAAGAACCCGCTTTGGCGGGTTTTTTTACGCTGGGCGTGTAACTGCCATATTTATGGGATGGCCGAGCGCAATAACACGCGTAGTATCCATTCGAAACTGCCAAATGCTTGGGTTATGCTTGTGCGAAACCGACCAAGGTAGCCGCTCTAGAACATATGTGCGGGGGAGCTTGGGTGGTGTGAATCGATGAAGGACGGCCCATGAAAAGCAAGGACGACGGTGTCGAATTACTGGATAGCGAGTCTCTGCGCATCGGCATGTTTGTGGAACTGGATGTGGGGTGGCTCGCACACCCGTTCCCCGTGGGCAGTTTTAAACTCGCGTCTGCCAAACAAATAGAAACCATCCGCGGGTTGGGCCTTGACCACGTACGCGTCAATTGGACTAAAAGCGACCCCGAACCCGTTGCAACTGTGGCCAAACCCGTTGGTGATGGCCATGCCGCAGAACGTGCCAGCGCCTTGCAACGCGACAGCCTGCACCGGCATCAGCGCGCAGAGCAACTATCCGCCCAGCAGCGCAGCTTGCTGGCCTGTGAGAAACGGTTCGGCGATGCGGTGCGGCAATACCGGAGAATACTGGAAACCATTCCTACGCAACCCTCTGCCGCTGCCAAGCATTGCCATCAGCTGGTCGACAGTTTCCTAGGGGAAATGCTGGGTGAGGGCGATTCGGCGATACGCCTTCTGTCTGAAGCGGCTGGCGAAAAATCATCCATGCACCCGGTCAACGTCACCGTGGTGTCGCTGCTGTTGGGCAAGGCCATGGGGCTTACCCACCCGGATTTGTTGGACCTGGGTGTGGCTGCGTTTCTGCACGACGTGGGTAAGGCCCAGCTCCCTGACCGCGTACGATGGCTGGAAGATAATTTCTCTACCGCCGAGTACAAGCTCTACCAGGAGCACGTGGCCCAGAGCGTGCAGGTAGGCAAGTCCATGGAACTGCCCCGCGGGGCACTGTTGGCCATTGCGCAGCACCATGAGCTGACCGATGGCAGCGGTTTTCCGACCCACGCCCGGGGCGAGTCGATGACGGTGGGCGCACGCATCCTGGCACTGGTGAACCGGTACGACAACCTGTGCAACCCCAGCCGGCCAGCCGCAGCGATGACGCCACACGAATCCCTGTCGTTGATATTTGCGCAACTCAAAGCCCGCTTTGACACTGCTGCGCTGAGTGCCTTCATCCGCATGATGGGCGTGTACCCACCGGGCTCGGTGGTGCAGCTGATTGATGATCGCTACGGCATGGTGGTCTCCGTCAACTCGAGCCGCCCGCTGAAGCCGCGCATCATCGTGTACGAGGCTGGTGTGGACAAGCACGAGGCGCTGATTCTGGATCTGGAGCGCGCGCCCCATATTGGCATTCGCCGTAGCCTCAAACCTGGCGGTCTGCCGGCGGCTGCCATGGATTTTTTATCACCACGCCAACGGGTGAGTTACTTCTTTGAGCGCGCGGTGGACTCACAAATGGGTGCGCTGGCATGACCCCCGGCGTGTGCGGTTCGCTGCTTGATGCCTTGATCGAGGCAGTCTGCCTGGTAGACCCCAAAACGCTACGCATCAGCCTGGTCAACCAAGCCATGGCCAGCATGGTGGGTTTGCCGGTAGAGGAGTTTGTTGGTAAGCCCATCGTGGAGTTGACCAGTTCCCCTGAGGATTTGTATTTCTGGGAGGACGTGGCGGCCGGTCTGTCGGACCAGATCTTGTCAGAATCTTTTCTGCGCGGCGCCGACGGCATTGCGATACCGGTTGAACGCAGGGTGAGCCGCGTCTGGCTGGAGCCGCGCGAGCCGTTTTACCTGGTAGGCCTGCGGGACCTGCGCGACCAGCGCCTGGCCGAGGAGCAGTTGGAAAACCGCATGTCCGAGTTGCGGGCTACGCTGGAGTCCACCGGCGATGGCATCCTGGTCATTGATCGGGCAGGCAAGGTGCGCCACTACAACCGCCGGTTTGTCGAGTTGTGGAATGTTCCACCCGATACGCTGGAAAAGGACCATGACGCGGCCCTCCTGTCTCATATGCGCGGGTGCGTCAAGGACGAGTACGCCTACCTGGAACGCCTGGACATGATTGCAAGCGACCCGCATATGGATTGCACCGACGTGTTGTTGTTGCGCTCCGGGCGCATGCTGGAGCGGGTGACGCTGCCCCAGACCAGTCGCAGCCGCGTCGTGGGCCGGGTGTATTCTTTTCGCGATCTGACCGAGCGGCTGGATGCCCAAAAACGTATCGAAGCCCTGGCCTATACCGACGTGCTGACCGGCTTGCCGAACCGCTTGCTCTTGGGCCAGCGGGTGGCCGTAGCACTGCGTACCGCGCAGCGCAATGGGTCTACTTTTGCCCTGTTGTTCGTCGACCTTGACCGGTTCAAGAACATCAATGATTCGCTGGGCCACGCATTCGGCGACCGGGTACTGATAGAAGCTGCAGCGCGTATTTTGCAGACGCTGCGCGAGGTGGACACGCTGTGCCGTGTGGGCGGCGATGAGTTTGTCGCGTTTTTGCAAGAGGCCGACGCCTTGGGCGCGGAAATCGTCGCCCGCCGTATTTTGGAAAGGCTGGCCCAGCCCTTTGTGCTGGACACGGTCAACTTCTCGCTGGGTTGCAGCATCGGTGTGGCAATGTACCCGGCCGATGGCCGCACGCTGGACACGCTGATCCAGTGCGCCGACACCGCCATGTTCCGGGTCAAGGAGCGTGGGCGCGGCAATTTCCGGTTCTACCAGCCGCAGATGAATGTGGACCTGCTGTCGCGCGTCAAGATGGACCACGCGATGCGGTTGGCCATGGAGCAGGGCCTGTTCCGCCTGCATTACCAGCCGCAGATTGCGTTACTGGACGGGCGGTTGCTGGGCGTGGAGGCGCTGATACGTTGGAGTGATGCGGAACTGGGCAATGTGTCGCCGGGTACGTTCATCCCGCTGGCCGAAGAGTCCGGCTTCATCATCAACATAGGAAACTGGGTTTTGGCCGAAGCGGTGCGACAGGCCATGGCATGGCAAGTAGCGGGGCGCCCGGTCATCGTTTCGGTCAACGTCTCGGCCTTGCAATTCCAGCAGGGTGACTTTGTCGAACGCGTTGCCAGCGCCATCCGCGATGCGGGGCTGGACTCCAGTTTGCTGGAGCTGGAGTTGACCGAGTCCATCCTGATCAAGGACATCCACGAAACGCTGTCACGCCTGGAAGCGCTGGCGGCGCTGGGCGTCAGCCTGGCCATTGACGACTTCGGTACCGGTTATTCCAGCCTGGCGTACCTGAAGAAATTTCCGATATCCAAGCTGAAGATTGACCGCGCTTTCGTGATGGGTCTGCCCGACGACGAAGGCGACCGCGCCATTGTCGGCGCCACCATCGCGATGGCCCGTGCGTTGAAGATGTCTGTAGTGGCCGAGGGTGTGGAAACCGATGCCCAACGCGACTTTTTGCATGGTCTGCAGTGCGAGGCCTTCCAGGGCTTTTTGTGCGCACCGGGTTTGCCGGCCGGAGATTTTGAAGAGCTGTACGAAACTCTGCCGATGGGGCTCCCGGCCAGCTAAATAGCGGATAGGTTTGCGCCGCCGGGCCGCCCCAAGGCAAACGCGCCCCCTTTGGGGGGCAGCGATCCGCTCAGCGGCGCAGCGTGGGGGCTATCATCCGTGCAGCCCTTTCCAGAGCATGTAGCCGGCCAGGCCGTACAGAATCACGGCAAACACCTTCTTCAGCTTGGCCACCGGCAGCCGGTGCGCAACCTTGGCCCCCAGCGGCGCGGTGAAAACGCTGCAGCTGGCAATCACAGCCAAGGCCGGCAGCCACACATAACCCAATGAATGGGGAGGCAGGTCGGGCAAGGACGCACCGCTGACCACATAGCCCACGGTATTGGCCAGCGCAATCGGAAAGCCCAAGGCCGCGCTGGTGGCGACCGCATTGATGATGGAAATATTGTGGGCCACCATAAAGGGCACGCTGATGAATCCACCGCCCGCGCCTACCAATCCGGACACGAAACCGACGACGCCGCCCGCCCCCAGCTGACCGGCCGTGCCCGGCATTTGCCGGCTGGGTTTGGGTTTCTTGTCCAGAAACATCTGCGTGGCCGAGAAGCCGACAAACACCGCGAAAAAGATCGCCAGGTAAGTGCCCTTGAGCAGCGCAAACACGCCAGCACCTGCAATCGCACCACCGATCAGGATGCCGGGTGCCAGGCCTTTGACAATATCCCAGTGCACCGCGCCGCGCTTGTGATGGGCCCGCACGCTGGAGATGGATGTGAACATGATGGTGGCCATCGACGTGGCAATCGCCATCTTGACCGCAAGGTCGGCCGGCACGCCCAGCGCCGACAGGATGATGGTCATGAAGGGCCCGATCAGCATGCCCCCGCCAATGCCCAAAAGGCCGGCCAGAAAGCCGGTGGCCAGGCCCAGCGTGGCCAGTTCAACGATCAGAAGGGGGGAGAGCATGTAACAAGAATAAGGTGTCTGCAAATGCCACCGGACCGGCATCCTGAACCTGGGTTCAGGTGGGCTAGGTCAGCGCAGGCTTTGGGTTCATCTGACGCGAGATGATCACGCTAGCGAGGCAATATTCCAGGCCCGGGCTCAAAGAGCATTGGTTACAGGAAATATAAAGCCCGGCGAGCACTGCAGACGAAGCCATTGTAGGCTTTTCAGCGCGGCTTATAACAATCTGCCGTCTTCGTTAAGGGCTTCGTCCAGCCGCTCCAGCAAGGAGATTAGCAGGACGTCTGAATCAGGGTTGTGTTCGGTGGGGCGGGGTGCATCACCACTGGCGGGTGCTGGTACTGCAGCGTCGCTATCCGACCCGCCAGCGCTGGCGGCCGACGGGGCGCGTTCGGGCACGTCAAAGGCCAGGTTCAGCGCGGCCAGCACCGCAATGCGGTCACGGGCGCGGACCTTGCCGGCATCGCGAATCTTGCACATGGCGGTGTCCACGCGTTCCACGGCTTCGAGCAACCGGGCATCGCCACCTTCCGGGCAACCCAACAAGTAGGTCTGCCCCATGATTTGAACTTCAAGCTGTTTCATGATGGATCTTTTTGCACCGCATTCGACGACGTATCCGGCAGTCTGTCCAGCAAGGCGTCGACCCGGGCGCGCGCCGCGTTCAGGCGAGACTTCAGCGTGTCCCGCTCATGCGTCAGCGCCTCTACCTGGCTGGTGAGCAGCACGTTGGTGCGTTGCAATTCAGCATAGCGCACCAGCAGGCGCTCAACGCGCTCAGCTATTTGGTCGATGTGGTTCTGGTTCGCCATAGAGAGCCCATTGTAGGGTTTCGCTCGGCAAACTGACGTAAAATTCCTGTGTTGGTTCTCGCGGCGTGGTTCACACGCTGCAGTTCAACGGGAAGCAGGAGGGTACGCTGGTCACAGCAAGCTTAACCTGCGCTGCCCCCGCAACGGTAAGTGGACGAGTCGCCCCGCGATTCCGCTCCCATCACAGCCACTGGGCGTTTGAACACGCGCCTGGGAAGGCGATGGGAGTTGCTCCACCAGCCCGGATACCGGCCAACGCGGTGGTTGCACGCCTGCGTGCAACCGTGATGCCCATGCGCTGTCGGGGAAGACGGTGAGGGCTCCTTGTCGATGGTTTTCATTATTACTATGAAAAATAGCACTTCTTGTGCGCGCCTTGCCACGCTATCGTTGGCGCTGGCCGCTGCATTTCCTGCGTACGCCCAACTTCAACTTCCACAAGCTGTTGTCACCGCTAGCCGTGTTCCTACCCCGATCACCGATGTGATTGGCGATGTCTCGGTGATTGACCGCGCTACGCTGGAGCTGGCAGGCCAATCGTCATTGCGCGACCTGCTGTCCCAATTACCCGGCGTACAGATTGCGATCAATGGCAGCTACCGTTCCTCCACCAGCGTTTTTCTGCGGGGCGCCAGTTCCTCACAGACTTTGGTGTTGGTAGATGGCATCCGTGTAGGCTCGGCCACACTGGGCACAGCCTCGTACGAGAATTTGCCGCTGTCGCGCATTGAACGTGTCGAAATTTTGCGTGGCGCTGCGTCCGCGTTGTACGGCCCCGACGCCGTGGGCGGAGTGATCCAGATATTTACCCGCGACACAGGCGAAGGCCTGCAGATGGACGCCAATATCGGCGGTGGTACAGATGGTCAGCAGCAGATGGGCGCATCGGTGCGCGGCAGCAGCGGCGCCATTGGCTACAGCCTGGGCGTATCGCGTGAGAAAGCCGCTGGCATCACCGTGATTTCCAACCCCACCGCCAGCAGCTACAACCCCGATGAGGACGGCTTTACCTCCACCAGCATTGACGCCAAATTAGCCGCCAAGCTCAACAAGGAGCACGGGCTGACGCTGAGCCTGCTGCACAGCGACACGGACCTGCAATTCGACGGTACGCCGTTTCCCAATCCTCTGGGCTTGACCAAGCTCACGTCAGATCCCCATTCCAAACTGGCCATCGACAACGCCACGTTGAAGTGGGATGCCCAGTGGCTGGCGCAATGGCATTCCACACTGGTGGTGGGCACCAGTGAAGACAAATCCGCGGGTGACTACTTTCGCATTGGCGACGGCGCGTACGGGGGTAGCTCCAAGTTCAATACCAGCCGCCGCCAAGTGACTTGGCAAAATGACATTACGCTAGACAAGGATGTGCTGTCGTTGATGGTGGAGAACCGCAACGAAACCGTAGACAGCTCTACCGCCTACACCGTCACCAGCCGCGATATCCGCAGCGCACTGGTTTCGTACGCACTCAACCGCCCCACGTGGAATGCGTTGGCTGTTGCACGCAATGACGAGAATTCACAATTCGGGAGCTTCAACAACTGGGCCTTGTCCGGTGGATACCGGTTGACGGACGCCTTACGCGCCGTCGCCAGCGTGGGCACCAGCTTCCAGGCCCCGTCCTTCAACCAGTTGTACTTCCCCAACTTCGGTAACACCACCTTGGTGCCGCAGCGTAACCGTGCCACCGAGCTGGGTCTGAAATACCAGTCCGGTAATTTGTCGATGGGTGCCGTGGCGTATAACAACGACGTACAAGGCTTTATCGTGCCGACGACCAATGCCCAGAGTTCGCTGGCCGTGCTGCGCGGCGTTACGCTAAGCGCGGCCGCACAGTCTGGCGACACCAGCTACTCTGTGTCTTACGACTACGCGGACCCCCGCTCGTATTCCACCAACACGGCGTCCAACGATCTGCGCCTGGTGCGCGTGGCTCGCAACGTGTTCAACGCCCGCGTCAACCAGCGCATGGGAGCGCTCAGCGTATTCGTCGAGGTCAAGGTATCAGGCGACCGCGAAGACAATAACTTGGCTTTCAATGGCCGAGATGTACTGCCGGGCTACACGCTGTTAAACGTAGGCGCTAACTGGCAGGTTCAAAAGAACGTGTCCGTATTGGGACGTATCAATAACGTCACGGATGCGCAGTACATGCTGGCCAACACCTATTCGACCCCTGGTCGCAATGTGTTCGTGTCAGTCAATTGGGAGCTGTAAAGCCCATGTCGCACGCTGCCTGTGCGGCCATCCTGGTTGCCGCCCCGGCCTCTGGTCAGGGTAAAACCACCGTCACCAGCGCTCTGGCGCGTTTGCATACGCGTCAGGGCAAACAAGTACGCGTGTTCAAGTGCGGGCCGGATTTTCTGGACCCCTATTGGCACAACCTGGCTAGCGGCGCGCCGGTCTACCAGTTAGACCTGTGGATGACCGGCGAGGCCGATTGCCGCGCGCGTCTGCATGCTGCTGCGCAAGCAGCGGACCTGATCATTGTTGAGGGCGTCATGGGCCTGTTTGACGGTGATCCCAGTGCGGCGGATCTGGCGCAGCGCTTTGGTATCCCCGTACTGGCGGTCGTGGATGCGTCCGCGATGGCGGGCACGTTTGGCGCGCTAGCATTTGGCCTGCAACATTACCGTGTCGACATGCCCTGGGCGGGTGTGCTGGCCAACCGCGTGGCCAGTGCGCGCCATGCCGACATGTTGCAAAACAGTTTGCAAGACCCTGCTGCGTGGATGGGCGCGTTGATGCGCAATGCGGATATGGTGTTGCCCGAGCGGCACTTGGGGTTGACGATTGCTAGTGAGGTGCCAGATGCTTTGGCGCGGCTGGACGCAGCAGCAGATGCTTTGGCCGACACGCCATTGGGGCGGATGACTTTGGATGACTTGCAGCGGTGGTCTGTGGATTTTGCGGATTCGGAAGTTGCTGCGACTATTGCCCCGGGAGTGCCGGTGGCAGAGCGTTCTGCTCCGTGTCCCCCGCCCGCTGTGCGGGCTCCTCCTTTACCTGCGCAGAACGCCCTGCCACCGGCACTCCCTCTGTTGAGCGGCAAAGTGATTGCCATTGCGCGGGACGCGGCGTTCTGTTTTATCTATACCGCCAACCTGGAGTGCCTTAGCGTATTGGGCGCGGAGCTTGTTTTCTTCTCTCCGTTGGCGGACAAGGCGCTTCCCGCTTGCGATGCTGTCTGGATTCCTGGCGGCTACCCCGAATTGCACGCGCACACCATTGCCTCAAACACTTCGCTGCGCGACAGCCTGGCCCAGCACGTCGCCGCTGGAAAGCCCCTGTGGGCCGAGTGCGGCGGCATGATGGCGCTGTTTGACACCCTGGTTACGGTAGATGGTCTGCGCCACACGCAATGGGGTTTGCTGCCGGGTGAGGTGACGATGCATAAGCGCCTGGCCGGCCTGGGGCCGCAGCAACTGGCGATGGCCGGGGGCACCTTGCGTGGTCACACCTTTCATTATTCGACCACCGACACGCCTTTGCAGGCGGTTGCGCGCACGTCACGCCCAAACAGTGCGCCGCAGGCCGAAAGCGGTGAAGCGCTGTGGCAGCAGGGCGCATTACGCGCCAGCTACTTCCACGCGTGGTTCCCGTCGTGTCTGGCGGCCGTGGTAGAACTGTTTTCACCATGACGCTTAATTTTTTACACGGCCCGCAGCGCATCGTCTGCTTGACCGAGGAGACCACTGAATGGCTGTACCTGCTCGGGCAGGAGGCGCGCATCGTCGGCATCTCGGGTTATACCGTGCGCCCCAAACGGGCGCGGGAAGAAAAACCCAAGGTCAGCGCTTTTCTAAGCGCCAAGATTGACAAGATCATGGACCTGCGGCCCGACTGCGTGCTGGGCTTTTCTGACTTGCAGGCCGACATTGCCGCCGAACTGGTGCGCAAGGGTGTGCAGGTCACCATCTTCAACCAGCGCAGCGTGGCCGAGATTTTTTCCATGCTGTTCCAGGTCGCCGCTATGGTGGGCGAGGCGGAGCAGGGCTTGCAGCGCATTGCCGCCATGCAAGCTGACCTGCACGCCATGCAGGCCGTAGTGGCCGCGCGGGTGGCGGCTGGCGCGCGGCGGCCGAAGGTGTTTTTTGAAGAGTGGGACACGCCGCACATCAGCGCCATACGTTGGGTGTCTGAGCTGATGGCAATTGCCGGTGGTGATGATTGCTTTGCCGAACTGTCGCTGGAGTCATTGGGCAAGAACCGCATCATTGCCGACGGCGCGGAGATTGTCCGGCGCAACCCGGACATCATTTTCGGCTCGTGGTGCGGCAAGAAGTTTCGGCCTGAGAACGTGATGGCGCGCGAGGGCTGGGGCGGGGTGAATGCCGTGCGCGACCAGAAGCTGTTTGAAATCAAATCACCCGAGATCCTGCAGCCTGGCCCTGCGGCGCTGACGGACGGAGTCACCAAGATGCACAAGATCATCTTGCAATGGATGGATTCCCATATGAATAGCGCGGAGCCTTTGGTATGACCACGCTCACCATCGCCAAAAGCGAACTCATACTCGGCGGCCAGAAGAGCGGCAAGTCGCGCCGCGCCGAGATGCTGGCGCGCACCTGGCTGGACCAGTCTGACGCGCACCGCGCCGTGCTGATCGCCACGGCCCAGCCATGGGACGATGAGATGCGCCAGCGCATTGCGCGCCACCAGGCAGACCGCGCGTTGCGTGTGCCGGGCATGGCCACGGTGGAAGAGCCATTGGCGCTGGCTGAAGCGATTGCGCAGCACAGTGATCCGCAGACGCTGGTGGTCGTGGACTGCCTGACGCTGTGGCTGACTAATTTGCTGATGCCAGCAGAAACCGAAGCTACAGTCGAAACGCTTAAGCCCAATCAGGCTGTAGCCCTCGTGCAGCGTGCGCAAGCCGCTTCTCTTTTGATAGCAGTCCAGGACTGTCTCGGCCCTGTGGTGCTGGTGGGCAACGAGATTGGGCTTGGCGTGATTCCGCTGGGCCGGGAAGTGCGCACCTTTGTGGACGCGCTGGGCCATCTGAACCAGGATGTGGCCGATGTGTGCCAGCGCGTGACGCTGATGGCAGCCGGGTTGCCCCTGTATTTGAAAGCTTCGCCATGACAACGACGCGTTTTTCCATTCAAAAGCTGCTGGCCTGGATGGTCTTGTTGACCAGCGCAGCGGCGTACGCCGTCCAAGTCGTGGACGACCGTGGCGTCACCGTCACGCTGCCGAGCGCGCCGCAGCGCATCGTCAGCATCCTGCCGTCGCTGACCGAAACTGTGTGCGAGCTGGGCCATTGCGCCCGACTGGTGGGGGTGGACCGCTACTCCAACTACCCCGCCAGCGTGCAGACGCTGCCCCAGGTCGGCGGCGGTATTGATCCCAACGTGGAAGCCATCGTCGCGCTGCGGCCTGACGTGGTGCTGATGGCCAAGTCCTCGCGCGTTGGTGAGCGGCTGGAGTCGCTGGGCATCAAGGTGGTCGCGCTGGAACCCAAAACACATGCCGATGTTGAGCGTGTAATGCTGAAGATCGGTCAACTGCTCGAGGTGGCGGACGCGCAGCGCGTTTGGCGAGCGATTGATGCCGGGGTGTCGGCTGCTGCGCAGTCGGTTCCCGCCAATGTGCGCGGCGCCAAGGTCTACTTTGAGGTCAGCCAAGGGCCGTACGCGGCGGGGGAGTTGTCCTTCATTGGCGAGACGCTGGCACGGCTCGGGGCCAAAAATATTGTGCCCGCAAAGTTGGGGCCGTTCCCCAAGCTCAACCCCGAATACATTGTGCGGGCCAATCCAGACCTGATCATGATTGGGCGCAGCAGTGCCGAGGGCCTGCAGCAGCGCCCGGGCTGGCAGAGCATCCGCGCGCTGCGAGAGCAACGTTTGTGCATCTTTCCGTCCGAAGAGGCTAATGCGCTGGTGCGTCCCGGGCCGCGTATGGCCGAGGGCGCACGCTTGATGGCGGCTTGCCTGCAGGACAAGGCACCCAAGGCGACGGCGAAAGACAAGCCCACGCCATGATGCAGGCGCGCGTTCGCTGGATGCTGTGGTTTGCCATTGCCAGCGCGCTGGCTCTGACGGCGTTGGGCATCTGCGTTGGCAGCGTGGGTTTCGAGAATCTGCTGCAGCCCCTGCTAAACCCTGAGCTGGACCCCGATCGCACCTCCATGGCCAAACAAATCGTCTGGGAGATACGCCTGCCGCGCACAGTAGGAGCCTGGGCTGCTGGTGCACTGCTGGGGCTAGCCGGTGCGGTGGCGCAGGGACTGTTCCGCAACCCGTTGGCGGACCCGTATTTGCTGGGCAGCGCTTCAGGGGCGTCGTTGGGCGTGGCGCTTGCGCTGGCTGCCATGGGTGGCGCCGCGGGCATGCTAGGCGGTAGCGGCAACATGATGAACAGCGGCACGGTGATAGGCGTGTTCTCCAGCAGCGTGTTGGTGCGTGTGGGTCTGACGGGTGCTGCCTTTGCGGGCGCGGTGCTGGCGATTGTGTTGACACTGCTGCTGTCTCGCGGCGTGAGCCACACGCTGCGCCTGCTGCTGGCGGGTGTCGTGGTCGGTGCCGTGCTGGGCGCGGTGACACATTTGGTGCTGTTGCTGTCGCCCGATTCGCTGCAGGCCATGTGGGCGTTCATGTTGGGCTCAACTGCTTTTGTGGGATGGGTGTCGTGCGGGCTGATGGCCATAGCCTGGGTGATAAGTGTGGTCGTTGCCTGGCTGCTGGCCCGCGTGCTGGACGGCATGAGCCTGGGAGACGCTACGGCTCAGAGCCTGGGCTTGGCCGTTGTGCGTATGCGCGCCGCGCTGGTGGGCGTGCTGGCGCTGGCTACCGGAACTGCAGTGGCGCAGACGGGCTTGATCGCCTTTGTGGGGTTGGCTGCGCCCCACCTGGTGCGTTCGGTGGTGAAGACCACACATGGCCAGCTGATTCTGTTGGCCAGCCTGGTTGGCGGCGTACTGCTGATGGCCGCAGACACGCTGGCGCGCTGGCTGATCGCACCGCAAGAGCTGCCGGTTGGCGTGCTCACTGCAGTGCTCGGTGGCGGCTACCTGTTGTGGCTGATGAACCGGGGCCCGACCAAGGTGGGGAGCGCACTTTGACGACCCACCGCACGTCCGGCTCCGTAGCGCTGAGAGCCGACGCCGTCTATGCCTCCATGGGCAGCGGACCGAGCAAGACAGCTGTATTGCACGGCCTGTCGTTGGAGATCGCAGCCGGGCAGTGGACCAGCATCGTTGGTCCCAATGGTGCCGGCAAGTCCACGCTGCTGAAGACACTGGCCGGTGTATTGCCGCATACCGGGACCGTGTCGCTGTGGGGTAAACCGTTGACTGCTATTCCGCTACGCGAACGCGCCCGGCAGATGGCATGGCTGGGACAAAACGAAACCTCGGCCGACGATTTGACCGTGTGGGACGTGGCCATGCTGGGCCGCCTGCCGCACCAGGCCTGGCTGGCACCGGCCAGCGCGGCAGACGAAGCCGCAGTCGAGCAATCTTTGCGTGCCACACAGGCCTGGGACTGGCGTTTCCGTGCGCTGGGTCAGTTGTCAGGCGGCGAACGCCAGCGTGTTCTGCTGGCCCGTGCGCTGGCCGTGCAGGCCCAGGTGTTGCTGATGGACGAGCCGCTTGCCAACCTGGACCCTCCCCACCAAGCGGACTGGCTGGTGGTCGTGCAGGCGCTGGTGGCCAAGGGCACCACGGTGGTCAGCGTGCTGCATGAGATCAGCATGGCCTTGCACGCAGACCAAGTGGTGGTGATGGCGCAGGGGCGAATCACCCACCAAGGTCCTACGGGCGACAGCGCCAGCCATGCTGCACTCATCGACGTGTTTGACCGCCGCATCACCATCCATTTCATCCAGGGCCAGTGGGTGGCGTTGCCGCGCACTGACCGCCATGTTGACAGTGAATGAAGCTGCGGTCATCGACTCTTCACCCCGATCACTTATGTTCAATACGCGTTTTTACTCAAGGAGAACACCATTGCCATGCAAATAGAAGCTCCACCGGTCGGTTACGAACGGGTTATCCAGACGGCCGAACGTCGCGGTCTGATCCTGGTGCACACCGGCAATGGCAAAGGCAAGAGCACGGCGGCTTTTGGCTTGGCCCTGCGCGCGCACGGCCGGGGCAAGGCCGTCAAGGTCTACCAGTTCATGAAGGTGCCCACCGCGCGTTTTGGTGAACACCGCTTGTTTGAACAACTAGGCATTCCCATTGAAGGCCTAGGCGATGGCTTCAGCTGGAAGAGCCGCGACCTGGACCACTCGGCCCAACTCGCGCTGGACGGATGGGCCAAGGCCGAAGCCACCATCCGCGCGGGGGAACACTTCATGGTGGTGCTCGATGAAATCATGTACCCGCTGCGCTATGGTTGGATTCCGCTGGAGACCATAGTCACTTGCCTGCGCGAGCGCCCCTCCCATGTGCACGTGGTGCTGACGGGTCGCAACGCCCCGGCTGAATTGATCGAGTTGGCCGACACGGTGACCGAGATGACCCTTATCAAACACCACTTCAAGGCCGGTGTGCCCGCACAGCGCGGTATTGAAGACTAACTATTTTTAGAATCACAACCCTTATGCAAACCCGAAAAATCCCCGCCACCATCGTTACCGGCTTCCTGGGTAGCGGCAAAACAACCCTGTTGCGCAACCTGCTCACCAACGCCCAAGGCCGCCGCATCGCGGTCATCGTCAATGAGTTTGGCGAATTAGGCATCGATGGCGAATTGCTGCGCGGCTGCGGCATTGGTTGTGACGAAAACGGTGTGGAAAACGGACAGTTGTACGAGCTGGCCAATGGCTGCCTGTGCTGCACCGTGCAGGAAGAATTTGCCCCCGTGATGGAGCAACTGGCCGCCCGGCGCGACCAGATCGACTATCTTGTGATCGAGACCTCTGGCCTGGCCTTGCCCAAGCCGCTGGTACAGGCTTTTCAATGGCCTGCGCTGCGCAACGCGTTTACCGTGGACGCGGTCATTACCGTGGTGGATGCGCCCGCGGTAGCGGCCGGTGACTTTGCCGACGACCCGGTGGCCGTGGACGCTCAGCGCCGCGCCGACGAAAACCTGGACCACGACTCACCCCTGCACGAGCTGTTTGAAGACCAGCTCGCCACCGCGGATTTGGTCATCGTGCACAAGGTAGACGGCATGGATGCCGCAGCGCTCGAGGCCGTTGAAGCCACCATTCGCGCAGAAGCTCCCGCCGGTGTGAAGCTGGTGCGCGCATCGCACGGCAACGTGCCCATGGACGTGCTGCTGGGGCTGGAGCGTGCGGTAGAAGACGTGATCGACGCCCGCAAAACCCACCACGACGCGGAAGAGGACCACGACCACGACGCCTTTGAGTCGGTGTCCATCGCGCTGAACGTGCTTGATCGCGCCAAGGTGCTGACCGCGCTAGCTGCCCTGGTGCAGCGCCACGAGATCTACCGTGTCAAAGGTTTTGTTGCTGTGCCGGGTGCGGCGATGCGCCTGGTGGTGCAGGGCGTGGGCCAGCGCTTTGACAGTTATTTCGACCGCGCTTGGCGTGCAGACGAGCCGCGTCAGACGCGCCTGGTGCTGATTGGGGACCACCTCGACGCTAGCGTCCTGCAAGCTGAAGTCCAAGCCGCTTTGGCTTAAATCAAAAACGGCGCTCCAGCACATGCACCTGCTCTCTACCCGCCCCGGCGGCCATGTTGAAGACGATGGCCTGGGCGTCGTGCGCGTGGAGCAAACGCCAGGCGACATCGTGGTGCTCACCGTGGCGGACACCACGCTATCTTTGCTAGCCGAGGTGGCCAGCGGCTTGCCGGATGACTTTCCCCGTGTGCGCCTGGCCAACCTGATGTGGCTGCGCCAGCCCGCGTCTACCGATCTGTACAAGGACGACGTGCTGCGCCACGCCAAGGCCATCATCATCGAACACCTGGGCAGTCCCAGCGACTGGGCCTACGTCGTAGACCAGGTCTGCGAGTCTGCCCGGTCGCGCGGCCAGTGGCTGGTCATGGTGTCGGGCGAATGTGTGGAAGACGCGCAGCTGCTCATGCGCAGCACCGCCAAAAAAGACGATTGCACCCACCTCTGGCGCTGCCTGCGCGAAGGCGGGCGCGACAACGCCCGGAACTTTTTCCAGCTGATCGCCCACGCCGCCTTTGGCCAGGGCGAGCGCCCCGCACCCGCTGTAGTGCTGCCCGCCGCAATGCCCTACACACCCGCCATGCCTTTGGCCCCTTGGCGCGCGGGGGCACCGGTGGCCCTGCTGGTGTTTTACAAAGCGCATTTGCAGGCGGGCAACACAGCCGCGTTTGATGCCATGCTGGCTGCGCTGGCGGATGAGGGCCTCAACACGCTGGCCGTGGCGCTGGATTCGCTCAAAAACCCTGAGAGCATGGCGCTGCTGCAATCGCTGGCCCAAGAGCACAAGGTAGACGTTGTGCTCAACGCCACCAGCTTTGCCGTAGGCGCGATGGATGGCAACGACGCGGGTGTAGAGGTGCAACCCGTACTGCTGGCAGGCGATGCGCCGGTGTTGCAGCTCATCACTGCGGGCTGCACCCAAGAGCAATGGCAAGAGGACCCGCACGGCCTGACCCCGCGCGACCTGGCCATGCAAATCGTGCTGCCGGAGGTGGATGGCCGCATCGGCACCCGGCCCATCAGCTTCAAGGGCCTGGCCTGGCGCTGCGAGCGCGCCCAGATCGACGTGGTGCGCTACCAGCCCGAACTAGAACGCATAGCCTTTGTAGCCGCTACCGCAAGTAAATGGTGCGCATTGCGCTTTAAAAGAAATAGCGATAAGCGTGTGGCATTGGTGCTGGCCAACTACCCCAACGACGACGCGCGCCTGGCCAACGGCGTCGGCCTGGACACGCCCGCATCCACCGTCGTCATCCTGCAAGCCCTGCAGGCCGCAGGTTATGCCACCGGTGATGTGCCACGCAGTAGCGACGCGCTGATGGCCGATCTGGTGCGTGGCATCACCAACAACCTGCATGCCAACGACGACCGCCCCGCGGGCCAAAGTTTGGCCATGGGCGATTACCTGCAAGACTTTGCGGCCCTTCCTCTAGAAAACCAAGCCGCCATCAACGCGCTGTGGGGCGAGCCTGCGCAAGACCCGCTGGTGCGCGCAGGCCGCTTCATGGTGTCGGGTCAGCGTTACGGCAATGTGTTTGTGGGCAACCAGCCCGCACGCGGGCGGGGGCTGGACCTGGTGGCCACTTACCACGACGCCGACCTGGTGCCCACCCACAACTACCTGGCGTTTTACTTTTGGCTGCGCCGCGCCTACGCGGTGGATGCGGTGGTGCACGTGGGCAAACACGGCAACCTGGAGTGGCTGCCCGGCAAAAGCGTGGCGCTGGGGGCAGCCTGCTGGCCCGATGCCATTTTGGGCCCGCTGCCACACCTGTATCCCTTTATCGTTAACGACCCCGGCGAAGGCGCGCAGGCCAAGCGCCGCACGCAGGCCGTCATCATCGACCACCTGATGCCCGCCATGACCCGGGCCGAAACCTATGGGCCCTTGCAGCAGCTGGAGGGCCGCATGGACGAGTATTACGAGGCCCTGTCACTGGACCCGCGCCGCGCCAAGCTGCTGCGCGCCAGCATTCTGGAGCAGGTGCTGGCAGACGGCCTGCACGCAGAGTTGGGTTTTACCAAGCCCACCAACGACAGCGAGCAGCAAGCCTTGTTGCAGCGC
The DNA here is from genome assembly GCF_056521325.1 of Rhodoferax sp. ZS1R8. Lineage (NCBI taxonomy): Bacteria > Pseudomonadati > Pseudomonadota > Betaproteobacteria > Burkholderiales > Comamonadaceae > Rhodoferax > Rhodoferax sp. ZS1R8. The sequence goes on along the minus strand of NZ_JBWMBA010000007.1, from coordinate 92,547 downwards.
CTGGATGCCTACCTGTGTGAAATCAAGGAATCGCAAATCCGCGATGGCCTGCATATATTCGGCCAGTCCCCTACCGGCCGCCAGCGGGTGGACACCTTGGTGGCGCTGGCCCGCTACCCCGGCGGCGCAGGTGCGGCACAAGGCAGCCTGACGGTGGCCTTGGCGCAGGACTTGGGGCTAAAAGATTTCGATGCCCTGAGCCCAGATTGGGCCGCACCGTGGACGGGTGAACGCCCGCAGATCTTGCAGAGCCTCAGCGACGACCCCTGGCGCCACGCGGGCCACACCCGTGAGCGGCTGGAGTTGCTGGCCGTCCGTGTGGTGCAAGATCTGGACAAAGAGGGTGGCACAGGGCAGGGCGGTGCGATGTCCGGCGGCCCTGGCGCTGCGCCAGACATGTGGCCCCACACCACCCAGGTGCTGCGGCGCCTGCACTTCACACTCGCCCCGCGTCTGGATGCCTGTGGCCCCAACGAAATAGGTCAACTGTTGCGCGGACTGGACGGGCGCTTTATTCCCCCCGGCCCCAGCGGCGCACCGTCGCGCGGCAGGCCCGATGTGCTGCCCACCGGGCGCAATTTTTACTCAGTGGACACGCGCGCCATCCCCACCCAGACCGCGTACGCCATGGGCGCCAAGGGCGCAGCCCGCGTGGTGGAGCGGCACTTGCAAGACCACGGTGCCTACCCCACGGCCATGGGCCTGTCGGTATGGGGCACCAGCACGATGCGCACCGGGGGCGAAGATGTGGCCCAGGCCTTCTCACTCCTGGGCGTGCGACCCAAGTGGGCGGCGGGCAGCAACCGCGTGGTGGACATTGAAGTCATGCCCATGAGTGTGCTGGGCCGCCCCCGCGTAGACGTGACGCTGCGTGTGTCCGGCTTCTTCCGCGATGCGTTTCCCAACGTGATTGACTTGTTCGACACAGCCGTGCGCGCCGTGGCCGCCATTGCGCCTGAGGACGAGCCGGACGATATCAACCCCATCCGCGCACGCGTGCAGCGTGATGCCACGCAGGCGCAAGCCGCAGGGCAGTCGGATGCACAGGCCGAGCGGGCCTCTACATGGCGTGTTTTCGGCCCCCGGCCCGGTGGCTACGGTGCGGGTTTGCAGGCGTCTATCGCCAGTGGCAACTGGACCGAACGTGCCGAGTTGGCCGAGGCCTATTTGCGCGCCGGTGCTTTTGCCTATGGGCAAGACGCGCATGGCACCGCTGCGCCCGAGGCGTTTGCCCAGCGCATCACCGCTCTGGACGCGGTGCTGCACAACCAGGACAACCGCGAGCACGACATTCTGGATTCGGGCGACTACTACCAGTTCATGGGCGGCATGGCCGCAGCGGTAGAGCACCTGAGCGGCACGCCCGCCGCGCTGTACCACGGCGACTTCAGCGTGCCCGGCGCACCGCGCATCCGCACGCTGAGTGAAGAAGTGGCCCGCGTGGTGCGCTCCCGCGCCGTCAACCCCAAGTGGCTGGAGGGTATCAAGCGCCACGGCTACAAGGGTGCGTTTGAAATGGCCGCCACGGTGGACTTTTTGTTCGCGTTTGACGCCACCACCGGCGTGGTGGGCGACCACCAGTACGCGCTGGTGGCCGATGCCTATGTGCACGACGACGATACCCGTGCCTTTCTACAGCAGTACAACCCGCTGGCCCTGCGCAGCATCGGCGAACGACTGCTGGAGGCCATGGACCGTGGCCTGTGGGCCGAGCCGGGCGACCAGCGCGCGCGCATTGAAGACCACCTGCTGGCACTGGAACAGCGACTTGAAACATCTGACGACACATTAGAAAAGGCTAAGCCATGAAGCTTGAGCAAGCCGCCGCACGTGCGGCATTCCCATTCACCGCACTGGTCGGCCAGCCGCTGCTGCAGCGCGCCTTGCTGCTGGTGGCGATCGACCCGCGCATCGGCGGCGTGCTGGTTAGCGGCCCGCGCGGTACGGCCAAATCCACGGCTGCTCGGGCACTGGCGGCTTTACTGCCCCATACCCCAGTTGCAGCGCCGTTTGTCACCCTGCCGCTCGCGGCCAGTCTGGAACAACTGGTGGGCACGTTGAACGTGGAGGCCGTGTTGGTTGATGGTCAATTGCGCCTGGCACCAGGCCTGGTAGCGCGCGCCCACAATGGCGTGCTGTACGTGGATGAGGTTAATTTATTACCCGATGCGCTGGTAGACGCGCTGCTGGATGTTGCCGCCAGCGGCGTCAACACCGTAGAGCGCGACGGCATCTCGCAGCAGCACGCCGCGCGTTTTGCGCTGGTGGGCACGATGAACCCTGAAGAAGGCGAATTGCGGCCCCAACTACTGGACCGTTTTGGTCTGTCGGTGGTGCTGGGCAACCCGTTAGACCCGCAGCAGCGGCTAGACATCTTACGCACCCGGCTTGCTTTTGACGAAGACCCGCAGGCGTTGACGGCATCGCATGCGGCGCAGCTAGCCGCGTTAGCGGCAACCCTGGTGGCAGCGCGCGCCGCGCTGCCCAGTCTGGCGTGGCCCGATGCCGTGATGCAACACGCCGCCGCACTCGCATTGGCCGCTGGAGTGGACGGCATGCGTGCCGACCTGGTGATGCTGCGCGCCGCTCGGGCGCTGGCCGCTCTGGAAGGCCGCAATGCCGTGACCCTGCAAGACGTGGACGCCGTGGCAGAACTGGCGCTGGCGCACCGCCGCACGCTGGAGCCATCCGTGAACGGCAGAACTAACGACAGATCCGGCGATAAGCCCAACGGCAGTGCCAATAGCAACAGCAACGCTGGCCCACGCAAAGAACCGCCACCCGCTTTAACCCCCATCCCAGAAGGTGATTGGGGTGCGTTGCCGCCTATACCGACCCCCACTACCCGGGTGCTGTCCACTGGAGCCTGGCCCGCAAAAAAAGCCTGAGCCACCGCATCCGCCAGCCGCCGACACCGGCTGGCAGTGTGCGGTGGCGCAACCCCCCCATGCAGACACCACCCCTGAAACCCACCGTAAAAACGCTAGGCGACAGTTCCGCGATTGCCTGGCTGCGCACCCTGCTGGCCAAAGGCCCGCGCGCGTTGCAGCGCGAGCACCTGCGCTACCAACCGCGGGCGATGGCTGCTGCGCGCCTGCATCTGATCGTGCTGGACACCTCGGGCTCGATGCGCCAAGGTGGCCAAGGCGGTCGCCTGGCGCTGGCCAAGGGCTATGCAGCCCGCCTGATTGAGCAGGCTGCGCGCGCTGGAGACCATGTGGGTCTGCTGTGTTTTGGGGGTAGCGGTGTGCAGCTGGTGCTGCCGCCCGGACCGGCGCGGGCCGCTGGTGCCGCACGGGTACGCCAATGCGGCGGTGGTGGCGGTACACCGCTGTGCCAAGCCTTGGCGGTAGCGAACACTTTGCTGGCGCAGGTCCGACGGCGCAGTAACGGACCGGCCTGGCTGTGGCTGCTGACCGATGGCCGCACGCTGGAGCAGCCCGCTGCGCCCAAGGGGGTGGAACACGCTGTGGTGCTGGATTTTGACGAACGCTCGCCCGCATCACGTGCCAGTGGCCGCTGCGCCGCCTGGGCCGCCCGCTGGGGCGCGGAGTACCGTTTGGCCAGTGCGTCCTGATTACTTATTTCTACGCAAAAAATACACCTTTCAAATGACCGAAGCTGTTGATCACCCCGCTGTGACCGAACTCATCATCTGCACCACGTGTCGACCCGCCGGTGTATCGCGCGATCTGCCTGCGGCGGGCGAGGCGCTGCTGGAAGCCGTGCAGATCGCTACCTGGAGCATTGATGATGTCCAGCAGGCCCGAATCCGCGTGCGCGGTATGGCCTGCATGAGCGGCTGCTCCAGAGCCTGCACCATAGCGCTCCAGGCACCAGGCAAATACACGTATTACATCGGCGACCTGGTCGCCGATGACACCACCGCCGCCCAGGTGCTGGCCTGCGCGCAACTACACGCGTACAGTACGGACGGTAATCTGCAGCGCAAAGAGCGGCCCGAACGCCTGCGTAGCGGTATATTGGCGCGATTGCCCCCGCTCGCTACCATTGGCCCGGCAGGGCCTTGAATAGTTTTTCCGTAGTGCATCCACAGTCCCACTGGTGCGCCTCATTTTCTTTATAAGGAGTTCTTTATGCATTCATCCGCCACCGCCACCGCCACCACCGAACTGCCCCGCACCGCTAACGCGGTGCACAGCCTTTTGTTGCAGCTTGCCGCAGGTGCAGCCCTTGGCATGGTCGTGTTCTACGGCGTGGCATTTTCCGAAAGCCCGCTGGCACATAACGCCGCGCACGACGTGCGCCACATCACCGTGAAACCCTGCCACTGAGTAAATTTTTTCCGAGAGCTGTTCATGATTTTTCAACGGTTGATTTGGGCGGCGCTGGCTACCGCTTTGGTGGTGGGTAGTGTGCAAACCGGCGTGCAGCGTTGGCAAGCCGCGCCGCTGATTCTGGCTGCCGAGGTGTACGAGGCGCAAAAAGCCCAGGCTCTCGAACCGGTGGCCCCCGCTGCGCATGCGCATTCCGATGCGGCTGCCCCGCATGAACATGAACACGCGCATGAACACGGTGCTGCCAAAGAGTGGGAGCCTGCAAACGGCTTCGAGCGCATAGGTTGGACTTGGGTGGTTAATAGCCTGCACGCCTTCAGCATGGCGCTGCTGGTGTTTGCGGTGATGGGTGTGTGGCTTTACCGGCGTGGTGCAGCCGTTGGCTCTTCGGCTTTGGCTGGTTGGGTGGCTGCAGCGGGCTTTGTCAGCCTGCACCTCTGGCCTTCGCTGGGCATGCCTGCTGAGGTGCCGGGCATGGAAGCCGCCCCATTGCATGCCCGCCAGGTCTGGTGGGTGCTGGCAGTGGGCAGTGCGGCGGGCGCATGTGCTGTAGCCGGTTTTGCACGTGCCTCTTGGCGCTGGTTGGTAGCAGCGGCCTTGCTGGCGCTGCCCTTTTTAGTGGGTGCACCGCAGTTGCAGGGTGATGCACTTGCAGGCTTTGGCCCCGAAGCCCGGGCCGCGCTGGAACAGTTAGGTGGTCAGTTCATCTGGGCTACGACCCGGGCTGCGCTGTCGTTCTGGGCCAGCATGAGTGTGGTGGGGGGTTTAGCGTTCCACCGTTGGGTGCGGCCGAGCTTGATGGCGGTTATGAAAGGTGCTGGTGTAGTTGATCTGGGGGCGGTGAACGCGGTTCGGTGACCGGTGCGTTTGTCATACCAAAATTGGCCTCAAGCCCACGTGGTACCTGCTTACGAAGCTATCAAAAAATAGCAAATTCGCGATACCCTCAGCATCTGCCGCTACGATGGATGAGCTGAGGCGGCCTGTGTAGCAGAGTAGCCCGTTTGCCTTACGCACTTGCGACAGGCGGATGCTATGTCCGTGGATTGGAATGCCGAGCATGCAGCCGTGAGCTCATTTGCAGGCGATCACTCCACTTTGTAAATGCCGCTACAGCGGGCTCCTTGATGAAACCTGAGTTTGACGGGGAGGTGTGCGGGTGGTGGTGCAGCAGCTGGACATGGTTTCGGTAGCGCTGGGTCAGCTTGGTGAGTGCGGGCGAGCGATTGCGGACGCGTTGGACGAATTGCTGACCCTTTCTTTGGGGTGAAGCCCAGCGGGAAAGGTCTGACAGTCCGAGAGGATAATCCAGCGAATATGAAAAAATTGCCGGGGAAGTGCACATGACGCAACTTCAGAAAATTACTGTTAAAGGGTTCAAGTCTATTCACTCCTTGGTGGACTTTGAAATGCGTGCGCTCAATGTGCTGATCGGTGCCAATGGTGCGGGTAAAAGTAATTTCATCAGCGTTTTTCGATTTCTAGCAGCCCTCACCGGGGATAACTTTCCTGTGGATGTTCAGAACTGGGGTGGTCCGGATGCCTTGTTGCATTACGGGCGAAAGGTAACCGATTCCATGGAGTTTGAGGTGTACTTCGCGCCTGAGAATGGTGTGGCCAACGGGTACAAAGTGACGCTCGCACCGACCCAGGACAATCGATTAATTTTTACTCGCGAACAGTCTTGGATTAACGGTCGCTTTGGCGTAACTTCATATCCCTTGGGCGTTGGACATGATATTGCTAGGGTAACTTCTGATGAGTTGGAGCGAAGCAAGAACGTGAGTCGATACGTTTCTGGCAAGCTGAAAGTTTGGCGGCAGTACCATTTTCATGATACAGGAGATAAAGCGGCCGTAAAGCAGGTGCACCAGGCTAATGACACCCTACGCCTCAAGCCCGACGCGGCCAACTTGGCTGCCTACCTTCGCAAACTGAAGATTACGCCGTTTTGGGAATCGAGCTATCAGCGCATCGTAGAGACGATTCGTCTGGCTGCCCCATTTTTTGGGGATTTTGTGATTAGAGATGACGAGCCTGACGGCGTTGCGCCGACGTCCGTAGAGTTGGAATGGACAGAGCGAGGCCGCCCTGATACGCCCTGGAAAGCCCACGTTTTGTCCGATGGCACCTTGCGCTTCATTTGTTTGGCGACATTGTTGTTGCAGCCACCGCAGTTAATGCCTGACATCATCTTGATCGACGAACCCGAGTTGGGTTTACACCCCTACGCGATCAATTTGTTGGCGCAAATGCTCAAACGTGCGGCAGAGGCTAAGCAAGTAATTGTTTCAACGCAGTCGGTAGAGTTGCTGAACGCTATGACACCTGAAGATGTTGTCGTTGCCGGGCGTGATAACGGCGCGACAACGCTCAAGAGGCTTGATTCGGCAGATTTGACCGATTGGCTTGAAGATTATTCGTTGGGAGAGCTATGGAAACGTAATGTGCTCGGCGGAAGGCCTTCGCGATGACCAGGATTGTGGTTATTTGCGAAGGGCAAACCGAAGAAACCTTTGTTCGCGATGTGCTTGAACCGCATTTTTCCCCATCCGGTCTGTACTTGCATGCGCAAACAATTGAAACATCACCGGGCCATCGAGGCGGAGCTCTAAATTACGACCGAGTTAAAGGTCAATTGCGCAATACGCTCAGGCAAAAATCAGCGCCAGTAGTCACGACTTTTTTTGATCTTTACCGATTGGATAAGCGTTTCCCTGGCTTTGATTCGGCGATGCTCAAAAGTTCTATGCAAGCAAAAGTGGAAATATTGAACTCGGCGTTGGCTGAGGATATTGTTGCGTTGGCTGAATGTGATCCGGTTCGGTTTATTCCCCACATCCAGCCACATGAATTCGAGGCATTGCTATTCAGTGATGTAACTACTCTCACCGGCGTAGAGCGAAATTGGGCTCGTAGTACCGCGGAGCTAGGCGCGATAAGGCAACAAGTGGACACGCCCGAACACATCAATGACAAGCCAGAGACCAAGCCTGCGGCACATCTTGAGCGATTGCTAAAAAGCCCACGATTCAGTAAGGTTGATCACGGACCGATTGCGGCGGCTCGCATGGGCTTGGTACGCATAGAGCAGGAGTGCTTGCATTTTGCTGCTTGGCTGCAAAAAATTCGCTCGCTAACGATGTGATTGGCTTTTTCGGGCAGTCATAACGCTGACTACAAATTTATACAAAAGCCAGCGCTTTTCTGCGCATCAAATACGTATCCATGATCCACCCATGCGCCGCCCGCGCGGCTTGCCGCTCCACCAGAATCCGCGCGCTCACTTCCGCCAGCGGCCCCGCAATGCACATCTGCTGCGGCATACCCAGGTAAGCCCCCCACCAGATCGTGATGCCGTGCGGCGGCAGGTGCTGAAACGCGCAGTGCCCGTCCAGCATCACCGCCACGGTATTGGCGCTTTGGGGCCAGCCATGGTCGCGCAGTTGGCGGCCGGTGGTGATGGTGACGGGGGCGTTGATGTCGTTCAGCGCAATGGCGTGCGCGGCGGTCAGCGCTTGCAACGCGGTAATACCGGGCACCACGGACACTGTTAGCGGCACTTGTACTGCCAAGCGCTCAGCGATGCGCAGGGTGCTGTCGTACAGCGATGGGTCGCCCCACACCAGCAGGGCAACACGTCCACCCGCAGGCAAATGACTGCGGATGGTGGCCAGCCACACCTCAGCAATAGCGTCATGCCAGCGGTTGACGGCAGCAGCGTAGTCCGGGTCATCGCCATCGCGTACCGGCATGTCAAAGCCCACCACCTGGGTGGCGGGGTTGGTCACCAATTCCTTGCAGAGTTGCAGGCGCAGTTCGGCCAGGTCCGCTTTGCCTGCGCCTTTGTGGGGCACCAAAATCAGGTCGGCGCTATTGAGTGCCTTGACGCCTTGGCGGGTCACATGGTCGGGGTTGCCGGTGCCTATGCCGACCAGGCAAAGGTCGATCTTCATTTGGTGCCTGCCGGAAAGCGGGGCGTGGTGCCCAGCGGGCGGTAGCGGCGGTCGTAGTCACCCGCGTACAAGCGGCTGTGGGCAAAGTCTTGCTCGCCCAAGTTTGGGCCCAAGGTGTGGCCGACCAGAATCAAGGCGGTGCGCTCCATGCCTTCGCCCACGGCGGCTTCAATAGTGGACAGGGTGGCGCGCACTACGCGCTCGTCTGGCCAGCTGGCACGCCAGACCACGGCCACCGGGCAGTCTGCGCCATAGTGGGGTACCAGCTCTGCCACCACACGCGGCAGCACGTGGATGGACAGGTGGATGGCCAGTACCGCCTGGGTGGCGGCAAAGTTGGCCAGCGACTCGGTGCTGGGCATGGCCGATGCGCGGCCTGATGTGCGGGTGAGTACCACCGACTGGCTCAGCCCTGGCAGCGTCAGCTCGGCCTCCAGCGTGGCGGCCGCTGCCGCAAACGACGGCACGCCGGGCGTGACGGTGTAGTCAATACCCAGCGCGCGCAGGCCGCGCAGTTGCTCGCCCATGGCCGACCACACCGACAAGTCGCCCGAATGCAGGCGGGCCACGTCATGCCCTGCCGCGTGCGCGGCGCTGATCTCGGCCAATATCTGCTCCAGTGAAAGCGATGCGGTGTTGACGATGTGCGCACCGGGCGGGCAGTGGGCCAGCACGCCTTCTGGCACCAAAGAGCCTGCGTACAGGCACACCGGGCTGGCAGCAATGTAATTGCGGCCACGCAGGGTCAGTAGGTCTGGGGCGCCAGGGCCTGCGCCGATAAAGTGAACGGTCATGGTTGTGTATTGTGGGTGGAGGCAATGGCTGCGGTTGCCATGCGGTCGGGGCTGGTGCAGCGGGGGGTGAGCAGTTGGGCTTTAACAGGCTCAGCCTGAACGGCCATTGCTGCTGCGGCCAGCGCTGCGGCTTCGGCCACGCTGTGCGCGCCGTAGCGGGCGGGCACATGGGCGCTGGGTGTTGCGGCTTGGCTGGCTAACTGCGGCAGGCTGACAGGGGTGATGGGTAATTGCAATTCTGCTGCCAGTTGCAGCAGGGCGGGGTGGCCGGCTTTGTCGGCGGCCGTGGCCAGGGCGGTAAGGGTTGTGGGCCTGCTGGGCGTGCCGGATGTGCCTGCGGGGCCCTGGGCTTGCTGTGCCGCATCCTGTGCGGCGCTAAGCGCTGCATTCAGGGCGGCGCGCAAAGACGCCACATCGCACTGCGCGCGAAAACCCAAGCCCGCCACCATCACCAAGGCGCCCTCACAGCGTCACGCTCCACTGCACCACGGCGCGGCTGGGCTGCCAGCCGCGCATGCGGCCCAGCGGTGCGGCCTGCGCCAGCTCTATGCGCAGCAATTCACCGCCGTGTTGGGCGTGCAGTTGCAGCAGGGCGGATTCGGTTTCCAGCGTCACGGCGTTCACCACCAAGCGGCAAGCTGGGGGTGCTATGGACTGCAATGCGGTGAAAAAAGCCATGTCAAAGCCGCCGCCTACAAAAATGGCTTGGGGCGTGGGAAAACCAGCAATGAGGTCTTGGGTGTCACCGTGGTGCACGGCCAGGCGGTGGTCAATGCCAAAGGATATGGCGTTGGCTCGGATGTTCGCCACGCGCTCTGCGTTTTGTTCCACCGCGCTGGCTGTGCCGCCCGCCAAACACCACTCCACCGACACCGAACCCGAGCCCGCACCCAAGTCCCACAAGTGTTCGCCGGGGCGCGGGGCCAGTGCGCTCAGGGTGAGGGCGCGGATGGGCGACTTGGTGATTTGCCCGTCGTGGGCAAATCCGCTGTCCGGCAGGCCGGGGGTGTTTGGAAACTCCAGCGGGCCGACCACCTGCACAGCCACTGCCACCGGGCTCTGTATGTCTGCAAATTCCAGCGCATGGGCGGGGCACTGGCGTACGCGTTCACGCGGGCCGCCCAGCGCTTCCAGCACCCACACCGCAGAGGCACCACCGCCTTGCTGTGTCAGCCATTGCGCAAAGTCCCGCACCGCTTGGCCATCGCGCAGCAAGCACAGCAGTTGCGCGCCGCCATGCAGAGCAGGGCGGGTGCGTGCAAAAGGGGCGGCGTGCAGACCAAAGCAGTGCACATGCTCCAGGCGCCAGCCTAGCCGGGATACGGCCAGTGAAAAGGTGGAGGGTGATGGAAAAGCCACCCATTCACCCAGCGACAGGTGCGCCGCCAGGCTGCCGCCAGCACCAAACCAGAAGGGATCGCCCGAGGCCAGCACCGCCACCCGCTGGCCACGCAGGGCCAGCACTGGGGCTACGTCAAACGGAAGGGGCCACTCCGCGCCACGGCTGCCCGCACCGGCCAGCGCCAGGTGCCGTACGCCGCCGAAGACGTGTTGCGCCTGGGCCAGGGCCAAGCGGCTACCATCGCCCAGACCATGCAGACCATCTTCACCTATACCAATGATTGACAACCAAGGTTCAGACATGGTCCGCACCTCCTTGCGTGTGCTGGTGCTTGGGGGCACGCTGGATGCCAGTCGCCTGGCGCAAGCCTTGGCGCAGGCGGGGGTGGACGGTATTTTTTCTTACGCAGGCCGCACCAGCGCGCCCATAGCCCAGCCGCTGCCCACCCGCGTGGGCGGTTTTGGCGGCGTGGCTGGTTTGCAGGCCTTTTTGCAAGCCGAGTGCATCACCCACGTGGTGGACGCTACGCATCCCTTTGCCGCGCAGATGAGCAGCAACGCAGTGCAGGCCTGTGCTCGTGCGGGGGTGCCCCTGCTGGTGCTTGAGCGGCCCACGTGGCAGGCTAACAGTGGCGATGTTTGGCAACACGTGCCCGATATTGCCGCCGCAGTGCAGGCCTTGCCCGCCGAGCCTGCCCGGGTGTTTTTGGCCATTGGCCGCCAGCATGTGGCGCCGTTTTTGGCTTGCACGCAGCATTGGTATCTGTTGCGATTGGTGGACGCTGTGGTGGATTCCGTTTTGGATTTGCCCGCTGCGCGTGGTCATGTGGTATTGGACCGTGGGCCGTTCACCTTGGATGGCGACCGAGCCTTGCTGCAAGCGCACGGCATCACCCATGTGGTGTCCAAAAACTCCGGTGGCGCGGGCGCGCAGGCCAAGCTGAAGGCGGCGCGGGAGCGGGGGTTGCCCGTTATCTTGATTGACCGCCCCTTCATCCCCGCGCGCCCGACGGTGAGCACCGTGGAGGGCGTTTGCCGTTGGCTGGGCTTGGGTGGCAGCGATTAACTTCATAGCGAAGAGCGCGGTGTGTAGACAAAGCGGCCCACCCGGCGTGTGGCGCTGTTGCCTACGATGACCACGGTGCGCATGTCAGCCATCTCGGGGGTTGCCTCTGCCAAACGTACAGTCTGCAGCACTTCGTTCGGCGTACTTACAGCGCGGGCAAAGGTGATGAGCCGGTCGGGTCCGCAGGTCTCGCGCAATACCTCTAGCATGCGGCCGAAAGTGTGCGGGCGGCTGGCCGAGCGGGGGTTGTAGAACGCCATCGCAAAGTCGGCCATGGCGGCGGCGCGCACGCGGGTTTCGATCAGTTCGGCAGGTTTGAGGTTGTCGCTGAGGTTGATGGCGCAGAAGTCGTGACCCAAGGGCGCACCGGCTTTGGCTGCCGCCGCCAGCATGGCGGTGATGCCGGACAGCACGCGTATGTCCAGTGCCTGCCACTCAGGGCGGCCTTCCAGCGCTTCAAACACGGCGGCGGCCATCGCAAACACACCGGGGTCGCCGGAGGACACGATGACCACTTGCTTGCCTTCAGAGGCCATTTGCAGCGCCGCGCGGGCGCGGTCCATCTCGACCCGGTTGTCAGACGCATGCAGGGTGAGGCCAGGGCGCGGTGCGATGCGGGCCACGTAGGGGATGTAGCCCACGATGTCGGTGGCGGCGTCAAGGGCGGCCGTCACTTCGGGCGTTACCAGTTGCGGGTCGCCGGGCCCCAGGCCTGCGATGCAGAGCCATCCCTTCAAACTATTCCGGTTCATTCCTGCACCTCGGGGCGGCGGCCGCTGCCATGCACCAGCACGATGGCGAAGTAAGGGCAGTCGCTGCCGTCAGCCTCTGCCAGTTTGAGCACGCGCTCACCGGGCATGGTGCCGCGCTCTACCAGCCAAGCCTGTTCCAGGCGGCCTGCTGCGGCCAGTGCGCGGCGCACGCGGGGCAGGTTGCGGCCGGTTTTCATGATGACAAGGGCATCCGCACCCTGCATATGGTGCACCAACTCATCTTCGGGCAAGGTACCCATCAGCACCGTCATCACGTCATCGCCCCAGGTGATGGGCACCCCCGTGGCCGACCAGCAGCCCACCATGCCCGGGATGCCGGGTATCACTTCCACCGTGGTGCGGCCCTGCAGGCGGGTGTAGAGGTGCATGAAAGAGCCGTAGAAAAACGGGTCCCCCTCGCACAGCACCAGCACGTCCTGCGTCTGGGCCAGTTCGGCCAGGCGCTTAGCCCAGTGGTCATAAAACGTGGCCAGGCAGTGGATGTACTCGGGGCTGTCAAAGGGCAGCTCGGTGGTAACCGGGTATTCCATGGGGTACTCGACCACATCGGGGGCAAGCATGCCTTCCACAATGCGGCGGGCCTGGCCGGGGCGGCCTTTTTTGCGAAAGTAGGCCACGTGGCGGGCAGCGCGGATGGCGCGGTCGGAGCGCACGCTCATCAAGTCCGGGTCACCGGGGCCTAAACCGGCGCAGAGGATGCGGCCCATCAGATTTCCCTCCGGCAGGCCAGTGCGTTCACCGCTGCAACTGTGATGGCGCTGCCACCCAGGCGGCCCAGCACCGCCATGGCGGGGGCGGGGGGCGCAGCCATCAGCGCGGCTTTGGATTCGGCAGCGCCCACAAAGCCTACCGGGCAGCCGATGACGGCCGCAGGGCGCGGGCAGGCGGGGTCTTGCAGCATGTTGAGCAGGTGAAACAGCGCGGTGGGCGCATTGCCGATGGCGACTACGGCACCGGCCAGATGCGGGCGCCACAGTTCCAGCGCAGCCGCGCTGCGTGTGGTGCCCAGGCGTTGCGCCAGATCGCGCACGCTGGGGTCTTGCAGGGTACAAATAACGGCATTGTCGGCAGGCAGGCGGCTGCGGGTGATGCCTTCGCTCACCATGCGCACATCGCACAGGATAGGGGCACCCGCCTCCAGTGCAGCTCGGGCAGCGTCAGCCATGCCGTCGGTAAAGCGCACATGGGCCTCTAGCCCGACCATGCCGGTGGCGTGGACCATGCGGACGACGGCCAGCTCTTCAGTGGCGCTGAATCGGCTGAGGTCGGCTTCAGCCCGGATGATGGCAAAAGACTGTCGGTAGATGGCATCGCCATCGGTCTCATAGGTGTGGCGCATGCGCTAGCTGTTGTAGATGGACGGCGATGGCCGCTGGACTCAGATGGCGCGCATCCGGGGGGGATGCGGCAGTGCCGTGTTGTATCAGATCAAACCCTGCGGACGTGGCCACCAGCGTGAGTGCAGCTTGCGGGTGTGCGCAGCCTTTGCTGCAGCCCGATACGTGCAGCCGGTAACTGGGCGGAACCAGGGGCGCCAGCGCGTGGGCCAGCTCCCGCGTCGGTGCGGCGGCCTGGGGGCAGCCGGGCGCACCGGTGCAGGCGCTGACGCGCAGACGCACATCGTCGGCGTGGGTGATGAGTGTGGAGCGTGTTGGTATTGCGGGCACGCTCTGGGCGCCTTCAAGCAGCACACTGCGCCACGGAGTGAGGCGCAAGGGGCTTAAGGCGGACAGTGCGCGCAGCGTTTCCACAGGCATCTGGCCGAATTCAAAGCCCACCACGCAACCCTTTGGCACAAGGCCCCACGGTGGGCAAGCCCCATTTCCGGGGGGCACCGGGGTGTCTGCCAGATGGGACGGAACAGGCGTTTGGGCAACCAAAGGGGCCATGCGGCCACGCCCCAAGGGTGCGCCGCCAGCAGCGATGAACCAGTGCGCCAGTTCCACGGCGTGCCCGATGGCATGCTCTGCATGGGCCACTACCCCGCGGGCGCTGCCGTTGGCATAGACCAAAAAGCCCTGTGCATGGCGCTCCAGACGGATGTCGGCCGAGCAGCCGCGCAGCACAGGGGTAGGGCCACAGTCCAGTGCAAAGCCAAATTTGGCGGGAACTTGGGGGGCGGTTGACTGAGACAAGGCCTCGGTGAGCAAGCACGCCAGGTCTGGCGTACCGTCGTCCGTCTCCCACAAGGGGGACACGAGGAGGTTGCGGCGCGATTCGGCGTTGATATCGGTGTCAATCAAGTCGAGGGCTTGCAGGCCAGCGAGCAGGACAGGGTAGTTGGCCTCGGCAATGCCGCGGAGTTGCAAGTTGGCGCGGCTGGTCAGGTCCAACAGCGGTTGTGCGTAGCGTGCCGCCAACTCTGCAATGCCGTGGCCTTGCGCCTGGGTCAAACGCCCCAGCGGCGGGCGAATGCGCAGCACCAACCCATCCCCAGATGGCATGGGGCGCAGTGCCCCGGGGCACCAGCCTTGGATGTGCGCCGCGGGGGTAGCGTGTGTGGCCTTGGTAGTGTCGGGGTGGGCGGGCATGTAAGGGAAGGGAATAGCGTTCCCGGTCTGAGAATTTACTAATACAAACCCGGGGTCTGCAAAGCCCGTAAGTATCGCATCCATCGCCCGACGAAAAGCCTGTGCGCTACCCCAGTAAGTTGAGCGCCGCTTGGCGCAGTTATGATGACGCGCCCTTGTGCGATCTGCTCTCTTAAATCTTCCATGACCGAATGTATTTCCTCTTCTAACCTTGGCTTTGGTTACATCGTCGGGGCGGGAGCGCTGGGCCAAACGCAGCGCCCTGGATGACTTGCTGTTTGACAATGCCTGGGGCCAGCCGCCCGGGGCACCCCAATGCGCAGCCGACCCGGACATCCGCTGCGCCCTGACCTGTTGACACTGTTGAAACTCTATGACTAAAACCGTTACACATTTCGCCGAGACCACCCAGCCCTTGCATTTCCATGCCCCGCACAAAACCCCAACGCATGTCAAAGTACAGCGCCCCGATGCGGGCCAGCGCGTGTGGACCGTGGCCGAGATCCAGGCCCTGCTGGAGCTGCCGTTCAACGACCTGATGTTCCAGGCGCAGACCGTGCACCGTGCCAACTTTGACCCCAATATGGTCGAGTTGGCGACACTCTTGTCGGTCAAGACCGGCGGCTGCCCCGAAGATTGCGGCTACTGTCCACAAAGCGTGCACTTTGACACCGGTGTTGAAGCCGGCAAGCTGATGGGCGTGGAGGCTGTGCGCGAAGCCGCGTTGGCCGCCAAAGCCGCCGGCGCCACGCGCTTCTGCATGGGTGCAGCCTGGCGCGCCCCCAAAGACCGCGATATCGAAGCCGTGGCCGAGCTCGTCAAGACCGTCAAGGCGACGGGTTTGGAGTCGTGCGCCACCTTGGGCATGCTGAACGATGGCCATGCCGAAACCCTGCGCGATGCGGGCTTGGACTACTACAACCACAACCTGGACAGCGCACCCGATTTTTACGGCGACATCATCACTACGCGCGACTACCAGGACCGCCTGGACACGCTGACCCGCGTGCGCAATGCGGGCGTCAGCGTCTGC
Source organism: Rhodoferax sp. ZS1R8 (assembly GCF_056521325.1). Classification (NCBI taxonomy): domain Bacteria; kingdom Pseudomonadati; phylum Pseudomonadota; class Betaproteobacteria; order Burkholderiales; family Comamonadaceae; genus Rhodoferax; species Rhodoferax sp. ZS1R8. The sequence continues at coordinate 76,755 of NZ_JBWMBA010000007.1, read as the reverse complement.
TGTGGCGGCATCGTCGGCATGGGCGAATCGCGCCTGCAACGCGCCGGTTTGATTGCCGAGTTGGCCAACCTGTCGCCGTACCCCGAATCCGTGCCCATCAACCATCTGGTGAAGGTAGAAGGCACCCCGCTGGCCGACCAGCCGGACCTGGACCCGCTGGAATTTGTGCGCACCATCGCCGTGGCGCGCATCACGATGCCCAAGGCGCGCGTGCGCCTGTCGGCCGGCCGCCAAAGCATGTCTGAGGCGGTGCAGGCCCTGTGCTTTGTGGCTGGTGCCAATTCCATCTTCTACGGCGACAAGTTGTTGACCACGCCCAACCCGGCCGGCAATTCGGATCTGGATTTGTTGGCGCGTTTGGGCTTGAAGACGGGCCAGCCCGTCGCCAAACCCTAATGGCATGCCTTTAACCAGCAAGCTCTACCGCCTGCTGTGGTTTTGAACCCGTCCCTGTTTGGCATGCCAGCGCTGCCGGCCACCGTGCTGGGTGGGGCTGTGCTGGTGGCCTTGGCGGTAGACCGCTGGTTGGGCGAACCAGCTGTGCGCTGGCACCCGGTGGTGTGGATGGGCAATATGCTGGGCTGGGCCGGGCGGTTTGTGCAGTCTCACACCCGCCAAGAGCCGGTTCTGAGCCGAGATCTCAAGGCGTTCTGGCTCGCAGCCCTCGTGTGGTGCGCGCAAGGCGCTCTTGTTTTGATAGCGGCGGTGGGGTTGCAAAACGGTGCGGTGTGGCTACACACAGTGTGCGGCGGAATCGGCGCCGCCGTGCTGCTGGGCCTGATGCTCAAGCCGATGCTGGCCTGGGCACTGCTGAAAAGCGAAGTGCTCGCGGTGGAGCGTGCGCTCAGTGATCCCCAGACCGGTTCAGTGGAGGCCGGCCGTGAGCGCCTGCGCTGGCTGGTCAGCCGCGATGTGACCACGTTGAGCGAAAGCCAAGTGCGCGAAAGCGCCATCGAGACGCTGGCCGAAAACCTGAACGATTCCGTCATCGCACCGCTGTTCTGGTTTGCGCTCTTGGGCCTGCCGGGCGCGGCGCTGTTTCGCTTTGCCAATACGGCCGACGCCATGTGGGGCTACCCAGGCCTCTACCCTAAGGACGGCCAGGGCCGCAACTGGGCCTGGGCCGGCAAATGGGCGGCGCGGGCGGATGATGTGCTGGCCTGGGTGCCCGCCCGCATCACCGCGTTACTGCTGGTGGTCGTATGCGGCGGCGTATCGCTCGCCAAGTTGCGCACCGAGGCCGCCTGTACACCTTCCCCCAACAGCGGCTGGCCCATGGCCGCCATGGCCCTGGCGCTGGGCGTGCGCCTGGGCAAGCCGGGCGGCTATGTGCTCAATGGCGATGCCAGCCCTCCACAGGCGCAAGACACGCTCCGGGCAATCCGCTTTGCGTCAAATGCACTGCTAGCCCTCGTCGGTATTGCGTTATCCGCTATTGTTTTGGTAGCGATTGGGTTTCTAGAATGAGCGTGGCCACAACTCCACACGGCGGGCCGGACGCGCTGGGCGTGCCGATGCACGACTTTTCCACCAACAGCAACGCCTGCGGGCCATGCCCCCACACCCTGGCAGCATTGCAGGCGTGCGATGCCAGCCGCTACCCCGATCCCGCGTATACCGCATTGAAGGCACAGCTGGCCGACTTCCACGGCGTGGAACCCGGCCGCATTGTGCTGGCCGGCAGCGCCAGCGAGTTCATTTTTCGAATCACGGCCTGGGTAACGCAACAAGGTTGGCAACAAGGCTGGCAGCAGGGCGGGCAAGCCGTGCGCGTGCCCTTGCGTGCTTATGGCGACTATGCACAGGCCGCCCTTGCGTGGGGATTGTCGGTTGTCACTACTGGGTATGAGGAGGCCGCATTGCAATGGCATGCTGATCCGTCCAGCCCACTGGGACAATCCGTAGCCGCTGATGGGGCAACGAGCGCCGCCACCGTGCAGGTGCTGGACTGCGCCTATGCGCCGCTGCGGCTCAGCGGCAGCTCCCCGTGGACCAACGCGCAGCGCGACCGGTTGTGGCAGCTCTACACGCCCAACAAAGCCCTAGGCCTGACGGGCGTGCGCGCCGCGTACGCGATTGCGCCACTCGGCAGCGCGCAGGACGTGGCTACGGTGAACGGCCTGTGCGCATCTTGGCCGCTGGGTGCCCATGGTGTCGCGCTGCTGCAAAGCTGGGTGCAAGCCGACACGCAAGCCTGGTTGAACACCAGCCTGCAGACCCTGCGCGGCTGGAAGCTGCGGCAGATCCAGTTGTTGCAAGATGCGGGCTGGACAGTGCAGCCCAGCGACACCCCATTTTTTTGCGCCCAGCCACCGGCCGGTATGGACGCGGTAGCGCTGTGCGTGCAGTTGCGCGCGCAGGGCATCAAGCTGCGCGACGCCACCTCGTTTGGCTTGCCCGGTTGGGTTCGGGTGGGGGTGCTGTGGCCAGCAGCACAGGATGCGCTGCAAGTCGCTCTCAATAGCCGTAAAGTAGCATGAGCAAACCGTTTGGTGTGCCAGCCGCCACGCCGGGTGATTCTTTGAATGGTTTGAAGAAGGAGGAGCAATGACATGACTGCATTGACGATTCGCTTACCCCACTCGGTGCACGAAAGCATCAAAGCGCTGGCGCGCAAAGACGGCATTTCGGTGAACCATACCCGTTGATGAGATCGTGACTCTCGACTACACCACGCTCGACGCCCTGCGTCGCCAACACCCCGCCTGGCGTTTGCTGACGGCCGAGCACGCACCGCTCATCGGCAGCTTCTTGCACCGCGCATTCATCACGCCCAATATGCGGGTGATGGCGCAGTCGGACCTGGTGGAGGCGCTGGAGGACACCTTGTTTGGCGTGCGCGAACAGGCAGCAGCGCGCGGCGGTACAGCACCGTTCCCCAAGTCCGCCCAAGAATATTTGAAAGACTGGGCCGCCAATGAAAAAGGCTGGTTGCGCAAGTTTTACCCCGCAGGTTCGGATGAACCACACTTTGATTTAACCCCGGCCACCGAGCGCGCCTTGGCCTGGCTCACCAGCCTGACGGAGCGCGCCTTTGTCGGCACCGAGTCGCGGTTGCTCACGCTGTTTGAATTGCTCAAACAAATGAGCGAGGGTAGTGACACCAACCCGGAAACACGCCTGAAAGAATTGTACAAAAAACGCGACGAGATTGATGCCGAGATTGCGCGCGTGAGTAGTGGCGAGATGCCCCTGCTGGACGACACCGCGCTGAAAGAGCGCTTCCAGCAGTTCACCGGCCTGGCGCGCGAACTGTTGACAGACTTTCGTGAGGTGGAATACAACTTTCGCGGCCTTGACCGAAAAGTGCGCGAGCGCATTGCGCTATGGGACGGGACCAAGGGCGCGTTGTTGGAAGAGATCATGGGCGAACGCGACGCCATTGCCGACTCGGACCAGGGCAAGAGTTTTCGCGCCTTCTGGGACTTTTTGATGTCTCAGTCGCGCCAGGAAGAACTGACTCGGCTGCTGGAACGTGTGTTGCAACTGCCCCCCGTGGCGGCGTTGTCGCCGGACCTGCGGCTCAAACGTGTGCACTACGACTGGCTGGAAGCGGGCGAACACGCGCAGGCCACGGTGGCACAGCTGTCGCAGCAATTGCGCCGCTTCTTGGACGACCAGGCCTGGCTGGAGAACCGCCGCATCATGGACATTTTGCGTGGCATCGAGGCCAAGGCGCTGGCGGTGCGCGATACCGCCCCGGTGGGTAACTTCGCGGCGGTCGACGACTTAACGGCCAGCTTGGAGTTGCCGATGGAGCGGCCGTTGTACAACCCCGCCGTGAAGACCGTGATTGCCAACGTGGCGCTGGAGGTGGGTGACGCGGATCTGGATGCTGCCGCCCTGTACTCGCAGGTGCGGGTGGACAAGGCGGTTTTGGCCGGCCACATCCGCCAGTCCCTGCAAACCCGCGCCCAAGTCAGCCTGGGTGAGTTGCTGCAAACGCGGCCGCTGGAGCAGGGATTGGGCGAGCTGGTGGCGTATCTGCAATTGGCCAGTGAAGCACCGAACTCCGTGGTGGATGACACCACGTTGGAGTCGGTGGAGTGGCAGATGCCGGACGCACCAGAGACAACGCAGAACGGGCATGCCCCCGTCATTCGCCGAGCCCAACTGCCACGCGTCATTTTTGTGAGAAGTTGAGAGGATGCGAAGGAGGCAATCATGCTAGTATTACCGCGTAATACTTTTGGAGCATTGCCATGCAAACTACTCTGACGAGCAAGGGGCAAGTCACGATACCCCGTGATGTACGCCAACATTTCGGACTCAAGCAAGGCATGGCCATCACCTTTGCCATTGAAGGTGATCACATCGCTTTGCGGCCTGCACGCTCACCCCGCCAGGCGGAACCCAGCGGCTTCGGTCTGATCCAGAGCCGACGCAAGGGCGTGTCTGCGGATTTTGATGTCGCCAGCCTGCTTGCCGACGTACCATGATTGGGCTGGATACCAATGTATTGGCCCGCTACTACGTTGCCAGCGCCGATGCGCCGTCGCAAAAACAAAGTTTGGCGGCTAGAAAGTTGTTGGAAAGCGGCAAGTCGCTATTCGTCAGCAAGTCGGTTGTGCTGGAGTTGGAGTGGGTGCTCAGAGGCTATTACAAGAGTCCGCCCAAAGACGTGTTGACCGTGCTGTTGCACTTGCTGACCCTACCCAATGTTGATGTCGAAGACCGTGTGGCGGTAGAACTGGCCACTGCGGCTTTGGGCGATGGTTTCGACTTTGCCGATGCATTGCACCATGCGTCATCCCGCCATTGCGCCAGCATGGCCACGTTTGATGACAAGAAGTTTGCCAAGCGGGCCGCTGCGAAAGGCTGGAAGCCGCCGGTCAAGCTGTTGACTCCATGACAAACGATGCGAAAGCTCTTGTTATGACAAATGAAGTTGACATCGAGGCGTTGGAGGCAAGTGCCAAAGCGCCGCAATACGACCTGACCAGCCTCGTCATCCCGCTGCTCAAAAGCGTGTTGTACCGCGATGAAGACCCCCAGGCCTGGGACGCGTTGCTCAAGCTCCAAGCGCGCGTACGCGACTACGTGGCTGTGCTCGCGCTGGACCTCGTGTTGGACGAGGCCGAGGGGTATGCCTTTTTGCGTTCACGCCCGGTGCCCGACGAAGATGCGCCCAAGCTGCCGCGTCTGGTGGCGCGCAGGCCCTTGAGTTTTCAGGTCAGCCTGCTGCTGGCGCTGCTTCGCAAGAAGCTGGCCGAATTCGACGCCAGTGGTGGTGACACCCGCTTGATTTTGTCGCGCGATGCGGTGGTGGAGTTGATTCGCGTCTTCCTGCCCGCTGGCTCTAACGAATCGCGTTTGATGGATCAGGTGGAAACCTACTTGAACAAGATCATTGACCTGGGCTTTGTGCGGCGCTTGAAGCCCCAGGCCAGCAGTGTGGGCCGGACGGCGCAAGAGCCGGTGTACGAGGTGCGTCGCATTCTTAAGGCCTTTGTGGATGCGCAATGGCTGGCGGACTTTGATTTGCGGCTCGCAGCCTACCGGGCGCAACTGGCAGAGCCTGAAGCAGGGGCCTCCGATGAGTGATGGAACCACATCAGAGAAGCAGACTGCGCCTGAACTTGATTTCAGCCCCCTCGATTCCCTATCCGGCTTTCGCCTGCAACGGCTGGAAGTCCTGAACTGGGGCACCTTCGATAAAAAAGTTTGGACCTTGGAGCTGGGTGGCAAGAACGGCCTGCTGACCGGCGATATTGGCTCCGGCAAGTCCACCTTGGTCGACGCCATCACCACCCTGCTGGTGCCCGCCCAGCGCATTGCCTACAACAAGGCCGCAGGGGCCGATGCGCGTGAACGCTCGTTGCGCTCCTATGTGCTGGGCCACTACAAATCCGAACGCAACGAGATCAGTGGCAACGCCAAACCGGTGGCCCTGCGCGACCAGACCAACTACTCGGTGATTCTGGGTGTGTTCCACAACGCCGGGTTTGACCAAACGGTGACGCTGGCGCAGGTGTTCTGGATCAAGGACGCGGGCGGCCAACCCGAGCGCTTTTATGCCGTTGCCGAAAAACCCCTGTCCGTGGCCGGTGACTTTGCCCACTTTGGCACCGAGATACCGCAATTGCGCAAACGCCTGCGTAAGAACGGCGTGGAGTTGTTTGACAGTTTTCCGCCCTATGGCGCGCATTTCCGTCGCCGTTTTGGCATTGAGGGTGAACAGGCGCTGGAGCTGTTTCACCAAACCGTGTCGATGAAGTCGGTCGGCAACCTAACCGACTTTGTGCGCCACCACATGCTAGAACCCTTTGACGTGTCGCCGCGCATTGCAGGTCTGATTGCGCACTTTGACGATTTGAACCGCGCCCATGAGGCCGTGCTCAAGGCCAAGCAGCAGGTGGAGTTGCTGACGCCGCTGGTGGCAGACTGCGACCGCCATGCCGCGCTGGTGGCTGGTATTGACGAACTGCGGGCCTGCCGTGACGCCCTCAAACCCCACTTTGCCGGGCTCAAGCTGGCGTTGATTGATACGCGGCTGGAGACGTTGGCCGACAATTTCAACAGCGAAAGCACCAAGGTCGAACGGCTGGAAGCGCGCAAAACCGGTCAACAAATTCAAGAGCGCGAGCTGCGCCTGAGCATTGCCCACAGCGGTGGCGACCGCATCGCCCACCTGGACGCCGAGATTGCGCGTCGACAGTTGGAAATGGCACGGCGCAAAACCAATGCCGCGCGCTACGACGAACTGCGCCGCAAGCTCAGCCTGCTGCAAGTGGGTAGTGCGGAAGACCTGTTGGTGCAGCAGCAAACCTGTGTGCAAAAACACACCGTGGAGAGCGACCGCGCGGTGGAGTTGCAAAACCTGCGCAACGAATTGGGCGTGGCTTTTGCCCAAGGGCGGCAAGAACACGACGCCCTGAGCGCAGAAATCACCAGCCTGCAAGGTCGGCGCAGCAATATCGACGCGCAGCAAATCGCCATGCGCACCGCCCTGTGCCAGGCCCTGCAACTGCGCGAAGACAGCATGCCCTTTGCCGGGGAGTTGATCGAGGTGCGCGACGGGGAGCGTGATTGGGAAGGCGCAGCCGAGCGTTTGATGCACAACTTTGCGCTGTCCTTGTTGGTGCCGGAGGCGCACTACGCCCGAGTGGCCGAATGGGTGGACCAGACGCACCTCAAGGGCCGCTTGGTGTACTTTTGTGTGCGCGTGGCCAAACCGGCGGATCTGCCATCGGCACACGCCGATGCGCTGGTACGCAAGCTCACGATCAAGCCCGATTCGCCGTTTTACGCCTGGCTGGAGCAAGCGGTGTGGCAGCGTTTCAACGTGGTGTGTTGCAGCACCCAGGAGCAGTTTCGCCGCGAGCCCAAGGCCATCACCCGCGCCGGCCAGAGCAAAGGCGGCGAGCGTCATGAGAAAGATGACCGACACCGCATTGACGACCGTAGCCGCTACGTGCTGGGTTGGAGCAATACCGCCAAGCTGGACGCGCTGAATGGTAAAAAAGGGGGGCTCGAAGCGCGCCTGGCCCATACCGGCAAACAATTGGCGGATGTGGGCCGCGCGCAGGACGACATCAAAGAACGGCTGAACACCTTGGCCAAACTGGTCGAATACCGCGACTACGCCGAACTCGATTGGCAGGCCATTGCGCTGGAGGTGGCCAAGCTGGCGGACGAGTTGGCTGCGCTCAAGGCAGCTTCCGACGTATTGCAAGCCCTAACCAAAAGCCTGGCCGACTTGGAGGCCGAGCTACAGGCCACCGAAATGCAGTTGGCCGAGCAACGTGAGCGCCGTGCCAAGACCGAACAAAAAATCAGCGACCTGCAAGCCCTGCGCGGCCAAACCGAGGCGCTGCGTGGCCACTGGCGTGGGGCGCAAGACCCTGTAACACTGCGCCTGGTCAGTTTGCAAAGCGAAATACTGGGCGAACACTCGCTGACCATCGAATCCTGCGACAACCGCGAACGCGAAATGCGCGACGGCTTGCAAAAAACGATTGATGCCGACGATGGCCGCATCAAACGCCTGCGCGACAAAATCATTGACGCCATGCGCAGCTTCAGCACCCGTTACCCGTTGGAAACCCAAGAGGTTGATGTGGCGGTGGAGGCGGCTGGCGACTACCGCACGCTGCTCGACAAACTGGCGGCGGATGACTTGCCACGTTTTGAGGCGCGCTTCAAGGAGCTGCTCAACGAGAACACCATCCGCGAGGTGGCGCATTTCCATTCACAACTGAACCGCGAGCGCGAAACCATCAAGGAACGCATTGCCCGCATCAACCAGTCGCTGACCCAGATCGACTACAACCCCGGTCGCTACATCGTGCTGGAGGCGCAGTTGGCAACCGACGCCGAGGTGCGCGACTTCCAAACCGAGCTGCGCGCCTGCCTGGAAGGTTCACTGTCGGGCTCCAACAATAGCAACAGCGATGAGAGCCAGTATTCCGAAGCCAAGTTCCTGCAAGTCAAACACATTATCGAACGCCTGCGCGGCCGTGAAGGGCAGGGCGAACAAGACCGGCGCTGGACCGCCAAGGTAACCGACGTGCGCAACTGGTTTGTGTTCGCCGCCAGCGAACGGTGGCGCGAAGACGACCGCGAGCACGAGCACTACTCAGACTCGGGCGGCAAGTCCGGCGGTCAAAAAGAGAAACTGGCCTACACCATTCTGGCCGCCAGCCTGGCTTACCAATTCGGTCTGGCCTGGGGCGAAAAGCGATCCCGCAGCTTCCGCTTCGTCGTGATCGACGAAGCCTTTGGCCGCGGCTCGGACGAGTCCGCACAATACGGCTTGAAGCTGTTCCAGCAACTCAACCTGCAACTGCTGATCGTCACCCCGCTGCAAAAAATCCACATCATCGAACCCTATGTGTCCAGCGTGGGATTTGTGCACAACGAGGAAGGGCGGGACTCCAAGTTGCGCAATTTGAGTATTGACGAGTATCGGGCGGAGAAGAGTCGGGTAGGGTTGGCGAAGTAGACTGGATATGGTTTCAAGACACGACACTCCAATCGTTCGGTTTTTCCGAACAGTTGCGGCCAAACAAGATTTGAAGTGATGGCTCGGGTGCAAGCCCCAAGAAGGACAGAACATGGCATTGATCGAAGGTTTTCGCGTTCAAAACTACCGCGCGTTGCGCGACGTAACGTTGGGCAAGCTCTCGTCGCAGCAGGGCGGTGCACCGTTGACGCCATTTACCGTAGTGATCGGAAAAAACGGAGTGGGTAAGAGCACCTTGTTTGACGCCTTCGGATTTGTGGCCGACTGCTTGGCACACGACGTGGAGCAGGCCTGCGACATGAAGCAGCGCGGTGGCTACGAACGGTTACGTTCCAGGGGCACGACCGAACCGATTCGGTTTGAAATCTATTACCGGGAGGCCACAGGTGAACGACCAATGACTTATGAGCTGTCGATTGCGTTGGACGAAACCGGTCGCCCTTTCATTGAGTCCGAGGTACTCCGGCAACGGCGTAAAGGGCAAAGTTATGGTCGCCCCTATCCGTTCCTTCGCCTGAGTCATGGCAAGGGAGTGGTTTGGGCTGGAGAGGAGGCGGTAGAGGTGGAGGGCGGGGAAGAAGACCGTGCTCAGACCTTGGTCGAGTTGACCGATCTGCGGCAGCTGGGCATTGCCACCTTGGGAACCCTCAAAGAACATCCTCGCATTAAGCGTTTTCGAGACTTTCTCAAGGGGTGGTACTTGTCGTACTTTTACCCGGATGCTGCCCGCAGCCTTCCTACGGCAGGTCCGCAGAAGCATTTAAACAGCCATGGCGACAACATTGGCAATGTGGTGCAGTTCATGGCACGGGAACATAAGGATAGATTCAAGACCGTACTAGACCGTATAGCAGCCAAAATCCCCGGCATTACTAGCATAGACACGCAGGAAACCCAAGACAAGCGCTTGCTGCTGCGCTTCAATGATGGAGCGTTTGCAGACCCTTTCTTCGCGCAGCAGATGTCCGACGGTACTCTCAAAGTGTTTGCCTACTTGCTGTTGATGGACGACCCCGAGCCGCCACCGTTTATCTGCATTGAGGAGCCCGAGAACGGCCTGTACCACAAGCTGCTTGAGGCGTTGGCGCAAGAATTCCGCAGCCATGCCAATGGCAAGAAAAATGCGCCTCAGATCTTTGTGACGACGCATCAACCGTATTTTGTCGATGCCCTGTCGCCAGAAGAGGTCTGGATCCTTGAGAAAGGCGCAGACGGGTATTCGGTGATACGACGGGTCTCTGATTTGGAGATTGTTAAAAACTTGGTGGAAGAGGGTTTGCCGCTGGGCGGCCTGTGGTACAGCGACTACCTGGAGGCGCGTTAGGCCATGCACATCGAGGTCTTGGTAGAGGACAGCTCCGGGGAAAAATTGTTGGCACAGCTGTTGCCGCAAATTCTGGGCGAACAGCGTGCACCGCACACCTGGCGGCTCAAAGCCTACAAAGGCATTGGGCGCATTCCGCAAGGGTTGACGTCCAAGGCAGACCCAGCCAAGCGCATTTTGCTGGATCAGTTGCCAAAAATTCTTAGAGGCTACGGGAAATCACCCGGGTATGACGCGGTCGTGGTGGTGCTTGACTCGGATCGACGTGATTGCAGGGCATTCTTGCAAGAATTGAAGTCTGTCGCTGAAAAATGCGAACCCGCTCCCAAAACCCTGTTCCGGCTGGCAATTGAGGAAATGGAAGCCTGGTATTTCGGCGACCGCGCGGCCTTGTTGAATGCCTTCCCGCGCGCCAAGCGCGATGTGCTGGATCGGTATGTGCAGGACAGCGTGTGTGGCACCTGGGAACTGCTGGCCGATGCCGTCCATGCCGGTGGCGCTGCGGCCATCAAAAAGGCGGGTTGGCCGCTGCCTGAGCAGCTCAAACACGAGTGGGCAGAAAAGATAGGCCCTTTTATGGACCTTCATCAAAACGTATCGCCCAGTTTTGGAAAGTTTCGCGACGGCCTCTCCAGGTTGATTGCGCAAGAGTGACGTGGCTGTGGCCGATACCGCAACCAAATGACCTGGACTACCCCCGCTGACCTGCGCACCCAAGCCCAAAAGCTATGGGACAAGGGCGACTTGCTACGCCCGTGCGTGCAAGGCACTGCGATCCTGCCCCGGCGTTTGCGACTTTTGGGGCCTACTTCGACCGAACTGACGGAACGCTTCGACGCGGTGCGGACGTGGATGAAGGACTTGGGGTGTGGCGCGCCCCCAGCGAGCGGGCCACGCTATCGCATCGTCATGCGCGAATTCCGCCACCGCGTGCTGGGTGTCAATGCTGTGCCGGATGAGGTCTGGCTTGACACGGTGGATGACGCGCTGGCGTTGATTGGCAAACAAAAAGAGGCCAAGCGGTTTGCGGGCCTGGTGCAACTGACACGTGAGCACTATTTGACCCTATGGCCCGCCGTGTTGCCGTGGCTGGAGAGGCGGCCCTTGAACGCCCTGGCTCTGGCAGATGCCTGGCCGCGTGTGCTTTCGGTGGTCGCATGGTTGCAAGCACATCCACGCCCTGGCATCTACTTGCGTCAGGTGGACTTGCCCGGTGTGGACAGCAAATTCATCGAGGCGAACCGTGGCGTGCTCTCGGAGTTGCTGGACCTGGCCTTGCCTGTAGATGCCATCGATTCCCGTGCCGGTGGCGTCAGTCAGTTTTGCCTCCGTTATGGGTTCAAGGACAAGCCCTTGCGCATCCGTTTTCGGTTGCTGGACCCACGCTCGGCGCTGTTGCCTAAAGGCTGTGAGCAAGATATTGGTGTGACCCAGGCGGCGTTCGAACGGCTGGATGTGTCTGTGCGGCGTGTGTTTATCACAGAGAACGAGGTCAACTTTCTGGCCTTTCCACCGCTGGCGGATAGCCTGGTGGTTTTTGGTGCGGGTTATGGGTTTGAGGTGTTGTCCGGTGCGCGGTGGTTGCAGGATCGCGATGTTTACTACTGGGGCGATATCGACACCCATGGTTTCGCCATTTTGGACCAATTGCGTGCGCAGTTGCCCCACGCGCGATCCTTGTTGATGGACCGCAGTACTTTGATGGCGCACCTTAGCCAATGGGGTGACGAGGCGCAGCCGATGGTGCGAGACTTGCCCCGCCTGACTGTGACCGAGTCCGCACTGTTTGACGAACTGCGTGACAAGCGCCTGCGGGCCGACCTATTGGGTGCAAAGCAGCCAAGCGCCGGTGTGCGCCTGGAGCAAGAACGTATTGGTTTTGAATGGGTGAAGGCGGCCTTGGCCGTACTGCCCGGCTCGCATACCGCAGTTGTCGTGGCGGCGGACGAACTTGAGAGAAAATAATGGCTGTAGCCCTCGTGGAATATGTGTCAGTAGCTCACTTTTTGATAGTGAATTTCGTGAAAGCTTGCGCTTGACCGCTCTTTGCATCATGGTGCTGGGCACCACCAGCGGTGCCGGCAAAAGCTGGCTCACCACCGCGTTGTGCCGCTACTACGCGCGCCAAGGCCTCAAGGTCGCGCCGTTTAAGGCGCAGAACATGAGCAATAACGCTAGGGTGGTTGCCTCCGAAAACGGTCAGGGAGAAATCGGATCGGCTCAATACTTCCAGGCCCTGGCCGCCAACGCCGTGCCCGATGTACGCATGAACCCCTTGCTGCTCAAGCCCGAGCGAGACACGCACAGCCAGGTGGTGTTGATGGGCCAGGTTAGTGCCGAGTTGACAGTCTTGCCGTGGCGCGGCCGCAGCCTGCTGGTGTGGCCGCACATTGCCGCAGCGCTGGATGCCTTGCGCGCGGAGAACGACGTCGTGGTGATCGAGGGCGCAGGCTCACCGGCCGAGATCAATTTGTCGTCCAGCGATATCGTCAACATGCGTGTTGCCAAGCATTGCAACGCTTCGTGTTTGCTGGTGTCTGATATTGACCGGGGCGGCGCCTTCGCCCATCTGTATGGCACCTGGGCGCTGTTGCCGGAGGATGAGCGCGCGTTGATCAAGGGCTTTGTGCTGAACAAGTTTCGCGGTGATGCGACGCTGTTGGCACCCGCGCCGCAAATGCTGCAGGACCTGACCGGCATCCCCACGGTGGCCACGCTGCCGATGTGGTGGCACCATGGCCTGCCCGAAGAAGATGGTGTGTTCGATGACCGCACCATTGCCAAGGGCGCGGTGAACCTGACGGTAGCCGTGGTGGCCTATCCGCGTATCAGTAATTTGGATGAGTTCCAGCCGTTAAAGAACATTCCCGGCTTGCGTTTGCAGTGGGTGCGCAGCCCCAGTGAGCTTGCCTGCCTCAAACCCACCGACTGGATTATCCTGCCGGGCTCCAAGCACACCAGTGGAGACCTGGCCTGGCTGCGCGCGCAGGGGCTGGATGCTGCGGTTGCCCAGCATGCGGGGCAGGGTGGGGCGGTGTTGGGCGTGTGCGGCGGTTTGCAGATGCTGGGCGAGGCGCTGATTGATACGCATGGCATTGATGGCAATGCACCGGGCTTGGGGTTATTGCCCTTGGTAACGGTGTTTGCTGAGGACAAGACGGTTCGGCCTACGACCACCCGTTTTGCTGAAGCGGACGCCGGTGCGCCATCGCTATCACCATGGACGCCCCTTGCCGGGGTGGCTGTTAGCGGCTATGAGATTCACCATGGGCAGACGCAGCAGCATGTAGCCATGGCGCGTGCTGGAGACGTGGCGCATGCGGTGTTGCCCGATGGCCTGGGTTGGTTAAACGCCCGAGGTAATGTGATGGGCATTTACCTGCACGGGCTGTTTGAAGACCCCAACGCGCTACAAGCCTTGTTTGGCGCACAGTTGCTGGGCGCGGTGCCTACCTTGGACACGGTGTTCGATGGGCTGGCAGATTACATCGCTGCGCACTTCGCACCCGGCATACTGGACAGCCTTATCGGTCCGGACAGCAGTTCGACTGGGCAAAAAAATTACAAACTTTGAAGGGAGTTGATGGAGATGGTGAATCGTCCTAAGGGCTGGTTGGCGGCGCTGTTGGGTTTCTTTGTTCCACCCATTGGTTTGCTCTATGTGGGGCGATGGAAGTGGGCGGCTGCAGCTACTGTGGCTATATTCGTACTGGCAGGTTTGCAGTTCGCAGTTGTCGGTACGCAGGAAGAGTTGCCTCTGCTGGTGCAACTGGCTTTCGCGTGTGCAATCTCACGGACTGCCTACTTGCAAGCCGTTCGTTTCGAAGCGGATCGCGTGCGGCCTGGCTACAGCCGTTGGTACGGCCTGTGGCTCACCATTTTGCTCTTTGTGTCACTGTGGCTAGCGTTTCGCGCTTTTTTCTATGAGCCTTTCCGTGTCCCATCCGGTTCCATGCAGCCTACCTTGAAACCCGGTGCGAGATTCATCGCGCAGAAGTGGGGTTACGGTAACTACGCGGTGTTTGGTATTCGGCTGGCGCGTTCGCCGGTTTCTGAACCCATTAAGAGGGGAGATGTTCTCGTTATTGAATTCCCCAAGAACCGCAACCTGCATTACATCGAGCGAATCGTTGGTCTGCCCGGTGACAAGATTGATTACCGCAACAAGACTCTCTTCGTCAACGGGCAAGAAGCAAGTAGGCGCCCCATGGCAGACTATTTAGAAGAATCGGCCATGCGCTACTACAACCAGTTCAGTGAAAAACTGGGCGACAACGAATACGCCATTTTGTTGGACAAAGATAGACCGGACATCCTCCCGTTCCAGGGAGAGTTTTCAAATTCTGGAAATTGCACCTATGGCAAGGATCGGGTCACCTGTGTGGTACCGGATGGGCACTACTACGGCATGGGTGACCATAGGGACAACAGTTTTGACAGTCGATACTGGGGTTTTGTGCCAAGGGATCACCTGGTCGGTAAATTGATCTACGTTTTCCCCTAGCCGCTGTTTAATTTTATTTTGACGAACTACACCAATGTCGCAAACACACTTTCTTCCTGCTCTGCAGGACATCCACGACTCCGCCCTCACCGAGGCCCTGCACCACACCCTCAACAACAAGACCAAGCCCCTGGGCTCCCTGGGTCGTATCGAAGACCTGGCCTTGGCCATTGGTCAGATTCTGGGCAGCACAGCACCGGTGCTGATGCAGCCGCAGATGGTGGTGTTTGCGGGCGACCATGGCCTGACGGCTCGCGGCGTATCGGCCTTTCCCAGTGACGTGACCTGGCAGATGGTGGAGAACTTTTTGGCCGGTGGCGCGGCGGTCAGCGTGTTGGCCAAACAGAACGGCATTGCGTTGACGGTGGTGGACTGCGGCGTCAAGCATGACTTTCTGGCGGGCCTGCCCGCAGGTGCGCAGCGCGCGGGTTTGCAGGTGCGCAAGGCCCCGGGGGCGGAGCAGGGCACTGCGAATTCTTCGGTGCAGGCGGCCATGACCACACGCCAATGTGATGAAGCACTGCAGCACGGTATCGATCTGGTGAAGGGTCTGCCCGGCAACGCGCTGTTGTTGGGCGAAATGGGTATCGGCAATACCTCGGCCGCATCCTTGTTGCTGTCACGCCTCGCTGGGCTGGATATTGCACAGTGCACCGGTGCTGGCACCGGACTGGACGCGCCGGCTGTGTTGCGCAAGACCGAGGTGCTGCGCGAAGTGTTGGCGCGCCATGCGAACGCAATAGCACCCTTGGATGCGTTGGCAGCCTTTGGTGGCTTTGAGATTGCGACCATGGTGGGCGCTGTGCTGCAGGCTGGGTCTGAGCGCCGCGTCATCGTCGTGGACGGTTTCATTGCCACCAGTGCGGTGCTGGTGGCGCATGCCTTGCAACCGCTGGTGTTGCAGCGCTGCGTGTTTGCCCACCGGTCTGGCGAGCGGGGCCACGAATTCATGTTGCAGCACCTGGGTGTGCAGGCGCTGCTGGACCTGGGCTTGCGCCTTGGCGAGGGCTCGGGTGCTGCACTGGCCTGGCCGCTATTGCAGTCCAGCTGCACCATCCTGCGGGACATGGCCAGCTTTGCATCGGCCGGTGTGTCGGAAAAGTCCGACGCACCGGTGCACACGGCCTGATCCCTGCGCAATCGACCTGCCCCATGCGCCAATCGGTTCGCCACTTCCTGCTGGCTATCCAATTTTTCACCCGCATCCCGGTGACGGGGCGGCTGGCGGACTGGGTGGGCTATGGCCCGGCCATGCTGCGTGCCAGTGCCGGGCACTTTCCGGGGGTGGGCGTGGTGGTGGGCGCGTTGGTGGCCGCGTTGACTGCGGTGCTATTGACCTGCTTGCCGCCCAGCCCGTTCGCACCGCTGGTCGCCGCCGTCATGGGCACCGTGCTCAGCGTCATGGCGACCGGCGGTTTCCATGAAGATGGCCTTGCCGATGTGGCAGATGGTCTGGGCGGTACCAGCGACCGGGACCGGGCGTTGGTCATCATGAAGGACTCGCGCGTCGGCGCATTCGGCGTGCTGGCCGTGGTGCTGGCTTTGCTTGCCAAGGTGTCGCTGCTGGCGCTCATCGGTGCGGTCAGCCCACGCTGGATGCTGCTGGGTATCTTTGCAGCACACGTGGTGTCGCGCACCTGGCCGTTGCTGCTGATACGGCTGATGCCGCATGTGGGCGACGCCGCGGGGTCCAAGTCCAAGCCGCTGGCCGACCAGATCAGTGGGCGCAGCCTTTTGGCGGCGGGCATTTGGTGTTTTGGTGCGCTAGCCCTCGTGGTTGCTACACAGTACGCTATCAATTCGGGAGTTTCCGCCGCCTGGAGCTGGGCGCAGATCCAGCCGCTGGCACCCGCGCTGGTGGCCTCAGCTCTGGCCTTTGCCTACATGGGGCGCTTGCTGTGGCGCCGCTTGCAGGGCTTCACCGGCGACGGCTTGGGCGCCACGCAACAGGTGTGCGAGATTGCCTTCTACCTGGGCCTGGCCGTGGCGCTATGAAGCTATGGTTGGTGCGCCACGCGCAGCCCCTGGTGGCTCCCGGCATTTGCTATGGGGCCATGGATGTTGCCGCGGATGTGTCCGCTACCGCCCAAGCGGCTTACCAGCTGGCCGGTGCGCTGCCGGTGGGTGTCCGGGTGCTGTCGTCAACGCTACAAAGATGTGAGCAGCTTACGCACGCCCTGCGAGGGCTGCGGCCCGATTTGTCTTATGAGTTTGAGCCTGGATTGCGTGAAATGGACTTTGGCAGCTGGGAGGGGCAGCGCTGGGACGCCATAGCCCGCACCGAGTTGGATGGTTGGACACAGGCTTTTGCGACCTGGCGTTGCGGCGGAGCCGAGAGCGTGGTTGATTTCATGCGCAGGGTAGGCACGGTGTGGGACCACTGCCTTGCACAGGCCAAGCCTACGGTTTGGATCACGCACGCGGGGGTGATTCGTGGGGCATCGCTGCTTGCAAAGGGGTTACGGCATGTCGACCGCGCAGACCAATGGCCGCTGGATGCCCCTGCCTGGGGTCAGTGGGAGCTTGCCGATATTTGACAAATCACGGCCTTTCAAGTCGTGAAAGCCGCCGCTTATTGACGCGGCGCGGCGCTGTTGTGCTGCAGCAGCTTCTTGCGCACCAGTTGGATGTTGTTGCGCAGCGAATAGAGTTCGTCGGTATAGGACAGCGGCACGACGATCTTCTCGGCGTGGCGGTCCATCTGGTTCAGTTCTTCCAGCAGCGGCGCAGTGTCTTCAGAGCATTCAGCCCGGGCCTCAAGCTCACGCAGTTGGGCGTACCAGCGGAAGATGCGCGAGCGCACCCGAAACGCATATAACGGCGGCACCACGCGCGACAGCGGCAACAGCACCGCCAAAATAATACCCATGGCCAGCCACATGCGCTCTACCAGATTTGCCACCCAGAAAGGCAGGTAGCGCTGCAGCAGCGGCGGGCCGCCCTGTATGCTGCGGTCCGCCTCCTGGGCTACCGGCAGCTCGTTGTTGCGGATGTTGGGGTACTCGCGCGCATGTTTGAACCAACCGGCAGTACCGTGGATGGTGTTGCCCGCCAGCGCAAACAGTTGCAACAGGGCAGGGTGTGTGTTGGCGTGGGTCAGCAGCGTGGTGGTGGGTGCTACCAGGCGCACGTTCTTGGGCGGTATGTCATTGGCCAGATCGACAACGCCGCGCGGCAGCAGGGCTGGGCTCAGGAAGGCAAAGCGGCGGGAATAGGCTTCGGCCTGCGCAAAGTCCATCAGCTTGACGCCGGGCGTCTGCAGCAGCATCTGCACCATCTGCGATTCGGGTGCCGACGCGAAGACAATGGCGTCCAGCTCGCCGCCCAGAAAGGCCACGGTGGCCGGTGTTTGCTCCAGCTCCGACAGTGTCAGCGTGGACAAGTCCACGCGGTTACTGTCCAGCAGCTTGCGCATCAGATTGGGGACGCCACTGCCCGCGGTGCCAATATTGATACGCAGGCCGCGCAACTGCGTCAGCGAATCCAGCGTGTGCGGTGGTGTGGTGTCGGCCGGTGCCGCGGCCTCGCGGTAGAACAGCCAGACCGGCTCCAGGAACAGGCTGCCCAGTGATTCCAGGTCGGCATCGTCCGCCCCCTCGGCGTCGCGCGTGCCGCCTTGCACAAAACCGAAGTCGGCCTTGCCTTCGCGCAACAGGCGCAGGTTGTCAGCCGAGCCTTCGGATGGGATCAGGCTTACGGCTATGCCGTCCTTGGCCAGCAGCTTGGCGTATCGTTTGCCAAACTCTTCGTACGCGCTTTGCGCAGGACCGGTGGCCAGCGTCACACGCTTGGGAGGGTTCGGGTCCAACCACCAGTAGGCCAGGGTCAGCAATACCACCGCGAGGGCGACGAACGGGCCTGCCGAGACCATCAGGTCGCGCAGGGAGAGCAGAGTGAAGCGAATGGATTTGGTCACGTTGATGCCTTAGTGTGTGGGTGCTGGCGTCTTGTCTGCGAAGTCACAGTGGGCGATAACGCCGCACCGCCAGCACAGCGGTTTGCGGGCCTGGCACACATATCGGCCGTGCAATATCAGCCAGTGGTGCGCATCGACCATGTATTGCGGCGGGACGCGTCGCAGCAGTTGTTGCTCGACCTTGTCGGGCGTCTTGCCCGCAGCGAGTCCGGTACGGTTGGACACGCGGAAGATGTGCGTGTCCACCGCCATCGTGGGTTCGCCAAAGGCCACGTTCAGCACCACGTTGGCCGTTTTGCGCCCCACGCCTGGCAGGGCCTGCAATTCTTCACGCGTACCCGGCACTTTGCCACCATGCAGATCCACCAGCATGCGGCAGGTCTGCATCAGGTGTTTGGCTTTGCTGTGGTACAGGCCAATGGTCTTGATGTAGGACTCCAGTCCATCCAGGCCCAGGTCCAGAATCGCCTGCGGCGTGTTGGCCACCGGGAACAGCTTGCGCGTGGCCTTGTTGACACCAACATCGGTAGCCTGTGCGCTGAGCAAAACGGCGGTGAGCAGTTCGAACACACTGGTGTATTCGAGCTCCGTCACCGGCATGGGGTTGGCGGCGTGAAGGGTGGCGAAGAAGGCTTCGATATGGGGTGGCTGCATGGCGCTCGATGTGGTCCGTTACACGCAATTATTGTCGCGTCTGCTTATGTCGTATACGCCGCGAACTTTCTGTCACCATTTTCCCGTATGCCCTGGCACTGCGCATGGCTGCGGTCGATAAGATCGGTCCTTCTGTCTATTCCATGAGTAGCAGAACGCCGGGCTGGCTTTTTGGGAAATTGTGCAAATGAGCGGCTCAATGGTCTTACATAATAATTTTCGGGGAAGGTATTGCAATGAAGAATTTTGCAGCGCTGTTGTGCGCCTGGTTGCTGGTCTCGTGTGGAGGGGGCGGAGGCGGATCGGCACCGCTTCCGAACACCAGTTCGCCCCCCCTGTCACTGATGAGCGATAGCTTTGGACGCTCCATTCCCGAAAATGACTTTGGAGGTGGAGACGCAGGTGCTGCGGGTGCCGACGGCACGGCCTCTGACAGAGCCCCTATTGTCAATGCTCCAGTTGTTTTGTCAGATAGCGCTGGGCATTCGGTTAGTACCACTACGGACGCGCAGGGCTACTATCGCGTCAACATTAAAGGTTTTGTCCCTCCCTTTGTTGCAAGAGTCACGCGAACTGACGGCACGGCTTGGTACTCGCAATCGTCAGCAACTGTAAAGACGCGTGGTTTTATCACCGTGAACATAAACGGTTTGACCGACAAAGTGGCGGGGTATGTGGCTGTTGCAATGAATCTGGGTGGGGATGCATCAAAAGTCACGCCGACGATGCTGGCGGCAAATCCGAGCCTTCTGCCGGCGTCCCGGAATAAGCTGAACGGCGGGTTGACGTCGCCCTTGGCGTTTGTGGGTCTTAGCCCGGAGTCTTTTGATCCGGTAGGGCTGCCATACCAAGCCTTGGGGACCCAAGCCTACAACCAACTTCTGGAACGCGTATACGCCACAAAAGACAAGGTGACGGGCAAAACGGTAGTGGTTGGCACCTTTGCAGGCACAACGGAAAATTATGTCGACGGCCCACTTTCGTTGGCAGGCTTCAAGTACCCAGCGGATGTCGCCGTGGACAGCAATGGCACGATCTTCGTGGCAGATACTGGCCATCACGCGATTCGAAAGATCTCCCCGGCTGGGTTTGTCAGTACCTTGGCTGGCATCGGAGCTTCGGGTTTTACCGATGGCGTCGGTGCCGCGGCGACTTTTAACGCGCCGAAGGGTATAGCAGTAGACCGAAATGGCAACGTCTTCGTGGCCGACTCAGGCAACCAAGCCATCCGCAAGATCACTCCGGCAGGGGTGGTTAGTACTTTGGCAAGCAGCGCACTGTTAGGTATAACCTATAGCGTTAGCCAAGAGGCTGGTTTCGTTGCTCCTACGGGTATCGCCGTGGATAGCAACGGAAATGTGTTCGTGGCCGATACCACTAACCATGCGATTCGCAAGATCACACCAACTGGTGTCATCAGTACTTTTTCTGGTTCTGGAACAGCAGGCTTTGACGATGGCGCTGGCGTGGCGGCGAGCTTCAACCAACCAAGGGGTCTCGCAGTGGATGCCAATGACAATGTGTTTGTCGCAGACACCGGAAACCAAGCCATCCGCAAAATAACCCCAAGTGGTTCAGTCAACACACTTGCCGGAAACAGGAATTTTGGCTTTATCGACGGCACTGGTGTGGCCGCGCGCTTCAGTCAACCAAGTGCCGTCGCTGTAGATAGCGGTGGCAATGTGTTTGTCGCAGACACCAGCAATCACGGCGTGCGCAAGATCACTCCTTCGGGCGTTGTTAGCACGCTGGTGGGCGATGGACCGGTGGGGCTCATTCTTCACCGGCCAGGGCGGCTGACCGGTCCCAGCGGGTTGGCGGTAGGCGTTGACGGCAATGTCTTTGTGACTGGCACTGCCGACAGTGTCATATGGATACTTTTACAGTAGGGTGGCGGAAGTGGCGATCATTAGCTCGCTCGGAGGGAATCCTCTGTCACCATCTGTATCTCTGCTGTGACCGCCCCTGAGGAAACTCGCTGCCCCTGTATGTCCAGGGGCAGCGAGTTTCAGGCTGTTGACGAAGGGGCAGGCAACGTCTTTACGCCAAGTGCCGCAGCTCCCGCAACGCCACCGACACGGGCGCCAGGTCAGGCCCTTGCGTGCTGATGGTTGTCAGCAGCGCTTGTAGACGCCCGATGGCCTGACCGTGCTGTGAGCGCCAGGCCTCTACGCCTTCGGCACCGCGCGACAGCTGGCCCAGCGTGATCTGGCGGGCGATGGAGTACACATCGTCACGCGCACTGCCACGCGCCTGGGTTTGCCACAGTGTGTCGGTGGGCAGGCGGTTGATCTGGGTGCGCCAGTCGGTCAGGCACAGATCGGCCTCGATACCAAAGTAGGCGCGTGCGGCCTGCTCCAGACCGGTATTTGCGCTTTGGGCCAAGTCCACCAAATCCAGTGCCGGGAAGATGAATTCCAGCGCTGTCAGGTTTTGCGCCAGGGCCGCGTCCACCCCGGCTTTCACCAGTACATCGGTGGCCTGTTGCCAGCTGTCTTGTGCGCTTTGCGGCAACCAAGCGGCCAGGTTCTTGCGCAGTTCGCGCGCTGCCGGCTGGTAGCGCTGGATCAGTGTGGGCAGATCGGTGCCCTGGGCGCGGATGCGCAGCATCCAGCGTGAGGCGCGTTGTGCGATGGCGATCAGCTTGCTGAGCAAATCGAGTTGCAGGCTGGCGTCGATCTTGTAGTCCAGCGCATCGAGTTGGTCCCAGATCGGTTCCAAATCAAAGATCTCGCGGGCCAGCGTGAAGGCGCGGATGACGTCTGCTGCCGTCGCACCCGATTCGGCCGCGATGAAGTTGACAAACGTCGCACCGGTGCGGTTCACCACCGTGTTGGTGATAAAGGTCGCAATGATTTCGCGCTTCAGCGGG
This sequence comes from Rhodoferax sp. ZS1R8, assembly GCF_056521325.1. Classification (NCBI taxonomy): domain Bacteria; kingdom Pseudomonadati; phylum Pseudomonadota; class Betaproteobacteria; order Burkholderiales; family Comamonadaceae; genus Rhodoferax; species Rhodoferax sp. ZS1R8. The sequence continues at coordinate 54,520 of NZ_JBWMBA010000007.1, read as the reverse complement.
TGGGCTGCAATGGCGGGGGCAAACTTCTCGGTCAACACCTGCGGGAAGTAGGCCTTCAGAGCGCGGCTGAAGAACGGATCATCCGGCAAGTTGCTAGCCACCAGTTCGTCAAACACACTCATCTTGGCGTAGGCGAGCACCACCGCGTTTTCGGGTGAGGTCAGGCCGACCTTGCGGGCACGGCGCTTGGCGATCTCATCATCGGTGGGCAAAAATTCGATGGCGCGGTTCAGGCGGTTGCTGCCTTCCAGCCACTGCATCAGGCGCTGCTGGCCATCCAACACATACAGCGGACGGTGTGTCGCAATGTCCAGCGCCTGGGTCTGGTAGTAGTTGTCTTGCAGCACCAGGTGGCCTACTTCGTCGGTCATGGACGCGAGCAGGTCGTTGCGCTGCTTCAGCGTCAGGTCCCCAGCTTCGACCACGCCGCCCAGCAAAATCTTGATATTGACTTCGTGGTCGGAGCAGTCCACACCGGCCGAGTTGTCAATGGCGTCGGTGTAGATCAGGCCACCCTTTTGGGCGTATTCGATACGGCCGTTTTGTGTGCAACCCAGGTTGCCGCCTTCGGCCACGACCTTGCAGCGCAGCTCGCTGCCGTTGACACGGAAGGCATCGCTGGCCTTGTCGCCCACCTGTGCATGGGTCTCGAAGCTGGCTTTGACGTAGGTGCCAATACCGCCGTTGTACAGCAGGTCCACGGGCGCCTGCAGGATGGCTTTTAACAGCTCCAGCGGTGGCAGTTCTTCGGCCGTGATACCGATGACGGCACGCGCTTCGGGGCTCAGCGGAATGGACTTGGCGCTGCGGGGGAATACACCACCGCCTCGCGAGATCAGGCTCTTATCGTAGTCATCCCAGCTGGAGCGGGGCAGGTTGAACAGGCGTTGGCGTTCTGCAAACGACTTGGCCACATCCGGCGATGGATCGATAAAGATATGGCGGTGGTCAAAGGCCACGACCAGCTTGATGTGTTCGGACAGCAGCATGCCGTTGCCAAACACGTCGCCCGACATATCGCCAATACCGGCCACCGTGAAGGCCGTGGTCTGCGTGTTCACGCCCAGGCTGCGGAAGTGGCGCTTGACGGCCTCCCATGCACCGCGTGCGGTGATGCCCATCTTCTTGTGGTCGTAGCCCACCGAGCCACCTGAGGCAAACGCATCGCCCAGCCAGAAACCGTAGTCGGCAGAAACGCCGTTGGCAATGTCGGAGAAGGTGGCCGTGCCCTTGTCAGCGGCGACGACCAGGTAGGGGTCGTCCACGTCATGGCGCACCACGTTGAGCGGAGGCACCACGGTACCCTTGACCACGTTGTCGGTAATGTCCAGCATGCCCGACAGGAAGAGTTTGTAGCAGGCAATGCCCTCGGCCTGGTAGGCCTCGCGGTCGCTGGCAGGGGGTGCATTTTTCAACACAAAACCGCCCTTGGAGCCCACCGGCACGATGACCGTGTTCTTGACCTGCTGCGCTTTGACCAGACCCAGAATCTCGGTGCGGAAGTCTTCGCGGCGGTCCGACCAGCGCAGGCCACCACGGGCCACCTTGCCACCGCGCAAATGCACACCTTCAACCCGCGGCGAATACACCCAGATCTCGAACAGCGGCTTGGGCTCTGGCACGCCCGGCACTTCGCGTGGGTTGAGCTTGAAGCTGATGTAGGGCTTCTCGGAGCCCGAGGCAGCGGCCTGCCACAGATTGGTACGCAGGGTTGCGATCACGGTGGCGACAAACTGGCGCAGGATGCGGTCTTCGTCCAGGCTGGCGACGTTGCCCAGCGCGGTGTCAATCTGTTGCTTGAGTTGTTTTTGTGCGGACGCACGGTCGCCAGCAAAGGCGGGGTCAAAGCGGGCCATGAACAGCTCGACGATGGCCTGGGCGATGCTTGCGTTCTTGTTCAGCGCCGCTTCGATGTAACTCTGGCTGAACGCAAAGCCCAATTGCTTGAAGTAGCGGGTGTAGGCTCGCAGTACGGAGATGGCGCGGGCGTCCAGGTTGGTGACCAGCACCAGGCGGTTCAGGTCATCACTCTCCACGCCGCCGCGCCAGGCGGTGGCAAACAACGCCTCAAAGCGCGATTTGACCTTGGCGATGTCGGTGTCGGGCGGCAGTTGCAGACCCAGATCGTGTATCCACAGCGTGTCGCCGTTGCTGCCGATGCGGTAGGGGTGTTCGTCCAGTACACGGGCGCCCATGCGTTCCAGCACGGGCAGTGAGTCGGACAAGGCTACCTTGGACGTGTTGTAGATCTTCAGGCGCAAGATGCCGGCGCCGGCATCCAGCGGACGGTACAGCTTGACGGCCAGCGGCGAGGTGGGGGACAACGCCAGCAGCATGTCGGCGTCTTCTGCACCCACTTGCGGCGAGAAGTCTTCGCGGTAAGCGGTGGGGAATGCATCGGCAAAGCGGTGGGCCAGGGCAAGGCCGAGGCCTTCACCGTGGGCGCGCAGCAGCTCGGCAGTAGCGTCGTCTTCCCAGCGCTGGGTCAGGCGGGTGATACGGGCCTCCAGCGCGGCAAAGTTGGCAACGTGGGGTGCATTGTCCTTGGCGCGCACCAGGTAGTGGATGCGGGCCTGCGGGCTGTCGGTCAGCATGGGCGTGAACTCGATGGACTGGCCGTCCAGCGCGGCCATCAGCTCGTTGCCGATCTTGATGCGCAGCTCGGTATTGAAGCGGTCACGGGGCACAAACACCAGGGCCGACGTGAAGCGGCCAAACGGGTCGCGGCGCAGGAACAGGCGGGTGCGCTGGCGCTCTTGCAGGCGCAGGATGCCAATGGCGTGCTCGGTCAGCGTGGGAGTGTCGATCTGGAACAGCTCGTCGCGCGGGTAAATGTCCAGAATGGATTGCAGGGACTTGGCGGCGTGGCTGTCGGGCACGACACCCGCCGCAGCCATCACAGCGGCTACGCGGCTGCGCACCTGGGGGATTTCGCTGACCGGTGCCGTGTAAGCGGCAGCTGTGTAGAGGCCCAGGAAGCGCGCCTCGCCGATCACTTGGCCGGCCTCGTCAAAACGTTTGACTGCCACATAGTCCAGCCAGGCCGGGCGGTGCACGGTGGCGCGGGTCATTGCCTTGGTGACCAGCACCAGTTCATTGGATTCCAGCAGCGCCACCGCCTCGGGCGGCAACACGGTCTCCAGCGTGTGGACCGGGCCGCGCAAGATGCCCAGGCCAGTCTCGGGTTTGGCCACCATGCTGACCACTTCGCCATCGCGCTTCAGGTCGTAATCGCGTGCACCCAAAAAGGTGAAGTGGCGGTCTTCCAGCCAGCTCAAGAAATCAACGCCTTCCTGGCGGCCGGTGGGTGACAAGCTGGAGCGGGATGCGTCAGCGGCCATCTTCTGCGCGCGTTCCAACATGGCGCGCCAGTCTTGCACGGCGCTGCGCACATCGTTCAACACGCTTTCCAATTCAGTGGCCAGTGCCTGTTGTTCGGCTGCGCCGACGATGCGGTCGCATTCAACCTGGATCAGCGATTCGACTGGGTCAGTACGACCGGCTGCCGCAGCGGCAGCTGCGCTGCTGACAGTTTGTACCTTGCCTTTGGCATCACGCGCGACGCTGAGCAGCGGGTGAACGATCCAGTGGGCTGTGCGGTTGCTGCGGTTGATGGCCATGGTGACCGAATCCACCAGGAAGGGCATGTTGTCATTGACGATCTGCACCACGGTGTGGTCGCTGACAAATCCGTCTTCGGCCAGTGTGGGGTTGAAAACGCGGACTTTGGCGGTGTTGGGTGCACGGGGCGTGTCCAGCAGGCGCCAGTGCGCATTGGCGATGGCGAAGAGCGTGGCCGGGCCACGGGCCACCAACTCATCGGGGTCTGTGCTGTCAAAGTAGGCCGCTACAAAATCATTGATGCGACTGGGGGCCGGGCCTGCGTGTTCTTGGGTATAGGACAGCAGCTCGGTGAGCGCGGAAGAGGTCATTGGTTGCTCCGGGTTATCTTTTGGATGACGCGGATTCTAGGCTTGCAAAAGCCCTTTAGGGCACCCAGAGCTGGGGCATTCATGGCCTTATGCAAGAGTCGCATTAAGCTGCTGTAAGCCCCACGCGCTACCATTACAGGCTGACCCAACCATTTGTACCCACACTGCCATGCCGCTCCAATTCGCCACCCGTCTCGACAACGTAGAAACATCGGCCATCCGCGAACTCTTCAAGCTGCTGGGCAAGCCCGGCATCATCAGCTTCGCCGGTGGTTTCCCGGACCCGGCCATGTTTGATGTGGAGGGTATTCGCGAAGCCGTCAACACCGCGTTGACCGAGGAGGCCGGCGCCACGCTGCAATATGGGGCCACCGAAGGGCACAACCCGCTGCGCGAGCAATTGGCTGCTTTCATGCAAGGCAAGGGCGTGAAGGATCTGGCACCCGAACAACTCATCGTGACCACCGGCAGCCAACAGGGCCTTGACCTGCTGGGCAAGACCATGATCAGCCCCGGTGACAAGGTCATTGTGGAAGGCCCCACCTTTCTGGCCACCATTCAGTGCTTCCGCCTCTACGGTGCGGAACTGATCAGCGCACCGATCGATGCCAACGGTGTGCAGGTGGACAAACTGGAAGCGCTGATCGCCGAGCACAAACCCAAGTTCGTCTACCTGATCCCCACCTTTGGCAACCCCAGCGGCGCAATGCTGAACCTGGAGCGCCGCAAGCGTGTGCTGGAATTGGCGGTGCAGTACCAGACACTGATCGTCGAAGACGACCCTTATGGCGACCTGTACTTCAACGATGCGCCACCACCATCGCTGTTGACATTGAGCGCCGGCGTTCCGGGCAGCCGCGAACTGCTGGTGCACTGCGGCTCGTTGAGCAAGGTGCTCAGCCCTGGCCTGCGCGTGGGCTGGATGGTTGCGCCATCCGAGCTATTGGGCAAGGCCACGATGTGCAAGCAGTTTAGCGACGCACACACCAGCACCTTCGCCCAGGCCACCGCCGCCCAGTACCTGAAGGCGGGCCGCATGCCCGCCACGCTGGCCCATGTGCGCAAGGTCTACGCCGAACGGGCCCTGGCCATGGGCAACGCGCTGCGCAAGGAGCTGGGTGACGCAATCGAGTTTGTACAACCCCAGGGCGGCCTGTTTGTGTGGGCGCGCCTGACCGGTGCCGGTGGCAAAGTGAAGGATGGTGCCGAGTTGGCCAAGCGCGCGATAGAGAAGGGTGTGGCCTTTGTGCCCGGTGCGCCGTTCTATGCCAGCAACCCTGATTTATCCACGTTGCGATTGAGCTTTGCGACCGCCGATGTGGCGAAGATTGAAGAAGGTGTGGGTCGCCTGGGGCAAGCCCTATAACCGACCCACTCAGTTGAGTCCACCGCCATGTTGACCATTGAGAAGTTCTTGCTGTTGGTAGCAGCACCGACCATTCTGGCGTTGTCCTTGCTTGAGGCCCTGGTGCTGTCACGTATCCAGCACTTCGACTGGCGGGCCTTCGGGGTGTCGATGTTCGACTATGTGCTGCGGATCGCGGTTGCGTTGTTTGTGCCGTTGACTATTGCAGCACCGCTGATCACGTGGACTATTGAACACCGGCTGGCCCGCATCGAGCTGGATAGCGTGGGCGCCGTGCTGCTGCTGTTCTTCGCACTGGAGTTTTTCTACTACTGGCTGCACCGTGCCGGGCACCGCGTGCGCTGGTTTTGGGGCAACCACGCGGTACACCATTCGCCCAACCAGCTGAACCTGTCGGCGTCGCTGCGCATAGGCGCTTTCGGAAAGCTGACGGGCAACGTGGTGTTCCTGCTGCCGCTGGTGTGGATAGGGTTTGATTTGCGCCTGGTGCTGACTGCGCTGACGCTGAATTTGTTGTACCAATTCTGGATCCACGCCACGTGGATTCCCAAGCTGGGTTGGCTGGAGTATGTTCTCAACACGCCGTCATCGCACCGCGTGCACCACTCGGCCAATATCGAGTACCTGGACAGTAATTACGGCGGTGTTTTGATCATATTTGACCGCCTGTTCGGCACCTATATCGCCGAGCGGGATGATGTTCCCTGCCGTTATGGCCTGGTACACCCCATGACCAGCTACAACCCGCTTCACGTGGAGTTTGCGCAGTGGATCAGCCTGGGCCGCGATGTGGCAAAGGCACGCAGCCTGCGTGCCGTGTTGGGTTATCTTTTCATGCCACCGGGGTGGTCACCGGATGGCCACGGACAGACGACCGAGGAGCTGCGGGCGCGCAAAGCGCAGTCGACTGGGGCGCCGACGTCTGCGTTCGCACACTTGGATCCCATCAACCAGGAGGTCGCATGACCATAGAAACCGAAGACGACGTCGTTGCTCTCAAACGCATAGGAAAAATTGTCTCCAGTGTGCTCCACCAGATGCTGGATGCGGCCGAACCCGGCATGACGACGCGGGAGCTGGACGCGCTGGGTGCGGAGCTGCTGGCGCGCCACGGTGCCCGGTCTGCGCCCAAGCTGACCTATGACTTTCCCGGCTCAACCTGCATCAGCATCAACGAAGAGGCCGCGCACGGCATCCCCGGTGACCGGGTCATCCGGCCGGGAGACGTCTTGAACGTCGACGTGTCCGCCGAGCTGGACGGCTACTTTGCCGATACCGGCGGCACGCGCGTTGTGCCCCCCACCAACGCCGTGAAAACGCGGCTGTGCCACGCTACCCGCGTGGCCCTTGCACAGGCGATGCGGCAGGCCCGGGCTGGCCAGCCGATTAACGGCATCGGCGCGGCCATCGAGCGCACCGCAAAGACCTATGGCTTCAAGATCATCGAGAACCTGGGCAGCCACGGGGTGGGGCGTGCACTGCATGAAGAACCCGAACACATTGCAGGTTACTTTGACCGGACCGACACCCGTATCCTGACCGAAGGCATGGTCATCACGATCGAACCGTTTTTGTCTACCAAGAGCCGGATCGTCAAAGAGACTTCTGACGGATGGACGCTGGCTGGCGTGCGCGGCAACCTGTCCGCACAGTACGAGCACACGATGATCATCACCAAGGGCGACCCGATCGTCGTTACGCAACACTGAGTTCACGTAGTGCATCAGCGGCGATCCATCGCGCCGACTTGCTGCCCTGCTGCTGAGGTTGTCCCACAAAGCCTGGGCCAGCGCATGCTCACGCCCCAGCGTCCGGGCGATGCCGCGCATGGCGGGCACCGACAGACCCAGGCGCCCGTCGCCGATGATGCCGAAGCGCGCCAGGTCCTGCAGCGCCTGTGGGCGCGCGTGCGCGTGCAGCAAGGCCAGGGCCTCGGGCAGGCGTGCGATTGCAGGCATCCGCGGTGTGCTATGAAATCAGGAGCTGCTTACGCACGCTGCACGGGGGCTGGCGGCCAATTTGGTATATAACCACGGGTCGATGGCCGGCTCAGTAGCCCTTGGCCAGCCCGGTATTGCGCCGAGGGTCATTGGCGCCATAGAAGCGGTTTCTGCCCACCGGCTTGCCGTTCAGTGACGGCGCACCGACCAGGATGGCGGCCAGGTGGTTGGCCGGCTGGGGCGCGCCCAACTTATGCCCCATGCCTTCCAGGATCTTGCGGGTGTCGGGGCTGATGCCGAAGGTGTCCATATTGGTCAAATCCGGTAGCCATTGCTGGTGGAAGCGGGGCGCGTCCACGGCCTCCTGCACGTTCATGCCGTAGTCGATGATGTTCAGCAGCGTGTGGGTGACCGCTGTGATGATGCGGCTGCCGCCCGGCGTGCCCACCACGATGACGGGTTTGCCGCCCTGGGTGACGATGGTCGGGCTCATGGAGCTCAAGGGCCGTTTGCCCGGGGCGATGGCATTGGCCTCACCCTGCACCAGGCCGTACATATTGGGCACGCCCACCTTGACCGTGAAGTCATCCATCTCGTTGTTCAGCAGCACGCCGGTGCCGGCCGCGGTGACCTTGGCGCCGAACCAGTCGTTCAGCGTGTAGGTGACGGCCACCGCGTTGCCGTACCGGTCGACGATGGAGTAGTGCGTGGTGTTGCTGCCCTCGTGCGGGGCCACACCGGGCTTGATCTCTTGGCTGACGCCCGCCTTGGCCGGGTCTATCGCGGCGCGGATGCTGGCCGCGTAGGCCTTGTCCAGCAGGCGGTTCAGCGGGTTCTTCACAAAATCCGGGTCACCCAGGTAGCTGTTGCGGTCTACGTAGGCGTGGCGCATGGCCTCGATCTGGTAGTGCACGGCCTGCGCAGAGCGGAATCCCAGTTCCTGCAGCGGGTAGCCCTCGACAATGTTCAGGATCTCGCAGATGACAACCCCGCCCGAGCTGGGTGGCGGCGCTGACACAACGTGGTAGCCGCGGTAATCGCATTCCACCGGTGCCATTTCGCGCACGGTGTACTGGTCCAGGTCGGCCTGGGTCAATATGCCCTTGCCGGCGGTGCTGGCCGCCACGAGCGCGCGGCCGACCGGGCCTTTATAAAAACCGTTAGGGCCGTGCTGGCTGATCAGGCGCAGCGTCTTGGCCAGGTCTTTTTGCACCAATGCCTGGCCGGGCTCGAAGGGCTCACCCTTTTTAAGGAAGATGGCGGCGGACGGGCCGTCCTTGCGGAAATCGGCGGTGGCGGTGCGCAGCATGTCCACATCGCCTTGTTCCAGCGCAAAGCCCTTGTCTGCCAGCGCGATGGCCGGCGCCAGCAACGCGGCGCGGCCCATGCTGCCGTACTTGACCCGCGCCGCCTCCAGGCCAGCAACCGAGCCCGGCACGCCGACCGCCAGGTAGCCTTTGGTGCTCAAGCCCTTGACCACGTTGCCGTTGGCATCCAGGTACATATTGGCGGTGGCGGCCAGTGGAGCTTTTTCGCGGAAGTCCAGAAAGGTCTTGCGGCCATCTGCCAGTTGCAGCGTCATGAAGCCGCCACCGCCCAGGTTGCCGGCAGCAGGGTAGACCACCGCCAACGCATAGCCCACGGCCACGGCAGCGTCGATGGCATTGCCACCTTTCTTCAGCACATCGACACCGACCTGGGTGGCCAAGTAGTGGGCGCTGACAACCATGCCGTTTTCGGCGGCCACCGGCGCGACGGAAGCAGCTTGGCTGCCGTGTACGCAGAGCAGCAGGGCAATGGAACCCACCAGAGTGGTGCGGGTGAGGGGTTTTTGCATGGAACGTGTCTCCTGTAGTGGGCCTGAACGGCTGTTATTGCAGATCCTTGACGAGGCGCTTGAATTCCGGTGAGTTGTCCAGCAGTGTGCGCCCCGCCTGCTGTAGCGCCTGCACCTGCTCGGATTCCAGTTTGAAGGTGGTGGGAATGGCCATCATCGCCTTGCGTTCCGCGGGGTCGGCGATGTCGCGCAGGCTGGTCTCCACCAGGTAGAAGTCGGGCACGCCTTCGTAGGGGCTGCCGGCTTTTCCCGCCAGTTCGCGCGCCTCTTCGCGCCAGTAGTGGAAGCTGGAGCGCAGCCAGGTCTGGGTCTCGAACGAGATGTTGCCCATCAGCGTGTCCAGCACGCGCGACGCCATCTGGCGGATGCTGGGTGGATCGCCTGAGTGGTCTATGCCCGACTCCGGCAGCACCTCTGCGCTGACCACCAAAAACACCACCTTGCGCACGCCGTGCACACCCAAGCGGTTGAGCAGCGGTGCAAAGCCACCGCGCGCGATGCTCGATTCGAGCGGGCCGCGCAAACCCAGGTTGTCCGAGATGCCGCCGTCGATCAGGTGTATCCACGGGCGGCCACTCTCCGCGCTGGAGTCCAGGTAGGAGTCCACGTCCGCGGCGTGGCGTTGTGCCCGCAGCGTCCAGCTTTGGTCTTGCGGGCCGTTCAGCGCCGGCTGCACCCAGCTGGGGCGCTTGTAGCCGCAGCGCCCGCCGTGGTTCTTCAGCACGACCGGGCCAAACAAAATGGGCACGGCACTGGATGCGGCCACGGCCCGCGACAGGGGAAGCGTGGACAGATCCGTGCACATCGGGTCAAACTGGTCCTGCGTGAACTGAAAATCAGCCCCGCGGTTCAGGTCGGTGGCGTGGATGACGACCAGCGGTCGTGTCTTGCGCGCCAGCAGGTCGGCAAATGTTTTCTTGGCAAACAGGCGGCGCTCCAGAATGGCGCTGAGCAGGTCCACACGGTCGTTGGTGGACCAGCCCATGACCTGGGTCATGCCAGTGACGGAGATGTACCGGTCCCACAGCTCGGTCTGGAAGTCGGCGTTTAAAAACCGGTCAGGAAATTCGTCAAAAAAAGCATCGCCATACAAGCCGTAATAGGCGGCCGCATAGCTGCCGCCCGACACTGAGTTGATGACGTCGATTTCGTCGATCAGCCGGCGTGGCCTGCCACCCCAGCGTATGGGGGTGGTCCGCAGCTTGTCGAGCACACCATAGGCCAGCGCGGCAGAACGGGTGCCGCCACCAGAGAAGGCCACGACCATGAACAGGCCGTCGCTGTTGTCAGGCCCTGCCTGCAGGTTGGAGAAGCGGTAGCCGTATCTGGGGTTGACGGCGTCCAAGGGTTTGGCGGGCTCGGGCGGTGGCACTAGGCTCACACAGCCGCTGACCAGCAGCGCAATCCAAATGGCCAGCAATGGTTTGCGCACGGGGCAGAATCCCTTGGACGTTGATCAGGGTTTGCGTACGGCGAAGGTCCAGTAGCGGGCCAAGTCGGTCAGCCCTTCGGGGCCGGACACGGTAGCCAAAGTCTGCAACGCCTTGTCGGTTTGGCCGGCCTGGGCGTAGGCGGCAGCCAAGCGCAGCCGGCCGTCTTCGGCACGGCGCGGCAGGCCCTTGGCAATACCCTTTTCCATCAACTCCAGACCTTTGTCGAATTGCTGCATGCCGACCAGGTTGAGTCCGATATTGAACAGCGCCAACCCATCTGGCTTCTTTTGCGCGGCGGCAATGTCGGCAGTCATCGTCTTTTTGTCCTGCTCATTCTCTTGAACCAGTTTCGCGCGTAGCTTCTTGTGCGCCTCCGTGGTGCCCAGCTGTCCGGCGGCGACACCCTGGTCATAGGCACGCAGCGCCTCGCCGGAGAAGCCGGCTTTTTGCGCAAAGTCGGCGTATTCAGTGAAGTCGGTGGCTTCTTCCGGCGTGCCGGTGAAAAAAGCCAGGCGGAACACATCCAGCTGCAGGCGGCTGGCCAGGTCGGAGCGGCCCCACAGGCGGTTGATGACCGAGCGCCAGTGGTCTTTGCTGGGGTAGTACTGCACCAGCAATTCCAGCGCACGGGTGTAGCCGGCGGTATCTTTCAGGCTGTTACGGGCTTGGGCCAGCATTTCCAGGTAGTTCTGGGGCGGAGCGGTCTTGGCCAGTTGGGCTGCGGCAATCTCCTCATTGATCAGCTCGCTGCCACGCTGCAAGTTGCCCCCCAGTAGATATGCCTGGATGCGTGCACTCTTGACAGCTGGATCAGTACCCCCGGCTTTGATGTTGCGATCCATCCAGGCTGCGGCCTGGGCGTAGTCCTTGGTGCGGTAGTGGGCAATGCCCACCGCATGCATCAGCGGCAACGTTTCCTCGGGCTTGAGCCATGCGCCGCTGGTGTTGAGTTGCAGCACCTGTTCCAGCAGCTTGCTGGCGTTGGGGCCGTCGTCCTCGGCAAGGGCGACGGACAGCGCAACGCGGGCAACAATATAGGTCTCGTACGGTGTCTTGTCTGCTACCGCATTGGCAGCCTGGAGCTTTTCCTTGACCTGCGGGTATTTCTTCTCACTCAGCAAAGGTTGCGTGTCCAGCAACAGGGTGCGCAGTTCGGGGCGAATGGTGGGGCCGGCAGGGGCAGAGGCCGCAGCCACTGGCGCCACAGCAGTCTGCGCCCATGCCAGAGGCGCCGCAAGAGCGCAGGCCAGCACGATCGCTTTGATACACCCTGGGGACGAGAGGGGACGTGGCACGCTCATCGGATCAAGCCTTGCCGGGGTTGCACAGAGAGTGTTGGCCCATTTGGGTGACCAGATCACTTGCCTTTCGCACCTCTGCCGACGTGGCAACGGCCGCAATATTGGATGCCAGACCGCCTACATATTTGGCGTTAGCTTCGCTCAAGGTCTTGAGCGCATTGCAGCGGGTAACCAGCTGCTTCTTGGCAATGGCCATGTCACCAGCGTCCCGCACTTCCGCGGCTACCAAGCCCAGCGCAACCACGCCATCTGCAGTGGCATCGACCAGACCCAGTTGGGTGGTCACTAGTTTGAGCATTTCCTTGTCGTTGGGAGATGCGGTGCCTGCGCGCTTGGACAAATCGGCCAAGCTGGTAGCCAAGCTCTGCGATACCTTGATGAATTCGGCAACAGACTTGCCGACAGCGGCCTTGTTTTGGGCCATGGCTGGTTGGATCAGCAAGCTTGCTGCCAATATCGAGTAGGAAAAAATGCGAATCGTGGACATAGAAATGGAGTCTCTGGGGTTGAACGTGGGCGGAACTTTACACGGGTTTTGCAGGCGGTCGTTTCAGGCGAGCAAGTCCTGTGTGTCTGCTTGTAAGCCTTCGGTCTTTTCTGCGCACACCATGGACCGAAAAGGCCGCAGAATAGGGAAACTATGCACTCTACCGCACAGATAGTGGCACCATAATCTGGCTCATCCGCGGGCGTTTGGTTACTTTTTGCGAAAGACTGCAGCATGAATTTTTCGAACACAAAAATCAGTGTGAAGTTAAGCGGTGCGTTTCTACTGATGGTTCTGTTGACAGGCGCCATTGGCATGTTTGCCCTGGTGCAGTTAGCCCGTATCAACACCAGTACGGAAGAGATTGCCAGTAATTGGCTGCCCAACATCCAGTACACCGGAGAGTTACAGGGCCTGCTAAACGACCTGCGCCAGGCCGAGACCCAGCATGCAATGGCGGTGACGGCGGAGGAAAAGAAGCTCGAAGCCGACCGCATCAGCGCCGACAAGGCCAAGTTGGTAGATGTCGGAAAACGGGTCGAGGCCCTGCTGGACACCGCGGCAGAGAAGCAGGACTGGGAAAAGTTTTCGAAGGAACTGGGCGGTTATTACGCGGTGAGCACCAAACTGTTGGCGCTGTCTGACATTGGCCCGGCTGAAGCACTGGCGACCACGGAATTATTGAATGGTGAGTCCCGCACTGCGTTTCGCGCATTGTTCAAGAACATTGATGGTATGAATGCGCACAATACGCAAGGCGCAGCGGCCGCGCGTGAAGGAGCGAAGGCGACCTACGCCAGCTCCAAGTGGAGCGTGACATTAATGCTGGGCGTCACAGTGTTGCTTGCGGCAGGTATGGCGTTGTGGATCATTCCCCAGATCACCAAGCCGATCGAATTTGCCGTCGGCGCTGCCAAGGAATTTGCTGGCGGCAACCTGACCCATGCACTGCACCCCCGCGGCAGTGACGAGCCGGCCCAATTGCTGCATGCACTGGAATCTATGCGGCTGGCCCTCGTCAAGGTGGTAACCAATGTGCGGCAGGGGGCCGAAGGTGTAGCCACCGCAAGTTCTGAAATCGCACAGGGCAACCACGACCTGTCGTCTCGTACCGAGCAGCAGGCTAGCGCACTGGAGCAAACCGCCTCGTCCATGGAAGAGTTGGGATCGACGGTGAGGCAAAACGCTGACAATGCCCGCCAGGCCAATCAGCTGGCAATGAATGCGTCCACGGTGGCCATCAAGGGTGGCGACGTGGTAGCGCAGGTCGTGGAGACAATGAAGGGAATCAATGATTCGTCGCGCAAGATATCGGACATCATCAGCGTCATCGACGGCATAGCTTTCCAGACCAATATCCTGGCGTTGAATGCGGCAGTAGAGGCAGCGCGCGCCGGGGAGCAGGGTCGCGGTTTTGCGGTGGTGGCGTCAGAGGTTCGCAGCCTGGCTGGCCGTAGCGCCGAAGCCGCCAAGGAGATCAAGGGCCTGATCGGTGCCAGCGTGGAGCGTGTGGAGCGTGGCACCACTTTGGTCGACCAAGCTGGTACAACGATGACCGAGGTCGTCAGCAGTATCCGGCGCGTGACGGATATTGTCGGAGAGATCAGCGCTGCCAGCGACGAGCAGGCGCAGGGCGTGTCGCAGGTGGGCGAGGCTGTCGCGCATATGGACCAGGCCACGCAACAAAACGCCGCACTGGTTGAGCAAATGGCCGCCGCCGCCAGTGGGCTCAAGTCACAGGCACAAGACTTGGTGCACGTGGTGGCCGCCTTCCGGCTCAGCGACGTCGAGAATGCTGCGAACGATCGCTCGGCAGCCCGGCCGGTGGCTGCTGCGGCCGTAGCGAGGTCCCCGGCTAAAGCCTTGCCACGTACGACTACACAAGCCGCACCGAGGTTGGGCGCGCGGCCCCCCGCCAAGCCCACGCCTGCCGGTGGCGATGATGACTGGGAGTCTTTCTGAAATCTAAGGCATCCGGCCTTGCCGCACTGGGCGGCCTGGTCTATTCCACCGACAGTGGGCGCATGTGCCCAGACTGCCGTCAACCCGTTGCACAATGCACCTGCAAGCTGGCCGTGGCCCCTACCGGTGACGGCATTGTGCGCGTGTCGCGCGAAACCAAAGGCCGTGGCGGCAAAGCCGTCACGCTGGTCAAGGGCGTGCTACTGGACGCGGTGGCGCTGGCCGAACTGGGTAAGCAACTGAAAGCGGCCTGCGGCACTGGCGGAACGGTCAAAGACGGCGTTATCGAAGTTCAGGGCGACCATATTGATCGCATCATGCAAATCCTCAAGACCCAGGGCCACACAGTCAAGCGCGCAGGAGGCTAGCCACCAGCAGTAGCGGGTACGATGCGTCTTTAACAGCAGACCATACGCGCCCCATGGACAGTATCAACCCCGCCTCTGTAGCCCTGTACTGGGATTTTGAAAATCTCCACGCCGCCTTGTGCGAGGCCCGGCAAGAGGGGTCCTACGGCAAGCAGGACAACCGTTTCAGGGTGCAGGAGCCGCTGGTCAATGTGCATGCGGTGGTGGCGCTGGCCGCATCGCTGGGGCCTGTTGCCATCCACCGCGCCTATTGCAACTGGCAATACTTCGGCCGCTACCGCGACGCATTGCTGCACCATGCGATCGAGCTGATCCAGCTGTTCCCGCCCGGTGGCGCTGCCAAAAACGGGGCAGATATCCGCCTGAGCCTGGATGCCGTAGAAGATGTGGCGCGCTTTGACCACATCGGCGCCGTTGTCATCGTCAGTGGCGACAGCGATTTCATGCCGCTGGCACAAAAGATCAAGGCCAGCGGACGCCGCGTCATTGGCCTGGGTGCACGCAGCACCACCAACGGGCACTGGGCCAACAGCTGCCACGGATTCCATTACTACGAAGATTTGATAGCGACCACATGCTGACATTCAATGCAGACGAAGTAACCCACGGCATACAGCTGGCCGTGGCCCCGGTGTTTTTGCTGACCGCGGTGTCGGGCATGATTGGTGCGATCGCCGGCAGGTTGGCTCGCATCATTGACCGGGCGCGCCTGATTGAGGACAGGGCCCGCGAATCCACTGACCCCGAATTTCTGGAGCGCGCCTTCAAAGAGTTGGGCGAGCTGCGTTTGCGGGGGCGGTTGGCCAACGGCGGCATTGCATTGCTGACCTTTTGTTCTTTTTTGATCGGCCTGACCATCATCGTGCTGTTCGTGGGTGAAACCACTGGGTTCAAGATCAGCCGCTGGGCGGTGGGGGGCTTCCTGTTCGGCGTGGTCAGCTTTTTGCTCGCGCTGCTGTGCTTTCTGGCCGAGACGCTGATCGCTACGCGCCTGCTGAATTTCCATTTGCCCGGCAAGGGCTAGGCACCGGCCGCCTTCAGGCCATGGCCTGCGCGGCCAGTTCGTAAGACCGCTTGCGCGCCGTGTGGTCAAACATCTGCGACGTGATCATTAATTCGTCGGCACCTGTGCGTGCAACGAAATCCTCCAGACCCTTGCGGATGGTGGCTGCTGAGCCAATGGTGGTGCAGGACAGCACACTGCGCAGCAGGGCCTGCTCGGCCGGGCCGACCTGCTCCGCGTAGCCAGGTTTTGGCGCAGGCAGGCGGGCGGGGTGGCCGCTGCGCAGGTTGACAAACGCTTGCTGCATCGAGGTAGCCAGAATTTTTGCCTCTTCATCGGTATCGGCCGCAAACACGTTGAAGCCCAGCATGACATAGGGTTTGGCCAGCTGGGCCGACGGCTTGAAGCGGGCGCGGTATAGGTCAATAGCGTCCATCATCTGCGCGGGCGCAAAGTGCGACGCAAACGCATATGGCAGCCCCATCATCGCCGCCAACTGGGCGCCAAACAGGCTGGAGCCCAATATCCAGATGGGCACCTTGAGCCCTGTTCCCGGCACCGCGCGGACCTTTTGCTGTGGTTGGTCGGACATGAAATCCATCAACTCGGCCACGTCTTGCGGAAACTCATCGGCGTCGGACGCAAGGTTGCGCCGTAACGCACGGGCGGTCATCTGGTCCGAGCCCGGGGCGCGGCCCAGGCCCAGGTCTATGCGGCCGGGGTACAGCGACTCCAACGTGCCAAATTGCTCGGCAATGACCAGCGGCGAATGGTTGGGCAGCATGATGCCGCCGGCTCCCACCCGTATCGTGGATGTGCCACCTGCCACGTGGCCTATCAACACGGCTGTGGCGGCGCTGGCGATGCCGGGCATGCCATGGTGTTCGGCCAGCCAGTAGCGGTTGAAACCCAGGCGCTCTGCATGGCGCGCCAAGTCCAGCGTGTTGCGGAACGACTGGGCGGCATCGCTGCCTTCGGTAATGGGGGAGAGGTCGAGTACGGAAAACGGAATCATGGCCATGATTGTGCGGCGATACCTGTTCGGTACAGCGGTGCCCTGGATATGCCCCCTGCGCGGACGGAGAATAGGGCCGCGTGACTCTCACAAGGTACGCGTTGCGCTAGGGTTTAGACTGGCGTTAGCCCAGCTTCAGCGCCTGGAACACCCTAAGCGCGGCATACGCATCGTTGGCCGCGTAGACCAGTTGGGCTTCAGTCAGCTGCGGGTTGGCCCAGTTGGATGTAGCGGCCTTCTTGGACTTGAGGAAACGCTTGTTGAACAGCACGGCCACGGCACCTTTTACGCCCATGTCTTTGCGGTACCCACGTTCCCTGAAAACGGTATTGAGTTCTAACACACCACCGGGCTCCACGCCCAATTTGGAAATGATGCGTTTGCGGTCATCGCCGAGGCCAAAACCCGCTTTGGTAATGCCGCTGGTGGCCAGCAACTCTGCCACCAGGGCACTGCACTGCGGATCGTGCAGCTGGAAGACCCAGGCTCTGTCGGCGGTGGACAATTGCACAATGTGTGGCCCCTCCGACACCTGGTCCTTGAAGAACGTGGGTTTGGATTCTGTGTCGAAGCCCAGTACCTTGGCAGCCGCCAGCTCCGACGCCGCCCGGCTGGCCTGCTCGGCCGTGGCCACCAGCACGATGCGGTTCAGGCCCAGGCGCTCAAAGGGTTCCAACAGTGCGATCTCTTCCTTGCTGGGCGTCGGGTGGGTGGTATGCATAAGGGCAGAGTGTGCCGGATTTTTCCGCCCCCCCACACTCCGCCGCTATGCGGGTCGCTGCCGGCAGAGGGGCGCGTTTGCCTGGGGGCGGCCCGGCTGTGAAACAGCGCCAAGTAGTGGCGCAGCATAATCGCGGCATGAAAAAAACATTCAAACTCAATATCGAAGGCAAGAACCGTGACCGCGTGCTGGACGCCGTCAAACACGAGATCCGCAAATACGTCAAGCGTGAACGCCGCCGCGAGTTGCCCGAGGGCGTGGACTTTTGGGACTTTGATTGTCGCTTTGGTGCCACCGAGGAGCAGGCCGTTGTGGTCCACTTTGCAACGCTCACCAGTCTGATTGACGGTATTGCCAATGACGGCGGAGAGCAGTTTTACGTGGAAATTTTGGCATCGCATGGACGCCGCCAGGCGCGGCCTGCGGGTGCCGCTCCACTGGAGTAATTTGTTTTTGAATCTTGACCAGGAGAAAGTTTTATGCTGACGCTGTGTGGTTTCCCCGTTTCCAACTACTACAACAAGGTCAAACTGGCACTCCTGGAAAAGAACGTGTCTTTTGTCGAAGAAAACGTCAAGACCGGCCTGACCGACGAAGCGGTGCTGTCTGCCTCTCCGCTGGCCAAAATCCCTTTTATCCGCACGCCGCAGGGCACGCTGTGCGAGAGCGAAGCCATTGTGGAGTACATCGAGGCGGCGTACCCCAACCCGCCACTGCTGCCCGTTGACCCGTTTGCCGCAGCCAAGGTGCGTGAGTTGTGTATATACATCGACCTGCACTTGGAGCTGGTGGCCCGTGAGCTGTATTACCAGGCATTTTTTGGTGGCGCGGTCAGCGAAGGCACCCTGGCAAGGGTTCGCAAGCAGCTGGATAAAAGCATTCCCGCTGCCAAGCGTTTGCTCAAGTTCGCTCCCTATGCGGCAGGCGACACGTTTACGCTGGCCGATTGCGCTGCCTATGCCAGTCTGCCGTTGGTGGGAATGGCCACCAAGGCCATCTATGGAGAAGACCTGTTACTGGCCGGTGGCATCGATTACAAGAACTACATCAAGTTCATTGGTGAGCGCCCTTCGGCCCAACGGGTGGCGGCAGACCGCAAGGCGGCGACTGTTAAAGCCTAGTCTGGTTTGGGCTGGGCAGCCGCAAGTGCCCGCAGCTTGTCTTTCTTGCTAGGGCGCTTGCCCTTGATTCCGCCCTTGTCCGCAGCTACCTGCGGGGCGATGGGGGTGGCCACCTCGGTAGGCTCAAAGCCTTCAATTTCTTCCAGCGGCAGGCTCAGGCCCTGGCGCTTTTCAATCAGATGAAAGTGGGCTTCGGTATCGGCACTGACAAAGCTGACGGCCAGGCCGGGCTCGCCGGCGCGCCCCGTGCGGCCTATGCGGTGTACGTAATCTACGGCTGAGCGGGGCAGGTCGTAGTTGACCACTACGGGCAGCTTGGCAATATCAATGCCGCGCGAGGCCAGGTCGGTTGTGATGACCACTTCCCATTGCTCGTCCTTGAACTCGGCCAGCACCTGTTTGCGTGCACCCTGGCTCAGATCGCCATGGAAGGCCGTTGCGTAGATCTTGGCCTTGTACAGCTTCTCTGCCACCAGTTCGGCCGCGTATTTGGTGGCCACAAAGACCAGCACCCGTTTCCAGCCTTGGTCCTTGATCAGGTGGCGCAGCAGCTGTGTGCGTTTGTCGGTGTCGACCCGAATGGCCCGTTGTGTGATGTCTGCGGGCGGCAACTCGGTGGAGGCCACCGAGATATTGACTGGGTCGCGCAGCATCTGGCTGGCCAGGGCGCGCACATCTGGGGGAAACGTAGCCGAGAAAAACAGGCTTTGGCGGCGCGGCGGTAGCAGGGTCAGTACTTTGCCCAGTTCTTCTGCAAAACCCAGGTCCAGCAGGCGGTCGGCCTCGTCCAGCACCAGCAGGCGCACGGTGGCCAGTTGCACGGCGTTTTGAGCGGCCAGGTCCAGCAGGCGGCCGGGGGTCGCGACCAGCACGTCGGCACCGCCGCGCAGGGCCATCATTTGCGGGTTGATAGAAACGCCGCCTGAGGCCACCACGACCTTGGGGCTTTGCGGCAGGGCCTGGGCCAGGCTGCGCACCACGTCACCGACCTGCGCGGCCAGCTCGCGGGTTGGCACCACGATCAGCGCCCGAACCGCCCGGCCATACTGGTGGCGGTTTTCAGCGGGCAACTCTTGCAGGCGCTGCAGCAGTGGCAGGGAAAATGCAGCCGTCTTGCCAGAGCCGGTTTGGGCCGACGCCAGTACATCGGCACCGGTCAAAACCGCCGGGATGGCTTCGCTTTGAATGGGGGTGGGGTCCGTAAACCCGAGGGCGCTGGCGGCTTGGGCCAGCGTGGGGAGCAATCCGAGGGAAAGAAATGGCATGGCCGTATTGTCGGTCCTGCCGCTTGTGTCACGCCAGCAGCACCGAAATTTCGTAGAAGAATTCACCAACTGCCTGATGAAATCCAGAAATCAGCCCCAAGCTTTGTGTATTGATCCCAAGAACCGATGACCATGACCACAACCCTGAAAATTGATTTTGTATCCGACGTATCCTGCCCTTGGTGTGCCGTGGGCCTGGCTTCTTTGCAAACCGCGCTGGACCGTGTGGCGCCCGATGTGAAGGTGAACATCACTTTCCAACCCTTTGAATTGAACCCCCAGATGGTGCCCGAGGGCGAGGACACGACGGAGCACCTGCGCAACAAATACGGCTCCACGCCCGAACAGGCTAATGCCATCCGCGAGACCATTCGTGCCCGCGGCGCCGAGCTGGGCTTTACCTTCAACCTGGATAAACGCTCGCGTATCTACAACACCTTTGACGCCCACCGCCTGCTGCATTGGGCGCACGAAGAAGGTGGCGACCACCAGCTGGCTTTGAAGCAAGCCTTGCTGAAAGCCTATTTCACCGATGGTGAAGACCCCAGCAACCATGCTGTGCTGGTGCGGGTCGCGGGTGAGGTGGGGCTGGATACCGAGCGTGCCAAGGCGATTTTGGACAGCGACACTTACGCGGCTGAAGTGCGTGCGCAAGAACAGTTTTACCTGCGCCAAGGCATCAACTCCGTGCCTGCTGTGGTCATCAATGACCGCCATTTGATTTCTGGTGGCCAGCCGCCCGAGGTGTTCGAGCAGGCGCTGCGCCAGATCGCAGCAGGCTAATAAGCCCCCACGCTTGCCACTGCGTGTGCTGCGAACGGTTTCAGTTCTGCAGCACTTCCAGCAGCCGGTCCAGGCCACCCGATTCAATCGACACCATGGCCTGATCGCGTACCTTGGGCTTGGCGTGGTAGGCCACTGACAGGCCAGCTGCGCCCATCATCGGCAGGTCGTTCGCGCCATCACCCATCGCTATACATTGCTCGGGCGCTATGCCGAGCAGCGAAGCCACTTCTAACAAAGTGCGGCGCTTCTCCGCGCCGTCGCAGATTTCGCCCCAGGCTTGGGCAACCAGGCCGCCTGTCAGCTGGCCGCAGTTAGGGCCGCTTCGCACTTCCAGCAAGTTGGAGCGGGCAAAGTCGATGCCCAGGCGCTCCTTGACGCGGTCGGCAAAAAAGGTAAAGCCACCGGACACCAGCAACACCTTGAGCCCGGCCGCCTTGCAAGCCATGACCAACTCGGCCGCGCCGGGATTGAGCTGCAGGCGCTGCGCATACACCGCCTCCAGGTCGGCCACGGTGACACCCTTGAGCAGCGCCACGCGGCGGCGCAAGCTGGTCTGGAAGTCGGCAATCTCGCCCCGCATCGTGGCCTCGGTGATGGCGGCTACTTCGGCTTTGCGGCCCACGGCATCGGCAATCTCGTCGATGCACTCGATGTTGATCAGTGTGGAGTCCATGTCAAAGGCAATCAGCTTGAAGTCGGACAGCTTTTTGCCAGGCGTGTAGTTGCGCAGGACCAGGCCGGGGGATACTTCTGTGGCTTGCATGAAAATTGCTATTCTTTATATAGCTGCCAATGCAGCAATCACGGGGGCTAGAAAGGTATGTGGCCATGGGGTTTGTCCCACGACCGGATTGGAGTAGTTTAATCGCTCACCACCCTGGTGCCTGCGGCGAACGAAGATGCCAAGTCCGTTGCGGAGGTCGCTGAAGAGGGCAGCAGCAGCGCGTCCGGCCTGTATTCAGGTATTCTTGCCCACGGATTTCCCGTCTTCTTTTGTCGTTGCCAGAAGGTGGGAGGTCCCTTCGTATTCCTTGCGGATCGCCGACAGCGTCCGCTGAACTCCAACACTAGGCGTCTTCACGATACTATGCGCGCACCCATCCTCGCACTCATCGGCATCGTCTCTGCTCAGCCAGCACTGACCGCGCTAGCGGAAACCTCAAAACCTGCCCCTCGACAACTGTTGTCTCGCGCTGAGGTGCGCGCATGTTTTCTGCGGGAGATGGAACTGGGCTGGCGGGGTGCGATGCTGCGCGAAGCGCAAGAGGCCCACCGGCCCAATGGTTCGAAGCTGCTGGCCGAGGCACTCGAGCTCTCGCAGACTCTCCGCACACTGAACAGTGCCGATGAGGCTGCCGTCGATAACTACAACAAGCGCAACGATGCGCGCAACCTGGAGGTCGACGCCTACAACAAACATTCCGATGCCCTCAATTCCTCTGCGGACGAACTTCAGGCCGCCGAGGCGGACCACCTTGTGGCCTGTACCGCGCGACCCTTCCTGAAGTCGGACGAAGACATCGTCCTCAAGGAGCTCGGTCTCAAGCAACGGCCCTCGCGGAGGAACCTTGCAGCGCCCACACCTCGCCCCAAGCCGCTCGCTCTCCCGGCTACTTCGCAGCCGCCGCAGTAGCCACAGCCTCCACCACCGGTTGCCCCAGCGACTTCAAAACATCCCGAACCATCTGCGCCCGGTCCTTGGCCTGGGGTAGCTCCCGCTCAATCCGCAGCTTCTCATTCCCCGCCAGCTTGATGTGCTTGTGCTTCTGGATCAGGTGGATGATCTTCATCGGGTCAATCGGCGGGTTCTTCTGGAACGTGATGCTGATGATGCCGGGCGCGGCGTCTACTTTCAGCACGCCATAGGGCTTGGCCAGCACGCGCAGGCGGTGCACGTCGATCAAGGTCTGGGCTTGCGGGGGCAGCTTGCCGAAGCGGTCCACGATTTCTTCCAGCAGCGTGTCGACCTGGTCTGTGGTCTTGGCGGTCGCCAGTTTTTTGTAGAAACTCAGCCGCAGGTGCACATCGCCGCAATAGTCGTCTGGCAGCAGCGCCGGGGCGTGCAGGTTGATGTCAGTGGTGACGTTCAGCGGGCTCAGCAGATCGGGCTCAATGCCCGCCTTCAGGCAGCGCACGGCTTCACTCAGCATCTCGTTGTAGAGCTGGAAACCCACCTCCAGCATATTGCCGCTTTGGTTCTCACCCAGCACTTCGCCTGCACCGCGGATCTCCAGGTCGTGCATGGCCAGATAAAAGCCGCTGCCCAGTTCTTCCATGGCCTGGATGGCGTCCAGGCGTTGGGTGGCCTGCTTGGTTAGTCCTTCGATATCGGGCACCATCAAATAGGCATAGGCCTGGTGGTGGCTGCGGCCCACGCGGCCGCGCAGCTGGTGCAACTGGGCCAGGCCGAACTTGTCGGCGCGGCTCATCACAATGGTGTTGGCGGTAGGCACGTCGATGCCGGTCTCGATGATGGTGGAGCACAGCAGCAGGTTGTAACGCTGGGCGATGAAGTCGCGCATCACGCGCTCCAGCTCGCGCTCGGGCATCTGGCCGTGGGCTACTGCAATACGGGCCTCGGGCAGCAGCTCCTCCAGCTTGGCGCGGCGGTTTTCTATCGTCTCCACTTCGTTGTGCAAAAAGTAGACCTGGCCGCCGCGTTTCAATTCGCGCAGCACGGCCTCCCGGATTACGCCGTTGCCTTCGGTCCGCACAAAGGTCTTGATGGCCAAACGGCGCTGAGGTGCGGTGGCGATCACGCTCAGATCGCGCAGACCTTCCAGCGCCATGCCCATGGTGCGGGGGATGGGCGTGGCGGTCAGCGTCAGCACGTCGACCTCGGCGCGAAAGGCCTTCATCTGCTCCTTGTGGCGTACGCCAAAGCGGTGCTCCTCGTCGATGATCAAGAGGCCGAGGTTCTTGAAATGCGTGTCTTGGCTCAGCAGTTTGTGGGTGCCGACCACGATGTCCACCGTGCCATCGGCCACGCCCTTCAGCGCCAAGTTGATCTCCTTGGTGGAGCGGAAGCGGCTCATCTCAGCCACCTTGACCGGCCATTTGGAGAAACGGTCGGAGATGGTCTGAAAATGCTGCTCGGCCAGCAGCGTGGTTGGCGCCAAAATCGCCACCTGTTTGCCGCCGGTGACCGCGATAAAGGCGGCACGCAGCGCGACCTCGGTCTTGCCAAAGCCCACATCGCCGCAGACCAGGCGGTCCATGGGGCGGGGGCTGACCATGTCCTGGATCACGCAGTGGATGGCCGCCTTCTGGTCGGCGGTTTCTTCAAAGCCGAAGTCGTTGGCAAAGGTCTCGTAGTCATTGGCCGAGTAGCGGAAGGCGTGGCCTTCGCGCGCTGCGCGGCGGGCGTAGATGTTCAGCAGCTCGGCGGCAGAGTCGCGCACCTGCTCGGCGGCGCGGCGCTTGGCCTTTTCCCACTGGCCGCTGCCCAGCTTGTGCAAAGGGGCTTCATCGGCGCTGACGCCGGTGTAGCGGCTGATGAGTTGCAACTGGCTGACTGGCACGTACAGCGTGGCCTTGTCGGCGTATTCCAGGTGCAGAAACTCCTGCAACTCGGGCTCGCCATTGGGCATTTTGTTGCCCAAGTCCATATTGATCAGGCCGCGGTAACGACCAATGCCATGGGACGAGTGGACGACCGGGTCGCCGACATTGAGTTCGCTCAGGTCCTTGATCAGCGCTTCAACATCGCTGACCTGTTCCTGCTTCTTGCGCCGGCGTGTGGTGGGGGCGCTGGCAAAAAGTTCGGTCTCTGTGACCAGATCGATACCGTATTCCAGCCAGCTAAAACCTACGCTCAGCGCCGCAGTAGCAATACCAAATTTCTCGTCGCTGGTCTGGAACTCCAACAGCGAGTCAAACGACGGTGGGTTGATGCCACTGGCGCGCAAAAAGTCCAGCAGGCTTTCGCGGCGGCCATCACTCTCCGCCAGCACCAGGATGCGGTGCTGGGTGTTGCGGGCATGGGCCTTCAGACGGGCCAGCGGATCTTCGCTGCCGCGCTCGGCAGCCATGGGGGGCAGGGTGTCCAGCTCCGTATAGGGTGAGGCCGGAACCTCATTGCCAATCTGGGCTGTAGCCCCCGTGGAATCTACGGGTGCCGCTGCGGATTTGATAGCGAGCTGCGCGTAGCCATTGGCTCGCGCATAAAACTGCTCGGTTCCCAAAAATAGCGATTCGGGCGGCAGCGCCGGGCGCTCGGGGACGCCCTGCACCAGGCGGTAACGGTCCTTGGTGTCCTGCCAGAAGCGCTGGAAAGCCGGCTCCAGGTCGCCGTGCAGCACCACGGTGGCGTCCGGCCCCAGGTAGTCGAACACGGTCGCGGTTTCTTCAAAGAACAGCGGCAGGTAGTACTCGATACCGGCCGTGGCCACACCGGCGCCCATGTCCTTGTAGATGCGGCTCTTGGTCGGATCGCCCTCCAGCAACTCGCGCCAGCGGCTGCGAAAACGCGCACGGGCGTCGTCGTCCATCGGGAACTCGCGCCCGGGCAGCAGGCGCACTTCAGGCACCGGGTACAGGCTGCGCTGGCTGTCGGGGTCAAAGGTGCGGATGGAATCGATCTCGTCGTCAAACAGATCCACGCGGAAGGGGACTAGTGATCCCATCGGGAACAGGTCGATCAGCCCGCCGCGCACCGCGTATTCACCAGGGCTCACCACTTGCGTCACATGGCTGTAGCCCGCCAGCGTCAACTGCGCCTTCAGCTTGGCCTCGTTGAGCTTTTGCTTGACCTTGAATTCAAAGGTATAGCCGGCCAGAAAGCTGGGCGGTGCCAGGCGGTACAGCGCCGTGGTGGCGGGCACGATGACGACGTCGGCACCCGTGTCCTTGTCGCGCTGGCTGATGCGCCACAGGGTTGCCAGGCGCTCGCTGATCAGGTCCTGGTGCGGCGAGAAGGTGTCGTAGGGGAGGGTTTCCCAGTCGGGGAATAGGGCACAACGCAGGGTTGGGGCGAAGAAGCTGATCTCGTCCAGCAGGCGCTGGGCGTCATTGGCGTTGGCCGTGACCACGGTCATGGGCTTGCCAGCAGCCTTTTCGCGCTCACCCAGGCGGGCCAGCAGCATGGCGTCGGCGGAGCCAGCGGGGCGGGGCAGGGTGAAGCGTTTGCCGACCGTTAGTTTGGGTAAATCCATGGAGGGTTTGGGTGCAGAGCGGGCCTGGGAGAGCGCCCCTTCCGCAGAGAGAAAGGAAAGAAAATGGATTTGGTTCAGTCGATTTTAGAATGTCGCACCCTATCCCGACCGCCAGCCCACCAAAAACCTATTCCATGACAGCTCCGGTCACCCCTGCAGACAGCCCACCCCCCGCCCGCCTATGGGCGCTGATCCCCTGTGCCGGCAACGGCTCCCGCGCCGGTGCGGATGGGCCCAAGCAATACCAGCCTGTGGCAGGCCAGCCCATGGTGCTGCACACGTTGTCGGCCTTTGCAAGCGTGCTGCGCCTGAGCGGCGTGCTGGTCGTAGTGCCCCCGGGGGATACGTTTTTTGATGGTCAGCTCGCTACAGTTTTGGTAGCTGCTTGTGGTGGATCCACGAGGGCTGCAAGCGTATTCAATGGTTTATCTGCGCTGCTGGAGCATGGCGCTGGGCCCGCGGACTGGGTGCTGGTACACGACGCTGCCCGCTGCCTGATCACGCCCGAGCAGATCAATGCACTGATCGATGCTTGCCAGTTTGATGCCGTAGGCGGCCTGCTGGCGCTGAAGCTACCCGACACGCTGAAGCGCGAAGTCGGGGGCAGGGTTGCTGAAACCGTGGAGCGCGGCGACAAATGGCTGGCCCAGACCCCACAGATGTTCCGTATTGCCGAGCTGCAGCAGGCCCTGAAGGCCGCGGGCGACGCGGTAACGGATGAGGCCAGTGCGCTGGAGTTCGCTGGCAAGGCGCCGTTGCTCGTGGAGGGCAGTGCGCAGAACTTCAAGGTCACCTACCCGCAGGACTTTGCGCTGGCCCAAGCCGTGCTGCAGGCGCGGCTTGCTACCCAGGCAACATAGGCAGATACTGCAAGCAGAAATGGTGACACGATGACTTCTCGCAGACGCATGATTGGCCAAACCGCCTGTGCGGTGTTCGGCGCAGGCTTGCCCATGGCCGCACGGCCCGATGCCGACCGGTTTGCACCCTACCGCGGGCAGACCGTGGTCATCAGCATCCCCGAACATCCGCACTACGCCGCCATGCAGCAACTGTTGCCGGCCTTCACGCAGGCCACCGGCATCAAGGTGGAGGTACTGAAAGATCCCATCCTGCGCATGAAGCACGTCCAGTTGCGCGAACTGTCTAACCCCGACGGACAGTTGGACCTGGTCTGCTATGTGGTGATGTGGAAGACCGAGTACGTCAGCAAAAACCTGCTGCGTCCGCTTGCTCCGTTTTTTGCCAACCCCGCGCTGGCCGATCCCAACTACAAGATGCCGGACATCGTGCCCGGCTACCTGGCCAATCTGGGCCTGGTCGGTGGCCCCAAGGGTTACCTGCCGGGCCCGGGCGCACAGTTGTATGGCCTGCCGTATGGTGCCGAGACCTCGGTGCTAGCCTACCGGCGCGATGTGTTTGCCAAGCTCAACTTGCAGCCGCCTGCCACTTACGCCGAGCTGCAGGCGCTGTTGCCGGTCCTGCGCGACAAGGCGGGCATGGGGGCGCTGGCCACCCGCGGTGAAACCGGCCACCAGTGCGTGCATGCATGGCTGCTGCACCTGAACCCGCTGGGAGGGCGCGTGTTTGATGCACATTGGCATCCGACGTTTCAAGGCACGGCGGGAGTACATGCACTGCAACTGCTCAAAGACATCGTCGACACCGGCCCCGCCGGCGCTGCCAACATGAACCAGGGCGACATGTTGAAGTCGTTCCTGCAGGGCGACGCGGCGATGTACCTGGATTCCACGGTGGTGTTCGGTCCGGTCAAGGGTGCATCGTCCAAGATCGATGGCAAAGTGAGTTACGTGATGCATCCCAAGGGTGTGCGGCACTCGTCCCAATCGGGCGGCTTGGGGTTGGCCATACCTCGCAATGCAAAACGCGCCGACGCCGCATTTTTACTGATGCAGTGGCTTACCTCCGAAGCACAGGACAAGGCCGTCTGCCGCCTGGGCGGCGCCCCCACGCGCCTGTCCACGTTGTCGGACGCGGACCTGGTGCGCCAATACCCGGAGTACATCACGCTGAAAGAGCAGTTGCGCTATGCCGACCCCGACTGGCGCCCCATCATCGCGCCGTGGGACGACATCAACCAGGGCCCGCTGGGCGCGGCCATCCACCAAGGCATGACTGGCGCCAAGCCGGTGGCGCAAGCGCTGAGCGACATCGTGCCTCGGGTCAGCGCCATCATGCGCGGTGCAGGACTGCTGACAGGAAAGCCGGGGTAGTAGAGTTTGCTATCGTTTGAGTAGCGGGTTACGCGCGTCCCATGCGGGCGGTGGGCTGTTTTTATGTGCGTATTGCAGAGCGGAAGCCCCCCTCGGGGATAGGGGATCTTTTAGGGTTTTCCCGCAAACTTAGCAATTCTTTGGCTTTTTTTGCACTGCTGTGTAAGGTATCGCCAATAGGCACGACTGACGAAGGCAAGCGGGAGCAAAGCACCCATGGCGCAAGCCTTTATTGCACATTGACTTCTTCTAATTGTTTAAACCCTTCAAGGAAATACCATGCAATCCAAAATGAAATCCGCTATCGCCCTGGCCAGCACCGCAGCCGCTCTGTTCGCCCTGGGTGGCACAGTCACCACGGTCCAGGCCGCCGAGGAGATGACTGTCCATTGCGCCGGCATCAACAGCTGCAAGGGCACGTCGGACTGCAAGACGGCCAAGAACGAGTGCAAGGGCCAGAATGGCTGTAAGGGCCAGGGCTGGAACAGCAAGGCGTCTGCCAAGGAATGCACTGCCGCCGGCGGCAAGGTCGTCAAGTAAGCAGAGATTCCCTACGCCCAGCGCACCCTTCCCATATGGGGTACGTTGGGCCTCCTCTCCATCTTCTCACTATCGATAGCTCTCATGCAATCCATCCAAGGTTTTGGTGTCGGGCTGCGCACCGAGCACTACACCGCGTTTGAAACGCAAGCCCAACCCCGTGTCGACTGGCTGGAGATACTGTCTGAAAATTACATGGTTCCCGGTGGCGCCCCGCTGTGGCACCTGGACCGTATACGCCGTGATTTCCCCATGGTGATGCACGGCGTGTCGCTGAACATTGGCAGCACTGACCCGCTTAACTTGAACTACTTGCGAGACCTGAAGGCGCTTGCCGACCGTGTGCAGCCCGCCTGGGTGTCGGACCACCTTTGCTGGACAGGCGTCAACGGGCTCAACATGCACGACCTGTTGCCTGTGCCGTATACCGAAGCATCTTTGCACCACATTAGCCAGCGCATCTTGCGTGTGCAGGACTTTCTGGGCCAGCGCCTCGTGATTGAGAATTTGTCGACCTATGTGGCTTTTGGTGCCGACGCCATGCCCGAGTGGACCTTCATCGCTGAGCTGCTGCGCCGCGCCGATTGCGAGTTGCTGCTGGACGTCAACAATGTTTATGTCAGCAGCGTCAACCATGGTTTTGACCCACTGACCTACCTGCAGGCCATACCGGCCGAGCGGGTGCGCCAGATCCATCTGGCCGGCCATGAAACCCACAATGGATATTTGATCGACACGCATGACCACCCGGTGTGCGAGGCGGTGTGGCAGCTGTATGCCCACGCCCTGCAGCACTGCGGCAGCGTGCCGACGATGATCGAGCGTGACGACAACATACCCGCACTCCACGAACTGCTGGACGAGTTGGACCAGGCCCGCGCGGTGCATGCGCAGGCGCTGGTGGCAGAGGAGTGCGCAGCATGAGCGCTGCATTGCTTGCCACGCAACTGCAGTTCCAGACCGCACTTCTGCACAACCTGCCTGCTTCGCCCGGCTTGCTCAGCGCGCGTGGCGACACACAGTTTGGTATCTACCTGAATGCCTACCGTGCTCGCCTACGTGGTGCTCTGCGCGAAAACTATGAAGTTTTGCCGCTGGTGATGGGCGACGATGATTTTGACGCGCTGGCCGATGCCTACATCGGCGCCCATCCGTCGCAGCACTATTCGCTGCGCTGGTTTGGCCACCAATTGCCGGACTTCATGGCCCAAAACGAAGAGTGGATACAGCATGCAGCCGTGGTGGATGTGGCGCGTATGGAGTGGGCTCTGCGTACGGCATTTGATGCCGCGCCTGCACGGCCGTGGACGCCTGATGCACTTGCATCCGTGCCGCCTGAACTATGGCCTGAGCTTCGCTTTGCGCTGCACCCCAGCGTGCAAGTCCTGGCACTGCAATGGGCAGTTGGCCCGGTGTGGCACGCGCTGAAAGCTGGGCATGAAGATGTGCCCGCGCCCGAACCACTGGCCCACAGCATGCTGGTATGGCGAGATGCCAGCCAGCACTCGCGGTGGAAGTCGCTGTCGGACGCCGAATCCACATTTGCGTGCGGCTTGCAAAGTGGCCACGCTTTTGGCGAATTGTGCGAGGCGCTCGTTGAAACCGTGGGCGCGGACGAAGCTGCGCCCACTGCCGCCGCGCTGCTGCGCGGCTTCTTGGAAACCGGCGTGGTCTGCGGCCTGCAAACCATTGCGCAAGAGACTCACTGACCATGACAACTTCCCGAACCATGTCCCACACCATGCCGACACTTACCGTTCCCTGGCAGCGCAAGGCCGTGCCGCTGTTGCGATCCGCAAGGGGCTTACTCACCCGTTTGCAGGATCCGGCTGCGCTGGCTGCCCGGCTATTTGTGGGTCTGGCGTTTTTCCGCTCCGGCCTTACCAAGATCATGGACTGGGAGACCACGCTGGCTTTGTTTCGGGACGAATACCATGTGCCCCTGCTGCCACCCGATTTGGCTGCCTACGCAGGTACCTTTGGGGAACTGTTTTTTCCGGTGCTGCTCATCCTTGGCCTGTGCGGGCGCCTCTCTGCGTTGAGCCTGACCGCGATCAATATCATGGCCGTGCTCAGCCTCACCGACATCGCGCCGGCGGCCTTGCAGCAGCACCAGTTCTGGGGCGCACTGTTGGTGGCGCTGTTGTTATGGGGCCCCGGAAAGTGGTCGCTGGACGCTTGGTGGTGGCCCCGTTTTGCAGGAGTCGACTGATGCACCTTGGTAGCTCACCACCATGGGAGCAACGCAGTACGGTACGCCGTCTGCGCTGCTGTTCTCGGTAGGCCGGTAGCGGCTGAAGACGTTAGCGCCGCTACCCCCCCACCCGCAAGCTACTTCTTCGGCGCCTTAGTCGAGGCGGGCTCAGATCCCTTGGCCGCTGGATTTGCTGGCAGACCCAGGTGACCAGAAATTGACTGCTCCAGCGCCTTTACCTTAGGCCCTACGCTGGCCTGAGTTTGAGCTACCAGCTTTTCGCCCAGTGCCTTCTGAAACTCTCCGCCCATTTGCGAGAATTTCTTGTTGACCGGGGACTCGATGATGGCGATCAATTGCTTGAGTTCATCCTCAGTGAATTTTTCCTCCAGCATGGTGCCGATCGTCGTTGCCGCCAGTTTGATGGCTTGTTGCCGCACACCAGGGGCGACATCATCAACGTACTTCTTCAGATCGGCCTGTATGCTTTTGGCGACCGCCTCACGCTTCTCGGGTGCCACGCGGGTTTGTAGAGCCATGAAAGCTTGTTGCTGCATCTGGACGGCAGGGCGCTCGACAATGGCCTGCGCGGTTTGCTCTATCGCTGGCTGCTGCAGCACGAGTACGCGGGCGACCAGTTCTTTTTTGGACGCGGTGGACGCTGCGGGTGCGGAAGCCGCAGTGGTTTGCGCATGCACCGTGCCGCTTGCCAACACAATGGCCAGGGCCAGGACAGTTAACTTCTTCATTTCGGATATAGGGTGTTTTTGATCAAGCCGTTAATGTAACGCTGCGCTCTGTGCCATGGGCTGCGTGGGTGGATTGTCGTTGTCCACCCACGCGCCGATACCAGCCAAGCATAGACACTGTATAGCTGCGATTTCGGGGTTTACAACATCGCAAAGGCAACCACCCATGGCGTGTTAGCGGTCTGGTAGGGCGCCAGACCGATAATCGCGTCTTTTAATGGCTACAGGACAGCGGCACCATGAATATGCGGATCGGAGAGGGATGGGATATCCATGCATTGGTCGAGGGGCGACGGCTGGTACTGGGCGGTGTCGACATTCCCCACAGCAGGGGATTATTGGGCCACTCGGACGCTGACGCCCTGTTGCACGCCATCACTGATGCGCTGCTGGGTGCAGCAGCCATGGGCGACATCGGCACCCATTTTCCGGACACCGATGCCCGTTTCAAAGGTGCAGACTCCACCGTGCTGTTGGCAGAAGCGGCGCGGCGCGTGCGTGAAAAAGGTTTTGCAATCGGCAATGTGGACAGCACGGTGATTGCACAGGCACCGAAGCTGGCACCGCACATCGCAGCGATGCGCGCGCGCATCGCCCAGGTGCTGGGCGTGGACGTGGACCAAGTCAATGTCAAGGCCAAGACGGCCGAAAAGATGGGTCCAGTGGGTGAGGGCGTAGCCATGGAGGCGCGCGCGATCGTGCTGCTCACCCATGTCTAGCCACATCACCACCGCCCACCCCCACCTGCTGCAACCTTTGAACCTGGGTTTCACCACGCTGCGCAACCGCGTGATGATGGGTTCCATGCACACGGGGCTGGAAGACCGGTTCTACAACTACCCCAAACTGGCAGCGTATTTTCGGGAGCGGGCCAAGGGCGGGGTCGGGTTGATCGTGACCGGTGGCATTTCTCCCAATCGCCAGGGCTGGCTGCTGCCATTCGGCGGCACGTTGAATTCAGTCTTTGACGTGCGCAACCATCGCAAAGTGACGCAGGCGGTACACGAGGAGGGCGGCAAGATTCTGATGCAGATCCTGCACTCCGGGCGCTATGGCTACCAGCCGTTTGTGGTGTCGGCTTCCAGCATCAAATCCCCAATCTCCCTGTTCAAGCCCAAGGCTTTGACCGAGCGCGGCATCCAGTCCACGATCAAGGCCTATGTGCGCTGCGCCCAGCTCGCGCAAAGGGCCGGTTACGACGGTGTCGAGATCATGGGTAGCGAAGGCTATTTGCTGAACCAGTTCTTGTGCAACCGCACCAACCAGCGCACCGACCGATGGGGCGGCAGCATTGAGAACCGCATGCGCCTGGCCGTAGAGATCGTCCGCCAAGTGCGCGCCGCGGTAGGGCCGAATTTCATCCTGATGTACCGGCATTCCGTGCTGGATCTGGTGGAGGG
The DNA here is from genome assembly GCF_056521325.1 of Rhodoferax sp. ZS1R8. Taxonomy (NCBI): domain Bacteria; kingdom Pseudomonadati; phylum Pseudomonadota; class Betaproteobacteria; order Burkholderiales; family Comamonadaceae; genus Rhodoferax; species Rhodoferax sp. ZS1R8. The sequence goes on along the minus strand of NZ_JBWMBA010000007.1, from coordinate 21,713 downwards.
CGGCAACACTTGGGCCGAGGTGGTGCAGGTCGCCCAGGCGCTCGAAGCCGCCGGCGTGACTTTGTTCAACACCGGCATTGGCTGGCACGAGGCGCGCACGCCGACCATCGTCACCTCCGTACCCCGCGCGGCATTTGCCAGCGTGGCCGCGCGGCTGAAGCTGGCGGTCACGGTGCCGGTGATTGCCAGCAACCGCATCAATATGCCGGACGAGGCCGAGGCGCTGATCGCCAGCGGCAGTGTGGACATGGTGTCCATGGCGCGCCCCTTCCTGGCGGACGCGGACTGGGTCACGAAGGTGGCCACTGGACGCGTGGACGAAATCAACACCTGCATCGGCTGCAACCAGGCCTGCCTGGACCACACCTTTGCCAACCAGCGTGCCAGCTGCCTGGTCAACCCACGTGCCGCGCATGAGACCGAACTGGTCTACCGCAAGGCCGCGCAGAAAAAGAAGGTCGCCGTCGTGGGGGCCGGGCCGGCCGGACTGTCCGCCGCCACGGTCGCCGCTGAGTGCGGCCACGACGTGACACTGTTTGACAGCAGCGACCGCGTAGGCGGCCAGTTCAACATCGCGATGCAGGTCCCTGGCAAGGAGGAGTTTGCGCAGACGCTGCGCTACTACGCGCGCCGGTTGGAGATCACCGGCGTTACCGTCAAGCTCAACCAGCGCGTCAGCCGAGAGGAACTGCTAGCCCAGGGGTTCGACGACATCGTGTTGGCCACCGGCATTGTGCCGCGCACGCCGCGCATTCCCGGTGTGGAGCGGGCGAACGTGGTGTCATACCTCGATGTACTGCAGCGCAAGGTTACGCTGGGCAAGCGTGTTGCCATCATCGGCGCAGGTGGTATTGGTTTTGATGTGGGCGAATTCCTGCTGCACGACCCGGCCGTGGCCCTGCCGGTGTCGGTTGAGCACTGGTGCCAGGAGTGGGGTGTCGATTTACAGGCACAAGCCCATGGCGGCCTGGTGCCCGCAGCGCCGGCCCAGCCCTACCGTGAACTCTACCTGTTGCAGCGCAAGACCACGCGCGTGGGCGCCGGCCTGGGCAAGACCTCGGGCTGGGTGCACCGTGCCGTGTTGCAGCGCAACGGCGTCAAGATGTTGGCGGGTGTGGAATATGTCCGCATCGATGATGCCGGCTTGCATATTACGGTGAACGGCGCGCCCCAGGTGTTGGAAGTGGACCATGTGGTGCTGTGTGCGGGGCAGGAATCCCTGACCGAACTGATGCCCGCCGATACAGCCCTGGTACCGGGCGCGCCGCGCTTTCACAAGATTGGCGGCGCCGCGTTGGCCAGTGAACTAGATGCCAAGCGTGCCATCCGGGAAGGCGCAACCCTGGCAGCCAGTCTTTAGGGGCTAGTCACACCGGGCTGCCCCAAGGTGACCAGGGCAACATTCAAGCGCTGGTGACGCGGTGTAAACGGATGTTGGCCGACAGGCCACCGGAAGGCGCGTTGCCTAGCGAAAACGCACCCCCCATCCGCTGCACAGTTTTCTCCACAATGGCCAACCCAAGCCCCGCGCCGTTGGCTGCGGTGCGGGCTGCTTCGCCGCGATAAAACGGCTGGGTCAGGTTGGTAAGTTGCTCCGGCGCAACACCTACCCCGTGGTCCCGTATCTTGATCAGCACCCATTTGTCACGGGATATTGCAGCCAACTGGATGCGGGCGATACCGGTATCCACCGATTTACCATAGCGGCGCGCGTTTTCCAGCAAATTGGTCAGGATGCGGCCCAATTCCACTTCGTCAGCCATAACCAGAAGGTTGTCTTCCAGCTGCACTTTGATCTTCACGTCGGTCTGCTTTTGGTAGGAGTAGATGCAGGCTTCCACCACGTCGGCCAGCACGACGGGCGCAAGCTTGGCCCTGTCGGGGCGAGCATAGTCCAGAAATTTGCCGATGATCGCGTCCAGCTGTGCGATGTCGGCCGACATGTGGGCGCGGGCATCCAGGTCCGTGACGCTCATCTCGGTCTCCAGCCGCAGCCGGGCCAGGGGTGTGCGCAGATCGTGCGAAATACCGGCCAGCATCACAGCCCGGTCTTGCTCAATCTTGGCCAGTCTCTGCGCCATTCGGTTAAAGCCGATATTGACCTCACGTATTTCTCCGGTCTGCACGTTCTCGTCCAGCCGGCTGGCCTCGAAATCGCCTTCGCGGACACGGCTGGCGGCAAACGACAGCTGCTTGAGCGGCCGGTTGATCAGGCGGGCAATCAGCGCAGCGCCTACCAGCGACAGCGCAGTGGCCACCGCCAGCCAGACTCCCCAGGTCTTGCCCTCGGCCGCGCGAAAGCGCGTTTCGTCGGTTAGCAGCCAGTAGTCATCTCCGTCTATGACAAAGCCAATCCACAGTCCGGTCTGGTTGTTGACGCTGTTGGCCACCACGGTGCCCGCGCCCAACCGCTTGGCCAGTTCACTGGCCACACGCCGGCTCAGCGCGTCGCCGTCAAACAACGTGAACTTGTCGCTGGGCTCGCGCGGGACGATGCGCAGCCCCTCCTGGTCGTTCATGGTTTTGAGCAACGCGACCCGGGCTATGGCGTCGGAGTAGACCAGTGCTGCACGGCTCAGGTTGACCTGCGAGGCCAGCTCTTGGGCGGTACCTACCGCGTGCGCCTCAAACTCCAGCGAATGCAGGGTCTGCAGCCACGCCAGCATGCTGCCCATAAGCAGCACAGCGATCAGGAAAAAGGTCCGCCAAAAGAGATTCAGCCCAACCGGAGTAGGTTCGTACTCGGAGTCGTCTTGCGACACCGTTTGCGTTTGCTGGGCGGCAAAAAAGCCCAAGCTAGGGCCTGCTCGCACTATTTTTGCAAGTGCGAATGGGGTCAAAACAGCGCCAATCTAGGCGCGCGACGACGCCCAGACTGGCTGTCTGGGCTAGGAGTGCAACGACGGGTGGCGCTGTTTTCACCCCATTCCCTTCGGGTTGCAGCCAAAAAGGCCATGCGCGGCGTTGCGAAACGAAGCCGGGGCAAACCCCGGCTTCGTTTCGCGCCTTGCGCATGGTCTTTTTGATCCGCAACGCATCTTGCAAAAATAGTGCGAGCAGGCCCTAAGCCGCTTCGTCGGGCACAAACACATAGCCTACGCCCCATACAGTTTGTATGAAGTGGGGGGAGGCCGGGTCTTTCTCGATCAGCTTGCGCAGCCGCGAAACCTGTACATCCAGGCTGCGGTCAAAGGGCTCAAATTCGCGCCCACGCGACAGCTGGGCCAGTTTTTCGCGCGACAGTGGCACGCGTGGGTGGCGTACCAGCGCTTTCAGCATCGCAAACTCTCCGGTGGTCAGCGTCAGTTCTTTGCCCTCCTTGTGGAGCGTGCGGGCTGCCAGGTCGAAGGTGAACACGCCGAAACGCGCCACTTCGTTTTCAGTAGAAGGTGCGCCGGGAACCTCGGGTACCGGGCGGCGGCGCAGCACAGCGTGGATGCGGGCAAGCAACTCACGGGGGTTGAACGGTTTGCCCAGATAGTCGTCGGCGCCGACCTCCAGACCCACGATGCGGTCGATGTCTTCGCCCTTGGCTGTCAGCATGATGATGGGGGTTACATCACCGGCGGCACGCAGGCGGCGGCAGATTGATAGACCGTCTTCGCCGGGCATCATCAGGTCCAGCACGATCAGGTCGGCTGTTTCCCGCAACATGATACGGGTCAGAGACTTACCGTCTTCTGCCAGCAACACATCGAAACCTTCTTGTGACAAATAGCGCCTAAGCAAGTCGCGGATGCGGGTATCGTCGTCCACAACAAGGATCTTGTTGGGACGGGTTGTCGTATTCTGCATATGTGGTCTGAAATTTGTAACAGCCGTGATTTTGCGCGGTTCCGGAGGCCTATCCTGCTTAATTTGGAGGCGTTGACATAAAGTTACAAAAATCGGCAGATTGTTGCGGGGCACAGTCGAACAATGGTCAGCATGAAAAGCGCACCGCAAATGGGTATCCCGAACAACATGTTTAAGCCACGCTCTGTTTTGCTATTTCTGGCCTTGCTGGCGGTTGCGGCTTATGCGCAGTCCGGCAAAGAGTCACCGGAACCGGCGAAGCCCGCTCCGCGCGAACCGTCGCGTGATCTGGACACCGTGCAACGCCGCGCCATGCTCAGAGCGTCGCTGCGTTCACAACCGGAGCTTGTCTTGGTACGAGAAGCACCTGGGCCGGCCACGCGCTTGTTGAGTGACCAGGAGCGGGCTGAGTTGCGTCAGCAGTTGCGTCAACAATAGCGTCAGCACTTGCATAGTCTCCATCGTCGAATAAGAGGGTATTTATCCCCGGAAAGGGCGCTTGGCTGAGCGGCCATCGGGTGTCATACTGTGGTCATGAAGCCCACACTGCGCACCGTCCCTTCCATCTGAGCATGGCTGCTTTCCCCACATTTTCCAACGGTCGTTCCACTTTATCCACCGGTGCTCTGCGCGTCTCTGACATGCTGGGCCGGTTTGAGTTGCGCAAAGTGCTGGGGCGGGGCGCGCAGTCCACCGTCTGGCTGGCTTTCGATCCCCGGATGGAGCGAGAGGTCGCGATCAAGGTCATGCGCCCAGGCGGTGACGCCGATCCGCAGGCTCTGGTCCAGTGGTTGGAAGAGGCCCGTAGCGTGGGGCGGGTCAAGCATCCCAATATTGTCCCGGTCTATGAAGCCGACATCCATGACCAGCAGCCATATCTGGTGTTTGAGTACATCGCCGGCAACACGCTGGACCAGCTCCTCAAGGAGCGAGGGGCCATGGCTCCCCAAGAGGCAGTGGCGCTGATGCGCGACGTGCTGGACGCCGTAGCTGTAGCCCACGCCGTCAATGTGGTGCACCGGGATCTGAAGCCGTCCAACGTGCTGGTAGACGCCAGCGGGCGCGCCCGCGTACTGGACTTCGGCATCGCGGCCCGGATTCCGGACCGTCACAGCAGCGATCCGGTCGTACCAAGCGGCGGCACGGTGGGGTATCTGTCCCCTGAGGCTGCAAACGGAGGAGCGCCTTCTGCGTCCATGGACATTTTTTCGGCGGGCGTGATACTTGCCGAACTACTGACCGGAAAGCCGTTGATTGACGAGCCCGATCCGTACCGCGCAATCTACCGTGTGGTCCATGAAGAGATGGTCCTGCCGGTGGAAATGCACGCAGACGTGGACGACCGTTTGCGTGCCATCGTGCTGCGGGCGCTGGCGCGGGATGCCCGGCAGCGGTTCCCCACCGCACGTGCGTTCCAGGCGGAACTTGAGCAATGGGCCAAACCTGCGGCGACTGCAGCCGGCGCGGGCAGCAACAGCACGCTTGATTTCCTGCTACGCCGCATGCGCCACAAGAGCGATTTCCCGGCGCTTTCGGATTCGGTCGTGCGGATTCAGAACATGGCCAACTCGGACACCGAAAGTGTTAATAGTGTTACCAATGAAATCCTTAAGGATGTAGCGCTGACCAACAAACTGCTGCGCATGGTGAACAGCGCGCATTTTGGGCAGCGCGGGGGAATCAACACGGTATCGCGTGCTGTCAACCTGGTGGGATTCAACGGTATACGCAATATGGCTTTGAGCCTTGTGCTGTTGGAGCATATGCAGGACAAGGCCCATGCCGGACAACTGAAGGACGAATTTCTGCGCTGCCTTATGGCGGGTGCTATTGGCGGCGAACTCTGCCCTGCGGCAGGCGCCAGTGAAGAGGCTTTCATTGGTGCGATGTTTCAGAACCTGGGTCGGCTGTTAGTGCAGTTTTACTTCCCGGAAGAGGCCAGTCAAGTGCGCAAGATGGTTCAGTCCACGCGTGAACCAGTCAACGAGACGACCGCAGCCGTCAACGTACTTGGCTTGAGCTTTGAAGATCTGGGCTTGGGCATCGCGAAGGCCTGGGGGCTTCCGCCCAGCATTCAGTGTTGCATGCGCAGGCCCACCGGCACAGTTCCCTCCAAGGCGCCGACCGACCATGACGAGAGCATGCGCTGGATCGCGCTGGCCGCCAACGAAATTGCCGACGTGTTGCTGCATTCCGCGCCAAAGGATGTTGACGCGCGCGTGCAGGCCGTTACACGCAAATACACGTCGGCCCTTGGTGTCGGGTCCAAGGCAGTCCAGGCTGCGACCACGGTGGCCCGCCAAAAGCTGATCGAGCTGGCTGCCGCCATGGAAATTCGCGTGACCCCCGGCTCGGCCGGTGCGAACCTGCTGACCCAGCCAACGGCCGGCGCTCACGATGATGGATCCCACCAACCCGACGCAGACAACGGGCTCGCGGCGTTTGAATTGCACGCGACGAGCACCGCGCTGCCTGGAGGCCAGGCGCCCCTACCGCCGAGCCAGTCCCAGGTAACACAGATATTGACCGCTGGCATACAGGACATCACCAATGCCATGGTGGAGGACTTCAAACTCTCCGATGTGCTGCGCATGATTCTGGAGACCATGATCCGTGCCCTGTACTTCGACCACATCATCTTTTGCATGCGCGAGGCCAAGACCGAGACCATGACCGGCCGCTTTGGCCTGGGCGATGGCGTAGAGGCTTTTGCCAAGGGTTTCAAGGTTCCGCTAAAAGCCGCTATGCCAGACCTGTTTGCGGTGGTGTGCAGCAAGGGCACCGACACCATGATCAGCGATGCTACCGAGCCACGGCTGGCGCAGCGGTTGCCCGATTGGTACCGCAGGGGTCTGAATGCTCCCACCTTCCTGCTGCTGCCGCTGATGATCCGTGGTGCCCCTTTTGGGTTGATCTACGCCGACAAGAAAACCCGCGGTTCCCTGGAGCTGGATGAAAAAGAGTTGGCTCTGCTACGCACTTTGCGCAACCAGGCGGTCATGGCTTTCAAGCAATCCAGCTAAGAGAATTGGCCCCCACGCTCCGCCGCTATGCGGGTCGCTGCCCCCCGAGGGGACTAAATCCGCTTGGGGCGGCCCGGCGCGGATTTGTGGCCTCCGCGGCCTGTCGAGACACCGACCGGCACTGTTGAGCAAGTTTCTCGGAATTCGATTACATTCGGCCGACCCGGCCACCGTGGCCGCGATTCCAGACCCAGGAGAATCCATGCCGACGCTCAATATCAATGGCAAAGACACACAGGTTGATGCCGATTCCTCTACCCCCATTCTCTGGGCCCTGCGCGACACGCTGGGCATGACCGGCACCAAGTTTGGTTGCGGTGCCGCCCTGTGCGGTGCCTGCACCGTGCACCTGGATGGCGCTGCCATTCGCTCCTGTGTCACTCCTATTTCCGCCGCGGCGGGCAAGAAGATCACAACGATAGAAGCCGTAGCCGGCGACAAGGTTGGCCAGGCGGTACAGACTGCCTGGGTTGCGCACGACGTTGTGCAGTGCGGCTATTGCCAGAGCGGCCAGATCATGAGTGCCACTGCACTGCTCAAGACCAACAAAAAGCCCAGCGACGCCGACATTGACTCCGCAATGGCCGGCAACATCTGCCGCTGTGGCACCTACGCCCGCGTGCGCAGCGCCATCCACGCAGCCGCGGCAACTTTGGCTTGAGGAGATCACCATGCATTTCGACTCCATGAACCCGGATCTGGCACTGAATCAATTGCCTAATGGGCTGCTAGCCCGCATGCAGAGCGCGCAAGCAGCTACTAAATCCGTAGCATCCGATAAGGGCCTGGCGCGCCGCAGCTTCCTCAAAATGAGCGTGACGTCCGGCTTTGCCCTCGGCGCCTACCCGCTGGTGGCCGGCACCCAGACCGCTGCACCGACCGCGCCCGCGGGTTTGAAGCCGTTCGAACAACCCTCCGCCTTCGTCCGCATCGCCAAGGATGGCACCGTCACGGTCACCATCAACCGGCTGGAGTTTGGCCAAGGCGTGCTGACCGCCTTGCCCATGTGCCTGGCCGAGGAGCTGGATGCCGACTGGAGCAAGGTCAAGGCTGAGCACGGCGACGCTGACGCCGCCTATGTGGATCCAGCCTTTGGCATCCACCTGACCGGCGGCTCCGGGTCCATCAAACGCTCTTTCATGCAGTACCGCGAACTCGGCGCCCGCGCCCGCGCGATGCTGGTGGGCGCTGCAGCAACCCAATGGGGGGTGGATGCCAGCACGCTGCGCACCGAGAACGGCATGGTCATTGGCGCCGGTGGCAAGTCCATCAGTTATGGCGATCTGTCGGATGCTGCCATGAAGATGTCGGTGCCAGACAAGGTAGCCCTCAAAGACGCCAAGAACTTCCGCATCATCGGTAAGGCCACGCCACGGTTGGATGCGCGGGCCAAGTCCAGCGGCCAGCAAAACTTTGGCATCGATGTGCAACTCCCCGGCATGCTGACGGCCGTGGTGGCCCACCCTGCCGTGTTCGGCGCCAAGATCAAGTCGCTGAATGACACAGCCGCCAAGGCTGTACCAGGCGTCAAGGCCGTGCTGCGCATGCCCACCGACAGGGGCGGCGAGGGCGTGGCCGTGGTTGCCCAAGGCTACTGGGCGGCCAAGCAGGGGCGCGATGCACTGAAGCTGGAGTGGGACACGTCTGGCGTCGAGAAGGTAGACAGCACCGCCCAGTTGGCCAGCTACAAAGCATTGGCCAAGAAGACTGGAGCGCTGAAGTACAACGCCGATGTGGGCGCGTTAGCCAAGGCGCCTAAGAAGATCAGTGCCGAGTTCACTTTCCCCTACCTGGCCCACGCGCCGATGGAGCCGTTGAACTGCACCGTGCACATGACCGGCAGCGGCGCCGACGCCAAGGCCGCCATTTACCTGGGCACGCAGATGCCGGGTTTTGACGGCATGGCAGCGGCTAAGGTGCTGGACTTGCCGCCGCAAAACGTCAAGGTCAATGTGCAGATGGCTGGTGGCGGTTTCGGCCGGCGCGCCGTGCCCACGGCCGACTATGTGGTGGAGGCATGCACAGTGGCCAAGCTGGCACGCGCGGCAGGTGTGGATGCACCGGTGCGGGTGTTGTGGAGCCGCGAGGACGACATCAAAGGTGGCTACTACCGCCCCATGCATGTGCACCGCGCTGAGATCGGTTTCGATGCCAAAGGCAAGGTGTTGGCGTGGGACCATGTAATCGTAGGCCAGTCGATTGTGGAGGGCACGCCGTTTGCAAGCATGATGATCAAGGACGGCATAGACGGAACCATCGTCGAAGGCATGCGCGAGCCGTACGACGTGCCGATGCGCCTATCGGTGCACCACCCCAAGGTCAACGTGCCGGTATTGTGGTGGCGCAGCGTGGGCTCCACGCACACCGCCTACGTCATGGAAACTCTGGTCGATGAAATTGCCCGCGCCACCAACCAGGACCCCGTGGCCTACCGCCTGCAACTGATAGGCGACAAGCACCCACGCCACAAAGCTGCGCTGATGTTGGCAGTGGAGCAATCCGGCTATGGCAAGCGCAAGCTGCCCAAAGGTCAAGCCTGGGGCGTGGCGGTGCATGAATCGTTTGACACCGTTGTCGCTTACGTGGCCGAGGCATCGGTGACCAAGGGCGTGCCCAAACTGCATGCGGTCACCGCCGGCGTGCATTGCAACCTGGCCGTCAACCCCAAGACCATCGAGGCGCAGGTGCAGGGCGCCGCGCTGATGGGGCTGGGCACCTGCCTGCCCGGTGCGGCCATCACGTTCAAGGACGGCATGGTTGAGCAAAGCAATTTTGGCGACTACACGGTGGCGCGCATCACCGACATGCCCAAGATCGCCGTGCACATCGTGCCCAGCGCCGAACCGCCCACCGGCATGGGCGAGCCCGGCCTGCCGCCACTGGCCCCGGCCTTTGGCAATGCCATCGCCAAGCTGACCGGCAAGACGCCACGCGGCCTGCCGTTCAAATTGGCCTGACCGGTTCCATGGAAAGTTTGGATCTGAGGGTGCTGGCAGATGCGCTGCAGTGGCGCAAGGCCGGCCACGCAGTGACTTTGGTCACCGTCGTCGAAACCTGGGGCAGCGCGCCCCGGCCGCCAGGCGCCTTGCTGGCCGTGCGGGACGATGGTGCCGTCAGCGGTTCGGTGTCGGGTGGATGTGTGGAAGATGACCTGATCGCGCAGACCAAGGCCGCGCTGCAAGCACGTGCCACGTCACCCGCGCAGACGCCCGAGCGCCCGTCCATGCTGGCCTACGGCGTCAGCAAGGAAGAGGCGGCCCGATTTGGCCTGCCTTGTGGCGGCACACTGCGCCTGGTGCGTGAGCCCTTGTTGGACACAACCTGGGTGCAAGAGTTGTTGGAGCGCACGGCGCGCCATGAACTGGTGGCGCGACAACTGACCTTGTCCACAGGCGGCGTGCAATTGCTGGACGCCACCCGTGGCCAGGCCATGGTTTTTGACGGAAGCGTGCTTACCACCGTGTTCGGCCCCAAATGGCGCCTGCTGCTGATCGGCGCAGGCCAGTTGTCCCAAGCTGTCGCCCAGATGGCGCAGATGTTGGACTTTGAAGTGCTGGTCTGCGACCCGCGTGACGAGTATGTGACCACACTGCGCATGGACGGCGTGACCCGTGCGATGGGCATGCCCGACGACGCCGTGCGCGCGCTGGCGCCAGATGCGCACACCGCCATCGTCGCGTTGACGCACGACCCCAAGCTGGACGATATGGCGCTTTTGGAAGCGTTGGGTTCGGACGCGTTCTACGTGGGCGCATTAGGCTCGCGGCGCAACCAGCAGGCGCGCAAGCAGCGCCTGGCCGAGCATTTTGACGTGCCCCCGGAAGCCCTGGCGCGCTTGCACGGCCCTGTCGGTTTGTCGATTGGCGCCAAGACGCCGGCAGAGATCGCTGTGTCCATCATTGCCCAGATCGTGCAGGTCAAAAACGCGAGACCCCATGGGCAGTCGCATGCGGAGACCGGCGCTTGTCTGGCAGCAACCCACCCACCGTCCTGATACTGGCCAGTGGCCGGGGCGAGCGTTTCATTGCGTCCGGCGGCACGGGTTCCAAGTTGCAAGCGCTACTGCACGGCAAGACCGTGCTTCAGCACACCGTGGACGCGGTGCGAGCCAGCGGCTTGCCGTTCCACATCGAACACGGGCCACACCCTGGCATGGGAGACTCGATCGCAGCAGCGGTGCGTGCCACGGCTGATGCAGCCGGGTGGCTGGTGCTGCCCGGTGACCTGCCACTGATCCAACCCGCCACGCTTCACGCGGTGGCGGCAGCACTGGCAGACCACCCGGCCGTCTACCCCAACTTTGAAGGCCAGCGCGGCCACCCGGTAGGGTTCGCGGCGCGCTGCCGTTCCGATCTGGAATCTTTACAGGGAAATCAAGGTGCAGCCCCCGTGCAGCGCGCGTGGGCAGCTATGGAATTAATAGTGTCCGATAGCGGTTGCGTGACCGATATTGACACGCTGGACGACTTGAGAAGGGTGGCGCAGAAGCTGGCCTAGCTAAATACCGGCTGCCAATGCGTCTAGTGGGCTCGCCGTGCCACCCGCCGCCACCTTGAGCACGTGGGTGTAGATCATGGTGGTGGAAACATCGGAATGACCCAGCAACTCCTGCACGGTGCGGATGTCGGTGCCAGCCTGCAATAAGTGAGTGGCGAATGAGTGGCGCAGCGTGTGCACCGAAACCGGTTTGTGAATGCCTGCCAAAGGCACGGCTTTTTTGAGTGCCCGCTGAATCCTGTCTTCGTACAAGTGATGACGCCGTTCTATGCCGCTACGTGGATCGATTGACAGCGTTGGGGAGGGGAACAGCCAGAACCAACCCCAAGTGTGGCCAACCTTGGGATACTTTTGCTCCAGCGCGTGTGGCGTCTCAACCCCGCCCCGCTGCATCTGGCGATCCGCCTCCCACTGCGCGCGCGCCGCAAGCATTTGGGCCCGCAAAGCCGGTGCCAGCGATCGCGGCATCATTACGACACGATCTTTGCCGCCTTTGGCCTCGCGAACGATGATGACGTGGCGGTCAAAGTCCACGTCCTTGATGCGAAGGCGCATGCCCTCCATCAGCCGCATGCCTGTGCCGTACAGTAGGCGAGCCAACAAAGCGGCTTGACCATCCATGTGTGCGAGAAGACCCGCCACTTCATCTCTGGTTAATACGCTGGGAATGCGCCGCTTTTGGGTAGGCCGGTTAATGTTTTCAAGCCAAGGCAATTGCACACACAGCACTTCGCGGTACAGAAACAGCACTGCGCTGAGAGCCTGGTTGTGTGTGGAGGCAGACACTTTGCGTTCGGTCGCGAGCATGGTGAGAAAGGCTTCCACGTCGGGAGCCCCCATGTCGCGCGGATGTCGCATTTGGCCATTGCGTGCCGACCACCGAATGAAAAAACGCACCCAATAGACGTAGAGCTGCTCAGTGCTGAGGCTATAGTGCATGTACCGAATGCGCTCACGCAACTGATCCAGCACACGGGTAGATTGCAGCGGTGGGTTGCCGGGTTTCATGGAAAGTTTATAGCTGGTGTTTTATCCAGTATATTTAACGAACTGCAAGGCTGCAAGCCATTTTTGGGAGATTTTGATGTTTAACTTATGGAGCAACGGCCAACTTATAGAGCAGGTTTTGCTCTATACATTACGTTAGCCAAGCCACTAAGGAAATTTTCGTGTTGAAAATAAAATGGAAATTAGCAACTTCTATATCTTTGATTTTAATTGGCTTGACTGCATTTGAATGGAGCCTGATAGATCGAATTACCCCGTTTTTATATATGCCAATTTTGGGGAGCGTTTGGTTAACTTTTTTAATAACGCTAATCTTTAGTCTCATTGAACTAAAAAATTATAAATCTATCGGGTATAAGTCACTTACTTCCTTATTAATTCAGACTTTTGCATTCTTAGTGGTTGTTTATGTACCGTTTACAGCCATTGGGCTCAATATTGATTTTAAGCTTCATAAATCGCAGCGTGAAGCTGTGGTTGAAAGTGTAAATTCAGGCGGTCTTTTACCAAACGTAGAGCACAACGATTCCTTAATTGATCTTGGAAATCGTTATCCTGATCTATCAGCAGGTGGTAATGAAATCGTTGTTGAGGAGCATGAGGGTTTGAAGTATGTGTTCTTTTTCACGTTCCGTGGCATCTTAGATAGTTATGCAGGTTTCCTATATGTTCCTAGCGGTGGTAAGCCAACTGAGTATTCAGATTTAAACGAGCTGGGTAGAGTAGAAATTGAGCACTTTGGTGGTAATTGGTATTATGCATCGCACCACTAGTCAGTGGCTAACAAGTCGTTGCAGCATCGTTCCGCTTCGCTCCACTGGACAGTTTTTAAGTCGCGGTTTTATGGTTTTGCTGCGCAAAAATTTCCCATAAAACCACAACTTAAAAACTGCCGCTGAACTCGGCGTTAAACCCCAAATGCAAAAGCTGTCGCATCAAGTCGCTGGCGAGTGGGTACCTCATTCATACCCTCCGAATTTTTCGTTGGTATCTAAAGACAACACCAGTCCGAAAGTCGTGGCTGGTGTACCTGGAGGTGATCCGGCAGCATTTGCGCAACTGGTTGGGTGCCTAGAGCCTCCCTACTTTTTGCTGTATGTACTTCACACGCCGAGAGGTGAAGCAGATGCAGGTCGATACCAAAGTCCACCAGTATCCGGTGAACAATTTCGCGAGTTCCTAAAGGAATTTGGCAACTATATGTCGGCAGATGCTCGGTTCGACATCTGGGCACATTCATCAGCCGAACAGGCTACGGTGGTATGGGATCGCCACAACCAGCTTTTCGCGTATGGGCCTACGGAGAAGTTTCTGTCTGTTCTAAGGGCTTACGGTTTTTCCGAAGGAGTGGTGGACGTTTCCTTTCCACACCAGCATCATTACCGCCAAGAGTTCGATGAGCGAGCAGCCGCCGTGCTTGATGCATTTGAGTGGTCGTACTCGCCACTAAGAACGGAGGACGAGCAATGACTTTGTGGTTTAACTGGTCGCCCAAGGCGGAAGCCTGCGGCCCCGCTTGGCTTCAACGTTGAGGCTGTAAAAAAACATCTTCTGGCACGCCCTTTGCGACACTTGCTGCCAAGGAGATCGCACCCATGGCCCGCTACAAACCCCAAGACCACAACAGCCTGCTGCTGCCGGTGGTCTTGTCAGAGCAAATCATCCCCGGCAGCTTCGCCTTTGCGCTGAACTACCTGGTCGATCACGAACTCGACCTCAAGCCCTTGGATGCCCAATTCAAGAACGATGAAGTGGGAGCCAGTGCCTACGACCCCCGCGTCATGCTCAAGATCGTGCTGCTGGCCTACAGCCAAGGCCTCATCTCCAGCCGCAGCATCGAACAAGCCTGCGCGCGCAACGTCCAGTTCATCGCCCTCAGTGGTGACAGCCAACCCAGCCACACCCACATCGCCAAGTTTGTTGCCAACCTCAACACCCAAATCAAACCCCTGTTCAGCCAAGTGCTGATGACCTGCGATGCCCAAGGCCTCATTGGCCGTGACATGTTTGCCATTGACGGCGTCAAGCTCCCGAGTAACGCCAGCAAAGAACGCAGCGGCACGCATGCCGAATTGCGCCACCGCGCTGATCGCCTGGACAAAGCCGCCGACAAGATACTGGCCCTGCATCAGGCCCAAGACAAAGCAGGCGCAACCGAAGCTCTGGAGCCCAAACGCCAAGCCCAGATGAAAGCCCTGCGCAAGGAAGCACAGCGTACTCGGGAGTTCTTGGCAAGTAACCCACCACGCCAGAACCGCAAAGGCCAGGAACTCAAGACTAACGTCACCGACAGCCAAAGTGCCAAGATGGCCACCAACAAAGGCGTCATCCAGGGCTATGCAGCACAGGCAGCCGTCGACAATGCCCACCAAGTCATCGTGGCCGCAGACGTCATCGGTTCAGGCTCCGAGCAAGCCATGCTGCTGCCCATGATTGAACAGGCAAGTCCGTTTCGCACACCACAAACATTGGTCACCGCCGATGCGGGCTACCACAGCGATGCCAACGTGCGCCACCTCCAAGACCACAGCATCCCCGCACTCATTGCCGACAACCAGATGCGCAGCCGCGATGAGCGCTTTAAGAATCAGGAGAAATACAAAGCCAATCCAGACCCACTGTCCGAGAAGAAGGCTACCGGGCAGGAGAAAGAAGTCAAACGCTTTGGACCCAAAGACTTCACCTTCAACGATGACAACACGGCTACGTGCCCGGCGGGCAGGTTGATGAGCAGCCCTGGCACCATCCACACCACAGCCAGGGGACTGCACTACCAGAACTACACCGCCAAAGCGGTGGACTGCAATCACTGCGAACTTAGCAAGCAATGTCTCAGAGGGCCCATCAAGCCCAATGACGGCAGAGGCCGCCAAGTCACCCGATTCGTGCCCAAGCCCAAAGACCCAACCCACCCCAGTCAGCGCATGCGCCAGGCCATTGACAGCCCCAAGGGACGTCAGCTTTACAGCCAACGCATTGGCACAGTGGAGCCGGTGTTTGCCAACATCCGGCACAACAAGCGTTTAACCCGCTTCAACCACCGTGGGCGCGAGAAGGTCAACACGCAGTGGAACCTGTACTGCATGGTGCACAACATAGAGAAGTTGGCCAAGACGGATATGGGACGAAGAATGGATCGATAGGGGCAACAGAAGGCCGGCAAGCGGCCGTTTGGCGAAAAGAGGGGAGAAATTGCGGCACACTGTGGGCATGCAAGCCCAATTCAACGATTTCGATTTGCGCGCGATGCAATGCAAAAATTGTGCGCGTGGAAATCCTGTTTTTTTACAGCCTCGTTAGCCACCCACACAATGGAAAAACAACCTGAGTTCGCAGAGGAATACACAAATCAAGAGCGGGTGCGCTTTGTCGTGCTCGGCAGTCTGGCTGGCGCCGTCATGGTTGGTGCGAGCAAGCTCTTTTTCTTTCCGTGGCTACGTGGATTCTCAGATTCTGCTCATTGCCAAAGCATCATGGGTGTGAACGGCGTTACTGTTCTCTTTTATGGCATGTTTGTGGGCCTACCTCTGCTCAGTGCAGCCCTTGTTGGCTGCACATTTGGCCGTCGGGGCGTCACGATCCTTCGGCAGGGTCAAGAGCCGCCTGAAGGCGAGAAGGTTTTCCGTCCTACGCGAATTGTTAGAGGACGTAAGGCAAAGGCGTCTGGCTTTTTTCACACCGTCGCGGTTCTGCCGTTGCTCGCTCTCGCCGCTTGGGGGTTTTTCCAGGCAGCCCACAATGTGAACACCGCCAGGCTGCCTAGCACGACATGTACGGCTAACCTTTCGCTCGGCGCGGACATGCAACTGACGGTTACCGCTTCACGGCTAGTGTTGCCTGCCGGGCAGCTCGGACGTTAGCCCGCGCAATCCATGTTCGCACGCGTCCGTCGCCTTCTTCGATATGCAGTCGGAACACGCTTCATCGACATCGAGGAGGAGTCGCCGGAGCGTTTAGAACTGAGATGTGGAATGACTCGAACCGTCTTCGAGAAGGCCAAAACCCGGGTCATCCAAGATTCAAGAACTGTGGGCACATTCGCAGCAATCGAAGCGATCGAACTGCACCAACCAAAGAACGAGGAAGGACCTCTCAACTGGATTATCACAATTCGCCTTACCGGAGGCCAAGCGATTGCGGTCGGCCAGGTCACAGACCAGACTGACGCATCGATCGTTGGCGCTCGAATCTCTACAATCAACCGGCCATCTGGTAACCGTCAAAACCTGAGCAATGGCCAACACCCAAACCACACTCAAACCGTCTCTGGCGAGGGCTAACGGGTTCTATATGGACTCCCCCACAAGTACAAGAAACTGATCGATATTTTGGCTGTTGGGGATGCGCCTGCAGTCGTATATCCGGCATCTAAAGTGGACTCTGGTGTGGTCCGTGCCGACATGGAATCTGCGTCACCGAAGCGCCAGTCGGTACGAACGGCAGGCAAGCTGCCGGAAACGTTATCGGCGTCTATTGGTGTGGGGTGAACCCGGTTGGCCATGATGGTCGATCAATCTCGTCGCAAGCGTGGATGGGTGTTCAGTTTCTTCTTGATAACGGCTGTTTTGAATGCTTGCGACTTACGCTGGCATCGCAAAACTCTCCCTGCTGATCTTCTTGTTTAACCGCACGGTTTGCTCACCAAACGGCTCCTTGTCTCTGAGCGTGGCATAACAAATCCGCGCCAGCTTGTTGGCCAGCGCGCACGCCGCCTTGTTGTGGTTGCTGCGGGCCTGCACATCCAGCGCCCAGCGCCGCATCCCACAGACCTCTCGCCCCGCGTTGTCCGCCACCTGAGATGCTCTGAGTACGCTCCTGGCGCCATGGGTTAGCAACATACGCAAGTAGCGATCTCCCTTCTTTGAGATGCGTCCCAAGTAGCGGTTATTGCCCGAGCTGTACTCCTTGGGCGTCAGGCCAAACCAGCTGGAGAAGTGCCTTGCATCTTTGAAGTGGCTGACGTCGCCTGAAGTTGCAGCGACCATTGCGGTCGCGGTCAGCAAGCCGATACCGGGAATAGAGAGCAGTGTCGTGCAGGCGGCGCTCAGCTTGGCCAATGCTGCCAGCTCGCGTTCCAACTGCGCGATTCGGCCTTCGAGCAAGCGAATCTCCTCAACCAACAACTTGGCCGTGCCACGGATCAAATCCGGCACAGCGGTGTTGGGATCGGCCAGCACCCGGCTGATTGCCTCAATGCCGGTGCGTGCGCCCACGGGGATGGCGATGCCAAACTCACGGCAAAAGCCACGCAAGGCATTGATGCGTGAAGTACGGGTACCCATCCAAAGACTACGGATGCGGTGCATGCCTTGTAGTGCCTGCTGCTCCACCGACTTGATACGCACCGGGCGCATGTCAGAGGCCCGGGCAGCTTCCAGGAGTGCCGCCGCGTCTGCGGCATCGGTCTTGTTGCGTTTGACGTAGGCACGGATATATTGCGCGGGCAGCAGGCACACCTCGATTCCCAGGCCATTGAGCCAGCGACCCCAATGGTGAGCCGAGCCACAGGCCTCCATGATCACCAGATTCACATCTCGGTTGGCAAACCAACGTTCAAACTGGGTGCGTGTGAGGCGGTGTGTTTCAACCACGCGCCACTGTTCGTCGGCAACGGCGAGTTGAAATACGGACTTTGCAAGATCGACAGCAACAGTAGTAGCATTCATGTCGGACTCCTTTGTTTAAGAACCTGATCTCCACGCCAATGAAAACCAGGACGCAAATATTGCGCAAAAAAACGGGGGAGTCCATCCCATCAGTCGAATGGACCCACAACGGCGGCCATCGTGGTCGCCATTCTTCAATGCCGAGTGCGCCGTTGCGGCCCATTCACGGCCGACGTTAGACGGCACCAAATGAACCGTTCTCGATACTTCATTGCTTCGTTTGTTGCCCCCGTCACAGCCCTGCTACTGCCGAGCCTTCTCGCACTGGCCCAGCTATTCGCTGAGACCGAGATTCTCCAGGACGGCTCGTCGGATGACGCTGGTATGCGAGGTGCCGGTCTTTTTTTGGTGATAGGCCTGCCTATCTGTTATCTCGTCGGGTGCTTGTACTACGCAGGGGTAGGTCACATTCTTGCCCGCTTGAGGCGCCTCACGCTGAAGACAACGGTCTATCTCGCCGTTGCTGCTCCATGGCTACTCGTCGCTGTAGCAACTGTTGGTCTGGTTTCAAATAATCGGAGCATCGCACCGGGCTTGATCATCCTCGGAATCATCGGCGCACTCATGAGTTTCTTTGCCGCTCTCGGCGCATTGGCATGGTGGTTTATCGCCATTGGAAAGGCGCCGTCTAACCCGTTGCTCCAACGGCTGCGCCGCCCGTTGAGCGCCAACGTTAAACCTCGCAAGCAAGATGTCACGGATCGCCGCCCTTCTCGATGCACTCGCGGCGATTGCTGCGAGCAACAACGAACTTCTGCCGAGTGAGCTTCAGCCCGGCTTGTCGCGAACCGAACTGGACGCATTGCTTATGGAGGTTGACTTTCCTGTGATGCCACCAGAGGAGTGGTTTCAAGCTTACGAGTGGCGAAACGGCGTCGTGGACGATGGCCGAGACCGCCAACTCTTCTATTACCACCGTTTTGCGCCCGTACAAGAGGCCCTTGCCGAGCGCCACTTTCTGGAAGCACTGCACGACGACTCATCGCGCCCACCACCCCTTTTTCCACTCTTTGCCTTCATGGGCGAGTGGTACGCGATGGATTGCAGTTCGGACACTGTGATTCGCGGCCGAATCCTGTTCCTTTTTCAAGGCGACAACGTCGCTTACGACAGTCTTGAGATCATGCTCGAAAGCATCTTAGAGTGCTACAGGCAGGGCGCGTACCGATATGAGAACGGGGAGACTGTCGTCGACGAGCCACTGGTCGCTCAGATCAAGCTCCGCCGAAATCGTTGCCGGGCGGCGGAGCCCTATCTTGCGGAAGCGGCGCATCCATGACGCCGATCGAGGCTTAACATGTCAATCGACACGGACCCACAACAGCAGGAGGCGGCTCCACCGCTCATGTTGGTGGTCCGGTCATCTTTACGTTATGCAGCTCACAGCTAGACCCGTTGGCGCTGCGCGCACGCCGCGGACGAGATCCAACATCGCCGAACTCATACTTGGCCTCACTGGCTTGAAAGTGGTTGTGCAAACGCATCTCCGCAACAGCGATGAGCAACTTGCAGTCGAATACGCTCCGAGCGAACGTGGGCTCGGCGTTTGTGCGTGGAGTCGTGGTTGGCGGACTGACTGCGGCAATTGCAGTTGGCGTTGCGATGTGGGTGTTTGGCCCGCCATATTCCGCGCTATCAGGACCCGCACTCGAAGGAGCTGGGTTCGTATGGGTCGCATTCGGTGCGGCCTCATATTCACGAGCATTGGCGTTGGTGCCTATGCGACCTCAACGCAATCTTCTCTGAACCAACCATGGACAAATCGCGCTTTAACGTGCCTATCGATACGGATCCACAACAGCAGAAGGCGGCTTCGCCGCGAGTTTTTGTGATTCGGTCATCTTCACGTTAAATTTTGCCTTGCGCCCCAGTATTTTGTAGATACAATTAGATATGCTCACGTGGGACGAACCAAAGCGCAAGCTGAACATCAAGAATCACGGGCTTGACTTCGTCGGATGCGATGCAATCTGGGACCACTTCACAGTGACCCGCGAGGACAAACGGCAAGACTACGGCGAAGAGCGCTTGGTTTGCTTCGGTCTTCTTGAGGCAGATGTGGTTGTGATGGTTTACACCGAGCGCCCGAAAGGGCCTCACGTGATATCGCTGCGAAAGGCAGAAAAACATGAAGCTCGCTACTACCGCCAAGTTGCCAAAGAAAACCTCGGCTAAGGTCAACGACCCGGACAATCCGGCATGGACTGAAGACATGCTGGGTACGCCTGTGCTGAAGCGTGGACGTGGGCCGCAGGCTACCCCGACAAAGGTCCTCACCTCTGTCCGTTTGGATGCGGACATTTTGGAGTTCTTCAAGTCGCAGGGGGCTGGCTATCAGTCACGGATCAATGCAGCGCTTCGCATGGAAGTGGAGCGAAATTTAACTGGTCGTCCAAGAACGACAACGCGTAAGCGCGTCGAGGCTTGACTTCGACGTTATGTCGCAGTCGGCGCGCTGTAGGTCATTTCTCGTGACCCTGTTCGGGCGTCGGTCTACTTCCGGTCGATGGATCTACCTCATCGCATTGCTCTTCCCGGCTTGGGGTTCGCTCCCTCAAATTTTTGGCCCGTACCCAATCTACGGGTATGAAGTATGGGCTGCCGCAGTAGTAGCAGTTCTCTGCGCTATACAGTTTTTCCGGCCAATGCTGGCTATGGGGCTGCCGGTTAGCCTCTGGTACCTGGTTGTCGCTGTTGTGTCCATTTTGGGGCAAATTGAGGCATTCGAGGACATTGGCAGTGAGGATCACAGTCGGTAGGAGGGTTGGTACACCCAGGGGATGTTTATGGCGCTGACAGCCTTCTTCATTTTGGTGGCTGTGATGGTGGCATTGCAACTTCGACGGAGCGACAGGAATGCCACATAACGAGTTGATCGATTGGACAGCCATTGGCGGTCGCGCCGTTGCCCCCCAATCATCGCCAACCTTGGCGTCACTAAGCCAATGAGAAGCGAATACGGTCGGGTACTGAGACTCTCAATCGAGCGGGGCCTTAAACGTTCCCCGTTCGGTTGGCAAGCCCAGAAAATAAAGTCACCTTATCTCTTCCCGGGCGAGCGTGTCTATAGCAAGCTCGGGACTGATCGTCTCATCTGGTGCGCCCTCGTGGTGCACGAGCGCTTCGAGAAATTCACCTTTGAGGTTGGTTGGTCGCAGCAAGGCCGGTTTCCCGAATTGAAGATCCGGCCCTCTCTCCAGTCTCCCATCGAGTTCCATCATTTATCGGAATACATGGTTCGCCTGGGGCAGCTTATCGACGGCACTGATCGATGGTGGGAAGTCGAAGCGTTTGCGGGAGCGTCAAACTTGCAAGACCTTATAAAGTTAACTCAAGCAATATCGCCGGCGGTTGCCCGAGCCAAAGTGGAGCCCGTTGCAGCGAGTGCGTTGGCAGCCCTAGAAACGCACGCGGTGCCTTTCCTAGAGGCAGTATGCAAGGCGCACAGATGACGGCCAAGCCCTCATTCGAGAGGACTTGCCGCGTCAAGCCCGGGCACGTCTTTCATGTCAAACGGAGAAAACCTTGGGACTCTTGACTTTCAGTATCAACCTCACCCTGGACGGCTGTGTCGACCACCAGGAAGGAATCGCCGATGACGAAACACTGTGGTGGTCAAGTTTTTTCGGACACATCAATAGATTGTTGTTTTGCCGATTCACGCTCGAAAGCGTTGGGTGACAAATTCCCCAGTGTTGAGTGCAATCGGGTGCAGTTGTAAAAG
>NZ_JBWMBA010000079.1:467-1404 GCF_056521325.1 Rhodoferax sp. ZS1R8 | reverse complement strand
GCGGTTGCAGGCGGTGAAGTAGGTGGCGTGCGGGGTGTCGTTGCCGTCGGCGTCTTGCAGGAAGGGTGGGCCCCAGTGGCGGGTGTCGTCGCCGTCGCCTGGCTTTTCGACTTTGATGACGTCGGCACCCAGGTCGGCCAGCATTTGGGTGCACCAGGGGCCTGCCAGGACTCTGGAGAGGTCCAGGACTTTGATGTGGGGGAGGGCGGAGGGTTTTTCTGGGGTTGTCATGGTCTTTCCTTTGTGCCTATTTTGTTGCGTTGCGGCGGGGTTTTATGCTGCGCAGCTTTTGTGGTCCCCACTCTCCCCCAACCCCTCTCGCCCCGCCGGGCGAAAGGGGAGCCTTAACAGCCGATCTTGCGTGTTCGTTCCGGCTGCGGTGCTACTTGGGAGAGGTTGCGATATGTGTTGGTGTGCTCAGGTTTCTCGTGTGGGGCGGTCGCAGTGAACGGCTCGGTGCTGGCGCGCCCACAGCGGGCCGCTGCGCGAGCCCGCCAGCAGCGCGTGTGCCGCAACCGCCCGAGGTCTCTACGACCGTTGGCAACCACTCTATGCCAACCCACCCGCTGGGAACGCGACACCAGTAATTCCGCAATCGGCGCGCAACAGCCAAATCGGCTGTTAAAGCTCCCCTTTCGCCCGGCGGGGCGAGAGGGGTTGGGGGAGAGTGGGGGCACAAAAGCAACGCAGCAAAGGCCCTCCCTCAAGAAAAAACATATCTAGAAAGCAGCTATTCCAGTCTGAGCACGTCCCAAAATCAAAGCATGGATGTCATGGGTGCCTTCGTAAGTGTTGACCACTTCCAAATTCACCAAATGCCGCGCCACCCCATATTCATCCGAGATGCCATTGCCACCCATCATGTCCCGCGCCAACCGCGCAATATCCAATGACTTGCCGCAAGAATTGCGTTTCAGAATGGAAGTGATTTCCACCG
>NZ_JBWMBA010000079.1:0-457 GCF_056521325.1 Rhodoferax sp. ZS1R8 | reverse complement strand
AGGCATCCCTGCAAGCCCAGCGCAATCTCGGTCTGCATATCGGCCAGCTTCTTCTGGATCAACTGGTTGGCCGCTAGTGGTTTGCCAAACTGCTTGCGGTCCATGGTGTACTGGCGGGCGCGCAGCCAGCAGTCTTCGGCCGCACCCAAGGCACCCCAGGCAATGCCGTAGCGTGCAGAGTTCAAGCAAGTGAAAGGCCCTTTGAGGCCCTGCACTTCCGGAAATGCGTTTTCCTCGGGGCAGAACACGCCATCCATAACGATCTCGCCAGTGATGGACGCACGCAGGCCCACCTTGCCGTGGATGGCGGGGGCGCTCAAACCATTCATGCCTTTTTCCAGCACAAAGCCGCGGATGGGGCCAACCTGGCCGCCCTCACTCACCTCTTTGGCCCAGACCACAAACACATCCGCAATCGGGCTGTTGGAAATCCACATCTTGCTGCCCGACAGCTTGT
>NZ_JBWMBA010000078.1:0-1409 GCF_056521325.1 Rhodoferax sp. ZS1R8 | reverse complement strand
CGTATCGCCGGCATTCAGGCCGCCATGCGCGCTGGTACATACGTCAGCGTCCAACTTGCTGCTCTCGGCGGCTGACAATTTACCGCTATAGACAAAGCCTGTACCGCTGCCTTTGCCATCGCCATTGCCAGCGAATTTCACGAAGTCGCCACCTTTGTGCTCGGCATTGGCGTGGAAGTGGATATTGCACAGATTCATAGACTGGTAGTTCGGTGCGGGCGCGAAAGTCCGGGCGTTTTTTCCTGCTTTTGAGGCGATGTCACGCGGTGACTGTGGGCCAAAACCCTTACCCTCCGTCGCACTCACAAGCGCCGCGTTTTTCGCCTTGATCACCTGGTCATCCACCGCACCGGAATGATGGTCTGCGGCGAATACAGAAATAGCCGTGCTCATGGCTGCTAACGCGAACAATACATGGGAGGACTTCATTGCATTTCCTTGTGTAGTTGGGTTGTTACAAGTGCGAATTCTATGGCGGCGGAACGTGTCAATGACTTTGCATCACCGTTGAACATATATTTACTGAGCAGGGTGTAATGTTTCAGTTGGGATTTCGGCTTTGGTTTCCTTTTTGAGTGGCGGGTTGATCCACGCGGCGGTAGGCAGCCTGGCAGGCTCTGGGCGCTTGCCTTTGAAGCGGCTGGGGTGGGCGGCAAAGGCGGCGTCCAAGGCAGCCTGGCGCGTCGTGATGAGCTCGTGAGCGAGGCCATAGTGGACACTGTGGGGTGTCATGTGGGCAATGCCACTGTGGCGGTGCTCATCGTTGTACCAAGCGAAGAAGGTTTGGCAGTGGGCGCGTGCATCTTCGATTGAACCAAAGCGCTCGGGGAAGTCCGCACGGTATTTGAGCGTTTTGAACTGCGCCTCGGAATACGGGTTGTCATCCGATGTATAGGGTCGGCTGTGGCTCTTGGTGATGTCCAAATCGACCAGCAGACTGGCCACCGGTTTGGAGCGCATGCTGGAGCCTCGATCTGCGTGCAGACTGAGCGTACCCGGCGCGATGTTTTGACGCTGGGCGGTGTCCTCGATCAACTGCGTGGCAAGCCCGGAACACTCACGCTCGGCGATGAGCCAGCCCACCACGTAGCGGCTAAAGATATCCAAAATAACGTAGAGATGGAAGTAAGTCCACTTGGCTGGGCCCTTGAGTTTGGTGATGTCCCAAGACCAAACTTGATTGGGACTGGTGGCCAACAATTCAGGTTTGGCATAGGCGCTGTGGCGGCGCTGATTGCGTCGCTCGGCGCAGCCACTGCGGGCCTTGAGCAAGCGGTACATGGTGCGCACGGAGCCCAGGTAGCGGCCCTCATCAAGTAGCGTGGCATGCACACTGGCAGGGGCGGTGTCGGCAAAGCGCTCGCTACCCAAGGTGTCTAGTACCAATTGCCGTTCAGCCTCGCTCAAGG
>NZ_JBWMBA010000077.1:0-1410 GCF_056521325.1 Rhodoferax sp. ZS1R8 | reverse complement strand
AAGATCACACACACAATAGGTTCATAGCCCTATACCGCCTCCAGTGCAATTAACTCCGCCACGGTTTGTTTGCGGCGGATCAACCGGGCCTGGCCATTGGCCTCCACCAGCACCTCAGGGATCAGCGGCCGCGTGTTGTAGTTGGAAGACATGGACGCGCCATAAGCGCCCGTGTCATGGATCACCAGCAGGTCGCTCACCCGCGCGGCGGGCAGGTCGCGCTGCAATACCACACCACCCTCGCCCTGTGTGAACACATCGCCCGATTCGCACAGCGGCCCGGCAACGACGCATGGCTGCACGGGGCCAGCGGCCGGGGTGCCGTCGGCGTGGATGATTTCCATGCCGTGGTAACTGCCATACATCGACGGGCGCATCAGGTCGCTAAAACCAGCGTCCACCATCACAAAATGCTGCCTGCCCTGGGCCTTGGTGGCACGCACTTCGGCCACCAGCACGCCAGATTCGGCGACGAGGTATCGGCCCGGCTCCAGCTCCAGCGCGACGGCGTGGCCCAGGTCCTGGGCGATCTGCTGGCGGGCGGCGTCCCACAGGGAGAAGTAATGCGCGGTGTCGATGGGTGCCTCGTCCGCGCCATAGGGGATGGACAAACCTCCACCTGCCGACACGGCGTGTAGGTCCATGCCCTGCGCCTTGACGGTGTGCACCAGTCCCACCATGGCACCGCACACCGCTTGCAAATGGCCGTAGTCCACACCCGAGCCAATGTGCATGTGCAAGCCCTGCAGCGCCAGCCCATTGCTGCGCACCTTGGCCAGCGCGGCCACCAGGTCACCGTGCCAAATACCGTGTTTGCTGTGCTCGCCGCCCGTATTCGTCTTGTTGCTGTGGCCGTGGCCAAAGCCGGGGTTGATACGCAGCCACACCGGATGGCCTGGGCTCACCGTGCCCAACTGGTCCAGCATGTCGATGGAGCCGCAGTTCACCGGAATGCCCAACTCCACCAGGCGGGGCAGTGTCGTGCGGTCCAGTAAATCGGCGGTGAAGACGATCTCGGCATGGCCATCCTTCAGGCCCGGCGCATAGCCAGCGGCCAGCGCACGCTCCACCTCGCCCAACGACACGGCGTCCACCATGACGCCCTCAGCTTTAAGCAGGCGAAGCAGATGGGTGTTCGAGTTGGCCTTTTGCGCAAACCGCACCACGTCAAACTGGCGCAGCGCTTGGGCGCGGGCGGTTATGGTGGCCGCGTCATACACCCACAGCGGTGTGCCATGTTGTTGGGCCAGGGATGCAAGGGTGGAGGGGGTAAAAGGGTTCATAGGCAGGATGATCTCAGTCAATATCGATTCAATCAATGCCACTTTTGTTGTTTAACTATTCAATATGGATATAGTTAACAAATGCCCCGCCCAACCAAACCGCAAGTCACACCCCCAGGCTCCGTGC
>NZ_JBWMBA010000076.1:0-1433 GCF_056521325.1 Rhodoferax sp. ZS1R8 | reverse complement strand
GCCAGCGCCGCCACAATGAAGCCGCCGGCCGATACGCCGACGTAATGGTCTAGCTTGGTGAAGTCCAAGCCGTTGAGCGATTCTTCCAGCGCGCACATAGCACCCACTTCGTAGATTGCACCCAAAGGGCCGCCGCCGGCCAGTGCCAGTGCTATTTTGGGAGGCGTTTTGGCAGTTGCGTTCATAGGTGGAAAGTGTAGGGTGCGATGGGCGTGTTATTTGCTGCGACGCAGCACGTCAATACAGGGGACAAGGGACGTAAAAAAGGGCGCTTGCGCGCGCCCTCACCAAGGTGGCGCACACCCAGCGTCAAACCTGCTTGGTTTTAGCCGGGGGCTTGGTTTTCTTGGCTGGCGCCTTGGTTTTTGCCGGGGCTGCAGCCTTCGCAGCGGGTGCGTTGGCCGACAACTTTTGCACAGCCTTGTTCAGTTCGTCAATACGCTCGATCAGTGCATTGATGTCTTTTGCGGACGGAACGCCTAGTTTGTTCAGGGCTTTGGCTACCCGTTCCTCAAATATATTTTCGAGCTTGTCCCACTGGCCCGAAGCCTTGGAGCTGATGTCGGTGGCGATATTTGACATTTTGCTGGTCGCCTCTGAAATCTTGGCCTCGGTGGCACTTTGGGTCTTGCGCTGAATGCTGACACCTTCTTTCACCAAGGACTCAAAGGCCTTGGAGCCCTCAGCCTGGGCGCGGGTGAAAGCCCCGAGACCCGCCTGCCAGATTTGCTGAGCCGAATCTTTGACAGACTCGCTCATCTGGGTGGGAGTGAGTTTGGAAATGTCGACTTTCGGTAATTTTTTGACCATGGGATGCTCCTGTTTAGTATGAGTGTGTGCGACCCGTTCGTGGGCAGGCTTACACGGCAACTTTACTTGCAGTGCCACCTCAGGTGTAGATTGCGCATCCTAACCCGCACAGATTGGTGAATTTGCCCCAATGGTTGGCACCGTTAAACTATGCGGTGTGACAAGTCTGCAACGCTCCTACATTCCCATTCGCAACCGTTCGTTACTCTGGCAGTTCGCCAGACGTGATGTTTTGGGGCGTTACCGTGGCTCGCTACTGGGTCTTGCTTGGTCGTTTCTGACGCCCCTACTGATGCTGGGGGTGTATTCCTTCGTGTTCATTGGGGTGTTCAAGCAGAGCTGGCCCGGATCTACCAAGGGTGGAGGGATTGAGTTTTCGCTTCAGGTTTTTGCGGGGCTTCTGGTCTTCAACCTATTTTCCGAGGTGGCCGGCAAGGCACCCAATCTCATCGTCGACCAACCGAATCTGGTCAAGAAGGTCATTTTCCCAGTCGAACTGCTCGCCTGGGTTACTGTGTTGTCAGGGCTGTTCCACTTGTTGATCAGTTCCATCTCTTTGCTGGTGGTGGTGTTGGTGGTCCGTGGAGGGCTGCTTGTGACGGCCTTTGCGTGTGCGCTGGGCC
>NZ_JBWMBA010000075.1:0-1437 GCF_056521325.1 Rhodoferax sp. ZS1R8 | reverse complement strand
CGTTGACGCGGTCACTGACGCCTTTGCGTTCAAACACTGTGACTCTGCGGGTTTCCGGTATCAGCCACACTTCGAACCAACCTTCCGCACGGTTCACTTCGGCAACAGTCAGACTGGCGCCATTGATGGCGATGTAGCCCTTGGCAAAAATGTACTTTCTGAACATCGGGGGAATCGCTATGCGCAGGACCCGGTTCGTTTGCGATGTTTGGACCTCTGCAATCTCCGAAAAGAAGTCGATATGACCCGACAACGGATGGCCACCAATCTC
Organism: Rhodoferax sp. ZS1R8; assembly: GCF_056521325.1. Lineage (NCBI taxonomy): Bacteria > Pseudomonadati > Pseudomonadota > Betaproteobacteria > Burkholderiales > Comamonadaceae > Rhodoferax > Rhodoferax sp. ZS1R8. The sequence continues at coordinate 1,166 of NZ_JBWMBA010000075.1, read as the reverse complement.
GGCTCCGTCTTTAGCGGCACGCTCAACATTGACCGTAGCGCCGACCACATACTCACTCAAAGTGGTCACATTCAGACTCTGCAGAACAACGTCGAAGGCTGCAGTATTTGGTGACAGCAATTCGGTCACAGTGAGGCATACGCCATCCACTGATACGCTGGCGCCAACAGTCAGATCTTGGCAAAAACCCTGCGGAAAGTCGAGCGTGAATGTGCGCAGGCCCTCGTGGTTGACAATGGCCGAGATGGTCGCGATTCCTTGAACAATTCCTGTAAACATAGCGATATGAATGTAAATTAATGCTGATGGGGACGGAATACACCAAGTGCGCGATTATTGCGCCACAAACTATGAAACACCTCGTCTTCGTTTACTGCACACTTAAAGAATTTTTCCCCAACTTTGCCAATGACTACGACCGACGTTTGCCCGGCCTGTTCACCAGCGTGGAACGTACCAGCTCTGCCTGGTTGGTGAACGCTGCTCGCCTTGGCTGCTCAACCGAGCGGGTGACGGAGAATGCGTCACCGGCCAGGTATTCGAAGTCGCCTCAGTTGCGCTGGCGAAAATGGGCTCACTTGAACGTATCAACGAAGCGGATGGCTATCGGCAAGGGTAAATCCAACTTGTACATGCCGGCGGCACCAACACCCTCACTGCATGGGCGTACCTCAAACAGACGGAACATCTCATGGCCTCAGAAATACGCGAAGTGCCCCTGCCCGAGTACACGCCATTTACAGCCCGGTGCCGTGGTGGACGACATTGGTGCAGGCACCGGCCTGCTGACGCAGGGGCTTCTTGCACAGGGCTACACGGTCACGGCCATTGAGCCCAGCGATGCCATGCGCGCAGCAGCGGACCACGCGCTGGCACATGTTCCGGCTTACAGCAGCGCGAACGGAACAGCTGAAAACCTGCCCTTGCCCGACGCGTCCGCGGACCTGATCACCGCCGCCCAGGCCTTCCACTGGTTCGACATCCAGGCAGCACGGATCGAATTCTTGCGCGTGCTCAAACCCCGAGGCCACGTGGCGCTGATCTGGAACGACCGCGTGCTGACCGACCCGCTGCATATTGCCTTGGCCGTCATCTTTGCGCGATACGGTGGTGCCAAACGCGGAGCCCTGCTGGCGCATGAAGCGCGCGGACCAGCGCCTGCCTTT
>NZ_JBWMBA010000074.1:0-1463 GCF_056521325.1 Rhodoferax sp. ZS1R8 | reverse complement strand
TAACTTATGCAGCGTACTCCTTCGCGGGTGTAGTTCTCTGGGGCATTGTGCAGTACCCAAGGCGCCGGCGTGGGCTCGGTCAGGTAGCGGGTGGCCCGCTGCCCGGCTCGTACCAGATCCGGTGTGATGGTTTGGCTGGATTTGATCTCGACGCATTGCAAACCCTGGTCGGTTTCAAACACCAAGTCGGCCTCCAGCCCGTTGTTGTCGCGCCAGAAGTAAAGGTCGTCCGGCAGGCCCCGGTTGAGCCGGAATTTGCGGAACTCACCGACCACCCAGGTTTCGAACAGTGGGCCACGCATCGGGTGAATGGCCAGCAATTGCGGGTCGCGAATGCCAAGCAACCATGCTGCCAGACCCGTATCGGTGAAGTACAGCTTGGGTGTCTTGACCAGGCGCTTGCCAAAGTTGCGGTGGTAGGGTTGTAGCAGGAACACCAGCTCGCTGGACTCCAGCACAGACAGCCATTGCCGCGCCGTCGTGTGGCTGATGCCCGCATCCGCCGCGAGTGCCACCAGGTTGAGCAGTGTGCCGGTGCGCGCGGCACACAGGCGTACAAACCTTTGGAACGTAGAGAGGTTTTGCACCTGCAGCAACTGGCGCACATCGCGCTCCACATAGCTGGCGATGTAGCTGCCAAACCAGTCATTGGCTGACAACGTGTTTTGCGGGGATTGCCACAAGGCGGGGTAGCCGCCGCGCCACAGATGTGCGTGCAGGTCTAGAGCGCCCTTGGGGTTCGCGGTCTGAGGCAATTCGCTCAGTGCAAGAGGCAGCAAGCGCGTCAGCCCAACACGCCCTGCCAAAGATTGGGTCACCCACGCCATCAGCCCAAACTGTTGCGAGCCCGTCAGCACAAACCGACCGGGTTCCCGGTCTTGGTCTACCAGGCTTTGCAGATAGGAGAAAAGATCGGGCCAGCGCTGGGCTTCGTCAAATATGGCACCCACCGGGTAGCGATGCAAAAAGCCCCGCGGGTCCGATTGGGCAAACGCCAGTTCGGTGGGATCTTCCAGGGAAACATAGGGTTTACCGGGAAATGCCTGGCGTGCCAGCGTCGTCTTACCGGATTGGCGTGGCCCGGTGATGGCGATCACCGGAAACTGCCGGGCCAAACGGCCCAGCGTCAGGCGCAAATCACGGGGGTAGAGATTCATACAATCTGAAGAAGTAATTTGCAAATTGTATAGAAACGTGTTCGCCTTCCCAGGCGGCCGCATTGATGGGGAGCGGCTATTTGCTTAGACGCGCTTTGCGAGTTCTGCCGCCATACCGGTATAGCTGCCAGGCGTCATGGCCAGCAAACGTGCCTTCTCTGCTTCCGGTATCGCCAATCCGGCAATAACCCCCTGCATTAGATCGCGTGTCATCGCGGCACCGCGCGTGAACTTCTTTAACTGCTCGTACGGTTGGGGCAGACCAAAACGGCGCATCACGGTCTGGATGGGTTCCGCCAGCACTTC
>NZ_JBWMBA010000073.1:0-1468 GCF_056521325.1 Rhodoferax sp. ZS1R8 | reverse complement strand
TGGCGCTCCAGCACCGTGTCAAACCAGGCAGCAATCTCGCGCACCTTTTGCGCTTGTGAATGGCCAAACTCGGGAAACTGCGGCTGCTCCAGTGGCGCCAGACCGGGGTGGGTATGGCGCACAGTATTGGCAATACCAGCCAGCAAATACAGCTCGGCGCGGCGGTCTGCCATCTCGACGAAGGCGCGCTCGTCGGCATTCACCCCCATCAGATTGGGCTCCGGGTACAGGCCTTCCAGGTAAGTACAAATCGCCCGTGTTTCGGTCAGCACACGGCCGTCATCGATCTCCAGCGCCGGCACTTTGGCCAAGGGGCTCTTGGCGCGGTAGGCCTCGCCCTTGTGCTCCTGGGCGTTGAGATCCACCGTCACCATCGAAACGCCAGTGATGGCTTTTTCCGCCATGAACATCATGACGCGGCGCGGGCTGGGCGCACCCGGCGAGTAATACAGTTGCATGATCAAACTCCTGGCTTGCGGGACTGGCCCATCTCGACCATGCTACGCGCGGCCTCGGAGAATTTCTTGGCCTGCTCTTCACCGTCGCGAACCGGGGAAGGCGGGCTCTCTATGCCCTTCTGCACCGCCGGTCGCGCACGGATGGCAGCCAACCAGCGCTGCAGATGGGGCAGATCGTCCACATCCACGCCCGACCAGCGGTGGGTACGCACCCAGGCCCAGTTGGCGATGTCGGCAATGGAGTAGTCACCCGCAAGGTATTCGTGGTCTTTCAGGTGACCATCCAAAACACGGAACAGGCGTTTGGACTCACCCTGGTAGCGGTCGATGGCGGCCGGTATTTTCTCGGGGAAGTAACGGAAAAACACGTTGGCCTGTCCCATCATGGGGCCAATACCGCCCATCTGGAACATCAGCCATTGCAGCACCCGGGAGCGGCCCTTGACGTCTATGGGCATGAGTTGCCCGGTTTTCTCCGCCAAATAGATGAGGCAGGCGCCGGACTCGAAAACAGCAAAATCGTCTTCGCCGTGGTCGACGATGGCTGGTATGCGCCCATTGGGGCAAATGGCCAGAAACTGCGGTAGCTTCTGCTCGCCCTGACTCAGGTCCAGCACCTTCAGCGTGTAAGGTAGCGCAAGCTCCTCCAGCGCGATGGAAACTTTGTGCCCGTTGGGGGTGGCGGCGGTGTAGAGATCAATCATGGTGCCCATTATGGGCGCGCCGCTCAGCCGCTGGGCCAGCCTTCAGATCATGAAACCCAGATTTGTCGGGTAATCGGGGCGACCGGCCGCCGTGCCAAAACGCCGCAGATTGGGCAGAATGCCGGACATCTCGCTGTCGGCCACACCAAACCAGTTGGCCAGTGTGGCGGCATACTGGTCCACCCCGGTGCTGGGCAGCAGGCGACCCTGGCCCACATGCCACTGGTCTTGCGGCGAAGCCGTGTTGGTGACGCTGACCGGTGGCGCCGTGCCATAAAACGCCCCACCCCGGACGGCGCCGCCCAC
>NZ_JBWMBA010000072.1:0-1472 GCF_056521325.1 Rhodoferax sp. ZS1R8 | reverse complement strand
CCCGAATGCAATTGCATGTATTTCGCCTACTTCGAACCCTACTCCTACGAGCAGCATTTGGACTTGCTGGGCTCGGCCGCGCAGTCCGCATGTGTTCGCCTGGAACGTCTGGGCAGCACGCTCGATGGCCGCGACATGACGCTGCTGCGCATCACCGATGCCAAGGGCGCAACGCCGCAGGACAACAAGCGAAAAGTCTGGCTGATAGCCCGCCAGCACCCGGGAGAGACCATGGCCGAGTGGTTTGCCGAGGGCTTTCTGGAGCGCCTGCTGGACCCCGATGACGCCGTCAGCCGCGTGCTGCTGGATCGCTGTGTTTTCCACGTGGTCCCAAATATGAACCCCGACGGCGCGGTACGCGGCAACCTGCGCACCAACGCCAGCGGCGCCAACCTAAACCGCGAGTGGGCCACGCCGAGCATGGAGCAGTCTCCCGAGGTCTTTCTGGTGCGCCAGAAGATGCTGCAGACGGGCGTGGATCTGTGTCTGGACGTGCATGGCGACGAAGCCTTGCCCTACAACTTCGTCGTCGGGTCCGAGGGCACGCCCGGCTACACCGAACGGGTCGCCGAGATGGAAGATACATTCAAGAACACCTGGCTGACCAGCTGCCCGGACTTCCAGGACCAGTTCAACTATGGACGCAGTGCACCGGGCAGCGCCAACCTGGCTCTGGCGACCAATTGGGTGGCGCAGCAGTTCGGCTGCCTGGCGCTGACCATTGAGATGCCGTTCAAAGACAACACACAACACCCCAACCTGGCTACAGGATGGAGCGGCGAGCGCTCCCGCAAGCTCGGCGCCAGTGTGCTGCAGCCCCTGCTGGTCACACTGTCTTAGGAACGTTTGTTATGTAATTGATAGCGCAACGTGCTTATTCCACGGGGGCTAGCTGCCGATTTGGCTACGAAGCGTTCGACCACAACGCCTTCCATTACGGACGCGTTGTCCGAATACGCCACCAACATGTGCTGTGGGTTGGTCTGGTGTGTGTGGCGGATCATGCCGAACATGCTCTGCTCTTGCGCCACCCCGTCAATCGTGAACTGGGCGTTGAAAATCTTGTGGCGGCAGTGTTCGCTATTGGCCTGGGCAAACATCATCAACTCCACGTCGGTGGGGTTGCGGCCCAGTGTGGTGAAGGCGTTGACCAGATAGTCGATCTCGTCGGCGGCCAGGGCCAGGCCGAACTGGGTATTGGCCTTGACCAGGGCATCCTTGCCGCCGCCCAGCACATCCACATGGTCCATGGGCGCGGCCTGCAGGGCGCCGAACAGGCCCAGGGCTTGGGCGCGCTCCAGCATGGCGTTTTCGGTCATGCGGTCGTGCAACAGGGCCGCGACCTGTTGCAGTTGTTCGGCAGTGAGCGCGGTTTTGCTCAACAGGCCGTTCTTCAGCGTCAGGCGGTATTCCACGAGGCGCTCGATGCGTTTGACCGCCAAGCCGCAGTTGTGGGCAATGTCCGTGGCCTT
>NZ_JBWMBA010000071.1:515-1495 GCF_056521325.1 Rhodoferax sp. ZS1R8 | reverse complement strand
CTGCCGCCTTGGTGTGTGCCTGCTTGATGGCACCGGTAGGGTCTAGCAGCGAGTCCAATCCGCCTTGGGTGGAGGAGGTCTCGGCCAGGAAAATATTGTCGCCATAGAAATCCAGCATGTCATGAATCCAGGGCGAACCCTTGACCGACGCACCACGGGACAAGGGCAAGGCATGGAACACACTTTTGGGCTGGCGGCTGTAGGCCTGCAGCGCGTCAAAAAACGGCGTGGAAAACCGATTTCGCACGCCCGCCAACAAGGCGGTGTGCAAGTCATGAAACGGGTTGAGGTGAAATAGCACCCGGTCAAAATGGCTGCGTACCTGCCAGGGCAACTCAGTTGCAGCTTGCTCGCTGATGAGATAGTGGTTCAGCTCCGGGCGCAGGCAACGTAGGGTGCGGCACAAATTGACTTCCACACTTTGCAGCGGCTCCAGGGGTGGCGTGCTGGCGACCAGCGCCCGGCCGTGCTGGGCGAACATCGCCTCAGATTCACCGCTGGAGGGTGCTATGTGGTTGAGGTAGATGCAAGCCTGGATGTCGCCATTGGCCAGTACCGCCGTCAGGGCATCTTGAGCCGTATCCACCAGCACGATGTCATACACAAACTCGTCGTGCGCGGTCTTGAATGCAGCCAGCTGCTGGCGGTACAGCATCTCGTAGTCGTGCGGAAAAGGGTGAACGATCAGCACCTCAAAGTAGGGTTTGGTTTCGACGGTCGCCGTGGCTTCCAGTTGACACCCATCCAGCAGGATGGGCCGGTCGAGTTGTTCCAGATGGGTCTGAAATGGCCTGAAGACTTGGCTGCGGTAGGTCTTGTTTTGCAACGCGAAGCAGCAATTGTTGACCAGTTGCGCGATCAGTGAGTGTTGCTCGGTTTGCAGGTAGTGCGCGAGCTGCAACAGGACGCCGCGGCCCGGATAGGTCCAGAAGCGGTCAATGGGCTCCAATTCCTGCAAACCAGTCTGAAAAGCTTCGACC
>NZ_JBWMBA010000071.1:0-505 GCF_056521325.1 Rhodoferax sp. ZS1R8 | reverse complement strand
GAAAACGGTGCCTGATTTGCGGCAGCGCGCAGGGTCTGCCACAGATCGTCACGGATTTGCTGAAGGTCGAAGCGGTTCATGGTCTTGCGCGCTCAGTTTTTCGCAAGGTAGGCTTTGGCTTCTGCGTGACCGGGGTAGCGCGCCAGCACGGCGGTGTAGGCAGCGATCGCTTCCGGGCGTTTGCCCAACCACGCATTGGCGCGCGCCAGATAGACATGAGCGGTAGCGTCGGATCCGTAGCTCTGCACCAGGGTCGCAGCGGTTTTGGCCATGTCGGCCCAGTCTTGCAGCCCTTCTTGTGCCACCGCCAGTCGCACCAGCGCGGTGTAGTTATTGGGGGAAAGGTCGAGCGCTGCACGCGCACCCTTTTCCGCTTCGCCCCAGCGCTTGGCCGCCAACAGCGGCAGGGTCAACCCCAGACGGGCATCCACGGAGCGGCTGTTGCGGTCTATAGCAAGGCGATACTCGCGAATGGATTCGTCAAATTTTCCCGGCAAATAGAACA
>NZ_JBWMBA010000070.1:0-1509 GCF_056521325.1 Rhodoferax sp. ZS1R8 | reverse complement strand
ATCAGAGCCATTGAACGCCGGTACCCACACCCTAAACCCCCATAGACTCCGCCCAAGCCAGCGACTGCAGATGCGCCCAGTTGATCTGGCCATCGCTCAAGCCCAGCTGTGTAGCGCTGCGGGCAAACGTCTCGTCGTCTCCGGTTTCACAGGCTAATGTCAGCTCTAAAAAGGGCGCCAGCGGGCCGCTGCGGGTCAGCAGCGCCTGCGTGACAGACTCGGGCAGGGTCACGGTGGCGAGCGCCGTCTCCATGGACATCCCCAGCATGGTGTCCAGCAGCGAGAACACACCCACCACAAAGGCGTTGTCGCATTCCTCGGCTGGCAGCAACTCTGCGGCCAATAGCTCCATCAGCCGGCCACGCGCCACAGCGGTGGTGCCCACGGCCGGCGGCATGTCGCCACCTTGTGAAGTGGTCAGCAACAGCGCTGCCCATTTGAACAAACGGTTTAGCCCCAGCAGCATGACGGCGTGTTTGAAAGATGTGACCTCGGAGCGCATGCCAAAACCGGCCGAATTGATAAACCGCAGCAGGTTGAACGATAACGTGGGGTCGCGCTTGAGCACCTCTTCAATGTCGGCCGTACTGGCTTGCTTTCGCACCAAATTAATGAGTTGCAAAATCGCGGCCTGGGCAGGGCGAACCGATTGCCCCTGCTCCACAACGGGCTTGGCAAACCAATAGCCCTGGAAAATCCCCACACCCAGCGTGTGGACCATGGCGTACTGAGCAGGCGTTTCCACTTTTTCCGCAATCAGGCGTGCGCTGGACTTTGCCTGCGCCAGCTTCACGAAAGAACCAACGGATTGGGGCCGTACGATAGACAAATCAAATTTGATGAACGACGCAAGCGCCAGCCACGCAGCATAGGGCTGCGTCAATACAGAGTAGTCAAAGGCCAGCCGGAACCCTCTGCGCTGCAGATCCTGCAAATGGGGCAAGCGTGTTGCGATCTGGTCTACGTCTGATACGGCCAGCGGCGGGACCTCTAGCACGACGCGTTGGGGTGGTACCAGGTCCAGGTGGCCGCCGGCCAGGCTGTCATGGGTGCAGTTGATAAAAATGGTTTTGTTGCCCAGGGGCGATTCGCCGCCTACGGCACTCAGCACGTTGAACAACAACTGGGCATCACTGGCAGCAGTATGGCCTTGCGCCAGGGCTGATCGGTCAAACAGTTCATAGCCAAAGACCGCGCGGTTTTGATCCAGAATGGCCTGGTGCGCAAAGGCAAACGGCGTCACGGAAAGGGGGGCTGGCAGGGAAGTCTTGTTCTCGGTCATGTGGGTGATTGTGGCCCGCAATCACTGCGCCATCAGCTTACGCTCAAAATCCTGCAACGGCATGGGGCGGCCTAGCAGGTAACCCTGGTAGGCATCGCAACCCTGGTTGTGCAAGTGGTCGCGCTGGTCTTGTGTTTCCACGCCCTCGGCAATGACGGTTAGCCCCAGCGCGTGGCCCAAGGTGATGACGGCCAGCGCGATCGCGGCATCGTTGGGGTCGGTCATCA
>NZ_JBWMBA010000006.1:0-255228 GCF_056521325.1 Rhodoferax sp. ZS1R8 | reverse complement strand
CGTGGGCAAGAACACGGATCGGGGATATACCGAACACGAACACCTGGATGAGGTGGGGGTCATCCATATGAATGGGCGTATTTATGATCCGCTTATCGGTAGGTTCATGAGTGCTGATGACATCATTCAGGCGCCCACGGAACTGCAGTCGTTCAACCGGTATGCCTATGTTTGGAATAACCCGTTGACGACTACCGATCCGACTGGGCATCTAGTGACCACGACCGTTCAGCACCTTCTGGACGCTGGTGGTAATGGCGGAGGGGGTGACGGCTCTGACAATGGCGGCGAGAATGGGGACAGCGGCAACAGAAGCAACAATAATAACGAAAACAACAATAGTAGAGAACCGCACGCCACGGAGAACCTTCGACCTTTAGCCAAACCAGATGGCAGTCCAACTCCAGTGGAAGTTTTCGGTAAAAGAAGGAATTTACCTTCGTGCTCTGATGGGGGATCCGGATGCAGCCGGGATCCTGGCTTTATTAACGTTGGAGGAGGGAGAGCAGAACTTATTAAGCACGGCATACGGGAATGCCTTGCAAGTCCAAAATGTGGTCTTGGGCTTATTGCATTTTTTCAAACTGCGCTCAATGTCGATTCTTCCAAAGATAAGGAGCCGGGTGCACCAGCTAAACCTGACACAGATAAGCCCTCGGCAGACCCCGGGGCAGACAATACAAATACCTCAGCCGTAGCCGGTGGGTCGCCCGATCCAGATGACAATGGTCATGGGAATTTAAGTCGATCAGAGCAAAAGGCCATCGACTCGTTAGAGAAAAGAATTGCAGAGCATGAGGAAAAGCTCGCCGCTTTTAAGGACAACCCAACGGTTCGACCTGGTATGGAAGGGCAATCTCCACAGGCAATTGAGAGCCAGCAGGCCGCACGTATTAGACACTTGGAAACCGAAATCAGGACATTTCAGAACAACATAAGCAGAATATTGCGTGGAAGACCCTAATGAACACAAACTTGCCAAACTGTGACCTTCACATGTTCAAGATAGGCATGCCCTTAAATGGCCCACTGCCCAAAATGCCTACTGTCTGTCTGCTTGTTTCGGATGTGTTGATTCCAAAAACTTACTTGGGTAATTTGGTCGATAGCCTTATTTCCAGTGGCTGTACGTACTTTATGACTTTGGGTGCAACTGCCGAGGAAATTCATGATGCCCTTGATGAAATGCTCGAAGGAACTGGAGGGGACTGCCTGAGCGTTGTGACAGCGTCGCATGAGGGAGAGCAGATTGAAGACGTTGCATGGTTCTTGGTCAACGCTGCACTACCCGGTGAAGAGCAAGTGCGGTGTTGTGTTGGGTACGCTGATGAGGCTCTTTTTGCTGATTTGTTGGAAGCGATCCGTGTTGAAGCGTCAGTTCGGTGATGCATTATTGGGGCAGACAGTGGAGATAAGGACCCGAGCACGCCGACTGGGCAGCGAGGCAGTCCTATCGAAGTTAAGCCGGGCACCAACGAGCCGACAAGCATCGGTGGTCGCGATTATTCAGGCCACGCGCTTGACCGAATGCAGGGCCGAGGTGTTCCGCCTTCTGCGGTTGAGGATGCGATTCAGAACGGCACGCCGTCACCGGGAAATACACCCGGCACGACAGTTCATACCGGCTCGAATGGCGTGACCGTCGTCACCGGCAACGGCGGGCGGGTGGTCACGGTCATTCCCAGATAAAGGCACACGCAATGGATGAACTCTTTGCTCGGCAGGTGGTGGTGTTACGCCGACTGGTCAGTGACTACCGCGAAGGTGTGCTTGGCTTGAATGCCCTCATTCAACGTATCGAGGGCATTGGCGACGTGCTTGGCGTCGAAGCGTGGAAAGATGCGGTCTTCCCCATCGTGTTGTCTATGGAGCAGGTGAACGCCGTAGCACTGGATGCGAAAAGGGGGTTGACCGTAGCCGATAAAGCCGCTATTGAAAACTCGCTGCTTGAACTTGAGGCCCTCATAAGACGCTTCGAGGCTGAGTGAGTTAGCGCCTGTTTTTTATCAAACTCATAGCTTCTCACGCAATATTCACGAGAGCTAGCGGCCAGTTTCTCTATTCATAAAGAAATAAAAAAGCCACCGCAACCCCTTAGCTGCTAAAGCTGGGGTTCCAGGTGGCTTCTGTTTTTAGCCGCTGGGTTTGCTGGCCTACGTTGCCTTCTTGCGTAAGCGTCCAGCCATACCGTCTTGACTGCATGGCCTGAGTCATCCACCGTTTATCTCGTCGACTACTTCATCGTGGTCGTAAAACATTCCGATGGCTTTGTCGAGCCGCTTGAGCAGCGCGTTCAGCGGTTCGCCGTCACGGCGAACGAGCATAGCCACGGTGTTGAGGCCGTCAGCGACAGTAGCTGCGCATTCAATCGGGAAGAACGCGCCAATCGTGATGTCACCACCGCTGGCGATCAGTGCTTCAATGCTCTTCATGCGCCAGTATTCTGTTGCCAGTCGCCAGGCCGCCAGCGATGCGGCAGCAACTCGTCAATTCGGCTGTTCATTTGGCCAGGTAGCCTGGTCAATGAGATAGCCCCCTGATTCCCCGGACCTGTTCTATCGCTTATCTTTGGAGATAGGAGAAGGACAGTGAATAAGACTAGTCATACGGATTCTGTTGAAGTTATCTTTAAAGACCAGCGCCGCAGGCGCTGGTCCCTGGCAGAGAAGGCGGCACTGGTGCGGCGCACATACGAACCAGGAATGAGCGTATCTCTGGTGGCTCGCCAGGAGGGTGTGGCGGCCAGCCTCTTGTTCCTGTGGAGAAAGCTTGAGCGTCAGGGTGCGTTGACCGCAGTATCGGCTGGCGAGGCGGTTGTACCGGCGTCTGAACTGGCAGCTGCTAGAGCCGAGATTGCCAAGCTGCAGCGGGTCTTGGGCAAGAAGACCCTGGAGAACGAAATCCTCAAGGAAGCCATGGAGTACGCCGCAGAAAAAAAGTGGATTGCGCGCTCGCCCTTGCAACCCAGGGAAGACCAATGAAGACGGTCTGCCGGGTTCTGGGGGTGGCGCGCTCGCATGTTCACGAACTACACCATCGCAGTGGTGATTGGCGCGATGGCCGAAAGGGCCGCACACCAGCGGGTGATGCGCAGTTGCTCGATGAGATCCAGGGGCAGATCGCCGAGTTGCCCAGCTACGGTTATCGGCGTGCGTGTGCGTTGGTCAATCGCCAGCGTACAGCCCAGGGGCGTGCGCAGGTCAATCCCAAGCGGGTCTACCGTGTAATGGCCCGGGCCAGCCTGCTGCTGCCCAAGGCACCACGCAGGCGCCAATCGAGCCGTGTGCACGACGGGCAGGTCGCCGTCAACCGCAGTGACCTGTGGTGGTGCTCTGACGGCCTTGAGATCAAGTGCGATTCGGGCCAGACGGTGACTGCCACGTTTGCGAAGGACTGCTGCGACCGCGAGGTAATGGCCTGGCGTGCATGGGAGGGCAAGGGGCTAGCGGGCGAGCCGGTGCGCGAGATACTGACTGAGGCGGTGGAGAGACGCTCCGGAGCGCTGGAATCTGTTCCTGAAGATCACCGACTGGAATTCCTTAGTGACAACGGCGGCGCCTATATCGCTGCCGATACGCGGGCGCTGGCCCGATCATTGGGGCTGACGCCGGTCAACACGCCGGTATGCAGCCCACAGAGTAATGGTATGGCCGAGAGTTTCGTCAACACATTCAAGCGTGATTACGTAGTTCGGATGGACTTGCGCGATGCCGCCACAGTATTTGCGCAGTTACCAGCAGCATTCGAGCACTTCAACGAGGTACACCCGCACTCATCGTTGAAAATGCGCTCACCTCGGGAGTTCAGGCGGCATCAGGCCGCACAGGCGCGATCAGAGTCCACAACGGATATGACGCTAAATTGCGAATAGCACGGGTCCGGAGATATGGGGGCAAGATCAGTCAACACGTCCTTCAGGTAAGCCCACGGATCATGGCCGTGCAGTTTCGCTGATTGCAGCAAGCTCATCACCATGGCAGCACGTTGACCTGCCAGCTCACTGCCGGCGAAGAGCCATGCCTTTCGCCCCATCGCCCATGGGCGCATCAAATTTTCAATATGGTTGTTGTCGATCTGCACCTCACCATTGTCCAAATAGGCGGTCAATGCCTCCCAGCGGTTTAGGCTGTAGTCAATCGCCTTGGCCGTGGCACTAGCCATTCGTAGCGAACTGTCCTGTTGAACCGTTCGACATAGGCATTCTGCTGAGGCTTGCCAGGTTGAATGTACTCAAATCGGATGCCCCATTCCTTAGCCCAATTATGTACATTCCCGCTTATATTCTCCGGCCCGTTGTCGCAGCGGATCACCTGCGGTTTGCCGCGCCAGGAGATGATTTGCTTCAAGGCCCGGATGACGCGTTCAGACGGCAACGAAAAATCCACTTCAATGCCCAGCGCCTCGCGATTGAAATCATCTATGACATTGAACAGCCGCAGGTTCCTGCCGTCTTCGAGCTTGTCGTGCATGAAGTCCACTGACCAGACCTGATTGATGGCCTCTGGCACCCTCAGCGGCTCGGGCTTCTCGCGCACCAGGCGCTTCCTGGGCTTGATGCGCAGGTTCAATTCCAACTCACGGTAGATGCGGTACACGCGCTTGTGGTTCCAGCCAAAGCCTTTGACATTGCGCAGATACAGGTAGCACAGGCCAAATCCCCAGTTGCGATAGTTATCCGTCAGGCGGATCAACCAATCGGCGATGAGCGCATTCTGGGCGTCATGTTTGGGTTGGTAGTGGTAGCAGGACTCGCTGATCGAGAACATCTTGCAGGCTACCCGTATGGTCAGCCCACGTTGATGCACGACCTCTTTGGCCATCTCGCGACTGCGAGACAGCCGGGTTACTTTTTTGTGAGGTACTCGTTGGCGATTTCGACCTTGAGCTTCTCTTCAAGATACATCTTGCGCAGGCGCCGGTTCTCGTCTTCGAGCTCCTTCATGCGCGTCATCATGGAGGCGTCCATACCGCCGAATTTGGCGCGCCACTTATAGAACGTAGCGGAACTGATGCCTAGCTCGCGGCAGATCTCCTGGACCGGCAGACCGGCTTCAACACGCTTCAAGGCAGCCATGATTTGGCTGTCCGTAAATCTCGACTTCTTCACGTAGAACTTCCTTCATAGAAAATTCTACTTCTCCGCCCTTTGGTTTATCGGGGGTTTATCGGGGGGATTACCCCCAGATTTGAGTAGCAGGTGATTCTGGAGTCCAATTCCATTTAACAGGAGATTGGACCGTGAAAAAGAGATTTTCAGGAGAACAGAACATTGGCTTCCTGCGCAAAGCGGAAGCAGGCTTGGCGGTAGCCGAGTTGTGCCGGCGGCACAACTTCTCTAAGGCCAGCTATTACCTCTGGCGTAGCAAGTTTGGCGACATTCACAACAACGAGGCATTTATTGGCAACCCCTCAACAAAGTCAAGCAACTCTAGGCAGTGAGGCTCCCCGGTGTCCCATTCAAGCACGACTGCGACCACAATCGCCAGAGGATGGTGTGAATCCATGGCATATGCCAGTCGAACTCCAGTATCAGGCTGCTGGTGATCCCCACAGCGTTTTAGTACCATTGCAGCCCCGCGCTGGATGAAGTAGGGTGGCGCAAGATGGAGATCCTCGCAAAGCCTTACGTCCGCCCAAAGCGTAGTGAGCTTAGTGACCCGAACGAGGACTGACTGCTGTCCTGCCAGGGGCAAGAATCTTGGTAGATCGAAGAGTGGCAAGGTTGTAGCCTTTGGCGAAGTCCAAAGAACTACCCTGCGTTGCCCTCGAGGTATCTTCAGGCGTTGCCGAATCTCGACGACATCCGGTTGTCCCATTGGATTTAGAGCAGGCCCAATTGCCAACGTGATTCGATCTTCAATGCCTTGCTGGGATCGCACGGCTCGTTCGACATCCTGTATGAAAAGGTCTTTACTCTCTTCATCTTCGGTTAGAGATGGCAATTGCCATTGTGGCGACTCAAGTAAGAAAACATTGAGGTCCACGCCGTTAGGTGTAGCTGCATATCGCAGTTCAAGCACACTGGCTTTCAGTTCCCTAAGACAGGGCACGTCCGTCAGCAGTTCAGACCAAAGAGCTTGCAGTCGTGATTCCCATGACCTGGTGTTTAGGGACGCACCGATGGCGGCAAAGGGCCGTCCGCCTACGCGATGTTCTCTCAGTGGCACTTCAGAGACTCCTTGTAGATTAGGTATGCGCGAATGCAAATCATGTAGGCGCTAAGCCCGGCCGTTGTGCCCGCTGCTCGCCCCGCATTTGTACCCGAATCCCAACGAAGATAGGCCAGAGGTACATCGCGGTTTATGCGCACTGGAGTTATTTGGGGGGTCAAGCTGAATACAGCTTCAAACACCCGCTTGATCTTCTCGCGCAGTACCAGGGAGCTACTGTCAAAAGCGTTAACCTCAGCCGCCGGATCCGACATTTCGTCGCTATCGTTCATTTCAGTCTGCGCCGCAGATTGCATGCAGACCCTCAGTGCGGCGGGGTCAACATTTACCAACTTCAATAGAGAGAGCAGGCCCAACACTTCAGATGGTGTTTCAGCGGCCACATAGATGCCCCGATAGCACCGCTCCCAACTCTCTAGCCCTCGCAACAATTGGGAGTCCTCAATGCGTCCGTCCAGGCCCTCCGTAAGTGCGTGGTACTTGGATTGGCTGCGGCGCTCAAAATCGATACCGAGAGCTGTAAGCGACGAGGCAAGCTTGAGACGGGGTGCTGAATGGCTCGACTCCTTTCGAGGAAAAGCCCGTGCTGCTTGCGCATTGCATTTGACGACCAGCGTGGTCAACGAGGTATCCAAGGCTTGTTCGTCAAGCTGGTAGCGCCGCACCAGCGAAGCAATGGACACGCCGTTAAGCGTTTCACTTAGCACGGACTCCATCACGCTGACAGTGAGTTCTCTGGCGGGTGAAGGGGCGCTCGGCGGCCGCAACGGGGTACGCCAGCTGTTTGGCAACGACGCGCGTTGCGCAGCCATTTCCTTTGCTAACTGCAGCAATACGTCCCATGAATACTCGCTGACGTCCTTCGCGGTTCGCGATGCATGTTTACGCAGCGTGTCAGACTTCAGGTTTAAGAGGTCCGCTGCTACTTGACTCGATATTTCCACATGTTCGCGTAGCGCTTGGTCCAGCCAGGTGCGTAGTGCGTGTTCATACGGATGAGAGTAGGTACATAGGGTTGTTAGCCCTGAAGCATGACCGGCATGGGCCGCAACGACTTCGATGAGGTTGATGTCAACATCAGACATATTCATCCACACCTCGCTGATCAAATTGCTAACGGCGGTATGTCGCAAGGTATGCACACTAATACGGGAGTCACCGGTGACGGCCTTGAGCAATCGAGATACCAAGGCCAAAGTAGCTGCCGGTCGGTAGCGTTCTCTGTCATTGTTGGGATCTCCAAAGAGAAAGGCGCTGCTGGGAGCCCCTTGCCCTTCGCGTAGCGCAAGCCAATTAGCGAGAAGCGCAAGCAAGGTCGGTCCACGAATCAGGAGTCGGCGTTGGCTACTGGGCGTCTTGAGGCGTCCAGTGGCAGCATGGCGTGCAATCTCTATCTCGGCGAATTCACCTTTTTGATCTTTGGAAAATGACAGGTTGCACATGCGCAGCCGAGTCAGTTCTTGAGCTCGAGCTGGCGCTTCGAAGGCGATTCCCAAGATAATTTGCGCGGCCATACCCATGCTACTGTCGTCATACTCCGCCGCCCACTGCATTGCCAAATCCAGTTCATGCTGCCAGACAATCTGTGCCCCTACCCGCGCGGAAGAGGTGTTGCCCGGTAACGGAGCCGTAAGGGCTTCAATATCCAACCAGGTCACTAGAAAATGGTGGAAGTTTGTCAATGCTGCCCGCATCGTAGCCTGGTTGCCCGTCGATTGACTGGCAACTAGCTGCTGGTAGCGCATGCGCAAATTCTCGGCGCACCATTCCCTGCTTTCAAGCTCATCGGACAGACCGATCAAAACTTGGTGCAAGGGCATTAACGCACGTCGGATGTACGCACTCACAGTTGAATCAGCCGGGTTGTGTTGCTCGATGGTTCCCGATTCACACATATCGGCGGCCCAGGCCAACAGCAAGGCCGTCCGAGGCCCGGCGTTGATGGCCCTGCTAGTGAGTTTTTGAATCTCGGCGGACCAGTGCCGCTTGTTCACGCCATCGATTTCCGACTTAGATTCTTTGAGAATGTCTAAAACGGTATCTATCAGTGCAGTACTGCTGTCGGGCCCCTGGCTGACCATTGCAGCATCAACTAAATCACTGGCAACCCCCGTGTCGTTGAAAGTGCCATCGACTGCATCGGTGGGCGCGAGGGCAAGTCCGCACTCAAGCCGGGCTAAAGCGCTTCTTGGCAACGCCGAGAGAATCAGCGTCTCGCTGCAGTGGCCAAACAGTGAAGACGGGAGAGCTTCGTGCCACCAGCACATAGCGTCCAGTTCAAGTTCTTGCAATGGAGACGTTTCGTGTCGGTAGGACTCGAATGCTACGAGACATTTTTCCAGTTCGGAGCATAGGTTCGTCGCAAGCGGCGGAAACGGAGATACGCAAGGCCCCGCGATTGCAAGCTGCTGGCCAGGCCAAGCGTTCAGCGTGATGGAAGACAGTAGGCGCCGCTCCCAACGCATGGGCTCCAATGCCAGCCAATCGATAGCAATACCGTGGGCTGTTCGGTAAGGCGTGGCGCTCTGGATATCCATCGCGTCGATATGGCTGGGCTTGATGCCGTCGATGGCGACCATCCGCGCAGCCAAGCATCCTGGTGCGTCTGATTTGCAAGCCATGCTTTCACGGATGAAATGGATGAATCGCGTCTGGCGCTTGAATACTTCCGAGCTGACGCCCCAGCGAGTGGGTTGATCCTGAAATTGCTGAACTTGAAATCCAGCGTTCGAGAGTTTTACTTTTGCTGCCATGACTATTCCTTCGCAAGGCCGAAGCCAACTTCTTTAAAAATGGAGACGGCTATCTTGGTAATGGCCAGATTGGCTCGCCTCCATCGCACCAGGGGAGCAGAGTCACTAGTTACACAATTGGTCGTTTGACCTTGCAGTGCATGGCGCAGAATCGCGTCGATCTCACTGGCGCGTAGGCCATGTGCGCGCAGTAGGTTTTCCATTGCCTTGCGACCAAAATCGGGAGGCACAAGCTTTCTGATGTCTTCGTCGTGGATGAAGTCGGCGGTGCCTAGGGGGCGGATATTGGACGCACTGGCGGCAACGCATAGCAAGGGCACTGGTTGGCATTGCACGACGGAAGCGCACCACCGTGCCAGGTCACTGTCTTTTAATCCCGCCATGTATAAGCGGGATTGCATCGCCTTGCTGTGGACACGAACACTTCGAATGGTTTGTTGAACCCAAACGGCCAATGGGACTGGCATAGCCCCGTGATCGCCCGGCACGTGTTTGTCGTGGATGGGAACCCAGCGGTCGTTACGTTCGTCGATGTCTGCGAGAACGGTAAGTTCATTGAACTCACGCAAGGCCAACAGCAGTGACAGCCGCATCCCAGTCCAAGACACAAAGTTGTTATGAAACGTGAGCAGGTTTGCAACGGAACAGTGTTTGCCCGGCTGGCTGTCCTTCACTCTTTCTTGCCAGTGCTGATCCAAGAGCTCTAAGGACTCCATGGTGGGGACAACCTGGCATCCAAAGGCCAGAGTCTCTTTCGGCATCAGCGCGGGCTCCGACCAACCAGCAAGCCTGTAGAAATGCGTAAACGCATTGGCGACCTCGTCGACGGTGACGCATGCGTAATACAGCTTGCTTCGCGGAACATGCGTGAGGTCACCACTGACGACACTGGCAAGCAGGTTGTCCATGCCGGCTTCTCGGAGGAATGTTCCGATGATGCGGCGCAGCCGCGCCCAGGTCGGTTGAATCTGGTCTTTGGATGGAAATACCAGGCAGTCGTAGGCCGGTACGGTCTCGTCTGGGAAAAGCTCCTTGAGCGTGCAGGCGTGAGGATAGAGCTTTGCCCGCTTGCTAAGACTTCCAACCAACGTCACCGGGAGAGGTCGTGTGCAAATGTATGAGGCCGGGACGGCCCCTTGGATGGGTGCAGAGGCCTCATGCACAATGAAGCTGTAGTCCACCGTCAGTGTCCCCTTTTGAATATCAATCTCTGCCCACCATCCTGCATCCAGGGAGTTGGACTTGAGCCGTAGCTCTGCCACCACGTCAACAGAAAATGTGCTGATGCACACGAGTACACCCAACGCACCTTGCAGCCTGTCTTGTTCGTGCAGCATACCGATATGCAACAGGCTATGGTGCAGTTGAGATTTGCTGAATTGGCGATGGGAGCGGGCACCTGCTCGCCGGGATGCGGTGGCGTACAACGCTGCATCCAACATCTGTCCGGCAACGCGCTCTTTAACAGAGGGTGGAGGCGGACTTCCGTCGGTAGAGAAGTAGCGCATGGCATCTCGCCAGGATCGACAAAGGTCGCGGGGCCAACTTTGGCCCAAAGCTTGTTCAGGCGCCATGCCGTGCAGAAGCGCATGTAGTTGCTCGGCGGTCAAGTCATCCTCCTTTGCCAGCTTTTCTGCGCGGCTGATGGTGCTTTTGCTGAGGGGCCGGCCCGCGCGTATCGCCAGGAGGACCTTCAACCCGACGTACAGGGTGCACAGTCTGTGGGTCCGTCTTTTGCTGCCAATGCTGGCCAAAAGATGCCACTCGGGGTGGCGTACTTTGGTCCGTGCTATAGCGCTGAATGTGTCCGCACAGTGAGCCGCATCCAATCTTTGCTTCAAATGAATCTCCAGCGCGGCGAACGAGCTTTGTGTGGCAAGTACTTCACCGTTTGGCGAATCAATAGCGGATATCGCGTTGTCAATGCAGATTCGAATCCCTTTGGCAGCGTTGTAGCTGCAAGGGCCCCCGTGCGGCGAAGGGGCAAGCGCAGTCAGTTGACAGAAAACATCGCGTTCCATCCCCTTCTCAGGCGGAATAGACGTGGGCAGGCTAATGAGTTGTTCAGTTTGGTCAGTTCTCATGATTTCTCCAGCTTTTTGTGCCCCGCCCCATTCGCGTGTCACCCCATTGCCACTAACTGAAGTCGTAAGAGTGCGCCACCCGTGGCTCGGGTAAAGAAGCGGCGAACTCAAGAAAGAAGGAAGCGTGTACACGCGTGCTCGGCTAATGCCAAGGTTCAGACGTGACTTTGTTCGGGCGGTGAATGGGGCCGCCCTGAAGGAGCGACCGATCGGGTGGTATCGCACCCCAATCGGTCGTCATGTTTTGAAAAATAAGCTCGATCGCATATCTGCCGCAAAACGGCAACACACAATCAATAGTCGGACTCCGGGACTGTGCCCTAAGTTGTCTTTAGGTATTTAGATACCCTGGACCTTTGTAAGGGGTAGTTGCCAATGATGGCAACCAATCTTGCGTTATAAAACGCCTATGCTCGCTGGGTCGTCATCATGCTTTCGCGTAGATTTCAACCCGGCATGTTTGATAGTTCTCCAACTTGCGGTCGGCCGTCGGTGCCCTCAGGATACCTTAGTAGTAGTGCTCGCCGATCTCATGAACCGACAAAAGGTTAAGACTGCTATGGATAGACTAACTGCGATTCAAGGGAATCAACAATAAGCTGCACGTGGGCGCATTCTGGCACTAAATTCATTGCGTTGCAAACATAACTGCTCAACGAGGCGCGAGCCCTGTTTGTCAAATCGCCTGGCCCGCTATCCATGAAAGTGGTGAGCGTTGCCGTAATAGAAGAATGCCGCATGGAGAAATTAGATGTTGAATTCTCCTGTGCAGTTTGCTGTGACTACTGATGCGTCAGTTCGTTGTGAACCCTTCTGATACACATCAACCCGTTGTCAACAAGTTGAAGTCCGACCGGCCCTACCGATCTCACACCTGAAGTATGGCAGATATTTTTGGGGAAGAGTTGGGCGGTAAGAAACTCTTAAGGAGCCTTTCTGTTGCTGCGAGATTGTGCTGCGATCCGAAATGCACGTATCTGTTGGGCTGCTGCGACCGTGCGAGCGCGGAGTTCTATATCGTGATCGGTTGACCTTATGGTCTCAAACAAGGGGGCTGTACGGGATCAACTTCGCGGGATTTTTTGGCGGGCCGATGTGACGGATGTTCTGCATCAGGGGTATTGGGTGTTAAACGGTGTCACAGTCAACTTCGCTAAGTCCTTGATTTGTATGGATCACGCCGTTTGGCCACTTGCAAGATCTAAAGAAATCTCTCTGTATGCATAGAGAAAATGGCAGGCTCATAACCCAGGTCGGAGGTTCAAATCCTTCTCTCGCAACCAATGAAATCAACGACTTACGTTGAGAAAACGCCCTCCCAGTGAGGGCGTTTTGCATTTGTGACGAGGTTTGTGACGTCACAGAAAATGGATGGGCATTGAACGACCATTGGGTATGTGATCATTTTTGCCGGCACCAAATGTCTGAGCAGGTCAATCGCTAGAGACGTGTAGTGTATTTCGGTGCCTTCGAACAGGCGATCTCATGTGGTCCAATATCTGCGCTACCCAAACTTCTATTTGCCAGACTTGTCCACAAGTAGGCCAGAGAATTTCTGTAAAGCGAGTTGCGGTCTTGGTGGACGACGGCTGTGAAGAACACAATTCGCACCTGTGTGTCCGAGCGAATGCCTTTTCGATGTTGTAGACAAATCCGATGAAGTCTGCGGGGGCCACTCAGGTCATTGCGCCCGAGCACGCATATGCTGCGCTCGGGTGATGGGGTAGGCCCACAACAAAGGCAGCGCCAGAACCAGGAAGATGGCGGGCAGCAGGCCTGCAACCAGGCGAATACCGAGCAGCGACTCTTGCGACTGCGCGATGTTGGGTACGTAGTGGGTGGCCTGCAAGATCCATCCAATGGCTGCGGTAGCGACCGTGCGGGCCAATTTGTCCGCCAGTCCAAACAAACCATAAAACATGCCGGTCTGCCGGTCTTGCCCCGCTCCATGCGCGAAGTCCACCGCGTCGGGCAACATGGAGTACGGCACCACCCAGTGCCCACCCATGCCCAACCCTACCAGCGTGACGGCACCCCACATGGAACTGGGTTTGTCCGCAGTGAGCCAAAACATCCAGGCGAAGCCGAATGCGGCCAGGGTCAGCGCGGCCATGTAGACGGTGTTCTTTTCCCAGCGGCTGACGAAATACCTCCACATCGGAATGGATAGCGCCACCACGCCCAACATCCCTCCGAGGTACTTAGGCACATCGTCCTTAGAGCCCCGTAACTGGTACACGACAAAATAGGCCATAGCCCCGGTAGCCAGGGTCAGCCCCAACCGTGCCAGACCACAACCTAAGGCCAGAAAGGCAAAGGGCCGGCTATGCAGTGCGGCGCGCATCCCAGACCAGGGCGTGGAGTCATCGGATGGGCCCGTGTCCGCGGCGTGGGGCTCACGCACCCGCCATGCCACCCATCCCATACAGGCGCCTGCGGTTACACCAAAGATCGCCCCCGCCATCGCGTAGCCCGCGTGCGTGTTGCTGGCCGATTTGACGATCATGGGCATCGCCACGCTGCCCAGTACAAATCCCAGCAATGCCCCAATGGAGCTGAATGCGGTGAGGCTGGTGCGTTCGTCATAGTCCGTGGTCATTTCGGCGGACATGGCCGAATAGGACAACTGCACCAGCGTTAGCGCTGTGTCGAAGAGCGTGTAGGTAACTGCAATCCAGACGAACGCCATGACCGGCGACAAACCCGATGGAACCATCCACACCGCAGCGGCCAGCCCGGCAAGCGGCAATGCGCCATAGATCAAGTACACCCGTCGGCGCCCGTGGCGGGAACGCGTGCGGTCGACCATATAGCCGAAGAGCGGGTCGTTGATGGCGTCCCACACCTTGCCTATCAGCAAGGCTGAACTCGCCACGGCCGGCGCCACCATGGCAACATCGGTGTAGAAAATCAAAAGAAAGAAGCTGATGGCCGAGCCGAGCATCTGACAACCAACCTGCCCTACGGAGTAGTGAAGTTTGGTGGCGAGAGAAAGTCGTGCCGCGTTCATTTCAGTAACAGGGCGCCACGTATGCGCAGAATCTTCATGCTTGTCTCGCCCATCTTTTTGAGTTCACGGGAATGCGCTCTACCGGCCCGACGACAAAGTCGTCTCTCGTTGCAGCCGTGAAATTGATTCTCGCCGGGCGTACAAGAAAAACTTGTATATCGCCGCCACTTTGTAAGCAAAAGAAACCGTTGGCAGTGCTCGGTTTCGCAGGCGTCAACCCGGGCTGCGTCGGCGTGCGATAGCCCGAAAATCTCGAGGCGCAACGCCCGCAGCAACGCTTAACACGCGGGAAAAATGCGCGGAATCCGAGAACCCGCAGCGGTGTGCAATATCGGTCAGACTCTCCCGGCCCTCCAGTAAACAGCCGATGG
This sequence comes from Rhodoferax sp. ZS1R8, assembly GCF_056521325.1. Classification (NCBI taxonomy): domain Bacteria; kingdom Pseudomonadati; phylum Pseudomonadota; class Betaproteobacteria; order Burkholderiales; family Comamonadaceae; genus Rhodoferax; species Rhodoferax sp. ZS1R8. Next base: position 240,840 of record NZ_JBWMBA010000006.1, on the reverse strand, counting down.
CCGTATGCACCCGTGCCGCCCGAACCAACAGAGGCAGGGAGATTGCCGCGGCGGCCAATCTGCGCTGGAGGCTGCGTTCCGAATATGGCAACAAGCGCAGCGCGTCGGTCATGCTCCAGGACTCTCCGGGGTCCTCTTGAATGCGCTGTGTCAGCATTGCCAGGTCCTTGTCGTCGGTCACCGGACTGCCCTGAACGGGCAGGAAATGCGTTGGAGAAGCGACGATTTCCAGCACCTGGTTCTGTGGGAGCGGGCTGTATTCGCCGCTCACCGCGCCGTTCTGGAACACCAGGCCCGCATAGGCGGACACACCACCCATGTGGCTGAACACGCCTGCAATCACAGAGCCGATAAACAGGCCTCGCACCGGATCGATTGGGCCGGTCTGACCACCGCACTCAATGCAGATCACATCGGTACCCACCCGGCGCAACTGGGTGGTGTGCCGGGTGGTGACAACTTGATTGAGCCGATTCCATCGGCCGACAAAATCGGTCACATCGCTCGACGCTAAAAGCAGCCGCACCAGGGGCGAGGCCGCGGCCAAGGCAGTTGCATTGCCGCGGCGTGCCATTTCCAGGAAAGACGGTTGTGACGCTTGTTGCAAAAGGAGCGCCCTTGACGCCTCAAACGCTCGGGTACCGAGGTAGCACCAGTCTGACAGGCGCTGGCCACGTGCCTGCAGATCGGTTGCCGGGCGCCTGGCCGACAGGCTTAATGCGGTGTGTACGACATCCACTTTTTTGGGCTCTTCAATCTTGAGTTGGACTGGCATCTCAAAGCCGCCCAATGCCGCCTGATCGAGCTTGCCCACTTCTGGCGGGAATATTCAAGCCATCGTTCGACACAGTGGGCACTATGTAGTGCTCATGATGATCAAAAAACCTACGATGAGCGTGTTTCACTATCTGCGCAGCCGGGTCGCCTATTGGCTAGCATACTTCATTGCCAGTCGTTTTCGCGTACCCCGTGATGTGGTCCGTTGGGCCTGTCGCAACTACGCATCCAGACCGGCATTAATCACCGCAAGTGGCGTCTGGACGTTTGCCCAATTGCATGGGCGCAGCCTGCGCCTAGCCCAGGCGATGCGTGCCGCGGGCTTGGGCCCGGGGAAGGTCTTGCTCTACCAGGTTGAGGATGGCAACGAGCAACTCGAGATTCGGTTCGCAGCCTACGAGTGCGGAGCCATCGCTGCGCTTCTGCCCGCGTACGCGGCTACCGCGCAAGTGCTTGAGCTGCTCAACGCCGTGCACCCCTGCCTTGTGATTGCCGCGCCAGGTAGCGATCTGGCCCTGGCTTGCGCGGACCCAACCGACCGGACGGTACCCATGATTTTGGTGGGACCGCAATACGAAGAATGGTTGGACGCCTGCCCGGCGCAATGCGCGGACGTGCCGATTCTTGAGGACAGCGTGTCTGCCATCATTGCCACGTCGGGCACCACGGGGGCGCCTAAGCTCATGGCCCAAAGTCACGGTGCCCAGGCCACGAGCTTGAGGATGTTGATCCGCAATATCGATCTGGCATCGCCCGCGGTAAGTGGTGGCGCTTGTATGAGCGCAATCCCCCTCGGTGGCGCGGGCAGCGGCCTGGTGCTGCCCGCGCTGCTGTCCGGCACGGCGCTGGTGGTCGCACCGTCCAGGGCAACATCAACCCTTGTGCACTACATCGAGCGCTACCGGGTGGTGCGCGTGTTCCTGACGCCAAGCCAGTTGATCGATCTGCTGGACCTGCCCCCAGACGATCTAGCGCGCCTTGGCTCGCTGCGCCAAATCATCTATGGCACGGAGAGCATGCCGGTTCCAAAGCTGCGGGAAGCCCTGCAGCACTTCGGCCCCATCCTTCAGCAGGGGTACGGCAGCGCTGAAGTCCTGCCACCGGTGGCAATGCTGTCGGCCTCGGACCATCGCAAAGCGCTGGAGTCGAGCAACCCTGAACTGCTTCGCTCTTCTGGCAAAGTGGCCCGCGGCGTGCAGGTGCAGGTTGTTGATGCCTTGGGGCGGGAATTGTCGGCCGGGGAAGTCGGCTCCATCCGCGTCAACAGCGCTACCCGTTTCGTCGGATACTGGTCCCCCACAGGCATCCGCGACCCGCAGAAAAACAAGCCCTTGTTGATGGGCGATGCCGGCTACCTGAGCGCCGACGGCTACTTGTACGTTCTGGGACGTCAGGTCGATGCCATCACGGTGCGCCGCGGCGACACCGAGGTCCAGGTGTTTCCCCGCACGGTGGAAGAGGCCATGCATGAACACCCGGCAGTAAAAGAGGTTGCCTTGGTTGCCGTCGAGGTTCAGCGCCAGCAGCGCCTGTATCTTGCGGTGGTGCTTCGCCAAAAGTACCGCCGCTTGCAACCTGGGCCGCATGCCCCGTCCGAACGGGAACTGCTTGAATTCCTGCATGGGCAGCTGCCGCCGGAGGCGCTCCCACACGCGGTAGTCTTCATGGACCAGCTACCCCGTTCCCCATTGTGCAAGATGCTCCGCCGAAGCGTGCGGGAACAGGTGGTGCAAAAACTTGCGGTCGGTGCAAGCTATTCACTATTGGTATAACACGCAGTCACAAACCCCTATTGCATGCGTAAGGCTTTACACGCATAGTGGCGGCAAACCGAGACGCGCCACCTAAAAAACGGAGACCCCCCCGATGCAAAAGCGACAGGTAATAATGGCTGTAGCCCTCGTTTTTAGTACGTTTACTGCTACACAATCAATAGCAGACGGTGGCGCTTTCAAGATCGGGCTGATTCTGCCCATGACCGGTCAACAGGCCAGCACCGGCCGCCAGATTGAAGCCGCCGCCAAGCTCTACATGGCGCAAAACGGTGACACCGTGGCCGGCAAGAAAATTCAGCTCATCATCAAGGACGACACCACCATCCCTGACGTGACCAAGCGCCTGGCACAAGAACTGGTGGTCAACGACAAGGTGGATGTGTTGGCGGGCTTCGGCATCACGCCGTCGGCCCTCGCTACCGCCCCCATTGCCACGCAGTCCAAGACACCCATGGTGGTGATGGCCGCTGCAACCAGCAGCATCACCCAGGCCTCCCCCTACATTGTGCGCACCAGTTTCACGCTGGCCCAAGCCTCCGTCGCTATGGGCGACTGGGCACCCAAGAATGGCATCAAAAAAGTGGTGACGCTGGTCAGTGACTACGGCCCGGGCATCGATGCCGAGAAGTATTTCATCGAGCGGCTGCAGTTCAATGGTGGCCAGGTGGTGGATTCCCTGCGCGTGCCCATGCGCAACCCGGACTTCGCGCCGTTCCTGCAAAAGGTGCGTGATGCCAAACCCGACGCGCTGTTCGTGTTTGTGCCATCCGGCGCGGGTGCTGCGGTCATGAAACAGTTTTTGGAGCGCGGCATGGACAAGGCCGGCATCAAGCTGATTGGCACGGGTGACGTGACCGATGACGACCAGTTGAATGACATGGGCGATGGTGCGTTGAACGTGGTCACTTCCCACCACTATGCGGCTTCGCACCCATCGGCCACGAACAAGAAGTTCGTTGAGGCTTTCCAGAAGGCCAACAAGGGCATGCGGCCCAACTTCATGGCGGTTGGTGGCTACGACGGCATGCGGGTGATTTACGAAGCACTGAAGGCTACCAAAGGGCAGGGCGGTGGCGATGCGTTGCTGGCGGCCATGAAGGGCCAGATTTTTGAGAGTCCGCGGGGGCCTATGTTCATTGACAACCAGACGCGGGACGTGGTGCACAACATCTACCTGCGCAAGGTCCAGCGGCAGGATGGTCAACTCCATAACGTGGAGTTTGATGTGATCAAGGATGTTAAGGATCCTGGGAAGGCCAAGTAATTTTCTGGTACGTTCCTGGCATGCGGTTGGCCTGGCGACTGGGCAAAGCGCGTGCGGTTTTGGGGTGAAAACACGCGGCCTGCGGTGATGGTTCGTGTGGGATCGCCTCCGCGCCTTTCACCCCAAAGCCCGGTCGCTTTGCCCAGCCGCCAGGCCAAACTCTGTCTCTGGCTAACCTACTTATATGTTGACCATTCTGTTTGACGGCATTGCTTACGGCATGCTGCTCTTTATCCTTGCCGTGGGGCTGGCGGTGACCATGGGATTGATGAACTTCATCAACCTTGCGCATGGTGCGTTTGCGATGGTGGGGGGATACATCACCGTGTTGCTGATGCAGAAGTTTGGCGTGCCGTTTCTGGTGTGCCTGCCATTGGCGTTCATGGGCTCGGCGCTGTTGGGTGCTGTGATGGAGCGCACGCTGTACCGGCCGCTGTACCGCAAGCCGCATCTGGACCAGGTGTTGTTCTCCATCGGTCTTACTTTCATGGCGGTGGCCACGGCGGATTACTACATTGGTTCCAGCCAGCAGATCGTGCAATTGCCGGAATGGTTGAAGGGCCGTACCGAGCTGGGTGAGGGCGCTTGGATGCTGGGCATGGGGCACTACCGGCTGTTCATCATTGCCGTGTGTGCGGCGCTGACCGTGGCGCTGCAATACGTGCTGACGCAAACCCGTTTTGGCAGCCGCCTGCGCGCTGCGGTAGACGACCAGCGTGTGGCGGCTGGCTTGGGCATTAACGTGAACTGGGTGTTCCTCGGCACCTTTGCCGTGGGCTCGGGCTTGGCTGGCTTGGGTGGAGCGTTAGGGGCAGAGGTGCTGGGCTTGGACCCGAGCTTTCCGTTGAAGTTCATGATTTACTTTTTGATCGTCGTCGCCGTGGGCGGCACCTCCAGCATCACCGGGCCGTTGCTCGCTGCGCTGCTGCTGGGCATTGCCGATGTGGCGGGCAAGTACTACATCCCCAAGTTGGGTGGATTTATTGTCTACAGCTTGATGATTGCGGTTCTGGTCTGGAAGCCCCATGGGCTGTTTGTGCGCAAAGGGGGCGAGTGATGGCACGCAAGCTCCTTAGCTCTTCTCAGAACACCTTGCTGGCCCGTGCGCGTTGGACGTGGTGGGAAGTCCTGTTGTGGGCGCTGGCACTGGCTTCGCCGCTGCTGTTGTCTAGCCACGCGCTCATCATCAATGAGATCGCCATCGTCGCGCTGTTCGCGCTTTCCTTGGATCTGGTGCTGGGCTACACCGGCATCGTGTCGCTGGGCCATGCAGCCTTCTTTGGCATGGGGGCCTATAGCGCGGCGTTGTTCGCCAAGTTCATCATGCCCGACCCCTTGGTGGGGCTACTGGTGGGTATGGGCATGGCGGGGCTGTTGGGTGCGCTGTGCAGCGCCACGATTTTGCGCGGTACGGATTTGACGCGGCTGATGGTCACGCTGGGCGTGGGCCTGATATTGATGGAGCTGGCCAACAAGCTGGACTGGCTGACCGGCGGTGCCGATGGTCTGCAGGGCGTGGTGATGGGGCCGTTGCTGGGGCAGTTTGAATTTGATCTGTATGGTCGTGTTGCCGCCTGGTATTCGCTGACCGTGTTGCTGCTGGTATTTGTGGTTGCCCGGCGTTTGGTCAGCTCGCCGTTTGGTGCCACGCTGAAGGCTATTCGCGACAACCGGCTGCGCGCCATGGCGATTGGTATCTCGGTCAACAGCCGCTTGGCCGTGGTCTATACCGTGGCCGCCACGTTGGCCGGCGCAGCGGGGGCCTTACTGGCACAAACAACCGGATTTGCTTCGCTGGACGTGTTTGAGTTCCACCGTTCGGCGGATGTGATGCTGATTCTGGTGATTGGTGGTGTCGGCTGGTTGTATGGCGGAGTGGCCGGGGCCATTGTGTTCAAGCTGTTGCAGGATGCAATATCGAGTATCACGCCGCAGTACTGGACGTTCTGGATTGGTTTGTTCCTCGTGGTGCTGGTGTTGGTTGGGCGTGAACGCCTGATTCGCCCCTGGACCTGGTTTGGCGCCAGGGGCAAGAAGGGTGGCCCGGCATGAGCGCTACCGTGCTGTCTGCCCAAGGCTTGGTCATGCAGTTTGGCGGCGTCACCGCCACCAATAACGTCACGCTGGATCTGCACCAGGGCGCGCGCCATGCGCTGATCGGCCCCAATGGCGCAGGCAAGACCACGCTGATCAATCTGTTGACCGGTGTGCTGCAGCCCTTATCCGGCAAGATCGTGTTGGAGGGTGAGGACATCACCACACTGGCGCCGCACCAGCGTGTGGGCCGCGGCATGGTTCGCACCTTCCAGATCAACCAGTTGTTTGACACGCTGACGCCGTTGGAGACTTTGGCTATGGTGGTATCGCAGCAGCGGAGGCTGGGCGGCAAATGGTGGCAGGCGCTGGGCAGTCCTGTCGAGGTCACCGAGCGCTGCGAGCAATTGCTGGAACAGTTCCACCTGACCGCCGTGATGGCGCAAGAGACCCGTGTGCTGGCCTACGGCAAACGCCGCCTGCTGGAGATTGCGATTGCGCTGGCGTGTGAGCCACGTGTGCTGCTGCTGGACGAACCGGTGGCCGGTGTGCCTACCGGCGAGCGCGAAGAGTTGCTGCAAACCGTAGCGGCGCTGCCGGCCGATGTGTCCATCTTGTTGATCGAGCATGACATGGACCTGGTCTTCAGTTTTGCAAAGCGCATAACGGTGCTGGTCAACGGAGCGGTGCTGACCGAGGGTGATCCGGGCCAGATTGCGAATGATCCACGGGTGAAGGCGGTGTACCTGGGGCATGGGGACGAGGAGGTCGTCCACCATGGCTGAGTTACTGAGAGTCGAAGGCTTAAGCGCTGGTTATGGCGAGGCCGTCGTCTTGCACAGCGTATCGCTGTCGATCAACGAAGGCGAGACACTGGCCCTGCTGGGCCGCAATGGCACTGGCAAGACCACACTCATCAACACGCTGGCCGGCGCTGCCCGCCAGCATGCGGGCAGCATCGCGCTGAAAACGGCTGCATCGTCTTCGTTTGTCGCCCTGCATAAACTGCCGTCCCACGAACGCGCCGCCGCCGGCATTGGTTGGGTGCCGCAGGAGCGCAATATCTTCAAGTCGCTTACGGTGCACGAAAACCTGACCGCCGTTGCGCGCCCGGCCCGTGCAGGCCGCACCAGCAGCCCTTGGACGCCGGCACGCGTCTACGCGTTGTTCCCCCGCCTGGCCGAACGCAAGACCAACCTGGGCACCCAACTCTCCGGCGGCGAGCAGCAGATGCTGGCGCTGGGCCGCGCCCTGGTGCTGAACCCCACACTGCTGCTGCTGGACGAGCCCTGCGAAGGCCTGGCACCCATCATCGTGCAGGAGCTGCTGCGCGCCATACGCCGCATCACGCGCGAGGAGGGTCTGTCCGCCATCCTCGTGGAGCAGCACCCACAGGCGATTCTGGCCATATCCGACACCGCCGCCGTGCTGGACCGCGGCACCGTGGTGCACAGCGGCACGGCGCAGGGGTTGCTGGAACAACCCGTTTTGTTGGACAGGCTGCTGGGGATCGCACGATGATCCTCTGTTTGCTCCTGATTTCATAGCTGCTTACGCCTTCCTGGCGAGGCCTACAGCCCGATTTGACATATGAGATTGCTCTGAGGCACGCGGCAGACCAAACAGCCTTCCTGGCCGGCCGCTACAGTAGCGGGCGTAACTCGCGCGCCGCTTCAAACAACAGCGGCAGCATGTCGTGCTGCATGGCCTGGAGCGACAGACGATTGTGCGAGGCCACCACATTCAGTGCCGCAACCGTCATACCCTGCGTGTTGCGCAGCGGCACGGCCAGTGCGTGCACGCCCAGTTCGTGCTCTTCGCTACTGAGGCAAAAGTCCTGTTTGCGCACGGTGTCGATGACGCCACGAAAAACCTTGGGTTCGGTCGTCGTCAGCGGGGTCAACCGTGCCAGCGTGCGTCCCTTCATCCACACGCTGAAGTCGGCCTTTGTCTTGGCGGCCAGCAGCACGCGCCCGGTCGATGTGGCGTGGGCCGGCAGGCGTGCGCCCATGTGCAGGCCGTATGCAATCACCCGGCTGCCCGGTGGCGCGGCATTGCTGCGGTCATTGCCGCTGCGCGCCACGATGACCACTTCGTCCCCATCCAGCACCACGGCCGAGAACGACTCCTGCGCCTGCACGGCCAGCCGGGTCAGCGTCGGCTGTATCGCGCGCGGCAGGCGGCTGGATGCCAGGTAGCTACCCGAAAAACGCAGCACCTTGGCAGACAGCCAGAAGTGGCTGCCGTCCGTTTCCAGGTAGCCCAGGTGCGCCAACGTCAGCAGGTGGCGTCGGGCGGCGGCGCGGGTGATGCCGGCTCGCTGCGCGGCCAACGTGGCGTTCAGGCGCTGGCGTTCGGTGTCAAAGCTCTCCAGCACCGCCATGCCCTTGGCCATGCCTTCAATGAAATCCGCTTTGGCGATGATCATGCGGCGTGCCCTGTTCGATTGCGCGGTGATCGCGCAGCGCGTGCAATGATCGCACAAACCTTGTGTCAGTGGAGCGTCAAGACGTGGCGCAGCGCCTAAGCTGGTGCGATACACCACAGGAGCCACCACCGTGTCCACGCGAACCCAAGTTGCCATCATCGGCGCTGGCCCCTCGGGCCTGTTGCTGGGCCAACTTCTGTCCAAAGCCGGCATACACAACACCATCATTGAGCGCCAGAGCGGCGACTATGTGTTGACCCGCATCCGAGCGGGCATCCTGGAGCAGGTGACGACCGACCTGGTGGATGAAGCCGGCGTCGGCGCGCGCATGCACCGCGAGGGCCTGGCGCACGGCGGCTTTGACATGCTGTTTGCCAACCAGCGCCACCGTATCGATTTGCAGAAGCTGACAGGTGGCAAAAGCGTCATGGTCTACGGCCAGACTGAGTTGACCCGCGATCTGATGGAAGCACGCGCGGCGGCAGACTTGCCCACCGTGTACGAGGCCCGCAACGTGGCCGTGCACGACTTCGGCAGCAAGCAGCCGCGCGTGACGTATGAGAAAGACGGACAGCAGTTTGATGTCCGATGCGACTTCATTGCCGGTTGCGACGGTTTCCACGGCGTGTGCCGTGCCAGCGTGCCGGAGTCCTCCATGCAGCAATTCGAAAAGGCCTACCCCTTTGGCTGGCTGGGCGTGTTGTCCGATACACCACCGGTGCATGATGAACTGATTTATGTGAACAGCTCGCGCGGGTTTGCGCTGTGTTCGCAACGCAGCCAAAGCCGCAGTCGCTATTACCTTCAGGTGCCACTGACCGATAAGTTGGAGGCTTGGAGCGACAACGCTTTCTGGCACGAGTTGCGCATGCGGCTCGACCCGCAAGGTCGTGAAGAATTGCTCACCGGTCCAGCCATAGAAAAAAGCATCGCACCGCTTCGGAGTTTCATCACCGAGCCCATGCGCTTTGGCCGGCTGTTTCTGGCCGGCGACGCCGCCCACATCGTGCCGCCCACGGGCGCCAAGGGGTTAAATCTGGCCGCGACCGATGTGAAGTTTTTGTCGCAGGCCTTCATCGATTTCTACCAAGACAAGTCGGAGGCGGGCATCGACGGCTACTCGGCGCGCTGCCTTAAGCGCATCTGGCGCGGTGAACGTTTCTCGTGGTGGTTCACGCAGTTGATGCACCGTTTCCCCAATGAAGGCGCGATGGGCGCACGCTTCCAGCAAGCCGAACTGGAGTATCTTGTACACAGCGAAGCCGGTGCCAAGACGATCGCAGAAAACTATGTCGGCCTGCCGCTGGACTTTGGCGATGCCCGGCCGGTAGCGTAGCCCTCAGGTAGTCCGTACTGGTCCATTCCGTGCTAGGGTGCGGCCGGCGTTGTGCGATACCGCCACTGGACATGCAGCGTCAGGTGCTGACCTGGTTGCAACACCTGGAGGCCGGGCTTACCCGGCATATGGAATGCATCTATGGGGTGTGTTATCGGTTCAAAACAAAACGCGGGGCCGACGGGTGGACGGTATAGCAGGCAAAAGCCGTCGTCCTGACCGCGGTCATGGGTTGCGGGCACGCGCATCTCCAGTTGCAGTTGATGCTCTGGCCAGTCTATGCGGCCCAGGCCGGACCAGCCGGTAAAAGCGTTGTCTACCAGGGGGCCGTTGACGTCCAGTCCGCTGTTCAGGTCCCAGGTGGCAGGTAAGTCGGTGGTGTGAACGGTGGGCAATGGGTCGGCACCGCTAAGCCAAACACCTTGCACGGCCGCCTGCAACCGGGTTTGTGGTGTGCGCAAAAACCAAGGGTGCAGACCCAGGCCATAGGGCAGCGGAGATTCCCCGAGGTGGGTCACACGGACCGATTGGTTGAGCCCACCTTCGACCAGCTGGAAGGTTTGCTCGGCGCGGTAGTGGTAGGGGTTTCCGTCAAATCGGTGAGACTCCAGCGCCATCACCAGCGTGTCCTGATCGGGCTGGGTCAGGGCCCAGGGCTGCAGCCAGCCGTCGCCGTGGATGGGGTAGGGTTCACCCACGCGGTTGGGCGCCATGGCGTGGAATTGCGCGGCGTGTTCAAAGCCACCGCCGCTGATGCGGTTGGACCAGGGCAGCATCGCAAACGAGGCCAGCGAATACCGGTCTGGGTTGTGACCATCCCAGGGGCGCCACAGGTCCAGCACGCTACCGCTACCACGCTCCAGTTGCCAAGCTGCAACACCACCGCCCAGGCTCGGCACAAGGCCCAAGCGTTGACCGGCATGGCGGAGCCAGAGGATGGGATGCTGGGGCGAAGTCATTGAAAGGGCCTAATCGCTAAAGGTGGGGATAAAAGGGCAGGAACCGCCGTTACCCCGCAAAAACGTGCGCGGGCAGACCGGGACTGTCCACCTCCACACAAAACAGACCACCGGCCAGCGGCTGGGCCGCCAATTGCGCGGGACTCAGTCCGAAGCAGGCACTGCTGATGAACAGGGTTTTGAGGTCAGCGCCACCAAACGCACAGTTGGTGATGTGGCTGGTCGGCAGCGTGATGCGGGCCAGCTCCGCGGCGCTGTGCGGGTCGTGGCAGGTGACGCAGGCGGCGCCCCAGTGGGCGATCCACAGGCGGCCGGCGGCATCGGTGGTCATGCCATCGGGGTAGCCATCGTTCTGTGCAAACTGCAGCCATAGCCGGGGCTCACCCAGTGAGCCACTGGCGGGGTCAAAGTCAAAGGCGTTCACCCTGCCTTGCACCGTGTCGTTGAAGTACATCGTGCGGCCGTCGAGCGACCATGTGGGGCCATTGGTGACGGTGTAGCCATCCACCATGCGGTTGCACTGGCCTGCGGGGGTGAACTGGTACAGCGCGCCGCTGGGCAGCTTGCAATCAAAGTCCATGGTGCCGCCCCAGAAGCGGCCCTGTGCATCGCACTTGCCGTCGTTGAAGCGGTTGCCGTCGCGCTCGGGCTCGGGTTGGTGCAGGCGCTCCAGAGCATGCGTATCCAGGTCGAAAAATGCAAAGCCCTGGCGCAGCGTGACGAATAGCCCCGGCGCTGCAGCGCGTTCGGCCACCGCAGAAATTTCTTCGTCAAACGACCAACTGTCCCGCGTTTGCGTAGCCGGGTGGTAGCGGTGCAGTTGATGGCCCAGAATGTCCACCCAGTACAGCGCTTGCTGGCGCTGCGACCACACGGTGCCCTCACCCAGCACCGCCCCGCCGGTCCAGACGCATCGTGGTTCGCCCAGCATGCGTGGGGCAGTCGTGGCAGATGGGCTGGCCATGGTGGGTATGGTGTGTGGCCGGCCGCTCAATGCGATTCGCGTGGAACTGCCGCGCCGGAGCCGCCAACCAAAAAGTCCAGATCGGCCCCCAGGTGGGCTTGCTGCACATGGTCCACATACAGTTTCTGGTAGCCGCGTGTCGGGTGCACCGGAGGCTTCCAGCTCAGGCGTCTGCGGGCCAGTTCTTCTTCCGACACTTCCAGGTGCAGCCTGCGACCGGCTACGTCGAGTTCGATCATGTCGCCGTTTTGCACCAGGGCCAAAGGCCCGCCCGCGGCCGCCTCGGGTGAGGTGTGCAGCACCACGGTGCCGTAGGCGGTGCCGCTCATGCGGCCGTCGCTGATGCGCACCATGTCGGTAATGCCCTTTTGCAAAATCTTCGGGGGCAGCGGCATATTGCCCACTTCCGCCATGCCGGGGTAGCCTTTGGGGCCGCAGTTCTTCAGCACCATCACGCAGTGCTCGTCAATGTCGAGCTCGTCGCCGTCAATCCGGGCGTGGAAGTCTTCAATGTCTTCAAACACCACGGCCCGGCCGCGGTGTTGCAGCAGGTGGGCCGATGCGGCCGATGGCTTGATGACCGCGCCATCGGGGGCCAGGTTGCCGCGCAAGACCGCAATCCCGGCGTCTTTCATGAAGGGGGCGTCCGGTGTCATGATGACTTCGCGGTTGTAGCAGGGTGCGTTTTCAATGTTGTCGCCCAGGGTCTTTCCATTGGCGGTGAGGGCGCCCAGGTGCAACAGCGGCCGGATTTCGCGCAGGATGGCGGGCAGGCCACCGGCGTAGTAAAAATCTTCCATCAAGAATTTTCCGGACGGTTGCAGATTCAGCAGACAGGGCACTGCAGCGCCCAGACGGTCCCAATCCTCCAGGTCCAGTTTCACACCCATGCGCCCGGCAATGGCGATCAGGTGGATCACCGCATTGGTGGAGCCGCCGATCGCGGCATTGGTGCGAATGGCGTTTTCGAACGCCTCGCGGGTCAGGATCTTTGACATGCGCAGGTCTTCGTTGACCATCTCCACAATGCGCCGTCCGCTCATTTGCGCCAGGCGGTTGCGCCGCGTGTCGGGCGCGGGGATGGCGGCGTTTTCGGGCAGCGACATGCCCAGCGCCTCGACCATGCTGGCCATGGTGCTGGCCGTGCCCATGGTCATACAGCTGCCTTTGGAGCGGTGCATGTCGCACTCGGCCGCCGTGAAATCCTCTTGTGTCATCTCACCGGCACGCACCATCTCGCTCATCTGCCACACGCCGGTACCCGAGCCGATGTCCTTGCCGCGGAACTTGCCGTTGAGCATGGGTCCACCGGAGACACCAATGGTCGGCAGGTCGCAACTGGCCGCGCCCATCATCAGCGAGGGGGTGGTCTTGTCGCACCCCATCAACAACACGACACCGTCGATCGGGTTGCCGCGGATCGACTCTTCCACGTCCATACTGGCCAGGTTGCGAAACAGCATGGCGGTAGGGCGCATTTGCGTCTCGCCCAGCGACATCACCGGGAATTCAAGCGGAAAGCCGCCGGCCTCGTAGACGCCGCGTTTGACAAACTCGGCTAGCTCACGAAAGTGGCCATTGCAAGGGGTCAATTCGCTCCAGGTGTTGCAGATGCCGATAACGGGGCGGCCATCCAGCTCATCGTGTGGATAGCCCTGATTTTTGAGCCAGCTGCGGTGCATGAAGCCATCACGGTCGGTCTTGCCAAACCAGGCTTGGCTGCGGCGAAAGGGGTATTTTTTGGAGTCCATATTTTTCAGGATTCTTTCAGTGTGGATGGGCCCTGGGGGGCTTGACAAACCGCATCGTAGCAAGGCACAGTGATAATGAAAAATACTTAAATAGATATTTTCAATACCGAAATTGCAATACAACCAGGAATGAATGTGATGACTGCTTCCCAAAAATTGGCCTTGTTCCCCAGCTTGCGCGGTCAACGCGTGTTTGTCACCGGTGGCGGCACCGGGATTGGCGCGGCCATCGTGTCGGCTTTTGCCGAGCAGGGCGCCCAGGTCGCCTTCGTCGACGTGGCCGAGGCCGAAAGCGAAGCGCTGGCGCGGTCGCTGTCTGCCGCCGGGCATCCGGCGCCGTGGTGGCGTGTATGCGACGTGCGGGATGTGCCGGCACTGAAAGCCACGGTTGAGGCCGCTACCGAAGCGCTGGGCGATTTCTCAACCCTGGTCAACAACGTGGCGCGGGATGACCGCCATACGCTGGAATCGGTAACGCCCGAGTACTGGGATGAGCGCATGGCGGTCAACCAGCGCCCCGCCTTTTTTGCCATCCAGGCCATCGTGCCGGGCATGCGCCGTTTGGGCGGCGGTTCGGTCGTCAACATCGGTTCGACCGGTTGGCAATCCAAGGGCAGCGACTACCCCTGTTATGCCATCGCCAAGTCGTCGGTCAATGGTCTGACGCGGGGGCTGGCAGGCAGCCTGGGGCGCGACCGTATCCGGGTCAACACGGTGTCGCCGGGCTGGGTCATGACCGAGCGCCAGATCAAACTATGGCTCAATGCCGAGGGCGAAGAGTCGATCAAGCGCAACCAGTGTTTGCCCGACAAATTACAGCCCTCGGACGTGGCCCGCATGGTGCTGTTCCTGGCTTCGGACGATGCTGCCATGTGCACCGCCCAGGAGTTCAAGGTGGATGCTGGTTGGAACTAGTCAGCGTCGGCAGCCATATCCAGCTGCTTGCCGTAAACCGTGATCGCCGACGCCTTGAGCGCGTGTAGCATGACTTTGGCTGCGGGCGACAACAGGCGGTCACGGCGGGTGATGATGCCAAAGGCGTCCATTTGGCAGGGCAGTGCCATTGGCAATATGGCCAACAAGCCATGGTCCGCATAGTAGCGCGCAACATCAGTGGCCATCACGCTGAGCATGTCGCTTTGCTGCAACATTTTGGTGGTGAATAGCAATGCGGCGGTCTCTATGACATTGTTGGGAGCTCTAAATCCCTCTTCCTGAAACATCAGGTCAAAGCGGTGGCGCAGCACGCTACCGCTGGGCGGCACGATCCAGCCACACTCGACAACATCACCCAACGTGGGAGTGTGGCCCGTGAACAAGGGATGCCCCGGGCGCGCTACCGCGCACACCGGCTCGTCGGACAGCATCTCGTAGCGCAAGTCTGCTTTTTCGTGCTGTGCAAAGAGGCGCGCAATGAGGATGTCGAGCTTGCCCTGGTTCAGGCGTTCGATGAGGATGTCGCTGGTCTCGATTTGCAGGGCAATCTGCAGGTTGGCATGCTCCCGCTTGACCAGCGCAATCGCGGTGGGAAGCAGTGCTAGCCCGGGGGCGGTGATGGCGCCGATATTCACTTGGCCAAATTGCCCACTTTTCGCGGCCTGGAGTTCCTCATGGGCCTGGTTCAGGCTGCTCAGCGCCACCCGCGCGTGGCGAATCATGGTATCCCCGTACCAGGTGGGCCGCATGCCGCGGGGTAACCGCTCGAACAGGGACACCTCCAGTGCGTCTTCCAGATCCTTGAGCAACTTGGACGCCGCGGGCTGCGTCATATTGAGGACCTCTGCGGCCCTGTGAATATTGCCCTCTTCTGCGAGAGTGACCAGCAGCAGTAGCTGCCGGGTTTTGAGCCGTGCCCGGAGAAACCAATGGTTATAACTTGTCATATACGGGGTTTTTATGATTCTAATTTTGGCATCACAACTAGACTAAACAGTATTAGAAAATTATCACTCAAATCCGTATCATCAGGCCTCTTCGCCAAAAAGGCAAAGATGACTGAACTAAAAATCAATCCTTCTCAGGAGACAAAAACTTTGAAAGCACGTAGAACAACACTCAAGGCACTGGCCGCTGGCTTGGCGCTGGGCATGGCCTGTGTGGCACCCCTTGCCTTGGCGCAAGACAAAGGCACCGTTGGCGTCGCCATGCCAACCAAGAGTTCCACACGCTGGATCAGTGACGGCAACAGCATGGTCGCAGCCTTGGCCGCCAAGGGCTACAAAACCGATCTGCAATACGCCGACGACGACATCCCCAACCAATTGGCTCAGATTGAGAACATGATCACCAAGGGTGTGAAGGTTCTGGTGATTGCGGCCATTGACGGCAGCACGCTGTCCAATGCGCTGCAAAAGGCGGCAGACAAGGGTGTCAAGGTCGTGGCCTATGACCGCCTGATCGTCGGCAGCAAGAATGTGGATTACTACGCGACTTTTGATAATTTCCAGGTTGGTGTGCTGCAAGCACAATCGATCGAAAAAGCCCTGGGCCTCAAAGAGGGCAAGGGCCCGTTCAATATCGAGCTCTTCGGCGGTTCGGCTGATGACAACAATGCTTTCTTCTTCTACGACGGAGCCATGTCCGTGTTGCAGCCTTACATCGACAAAGGCAAACTCGTGGTGCAAAGCAAGCAGTTGGGCATGAACAAGGTGTCCACCTTGCGCTGGGATGGTGCGGTGGCCCAGGCCCGTATGGACAATTTGCTGAGTGCCTACTATGGCAAGGCGCGGGTGGACGCGGTGTTGTCCCCCTATGACGGGTTGAGTATTGGCATTCTGTCCTCGCTCAAAGGCGTGGGCTATGGCAGCGCCACACAACCGTATCCCTTTGTGAGTGGACAAGATGCCGAGGTGCCATCTGTTAAGTCCATCATTCGCAAGGAGCAGTACTCCACCGTCTTCAAAGACACCCGCGAACTGGCCAAGGTCACTGCCAATATGGTGGACGCCATGATGTCCGGCAAGACGGTTGAGATCAATGACACCAAGACCTACAACAACAAGGTCAAGGTTGTTCCCTCGTATCTGCTGAAGCCGGTCAGCGTCGACTTGTCCAACTACAAGACGGTTCTCGTAGGCAGCGGCTACATCAAAGAAGACCAGCTGAAGTAAGCGCCGGGGTTAGCCGCAGGGCATAGCCGCGGCAACCATCCAGCAAACCAAGCAACACCCGTAAGACAAGTCAGGGGACGGCGAAAACCGTCCTCCGGGGACACTCTTTCTCAAAATTTAACAAAAGCCCATCATGAAACTCACTATCTCCATCAGCGCCATTGCGCTGGCCACTGCACTGTGCGCTGCCAGTGCACACGCTGACGACGGTACATTCGAATTCCACGGCTACTCCCGCGGTGGCCCAGTGCTCAGCACCTCGGATGGTGTCAAGGGCCGCTTCCAGCTGGGCGGTGACACGCAAGGGTATCGCCTGGGCAACGAAGCCGACAACGGCATCGAAATCGACCTGATCAAGACTTTCAAGACCGACGCTGCCAACTACAAGGTGCAGTACATGCCGTCCAAATGGGGTAGTGGCAACGTCGGCACCGAACAGGCCTTTGTCGAAATCAGCGGCATGGGCTTTGCACCAAAGGCTAAGTTCTGGGTCGGCCAGCGCCGTCTGCGGATCCAGGATGTGCACATCATCGACTACTTCTTGCTGAACTACGGTGACAACCAGGGCGCTGGCGTGACCGACATTCCGATGGGTGGCGCGAAGCTGGGGCTGGGCGTGTTCACCGGGGACAAGTTTGATACCGCTGCTGTGGCAGGTGTCAACGCGACACGATTTAACGCCGACATTTCAGATATTAACGTCAACCCCGGCGGCAAGTTGCGTGTCCTGCTAACCGGCGTGAACGGTTCTGGCTTAGCGGACACCAGCACCGGTGCCGGTATCTCCGTGTCGCATAACCAGACCGATTTCATCACCAAGGGATTGAACAACGCGCTGTTTCTGCAAACATCCAGCGGCCACGCCCGCATCGACGGCGAGTTCCTGAACATCGACGGCGTGGCCGCTGGTCAGAAGGTTACCCGCATAGCAGACTCTTTGAGCTGGCAACTGGGCGCCTTCGGTGGCCAGACCCTATTGGCCTACCAGACCAACAAGGATGAAAAGACCGGCGTGGAGACCAAGGACACGTCCATCGGTGGCCGCATCTCTTACGCGTTCTCCAAGAACTTCAAGTTGTTGGTAGATGCAGCAACCACAACCCGCACAGGTGCTGGCCCGGATCAGCGTTTGGACAAGTTGACGATTGCGCCTACGCTATCGGTCGGTCCTGACTTTTACAGCCGCCCAGAATTGCGTTTCTATGTGACCATGGCGAACTGGAACGATGCGGCTGCAGCGGCCAATGCCAGCAGCTTTGGTGCTGGCGGCAAGACTGCGCGCACCGTAGCGGGCATCCAGTACGAGATCTGGTGGTAAATGTGACCCCTCCGGTCACCCACTGGGTGTGGCTCCCCCACGCGGGCGCCATTTGCCTCGGGGCGGCCCGGTAGCGAATGTATTGATTTAATCGGTTCTCTCGAGGGTTAGGTGTTTACAGGGCGGTCCTGCGGCCGCCCTTTTTTACGGATACTTGGGGCAATATGCTTGAGCCTATTCTTGAAATGCGGGGGATGAAGAAATCGTTTCACAGCGTTAAGGCGCTGAGCGATGTGAACCTGACGGTCCATGCGGGACAGATCCATGCCATCGTGGGTGAAAACGGGGCGGGCAAGTCCACGCTGATGAAAGTGCTGAGCGGTGTCTACCCGCACGGTGAATACGAAGGCGAGATCAAATTTCTGGGCCAAGAATGCCGGTTCAAGGGCATCTCCGACAGCGAAGCCAAAGGCATCATCATCATCCACCAGGAACTCGCCCTGGTGCCCTTGTTGTCGATTGCAGAAAACATATTCCTGGGGAATGAACCGTCGCGTTATGGCGTCATCGATTGGTCGGCTGCGTTTTTGAAGACACAGGCCTTGCTCAAAAAAGTGGGCTTGAAAGAATCCCCCGGAGCCCTGATTACCGACCTGGGCGTTGGCAAGCAGCAGCTCATCGAGATTGCCAAGGCGCTGTCCAAAGAGGTCAAGCTGCTGATACTGGACGAGCCCACCGCCAGCCTGAATGAAACCGATAGTGACGCCCTGCTGGAGCTGTTGCTGGAACTCAAGCGCCAGGGCATTGCCTGCATCCTGATATCGCACAAGCTCAACGAAATTTCTAAAGTGGCGGATGCCATTACCGTGCTGCGCGATGGGACCACGGTGGCCTCGCTGGATTGCGCAGGCGGGGTTATCAGCGAAGACCGCGTCATCCAGCACATGGTGGGGCGCGAAATGGCAGACCGTTATCCCAAGCGCACACCCCATATCGGCGAAGAAGTTTTCGAGGTCAAAGATTGGAGGGTGCACCATGCTGTGCACGCGGATCGACTGCTGATCAAGGGCGTCAACCTGCACGTCAAGCGCGGTGAAATCGTGGGCATTGCCGGGCTCATGGGCGCGGGCCGCACCGAGCTGGCGATGAGCATTTTTGGCCGAACCTACGGCCAAGGCATTAGCGGCCAGGTCTTCTTGCATGGCAAGGAGATTGACACCAGTACGGTGCAAAAGGCCATCAACCACGGCATTGCCTATGTGACCGAAGACCGCAAAGGCTACGGCCTGGTGCTGGACGAAACCATCGCCTGGAACACCACGCTGGCCAATCTGGAGGCGGTGTCGCGCCATGGCGTGATTGATGAAGGCCGTGAATTTGCAGTGGCCGAAGACTACCGCCGCAAGCTCAACATCCGCAGCCCGGATGTGTCGGCACGCACCATCAACCTGTCGGGCGGCAACCAGCAAAAAGTAGTCTTGAGCAAGTGGCTGTTTTCCAACCCCGAGGTTTTGATTCTGGATGAACCCACGCGTGGCATTGACGTGGGCGCCAAGTACGAGATCTACACCATCATCGCGCAGTTGGCTGCCGAGGGTAAGTGTGTGCTGATGATCTCGTCCGAAATGCCCGAACTGCTGGGCATGTGTGACCGCATCTGCGTGCTGAACGAGGGCCGGTTTGTGGCCGAGTTCTCCGCCGCAGAGGCAACCCAAGAAAAAATTATGCGTTCTATCGTGACATCAGGAGTGAATTGACATGGCGGGCTTTCTCAAAAACAACTTGCGTGAATATGGTTTGTTGATGTCCCTGGTCGCCATCATGGTGTTTTTTCAGGTGATGACCAACGGCACGCTGTTCCAACCCCTGAATCTGACCAATCTGATTCTGCAAAACAGCTACATCATCGTCATGGCGCTGGGCATGCTGCTGGTGATCGTAGCCGGGCATATCGACCTGTCGGTGGGGTCTGTCAGCGGGTTCGTGGGCGCCGTGGCCGCCGTGCTGATGGTTGAATACAAGCTGCATTTTGTGCCCGCCGCCCTGATCTGCTTGACGTTGGGTGCGGTCATCGGTGCGGCTCAAGGTTATTGGGTGGCATTCCACAAAATTCCCTCGTTTATCGTCACTCTGGCCGGCATGCTGGTGTTCAAGGGGCTGGCGCTGGCCGTGCTGGGTGGGGCATCTGTGGGGCCGTTCCCCCAAGAGTTCCAACTGCTGAGCACCGGTTTCATTCCAGACCCCTTTGCCGGAGAGAGCCTGCGTATTGCGTCGCTGGTGGTCGGGCTGCTGATGGCGTTGGTGCTGCTGGTCGTCAAGGTGCGGGGCCGGGCCGAGCGCATAAAGCACGGCATGGACAACGAGCCCTATGCCTTCTTCATCGTCAAGAACCTGGTGTTTGCCGCCATGATCGCGGCCTTCAGCTACCTGCTGTCCACCTACAAGGGCTTGCCCAACGTGCTGATCGTCATGTTGCTGCTGATGCTGGTCTACGATTTTGTAACCTCCAGGACCACGATTGGGCGGCGTATTTATGCGCTGGGCGGCAACGAGAAGGCGGCGCGCCTGTCGGGCATCAAGACCGAGCGCCTGGCCTTCTACACCTTCATCAACATGGGTGTGCTGGCGGCGCTGGCCGGTCTTATCTTTGCGGCGCGCCTGAATACGGCAACACCCAAGGCCGGCCTCGGCTTCGAGCTGGACGTGATTGCTGCCTGTTTCATTGGCGGTGCGTCGGCATCGGGTGGCGTGGGCAAGGTGTTGGGTGCTGTCATTGGCGCCTTCATCATGGGCGTCATGAACAACGGCATGTCCATCATGGGCATTGGCATCGATTACCAGCAGGTTATCAAAGGCCTGGTTTTGCTGGCAGCCGTGTGTGTCGATGTGTACAACAAAAACAAATAGGAAAGAAGACATGTCAACCATGACACCATCACAAACCCCGCTATCCCCACGTTATAGAGGCGTCTTCCCGGTCGTCCCCACCATCTTCACGGCGCAGGGTGAGCTGGATCTACCGGGCCAGAAGCGATGTGTCGATTTCATGATCGACGCGGGCTCTACCGGCATTTGCATACTGGCCAATTTCTCGGAACAGTTCTCGCTGTCGGATGCCGAACGTGAACTGTTGACCACTGCGATTCTGGACCACGTGGCCGGGCGTGTGCCCGTCATCGTGACTACCACCCACTATGGCACGCAGGTTTGCGCCCAACGCAGCCGCCGTGCGCAGGATGCCGGAGCGTCCATGGTCATGGTGATGCCGCCCTACCACGGCGCAACCATTCGCGTGTCAGAAGAAAAGGTGTTCGAGTTCTATGCCGGGGTGTCGGATGCCATCAGCATCCCCATCATGATCCAGGACGCACCGGTGAGCGGCACAGCATTGAGCGCCACCTTTCTGGCCCGCATGGCGAAGGAGATCAAGCAGGTCTCCTACTTCAAGATCGAGACTGCCAATGCGGCCTCCAAGTTGCGCGAACTGATTCACTTGGGCGGTTCGGCCATCGAAGGCCCGTGGGACGGTGAAGAGGCCATCACGCTGCTGCCTGATCTGGATGCTGGCGCGACAGGCGCCATGACCGGGGGCGCCTACCCCGACGGCATACGCAGCATCGTGGATGCCTATACCGCCGGTCAGCGTGAAGAGGCTGTGGCCCAGTACCAGCGCTGGTTGCCGTTGATCAACTACGAGAACCGCCAGGGCGGCATCCTGACAGCCAAGGCCTTGATGCTGGAGGGCGGCATCATTGCAAGTGATGCCCCGCGCCATCCGTTCCCAACCATGCAGCCTGACGTGCGTGCGGGACTGTTGGAGGCAGCACGGCGGCTGGACCCCATGGTTCTGCGCTGGGGAAAGTGAACACCGTATGCCTATGAATCCTGTCATCGCAACATTGGGGCGCCGACTGCGGTTGGCAGTGATTGGTGGTGGGCCAGGGTCATTTATTGGCGCCATGCACCGGCAAGCGGCGCGACTGGATGACCGCTATGAACTGGTGGCTGCCGCGCTGTCTTCCGACCCGATGAAATCCATCAGCGCCGGTCGTGAAATTGGCTTGAGCCCGGAGCGTTGTTATGCCAGCGGCATGGACCTGCTGGCGGCCGAACAAGGCCATGCCCAAGGCGCCGAGGTGGTGGCCATCATGACACCCAACGACAGCCATTTCGCGTTCGCCATGGCCGCGTTGGAGCGGGGCTTCGACGTCATTTGCGACAAGCCCATGACCAACACGGTAGACGAGGCGGAGCAACTGCACCAGCGTGTTCTGGGCACCGGTCTGGTCTTTTGTTTGACGCACAACTACACCGGTTACCCGATGGTGCGCCAAGCCCGCGCCATGGTGGCCGATGGCCAACTGGGCGCCATTCGGCTGGTGCAAGTGGAGTATGTTCAAGGTGGCCGTGCCAAGGAAGGGCCGGGACGTTGCGCCTGGAAGGATGACCCCGTGCGGGGCGGCCCTTCACTGGTGATGGGCGATATCGGCACCCATGCGCACAACCTACTGCGCTTCATCACCGGGCTCGAAGTCGCCCAGGTGGCCGCCGAGGTGGGCAGTATTGTCCCGCAGCGAACGACCCATGATTACGCCAGCGCCATGCTGCGTTTGGACAACGGCGCGCGCGGCAGCTTTTGGGTGACCCAAGCGGCAGCGGGCGTGGAGAACGGTTTGCGCATCCGCGTCAGCGGCGCATTGGGAAGCCTGGAGTGGATGCAAGAGATGCCGCAGGCCCTGGCTTTCAAGCCGATGGGCGCACCAGCCCAAAACAGAATGCCCAATGGTCCGGGAACCCTGCCACTGGCGGCCCGCGCCTCACGCGTCGCGGCGGGGCATCCTGAAGGGTTTCATGAGGCCTTTGCCAACCTGTACTCAGATGCTGCCGAAGCCATTGCCGCCCGCCGTTCGGGGCAAGCCGCCGATCCGCTGGCGTTGCATTTTCCCAATGCATGGGACGGTTTGCTGGGCGTGCGATTCGTAGCCAGCGTGATCCAGTCCCATCAAAACGGTAGCGCCTGGACACCCTGCGTGTCGCCGTAATCCATCCTCTTTTTTATCTACCGCTTACAACACGCTAAAACACCATGACATTGCCACAACACAACAACCTCATAGCCGGTGAATGGGTAGCCTCCAGCCACTACGCTCCCAACGTGAACCCGTCGAATCTGGCGGACGTGATCGGGGAATACGCACAGGCCGATGCTGCACAGCTCGATGCCGCAGTCGCCGCAGCGCAGCGCGCTTTTCCGGCTTGGTCTACCGGTGGCATCCAAGCACGTTCGGATGCGCTCGACAAAATCGGCAACGAAATTTTGGCCCGCAAGGAAGAGCTAGGCACCCTGCTGGCCCGTGAAGAGGGAAAAACCCGCGCGGAGGGTGTTGGCGAGGCCACCCGTGCCGGCAATATTTTCAAATTCTTTGCCGGCGAATGCCTGCGTTTGGCGGGTGAGGTTTTGCCATCGGTACGCCCCGGCATTGCCGTCGAAGTCACCCGCGAGCCCATGGGTGTCGTGGGCCTGATCACGCCCTGGAATTTTCCCATTGCGATCCCGGCCTGGAAGATTGCGCCCGCATTGGCCTATGGCAATTGTGTGGTGTTCAAGCCGGCCGACATAGTGCCCGGATGCGCCTGGGCGCTGGCCGAGATCATCAGCCGCAGCGGCATTCCCGCCGGCGTCTTTAATTTGGTCATGGGCCGGGGCAGCGTGATTGGCGACCCGCTGGTGAACCACCCCGGCATTGCCGCGGTGAGTTTCACCGGATCGGTCGGCGTGGGCCAGCGCATTGCCCAAGCCTGTGCACTGAACATGAAGAAGGTCCAGTTGGAGATGGGCGGCAAAAATCCCCAAGTGGTGCTGGACGATGCGGACTTGGCGACTGCCGTGGAACTCAGCGTGCAGAGCTGCTTTTACTCGACCGGCCAGCGTTGCACCGCATCCAGCCGCCTGATCGTCACCGACCGCATCTACCCAGAATTCATCGCCGCCATGCAACGCCGCATGGCCACCATCCAGGTGGGTGATGCCTGCCAGGCAGGAATCGATATTGGCCCCGTCGCCTCACAGGCACAGTTGGAGCAGGATCTGTCGTATGTGGAAATCGGCAAGGCCGAAGGCGCACAACTGCTGGTGGGCGGCGAACGACTCACACGGCCCACCGATGGTTTCTACATGGCGCCCGCACTGTTTGTGGACAGCACTGCGACCATGCGCATCAACCGTGAAGAAATCTTTGGCCCGGTGGCCAGTGTGATCCGCGTCAAGGATTACGAAGAAGCCCTGGCCGTTGCGAACGACACACCGTTTGGCTTATCGGCTGGCATTGCCACGACCTCGCTCAAATACGCGACCCACTTCAGGCGCCACTCGCAAGCGGGTATGGTGATGGTGAACCTGCCTACCGCCGGGGTGGACTACCACGTGCCGTTTGGCGGGCGCAAGGGCTCCAGCTATGGTTCGCGTGAGCAGGGCAAGTATGCGCAGGAGTTTTTCACGACGGTGAAGACGGCGTATGTGATGGGTGGGTAGACAGGGTCCAAGAGACGATAGAAATCCGCGCCAGTTAGCAGACATTCAGAAGGGACTGCCGCCGTATCGGGTGAAGCAACCCAAGGCCATTCCCGTTGAAGCTTTCGCTGGGGAATGAAAACAAAATTTGCCGCTAGCCCCCGTGAAATAAGCGTATGCCGCTATTACAACTGTAGCAATCAACGCGCGGTCGATCAACGCATCGCTGTGCACGATATAGTGCCGTCGGTGTCGTGCGGAGGTCACCGGCCTGTACATTTGAACGAAGCATCAGCCACTATCCTGGGCTTCATGTGCGCGAGCGACGTGTTCTGTGTTTGACACAAGGTCGTGGGTGTATACGAACCTCGGTCCGTCGACTGCAAGGGTGATGAAGTGGACGCGAAATGCCAACTGCCCAAACAGACGTACTTGGACGGTTGCGTGTGGGAAAGCTGCCTCGAAAACGATGCCGTGAATAGGCTTTGCTTCCGGGCCGTACAGGCGCTCAACTCTTATGTGGGTTGTATCGATTTCACCTCCGCGTAGCGCGGTCCGCGTTGCAACTAGCGCAGGAATGTCCTCGTAGATCGAAATACTAAGATGCAGAGCAAGAAACTCGTATGCAGTTTTAAGAGGAGAAAGTTGGGAGAGAAGTGGGCCGTCGAGTGACGGCTGGATGTGTTCGATGCTCCACTTAACAACCTCCAAACCGTTTGCAACTTCGACACGGAGGTTCTCGGGGGAAGTCTCCAGGAGGCGTAGCGACTCAGCAATGGATTCTGATCTGGCGCCTGCGCGTTCTAACATTCGACGGATCGATTTCACTGCCTCTGGGGTGTGCTGGACGAGTGATCCGTCTTCCAACTTACGGGACTGTGTGATGTACTCGCCGTCTCGGATATAGCCGATCGACCTTCCGCCGGGACCAGTGGATACATATGGCTGGCCCTCGGACAGTTTCGCAGCGAGCGTTGAGATACTGTCGCCCAGTTTGGATACGAGAAGCCGGATTGTTGGGTCTGATTTGGCACTTCCTTCAAAAAGGTGGCCCATGCGAGAGTTGCAATGTATGCAGACAAAGCGGCAGGTGAGCTTGCCACCCAACGCGTTTGGGATCAGGTGCTCTACATTGAAGGTGGCTTCAGTCTTGCAAATGATGCAGCGTGAGTGCGTCCAGCGAGCTTCGATAGCGGCCTCCATCGGCAGTGTTGGCTAAACCGTTTTGTGAGGAATTTAGCGGATGCTGCTCAGCATTTGAACATGGACCAGCTTGACTCAACTGGAAGCTGGGCGACCAAAAGTTGACGCAAATCTCCGACCGCAACTGGCCCGGTGCATACGCCATGATGGTGTCTGTTAGGGGTTGGGCCAGCCAGCTAAAGCCGTCAGCCTTGGAGTGATCGCCAAGCTTCCACATACAAACGCCCCCTGGCCAGCACGTCGCTGGCCGACGTGCCTGGTGCATAGAGCTGGCTACCAATGCCAAAGCCAGTGGCACCAGCGGCTGCCCAGGGGGCCATGTTCTCCGGCGTGATGCCGCCGACGGGCCACAAATCGGTACCGGCGGGCAGCACCGATTTCAAAGCCTTCAGTCCACCATGCCCAACCATTTCCGCAGGGAAGAGTTTGAGCGCATGCGCACCGGCCTGCAAGGCCGTGAAGGCTTCGGTGGGTGTGGCAACACCGGGTGCGCACAACATACCCAGTTCCACGCCGCGAGCGATCACACGGGCATCGCAGTTGGGGGAGACCATCAAACGCCCACCGTGGGCATGGACCGCTTCAACATCGGCCACGGTCAGCATCGTGCCGCCGCCCACCAGCGCATCGTCGGGCAGCATGCGGGCCAGTAGTTCTATGCACTGCAAGGCACCTGGGCGGTTCAACGGAACCTCCAAGGTACGAAAACCACTCTCCAGCAGCGCCTCACCAACGGCCAGTGCGTTGGCAGGGTCCAGCCCGCGCAGTATGGCGACCAGTGGCATGCTGCGGGTTTGAACGAGTCGTTGTTGTTGCTGTGCAGTGTTCATCATGGGTGTTGGGTCGCAGAGTGAATACGCGCCACGGCCGCCAGAAAGGCCGCCTGGGCGTCCAGCACGTCGAAGCGCAGGTCGAGCAGCGCGGCGGCGGCTTGGTAGTGCTCGGCCAGCTCAGGTGAACCTATGAGTTTGAACGTGTCCATGTTCCGTGAACCGGTTGGAGTACGGAGCACGTCATGGAGTTCGCTGCCGATTAGCAGGCCACTCAGATACGCCTGGCTGCTGGCGGCGGGCATGTCACCGCACACCACGCGGGCGCGGCAGGAAAAAAGTTGGTGGCTGAGCCCATCCTTGCCGGCGGCATGTACACCGTCGGCAAATGCGCTCGCATCCCAAACGGGCGCGGCCTTACCAATGGCCGCCGCCAAGGTGCCGTGCTGGCCCAACAGATTGAACAGCTCGCCCGTCATGTAGGTGCGCAGTTGCAGGATGCGGCCGTGTTCCAGTTCGACCCATTTGCTGTGTGTGCCCGGCAACACAAACCAACCGCTGTGGTGGCCCAGGGCCAGGGCGCCCAACAACTGGGTTTCCTCGCCGCGCATCACGTCGGGCTGGCCCCATTGGTCGCGGATGCAATAGCCCGGGACGATGACACAGCGCGTGGCAGTGGGCGCATCCGGCACCGCGAACAGGTGTGCGGGCAGTGCATCCAATGCAACACTGCGGTCCACATACGGCAATTCATGCCAGCCCAACGCACTGCCCACCATGCCGGACAAAACTACCAGTTGGGGTGTTGCCTGCAATTTCTGCAGTGTTGCGTCCAACGCGGCAGCGAATCGCCCCTTGCAGGCCATGGCCCCGTCACTGTCGGCGAAGGTGGCTACACATGCACCGTCGGCGTCCAGCGCATAGGCACGGCGGTGCGTGGTGCCCCAGTCCACACCAACAATTTTTATTTTTTCTGTTCGGGTCATTTTTCCTCCTGTTCAGCCACCTGCTTCAGCGCAGTGTGCGCCCAGACTCAAATACCCGCTGCAACACACAGAATACAAACAGCAATACGCCAATCACAATGCGCGTCCACCACGAGCTGAGCGAACCATCAAACATGATCAGCGACTGGATGATGCCCAGCGTGAGCACACCAAACAGCGTGCCGACGATGTAGCCCACGCCACCGCTGAGCAGCGTGCCGCCAATCACCACGGCGGCAATGGCGTCCAGCTCCAGCCCGACGGCGTGCAGCCCGTAGCCCGAAAGCATATAGAACGTGAACACCACGCCACCCAGCGCCGAACAAAAGCCACTCACGGTGTAGACCAATACCGCGGTGCGCGCCACCGGCAGACCCATCAGCTTGGCCGAGTGTTCGCTGCCGCCGATGGCATAGACGGTGCGGCCAAACTCGGTGCCATGGGCCACGAACATGGCAACGGCCAGCACCACCAGGGCCAGCAGCGCGCTGAGCGACAGGGCAGCACTGTCACCCCACAACTCGACGCGCATTTGCGCCAGCGCGGTGTAGGCCTCGTCCGTGATGCTGATGGAGTCGATGCTGATGAGGTAACACAGGCCACGCGCCAGGAACATGCCGGCCAGCGTGACGATGAAAGGCTGCAGCCGAAAGCGCTGGATCAGCCAGCCCATGAAGGCGCCGAACAACGTGCCCATACACAGCACCAGTGGAATGGCCTGCCACAGGCTCCAGTGCCGGTGCTCCACCAGCGCCGCCAGCACCATGGTGCTGAGTGCCACCACCGAACCCACTGACAGATCAATGCCACCGGACAGAATGACAAAGGTCATGCCCACCGCCACAATGACCAGGAAGGCGTTGTCGATCAACAGGTTCAAAAATGCCTGCGCGGTGAAAAACCCGGTGTAGGACACCGAGCCAAACACGGCCATGGCCATGAACAGTGACACCGTGGCCGCCAGGGGCATGAATTTGCGGTCCAGCCGCCAGCGCCGCGTGGATGCCGTTGGGCTGAGGTTGTTGCTCATGCGCGGCTCCCTGCTTCCGGGCGCACCACCCATGTCCGCACGGCACTGCGGAAGTCGGCCGACTGCAGCAGCATGACCGCAAACACGACAGCCGCCTTCACCACCAGATTGATCTCGGGCGGTACACCAATGGAATAGATGGTGGAGGTCAGCGTCTGGATGATGAGTGCACCTACCAGGCTGCCGGCCAGGCTGAAACGCCCACCGGTAAGCAAGGTGCCACCCAATGTGACGGCCAGAATCGCATCCAGCTCCATCAGGTTGCCGGCGTTGTTGCCGTCGGCGCTCTTGACGTTGGAGCTGATGATCAATCCCGCCACCCCGGCGGTCAAACCGCAGAAGGCATAGACACACACGCTGATCAGCCGCTCACGCACACCGGCCAACCTAGCAGCTGCCGGGTTGATGCCAATGGCCTGGATGAACAGGCCCAAGGCCGTGCGTGTGACCGCCAGATGCACCACCAAGTACACCGCGGCCGCAATGAAAAGCGCGAACGGCAAGCCAAACAGGAAACCATTGCCGATATAGAAATACGGGGCGTAGTACACGGTGACAATTTGCCCACCCGTCGCCAGTTGCGCAATGCCGCGCCCGGCCACCATCAGGATCAGCGTGGCGATGATGGGTTGCAGGCCGATCTTGGCCACCAGCAAACCGTTCCACAAACCACAGGCCAGCGCCACCAGCAAGGCGCACAGGATGGCCAGTGGCATCGGGAAGTTGCTGACATGCGTGGGCACGCCGTCGTGGATGACCAGCTTGCCGCCAATCATCAGCGCCGCCACCGAGGCACTGATGGCCACCACGGCGCCCACGGAGATGTCTATGCCCCGCGTGGCAATGACCAGGGTCATGCCCAGCGACACCAGCATCAGCGGGGCCGAGCGGTTCAAGATGTCGATGATGCTGCCGTACAAGTGGCCATCACGCCACTGCAGCACCCAGAAGCCCGGGTTGAGGCTGGCATTAACTGCAAGTATCAGGAACAGCGTGACCAGCGGCCACAGCAGCGGATGCGCCCGCAGGCGTTGGCCCCAGGAGGCCGCGTTGTGCGCACTCATGCCTGCCCCGCAATCATGGCGTAGACCGCGTGGTCGGACGTGCCGGCGGGCAGTTCGCCCACCTTGGCACGGTCGCGCATCACGACGATGCGGTCCGAGACCCGCACCACCTCTTCCATCTCCGACGAGATGAACAACACGGCCATGCCCGCGCGGGCCAGGGTCAAAATTTCGTTCATGATTTCTTGTTTCGCCGCGATGTCTATGCCGCGGGTCGGTTCATCCAGTATCAACAGGCAGGGCTTGGTCGCCAGCCAGCGTGCCAGCACCGCCTTTTGCTGATTGCCACCGGACAATTGCCCAATCGGTGTTTCGATATCGGCGGTCTTGATGCCCAAGGCCTTGACGTAGTGCAGTGCCAGTTGCGCCTGCTGCGCGCGTGACATACAGGGCCACAGGCCTTGGCGCGCCTGTAGCGCCAGCGCAATGTTTTCGCGCACAGACAGTTCGGCAATGATGCCCTCGGCCTTGCGGTCCTCGGGGCACAAACCCAGGCCCAGGCGGATGGCCTGCGCCGGAGAATGCAGGCGCACGGCTTTGCCCTGCACGCACATCTCGCCGGCATCGCTGCGGTCCAGACCAAACAAGACACGGGCCAGCTCGGTGCGCCCCGAGCCCAACAAGCCGCCCAGGCCCACGACCTCACCCCGGCGCAGCGCCAGGTCCATCGGTTTGACATGGCCCTGGCGTGCCAGACCGCGCACGCTTAGCACCTCGGGCTCCTGCGCACAGATATCCTCCTGTGTGCAGGGTTGTGGTGCCAGACTAGCCACCATCTCGCGACCCACCATGGCTGCAATCAGGGCACTTTGTCCCAAATCGGCGGTAAGGTATTCACCTACCAGTTGGCCATTGCGCAGCACCGTGATGCGATCACACAAGGCATATACCTGGTCCAGAAAATGGGTCACAAAAAGAATCGCCATGCCCTGCGCACGCAGTTGGCGCAGCACGGTGAACAGGCGCTCGACCTCGTCGTCGTCCAGACTGGAGGTGGGCTCATCCAGAATCAGCACGCGCGCCGAGATGCTCAGGCCCCGCGCGATGGCCACCATCTGCTGCACGGCAACCGAATAGCTGTCCAGCGCTTGTGTGACGTCGATGGTGAGGTTCAACCGCGCCAGCAAGGCGCTGGCGTCGCGGTGCATGCGCGCCCAGTCGATGGCCCAGGCACCGCTGGCGCCGCGGCGCGGGTAGCGCCCGGCAAAAATGTTTTCTGCCACCGACAGGTTGGGGCACAGGTTGACCTCTTGGTACACCGTGCTGATGCCCAGTTGCTGAGCTTCTAGTGGCGATGCTGCCGCGATGCGCTGCCCGCCCAGGCGCATCTCGCCCTGGTCGGCACGGTGCACGCCGGTCAACACCTTGATGAGCGTGGATTTGCCCGCGCCGTTCTGCCCCATCAGGGCATGCACCTCGCCGGCGAACAGGCGCAGGTTGACGCCGCCCAGCGCTTGCACCCCCGCAAAGTGGATGGCAATGGCGGACAACTCCAGCACGGGTTGCGCCGCGCCGGAGGCCTCGTGGTTGACGATCACACTACCGACTCAGTACTTGCGCGACGGGAATTCCTTGGCCGCCACTTCCATCGGGAAGATACCTTCCTGCGTCACGATGCGCCGGGGCAGCGTCTTGCCCGCCACCAGGTCTTTGACGGCCGACATCAGTTGCGGGCCCAGCAGCGGGCTGCACTCCACCGTCACGTCCATCTTGCCGGCGATCATGGCTTCAAACGCGCCCTTGACGGCATCCACAGAAATGATGGTGATGTCCTTGACCGGCTTCAGACCCGCTTCTTCAATGGCCTGGATCGCGCCAATGGCCATGTCGTCGTTGTGCGCATACAGCACATTGATTTTCTTGCCCTCCGCCTTTAGGAAGGCTTCCATCACTTCCTTGCCCTTGGCGCGGGTGAAGTCTCCAGTTTGTGAGCGGATGATCTTGATACGCGGCTCGGCCTTGATGATTTCTTCAAAGCCCTTTTTGCGGTCAATGGCCGGGCCAGAACCCACGGTCCCTTGCAGCTCCACCACGTTCACGTCGCCGGTGGTGTTCTTGACTTTTTCCAGCAACCAGCGGCCGGCCTTGCGGCCTTCTTCGGTGAAGTCGGAACCCATGAAAGTCGCATACAGAGAGGTATCTTTCGAGTCCACCGAGCGGTCGGTCAAGATGACCGGAATCTTGGCGGCCTTGATTTCCTTTAGCACGGTGTCCCAGCCCGACTCCACGACCGGCGCGAACGCAATCACGTCCACCTTTTGCGCGATGAAGGAGCGCAGCGCCTTGATCTGGTTTTCCTGTTTCTGCTGCGCGTCGGAGAATTTCAGCGTGATACCTTCCTTGGCAGCTGTCTCCTTGATGGAGTTGGTGTTGGCGCTACGCCACTCGCTCTCGGCACCGATCTGGCTGAAGCCCAGCACGATTTTCTTTTGCGCAAACGCGCTCATGGGCATGCCCACTGCGAACGATGCCGCAACCAGGGTGGCAATCAGCGTACGTCGGTTCTGTGTCATCAGAGTCTCCTCTTGTTGGTTTTAACTGGAACAAAAATTGCGGAAAGGAATAGCGCTGCGGCACCTGCCTGCCGTCAGAACATGGGCGGATGATACGGACGCACTCGATATACATCCAATTGATATTTCGGGACTATTGATGTGCAAAACAGGATTCGTGAAAACCCTAGGGCATCATTTGCCACATGCGCACGCCCCCGAAGGAGGCGATAGCAGCGCAGGCATTGCGCCTGCGCCCGCCCAGAGGCTTTACTTCACCGACGCCAGCACCTTGTTCAGCGTGGCGCTGGGGCGCATGATGGCGTCCAGCTTGGCCACGTCGGGCAGGTAGTAGCCACCGATGTCGGCGGGCTTGCCCTGCACGGCCGCCAGTTCCTCGACTATTGTCTGCTCGTTGTCCGCCAGTTGTTTGGCCAGGGACGCAAACTGTGTGGCCAACGCCGCGTCGTCGGTCTGCGCGGCCAGTTCCTGCGCCCAGTACATGGCAAGGTAGAACTGGCTGCCACGGTTGTCCAACTGGCCGGTCTTGGGCGACGGGTTCTTGTTGGTGTCCAGCAATTTGCCAGTGGCCGCGTCCAGCGTCTTGGCCAGTACCTTGGCCTTGGCATTGCCGGTTTTCAAGCCCAAGTCTTCCAGCGACACCGCCAGCGCCAAAAACTCACCCAGCGAATCCCAGCGTAGGTGGTTTTCTTCCACCAACTGTTGCACGTGCTTGGGCGCAGAGCCGCCGGCACCGGTTTCGTACATGCCGCCACCGGCCATCAAGGGCACGATGGACAGCATCTTGGCGCTGGTGCCCAGTTCCATGATGGGGAACAGGTCGGTCAGGTAGTCGCGCAGGATATTGCCGGTCGCACTGATGGTGTCCTCGCCGCGGATCACGCGCTCCAGCGTGTAGCGCATGGCGCGCACCTGGCTCATGATCTGGATGTCCAGGCCGGTGGTGTTGTGCTCGTGCAGGTACATCTTCACCTTGGTGATCAGCTGGGCTTCATGCGGGCGGTAGGCGTCCAGCCAGAACACGACCGGCATGCCGGAGTTGCGTGCGCGGTTGACGGCCAGCTTGACCCAGTCGCGGATCGCGCCGTCCTTGACCTGGCACATGCGCCAGATGTCACCTTGCTCTACGTTCTGGCTCAGCAGCACTTCGCCGGTGGCCAGGTCAGTGATATTGGCCACGCCGTCTTCCGAGATCTCAAACGTCTTGTCGTGTGAGCCGTATTCTTCGGCCTGTTGGGCCATGAGGCCCACGTTGGGCACGGTGCCCATGGTCTTGGGATCGAAGTTGCCATGCCATTTGCAGAAGTTGATCATCTCTTGGTAGATACGGGCAAAGGTCGACTCGGGCATCACGGCCTTCACGTCCTTCAAGCGACCGTTAGCGTCCCACATCTTGCCGCCGTTGCGGATCATGGCGGGCATGGACGCGTCCACGATGATGTCGTTGGGTGAGTGGAAGTTCGTGATGCCCTTGGCAGAGTCCACCATGGCCAGCTCGGGGCGGTTCTCATGGCAGGCGTGCAGGTCCCGCTTGATCTCGTCCTGTTTGCTTTGCGGCAAGGTGGCGATCTTGGCGTACAGGTCGGCCATGCCGTTGTTGACATTGACGCCCAGTTCCTTGAACAGCGCGCCGTGTTTTTCAAACGCGTCCTTGTAGAAGATGCGCACGCAGTGGCCAAACACGATGGGGTGGGACACCTTCATCATCGTCGCCTTGACGTGCAGCGAGAACATCACGCCGGTCTTGCGTGCGTCTTCGATTTCCTTCTCGTAGAACTCCAGCAGCGCTTTCTTGCTCATGAACATGCTGTCGATGACTTCGCGGTCCAGCAGCGATACCTTGGGCTTGAGCACAATGGTCTGGCCGCTCTTGGTGATCAGCTCCATCTTGACATCACGGGCGCGGTCCAGCGTGATGGACTTTTCGCCGTGGTAGAAGTCACCGGCATGCATATGTGACACGTGAGAACGCGAAGCCTGGCTCCACTCGGCCATGCTGTGCGGGTTCTTGCGGGCGTATTCCTTGACGGCCTTGGGGGCCCGGCGGTCCGAGTTGCCTTCGCGCAGCACGGGGTTCACGGCTGAGCCGATGCAGCGGGCATAGCGGGCGCGGATCGATTTCTCTTCTTCGTTCTGCGGTGCCTCGGGGTAGTCAGGTATCGCATAGCCCTTGGACTGCAGTTCCTTGATACAGGCCTGCAACTGGCCTACTGAGGCGCTGATGTTGGGCAGTTTGATGATGTTGGCATCCGCCTGCAGCGTCTTCTTGCCCAGCTCAGCCAGCGTGTTGGGCTGGCGTTGGCTTTCGGTCAGGCTTTCTGGAAACTCACCCAGCACGCGTGCGGCCACCGAGATGTCCGCTTCCGTTACGTTAATACCGGCGGGTGCGGCAAAGGTGCGCACGATGGGCAGGAAGGACGCCGTAGCCAGGCGCGGAGCCTCGTCGGTCAGGGTATAGATGATGGTGGGGTGCGGGGTTGTCATCGCTTATCTCCAAAAAAATTGTTATGGCTCGGAACACCGGTTTGCTGGGTTACCAGCAGAGGTGGTCACGGTTGCCAGTGATTGTGCTTTCAGTGATCGGACACGGAGCAATTATTTTTGCAATCAAATTTCACATCTTAAAAAATCTCAACAAGGTGGCGCAAACGCTGCACTGCGGGCGCTTGCACAGAGCTGCGTTCTCAGAAATCTTCCGTGTCGACTTCGCTATTTCCCTGTAGGTTGTAGCGCGACCCGACAACCGTCTTCTGGTTGAGCAAGGCATCCATCCGTGCCATCGTCGCCGCGTCCAGCACCACGCTACCTGCCTCAAGGTCTTCGGCGAGATGGGACAGGTTGGTGGTACCAGGTATGGGAATGATGTGCTCACCGCGGTGTAATAGCCACGCTATGGCCAATTGCGCCAGCGTGCAGCCCACCTCTTTTGCAACCTGTTTCAACCCAGTCACTAAACGCAGGTTGGCGCCGTAGTTGTCGGGTGCAAACCGCGGCATGCTGCGTCGTATATCGCCCGCGTGGAAGGCGTTCACATCCAGAGGCTTGTCGCACAACAGCCCCCGGCCCACTGGACTGAAGGCCACGAAGCTCACACCCAAATCCTTGCACGCTTCCAGCACCGCAATTTCGGGGTTGCGGGTGGCCAGTGAATACTCGGTTTGTACCGCGGCAATCGGGTGCTCGGCATGCGCGCGGCGCAGTGTGGCGGCAGACACCTCGGAGAGACCGATGCTGCGGATATGGCCTTTCTTCACTAGCTCGCCCAAGGCACCCACACTGTCTTCAATCGGTACCCTTTTGTCCCAGCGGTGCAAGTAGTAGAGGTCGATCACATCGGTCTGCAAACGGCGCAGGCTGTCTTCGCAGGTCTTGCGAAGCGTCAGTGGGTGTCCGTCGATGACCCGCACCAGCTTGCCATCGCCCCTTACATTAACACCCTGCATGCCACATTTGCTGGCCAGCGTAAGCTTTTGTCGGTGCGGCTTTAACACCTTTCCGACCAGCGTCTCGTTTGCACCAAAGCCATAGAGTGCTGCCGTGTCAAATAAGGTGACGCCCGCCTCCAGCGCCGACAGCAGCACGCGCTCGCCCTGTTCGGCAGACACCGGCGCGTCGTAACCGTGGCTGAGATTCATGCAGCCCAAGCCGATCGCGGAGACTTTAAATGGGCCTAGGGTGCGGGTTTGCATGGCGTTTTACAGCTGAATGAATGGTGAACAAAAGCTTAGTTTAGGGGATGGGTTCCCAAGCCTTTTTCGTGTGGGCAATCGCACAGACTTTTGTTGGGGTGCCTATTTAAATGAAGGATCTTCTTCAATGGAGGTTTCAATGGATATGCAACCCATGCAAACAACACAACTTCAGAAATCTTCTGCGGCAAGCATCCAACAGCCGCGCGACTTGACTTGGCTGGGCCTGGCGGATGACGCCGCGATGCTGAGTCGTGCCAGGGAGATTGCAACCCACAACCAGCAGACCAAACGTTCCGCTAAGGTCTTTGATGGCATGGTGAGCAAGCTCAACTCTCGGCAAATCGCAGAAGAAGGGTGGTTGGTATGACGGGCTCTACGATGACGACCACCCGAGCGGCTTGGAAAATTGCCATTGGCCTAAGCCTGCTGCAGTTGGCAACGCGGATGTTAAAGAATAAATTCAGAACTGTATTACCGGTTGCGCACCGCAACGCAGGGGGTGCGCTTGATACGGACCCCATTGCGGGGACAGCCAAGCCTGCAAGAGGATCAACGCACCGTAAGCACCCCAAAGTTACCGTTGCCGCTGGCAGGGCCTCACGACGCAAATGATTGGGCAAAAAACCGGCCCAGCAACCGGTTTTAGTCGCCCGGCTTGACGCGCAACTGGGCAAACCTGCAGTTGGAATCCTTCAGGATACTGACCTGGCCATTGATCTCTAGCACAGCGGCTTTCATATCCCCCAGTTCACAGTCCTCCTCCCGCAGGGCTGGTACGTGAACGTAAAACGGGCCCCGCATTTGCGGAGCCCCTTCAAGCACCAAGTCCAAGTTGATTAGCTGTTCTTGTGGCTTTGCTGACCAGCCTTCACGTGCTGCTCATGGGTGCCGCCCCGGGTGGTGCTGCCGGGAGAGTTTTGCTTGGAAGAGCCCTGGTCTTGTTGTTTCTCTTTAGAGGGTGCGCGGCCGCCTTTGTTTCCCTCGCTGCTGTTGGCATCGTTAGAGCCTTGTTGGCCGCCTGAATTGGAACCTGTTTTGCTGTTAGGCATGTAATTTCTCCGTGAGTTGAGGATGGCCGCCTGGTATGGACGGCGGGGAATTGCGACACTGCTTGTACAGCGTTGCAATAGGGGAGCAGGAAGAGCCCTGCGTATTCTGTTGGGGGGTGGAGCCACAGTCTTGTGTGGCGGTTGCGAGCGGACACGCCGCGGGGCATACATCGCAGGTGTCTTTGGCAATCGCCGGAAGATCTGTTTTCGTGACCATTGCATGAACTCTAGGTATCTGCCGCACGGTGCGCTGTGCGATATCGCACACTGAACACCGAGCATCAGAGCCAAACTGGATGCCATGTACTCGCTGCGGAGGCAAATCAAGCCTTGTACCCGGTGGCGGTTCGCATTGCCTTCAAGCCA
The DNA here is from genome assembly GCF_056521325.1 of Rhodoferax sp. ZS1R8. Lineage (NCBI taxonomy): Bacteria > Pseudomonadati > Pseudomonadota > Betaproteobacteria > Burkholderiales > Comamonadaceae > Rhodoferax > Rhodoferax sp. ZS1R8. The sequence continues at coordinate 204,000 of NZ_JBWMBA010000006.1, read as the reverse complement.
TAGACGATTGTTGCCGAGCGCACAGACCTGCAAGGGCATGGCCATTAGTCTCAGTAGCGGAAGACGAAAACCTTTTTCCACCCAGACAAGGAACCCGAACATGAGCGCCACCGATACATTTTCTCCTCAACCTGCAACCGCTTCTGGCTCAGAAGACGCCATTGCGCTGCTGATCAAAGACCACCGCGACGTGAAAAAGCTCTTCAACTCGTTTCAGGAATTAGCGGACGCACAAGCCCCTGCGGAACAGCGTTTGAGCGTTGCGAAGGAAATTTGCGAAGCGCTGTTGGCACACACCACCGTCGAGGAAGAAATCTTCTACCCTGCGATGCGTGACGCTGCTGACGATGCGGCAGACGAACTGGACGAAGCGGAAGTAGAACATTCAACGCTCCGAGAACTTATCGCTCAGATCAAAGCCATGGACCCTGATGAGGACCTGTACAACGCCAAAGTTAAGGTGCTCGGTGAGTACGTAGACCACCACGTACGCGAAGAAGAGAGTGAAATGTTTCCCAAAGCCCGTGAATCCGGTGTGGAGCTGGAAGAGATCGGTCAGGAAATCAAAGCGCGTAAAGAAGAGTTGCTAACGCCCGAACTTCCCTAAAGACGGTTCTCTGTGCCGCCCGGGGCTTAGGGCCTACATTAGCTGTATGAAAATACTCCGCTACTTTGCCTCCGCAATATCTATCCCATTTGTATGCGTTGCCATGGCGCAGCAAATAGGTGAGGTCGACACGGCATTCAAACTATTGGGCCCCGACCACAAGATAGTTGTGGAGGCGTTTGACGACCCGAAGGTGGCCGGCGTAACCTGCTATGTGTCGCGTTCCAAAGCCGGCGGCCTCAAAGGCGCGTTGGGCTTGGCGACTGAGAAGTCGGAATCGTCTATTGCCTGCAGACAGGTAGGGCCTATTTCATCCACGGCGCCTCTGCCTATGAGTGAAGAGGTTTTCAGCGAAAGCCGCTCCATCTTATTCAAAAAGATGCGGGTCGTGCGCATGGTGGACCCGGCGCGGCAGGTACTTCTGTACCTGACTTACACCGACAAGCTGATTGATGGCTCGCCCAAGAACAGCCTTACAGCTGTGCCCTTGAACGGGGCCAAACTGCAGTTCAAATAGCCACTACCTTCCCGTAAGCCTTTAGGCACCAACGCGGGCAGTGTTTTTGGCTACGATGGTTTTGCCTACTGGCGCCAGTGCCACAAGTGCGAGTTTTATGTGCTGCACACCAAAGGGTATACCGATGATGGTGACAAAGCATGCCAGCGCCGAAGCCAGGTGACCCAAGGCCAGCCACAGGCCGGCGAACACGAACCATATGACATTGCCGATAGTGCCCAAGGGGCCCGTGCCGATGTCTTCCACCCCGGTGATTGCGGCACGGCTCACGGCCTCTTGCCCAAAAGGAAAAAACGCAAACTGCCCGATGACGAAGCAGGCCTTGGCCCAAGGCAATCCCACAATGGTGAGGGCGCACAGCAGGCCGGCAAGCCACCAGCCCAGGCCCATGAAAAAACCGCCCAGTACAAACCACAGTAAGTTTCCGATAGTTCGCATTCCCTGATTCCCTCTGTTGCTTCGGTAGAGATTATTGCAGTCGCTGCAGTCGCTGCAGTCGCTGCAGTCGCTGCAGTCGCTGCAGGAGGTCCAGCGTAGGGAAGCCATCCGCCGGCAGGTCCAGGCTGCGCTGGTAACGACGGACGCCGCGCTGCGTGGCCGGTCCCGCCATGCCGTCGGGCGTGCCGGTGTCAAAGCCTTGCGCGTTCAGTGCCGTTTGCAGCTCCAACACCTGGTTGCGTGTCAGTACCTGCACGTCGCGCGGCCACGGTGTTTGCACGGCGGGGCCATTGGCCAGCCGTTGCGCCAGAAGGCCGACGGCTAGCGCGTAGCTGTTGGAGTTGTTGTAGCGCAGTAGGGTGCGGAAATTGGCGCCGATCAGAAAGGCCGGCCCGCGTGCACCGGCCGGCAGCAGCAGCGAAGCGTCGGTCAGCGTGGGCAGCGGTTTGCCGTCCATGGCGGTCACGCCCTCTGTGGCCCAGGCCGCACTGGGCTGGCGTATATCGCCATCGGCGCGGGCGTAGTCAAAGCCCGGCGGCAGGCGCACTTCCAGGCCCCAGGGCTGGCCAGCCTGCCAGCCGGACTTGGCGATGAAGTTGGCGGTGGAGGCCATCACATCGGGCACGCTGCCCCAGATGTCGCGCCGGCCGTCTCCATCAGCATCGACCGCATGCGCCAGAAAGACCGAAGGGATGAACTGCGTCTGGCCCATGGCGCCGGCCCATGAGCCGACCATTTGGTCCCGGGTAATGTCACCGCTTTGCAGAATCTTCAATGCAGCAAGCAGTTGGCCACGCGCCCACTCTTCGCGCCGGCCTTCAAAGCCCAGCGTTGCCAGTGCGTCGATGGCGGGGACATCGCCCATATGCGTGCCAAAATTGCTCTCCACACCCCAGATCGCCATCAGCACCTCTGCTGGCACACCGTAGCGTCTGGCCGCCGCTTCCACTGGCGCGCGCAGCTGCTGCAGCCTCTCTTTGCCGCGAGCGATGCGCGGGGCGGACACCGCGCTGTCTAGGTAGTCCCACACTGCGCGTGTGAACTCGGGCTGTGCCCGGTCGGATGTGATGACGTGCGGCAGGAAGCGTACATTGTCGAGCGCGTTGTGTAGCGTTGCCTGGTCTATGCCGGCCGCACGGGCGGTCGAGCGAAAGGCCTCAACCCAGCGCGCAAACTTTTGGCTGTGTTCTTCGTCGTTGGACAAATCTGGCCCGGGCTGGGCAGGCGCGGGCGGGATGGCTGCTGGAAGGGGTGTTATAGCGGTGGTGCTAGCCGGCGGGGCGGATGCACAACCGGCAATTGCCAGCGCCAATAGCAGGGTGGAGACAAGCCGGTTCCCTGCGGGGGCTGGTGCTCGGGCGGGGTGCTTTAGCAGCATATTTTTCATCGTGCCATTCTAGGTAGGCAGCCAGCAGCGAAAAGCTGTTTTATTGACCATAATTCCGAAGAACAATCGAAGCTTGCGTTAACGGCGTCGGCTCAGTGTCGCGGAGGCACTTCATATGTTGCAGTTCAAAAATTGGCTTGCTCAAAGACCGGTGTTCGCCGGCAACCACCGGCCCCTGGCCCTGACGGTTCTCGTCCTTTTGTGTATCTGGTGTGGGGCTGGGGCATGGTCCTGGTGGGCACGGTCCAGCGCCCTGTCATCGAATGCATTGTTGTTGGAGCAGCTGGCTGCAGCCGTGCAAACCCAGACCAAAAGTCTATTTAAGCAGGCCGAGTTAACACTGATAGTCGCGCGGCATTGGATAGAGCAGAACCCCCACGGCGACCCGACGCAGTCCCCCGAATTTATGGCCCTTGCTGACGCCCTGCGCCGGGAGTCCGACGGGATGCTTGACTTGCGCACCGTGACGCGCAGCGGTCAGGCGCATGCCATCACGGGCACGGTCAAATCCGGGGCGGTCGATGTCAGCGACCGCGACTATTTTCGGGTGCACTTAGATGATCCCCAGCGCGGCACTTTCATCGGCGTTCCCATCGTTGGGCGTATGACGAACCGAAACCTCATCCCCATTTCGGTACCCGTGCAGGATCCCAGGGGGGAGGTTGCTGTGCTGCTGGTCGCTATGGGGCTGGATCGTATTGCCGGCTCTCTGGAGGCACAGCGCACCAAGCCAGCGGGCAGCATTGGCATCGTTCGCGATGACGGGCTGCTGCTCCTGCGCATCCCTGCTGATGGCCAATTTGTCGGTCGCTCCATTGCCGGCGGACAGGCCTGGCAGCAGTACATGAGCCCCATGGCCAAGGGAAGCTACGAATCAGAGGTCAGCCTTTTTGACCAGCGGCCGCGCCTGGTGTCGTTCGCGAAGGTCGAAGGCCTACCGTTGGTTGTCTATGTCAGCGCAAGCAAGGACGATGTTTTGGCCACCTGGCGTGTCCATACGGCCATTCTGACCGGCATCGCCATGTTGCTGTCCATGGTCACCATGGTGGTGAGTTCGCTGTTGATAAGGGCATCGGCCGTGGCCAGAAGGTCCGACGCCATCGTTCAGTCAACGGATGAAGCCATCGTCGGCAAGTCGCTGGACGGCATTGTCAACAGCTGGAACCCCGGGGCAGAGCGCATGTTCGGCTACACGGCTTCGGAGATGCTGGGCCAGCCGGTGCTCAAGCTGTTGCCACCCGACCGGCAGAGCGAAGAAGCCGTCATACTGAACAGCATCCGCAACGGTCGCAGGGTCGACCATTTCGAGACCAAGCGGTTGCGAAAAGACGGGCGGATCATCGATGTATCGGTCACTATCTCACCCATAAGGGACGGCTCGGGGAAGGTGGTAGGTGCCTCCAAGATCGCGCGCGACATCAGTGAACAAATTGCCGCGACCCGGCGGCTGCGCCTCACGGCCAGTGTCTTTACCAATGCCAGCGAGGGCATATTGATTACAGACCGGGAAGGCCGTATGGTCGAGATCAACGATGCCTTTACCCGCATCACCGGCTACAACCGCGACGACGTTCTGGGCAGCACGCCGCAGATGTTCCGCTCCAGCCGCCAGGGGCCCGAGATATTCAAGGCCATGCGTGTGGCCCTGATACGCCACGGGGAGTGGAAGGGCGAGATGTGGAGCCGCAACAAAAATGGGGAGGCCTATTCGGTGTGGCTCACTGTCAGCCAGATCAAGGGGCGACGAGGCAAGGTCAGCAACTACGTCGCGTTGTTCTCGGATATCACGGCCCTGAAGCTGCAGCAGGAAAAGTTGGAGCACAGTGCGCATTTTGATCCGCTGACGGATCTGCCCAACCGCAGCCTGTTGTCAGACCGCCTGAACCAGGCCATGACCATGTGCCTGCGGCACCACTGCAGCCTGGCCGTCTTGTACATGGACCTGGACGGATTCAAGGCCATCAACGATCGGTATGGCCACAATGTCGGGGACCAGCTGCTCGTGGCTGTGTCCAGGCAGGTGAAGGCGATATTGCGCGATGTGGATACGCTGGCGCGGTTGGGCGGCGACGAGTTTGTCGCCGTGTTGACCGAAGTCGACAACGTGCAGGACTGCATTCATATGGCCAATCGAATATTGGACGCCTTCGCCCGCCCGGTGCTGGTCGAAGGCGCGCTACTGCATGTCACTGTCAGCATTGGGGTCACGATATATCCGCAAGACAATGCCGATGCCGACCATCTGATGCGGCACGCCGACCAGGCCATGTATGAGGCCAAGCAGAGCGGCAAGAACCGCTTCCACCTCTTTGATGCTGCGCAGGATGCAGAGGTCAAAAGCCGCAGCGTTCAGCAGGACATGGTTGCGATGGGCTTGGCCCGCAATGAATTCCTGCTGTACTACCAGCCCAAGGTCGATATGCACACCGGTGCAGTGCTGGGCGCTGAGGCCCTGATTCGCTGGCAGCATCCCGAGCGGGGCTTGCTGCCGCCGGGCGCATTCTTGCCCGCGATAGAACGGCATTCGTTAACCGAGGCAGTAGGCGCCTGGGTGCTGGACAGCGCGCTAAAGCAGATGAGCGAATGGAAAGCACAGGGTCTCGTGCTGGATGTCAGCATCAATGTCCCGGCGCGGCAGTTGCAGAATCCCAATTTTGTCAAACAGCTGGCAGAAACCCTGTCCCACTATCCAGATGTGTCGCCGCATTGCCTGGAGCTCGAAGTGCTGGAGACGAGTGCACTGGACGATATCGAGTCGACAGCGACCATCATGGAGGAATGCCACAGGCTGGGCGTGCGGTTTGCCATCGACGACTTTGGCACGGGCTATTCGTCGCTGACCTATCTGCGCCATCTGCCGGTGGAGACACTGAAGATCGACCAGAGCTTTGTACGCGACATGTTGGTGGACCGTGACGATCTGGCCATCGTCAAAGGCGTCATCGGTCTGGCTGCGGCGTTCCAGCGCGACTGCATAGCCGAAGGTGTCGAAACCGTGGACCATGGCACGCGCCTGATCAGCTTGGGGTGCATGGCGGCGCAGGGCTATGGCATTGCCCGCCCGATGCCGGCCTCCCAAATCGTGCAATGGTGTGCATCGTGGAAGCCGCCCCAAGCGTGGAGCGCGTACAGCGGTCACAAAACGCTGCTGCGAAACGTCTAGCTATGCATGAACGACGATCGCACCCATAACTTCAACCTTCTGCGACCTCGCCTGCAGGGCATTGCCTACCGCATGCTGGGTTCGTCCGCCGAGGCCGAGGACATCGTCCAGGACGCCTGGTTGCGCTGGCATGCGGTGGATGCGGGGAGCCTGGACAGCACTGAGGCCTGGCTGGTCTCGGTCACCACGCGCCTGGCCATAGACCGGCTGCGTGCCGCCAAGGTTCAGCGTGCACACTATGTCGGCACCTGGCTGCCCGAGCCCCTGCTATCCGAGTCTCCGTTGTCACCCGAGCAATTGCTTGAGCGTGCTGACGATGTGTCGGTCGCCTTTTTGACACTGCTGGAGCGCTTGGCGCCCGAGGCCCGCGCTGCCTATCTGTTGCGCGAGGTCTTCGATGCGGACTATGGTGAGGTGGCAGAGGCATTGGGCAAGACGGAGCCGGCATGCCGACAGCTGGTGCACCGCGCGAAGGCGCAACTGCAGGACCAACGGCCCCGTTACACCGTGGCACGGGAAACCCAGTTGAAGCTGCTGCGCGGCTTTGCCGACGCCGCCGCGCGCGGAAGTTTCCACGCGCTCAAGGAAATGCTGGCCGCAGATGCGCAATTGGTAGGCGACGGCGGGGGCAAGGTACCCAGCGTTGGCGTACCACTGGTGGGCGGCCCCCGCATCGCGCAGCTGTACCTGGCCACCTACCTGCGCTTTCCCGGCGCGGTGCGCTACGAAGTCGTGGTGCTGAACGGGCAATGGGGTTTGCTGCGCTTTGTCCAGGGTGTGCTGGAGTCGGCGCAATCGCTGGAAACGGACGGGGAACGCATCGTGCGCATCCACTCCCAGCGCAATCCGGACAAGCTGGTCCGCATCGCGGCTGCGCTGGGCCGCGATGCGCCTGTCACAAACGTGCCGCACCGGACGTCTTGAGTCTGTGCAAACCGCACGGCAACCCATCAAAGTAAAACCATGAACGAAGCCCGTCTCCCCTGGACCACGCTGTCTCCCAAGTCCTACCAAGCGATGGCCAACGCCAGCGCCACGCTGGCCCCATCCTCCCTCGGCTCCGCACTCATCGAACTGGTGCAAACACGCGTATCACAGATCAACGGCTGCGCCTTTTGCCTGGACATGCACGTGCGCGATCTGCGTAAAGCTGGCGAAGGCTGGCAACGCATCAACAGCGTGGCAACCTGGCGCGAAGTGGGCTTGTACAGCCAACGTGAACGCGCTGCGCTGAACTGGGCAGAATCCTTGACCCGCCTGGCCGACAACTACGCCAACCGCGACGCGGACTTCGAACAACTCAAGGGCCAGTTCAGCGACCAGGAGATCGTCGAGCTGAGCTGGGCGATTGCGATGATCAACACCTGGAACCGCATGGCCATCGGCATGCAGGCGCCGGTAGTAGAGAAAACCATCGCTTGACCAGCAGATAACCCCCTGAGATTGGGGCACGCTGCGCAAGCCTGTGCGCATGGAGGCGGTGAATCTGGGCAACGTCAGATTTTCGTGGATGGTGCCTCAGCTGATCGGGCAGGCCGACACGGCGCTCAGTCGGGTGCTTGGTAGACCAGAACTTTCAGCGAACGCTCGGCCGACACGTCGGCAAACACCGGCGGGTTCGGCACGCGCTGCACAAACCGGAGTTCGGGCGCCAGTGCCTGCATCTGCTCTTGCAGGAAGGCCATGTCCAGCTCGGGCGCGTTGAGGCACAGCAGCGCATGGCCGCCAGCCTCCAGCAGCTCGGGCAGGCGGCGCATCAGGCGCGCATAGTCCTTCGTTGCGACAAAACTGCCCTTCTGGTAACTGGGCGGATCCACGATGATCAGGTCGTAAGGGCCGCCGCGGGTTATCTTGCCCCAGGTGGTGAAGATGTCGTGCGCCAGAAAACCCGCGCCAGACGTCAGCCCATTGAGCTGGTGGTTTTGCTGCCCTATGGCCAGCGCGCCGTGGCTCATGTCCAGATTGCTGACGTGCCGGGCGCCTGCCAGCCGAGCCACCACCGAAAACGCGCAGGTGTAGGCGAACAGATTCAGCACCTTCTGATCACGTTGGGTGGCGACATGCTCGCGCACCCAGCGCCTGCCCTCGGCCATGTCCAGAAAAAGGCCATGGTTTTGCCCCTTCAGCACGTGGACTAAAAAGCGGGCGCCGTTCTCGGTGACCACATGCGGGCTGGGCACGCCGCCGGCCATCAGCCGGGTTTCGGTCTTGCCCTCCAGCCGGCACTGGTAGATCCAGTTCAGCGCCTGGTTGGGCGCGATGGCACGCAGGCGCGTGGACAGGGCGACATCAACAGTAGCCAGTGCATCGTCGGTCAGGGCCTGGAAGCTGGTCAGTACCCAGACCGGTGGGTAAAAGTCCAGCGCCAGGTGCTCGCAGCCCGGGTGCAGGCCACCACGGCCGTGGAACAGGCGCCGGGCATCGGCGGGCAGGGCGGCCATCTGTGCGATGGCGTTGAGCAGGGCTTGCATGGTCGGTCAGGGGTGGGGTTGAAGGCATCGCGCAGGCGACACCGCTGGCCAGAGCGCGCAGATTAACATGGTCCTTTTTAAACGAACGCTATCCGCCGCCATGACCATGGTCTGGGACTATCCAACGCCTTTCACGCTGCCCGCGGTACCGCAACCCGGCGACATCGATGGCCTGAACCACACCAACAACGCCGTGTACGTGCAATGGTGCGAGAAGATTGCCTGGGCGCACTCCGAGGCCTTGGGGCTGGCCCTGGCGGACTACCAGCGGCTGGACCGGGCCATGGCCATCCGCCGCGGCGAATACGACTACCTGCTGCCCACGGCCGTGCACGAAGAACTGACGATGGCAACCTGGCTGATGGCCACCACCAGCAAACTGAGCATGGAGCGGCGCTTCCAGCTGGTGCGCAACCGCGACCAGGCCACGATACTGCGCGGCCGCTGGGAACTGGTGTGCATCGAACTCAGCACCGGCCAGGCGCGGCGCATGCCGCCGGAGTTTTGCCAGACCTATTTGCCGGCGGGCGTGGCGGCGACGGACATCACAAGCCGCTGAATACGTCCATCGCCGTCCACGGCAGCGGCAGGCGAATGTCCACATGCTCCGCCGCACCGCGTGCGGTCAAAAACTGCATGGATACATCGAACTTGTCCAACGGCGGCGGCAGCGGCTGCATGGGCTGGTCGGCGGGTAGCCAGAAATCGTCCCAGTGGATAGGGATCACACGTTTGGCACCCGTCGTCTGCACGACTTCGCGCCAGTAGTCCTGGCGGTGCGCATCGCTGCGCTGGCCCATGGTGCCTATGCCCAGCAGCACCACCTCGGCCTTGACGCCTTGCAGCGCGCCGGGCACAAAGCCGGCACTGCCAGTGATCAGCACCGAGCGCCCGTCATGCTGCACCAGCATCGCGTAGCTCTGGCCTTCCTTGTACTCGGACGTGCGCACAGGTGGCTTCAGCGGCTGCGTGATCTCGCCACCGGTAAAGCCAGTGGGTGCATGCAGTCCTGGAAACAGCGTAATGGTGAAGCGACCGTACTGCATGGGCTGGCCCAACTTTGCGACCTGGATCTGTGCCGAGGGTAGGCCCCAGCCGCGGCCCACATTTGCAGTGGACTCCGAACCCAGCAGCGTGGCACCGGTGCGCAGCGCCACCTCGGGCGCGTCCATCGCGTGGTCGTAGTGGGAGTGCAACGGAATCACCGCTGCCAGCTTGCCGCTACGCCCCGGTGCTGCCGGCTGGTCCTTGAGCCGGATGCCCGCGCGTGCCAGGCCGCGTGTGATGTTGTTCAGGTCAGGTTCGACCTTGCCCAGAAAGCTTTGCATGCGGTCGGGCCGTGAGAAGAAGCCGTCGGTCAGGATGGCCGTCTCGCCGTCGTCCAGCAGCAGTGTTGCCACGCCCAGAAAGCTGACGCGCAGGGGTGCGGCCACTGGCTGGACTTCTTTCTTCCAGTCCAGCGCCGTATACGGCAGTAACGAGGGGTGTTGCCGCAGCATCCACGCCAGCGCCGCGATGCCGAGCACCAACAGTAGCGCGATGGCAAGGGCCGCCCACTTCAGAAATCGCTTCATCTTCAACTTTCAGGAAAGGAATGGAACTGTGAATTGTTGCGACCCTGGGCCTTGACCTGGTACATCGCCGAGTCTGCATTGCGCACCAGCGCGTCCAGCGTGGTGCCGTCCTGCGGGTAGCTGCTGATGCCTATGCTGGCGGTGACCTGCAGGCGGTGTTCTCCCAGTGCATGTTCGGGTTGTAGCGCGGTGCGGATTTTCCCGGCGATGTGGGCCACTGCGTGGACGCTGTGGTCTTCTTCCACCAGTACGACGAATTCATCGCCGCCCATGCGGGCAACCAGGTCACCTTCGCGCACGCACAGCCGCACGCGCCTGGCCACGGCCTGCAGCAGCAAGTCGCCGACGCGGTGGCCATGGTTGTCGTTGACGCTCTTGAAGTGGTCCAGGTCAATGAACAGAATAGAAAAGCTGCCGCCGCGGCGCTCGGCTCGGTGCAGCGCGCGGCTAACGGTGTCCATGAACATGGCCCGGTTGGGCAGGCCGGTCAACTCGTCGTGGAAAGCCCGGTGGCGCAATTCCTCCTGGGCCCGTTTGCGGTCGTCGATATTGTTGATAGCCGTCAGCAGGCAGGCCTGCCCGCCCATCAGCAGGCGCTGCGACGACATCGACACCCAAAATGCATTGCCGTTTTTGTCCTGCATGTGGACCTCTCGGTCGCGCATCGTGCCTTGCGTGCGCAGCACCTCCAGTACACGGATTCGCTCTGCCGGGTCGACGTAGAAGTCCTCCGTGGTGAGACCGTTCAACTCTTCGGCGCCGACGCCAAACTGCGCCAGCGCGCGTTCGTTGGCGTAGACCACGTGGTAATCGGGAAGGCTGACGACAATGATGGGCAGCGGTGCAAATTGCAGCAGGTTGCGCAACTGGGTTTCTCTGTCCAGCAGGGCTTGCTGGAATCGCTCGTTCTGCTGCACCATGCGGCGCGACGCTAAGTAGGCCGCTGCCAGCAGTATGGGCACCATGCCCAACATCGCCAAACGCAATAGGGCATTGGTACGGCGCGAGACTTCGCCCAGCACGAGGGAAAACTCGTCCTCCAGCGGGGTCAGTTGCGCATTGATGCGGTCCAGCTGTGCCAGGAACAAGCGCTGCGTACCCTCGTCCAGGCTGGCGCCTTGCGCTGCCATGTGTATCTGCGCACCCAGCGCGATCAACTGGTCGATGTGGGCATCAGCGGCGGCCCAAACGGCAACAGCTCTGGCCAATTCTGGTGCCCAGCGCAAGCTGCTGTACAGACGAATCATGCCGTCCACATCATCGGGGTGGTTGCGGCCCTGCAGAAATCCACTGGCTGCACGCTGCCAGTCGGGTTCTGGCTTGTCCATTTCGAGCCGGGCCTGGCGATCGCCCAAGCTGACCTTGAGTGCATCTTCAAAGGCCCGATAGTCCTGTGGCTTCTGCTCGGACACGTAGCGGGACAGTGCCATGACGGCATCTTTTTGTGCCTTGGACCACAGCGCCTCGCCCCCCACATAAGCCCGGGTGGCCGACATCAAGCCAAAGCTGTAGTAGGCGAAGGCCATCAGCCCCACGACAATCGCAACGAAAATCCAGATGATCAACAGCAGTCGGCGGCTGATACCGACGGGTGGGGTTGCCATGGCGTGACGTAGCATGCAGTTCCTTGGGCGGGCCGATACTCCGCCGTTATTGTCTGCAATTTACCCGTGGTGGCCGGGCCCGCAAGCCGGCGATTTGTCCCCAAGTGTTACGGTTGTACGGTGGCCGGGCTGGGCGTCTGGCGGCGTGGCGTATATGCCAAATCGGGCTGTAGCCCTCGTGCAGAGCGCGTAAGCAGCTATCATTTTCATAGTTGTTTCTGCCGACAGCACGTCCGTCGCCCTGTGACAAGCCTGTCACAGCGGCTGATCGTCTGCGCAGAGGTCAGGGGTATGAGATCGCCCGCTTCAGGTCTGGTCCCGTGGCGACCGTGAGCGCGGCAACCAGCAGTGCCACCGCCACCGCAAATGTGGCTTGCAGGCCCGTAGTCACGTCTGGGGCCCATGCGAAAACCGCACCCATCGCCGATGCACCAGTGATCAGCCCCAGGTTGCGCGCCAGGCTCAGCATGCCGGAGACGACACCCCGCTGGTCCACCGGCACATCCACCATGACAGCCGTGTTATTGGCGGCCTGGAACAGCTGGTAGCCCGGTGTCAGCACGGCTATCGCGGCAACATAGCCTGCAAGACCGTACACCGCTGGCAGCACGCACAGTGCCAGCGACGCCACCACCATGGCGATCAGCCCGGCCATGACCATGGACTGTGCACCGAAGCGGTCCACAACACGCCCCGCCAACACCCCGCACAGCGCGGAGATCACAGGCCCCAGCGCCAGCACCAGCCCGACCATGGCCGGCGTAAGCCCCAGGCCGCGCGCCAGGTAAAACGGCCCCACGACCAGCGTTGCCATCATCACGGTGGCGACCAGAACGTTGGCTGCCAGGCTGGCGCGCAGGGCCGCGTTGCGGAACAGGCCCAGCCGCAGCAGCGGAGACGCCACGCGGGACTGGGTGAAGATGAATAGCCCGCCAACCAACACTGCGCCCACCAGCAGGGCCGCATGGCCCAAACCGAAGCCGCCCGCACCGCCACCGGTGCCGGTGGTCATGGCCAACGCGTAGGCCGCCAGCGCCACGGCCAGCAGCAGCGTGCCGAGCGCGTCGAAGCCTATGGCTGGCGTTTTGGGCCGGGTCGGGTCTGCGGGCAGGGCGCGGTAGGCCAGCAGCAAGGCCAACATACCCAGCGGCACTTGGACCCCAAACAAGGCTTGCCAGCCGACCCCAGCGATCAGCACGCCACCGAGCGAAGGACCCAGCGCCGTACCAACGGCAGACACAGTGCCGAGCAGGCCCATCGCGCTGCCCGTCCTGTCCTTGGGTACCGTCTCGGTCACCAAGGCCAGGCTCAGCGCCATCATTGTGGCAGCGCCCAGGCCCTGCAGAGCCCGCGCCGCGACCAACAGGCCCAGCGTTGGGGCCACGCTGCACAGCAGCGCTGCGCCCGTGAACACCGCGATGCCTGCCAACAGCAGCCGACGCCGGCCCAGCAGGTCGCCGAGCCGGCCCGCGCCAACCACCAGCGTCGTGATGGCCAGCAGGTAAGCCAGCACGACCCACTGCACCTGCTGAAACGGTGCCTGAAAGGCCTGTGCCAGCGTCGGCAGGCCCACGTTGGCGATGCTGGTCCCCAGAGAGGACAGCAGCATGGACAGCGCCAGGCTGGCGAGCGCCGCGTTGGTTTTGGTAGGGAGTTTTTGGAGCATGCTGCAAGCGTAGGTCTGTGGCATACAAAGCGCAAGACGCAGCATTTGCACTTTATTCGTGCGTTTTACGCCATGTCATCTCCCGAATTGCGCTATGGTGGCTGCATGACGGCACCCGATCTCAACCTATTGGTCACACTGGACGTACTGCTGGCCGAGGGCAGCGTCGCCGGCGCCGCCCGGCGTTTGCGGCTCAGCCCGTCGGCAATGAGCCGCGCACTGGCACGCCTGCGGGAGACCACGGGTGACCCCTTGCTGGTGCGGGCTGGGCGGGGCTTGGTGCCCACACCCCGGGCCCTGGCCTTGCGCGCGCAGGTGGGCCAGCTGGTACAGGACGCCACTGCGGTGCTGCGCCCGGCGGACACTATCGACTTGCAGCAGTTGGACCGCAGCTTTACGCTGCGCACGCGTGAAGGCTTCGTCGAAAACTTTGGTGCCGACCTGATCGCACGCGTGGCGCGCGAGGCCCCGCGCGTGCGGCTGTGCTTTGTGCCCAAGCTGGACAAGGACAGCGCGCCACTGCGCGACGGCACGGTCGATCTGGAAACCGGTGTCGTAGGGGATGAGCAAGGGCCGGAGCTGCGTGCGCAGGCGCTGTTCAGTGACCGTTTTGTCGGTGTCGTGCGCTTGGGGCATGCGCTGTGCAAAGGTGAGATCACGCCCGAACGCTATGCCGCCAGCCGCCACATCGACGCAACACACCGCGGCGCAGGCAGGGGTCGCGTGGATGACGCGCTGCTGGCAGTGGGGCTGGAGCGTACCCTGGCCACCGCGGTGGGCGGTTTTGCAACCGCGCTGGGGCTGGCCCGTGCCTCCGACCTGGTCGCCACTGTGCCCGAATGGCACACCGGCAAGCTGCGCGACGGCATGCACAGCTTTGCATTGCCGGTGGCCGTGCCGGCCTTTACCGTGTCCCTGCTGTGGCACCCCCGCATGCAGGCAGACCCGGCGCACCGTTGGCTGCGGGCCTGCGTGCTGGAAGTCTGCGGCAACCCAGCCGCACGGCCCATGTAAAATCGCGCCCCACCATCCGATGGCGGTGCGTTGACCCGAACCCCTTCTTTTCTATGACGCGAGCCTTGACGCGTACAAACTTCCACAGCTCCCGACTCATCCGTACCCTTGCCGACCTGGCCGTTGTAGAGACTGCCGGGCCGGTGACTGCTGTGGGCGAGAAACTGGGGCAGTGGATTGACTTTGCGGACGCAATTGCGCTAACCGGCGTGCTCAACGCCAGCAAGCTCGACGCCCAGGCCGCACTGCTAACCGCGCCAGGCGCTGCCTTGGCGCAAGCGTTTGCAAAAGCCCGGGCCAGCCTGGAGAGCGTGATCACCAAAAGTGGGACCCCGGCCAATGGCCGCGCGCGGGCCGATTTGAGTCTGCCGGCACTGGATGCACCGCTGGACGACACCAAGGTCTATGCCCCGTTTCGCCGCTACCACCAGGCCCACCAGCGTGACATGGAAAACAGTGTTCGCAGCCTGCGGACCAAGGTGCGCGACGGGGTTGCCGCGGCATCCCCCGCACTGCGGCAACTGGTAGCGCTGGACGCGGCGTTCGAAGGCATTCTGGGTGAGCGCGAAGCGCGCCTGCTGGCAACAACGCCCAGCCTGATGGAAAAACGTTTCAATCACCTGCGCAAGGCGCACCTGCAGTCGCGGCAGGACCTGCCGCCAGAAGAAGACAAACCAGAACTCTGGATGAAACCTGGAGCGTGGCTCGCGCGCTTCTGCACGGAACTCCAAACGGTGCTGCTCGCGGAGCTGGACCTGCGCCTGCAACCAGCGGTAGGCCTGCTGGAAGCACTGCACAACGAGAAAACTTTACAACCCGTATGAACAAACCATTTTTTGCCGGCGCCTTTGCGCTGGGTGCCATCGCAGTTGCGTGGGTGGCGGCCGGATTCCTGGGCTCCGCCAACGCGCTAGCCTTGCTGGTGACGGCCGCCATTGCTGCGGTCTATGGGCTGGGCGCACTGGAGCTGTACCGTTATCGCCAGGCTACCGCGACGCTGACGGCTGCGCTGGCCGCGATTCCGCCAAATCTGCCCAGCCTGGGAGGCTGGCTGGGCTCTGTGCATGCCACGCTGCAAAACCCGGTGCGCTTGCGCATCGAGGGCGAACGCGTGGGCCTGCCCGGCCCCGGGCTGACGCCCTACCTGGTCGGCCTGCTGGTGATGCTGGGCATGCTGGGCACGTTCCTGGGCATGGTCGTCACGCTCAATGGCGCGGTGTTTGCATTGGAGAGCACGGCCGATCTGCAGGCGATACGCTCCGCTTTTTCTGCCCCCATCAAGGGCCTGGGTTTGTCGTTTGGCACGTCGGTGGCTGGCGTGGCCACGTCGGCCATGCTGGGGCTGATGTCGGCCATTTGCCGACGCGAACGGATGGCGGTGGCGCAGGGGCTGGACACGGCCATAGCCACCACGCTGCGCGGCTTTTCGCTGACCTACCAGCGGCAGGAAACCTTCAAGGCCCTGCAGCTGCAGTCGCAAGCCCTGCCCGTGGTTGTAGACCAGATACAGGCCATGATGGCGCAGATGGAGGCCATGGGCCGCCAGCTTAACGAGCGGCTGCTGGGCAACCAGGAGGCCTTTCACAGCGGTGTCAAAGGCGTCTATACCGAGCTGGCCAGCTCGGTGGGCCAATCGCTGCGCGACAGCCTGAGCCATAGTGCAACTGCGGTCAGCGCCAGCATACAGCCTGTGTTTGAAGCCACGATGGCAGGTATCGCACAAGAAGCACGAGCGCTGCACGGGCGTCTGGTCGACACGACGCAGGCCCAGCTGGATGGCATTTCCACGCGCTTCAACGCCACGGCGACCACGGTGACCGAAGCGTGGACGGCAGCGGTGGTCAAACAGGAGCGCAGCAATGCCACGCTGGTCGCCGGTTTGGGCCAGTCGCTGAACGCGTTTGCGCAGACTTTCGAACAACGCTCCGCAGGCCATCTGGTTGCGGTGCACGACGCGTATGCCGCGCTGCAGTCGGACCACACGGCCAGCGACCGCGAGCGCCTGCAGGCATGGGTGGTGGCGCAAGCATCCATCGCCGCAGGCTTGCAACAGGAATGGCAGCGCAGCGGTGCCGATACGCTGGCGCAGCAACAGCTGATCTGCAGCACGCTGACCGCCACCGCGCAAGAGATGGCGGCGCAGGCCCAGGCCAGCGCCAGCCAAACCCTGCAGGGCATTGCCGACCTGGTGGCCAGCTCCGAGGAATTGGTGCGCACCCGCATCGCCAGCGAAGCCGCGTGGACGGAGCAGCACACCGCGCGCATGGACGACGCCGTCGGCACGGTGCGCGCCGAGCTGCTTGCGCTGCGCGATGCAGAAGCCCTGCGTGGCCAAGCCGCGGTGGACCGACTCGGTGAACTGCAGACCGCGTTGACGGCGCACCTGACAACGCTGGGCACCGCGCTCGAAGAGCCCATCACCCGCCTGATTGAGACCGCATCCGAGGCGCCCCGCGCCGCGGCCGAAGTGATTGGCAAGCTGCGCGAGGAAGTGTCCAGCAGCGCGGCCCGCGACAACGAACTGCTGGAAGAACGCGGCCGCATCATGGCCACGCTAGGCTCGCTGCTGGATGCCATCAACCACGCATCCGTGGAGCAGCGCACCGTCATCGATTCGCTGGTCGCGTCATCGGCGGTGGCACTGACCCAGGCGGGCAACCAATTCGCCGAGAAGGTGGACGCAGAGGCCGTCAAGCTGGCTGACATTGCCGCCCAAGTGACCGGCAGCGCGGTCGAGGTGTCGGCGCTGAGCGAATCGTTCAACTTTGCGGTGAAGTCGTTCAACGACGCGAACGAGAAGCTTATTTCCAATCTGCAGCGCATCGAAGGCGCGATGGACAAGTCCATGGCCCGCAGCGACGAGCAGCTGGCCTACTACGTGGCGCAGGCCCGCGAGATCATTGACCTGAGCATCCTGTCGCAGAAGGAAGTGTTCGAAGCCTTGCGCCAACTACCAGCTCAACCAGCCCAACCAGCCCAGCAGGCGCAGGTCGCTGAAGAGGTGGCCTGAGCATGGAGGATATCGACGCAGGCATGGAACAGACGGCGCCGGTCTGGGCCGTCTTTGGCGACCTGATGTCTGGCCTGCTGGGCGCCTTTGTGCTGCTGCTGGTCGGCGTGCTGGTCGTGCATTTGCAACTGGTCAACCATCTGGAAGACGAGGTCAAGAAACGCCAGGCCGAAGAACAGCGGCGCATGACGCTGGAGCAGGCGCTGGCTGTTCCGTTGTCTACTGGACGCATCACGCTGACCAATGGGCGCATCGGCATCAGTGGTCGCGTGCTGTTCGCGATGAATTCGGACCAGCTGCAGCCCGAGGGCCTGGAGTTGCTCAGCAGCCTGGTGGTGCCCCTGAAGTCCTATTTGGCATCGCGTGATGAGCTGCTGATGGTCAGCGGCTTTACCGACAACAAATCCATACGCGGCGGCAACAGCCAGTTCGAGGACAACTGGGAGCTGTCGGCCCAACGGGCTTTGACCGTAACCCGAACACTGATTGCGGAAGGCATGCCGTCCAGCATGGTATTTGCGGCGGCTTTTGGTGCCGAGCAGCCCTTGGTGCCCAATGTCGACGAGAAATCGCGGGCGCAAAACCGGCGTGTGGAAATGGCGCCCGTGCCCAAGGCCATCAGCGCCAAGGCGCCGGCCCCATGACAGAGGCCACGCAGGCCGACGCGGTGCAGTTGGATGCGACACAGGCGCTGTTGGCAGCCTTGCGCGCAGAGGGCGCGCAGCAGTTTGACCCGGTGCGCTTCCATTACATCGAAGCGCTGGCGAACCGCGCCGTGGCCCACCAGGGTGGCGTGCGCCAGGTGCTGGATGCCAAGCTGCTGGCCGCGGCTGCGGCTCTGCGCCAGCGACGGGAACAGCAACAGTCGCTCATAGAGACACCGGCTCATTCCACTGCTGCAACAGAAGCCAATGGTCGCCCCGAAACGCTTGCCGATCTGGTGCGCCTGATGGCCCAGCATGCGCCGCAAAAAATGGAAGCGAGTCCGCACGACGGGCCTGCGGCACCGGCGCGCACGGAGCTGAAATCCGTCACCTATTTCCGCAACACCTGGTCTAGGCTCAGCGCGGAGAAACAGGTCGCGCAGGCATTGGAGCAGGCACCCAAGAATGCGGGTCCCATCAACTCGCATGTGGTGGCGCTGCGGTCGCTCGCGCTGATGCGCGACACGTCTCCGGACTACCTCAACCGCTTCCTGTCGTATGTCGACACACTGCTGTGTCTGGACCCGGCCGAGCGGCCTGTGGTGCCTGCCGCTGCCAAAGCGCTGCGGGTTGTCAGCAAGGCCAAACCCAAGCCCAAGCGCTGAAGACCGGACAGCTTATTCGCCGTCCAGGTAATCGAATACGACCCGGGTGTCGTCCGGCCAGCTGCGGTCGCCCAACGGCAGCACATAGGTGCGGTCCAGCAGCACTTCGCAATCACAGTAGGGCAAGTTGTCCCGCAAGTTCGGGTCTCCGCTGGCCTGTGCGTAGAGTTTGTCCAGCGTCCATTGGCGTGCGCGTGGCCCATCGGCGAGGATGACGCTGCGCAAGGGCTTGTCGGCAAAGAACAGGTACAGCGGCTCCAGCCTGTCGCAATACGACGGCGTGTCAAACAGGGCGCCGGCGAGCTTGCCCAGCAGCGAGGTGTTGTTCGAGATCAGGCCCGCTTCCATACCCACCTTGCACTCCAGCCGCAGGTCCCCCAGCCGCCGCATGTTCGGCGGCAGGCCCGGCGTGCGGATATCCGTGCGCCAGGTCATCGTCAGCTTTCTGCGGTTGGGCACAACCTGTGCGTCTTCTTGCAGGGCGAGTTTGTCGCGCGGCAGCGTAAACGTGTGGTCGGCAGCGATGGGCACGGCAAAGTCCACGGTGTCGCCCACGACGGCCAGCGTGGTGCTGTCCATGTCGGTGCCGGGCTTGCGGGGCAGCAGTTTGAAACGCAGCGTGGCCTCGGGGGACATGCCGTGCAGCTGTTCAAACAAGTCCATGCCCTTGAGCATCTTGCGGTAGGACTTCTCGACCGGGTTGGCGTTGGCCTTGGCTGACACGGTGACCGCTGGCATCTGCGCTGTAGGTGGCGCGGGCTGCGCCCCAGCTTGTGCGCACACGGACACAAAAATTCCAACACCAAGCAAGCTGGCGCGCCAGCCAGCGGGTGGGCCATGCCGGTGCTGGATTCGTTGCAAAGACAGTGCCATTGTTTTCGCATATTAGCTTTCTGCACAAGAGCGACTGTGCGAAGGCACACCGAACCGGCAACCCCCCAGATGGACGGGGCACGGGGGCTGGCCGGGGCATTGGCGGCCCGGCTGCAGCGCGGCGCCATACCAGTTACCATGGCCCGCCGCCACCGCTCGGTATTGAGCGCGGCAACCATTTTGAGGACTCTCCCATGACCATTTCCATGTACCAGGCCAGCGTGCCGCGTTTCGTCAACATCCTGGGCAATCTGTCCAACATCCTGGACAAGGCCCAGGCCCATGTGGACGCCAAGAAACTGAGCGACGCCAGCCTGACCGCCTTCCGCCTGTTCCCCGACATGCTGCCGATGACCACCCAGGTGCAGATCGCCTGCGACGCCGCCAAGGGGGTCGTGGCCCGCCTGTCCGGCGTTGATGCACCGGTGTTTGAAGACAATGAGAAGACGATTGCCGAACTGAAAGAACGTGTGGCCAAGACCATTGCCTTCATCCAGACCGTGCCGGCCGAAAAGATCGACGGTACCGAAGACAAGGATATCGTCGTCAAGCGTGGTGAGAAGGAAACCCATTACAAGGGCATGCAGTTTTTGCTGGGCCACGCCATCCCGAACTTCTACTTCCACATCACCACCACGTATAGCATCCTGCGCCACAACGGCGTGGAAATCGGCAAGCGCGATTTCCTCGGCAACCCGTAAGAAGCCTGAAGCGCTCGATGGCCGGCTGCCCGCTACCGGGCGCCTCCACCGGCCTCAGCTACCAGTCGCCATAGTGCGCGACGATCCCGCGGAACAGCGCGCTGCGCTCGGCTCCCAGGTGGTGGCCACTGGCGTCGCCGGACGCATCCTTGCCGGCCGCGGTGTGCACCACCACCAGTTTCAATTCCGGGTCCACAAAAATCGCCTGGCCGTACACGCCCTGCAGCGCAAAGCGGCGGTGGCTTCCGGGCAGCAACCATGTCTGGAAACCATAGCCCGCATAGGCGCTGCCCTTGTGCTGCATCTGCCCCGGGCGAAAGGCGGGCGGTTGGCGCGCTGCGTCTGTCATGTCCAGTAAGTGTTCGCGCGGCAACACCGCTCGCCCATTGACCAGACCGTCATTCGCCAGCATCCAACCCAGGCGGGCGTAGTCGCGCACCGTGGCGCTGAAGCCGCCCTGGGCCAGCTCTTGTTGGTCTGCAGCATTTAGCTGCCAGGTCGCCGCGGCTTCGGCCCCCAGTGGTTGCCAGATTTTCTCGGTCACGTAGTCGCAGAGCGTCTTGCCGGTCGCGCCGCGCAGCACCAGGCCCAGCACCTGGGTTTGGGCGCCGGCGTAGTTGAAGCGTGCGCCCTCAGCGTCCTCCCGCTCGGTGACGCCGCGTGCCGCCTGCACGACGCCCTCCCGCCGCACCGTGGCGTTGAAGCGTGCGCGATCATCCTGTGGCGTGTAGTCCTCCACATAGCGGGCACCGGATGCCATGCGCAGCAGGTTGACGATGCGGGTCTCGCCATACAGGCTGCCCTTGAGCTCGGGCGCATAGACGGCTGCGCGGTCGTCAAAAGAACGGATCAGCCCTTCCTCCAGCGCCTTGCTCAGCGCCAGTGCCGTGATGGTCTTGGCCATGGAATTGGACAGCATGCGCATGCTGGACGTACGCGCGTAGTTGTAGCGCTCCGCCACGATTTCGCCATCCTTCAGAACCAGCACCGCGGTCGCGCGCTGGTGCTGCATGTAGTCATCCAGCGTCAGCGTCTGGCCACCGAGGCGGTAGCGAAAGAGCGTCTGCGTTTCAGCAGTCGGCAAGGCCAGTGGTGTAGGTGAGGGCGGCAGCGTGCAGTGCGGCGTCAGGCTGTCCATGGCGCTGAACGAGCCCACGCGGTAGCGCTCCTGGGAAGACTGCGCAAAGGTGGGTGCCGCCGGGTAGCCATGGGCCTTTCCCAAGACCGCCTCATCGGGCGCAGCATGGCCGGCCGCCGTGGCCCACAGTGCCGCCGCCAGCAGCGATTGGCGTGTGCGCGGCAGCATGCTCAATCCTGCAACTGCTGCTCCAGGTCGTGCAGCACCTGGTAACACGCCAGCACCTGGGCCACGCTGCTATTGGGTTCACGGCCTTCGCGGATGGCAGCGAAGAATTCGCGGTCTTGCAGTTCGATGCCGTTCATCGACACTGCGACCTGGCTCACGTCGATCTTCTCGTCCTTGCCGTTGAATAAATCGTCATAGCGCGCGATGTAGGTGGCGCTGTCGCCGATGTAGCGGAAGAAGGTGCCCAGTGGGCCGTCGTTGTTGAAGCTCAAGCTCAATGTGCAGATGGCACCGTTGGCCGCCTTCAGCTGTATGCCCATGTCCATCGCAATGCCCAACGTGGGGTGCATCGGCCCCTGGATCGCGTTGGCCTTGACGATGGGGCTGCCACACTGGTATGCGAACAGGTCCACGGTGTGCGCAGCGTGGTGCCACAGCAGGTGGTCGGTCCAGCTGCGCGGCTGGCCCAACGCGTTCATGTTGCTGCGGCGGAAGAAATAGGTCTGCACATCCATCTGCTGGATGTTGAATTCTCTAGCCCTGATCTGGTTGTGCACATACTGGTGGCTGGGGTTGAAGCGGCGCGTATGGCCGCACATGGCAACCAGGCCGCGGGTCTGGGCCGTGGCCACCACATCCTGCGCGCCGATCAGCGAATCCGCCAGCGGGATCTCTACCTGCACATGCTTGCCAGCCCGCAGGCAGGCTTGTGTTTGTGCGGCATGCATTTGCGTTGGCGTGCACAGGATGACGGCGTCCACCTCTTGCAGCGCCAGGCTGTCGGCCAGGTCGGTCGTCACGTGGGGAATGCCGTACTTGGCTGCCACTTCTTTGGTCTTGTCCAGCTCGCGGCTGACCAGCGACACGACCTCTACGCCGTCTATGTTTTTGATGCCGTCCAGGTGCTTGATGCCGAAGGCGCCGGCACCCGCCAGCGCGACTTTGATGGTTTTGGTCATAGTTGTTCTTATGTGTTTTCGAGGATCAGATGGCCGACCGCCGTGTTGGAGGCAGGCACATGGTAAAAACGGTGCCTAGCCCTCACGGGGTGCGCGTAAGCAGCTATCGATTTTGTAGCGTCATTTGGAGCCGCGGCGTCGGCCACGTCGTCCATCGCACCACGCGCCACCAGCCACATCACCAGTTCAATGCCCTCGCTGCCGGCCTCGCGCACGTAGTCGATGTGCGGGATGACAGCGGCGGCTGCCGGGTCGTTAATCAACTTGTCCAGGAAAGCGTTGTCGAACACTTTGTTGATAAGCCCGGCACGCGGCCCTTGCAGCTGGTGGCTCATGCCCCCGGTGCCCCAGATCTGCACGTTCAGATCCCCATCGAAGCTGGCCACCGCCTTGCGGATCGCCTTGCCCAGATTGAAGCAGCGCTGGCCGGACGGCACGGGGTACTGCACCACGTTGACCGCGAACGGAACCACCGGGCAGGGCCAGCGGAAGTCCGACGCGGGTGGCTGGCCAAACATCAGCGACAGCGGCACGGTCAGGCCGTGGTCCACGTCCATCTTGTTGACGATGGTCAGGTCAAAGTCCTGCTGGATGACCGACTGTGCGATGTGCGCCGCCAGCTCCGGGTGCCCTTGCACGACAGGCACGAGGCGTGGGCCCCAGCCTTCGTCGGCGGGCGCATAGGACGCTGCACAGCCAATCGCAAAGGTGGGAATCATGTCCAGGCTGAAGGCCGTGGCGTGGTCGTTGTAAACCAGCAGGATGACATCGGGCGGGTTGTCCTTGATCCACTGCTTGGAAAACTCGTAGCCCTGGAACACCGGCTGCCAATATGGCTCGGCGGTCTTGCCCAGGTCCAGCGCCGCGCCAATGGCGGGCACGTGGGAGGTGTAGACGGATGCGGTGATTTTTGCCATTTTCTCAGAAGCTTTTCTTGTCGCCCGCGGTGCCCTGGGGCTGGCGGTGGGCCTGTGCACTGCCGTCTTCACCGATGACGCGGTTGCCCTCCACCGAGCGGCCACCAGCGACCATCATCGCGCGGTACTCGTCTTCGGTCATGCCGGTCATGCTGCCGGCCATCTGCTGAAAGCTCTTGCCATCGGTGGCCCCAATCTTTGCCAGAAAATAGATATTGCCGCCGGCCGCAATGCAGCGGTTCAGGTCCCGCGCCAGCACGGCCTGCTTTTGCTCCTCGGTCATGTCCCACGCATCCAGGTAGGCACGCTCATCGCTCTTGAAGCGCTCGCGGTTGGCGGCCTGCATCAATGACATGCAGAACTGGTTCAGGTGGTAGCCCTTGCGCGCTTGGTCGGTGTCGAAGATCGTCGTGCCGGGCACGTCCAGGTAGGGTTTGTCGAGAGACATGGTCAGCTAGCTCCAATACAGTCGCGTCGGGTTGTCCACCAGCAGCTTGCGTTGCAACTCAGCGGTAGTGGCGATCTGGTGAATGTAGTCCACGAGCAAGCCATCGTCCGGCATGTGGTCCTTCAAATTGGGGTGCGGCCAGTCGGTGCCCCACAACACGCGGTCGGGAAAGTGCTCGACCAGGTATTTGGCAAACGGCACCACATCGGCATACGCATGCTGCTCGCCATTTAGCGCAGGCGGTCCGCTGATGCT
Source organism: Rhodoferax sp. ZS1R8 (assembly GCF_056521325.1). NCBI lineage: Bacteria > Pseudomonadati > Pseudomonadota > Betaproteobacteria > Burkholderiales > Comamonadaceae > Rhodoferax > Rhodoferax sp. ZS1R8. The sequence continues at coordinate 179,781 of NZ_JBWMBA010000006.1, read as the reverse complement.
CAAGCGCTCCGGGCAGCTCACCTTGCTCCAGATGTTGGCGTGCTCGTGCATCATTTTCACAAACAGCGCGAACTCCGGGCCATCCACCTCTTTGCTGACATTCGGCCGGCCCATGTGGTCGACGACCACCGTCGTCGGCAGCGCGGTGAAGAAGTCATACAGCTCCGGCAGATCCTGCGCTTCAAAGTACACGACCACATGCCAGCCCAGCGGCGCAATGCGGTTGGCAATCTCCAGCAACACATCCCGCGGCGTGAAATCGGCCAGGCGTTTGACGAAATTGAAACGCGTGCCCCGCACCCCGGCCGCATGCATGGCCTGTAGCTCGGCGTCCGTCACGTCCCGCTTGACGGTAGCCACGCCACGCGCCCGGTTGTCGGACGCCAGCAGCGCATCAACCAGCGCCCGGTTGTCCGACCCATGGCAGGTGGCCTGCACGATGACGTTCTTGTCGAACCCGAGGTGGTCACGCAGCGCAAACAACTGGTCCTTGGACGCATCACACGGTGTGTACCTGCGCTCTGGTGCGTACGGGAACTGGTCGCCTGGCCCGAACACATGGCAGTGCGCGTCCACGCTGCCGGCCGGGAGTTTGAAGCGCGGTTTGCTGGGGCCGGCATACCAGTCCAGCCAGCCAGGAGTCTTGGTGAATTCCATAGGCCTCTCAAAAAATTGCTATGAATTAAATAGCTGCTTACGCGCTATACACGGGGGCTGGAGCCTTATTTGCCCAATGACCAAGTGCTGCAAGCCTGGGTGGCTGGGCGTTCTGCGCAGGTAAAGGAGGAGCCCGCGAAGCGGGCGGGGGACACGGAGCAGAACGCCCGGCCACCCAGGCGCTTCACAAAGTTAGTCCACATACCGCAACCCAGCCTTCTCAAGCCCCTCCCGCATCTTGTAGTAATCGAGCCCCAAAACCCCAGAAGCAAAGATAGCCCGCTTGTCACCCTCATTGGCCTCGCGCGCCTCAGCCGCATCCGCCACCTTCTGCGCCATCGCAGCCGGCACCACCACCACACCATCAATATCTGCAACGACAACATCCCCCGGATCCACCTGCGCACCCGCACACACGATGGGAATATTGACCGACCCCAAGGTCGCCTTGATCGTCCCCTTGGCATGGATGGCCTTGCTGAACACCGGAAAGTTCATCTCCGTCAGGTCCTTCACATCCCGCACCCCGCCATCAATGACCAGGCCCACGGCACCACGCGCCTTGAATGACGTCGCCAGCAGATCGCCAAAGAAACCATCCTCGTTGTCGGTCGTGCAGGCGGCCACCACCACGTCACCCGGCTGGATCTGCTCGGCCGCCACATGCATCATCCAGTTGTCGCCGGGCTGCAGCAGCACGGTGACTGCAGTGCCGCACATCTTGGCCTCGGTGTAGATGGGGCGCATGTAGGGCTTCATCAGGCCAACGCGGCCCATGGCTTCGTGGATCGTGGCGACCCCAAAGCGGGAGAGTTTGGCTACCGCGGACTTGTCGGCGCGGGGGATGTTGCGGTGGACTATGCCTAGCTGGGTCATGGTGTTTCTCCGTAAGTAGCACGGAATAATTGGGGTCAGGTCTGTTTCGCTGCGCTCTCGAACCCGACCCCAAATATTCCTTATTGGCTTTTGGTCTTCAGCAACGCATCCAGGCGTGGGAACACGCGCCTTGCGTTGCCTTCGTAGATCTGGTGGCGGTCGGCGTCGCTCAGGATCTTCGATGCCTCGATGTAGCGCTTGGTGTCGTCGTAATAGTGGCCCGTCTCGGGATCAATGCCGCGCACGGCGCCGATCATCTCACTGGCGAACAACACGTTCTTTACCGGAATGACCGTGTTCAACAAATCAATGCCCGGCTGGTGGTAGACGCAGGTGTCGAAAAAGATGTTGTTCAACAGATGGTCTTGCAGCAGCGGTTTTTTCAACTCCTGCGCCAGGCCGCGGAAGCGCCCCCAGTGGTAGGGCACGGCACCGCCACCGTGGGGAATCAGGAACTTCAGCGTCGGGAATTCCTTGAACAGATCACTCGTCAGGCACTGCATGAAGGCCGTCGTGTCTGCATTCAGGTAGTGCGCGCCGGTGGTATGAAAGCACGGGTTGCAGCTGGTGGATACGTGGATCATCGCGGGGATGTCGTACTCCACCATCTTCTCGTAGATCGGGAACCAGGCCCTGTCGGACAGCGGGGGAGACGTCCAGTGCCCGCCCGACGGATCGGGGTTCAGGTTGATGCCGACATTGCCGAATTCCTTGACGCACTTCTCCAGTTCGGGGATGCACGTCGCAGGGTCCACGCCCGGGCTCTGCGGCAACATCGCCACTGGCACAAAATGGTCGGGGAAGAGTTGGCTGACGCGGTAGCACAACTCGTTGCAAATTGCGGCCCAGGTGCTGGACACATTGAAGTCACCAATGTGGTGGGCCATGAAGCTGGCGCGTGGGCTGAACAGTGTCACATCGCTGCCGCGCTCCTTCATCAGCCGTAACTGGTTGGTCTCAATCGACTCGCGCAACTCGTCGTCGCTGATCTTCAGGTCCGCCACCTTGGGGCGCACTGCAGCATCCTGGATACCGGCAATCTGTTGGTTACGCCAGTTCTCCAGCGCCTTGGGAGCAGTGGTGTAGTGGCCGTGGCAGTCGATGATCATTCTGCAATCCCCTATTGGTGTTTTAGGCCGCTAGCCCTCGTCCAGCCTGCGTAAGCCGCTATCAAATGCATATCAAGCATGGCACCATGCCCTGGCGGCGCTTGGGTGCTGCCGCGTCGCTGGAGGCCATGTAGTGCAGCAGCGCGCGGGCCTGGTCGACGCGTTGGCAGGTGCTCGCGATGGCGGCGGTGAAGGTCGTCGTGATCTGGATCGCCGCAGGCAGCGGGCCCGCGATGGCGATGCCCTCCATATGCAGCAGTTCGCTCAGTTGCTGAAAGCCCAGTGCCACCGCGCCCGATGCCACCAGGCTCCCCACCGGCACGCCGGGCGGTGCGGTGACGATGCGGTCCTTGATCTGCGCGGTGATCCCCCAACGCGCAAACAGCTTGGCTAGCGCCACACCACTGGGGCCTGTGGAGTAGCCCAGCGTGCCGGCCGCCAACACAGCCTGCCGCACGGCGTCTTCAGTAGAGATGGCGGGCGGTGGTGTGCCGGCCCGCACCGCCACAGACACGCCGGATTGCGCCACGTCGACGGCGCTATCTGCGCACAAGTAGCCGGATGCCATCAGCTTGGCAATGGCATCGGATGCCAGGACGACCACGTCGAAGGCTTCGCCAGCCTCTACCCGTTTGGCCGCGTCCACACCGCCCACCGATTCGATATGTACGACCTGGCCGCTGCGTGCAGTGTAGGCGGCGCACAGTTCACCGAGCAGCAGGCGCGTGGCCATTGACGAGATGCCGGTCAAGGGTGCCACAGGGGGATTCGCAGAGCTATGCATGGACGCCATTCTGTGCCCGCAATGGCATTTTGGTAAGCCCTGGGTCGGGACTAGCAGCTATCCCAAATCGGCATAATTCGTCGGCAGCTATCTCGCAAATCACTATGGATCTCAAACAACTTGAATATTTTGTGCGTGTGGCCGAGATGGGTAGTTTTACCCGCGCCGCGGTAGCGCTGGACGTAGCGCAGCCGGCGCTGAGCCGCCAAGTGCGCCTGCTGGAGGTAGAGTTGCGGCAAACGCTGTTGACGCGCAACGGCCGCGGTGCCGTGCCCACCGAAGCGGGCAATTTGCTACTGGCGCATGGCCGCGGCATCCTGCACCAAGTGGAGCGGGCCAAGGAGGAACTGGGCAGGGTGCGCGGCGCGCTGGCCGGACGCGTGGCTGTCGGTATGCCGCCCAGCCTGGCGCGGCTGCTGACCGTGCCGCTGACACGGGCCTTTCGCCAGCAGATGCCGGACGCCACCATTTCCATCAGCGAAGGCCTGTCGGTGGCCATGCAGGAGTCGCTGGTCAACGGTAGGCTGGACATAGCCATGCTGTACAACACCCAGGCCAGCCCGGATATCGAAACCAGCCCGTTGAAGGACGAGGATTTGTTCTTGGTTCAGTTGCGGCCGTCCGGCTTGCTGGAGGACCCAGCACCCGGCCCGGTAGCGCTGCGCGATGTTGCTCTGCTGCCGCTGGTGATTCCCAGCCGTCCGAATGCCATCCGCATGCAAGTCGAATCCGAGATGGCCAATATCGGATGCCGCCCGCAGATTGCGCTGGAGATTGACGGCGTGTCGGCCATCTTGGATCTCGTGGCCGATGGTGCGGGCAGCGCCGTGCTGCCGCGCCATGCGGTGGACAACTCCGTGCGACCGTTGGCCTACACCCTGCGGGCGATCCACGACCCGGTGTTGCGCACCCGGGTGTCGCTGGCCACCAGCTCGCTGCGCCCCACCACGCTGACCCAGCAGGCCACGCTGCAACTCATTCGCCAGACAGCCGAAATAGTGATGGGATCGGGCAAACCCTAGTGTTCGACGGACGGGTTGTGTGCGGTAGCCGACGGAGTGTTTTGATGGGCCTCACCTACGATCAGCCTATCTACTCAACAGTGTGTTGGTAGTCGAACTCCATCTCCCCACGAAAGCCCAGCATGAACGCAAACCAGATCAACGGCATCCTCAGGACCCTCGCCGGCCAGGTTCAAGAAACGCTGGGCGAAGTGATGGGAAACAAGCGCCAAGTGCTGCGCGGTTTGCAGCGCCAGGTTTTGGGCGCGGCCGAAAAGCGGTTAGGTGATACACAGGCGTCCGCCAGTCGTATGATGTCACACCGAAACGGGTTGCACCCTAAATCTTGAAGGAAGCCATCACTTGGACGATTTGAACGGCGCAACGGAGCCCGCCGAACCGGCGCACGTAATACTCCATGCGCCGATCGATGTGCGCAGCCTTTCCCTGGCGGTGCTAGCCACGCTCGCCAGCCTTTTTGCGTTGCGTTGGGCCAGCGCCGTGTTTATACCGGTCATGGTAGGCGTGTTGTTCAGCTATGCGCTGTCGCCTATCGTGGATTGGCTGGAGCGCCGCCGGATTCCCCGTGCGGCCAGCGCTGCACTGTTGATACTTGGTATTGTCGGTGGCGTGGGTGCATCCGCCTATTCTTTGGCGGACGAGGCCAACAAACTGGTGGACTTGGTGCCGGCGGCTACGCGCAAATTGCACGATACGATGCGGGCCCCGCTGGGCCGACCAGGCAATGCGCTGACAACCATGCAAAAAGCGGCGGCCCAGATTGAACAGGTGGCTGACGAAACTGCGACGGCCCCCTCACCCAATCGGGGTGTTCAGCGGGTGCAGATTGTGCGCCCCAAATTTGATATCAAGGACTATTTGTGGAGCGGAACCATGGGGTTGCTGGCCACGCTGGGGCAGATGGGCATGGTTGCGCTGATTACGTTCTTCCTGCTGGCGTCGGGTGACCAGTTTCGGCGCAAGCTGGTCAAACTCGCGGGCCCCACACTGAGCAAGCGAAAAGTTACTCTGGCTGCCCTGAATCAGATCCACGACCAGATCCAACGTTACTTGCTGGTGCAACTCTTTACTGCGGTCCTGGTGGGCGTTGCCACATGGTTGGCGTTTCTGGCGCTAGGCATGGAAAACGCCGCCGTTTGGGGTGTGGCGGCCGGCGTGCTGGATCTGATTCCTTACATTGGCAGCGTAACGATCGCCATCGGTTCTGCAATGGTGGGATTTTTACAATTCGGTTCGCTGGAAATGGCCATGCTGGTCAGTGGCACGTCTATGGTCATCCACGGGATAGAAGCTTTCCTGCTCACTCCTTGGCTCACGAGCCGCGCCAACAAGATGAACCCATTGGCCATCTTCATCGGCGTGCTGGCCTGGGGTTGGCTATGGGGAATCTGGGGCTTGCTGCTGGGAGTGCCGATACTGGTGGTCATCAAGGTCGTCTGCGACTCCATTGATGACCTCCAGCCGGTGGGCGAACTATTGGGGGACTGAACCTCTAGTTGAGGCGCAAGGCTCCGGCGCCTACGAGGCCCAAGATGCCAATGAGGATCAGATAGATCGCCACGATGAAATTCAACAGCCGTGGCATCAACAATATCAATATGCCGGCAAGCAACGAAATCAGGGGTGTAAGGCTAAGGTGCAGGTTCATGGGGCTTTCCATTTTTCAATAAAAACTGAGCACGAAGCGGCTCAGCTAAGCCTCATGCTACTCGCTCACATGCGTACCGTCTGTGTCCGGCCACACACAGCACTCTGAGTCTCCAGACACAGTCTGCTCCTACCCAACCCGAGTTGGGTGTCCTACCGAACAGATGAAAAAGCGCGCCCGATTTATTCTCGGCGTGTGGTGATCGGGTAACAGGCCCATCCCTAATTTTTCAACCATTTACAAATTTAAGGAGAACGATATGAGTTTAGGAACCATTTTGCTGATCGTGTTGATACTGTTGTTGGTAGGCGCTTTGCCATCTTGGTCGCACAGCAAGAGCTGGGGCTATGGACCCAGTGGCGGCCTTGGGCTTATCGTCCTGATCCTGATCATCCTGCTGGCGATGGGCCGGATATAGACCGTGTCGCAAAGGAAAAGGGGCAGTGCCATGATGGCACTGCCCCTTTTTTTTGGGCTTTGGAACCAGCGCACCCCGAAGGGCGCGCTGTGCAAGGTGATTAGGACGTTCAGTCCGAACGGCCGCCAACCACGCGGGCCAGAGCGACGATCGCGGCGCCGGTTGCAGCAGCAATCAACACCGACTTGACAGGCTCGTCGCGGATGTAATTGACGGTCCGCTCCGACACTTGATTGGCGCCGTCCCGGAATTGTTGACCAGCGACTTGCAGGGAATTGGAAACGCCGTCAAGGGCCTCGCCGGCCATGCGTTGGGTGGTTTCGATAGCGTGATCCGCGGTCTTGCCAGCGTTTTCCAGCATGCTGTTGGAGGTAGCGGTGTTGAGGTTAGACATGGTTGGTTCTCCTAGTGGGGGTTGAAATATCTTCAGTGTTTACTTGCCGAAGCGGGTTTTGGCCTGGGTCATGCAGTTGTCTTTGGCAGCACCTGCCAAGGCATCGCATTTCTCCTTTTCGACCTTGTACTGGGCATCGGTCTTGTCCGCTGCAGCATCGCTGCGCGCGTCGCTGACCTTTTCGCCGGCCTTGTTTGCAGCCTGCGTGATGGTTTTGTTGGCGTCCTTGGTCGCGTCCGTCGTCTTCATCTGGGCCTTTGCGTCTGCCTTGGCGGCAACTTCAGCAGCCTTGGCTTCCTTGATGCAGACATCCTTGGCGTTTCCGGTCTGCTCCTTGCACTTCTGGTGGGCGACGTCGTAGGCTGCCTCGGCCTTGGCATCGCTGGCCTTCTGCTGGTGTCTGGGCGTAGGGTCGTTGCGCGCGTCCAAGGCTGCCAACGCGGCTTTTAGATTGCCCTTGGCCTCCAGCTTGCAGACTTTCTTCGGATTGCCGGTGAGCGAATCGCATGGCTTCATCGCCGACTTGTAGTCTGCCTCGATCTTGGCCTTTGCGTCCTTGTGTTCCGCGCGGGTCATTGTGTCGGCGGCGTGTGCCATTGCGCCAAAGCTCAGGCCGATGGCAAGAATGGTGCAGTTAAGTGTGTGCTGTTTCATGAATACTCCTGGTGGTTAAACAATGGTTGGTCTTATCGCTCGCCGGTGACTTCTACGTCCACACGGCGATCAGGTTGCAAACAGGCGATAAGTTTTGGATTGGGTTTATTGCCCTTGCAGTCGCCTGGCTTGGTTTGCGGGTTACTTTCGCCACGACCGGTCGCAGTGATCTTGCGGGGGTCAACGCCGCCGTTCGCAATCAGGTATGCCTTGACCGCATCTGCACGTTGTTGGGAGAGTTTCAGGTTGTAGGCGTCGGACCCTAGACGGTCTGTATTGCCTTCGACCGAGATCGTGCTGTAGCGCACTCCCTGCAAGTCGCGGCTAAACGTATCCAGCGCTGCCCGACCTTCCGTTCCCAGCTGGGCTTTGTCGAACGCGAACAGCGAATCCGCAGAAAACTGCACCCTGCGGGGAGCCGGGGCGGGAGCCGGAGCCGGAGGGGGTGGAGGCGTCACCACGGGAGCCGGTGGGGGAAGGGGTGCAGGCGCAACATAGACTGGCGCGGCTGCGACTTGTTGCGGTGCCTTGCGTCCGAACGGGAAGACCAGGGACACCGAGTAGTGATTGACATCGCCATTGTTTGCGATACCGTCTCGCACGCGGTAGCGTTCGGCTTCACCGCGCACCAGCACAGACGGGCTGATCTCGTACTGCAAGCCAAGACCCACCTTCATGTTGTTCACACGCGTGCTGTTGTCGTTGATTGCCGAGGCCGGAAATCCGGGTCCACTGAAGCCATCGCGGGTTAGCGCATGCTGCACACCCACGCGCGCCAGCGCAGACCATTTGGGGCTCAACGGCATGGTGCCCACCAGATCCAAGTTGACACCTTCGATCTCGGATTGGCCGTTTAACGTACCACCCGGGACCGACGTGTTGTAGGTGAACTTGCCCAAGTTGAAGTAGCCGGCTTCCAGTGCAAAGTTCTTGTTGAACTGGTAGCCGCCAAACAGCTTGTAAGCAGCACTCTGGCGTTCGTTGGAGAAAGAGCTCGGGCTGTTGGAAGACCGCAGCAAGCTATCGGTCGTGTACCGATCCTCAATCTGCGATTGGGATTGGCCTAGTCCAAGGCCCCAGTAGTAATACTTGTTGTTGTAGTCTTGCTGGGCGAGTGCAGAACCGGCGAGAACTGAGCCCAGTCCTGCAATGCCAAGCAAATAGAGCGGCTTTAGTTTTTTCATGCATTTCCTTTGTTGGTGTTTGAATAAGTACATGCGTACAACCTGCATGTTCACGGGCAGGCGACCTGCGGTCCGTGCGCCAAATCACATAGGCGTTTGCTCGGACCCAACTGTTGCGCTAAATCCACCGTTGGCTGGTTCGCCTGCGTGCGCCAGGGCACAGACTTATTGTTGAGTTGCACGTACAACCGGGTTATCAGGCGCTCATACGCGACTGAATAATCCATTTACGAAGAAGGCTAAATATGAAACTGTCTAAACCCAAACCATGGTTCATCGCCAGCGCGTGCATGGTCGGCGCTCTCGCCCTTGGTGCTTGCAGTAGCAGTCTGAAGACCCCCGCCACGGCGGACGTAGCGGTGTCGCAGTCTGCAGTAGAGAACGCCAACAGTGCGGATGCGAATGCGTTCGCACCCGAAGAGATGCAGGCCGCTCGCAGCAAGCTTGCCGCAGCCAAGCAGGCCCTCGCGGCAAAAGACTACAAGTCCGCATCCGATCTTGCCACTCAGGCACAAGCCGATGCGAAGCTGGCGCAGGCCAAAGCCGGTTCGGCCAAAGCCCAAGCCGTCTCCGCCACGCTGCAAGAAGACATCCGTGTTTTGCGTAGCGAGCTTGACCGCGCCAACACCCAGTAATTTTTAAAAATAAGTGGACACCATGAAAACAATACGTATCTCTGCCATGCTGATCACCGCCGCGCTGGTGCTCGGCGCCTGCGCCAGCGGCCCCAAGACGACTACTCTGCTTGAGCAGGTCCGCTCGGACTACGCGCAGGCCCAAAACAATCCTAAAGTAGCTACTTACGCAGCGCTGGAGATGCAGTCCGCATCCGAGGCCTTGGCCAAGGCCGAAAAAGCGGCCCGCGAACGCGAGAGCCTGGAAACAGTCGACAAACTGGCCTACCTGGCGCGACAGAAAGTCGCCCTGGCCACCGAGGTCGCCAGCCGTAAATCTGCCGAGGCGGACATCGCTGGTGCAGGTGCCGTCCGCGACCAGGTTCGCCTGGATCAGCGCACCCAAGAGGCCAACCAGGCCCGTATGAAGGCTGAAGATGCTGAGCGTGCCGCACAGGCCGCGCGAGCAGCTGCTGCTGCAGCCACGATGCAGAAGAATGCCGCCCAAGCTGGCGAAGCAGATGCCCAACGCTTGGCTGCCGAGGCGATGGCCCGGAACCAACAGCTTGAAGCACAGATGGCTGAGTTGTCAGCCAAGAAGACCGAGCGGGGGTTGATCATTACGCTGGGCGACGTACTGTTCTCCGTGGACCAAGCCAAGTTGAACGCGGATGGCTTGCGCATGGTGCAGCGTCTTGCAACCGTGCTCCAACAGAACCCCAAGCGTGTGGTGTTGGTCGAAGGCTTTACCGACAGCACCGGCACTGCGCAGCACAACCAAGAGTTGTCTGAGCGCCGTGCGATGGCCGTGCGCGACGCGTTGGCAGATCTTGGCGTGCAACGAGCGCAGGTTACGGTGCGTGGCTATGGCCAGTCGTACCCGGTAGCCCCTAACGACACTGCCATGAACCGCCAGCTGAACCGCCGTGTTGAGATCGTCCTCTCCGACGAGCGCGGCACCATTTCGCCCCGCTGATTTCACCAACTAATAGAGGAGTTCCCATGAAAGCCGATCACCCCGTTGTCCATTTCTGGAGCACAGCCTCGTTTGGCGGTGACGCGGACACGACGCCCGTGGAGTTAACGTCGCTGGGGGACCATCTGGGTGTCTGCAAAGACGCCCATGGACGGCTGTTTACGCTGCGTTGCATAGCAGAGAGCATGGGGAGCTTTGTTGCTGACCGGTTGGTTACCACGCTGATCGGAATCACGCTGCTGGTGTTTGTGGTAGCTATGTCACTGTAGGCCCATGGTTCAATCCGCCCTGGCAGATTTGCTACCGGGCGCTTCCCCCGCGCTGTGCGAGATCCTTGATCCCTCGCGCGGTGCGGTACAGCCGCCTATTCGGTCCGAGATTTTCGGTGCACAACGCTTTGAGCAGCACGGGCAGAGCCTGGGCGCAGTGCACAGGGCCGAGCCGGTATCTTTTTTCGCGGCCACTTTCTTTCCGCGGCTCAAGGACAACATGCGCGTGCTGCGCGAGGCACACCGTTACATCGGGGTGCATGCCAGTACCGGGTATGACATCAGTCCCGCAGCCGAATGGCTGCTGGATAACTTCCATACCGTAGAAGCGCAGCTCAAGGAGATCCACGAAGGCTTGCCGCGGAGCTATTTTCGCAGCCTCCCCATCTTGCAGGACGAACCCTTGGCCGGGTTGCCGCGCATCTATGGTGTTGCTTGGGCGTTTGTCGCCCACACGGATGGCGCGTTTGACGAGGCGCTGCTGGCGCATTTCCTGAAGGCTTACCAGCAGGTTCGCGAACTCAAACTAAGCGAGGTCTGGGCGCTGCCGACGACACTGCGCGTGGTCCTCATCGAAAATTTGCGACGGTTGGCTGAGCGCGTGGCCGCCAACAAGGCGGCCCGCGAGGTGGCCAACTTGTGCTTTGACCGCATTGATGAATACGATGCGGACGCATTGGACGGATTGTTGACCCTGCTGAGTGCGCGCGGAGTCGACCGTATGTTTCTGGCGCAGATGGCGCAGCGTCTGCAAGACCGTCGTACTGCCGGTGATGACAATGGCCAGACCATGGTCCAGGCCTGGCTGCGCGCGGCGCTGCCCGATCCAGCCGCGGTTCAAATCCGGCACAGCGCGGACCAGGCACAGGACAACCTGAGTGTCAGCAATGCGGTTATGTCCTTGCGCGCCATTGGCGATGCGGACTGGTCAGGCATCATCGCCAGAACCAGCGCACTGATGCAATTGATGTCGGGCTCGCCGGTGTTTTGTGCTGAAGACGATGCCACCCGTGACCAGAGCCTGCACGCCATAGAGCGCCTGGCGCGGCGCAGTGGGCTCAGCGAGGTATCGGTGGCGCAGGCTCTATTGCATCTGATGCGATCCACCGACACGCCGGACGGTGCCACTGCGGTTGCCCACTACTGGTTGCGTGGCGCAGGGCGGCTTGCGCTGATGCAGGCCATAGGTTTGCCTGACGCACCCGGGCAGTGGTGGCGAAGCTGTGTCCGACACTTGGCATTGCCGGGCTACCTGTTGGTTCTGTTTGGGGCCTTGTCCCTGCTGATGTGGGTCTTGTTGCGCCACGGCATGGGTATCGTCGACTTCGACGACCAGCCGTGGCTGGCGGTGGTCTGCGCGCTGGCCATGCTGATCCCTGCGTCGGAGGCAGTGGTCGCGACGGTCAACCGCCTGATCAGCGAATCGGCCCGCCCGCAGCACCTGCCACGGCTGGCCTTGCTGGAGGGTATTCCTGCGGAACACAGGGTGCTGGTTGCTATTCCCGGCATGCTGACTGCGCCAGCGGCCATTGACGAACTGGCGCACCAGCTGGAACTGCACTACTTGGCCAATCCTGAGCGCGAGGCGCAGTTTGCGCTGTTGACCGATTGGGCCGACGCCGATACCGAGCAACTCCCAACCGACAACGCCTGGCTGGCTTTGGCAGAGCAACGGATCGAAGCGCTCAATCTGCGCCACCCCCGGCCTGACGGCGATGTCCACACTGCCCCCCGTTTCATCCTCTTGCACCGCAAGCGAGTGTTTAGCCACAGTGAACAGCGGTGGATAGGTTGGGAGCGCAAGCGCGGCAAATTGGAGCAATTGGTCAGCGCGCTGGCCACCGATACCAGCGAAGGGTTTGTGGAGCTGGGCGTGGTGTCGCGCATGGCGCGTGGTACCCGGTATATCGTGACGCTGGACAGCGACACCCACCTGCCTCCGGGGCGCTTGCGCGAGCTGGTCAGCGTGGCCGCGCACCCACACAACCAGCCGCAGCTGGACGCCAGTGGGCGCCGCGTTGTAAGCGGCTATGGGATTTTCCAGCCCCGCATCGTAACGCCACTACCCGCTGCCGAGCAGGTTACGCCCTACCATTGGCTGTTTGCCGGCCAGTGCGGTATTGATCCCTACAGCGTGGCCAGTTCAGAGGTCTACCAGGACCTGTTTGGCGAAGGCACATTCACCGGCAAGGGTTTGTTGCATGTGCAAACGCTGCATGCGGTGTTGGCCAAACGCCTGCCCGAGGAGCAGGTGCTGAGCCATGACCTGCTGGAAGGGTCGATCGCGTGCTGTGCGGCCGTGACCGATTTAACGGTCATTGAGGATGCCCCCTTCCACGCCGATGTCGCCGCTGCCCGCGTGCACCGCTGGACCCGCGGTGACTGGCAGCTGTTGCCCATTCTGGTGACGGCCCTGCTGCGCCCCCAGCGGTACGGCATACGGGTCGTCAATCTATGGAAGATGCTGGATAACCTTCGCCGCTCACTGGTGGCGCCGCTGTCGCTCGTGCTGCTGGTGGGTGCGTTGGCGGGCACTGCCGTGTCGCCATGGGTGGCGCTTGCCGTGGTATTTCTCGCGTTTACGGCCGGGCCGCTGCTGGGGGCGCTGGCCGGGTTTTCTCTACGCCAGACTGATCTGGCCAGGCGGCGCTTTTTTGTCGGTGCTGCCGTTGACCTAGGCCGAGCCCTCTTGGCCGGTGTCTGGCATGTGGCCCAACTGTTGCAACAATCGCTGCTGGCGCTGGACGCGATCGGGCGCGCGCTGTACCGAAGCTTCGTCAGTCGGCGCCACCTGTTGCAGTGGACCACGGCGGCGGCTGCACAAGCGCAGGCCAGGACGCAACTGGCTGCCATCATCGGCCTGCATTGGCGCGTGTGCGCGGCTGCGGTGGCCTTGCTGGCGCTGCTGCTCTTGGTCGGCACACCATACCCGGCATTCAGCGTGGTGTTGTGCCTGGTGTGGGCGGGCTCGCCGCTGTGGACTTGGTGGGCCAGCCGCCCAGGGTCACCCCAAACCGATGCACCGATGTCCGCACAGGATGCTGCCTACCTGAATGGTGTGGCCCGCGATACCTGGCGCCTGTTTGAGCGCTGCGTGGGAGCGCAAGACAACCATTTGCCGCCCGACAACCTGCAGCTCACCCCCCACGATATCGTCGCGCAACGCACGTCTCCGACCAATATCGGTTTGTACCTGTTGAGCGTTGCCTGTGCCAGGCAGTTTGGCTGGATCGGAACGCACGAGATGGTGGCCCGCCTTGAAGCAACGCTGGCCACGGCGTTGAAGCTGGAGCGCCACCGCGGCCACTTCTTGAACTGGTACGACACCAGCAACTGCGCAGCCTTGCTGCCAAAGTACGTGTCCACGGTGGACAGCGGCAACCTCTGCGGACACTTGTTGGCTGTGTCGCAGGCTTGCCTGGAACTGGCGAAAGCGCCGCTGGACGGTACTGCCCAGCAGAGCGCCATTGCGGCCTCTCGAGCCCGCATGGCGCCATTGTTGGCGCTGCGTTCCCAATTGCCGCCCCGCATGCGCGAAGAGTTGCGGTGGATGCTGGCAGACCATCGCGCCACGCTGCGATCGGCCGCGCTGGACAAGCCCCTGGACCCCGTCAACACCGCCCAACGTTTGCGCACGCTGGCGCAGTCCCTGGCAGATTTGGCGTGGCAGGCAGACTTCACCTTCTTGTACCACCCCAAGCGTCGGTTGTTCCACATCGGCTACCGGGTCGCAGAGCACCAGCGAGACTCTGCGTTTTACGACTTGCTGGCGTCTGAATCCCGCCTGACCAGCCTGCTGGCCATTGCCAAGGGGGACGTGCCGGTGCGCCACTGGGCATCGCTGGGGCGTCCATTTTTTGCAGTGGGTGGCCGGGTAGGGTTGCGGTCCTGGACCGGCTCCATGTTCGAGTACCTGATGCCCAGCCTGGTGATGGCCGAGCCCCAAGGCAGCGTATTGCAAGCCGCATGCGAAACTGCATTGTGTGAGCAGATGCTGTTCACGCGCGCGCAGGGCTTGCCCTGGGGGGTGTCGGAGTCGGCATACGCTGCCAGTGACCATACGCTGGCCTACCAGTATGCGCCACAAGGTGTACCGCGCCTGGCCTTGCGACGCACGCCGGCCGACGAACTGGTTATCGCGCCGTATGCCACTGCCCTGGTGGCCTTGATTGCACCGCGTGCCGCCACCCGAAACTTGCGCCTTTTGGAAAGTCTGGGCGCACGCAGTCGCTATGGCTTCATAGACGCTTTGGATTACAGCCCGGCGCGCCGCGTGGATGGCAAGTCTTTCACTGCCGTAGAGACCGTCATGGCCCACCACCAGGGCATGAGCATTGTTGCCCTGGCCAATGCGTTGCTGCAAAAGCCCGCGCAGCGCTGGGGCATGGCCAATCCGTCGATGGAAGCGGTGGTGTCCCTGCTGCACGAACCGGTGCCGCGCGCGGTGTCGCTGCTGTACGGACCCCCACCAGCCTTGCGGCCGCTGGGGCAGCAACGTCGCCGTGTTCCGAGCCTGCTGCGTGCAGTGTCCCCAGGCGAGGCCGCGGTGGAGCCCACCCACCTGCTGTCCAACGGGCGCTACAGTGTTGCGCTGCGTGCCAACGGGGCCGGCTGGAGCCGCTGGGGGCAGACCGGTGTCACCCGCCAGCGTGACGACGCCCTGCGCGATGACCGTGGCAGCTTCTTTTACCTGCGTTGGGCCCCAGAGCGCAAGCCGGTATCGCTGACACAGCATCCGTCGCCCGATGCCCGGGCGACCTATCGCAGCACCTTCCACGCAGACCGCGTGTGCTTCGATACGGAATGGCCGGGCGTCCACGCCCAAACCACAGTGTGGGTCAGCCCGGAGGATGACATCGAATTCCGCATGGTCGAATTGCGCAATGACAGCGATCAGCCGTTGGACACTGAGCTCATCTCGGCGTTCGAGCCCACGCTGGCTGACCGGATGGCCGATGAGGCCCACCCGGCCTTTACCAGCCTGTTTGTCCGCGCTGCATGGCTAGCCACGCACCAGGCCTTGCTATACGAGCGCAAGCCTCGCCTGCCGACGGAGCAGGGCCTGCACATGGCGCATTTTCTAACCACGTCCGATCCCCGCATACGGGGCTTATCCATACAAGCCGACAGGCAGCGCTGGCTGGGCCGCAACCACACTACGGCCCAGCCGTTGGCGGCGCTTGATGCGGCGCCCTCCGGTGGGGAGGAAGGCAGCGCGGTTCTGATGACCGGGCTGGACCCGGTCTGCGCACTGGCCGTACGGGTGCATATAGCGCCCCGGGGGCGTATCCAGTTGACATTTGCGACTGCTGTCTCGGACAACAGCGCCACGCTGCGCGCAGTGATTGACAAATACCGTTTGGGCAATAACGTCAAACGTGCGTCGTTGATGTCGGCAACGCTGATGGGTATTCGCCTTCGGGAACTGCGTATCAGCGCTGAAAATCTTGCTGCCATGCAGACCCTCACCACGGCGTTGGTCTTGACCCTGACCCGGCCGCTGCGCCGCACGGCGAGCGGCGGCAGCCCCAAGTTGGGTGTATGCGACCGCCGTCTGTTGTGGCGCTTTGGTGTCTCCGGCGACCGCCCCATTATTTTGGTATCGGCCGGGGTGTTGCAGGGCCTGGGCCTGCTGCGTGTCATGGCACAGGCGCTCAACTTGTGGGCCTGGGGCGGCATAGCCTGCGATCTGGTGGTCGTGAGCTCGGAGCCGGCCTCGTACGATATGACCCTGCAGCGCGAAGTGGCTGCATTGCGCGATCGCCACCTGTTTGACACCGGTCGCGCGGCTGTTGCCGGTTTTGTGTTCCTATCGGCCAACGAGTTGTCGGCAGACGAACTCAGCACGCTGAAGGCCCATGCGCGGGTGCGGCTCCATGCCGACGGGCGCCCGCTGGCGCACCATGTGCAGGAGTGGATGGACCTGCACAGTCAGGCTATGGATGAGCGGCGCGCGGTCTCTTTCGCCGAATTGCAGGCCAGAGCCCGTACCGGATTGACGCTCACCGCCCCCACGGGCGAGTTCATGCAGGAATCGGGGGAATTCCGATTTGCGGTGGGTGCAGGCGTGCGCCCGTTGAGGCCATGGATCAATGTGCTGTCCAACCCGCAGTTCGGTGCCCAGCTGTCTGAGGCCGGTAGTGGGTATACGTGGGCGGTGAACAGCCGTCTGAACCAGTTGACCGCGTGGTCCAACGATCCGGTGGCTGACCCGCCGTCGGAGTGGTTTCTGCTTCAGGACCTCAAGACCCTGCAGGTTTGGAGTGTTACGCCGAACGCCTGGGGCGCAGAAGGCTGCCAGTACGAGATTCGCCACGGCCAGGGCTACAGCGTGATCAGTCACCAGCGTGGTGGCCTGGACATCAGCGCACACTGGTGTGTAGACCCGCATACGGCGGTCAAGCAGGTGACACTGCGCGTCGTCAACCGCAACCCCAAGCCAGTGCGCCTGCGCGCCATTGCGATGGCCGAGTGGATGATGGGTGCCAACCGCGCCGACCGTGGCACGGTGCAGACCGATTTCTGTCACCAGCCCTTGACTGTCGGCCAGCTTTCGGTGTTGTTCTCCACGCAGCGTGAACGCTCTGCAGGGTTCGGAGATGGCACTGCGTTTCTGGCCCTGGCCGGTATCGATGAAGGCGAAGATGCGGACTGGACGTGTGACCGGCGCGAATGCTTCGATACCAGTGGCCATTTCGTACTACCCGAACAATTTGGACGGCGCAGCGGCATAGGGCTGGATCCCTGTGCCGCACTGGCTGCGCGTCTGGACGTGGGTGCAGGTGGCTCGGGCGAACGCATTTTTCTGCTCGGCTATGCGGCCGACCCCGATGCGGCGCTGGCGCTGGCAACCGCGGCCGCGGAAGTGCCCGGCCAAAGCCGGCTGCAAAGCGTGCTCGATACTTGGGACCGACTGCTGGGCGCCACGACGGTGCAAACGCCAGACCCGCTGTTCGATGCCATGGTGAACCGCTGGTTGCTGTACCAGACGGTCACTTGCCGACTGTGGGCCAAGGCAGGTTTCTACCAGGCGGGCGGAGCGACTGGTTTTCGCGACCAGTTGCAAGATGCGATGGCGCTGGCATGGGCTGCGCCCAAGATGCTGCGCGACCAGATCGTGCTGTGTGCGTCGCGGCAGTTCGAGCAGGGTGATGTGCAGCACTGGTGGCATGCGCCGTTGGGCGCCGGTGTGCGAACCCATTTCTCAGACGATTTGCTGTGGCTGGCCTATGCCTGCACGCGCTATGTACAGGTCACCGGAGATAAGACGGTGCTGGACCAGCAGGTGCCGTTTCTAGAAGGCGCAGCTATTCCTGCCGGCGCGGAGGACGCGTATTACACGCCTGGCGTTACCGCCCAATCGGCCTCTGTCTACGAGCATGCTGCGCGCGCCATCGACCACAGCCTGCGGGTCGGGGAGCACGGGTTGCCGCTGATGGGCAGTGGCGACTGGAACGATGGCATGAACCGCGTCGGTATCGAGGGCCGCGGCGAATCGGTCTGGCTGGCTTGGTTTTTGTGCCGCCTGACGTCTGACTTTGTGCCGCTGGCCCGAGAGCGTGGCGAAGACGCACGCGTGCAGGCATGGGAGTCGGCCGTGCGCGGTTGGCAGGCTGCGCTGCAAGGCCCTGCATGGGATGGTCGGTGGTTCAAGCGGGCGTTCTTCGACGATGGCCAGGCACTGGGTTCCAGCGCCAATGCCGAGGCCCGAATAGACCTGATCGCCCAATCGTGGGCCGTGCTGTCTCGGGCAGCCCCGTTGGACATGCAGAGCATGGCCATGACGGCCATGGACAGCCAACTGGTAGACCCTGAAACGGGGTTGATCAAGTTGCTGGATCCACCTTTCAGCCAGTCCGTGCCCAGCCCGGGCTACATTCAGGCCTATCCACCGGGGGTTCGCGAAAACGGCGGCCAGTACTCGCACGCTGGCGTGTGGGGGCTGATGGCCCAGGCCCTGCGCGCCAAGGACGTACAACACCCGGATGGCGGGGGTGACGCACCCTACCGCTATTTCACGTACCTGAGCCCGGCGCACCGGTCCAGCCATCCGTCCCGCGGCTTGGCGTATGGCGTTGAGCCCTACGCGATGGTCGGAGATGTGTACTCCCAGCCACCCTATGTCGGGCGTGGTGGTTGGAGTTGGTACACCGGGGCTGCAGCCTGGTTACACCGCGCGGCCATCGAGTCCATCTTCGGCCTGCAATTGGAGGCCCAGCAGTTGTCATTCCAGCCTTGCCTTCCCTCGCATTGGGATCGCGCAGAGATGCGCCTGGTTCGCGATGGGCGTTCGTTGCGCTTCGTGTTCCTGCGCGCCAACCTGGGAGATGCACTGGACGCAACGGCGGAGTTGGGAGCACATGCGCTACGGCCTGGCCAAGCCCTGCACTGGGCGGAACTGGCGGGCGATAGCTGCTTTGTCATCCCGCTTTTGGTGGGGTAACGCTTTAGTTTCCCGACTTGGGTTTGTTCGGTGCGGTAGCACACCGACGCATCGGCAGTATTTTTTTATAGTTGACTTGTTCGCTTCTTAACTCAATTATTTACTGGAGATTCACTATGCAGATCCGCCAAACACTCGCGATTGCCATTTCAGCCATTGTTCTACTCACTGCCACCGGTTGTGCTGTGCAGCGCGGCCAGGAAAGCGTCGGTAACTACGTCGACGACGCAGGCATTACAACCCTGGTCAAGACCCGCTTTATTGAGAACAAACAGGTAGATGCCGCTTCGATCAAGGTGGAAACCCTGAAGGGCACCGTCATGCTGTCTGGCTTTGCCAAAGATAGCGCCGAGCGCAATACGGCTGAAGCAATCGCCCGCGGTGTCAAGGGCGTGGTTGCTGTGCGCAACGAGATCACTGTGCGCCCCTGATCACAGCGTTTAGTAAAAAAAGCCCCTGGCTCCTTGCGGAGCACAGGGGCTTTTTAATTCCTGGCGTTTATTGCTGTGGCCGGCTCTGCAAGAACTGTGACAGCTCTTGCAGTACGGTCTGAACCGCCTGGTTGGCGGCGATGACGCCGGCACGCGGATCATCGCTGGCGGTTGCGACCTGCGTCTCGAACGCTCTCCAGGCCACGACCTTGCGCGTTTTTTCTTCCACCAGGTAGACCCTCAGTGCGAACTGGACGGTGCTGGGCTTGGTCTGAAAATCCTGCTGCAGGCGTACGATTTCGCTATCCAGACGCAGATCGCCACCGGCAGAGCCCGGTGTCATGACCACCGCGCGGAATGCCCCGGTCTGCTCGACCGCTGCCACCATCAGTGGCCCCAACATGCGGGCTGGTGCGTCTATCCATTCACTGTGCGAGAAATACTCCAGCTTGTGTGGCTCCCGTACGTAGATGATGCGCTGGCTGTCAAAGCCCGACGCCGCCCGCACCGGGCTGATGATCAGCGTCGGGGCGTTTGCAGGCGCGCCGCGCTGGGCCGTGTTCGAAGGCGCAGTGACGCGTGGCGCCTCCAGCGCGTAGTAACTTGGTGGGGTGCTGTTGGCTGAAGACTGCAGCATGCTGCATGCGCTCAGCGTTACGGCGGCTATGCATGTGCCTAAAAGGTAGGGTTTCATGGTTTTTTATCCTCTTCTCCAGGTCCGTTGGGCACCGCTTTCCGACCGAACAGCAGGCCACTCGGGTCGCGGGTCGTTTGGTCTGCCAGGCGTTTGAGCGCATTGCTGAGGCTACCGAGCTCACCGAGCAGATGTTCGACTTCGGGCAGGGTTTCGGTGCCCAGGCGTTTTACGCCGGCGCCCAGCCCGTCCGCCGCCCGTGAGGCACTTGCTCCGGCGGTGGAGAGGTCATTGCCCATCTTGCCGACGGCGTCGGCGCTGCGCCCTACCCGGTCGATCAGCGGTCCGAGCTTGGCCGTGGCCTGTGCGGTGTTGTTCAGGATGTCCTTGAACGCGGTCTGGTTCTGCGGGCTCAGTATGGTGTTGATGTTGTTGGACGTGCTGTCCAGCTTTCCCAGCACGGACGTAAGTACATTCTCCAGCCGGGCACTGAGGGATGGCTTGGTCTGTATAACCGGGTAGCGATTGGGCGGCACGGCCTGTAGAGGCGGTGAGTTCAAGGCACCGCCGCTGAGTTCTACATAGGTGATGCCGGTCAGACCCTGTGTCTTCAGCACGGCAATGGTGTCCTCCTTGACGGGAATCCCCCGTTCGATAGCGAATGACAGGATCACGCGCTCGGGGTGTGCCCGGTCCAGGTCGATGGCGACCACCTTGCCTACGTCCACACCGTTGTACTTGACCGGCACATTCAGATTCAGGCCGGATACGGACTCGTTTTCTATCGCCCAGAACGTGTCGTAGTCTTTTTGCCAGGCGCCGCCGGACGCAAGCCACAGCGCGCCAGTGATGAGCGTGGCGCCCAAAATCAGTACGCAAGCTCCCACGATGGAAAAGCTTACTTTGGTTTCCATGCTGTCTCCTGGGACGGGTTGGAAGAGGAGGGGTTGGCCTGTTGCTGGGCGCTGCGCGCACGTGGACCATCAAAAAAAGGCCGGATCAAAGGCTTGTCCAAGCGTGCCAGCGTTTGCATGGAGTCGACCGCCTGCACCTGGCCATCACCCAGCACGGCCACACGGTCGGCCACCTGCCATAGGAGGTCCAGGTCGTGGGTGATCATGACGATGGTCAGCCCGTACAGGTCGCGCAGCGAGCGCACAAGATCGTCTACGCCTGCGGCACTGTCGGGGTCCAGGCCCGCAGTAGGCTCGTCCAGAAACAGCAATTCAGGGTCCAGTGCCAGCGCGCGCGCCAGCGACGCCCGCTTCATCATGCCGCCGCTGAGTTCGGAAGGGTACTGGTCCGCCACTTCGGGCTTCAGTCCCACCGTGGACAGTTTCCAGTGCGCTATTTCATCAATCAGAGCATCGTCCAGGTCCGTGTGCTCACGCAGTGGCAGGCCGATGTTCTCCAGCACAGTCAGCGAGCCAAACAGGCCGCCCTGCTGGAACATCACACCCCAGCGTTGGCGCAATTCCAGCGCCGCCTTGTCCGAGATGCCCTCCAGCGGCACGCCCAGCACCCGTATCCGGCCCTCGGTGGGCTTTTGCAGCAAGATCATCTCGCGCAAGAGCGTGGACTTGCCGGTACCGCTGCCACCGATCACCGCAAATATTTCGGCCCGGTGTACCGCAAGATCCACGCCCTGGTGCACCACGTGATCGCCAAAACGGGTCACCACCCTTTCCATCTCGATGACCGTCTCCTGGGATTGCGCTGCGCCTTCCATGTCACAAGTCCAGGATGCTGAAGGCGATGGAAAACAGTGCGTCCGCCACGATGACGAGGAAGATGGACTGCACTACGCTGCGGGTGGTTTGCAAACCCACGCTGTCGGCGCCACCGCGCGTGCGAAAGCCCTGAAAGCAGCCCACCATGCTGATGACGACGGCAAACACCGGCGCCTTGGCAATGCCGACCAAATAAGATGTCACGCTGACGGCCTTGCCCATGCGGTCCAGAAATTCCCCATAGCCCACCTCCAGCTGGCTACGCGCCATGACCATGCCGCCCGCCACCCCCAATACGTCGGAAAACACAGTAAGCAAGGGCAGGGCGATGACCAGGGCGATAACTTTGGGTATCACCAGTAGCTCAAGCGGCGCGATGCCCAAGGTCCTCATCGCGTCGATTTCCTCGGTGACGGACATCGTGCCGATCTGCGCAGCAAAGGCAGAGCCCGAACGCCCGGCGATGGTGATGGCAGTGATCAGCGGTGCAAATTCCCGCAGCATCAGCCCGACGATAGGCAGCGCATCAAAGCCGGCCCTGCGGATGTTGAACAGAATCGGACGCCAGCGCATCCGCGAAGGGTGGGCGATGCAGCCAGCGAACGCCCATGCGGTTTCACCTACAAAAGCCAGCATGGCGACAAATTGCTCCCAAGCAGACCCGGCTTGGCGGCCCACGCGTTCGAGCATGCGCACCGGCACGGCTGCAGGCCCAGTGGCCGCCGTGCGGGTTTGCAGGTCGTCCTCATGCTGGGCCACGGTTTGCAACAGCCGCGCACTGTCGGGCTGAAAGCCTTGCACAGAGACCTCATGGCCCTGCGCGCGCAGGCGGGTTAGCAGCTTGTGCAGTACCCAGGCGCCGGCCGTGTCCAGTCGGTCTACGCCGCCTGCCTCGATCTGCACTGCCGTGCCAGGAAACTGCAGGCTTGCCAGTTGGGTGGGGACGGTACCCAAGCCGCGCGCGGTCCACACACCGCCTAGTGTCAGAGTGTCGGGGTGTGGCTGTGTGGCGCTGGCATCGGTTTGGCCTGTCACATGGTTCAACTGGAGCGTAGGGGTAGCCGGTTGGGCTGTTTGTTCGCAAGCGAACAGAAGCTCATCAATAATCCGTGCATGCTGGGCGGCGTCGCCACACCCGTGGCCACTTTCCCTTTTGGAGCAAGCCTATGAAAACCCATATGAATACCAGGTTGCTGAGCGCCGCATTGGCCGCTGTTGTGGCTGCTGCAGCCGTGGGCTGCAGCAAGCCGGTGGAGGGCACTGGCGCCGGCATGCCGGCCCCCAGCACAACCGTTGGTACCGTTATCGATGACAGTGTCATTACCAGTACGGTCAAGTCCGCGTTGCTCGCAGATGCGGATATCAAAAGTTTTGACTTCAAGGTCCAGACCCGCAAGGGCGAAGTGTTGCTCAGCGGCTTTGTTGATAACCAGGCGCAGGTGGACCGTGCAACCGCCGTCACCCGGGCCGTGTCTGGCGTCAAAGGCATTCAGAACAATGTGGTGCTGAAGAGTGGCCCCACGACTGTGGGCAAGAAGGTGGATGCTGGAATCATTACCAGCAAGGTCAAGGCCGGGCTGCTGGCCGACCCCAGCATCAAAAGCCTGGACATCGCCGTGGTCACCAGAGACGACGAGGTCCTGCTAACCGGCTTTGTCGACAACCAAACCCAGGTTGACCGCGCAATGGAGGTCGCCCGCGGCGTTGAAGGCGTGCGTCTCGTCCGCAACGAGATGAGCATCAAGAAGTAGGGCCAAGCGCAGGCCCGCGCAGCGATGAGACGGACGGAGCCGTGTTAACCGTGGCTGCTTTGCACGTCGCTGAGCAGGCGCGCCAGTTCCTTCTTGACCACGGAGTAGCACTCGCAGGCACTGGCCTGCAGGCCCGCATGTTCCAGCACCGCAATGTGTCCCCGGCGGTAGCGGATGTAGCCCTGCGCCTGCAGGCGGCCGGCGGCCTCGGTAACGCTCTCGCGGCGCACACCCAGCATGCTGGCCACCAGTTCCTGCGTCATGACCAGTTCGCGTTTTGGCACGCGGTCCATGGTTAGCAGTAGCCAGCGGCACAACTGTTGTTCCACCGTGTGGTGGCGGTTGCAGACGGCCGACTGGGCCATCTGTGTCATCAGGGCCTGGGTGTAGCGCAGCAGTAGCCGTTGCAGGGCGCCCGCGCGGTTGAATTCGCTTTGGAGTACTTGGCGGTCCAGCCGGTAGGCATAACCCGCCGTCTGCACCACGGCCGAACTGGGAGTGGTATTGCCCCCCATGAACAGCGAAATGCCTACAAGCCCTTCGTTACCCACGCCGGCGGTTTCTGCCGATGCGCCAGTCTCGGTCACATAGTGCAGCGACACGATAGACGTGGTGGGAAAGAAGGCGTGGTCTAACTGGGTGCCAGGCTCGTAAAGCATTTGACCCAGTGCCATCGGCACGAGCTCCAGGTGCTCGGCAAAGAGCGCGAAGTCTGCTGGCAGCAGTGCCGCGAGCAGATGGTTTTGTTGTGGGAAGTGCAGCGGCTTCATCTGGTGGGGTACGGTGTTGGTCACTTCACGCACCTGCAACGATTTCAACGCCAATGCCCCGGTAACCCAGGAAACGGCTGCTGCGGTTGAACATGGGCTCACCGCTGACCCGGTACTGCTGCTGCGTACCGTCGGCGTGGTGGCGATGGATGATGAAGTCCAAAAAAGGCTCCCGCGCGGCAATGGTGCTGCGCAGCTTTTCGCGGTCGGCAGGGTCCCAGCCTGCTGCCGTGGGGTTCGTGTTGGCCATTCCCAACATATCCAGTACTGGGCCGGACACCTGCGTGAAGCTGCCGTGTTCGTCCTGCTCCCAGTACCAGTCCGACGCCAGTTCGGTCAGGCTACGGTATCGCGCCTCGCTCTCGCGCAGTTCGGCAGTGCGCTCCAGCACGGTCTGCTCCAGCACTTTGTTGAAGTCGTCCAGGCGCTTGTACAGTAGGCGCACCTCCAGCATGTTGTGGATGCGCGTCTTGACTTCAACCAAGTCAAACGGCTTGCTGACGAAGTCCTTGGCGCCTGCCTGCAGGGCGCGCAGCTTGTGGCCGGGCTGCGCGGTGAGCACGATGACGGGCAGGTAGGGATCGTCGCTGTTGGCTTTGAGGCCTTCCATGACCTGAAAGCCATCCATGACCGGCATCTGCAGATCCAGAAGGATCAGGTCATAGGCATTCTCGCGGTGCAGCGCGCACACGTCCTGGGGCTGCTGCGTGGAAGTTACGGCGGTGTAGCCGGCACCGTGCAAGAGCTGCTCCAGCAGTTGCACATTTGATTCCTGGTCATCAACGACCAGTATTTTTGCGGCGAGGATGTCGCTTGAGGTGATCATGGTGTTCTCCGATGGACTTATCAATAAGGAGGGGCGCAAAAAAGCGCTCCTGAATGTATAGCTGCTTACGCGCTCTGCACGGGGGCTGCAGGCCTATTTGGCATGTGAAGTAGGGTCGGATTGAGTTTGCGCCAGTTCCAGACCCTGGTCCAGCGCCAGCATGAACTCGGCGATCTTGATGGGCTTGGTCAGGTAGCGGAAGAATCCCGCCTGCAGGCCCTTCTCCACATCCCGCGGCATGGCGTTGGCGCTGAGCGCCAGCACGGGTATGTGGCGGGTCATCGGGTCATCCTGCAGCAGGCCCAGCGCCTGGGTCCCGCTGATGCCCGGCAGGTTGATGTCCATCAGGATCAGGTCCGGCAGGTGGGTGCGCGCCATGGCCATGCCGCGCACACCGTCTTCGGCCCGCAGCAGGCGAATGTCCTGCCGGCGTGCCACCAGCTGTGCCACCAGTTCCATGTTGGCCTGGTTGTCTTCCACATATAGCAGGGTGCGCACCGCAGTGCCGTTGGGTGCAGCCTCCGGCAGCAAGCCCAGTTCCTGCGCCGCATCCAGCACCAAGGATTGCGGGTGCGCAAGGTTCAGTTCGATCCAGAAATCGCTGCCCGCCCCCACGGAGCTGTGCGCGCCAATGCTGCCGTCCATCAGCTCCACCAGCCGTTTGCTGACGACCAGGCCAATGCCTGTGCCTTCCTCGTCGCTTACTTCCTGCCCCAGGCGGTTGAAAGGTTGGAACAGCTGGTCCAGCTTTTTGGCCGAGAGGCCTTCGCCGGTATCGCGCACGCTGACGTGCAGGCGGGTCTTGCCCGCGGGCCGGAAAGTGATGTCCACCGAACCATCCTGGCGGTTGTACTTGATGGCGTTGCTCAGCAGGTTGACAAACACCTGCTTCACGCGGGTGCGGTCGGCCTGCACGTAGCAGGGCGCCTTGAACTGGGGGAAGCGCATCTGGATGCCGCGACGGCGTGCCTGGGGCTCCATCATGGTCTGGCAATCCAGCAGCACCTCTTGCAGGGATACCGGCTCCATCGACATCGACAGCTTGCCCGACTCGATCAGCGCCAAATCGAGTATCTCGTTGATCAGTTCCAGCAGATACCACCCGGCCTTGAGGATCTGCTGGATGTTGTTCTTCTGGATGGGTGTTGGCGGTGGCAGGCCGGAGTCCATCAGTTGGGCAAAGCCCAAAATGGCATTCAACGGGGAACGCAACTCATGGCTCATGCTGGATAAAAATTCCGACTTGGCCAGGTTGGCCTTGTCGGCCGTGGAGCGCGCAGCTTCCAGTTCGACATTCTTGAGGTGCAGCGCCCGGCCCAGCTGTGCGCGTTCGGCCTCGACCAGCTTGCGGGCTGTGTTGTCGGTGGCGATCAGCAGGTAGCCAATGATTTGGTTGCCATCGTCGCGCAGCGCGGTGACCGACACCACGGCCGGCACGCGTACGCCGTCCTTGCGGATGTAGGTCAGTTCGTAGATGTCTTCGATGCCACGCGATGCCTTGAACACCAGCGCCTCAAATCCCGGCGTGATCTCGGTGCCCAACTCCACGCTCAGCGCCTCGGCGCGTGCAACCACTTCGCCGGGGTCGGATATGTCAGCCGGGGTGATCAGGTTCATGACATCCGCAGCGGTATAGCCCAGCATGCGCTCGGCTCCCGTGTTGAAGATCTGGATCACACCGTTGGCGTCGGTCGCAATGCTGGAGAAATTTGCGCTGTTGAAAATGGCGTTTTGCAGCGCGCCGGCCTTGCGCAGCGCCTCTTCGGCCTGCTTGCGGGCACTGATGTCTCGCAGGATGCCGGTGAAATAGCGCTGGTCGCCCAGCAGCATGTCACTGACGGCAATCTCCACTGGGAAGAAGCTACCGTCCTTGCGAAAGCCCATGACCTCACGGCCCTGTCCCATGGCGCGCGCCGCGGCGCCGACGGCGTAGTGCTCCAGGGCCACCTGGTGCTGCTCCTGGTTTAACTCGGGTATCAGCAAGCCGAAGGCCTTGCCCTTGAGTTCCGCAGCGCGGTAACCGAACATATGTTCAACGGCCGGGTTGGCGGACTCGATGATGCCACCCTGAGCCTGCAGCGTCACAATGCCATCACTGACCGTGTTGAGAATGGCCTGCACCTGTGCTGCGCTGTCGCGCAGGGTTTGCTGGGCGGCGTAGTCCGCCGTCACAGGGCTGGTCCGCAGCAGGGCATTGTGGGCCGATTGCTCATCCGGCCGGCGCTGCGACCCCCGATAGCTGGAGTAGGCACTGTGCAGCGTCAGCAGCAGGGCCAGGACGACCAGCGTGGTGATGCAGGCTACCACTTGGCCTTGGGACCAAAACAGGTATGCGAGGCCCGTGCACAGCAGCAAGAGGGTAGCAAGCCAGGCAAAGGTTCTTTGGGGAGTTTTCAAGGAGGCGTACTTTCGAGTGTGGTGATTTGTCTTGGGACACTTAAACGCGCATCCTATTTCATAACGCTGGCGCTACCGCCGACACGCGGGCAGCGGCAGTGCGCCTAGCGTACAGAAAAGCAAGATTTTGCTCTGTTCGGCACCGAACTTATAGCTAAAAATAGGCGGCAGCCCTTGTTTAGAGAGCGTAAGCAGCTACGAAATTAATAGCATTTTTTAAACGTTGGCTGTGGGTGCGCTCGCGCACAGAAGTTTCTACGGCAGCCCCCAACAATGGAGCTTCATCCGTGGGGGTATCCATTGCACTTCACGGTTTCGCAGTTCTTCCCATTTGGAGTTATCACCATGAAACTTAACAACAGGTCTTTTGCAGTGATGCCAGCCGTACTGCTGGCGTCGGTTATGGGTCTGAGCGCATGCGCTGGCATGACCCATCAGGAACGCAGTACCGCCACCGGCGCTGTTGTCGGAGGTGCAGCAGGTGCTGTGCTGGGCGGTGGACCGGTGGGCACAGCGGCTGGCGCTGTGGTCGGCGGAGCGATTGGCCACGAAGTGGGCAAGCCCAAGTAATCCAGTTTTTGTGAGAATGTTTTGGCCAACCGAAGGGGCGCATGTCGCCCCTTCGGCGTTGTCTAAAGCACGCGGCGTGCGTACCGCTCAAAGCCAGCCACCGCGAGCGGTTCGCTGAAGAAAAAGCCCTGAAAGGCGTGGCAGCCCGCAGCGGTTAAAAAGTCTCGCTGTGCTTCAATTTCCACCCCTTCGGCGATCACGTTCAAGCCCAAACTGTGGGCCAGCGCAATGGTTGTTTTGGCGATAGATGCGTCGTGGTGGTCGCTGAGGATATAGCGCACAAAGCTGAGGTCGATCTTCAACTCGTCCAGCGGCATGCGTTTTAGCGACGAAAGTGACGAGTAACCCGTGCCGAAGTCACCCAAAGAGAAATACACACCTTGGGCCTTCAAGGTAAACATTTTCTCGATGATCGATGGGGCGTTGTCGACCAGCAGACTCTCTGGCAGCTCCATTTTGAGCCGTTGGGCGTTCGCGCCGGTGCGGGCAAGTGCTCCCAACACCTGATCCACAAAGTCAGCTTGCCGAAACTGGCCCGCGCTGATGTTTATGGCTAAACGCAGGTTCCTGGTCTTGGGCTTGGTGGCCCATGCAGCCAATTGCGTGCAGGCAGCCTGAAGCACCCACTGCCCCAACGGCAATATCGAGCCCGTTTCCTCTGCCAATGGAATGAAGTCCCCCGGTGGCATCAACCCGCGCTCTGGATGTTGCCAGCGCACCAGTACCTCAGCACCGGTAGGCCGCCCATCACCGACCACCTGGGGCTGGAACCGCAGTACCAACTGGTTCTGTGTGATGGCCTGGCGCAACTCCTTCTCCAACGCTGTACGTTGCCGGATGGCGGCCTGCATGGCGGGGTCAAAGAACTGCAAGCCATTGCGACCCCTGTCCTTGGTTTTATACATCGCCAAGTCAGCTTGTTTCAATAAATCGTCGATGGACTCCTTGCCGCCGCTGAAGAGCGTTGCACCAATACTTGCGGTGCACGTGCGGGCCGTGTCGCCCAGCCGGTACGGTTGGCTCAGCGTCGTGAGTATCTTTCTGCCGATATCCTGGGCTTGGTTGGCGGCTTCGCGCGGGCGCTGGTGCAGGTTCGCCAACACCACGACAAACTCATCGCCACCCAGGCGGGCAACGGTGTCGCCCTCGCGCACGCAATCGCTGAGTCGCTGCGCCACCTGCTGCAGCATCTCGTCACCCACGTGGTGCCCAAGGGAGTCGTTGAGTGCCTTGAAGTGGTCCAGATCCAGAAACAAGAGTGCGCCATGGCTGTCGCTGCGCGCCCCCACAATCATGGCTTGCTGTAAACGGTCCAGCAGCAATGTGCGGTTGGGAAGGCGCGTCAGCGGGTCGAAGAAGGCCAGCGCGCTGATTCTTTCGTCCGCCTGCTTGCGCTCGCTGATGTCGCGGATATTGCACTGTATAGCGGTAACACCGGCACAGTCATAGGTGTTGCTGACAAATTCAACGGCAACGCTCGCGCCTGATTTCTTGCGCAGCGGCAGGTTGTCAAAACGGATAAAGCCCTTGTTGCGCAGCTCTCGGAATTTTTCCCTGCTTTCGACGATATCTGCAAATGCCCCAACCTCCCAAATCTTCTTGCCCATCAACTCAGCGTGGGAGTAGCCCAGCAATTCCGTCAGATATGGGTTGATGTCTTCGATCTCAGCAGTCGTTGCGTTCAGCAGCAGGATGCCGTCTCGGGCAGTTTCGAATAGCCTGCGGTAGTGCAATTCAGGAACGCGCAAAACGGCGGGCTGAACATCGCGCTGCAGAACCGCCACAGGGGCAGGTCTCTTCGATGCTTTTGATTCTTGCATGGGCAGGGCGGCGAGCATCGCGGGATGTGGTGAGACCGGGCCGCGTGGGGGGCCAGATATTGGCTAGGCCACAGTCGATGCGTTGGAGGCAGCGGCCAAGCCGTTGGACCCCTTCCAGGCTTTTGGAGTGGGACTCGATTCCTGCGGCCGGTAGCTCGCCAGCCGCAGCGGTCGCGCTTGGGGCTTGGCGGCAAGCCTTGTCGTCAACGCCTCAGCACGCGCGTCTCCCCACCGGAGATCGGTGGCTTCATCGCCTTGGTACAGGGTTTCGCCGCTTCGGTTCACGCAATAGTGGCGGGACACGATCATTTCGCTGAAATGCATGTCGGCGGCGATGCGCGTGTATTCGAACAGCACGCTACGGGTGATACGGGCACCTGTGCGGACCAGGCTGCCATGGCCGATCCAGGCCGGCCCAGTAATGGTGGCACCGGGCTCTATGCGTACATTGGAGCCAATATAGACCGGGCCCTCGATGTCTACTTCATCCCAGGGAATAGACGTATTCAAGCCCACCCAGACACCGGGGCGGATCTGCTCGCCGGGCATCTTCATGTAGTCGATCTCACCGTTCAAAACGCGTTGCAATACCGACCAATAATCGCTGACGCGTCCAATGTCCAGCCAGTTGAAGGGCCGATTTTGCACAAAGAACGGAACCTGTTCGGCGACGAGTTGCGGGAATAGCTGGGATCCAATGTCATACACGGTGTCTGACGGTATCTTGTTGAGCACCTCAGGCTCAAAGAGATAGATGCCGGTACTTGCCAGAGTAGACCGCGCCTCGTGCGGCTTGGGCTTTTCCTGGAACGACTGGATGCGACCGTCCGCAGCGGCGACCACAATGCCATACGCCTGGACGTCGGTACGCGGAACATCCAGTGCCACGACACTTGCCATGGCACCCTTTTGGCGGTGCTCTTCCAGCGCAGCCGTAATGTCCAGATCAATCAAGGCATCACCGCACAACACCAATGTGGTCTCGTCAAAGAAACCACCAAAGTCCTGAATGCGCCGCATGCCACCGGCTGAACCCAGGGGTCTGGGGAGTATGTCGCCATGGTCGCGGATGCCCTCATACGCGTAGCCCAGATGCACGCCCCAGCGATGGCCATCGCCAAAATACTCTTCGATGCGCTGGTGGTGGAAGGCCACATTCACCATGATCTCCGTAACGCCGTGTCGGGCCAGGTGCTCGATGAGGTATTCCATCAAGGGTTTGCCGAGTATGGGAACCATGGGTTTCGGCAAATCCTGGGTGAGCGGTCGCACGCGGGTTCCTTGGCCCGCAGCAAGAATCATTCCTTTGGCCATCTTGTTTCTTCCCTGATTGATTGTCGATTTTCGAGCACGTTGCCCGGGGGCTTGAGCCATTGATGTTAGGCGTGCAGCGCAGCATTTACCGTGTGATGGCGCACACATGCCGTTGCGAAATTGTCGAGCTGTGTTCGTCACCGAACGGACGCCAGGGTGGATGCTGCGTAGCCTACGGTTTTTGACTTTTAGAGGAGCAATCTATGAAAACCGCTTTACGACTGACGCTGACCGCTGCGGCGGCGCTGATGGCAGGCTTGGCGTTTGCTGATGTCACATTTTTTGAGCAAGAAGACTTCCAGGGGCGCTCATTTACATCCCAGCAAAGGGTAGACAACCTGCGCCGCGGCGGCTTCAACGATCGCGCTTCCTCGGTCATTGTCCGTGGGGATACAAATACCCGGTGGGAGGTCTGTGATGACGTCCGTTTCGGTGGTCGTTGCATGATCCTGCGCCCGGGGCAATACTCCTCTTTGAGCGCCATGGGTTTGAACGAGCGTGTGTCATCTCTGAAACCAGTAGACAGCAATGGCCGGGATATCGCTGAGAGGCTTGCCCCCGCACCGCTGCCATCCCAGGCGACGTTCTACGAGGACGAAAATTTCCAGGGCCGCACCTTTTCAGCGGATCAGACCGTTGATGATTTCGCGCGGTCGGGTTTTAATGACCGGGCTTCGTCCGCCGTGGTGTTGGGCCAGCGATGGGAGGTCTGCGAACACAGCCGCTTCAATGGGAAGTGCACAGTGTTGAACCCTGGACGGTATCCGTCCCTGGCCGCGATGGGCCTGAATGATCGTATCTCTTCGGTGCGGGCGCTGGACTGGAACACGCGGGTCGAAGACCGCCGCTATGCGCCAGAACGTATGCCGGTCTACGATAACCGCCGCCGCGAAGACGAGCGCGTCTACGAGGCCAACGTAACGTCCGTTCGTGCTGTGGTGGGTCCGCCCGAGCAGCGTTGCTGGATGGAGCGTGAAGAGGTTGCTGCTACGCGCGGCGAAGCTAACGTAGGCGGCGCCGTGCTCGGCGCATTGGTCGGCGGAATTCTGGGTCACCAGATTGGCGGCGGGGTCGGGAAAGACATTGCCACCGTTGGAGGCTTGGCAGCAGGTGCAGCTGTAGGCGCCAATGTGGGGCGTAACAAGAATGGGACTCCAGCCACTACGCGTGATGTTCAGAAGTGCGAGACGCAGCCCAGCGCTGCCGCTCCAGCATTCTGGGACGTGGCGTACACCTTCCGAGGTGTCGAGCACCGCGTTCAGATGACATATGCGCCGGGAGCCACGATTCCTGTCAATGCCCAGGGCGAGCCGCGCAGCTGATCGCGCAAGACCCTCACCAGTGCCACCCAACGTGACGGTGGTATTGCGTGGCGGCCACATGGTTTTGTGGCCGCGGTGAAAACCTGGGAAAGCGCTAGCGGACGGGCGTAGGCGTTTCCTTGATCGGCGCATTCGGTGCAGTGCTATCGATCAAGTCCCGTATAAGGAAGCGACCGTAATGCTGCGCTGAGACCGCGTTGCATTGCGTTGCTACTTCAGTGATGCCATCAATTTGCTCGTCGTTGGGTGCCGGTACGACCAGAAAGCTACACCCTTGTTCGGCAAGCTCGAGATGGGTGTCCAGCAACTCCATTTCATAACCAAACGCTGCCATCCGGCTTGACGCTTGGCGCTCTGACCGGGCCAGCGCGGCCATCTCCTGTGGGCTGTAGATAACCATGCCGTCGGGTGAGAAAGCTCTCTTCTCCAGAGCAGTCTTGGCAGCCTCCAGGTCTTCTGTAGACCGCAACACGATGACCGTGTGGCCGGTGGGTTTGAAGATGCCAAAGGTTTCTGGTGGGTTGGATTTGTCCATGTACTACTCCGAAAAAATCGCGTTGAATTCAGTCGGTCAACCGTACCGCACACCAAGCCGTCGGTCAGTGCGTTAACGAACCAAAAAAATTTGCAGAGTTTGTGCGCGGGCGCACGGATGAGTTATCGGTCTATCCGTACCATTTACCCGTAAGTCTTGGAAAAGACTCACATGTACTTTAATCGTCTGAAAGGAAATATCACCATGAACAAGGATCAAGTTGAGGGCACCGCCAAGAACATTGCTGGACAAGTCCAGGAAGAGGCCGGCAAATTGGTGGGTAGCACTGATCAGCAATTGAAAGGCTTGGAAAAGCAAATCACTGGCAAAGCCCAAAAGCATGCAGGTGATGCCAAGGAGCTGGTTAAGGACGCCAAGGATTGGGTCAAGGACTCCGTGCGCTAACTGCTGAGCACCTCACCCTGGCCTCACGGTCTGGCCCGCTGTAACCCCCAGCTGGGCCAGAAAATCAACCGCGTACTGCGCTATGGGTGAGTAGCTTCGGCCGTTCAACGACACGATGCCCATGTCGGAAAATTGGGTAGGCAGGTCGGGCGTTTTCAAACGCACTAATCGGCCTTGGGCTACTTCCTGCAATGCGCCCGCATCCGCGCAGGCCAGCACCGTATCAGTGGCCATCGCCACCGTCTTCAGCAGATTCAAATCATCACACTCCAGCGCCAGCGGCAGGCGCACGCCTTCGGGCAATCCCATCAAAGACGCCAGCAAGAACAGAATCTTGTCGGGCACGCGCACGCTGGCTAGGCCATAGTGCAGCAGCGCTTTGCCGGGAGCAGAAGGGGTTTCGAGCAATGGGTGCCCCGCACGAACGTAGAATCTCGCAGTCAACTGGCCGATACGCGTGATCTCAAATTCTGACGTGGCCGGGATATTGCGCAGATCCGCCACATAGAAATCCAGCTCCTCGGCACGCAGGTGTTCTGCAAGATAGTTTGCGTTGTTGACCTCCACCCGCACATTCACAGCGGGAAAGCGCGTGCGCATGTCGGTCAGCAACACCGGTAGCAGTGTTGCTGCCGGAAAGGGCCCGACGCCCAGCGCGATGTCGCCGATCTGGCGCTCGCGGTACAGGCTCACATCGCGTTCAAGGCAGTGGCTGTCGAACACCAGCTTGCGTGCTCGCTCCACGACAAACGCGCCAGCGTCAGTGCAGCGTACGTCCACCGTCCCACGGTCAAACAGCTGTAGCCCCAACTCGTCTTCAGCCGCCTGAATGCTGCGGCTGAACGCTGGCTGGCTCAAATGGCACTGCAGCGCGGCGCGGCCAAAATTACGGGCGTCGGCGAGCGCCACCACGTGCTTGAGTCTGCGGATGTCCATCGTGGGTTACCTGGTTTTTCCATGCAGTGAATGCATTGAAATCTAAGTTTGAATGCATTGGACGGATTTTAGATCGGGTTTCACAATTGCCGTTTTGATTGCACCCCGCAGAGGACACCCCAGCATGAAAAGCAGGCCAGTGACGCTACGCGCACTTGCAGTTACGACAGCGATACTGGTGGTGACCAGCGGCTGCAGCAAAACCAGCGGTATAGGCGGTGCGGCAGGCGACGCCAGCCCCGATACCTTAAAAGCCAACGCCCAGTTTGCCCAGACCCTGAAACTGGATGACGCTCAGGATTTCGAGGACGCCAAGCGCGGCTTCATCGCCAAGCCCACCGGCAAGATCACGCTGGCGGATGGCACGGTTTTGAAGGACTTTGGGGCCTATAGCTTTCTGGACGGCAAGGCACCGGACACCGTCAACCCCAGCCTGTGGCGTCATGCGCAGCTCAATGCCCACATCGGCCTGTTCAAGGTGACAGACGGGGTCTACCAATTGCGGGGCTTCGACATCGCGAACATGACGCTGGTCGAAGGCAAGACCGGCTGGATCGTTGTCGACCCGCTGACGGCGCGCGAAACATCCAGCGCTGCGCTGGCTTTTGCGCGCCAGCACCTGGGCAACAAACCGGTGTCGGCCATCATCATCACCCATGCCCACGCCGACCATTTCGGCGGCGTGCTGGGCATCACCACCCCACAGGACGTGGCGGATCGCAAGCTGCCCATCGTTGCGTCGGCGGGCTTCATGGAAGAGGCCACCAGCGAAAATATTTTGGTGGGGACCGGCATGGCGCGCCGCTCGCTGTACCAGTTTGGGCGCGATCTGCCGCGCTCAGCCAAGGGCAATGTGGACACGGGCCTCGGCAAAGATGTGGCCTACGGCAACATAGGCATTCTGCCGCCCAACCGCCTGATTGAGCATCCCACGCAGGTGCTGCAGCTCGATGGCGTGGATTTTATGTTTCACAACGTGCCGGGCGCCGAGTGCCCGGCCGAGCTGACCTTCAGCATTCCCAGCAAAAAACTGTACGACGGGGCCGAGAACCTCGCCCAGACCATGCACAACCTGCTGCCAGTGCGCGGCGCCAAGGTGCGTGACGCATTGCGCTGGTCGAACTACATGGACCAGGCGCTGGAGCAGACCCAGGACGCCGACATCTACATCGGCTCGCACAACTGGCCCATTTGGGGCAAGGCCAACATCCAGAAAATGATCACCATGCATCGCGACGTCTACAAATACACGCACGACCAGACGGTGCGCCTGATCAATGCCGGCCACACGCCGCGCGAGATTGCCGACATGGTCAAGCTGCCTGCATCGCTGTCCGGATTCTTTGGCGCGCGCGGCTACTACGGTGACTTGCGCCACAACGTCAAGGCCGTATACCAGTTCTACCTGGGTGCCTATGACGGCAACCCGGCTAACCTAAATCCGCTGCCGCCGCAGGAGTCCGCCAAACGCTACCTGGCGTTGCTGGGCGGTGTCGACAAAACCGTGGCGGCCGCCCAGGATGCCTTTGACAAGGGGGACTACCGGTGGGCCGCCGAGCTGCTGAACCACGCAGTGTTTGGCGAGCCGTCGAACAGGGCCGCCAAGGAGTTGCTGGCCAGGACCTATGACCAGATGGGCTATATGGCCGAGGCCTCGACGTGGCGCAACTCCTACCTGACAGCGGCCCAGGAACTGCGCAACGGCCCACCGGCCAAGGGCGCGTCGAAGGCCATGCTGGTGGACATGCTGCTGCAAACTCCCGTCGAGCGCTTTCTGGAAGCCATGGCAGCTGGGCTCAATGGCCCGGACGCCGACGGCAAGAACCTCAAGGTCAACCTGGTGCTGACCGACTTGAAGGAAACCTATGTGCTGTGGATCGAGAACGCGGTGCTGCACTTCAAACGCGGCGAGGCAGCGCCGGACGCCAACGCCACGCTGGCGTTGACCAAAGACATTTTCGTCAAGATGCTTGCAGGGACGGCAGGCGTCAAAGACACGCTGCTCAGCGACGATTTGAAAGTGACCGGCAGCACGGTCGATTTGGTGCGCTTTTTTGGCCTGATCGACAAGGCCCCCGGCAACTTTGCGATCGTTACCCGCTAGGGCTCAGCCGCCGCGGCGGGCCGCCTCCCCTTGGGGGCAGGGAGCTACATGCAGTGGGCGACCGTGGGGGCTAACTCATCGTCTTGATGGCCTGCAAGCGGGTGTCCAGTTCCTGGCGCAGCTCCTTGCGTAGCAGCGCCTGCTCGTAGCGGCGTTTCTCGCGGGCGCTCTGGGGCTGCAGCACCGGCACGGCGACCGGGCGGCGGTCATCGTCCACGGCCACCATCGTGAAGAAGCAGCTGTTGACATGGCGCTTCTGCTGGCTGCGGATGTTTTCCGCGATCACCTTGATGCCGATCTCCATCGACGATTTTCCGGTGTAGTTGACGCAGGCCATAAAGGTCACGAGTTCACCAACATGCACCGGCTGGCGGAACATGACCTGGTCCACACTGACGGTTACCACATAGCGGGCGGCGTAGCGGCTGGCACAGGCATAGGCTACCTGGTCTAGAAATTTCAGCAGCGTGCCGCCATGCACATTGCCGGCAAAGTTGGCCATGTCGGGCGTCATCAGCACAGTCATGCTGAGTTCGTGGTTGGGGGTGAGCGCCATGCGGTGGTTCCGGGGTAAGGGGTCCTATATTGTCACCGCCGGACCTCCTTGTCGGCACTGACGATGGCCACATCGGCAAAATCCAGGCCGGTGTGCTTGGCGTGAATTACCAGAATAGCCAGCCGGAATTCCGACTTTCCGAGTACATAAAGTGGTGCCAGAATCTGCGTGTGGGGTGGCACACTGACACTCTCAACAGAGCATGGCAAGATCAACGGGAATGGCTACCAACAACATGCACGCACACTTCACCATGCCCCGCAACCCGATTCGGGCAGCGTCCTCACTGCTGCTTGCGGTGCTTCTGGCGTCTTTGGGGTTGCCCGTGTTGGCAGCGCCTGAGGCGACAGCTGGCGGCAACGCTGCCAGCCTGCTGGCCAAGCATGCCGAGTTGCAGCCCCAGTTGCAGGCCAAGGTCTTGGGTGAGCCCGTGCACTTGGTGTCCCAAGATTCGGGTAAGCGTCTGCATGCGGATGTGTATGCCGAAGTGCCTGTGTCATTCGCGCAAGCGAGTAGCCTGCTCAGCGCACCGGAAAACATCTGCGGCGTCATGTTTCTGCATCTGAACATACGGGCGTGTCAGCCCAGTCAAGGCACCGCTGGAGCGGGCTTGGTGTTGACGGCCGGACCCAAACAGGGGGTGACGGGTGGTTCGGTTTATACGATGAACTACAGCATGCGCGTCGAGGCCAGCACCGCGGACTATCTGCGTGTAGCGCTGACGGCCGCAACCGGCCCGCTGTCCACAGCGGACTACCGCATTGTTTTTGAAGTCACGCCGCTGGAGAGTCAGCGCAGCTTCCTGCATTTCGGCTACGGCTACAGCTACGGCACCATGGCCAAGATGGCGCTGGGTATCTACCTGTCCACCGCCGGCCGCAACAAGATTGGTTTCACCGTGGTCGATACCACCAAGGATGGCAAGCCCCAGTTCGTACAGGGCGAGCGGGGCTCAATAGAGCGCAATGTGATCCGCAATTACCTCGCGTTGTTAGCCTATACCAGCGTTCCCGGTGCCGTGGGGCAACCGCAGACGGATGCACGGTTGCGCAGCTGGTTCGCGCTATCAGAGCGGCATTCTCCGCAGTTGCACGAGTTGACACTGGACGAATACCTGGCGCAAAAGCACGAAGATTTGGCGCACCCACCGGGTACCCGTTAGGATTTGCAGCGGAAGCGCCCGCACATCTGCGCTGCGTGGCGCGATTTGGGTCTATGGGGTGACTAACCCATCCATGCGCACCACCTCAAAACTAGCACCCTTGACGCTGCCCAGTTCGGATACCAGCTTGTCATTGTTCCAGCGCGGGTCGGGCGCACCGCTGACATACCAGTTGGAACCGTTGTCAGCCACGAACATGCCGTAGGTCTTCATGCTTTGCAGGATGGCCTTGCTTTCGGTGCTGAAGTTAGCCGGTATCACATAGCTGGCCTTCAGTCGCACGCGCATGCCCATGGGCGGCACATTGGCGCTGGTGTTGCTGGACGCCCAATGCGTAGCCGGCGGCACATAGGCTTTGCGCGTGGTGCTGACGGTAAAGCGCAGCGCATGGCGGATGACACCGGTCGAGGCCTCGTCATAGCGGGCAAGGCCCGGGAAGATGGGCAGACCTGCGGCATCGGCGCTGGTCCAGCCCGGGCGACCACCAGGGCGCACCGTGTTGGAATCGGTGTTGAACACCGCACCGCCGCTGGCCCGCCACGCGCCGCCGGCTTGGGGATAGGAGTTGCCGGTTTCATACAAACGGTTGGCATCGCGGTCAATGGCCAGTACGTGGCGGTCGCCGCCAAAGGCGCTGCCATTGGCCTGCTGGCCTTCGATCGGTGCATCCGCTGGTATCGGGTAGGGGCCGGGGTCGCTCTCGTCGCCATAGTCGGTAAAGGTGACAGGCACCTTGGCCTGTGCGGATGACACGACTACATACGGAATGCCGATCGGCGCACCCTCGTACAGGCCCGAGCCGAAGTCTGGATGCAGACCGCGCGTCAGGCCTATGCTGGCGATCAACGCGTCCGAATTCGGGTCTACCGCCGCACCGGACACGTCGGTGTTCCACGCGTTGTTGGCCGGGAACGGAATCGCCCCGTTCAGGCTCGCACCCGCGCCCAGGCTGGCGCCCTTCAGGTTGGCATACACCGCCGTGTTGCCACCCGTTCCGGGTGTGTTGTTGCCCACGCTCAGCAGGGTGTACGCGTTGATCTGGACGCGCACATTGTTGTAAGTCGTGCCCTGGAAGCTGACCGCCCCCAGCGTCAGCAGATTGGTGCCGGCGTCGAAACTGTCCGTGCCCGGCGTCCCACCGTCCACACCCAGCAGGATGTAGGAGCTGACAGTCGCCTGGACCTGGCTGTAGGTAATGCCACCCATGGAGACGGCGTCCAGAGATAGCAGTTTGCTGTTGGCGTCGAATGTGTCAATGGCATGCGCTTGCAAAACGGCGCCCAGTGCCACCACTGCCGCCGCAGTGGCGCGGTAACCCAACTTCTTGCTGCTGTACTTCATGGTGATCTCCTAAGCTGGGGCCTATCTTCGCCCTCAGGTGTCGAATTTTGCCTTTGGGCCGCGTCCATTTTTGTAACCGTTGGTGTCGTGTGGTGACCCCGGTTGTCTGGCCAATTGCACGGATAATTCAGCCCTCTCATCCCTGCAGGAGCCTTGTCCGTGCCCCTTTTTCACCCATTCCAAGTTGCAACCGATGCTGGCGCATGGAGAATTGAATGGCAGTGAAGCCATCCAAGGCCGACGCGGCCAAGCTGCTTGGGGAGGCCCTGCGCTACCGGCAGTCGGGCAATCTGAAGGCCGCAAAAGCCGTCTACTCGGACATCCTGCGCAAAGACGCGGACAACGCGGAGGTGCTGCACCTGTTGGGTTGCCTCTCTGAAGAAATGGGGAGCGCTGATCAGGCCATCAAGCTGGTGCTCAAGGCCATCAAAGCCGATCCCACGGTGCCAGCCTATTGCTACAACCTGGGGAACATGTTGTTGCGACAAGGGAATCTGGCCGAGTCCATCCGCTACTACCGCGAGGCGATTCGGCTCAAGCCCGACTACGCCGTGGCCCATAACAACCTGGGGCGCGCGTGGAGTCAGTCCGGTAACAGAGAGGCCGCTAAGGCCAGCTTCCAATGCGCCATAGACCTCGCCCCACGCTATGCGGATCCACTCAATAGCCTGAGCCTGGAACTCAAGGCCGAAGGCGACCTGGACGGTGCGGTAGCGGCCTGCAAGGCAGCGATCGCAATCAAGCCGGATTTTGCAGAGGCCCATTGCAATCTGGGTGGTGCCTACCTCCTGATGCAAAAGGTGGTGGAGGCCGAAGACGCGTACCGTATGGCGGTCAAGCTCCAGCCGTCGCGGGCGATGTACCACGCCAACCTGGGCGGAGCCCTGCTGCGCCTGGGCCGCCAAAGCGATGCAGTCATGGCATTGGACCAGGCATTGCGGTTGGATCCCAAGGAAGCGTTGACCCGTAGCAGCCGTATCCTGGCTGGCAGCTATGTGACGGCGAGCGCGCGCGAACTGTGGCAGCAGGTCGAAGTCTGGGGCCATCTGCACGGTCTTCCCCTACAAGGCAAAGACCTGCGGCATACCAATCTTGTGGACCCCGAGCGGCGGTTGCGGGTGGGGTTGGTGTCTGCGGATTTTCGCAACCATGCCGCGGCATATTGGATTGAGCCGTTATTGGCCGGTTTGCACCAAGGTGACTGCCACCTGGTTTGCTACAGCAACAGCCATCGGGTGGACGGCGTCACCGAACGCCTCAAACATTTTGCTGACGAGTGGGTCGTGTGCGCGGCTATGGGTGATGCCGCTTTGGCGGAGCGCATTGCGGCAGATGGCATCGATATTTTGGTGGACCTTTCGAGCCACACCGAGGGCCATCGGCTGTTGGTGTTTGCGCGCCAACCTGCGCCTGTGCAGGTCAGCTGGTTTGGATTTCCGGTGTCTACCGGCTTGCAAGCCATGCAATACCGCTTTACCGATGCGGTCATGGACCCACCGGGCCACAGCGAAGCCTTTCACAGCGAACAGCTGATCCGGTTCAAACGCTTTTACGCAGCTTACCGCCCGGACCCGGTGTGCGGCGAGGTCGGTGCGGAGCCGGTTGCGCGCAATGGTTTCGTAACATTCGCCTCGTTCAACACTTTGGCCAAGATAACCCCAGCGATGCTGGAGGTGTGGGCCACCATCCTCACCCGCGTTCTCACCGCACGCCTGTTGCTGCAGGCCGCGGGCCTGGAGAACCCTGAGCTGGCCAACACCGTCAGCCGTGCGTTCAGCGACTTGGGTATTGCGCCGCACAGGCTGACGCTGCGCGGGTGGACCACTATTGAAGATTACATGCGCTTGGGCCATGAGGCCGATATCGCGCTTGACCCGTTTCCGTTCAACGGCGGCGTCACCACCTGCCACGCGCTATGGATGGGTTTACCTGTCATCACCCTCAGGGGGGAGACGGCAGCCAGCCGGGTCGGTGCCAGCATACTGACCGGCATGGGGCTCGCCGAGTGGGCCGCAAGTGATGCGCAGGCATATGTTGGCAAAGCTGTCGCGCTGGCCAATGACCCCCAACTGCTGGGTGCATTGCGCGCGTCGCTGCGTACGCGGATGGAAGATGCCGGTTTGCTGGATGGCCGTGGTCTTGCGGTCGAGGCGGAGCACGCCTTCCGATCCATGTGGCGCACCTGGTGTGCCAGCCGGCGCGGCCTCAACCAGGGATAGATGGCGCGCTAGCCAGCGCAAAGTCCTCGTCCACCGTCACCCCAGGAAAGTGAAATCGCACCGGCCCATCCGGCTTGGCGTTCACATACTGGTAGACCAAAGCATCTGTGCTGGTGCGGACTTCTTCCGCTGTGCCTTCGATGGCGACCTTGCCGTTGGCCAGCACGATGACGTGGTCGGCAAGTTCCAGCGTATGTTTGAGTTCGTGCGACACGAACACGCTGGTCAGGCCCATGGAGTCGTTGAGCTGGCGTATCAGCTTGGCTGCAGTCTTCAGCGAGATCGGGTCCAGGCCGGAAAAGGGCTCGTCGTACATCACCAGTTCGGGGTCCAGCGCGATGGCGCGGGCCAGCGCGATGCGCCGCGCCATGCCGCCTGAGACTTCGCTGGGAAATAGTTCGCGTGCGCCGCGCAGGCCCACGGCGTTGAGCTTCATCAGCACGATGTCGCGTATCAGCGCCTCGGGCAGGTCGGTGTGTTCGCGCAGCGGAAAGGCCACGTTCTCGAACACCGTGGAATCGGCAAACAGCGCGCCAAACTGGAACAGCACGCCCATGCGCCGGCGTGCGGCGTAGAGCTGCTGCTGGTCCATGCGGCCCACATCCTGGCCGTCGAACAGCATCTCGCCACTTTGGGCCTTGTGCTCGCCACCCATCAGCCGCAGCGCGGTGGTCTTGCCCGCACCCATGGGGCCGATCAGCGCGGTGACCTTGCCTTTGGGAATGCGCAGCGAGACGTTGTCCAGGACCTTGTGGTCTCCGTAGCTGAAGCTTAAGTTTCTGAATTCGACGAGGGAGGAGGGTGGGGTGATTGCCATGGGGAGTCCGTACCGGTGAGCGGGTGCTACGCAATGATAGCCCCGGTGGCGCTACGGGTGATGGCGTCCACCAGTGCATCCCGCAGCGGGTGCGGGGTAGCGACCTGGGGCAATAGCAGGCCCACGCTGAATGGGATGGCCATGGACAAAGGTTTTACAACCAGTTTCGGCCCGGCCATTGCCGCAGCGGTCAGCGGGTTGACGATGGCCACGCCCAGGCCCTGTTGCACCATGGCGCAGACGGCCACTGCGCTGGCAGTCTCCAGCCGCGTGGCGCGCTGCACGCCGGCCGCCGCAAACACCGCGTCTATGGCCCGGCGGTACGGGTCGCCTTCGGCCAAGCTGACAAAACGTTCACCTTCAAAGTCTTGCGGCTGCAGCACGGCGCGGCTGCACAGGCGGTGGCCGGCAGGCAGTACCGCCACCTCGTTCACCTGCAGCAGCGGGCGCAGTTCGACGCCGGTGGGGGCCTCGGTGGTTTCGCCGATCCCCAGGTCAAAGCGTTGCTCGCTCAGCGCCTGTTCCAGCCAGGGGGATTCCAGCGGCACGACGGTAACGCCGGCCTCGGGCAAAGCCTTGCTGAAATGTTGCAGGGCTTGGGGTACCAGCGCATGGGCCAGCGCGGGCAGGCAGGCCAGGCGTAGACGCCCGGTGCTGAGGGTGCGTAACTCTTGGGCGCGGGCTGCTATTTGTTCCAGGCCTATGAAGGAGCGTTCTACCTCTTGCATCAGCGCCAAGGCACGGGCCGTGGGGCGCAAGCGGCCGCGCACGCGGTCGAAGAGGGCGAAGCCCAAGACGTATTCCAGCCTTGCCAGCTCACGGCTCAGAGTGGGTTGGCTGGAGTTGGTGGCGTCTGCTGCGCGGCTCAGGTTGCTGTGCAG
Source organism: Rhodoferax sp. ZS1R8 (assembly GCF_056521325.1). Lineage (NCBI taxonomy): Bacteria > Pseudomonadati > Pseudomonadota > Betaproteobacteria > Burkholderiales > Comamonadaceae > Rhodoferax > Rhodoferax sp. ZS1R8. The sequence continues at coordinate 136,212 of NZ_JBWMBA010000006.1, read as the reverse complement.
CATGATGGCGCGGAACAGGCTTAGTTGGCGGTGGGTTAACGGGGGGGCGTTATCGGTGCGCGCTCGGTGTCCGGGTGGCAGAGCGTTTTGCTCCGTGTCCCCCGCCCGCGTTGCGGGCTCCTCCTTTACCTGCGCAAAACGCTCTGCCACCCAGACCCCTGGAGGGCTTGTTATTTCTGGCTTGTTTGAGCGGGGCATGGCCTAACTATGTCCAATTTGAATAGTTTGCTAATAAAAATGGCATTGATTGAATCGGTTCGGGCTGGGATCATTGCATTCTATGAACCCCTTTACCCCCTCCACCCTCGCATCCCTGGTCCAGCAACACGGTACGCCGCTGTGGGTGTATGACGCCGCCACCATTGCGGCCCGCGTCCAGGCGCTGCGCCAGTTTGATGTGGTGCGTTTTGCGCAAAAGGCCAACTCCAATACCCACCTGCTGCGCCTGCTTAAAGCTGCGGGCGTGATGGTGGATGCGGTGTCGTTAGGCGAGGTCGAGCGCGCGCTGGCTGCTGGCTACACGCCCGGTCTGCACAACGGCCATGCCGAAATCGTTTTTACCGCCGACCTGCTGGACCGCACCACACTGCCGCGCCTGGTCGAGCTGGGTATTCCCGTCAATTGCGGCTCCATCGACATGCTGGACCAGCTGGGTGCGGTCAGCCCCGGCCACCCAGTGTGGTTGCGCATCAACCCCGGTTTTGGCCATGGCCACAGCAACAAGACCAATACTGGCGGCGAGCACAGCAAGCACGGCATTTGGCATGGCGAGCTGGTGGCTGCGCTGGCCAAGGTGCGTAGCAACGGGTTGGCGCTGCAGGGGTTGCACATGCACATTGGCTCGGGTGTGGACTACGGCCATTTGCAAGAGGTGTGCGGCGCCATGGTGGGTCTGGTGCGCACGGTCAAGGCGCAGGGCATGGATTTGCATGCGGTGTCGGCGGGCGGCGGCTTGTCCATTCCCTACCGGGCGGATGAGGCGCCGATTGATACCGCGCACTACTTCTCCCTGTGGGATACCGCCCGCCAGCAGATTGCCAAAGACCTGGGCCACGCCGTGGCGCTGGAGCTGGAGCCGGGCCGCTACCTGGTGGCCGAATCCGGCGTGCTGGTGGCCGAGGTGCGCGCCACCAAGGCCCAGGGTAACCAGCATTTTGTGATGGTGGACGCGGGTTTCAGCGACCTGATGCGCCCGTCTATGTATGGCAGCTTCCACGGCATGGAGATCATCCGCGCCGATGGCACAGCCGCCACCAGCGCTGTGCAGCCCACGGTCGTGGCAGGGCCGCTGTGCGAATCGGGCGACGTGTTTACGCAGGGCGAGGGTGGTGTGGTGCTGCAGCGCGACCTGCCCGCGGCCCAGGTGGGTGATCTGCTGGTGATCCATGACACGGGTGCTTATGGCGCATCCATGTCCTCCAACTACAACACGCGACCGCTGATTCCTGAAGTGTTGGTGGAGGCCAATGGCCAGGCCCGGCTGATACGCCGCAAGCAAACCGTGGCGGAGCTGATTGCGTTGGAGGCGGTCTAACAGTTGCTATCGTAATAATAGCGGTAAGCTTATATCGAAGAGGGCTGCCGTCTGATTTTGTTAGTGCGACCCGTCGCTGTGGATGTTGACAGGGCGGGAGCGGTCCGGCACGTGGATTGCAGTACCATGCCGGTCGCATGCCGTTGGAAAGCTGGCCCCCGCAATCTGTGTGTGATGGGTCGGCTATTCGATGCGTTGTGTACAGTGTGAAAGACGCACCATGGCAGTGTTGGAGCTGTTCATTCGGTGTGCGGCCACTTGATAAGTGGAGACATGGTTCATTGGCGCACAGACGGCATGCCGCGCGTGGGAAACAGTCCCCGCAGTGCGCAAAGTCCTATCGCTTGCGCATGATCCAAAAACCTCAAAAAGAAAATTTATGAAAACAAAAAGGGAGTCTTTTTTTCTGGGCCGACCTAGCTTCTGGCAGTTGCCGCGAACTTCACTGGTATCCCTAGTCATTGGTATCTGCAGCATGGCGTTGGTCGCATGCGGGGGATCGGGTGGGGGAACTGTTGCCGCCGAGCCCAAGCCTGCAGATCCGCCGCCCGTGGTGCAAAAGCCTGCGGAGCTCAGCTTGGTGGCTGGCACCATTCAGACGACTAATGGCAGCGGCGCTCAGGCTCGCATCGTTGCGCCTGATGGCGTTGCTCTCGACTCACTGGGTAACACCTACATCACGCAGTCCCAACTGCACTCGGTCCGGAAAATCTCGCCGGCTGGCGTGGTGACCGTGTTTGCGGGTGACCCTGTAAATTCCGGTTACGTCGATGGCACGGGCACTGGCGCCCGATTTTCGAGCCCTGTCGGCATTGCCGTGGACGCGGCCGACAATGTTTACGTTGCTGACTCCGGCAATTACACCATCCGGAAAATAACGCCTGCTGGGCTGGTATCCACCCTTGCTGGTAGCCCTGGGCTGCCCGGTTCAGGAGACGGGAAAGGCGCCGCGGCGCAGTTTAGAAGTATCGGCAGCGTCGCGGCCGACCCGACCGGCAACATCTTTGTGTGGGATGGGAATGCACTGCGAAAGATTGCGGCCGACGGATCCGTCGCCACCCTGGCTCTGCCGCCGGGTACCATAGTTGACTCAGTTCTTCTGGCTGCAGACTCCGGTGGAAATTTGTTCATCAAGTCCACGTCTAATAAGCATGTATTGCACAAGCTCACACCAACAGGTGTTTTGACACAGGTCTATGAATTCCCCGCCGGCATCGGCCTGGGTGCCAACGGAATGGCAGTGGATGCTGCTGGTAATGTTTACTTGACCAATGGATATATCACGGCAGGTTTGCGCCAGGTAGCCTTCATCAAAAACACCATTTTGAAGTTGTCGTCCCAAGGCCTTTTGACAACGATCGCCGGTGTTGAGGGTGAAACCGGGTTCAATGATGGCCAGGGGTTGAGCGCCAGATTCAATCTGCCAATGGGGATTGCGGCAGACCGACAGGGCAATCTGGTGGTGGCTGACAGGAACAACAACACCCTGCGTGCCATCTCTAAGGACGGTGTTGTTTCAACGCTTGCCGGAACGGCCGATGGGATTAGCCGCTTGGCCGCGGACCAACGGGGCAATGTAGTGGTTGCCGATGACTATGCGGTACGCAGGCTCAGCCCTGGCGGAAGCTGGACAACCCTACTGACGCGGCAAGGGCAACCGCGCCTTGCCCTTGATAGCCGAGGATTTCTGTACGTGTACGACCCCGGCGCTAGCGAATTTAGTCGCAGTACTATGAAGCAATTCACGCTCGATGGAGTTGAGACGGGAAAGACCTATGCGACTGGATCGAGCCTGCTGGCAGTTGACGCCCAGGATAATTTGTATGGTGAATCGGATGGCAAATTAGTCAACCTGAGCAGCGGAAAAACAATGGCTGATCTGGGAGGCCCCTATGTCACGGCCGTCGCTTTCGATGCCGCCGGAAACGCCTATGCGGTGGACCGGTGGCGCTCCATCGTGTTGAAAGTCAGCACCAGCGGTGTAGTGTCCACGTTGGCCGGGATGGATTCCAAGCCAGGTTACAAAGATGGTCCCGGGGCCACGGCCCAGTTCAACCACCCTCACGGTATTGCTGTGGTGGGAACCGATGTCTATGTCGGAGATACCGACAACAACCTGATCAGAAAAATTACGCCAGATGGAACTGTGAAGACCATCGCCGGTACACCAGGTAGTGTCGATACCGTGATGGGCACAACGGGTAGTATTTTCCGCCCAACCTCCATGGCCACGGACAGTAGCAGTTCTATGTTGGTTGTCGCAGATGGAAAAGCAATCGTCCGCATTCGCCTGCAGTAGAAAAGGTGTCGCAAGCAGAGTGTGGCGGAGCTGATTGCGTTGAAATCCGTATAGGATGAAGATGAAAACCGCTATACAAGTGATAGCGGCTTACTCACGCTGCACGTGGGCTGCAGCCCGATTTGGCTTAAGGATTTCGGTCAGGCGACGTTACCGGCCGGTGCCAGCCGCGCCCGGCGGTTGTTGAACAGCCCCTCCAGGCTGTAGACGACCAGCGCGCCCCAGATCAGCGCAAAGCCGATCAACCGCGGCACTTGCAGCGGCTCCTTGAACACCAGTACGCTGAGCAGGAACAGGATGCTGGGCGACACGTATTGCAGGATCCCCAGTGTGGTCATCGGTATGCGGCGCGCGCCGGCCGCAAACAGCAGCAGCGGAATGGCGGTCAGCGGGCCACCGACGGCCAGCCAGGCCAGCGTCGTGCTCGGCCCCTGCAGCAGCACGCTGTCGCCGTGCCACACGCCATAGGCCAGGTAGGCGGCCGCTATCGGTGCCAGCACCAGGGTCTCCAGCGTCAGCCCCTCCAGCGCGCCCAGCACCGCCACCTTGCGCAGCAGGCCGTAGAAACCAAAGGTCAGCGCCAGCACCAGGGCCACCCAGGGCAGGCGCCCGGTTTGTACCGTCAGCCACACGATGCCCATCGCCGCCAAGCCCACTGCCATCCACTGGCCACGGCGGGGCCGCTCGCCGAGGAAGGCGTAGGCGAAGGTGACGTTGACCAGCGGCAAAATGAAATACCCCAGGCTGGCATCCAGCACATGCTGGTTTTGCACCGCCCACACATAGGTCAGCCAGTTGCTGGACAGCAGCAGCGCCGACAGCGCAAACGCACCCAGCACCTTGGGTTGACGCGCCACCGCACCCAGCCAGGCCCATCGCTTGCGCACCAGCAGGATCAGCATCACAAACAGCAGTGACCACACCGTGCGGTGCATTACCACCTCCAGCGCGGGCACATCGGCCACCTGCTTGAAGTACAGCGGAAACAGGCCCCAGATCATGTAGGCGGACAGGGCGTAGCCAATTCCAGGGTTCATGCGCACCATTGTCGTGCAGAGGGCTGACGGATGGCTGTCGACCCCCACCCGGCGTGCCCCGTGATGCGGCACAATCCGGTCACTTCCCGCAAACCCATAGAGCGCCATCGCTCCACCCGCACCCACCATGTCCGACACCGCCCACATTGCTCCCCGCGACAAAGCCGAAATCCTGGCCCAGGCCCTGCCTTACATCCGCAAGTACCACGGAAAAACCATGGTCATCAAATACGGCGGCAACGCCATGACCGACCCCGCGCTGCAGGCCGACTTTGCCGAAGACGTGGTGCTGCTCAAGTTGGTCGGGATCAACCCGGTTGTCGTGCACGGTGGCGGCCCGCAGATCGAGAACGCGCTCAAGCGCCTGGGCAAAAAGGGCGAATTCATCCAGGGCATGCGCGTCACCGACGCCGAAACCATGGAAGTGGTGGAGTGGGTGCTGGGCGGCGAGGTGCAGCAGGACATCGTGGGCCTGATCAACCAGGCCGGCGGCAAGGCCGTGGGCCTGACCGGGCGCGACGGCGGCATGATACGCGCGCAAAAGCTCAAGATGATGGACAACGCCGACCCCAGTGTCGAGCATGACGTGGGCCAGGTCGGCGACATCGTCAGCGTAGACCCCAGCGTCGTCAAGGCGCTGCAGGACGACGCCTTCATTCCCGTCATCAGCCCCATCGGTTTTGGTGAAAACAACGAGAGCTACAACATCAACGCCGACGTGGTGGCCGCCAAGCTGGCCACCGTGCTCAAGGCCGAAAAGCTGATGATGCTGACCAACATCAGTGGCGTGCTCGACAAGAATGGCGAGCTGCTGACCGACCTGACTGCGCGGCGCATCGACGAACTGTTTGCCGACGGCACCATCAGCGGCGGCATGCTGCCCAAGATTGCCGGTGCGCTGGACGCTGCCAAGAGCGGCGTCAACGCGGTGCACATCATCGACGGGCGCGTGCCCCACGTGCTGCTGCTGGAGATTCTGACGGACCAGGCTTTCGGAACCATGATCCGTTCCCATTGAAGGTTCGGTGGAAGTGCTACTGTTTTCATAGCTGCTTACGCGCATTCCGCGGGGGCTGGAGGTCAATTAGCCATGCGACTCTTGTTGGTGGAAGACGATGTGATGGTGGCCAGCGGCATCAAGCTGGGCCTGACCGGCGCGGGCTATGCAGTGGACTGGGTCGGCAGCGCCGAGCGCGCGCTGGAGGTCACCCGCGCCGAGACATTCGACCTGGCCGTTATCGACATCGGCCTGCCTGGCATGGACGGCCTGGTGTTGACGCAAACCTTGCGCAAGGCCGGCCATGCCATGCCTGTGCTGATACTGACGGCCCGCGACGCGTTGCAAGACCGCGTGCAGGGGCTGGACATGGGCGGCGACGACTACATGGTCAAACCCTTTGAGCTGCCCGAACTGCTGGCCCGGCTGCGCGCGCTGTTGCGCCGATCACAGGCCGCTACCTCGGCCACGCTGAGCTTTGGCCCGCTGGAGCTGGACACCGCGCTGCGCCAAGCCTGCATACGCACCGGCGGTGCCGATGGCCCTTGTCAGCCTATCGAGCTGGGCCCGCGCGAGTGGACGGTCATGGAGTACCTGATGCTGCAGGCCCCCAAGCCGGCGAACAAAGACAAGCTCTTGCAGGCCTTGACCGGCTGGGACAAGGAAATCACCCCCAACGCGGTCGAGGTCTACATCTCGCGCCTGCGTGGCAAGCTGGAGCCGCATGGCCTGGCGCTGCGCTCCATCCGCGGCTTTGGCTACCGGCTGGAGTTGCTCAACCCGCTGACGGACCCGACCGGTCCTGCGCCCACCGCGCCAGCCGCGTGAGCCCGCGCCCGTGAACCCATCCGCGCAGCAGCCCGCCGGCATGGCCTCCGGGTTGGAGCGGCGCCTGTTGCTGTTGCTGCTGGTGCCGCTGTTTTTATTGGCGGCGCTGAACGCGTGGTTTGATTTCCGCTCCGCCGACAGCGCGGCGCTGCAGCAGGACCGTCAGTTGCTGGCCATGGTGCCGATGATGGCCAGCTCGGTGGTGGCCAAAGGCGCGACCGATGACGCACCGCCGGTGCTGCTGATGGCCCCGCCGCTGGAAGATTTCCTGACGCAGCGGCCCGGTCAGTCTGCCTATGCCTTTGTCGCACGCGAAGGCAGTGTGCTGGTGGGCGACAGTTGGCTCAGCGGCATGCCGCCAGCCACCAACGAGCCTGAATTTTCCAGCCAGGAGTTCGATGGCGCGATCTACCGCATCGTCAGCCAGCGCATGCACACCGTGGCCGGCGACCTGGTGCTGCGTCTGGCCGACGGCTCCGACCCGCGCCAGCAATGGTTGCGCCTGTTGTGGCTCAAGGTGGCGCTGCCCAACCTGGTGCTGGTCGTGGCCGCGTTCTTTGGCGTCAATTGGGCGGTGCGCCGCGCGCTGCGACCGTTGATCGAGCTGAAGGAAGCGGTGGAGCACCGCTCGCCGCGCGACCTGTCGGCGCTGGACGCCCAGGGCTCGCCCGACGAGGTGCGCCCGCTGGTCCAGTCCTTGAACCGGCTGTTCGACCTGGTCAACGCCCAGGCTGAAAGCCAGCGCCGCTTTGTGGCGGATGCCGCCCACCAGCTGCGCACGCCGCTGGCTGGCCTGCAGGCCCAGGTGGAGGCCTGGGCGCAGGCCGTGGGCGCGACAGCGGCGCAGGCCCATCCCGAACATGTCTATATGGAGAATAGCCATCTAGCCCCCGCGGAGCTTGCCAACACTGCTATTACTTTGGAAGCAAGCCAGGTCTTCAAGCTGCGCCAAGCCGTGCGCCGTACATCGCAGCTGGCCAACCAGTTGCTGGCCCTGTCGCGCGCCGATGCGCGCAGCGCCAATACCCAGGCCATGCAGCGCGTGGATCTGCGCCAGTTGTGCGAAATGCTGCTCGAAACCCATCTGGACGCCGCCACCGCCAAGGAAATGGATCTGGGGCTGGAAGCGGTCGACGTACACGCCACCGGCCACGAGTGGCTGCTGCGCGAGCTCTTGGGCAACCTGCTGGACAACGCCATACGCTACACGCCCAAGGGCGGCAGCATCACGCTGCGCTGCGGCTGGGCCCAGGAGCCTGGCGTCGACACCCCTCAGCCCTTTCTGGAGGTGGAGGACAATGGCCCCGGCGTGCCGGTGGCCGAACGTGCACGCATGCTGGAGCGCTTCTATCGCCTGGCCGGCACAGTGGGCGAGGGCACGGGTCTGGGCCTGGCCATTGCCGAGGAAATTGCCAGGGTGCACAACAGCCATTTGCAGGTGCTGGATGGCCACGGGCGTGGGTTGCGTATGCGGCTATCTCTACCTGCGTAGTGATAGTCACCAAACGGGGCCTGGGTGCAACAGAGCGTGCCCATCCATAAATTGCGCGGTTTCTAGAAAGGATGGTTCGCTCCAATCAAACCGTCCTTCTGCGCAATCCAGAGTTTTCTTAACTTAGAAACTCTGGAGAATATGCTACAGATAGTGCGTTCAAAGAAATCTCACTCGCCCGCCCCTCGTATCAAATGTTCAATGCGGTAGTCATGTCTGCAATTTAATTCGCCTATCGAGTGCATATATCGCAGCGGAAATTACCGCGAGAGCGGTCGAAGCCAAGAGATAGGAGGCCAGATGGGTAAGAGACAGGAGTTGCTCCAATATTTGGATGCAGAATGTATCGAGCGATAGTAAGGCGCCATTCAGGCTTGCATGTACTAAAAAGGAAGCCAAAAGCGAGCCCGTTCCGTAATATACGTAGCAAAAAATCATAGCTGCCAGCACAGCACCGCCAAAGCCAACCGTTGAAAAACGGGAATGCATCAAGGAAAAGAAAAATCCCAAAACAAGAAACACTCTAAAGGGGGATGATTTCGGATTCCCACGGAAATAAAAAGTAGGAAGGAGCTTTACAAATAGTACGGTCTCAACCGCCGGGGATAAAACACAACTTCTAATGATTTGCAAATAATTTAGACCCTTTCCGCTACACATTTTTCTAATATCGAGCGTACCGACTTTATCAGCCATGATCCCGACGGTTTCGAGAAAAACTAGAGAAGTAATAATGCATAAAAAAACACCAAACCAACCAATCGAGGGGGCCTTGAAGTCACTATAAGTAAATGGTGTGTTGGCATATTTGACTAGAAACAATGAACATAATAGTAAAGCGACCGTGCTAATGCACTTGACTACTGTTTCTGGGAAATCCAATCTTGAAACCAGAAAAGCGTCCGCCACGAACGAGAATATATAGAGTATTGCTATTAGAAATATAAGTTTGATCAAAGCTATTTCTACAATTTCAGTATTTGGATTCATCATTAAAATTTGTTGGTATTGTCATCAGCAGCAACGTGTTTCTCTGTGCCTGCTACACATTAAATAAATCTTACTGAGAGCCACTGTATTCTCATGTGGTGCGTTTTACGTCGGCTTCTTTGAAGTCAGTTCTCAAGTGGCCCAAAAAATCTGCACCATTGACTCGATCAATTTCACTTTACTCAACAATCATCGTAGTAGTCGCTTATCCAACCGAAGCGTTCCGCGTTGATCGTTGACGGACTCTGCAACGAACTGAGAGTTTTACTTAGGCAAAACCCTCACCACCCCTATGCGAGAATGATTTATCACTATCGCTTTGCGCACCATGCCAGACGCACTTACCCAGTCCCATGAGCCGCCAGACGACCATGCCCAGCCCGGGGTGGAATCCAATGCGCAGGCGGCCACGATCACCACCGGCACGACGACAACGCCGACACGCAAGCGCCCCAAACCGGGTGAACGCCGGGTGCAGATCCTGCAGGCCCTGGCCAGCATGCTGGAGCAGCCCAGCGGCGAGCGAATCACGACGGCAGCACTGGCGGCCCGGCTTGATGTCAGCGAAGCGGCGCTGTACCGCCACTTCGCCAGCAAGGCGCAGATGTTCGAAGGGCTGATCGAATTCATTGAGCAAACGGTTTTCTCGCTGGTCAACCAGATCATCGAGCGTGAGCTGGCCGCTGCTGGGGACGTTGCGGGCGATTTGGGCACGCGCCAAGCCGCCCGGGTCATTGCGATGCTGGTGCAGTTCGCCGAGAAGAACCCCGGCATGGCCCGCGTCATGGTTGGCGATGCGCTGGTGTTCGAGAACGAACGGCTGCAGCAGCGCATGAACCAATTCTTCGACAAGATAGAAGCCACGCTCAAGCAGTGCCTGCGCGACGGTGCAGCAGCGTCGGCCACGCCCACGGTGGATGCGCAGTTGAGGGCCTCGGCGCTTGTGGCATTTGTGGCAGGGCGCCTGCAGCGCTTTGTGCGCTCGGGCTACAAGCGCGCGCCCTCCGAACACCTGGACGCCACGCTGCGGGTACTGCTGGGGTAAACCCGCCTGGCGTTTAGAAAGCCGGCTCTAGACCACAAAAAATTTTCTGTCGCGGGATGTAATGCATGCAGAATAGCACGATCGTTCTATTTTGTAGTACATTGCGTCCATGTCTATCGCGTCCCTCTCCGCCAAGCTGATCCGCAAAGCCCGCCCGGCCGAAGCACGTGCCGCAACCGCCGCTGCGGCCAAATCCCCGTCCGGGCGTGCGCTGCAAAAGGGCCAGCAGACCAAACTGGCTATCGTCGATGCCGCTTTAAGCCTGGCTACGCAGATCGGCCTGGAGGGCCTGAGCATCGGCGCACTGGCCGAGGCCACCAATATGAGCAAGTCGGGCGTGTTCGCCCACTTTGGCTCACGCGAAGAACTGCAGATTTCCGTCATCCACCAATACTTTGCGCATTTCGAGCGCGATGTGTTTTTTGCCGCCATGGAGCAGCCCCGCGGCCTGCCCCGGGTCAAGGCCTTGTTTGCCAACTGGATGAAGCTGGTGGCCGAAGAGATCCAGGCCGGCTGCATTTTCATCAGTGGTGCCGTAGAGTTTGACGACCGCCCCGGCCCCGTGCGCGATGCGCTGGCCACATCCGTACAGACCTGGCTGGCGGCGATGAACCGATCTATCGTGCTGGCCAAGGCCTGCGGCGACCTGCGCGCCGATGTTGACGAAGAACAAATGGCGTTCGAGATCCACGGCCTGATCTTGGCCCTGCACTACGAAGCCCGTTTCCTGCAAAAACCTGGCTCGATAGCCCGCGCCAACCAGGGCTTTGAAAACATCCTGGCGCGCTATGGCGCCCAGGCTACTTCCACTTTTTGATTTTTTCTGAGTCACTGTTCCACAAGGAGTAATCGATATGCCTACATACAACCCCCCCCTGCGTGACATGCAGTTTGTGATGCACGAAGTGCTCAACGTGGTGGACGATTTCAAGCAAATTCCGCAGCACGCCGAGATGGATGTGGACACCATCAACGCGGTGCTGGAAGAGGGCGGCAAGTTCGCCACCGAGGTGATTTTCCCGCTTAACATTTCTGGCGACGCCGAAGGCTGCACGCTGGACACCAAGACCCACGCAGTGACCACACCCAAGGGTTTCAAGGAAGCCTACAAGACGTATATCGAAGGCGGCTGGGCAGCTTTGGGCTGCGACACCGAGTTCGGCGGCCAGGGTCTGCCGCTGGTCGTCAACAGCATGTTCTACGAAATGCTGAACAGCGCCAACCAGGCCTGGACCATGTACCCCGGCCTGACGCACGGCGCCTATGCTGCGTTGCATACGCACGGCACCGACGAGCAGAAGCAGACCTACCTGCACAAGATGACCAGCGGTGAGTGGACCGGCACCATGTGCCTGACCGAACCCCATTGCGGAACCGACCTGGGCCTGATGCGCACTAAGGCCGAGCCGCAAGCCGACGGCACCTACAAGATCACCGGCAACAAGATCTTCATCAGCGCTGGCGAACACGACATGGCCGACAACATCATCCACCTGGTGCTGGCCCGCCTGCCCGATGCGCCCCCCGGCATCAAGGGCGTCAGCCTGTTCATCGTGCCCAAGTTCAATGTGAACAAGGACGGCACACTGGGTAGCCGCAACGGCATTTACTGTGGCGGCCTTGAGCACAAGATGGGCATCAAGTCCAACGCTACCGCCCAGATCGTGCTGGAAGACGCCATCGGCACCATGGTTGGCCAGCCCAACAAAGGCATGCAAGGCATGTTTGTGATGATGAACGCTGCCCGCCTGGGCGTGGGCAACCAATCGCTGGGCCTGACCGAAGTGGCGTTCCAGAATGCACTGGCCTATGCCAAGGACCGCATCCAGATGCGTTCCCTGTCCGGCCCCAAGGCCAAGGACAAGCCCGCCGACCCCATCATCGTGCACCCAGATGTACGCAAGATGCTGCTGACTGCCAAGGCCTATGCCGAAGGCGGCCGCGCGCTGCAGGCCTTCTGTTCCATGCTGCTGGAAAAAGAGCACAACCACCCCGACGAAAAGGTGCGCCAGGAATCCGGCGAACTGCTGGCCATGCTGACCCCGATCGTCAAGGCTTTCCTCACCGACAACGGCCACATCTCCACCAATGCCTGCATGCAGGTGTTTGGCGGTCACGGTTTCATCAAGGAATGGGGCATGGAGCAGTTTGTGCGCGACAACCGCATCAACATGATTTACGAAGGCACCAACACCATCCAGTCGCTGGACCTGCTGGGCCGCAAGATTCTGGGCAACAACGGCGCCACGCTAAAGAAGTTCGGCAAGCTGGTGGGCAAGCTGGTCGAGGAAGAAGGCGTCAACGAAAAGATGGCCGAGTTCATCACGCCCATCGCCATCCTGGGTGACCAGATGACCAAGTTCACAACCGAGATCGGTTTCAAGGGTTTCCAAAACCCCGACGAAGTGGGCGCCGCCGCGGTGGACTACCTGCGCGTGGCCGGCCACCTGGTGTTTGGTTACTTCTGGGCACGCATGGCACAGGTCGCACTGCGCGAAATCGCAGCCGGCAATACCGACCCGTTCTACGGCGCCAAGCTGCAGACGGCACGCTTCTACTTTGCCAAGCTCTTCCCTGAGACTGCAACCCTGATGCGCAGCGCGCGTGCCGGCAGCAAGGTACTGATGGACACGGATCTGGCACTGGCCTGATGCACGCGGCCTTGTACCTTCGTCCGTTCGGTTCTATCCAAAATTTGGGGAGAGTTTTCATGTTCTTGCGTTCTGTTTTTGCAGTGGCGGTATGTGGTTTCAGTGTGTCGGCCATGGCGCAGATGTCGCCAGCGGGCGTGTGGCAAACCATTGATGACAAGGACGGCACCGTCAAGTCTGAAATTCGCATCGTCGAGAACGCGGGCGTGGTCTCCGGGAAGATCGACAAGATCCTCGACCCCAAGGCCAAGCCGGACGCCAAGTGCACCGAGTGCACCGACGAGCGCAAGGACCAGCCCATTCTGGGCATGGAAATCTTGCGCGGCCTGAAGAAGACCGACGGCAAGGACGTGTGGGAAGGCGGCAATATCCTCGACCCCAACAACGGAAAGGTCTACAAGGCCACCGTGACCCCCATCGAAGGCGGCAAGAAGCTGCAGATGCGGGGTTACATCGGCTTCTTCTACCGCACGCAGATCTGGAATCGCGTCAACTAATAACTTTGCGGGACAGACCGCAGCGGCAAGGCCGCAAGCTCTGTCCTCAACTGCTCAAGTCAAATGAGAGGAACTTAAATGTCCCGTTTTCAAGTCAAAAAAGTCGCCGTGCTAGGCGCTGGTGTCATGGGTGCGCAGATCGCGGCCCATCTGGTCAATGTCAAAGTACCCGTGGTGCTGTTTGATCTGCCCGCCAAGGAAGGCCCGAAGAACGGCATCGTCACCAAGGCTGTCGAAGGCCTGAAGAAGCTCAAGCCCGCACCGCTGGGCGTGGTGGAAGACGCGGTACTGATCCAGCAGGCCAACTACGAAGAGCACATGGACCTGCTCAAAGACTGTGACCTCATCATCGAGGCCATTGCCGAGCGCATGGACTGGAAGCTGGACCTGTACAAGAAGATCGCACCGTTCGTGGCACCACACGCCATCGTCGCGTCCAACACATCCGGCCTGTCGATCACCAAGCTGTCTGAGGCGTTGCCTGAAGAAATCAAGCCACGGTTCTGCGGCATCCATTTCTTCAACCCGCCGCGCTACATGGCCCTGGTGGAGTTGATCAACACCCCCACCACCCAAGCGCAGGTCCTGGACGACCTGGAAGCCTTCGTGACTAGCAACCTGGGCAAGGGCGTCGTGCATGCCAAGGATTCCCCCAACTTCATCGCCAACCGCGTCGGTATTGCCGGCATGTTGACGACGATGAAAGAGGTCGAGAACTTCGGCCTGACCTTTGACGTGGTTGACGACCTGACCGGCAAGAAGCTGGGCCGCGCATCCAGCGGCACCTTCCGCACCGCCGACGTGGTGGGGCTCGACACGATGGCCCACGTCATCAAGACGCTGCAGGACACACTGAGCATCGAGACCGATCCGTTCTACGCCAGTTTCGCCACCCCCGAAGTGTTGAAGACGCTGTTGGAAATGGGCAACCTGGGCCAGAAGACCAAGGCCGGCTTTTTCAAAAAGGTCGGCCGCGACGTGCTGCGCTTTGATCTGGCCAGCAAGGAGTACGTACCCGGTGGCGAAAAGGCCGACGAGGTCTATGGCCGCATGCTCAAGAAGCCCGCGGCTGAGCGCCTGAAGCTGTTGCGCAATGCCGAAGGCAAGCAGGGCCAGTTCCTGTGGGCCATTCTGCGCAATGCCTTTCACTACGCGGCCGTGCACTTGGCTTACATTGCCGACAACGCGCGTGACGTGGACTTTTGCATGCGCTGGGGCTTTGGCATGCAGCAAGGCCCGTTCGAGCTGTGGCAAGAAGCCGGCTGGCTGGAAGTGGCCAAGATGGTCCAGGAAGACATCGACGCCGGCAAGGCACTGTGCAAGGCACCGCTGCCCAAGTGGGTGTTTGAAGGCCCCGTCGCCGAGCGCGGTGGTGTGCACCAGCCCGAAGGTTCGTTCAACCCCACAACTGGCAAATTTGTTGCGCCGCGCAGTCTGCCTGTGTATGCCCGCCAGCACTTTCCGGAAAGTGTGCTGGGTGCGAATGCACCGTCCGCCACAACGGCTGGCAAGACCCTGCATGAGGACGAACACATCCGCCTGTGGACGCCGGATGACGAAGTAGTCATCGCCAGCATCAAGACCAAGATGCACGCTATCGGCCCCGGTGTGGTCGAAGGCCTGCTGGCAGGTCTGGACATGGCCGAGAAGGATTACAAGGGGCTTGTCGTCTGGTCGCCGGATGACATGTTCTCCGCCGGTGCCGATCTGCAGTCCATGCTGCCTGCCTTCATGATCGGCGGTGCTGCCGCCATCGACGGCGCCGAGCACGAGATGCAGCAAGCCATGCTGAAGCTGCGCTACTCCAATGTGCCGGTGGTCTCCGCCGTGCGCGGTTTGGCACTGGGTGGCGGGTGCGAGCTGGCCGTGTATTCCAGCAAGCGCGTGGCCGCCATGGAAAGCTATATCGGCCTAGTGGAAGTGGGCGTGGGCCTGGTGCCCGGTGCCGGTGGCCTGACCTATATCGCGCGCCGTGCGGCCGAGAACATGGCCCTGTCCACGTCGAAGGATTTACTGCCTTTCCTCACCGAAGGCTTCACTGGTGCCGCGATGGCCAAGGTGGGCACCAGCGCGCTGGAAAGCCGCAAGCTGGGCTACCTGCTGGACAGCGATGTCATCGTGCCGCACAAAGATGAGTTGTTGTTCGTGGCCATCAACGAGGCCAAGGCCCTCTATGCCAGCGGCTACCGCGCCCCGCACAAGCGCTTGTTCCCCGTGGCCGGTCGCAGCGGCATTGCCACCATCACGGCGCAGCTGGTCAATATGCGTGACGGTGGCTTCATCAGCGCGCATGACTTCCACATTGGCAAATTAATTGCCGAAGTGGTGTGTGGCGGTCAGGTGGATGCCGGTACCCTGGTCAGCGAGGAGTACATCATGACTCTGGAGCGCAAGGCCTTCACATCGCTGCTGACCAATGCCAAGACCCAAGAGCGCATCATGGGCATGATGTCCACCGGCAAACCGGTGCGTAACTGATATGGACAAAGCCTCTGCCACCGCTTCGACGGTGTCGGCCCGTCCTAACCGGCTGGCCCGCTCTATCCGCCAGCTGGACAAGATGCCCAGCATCGTGCGCCCCTGGGCACGCAATGCAGTGCTGCGTCGCGCGGTGCCCTTCACCGGCACAGCCAAGCTGGAGTATCTGCAACTGACACCGCAGCGCGTGGAGATTGCCGTGGCCAACCAGCGCCGCGTGCAGAACCACATCCAGGGCGTGCACGCTGCGGCGATGACGCTGCTGGCCGAGACCGCCACCGGCATGGTCGTGGGCATGAATGTGCGCGACGACTGCCTGCCACTGGCCAAGGAACTCAAGGTCGCGTTCAAGAAACGCGCGCAGGGCGCCATGCATGCCGTTGCCACGCTGACGGACGCGCAACGCGCGCTGATGCAGCAGTCCGACAAGGGCGAGGTCACGGTTGCCGTGCAGGTGACGGACGAGTCCGGCGCCGAGCCCATCGCATGTGAATTTATCTGGGCCTGGATACCGTCGGGCAAAAAGAAAGCTAGCTAAGGAAGCACCATGAAACAAGTTCAAGACGCCTACATCGTTGCTGCCACCCGCACGCCCATCGGGCGCTCGGGCCGCGGCTATTTCCGCAACACCCGTCCCGACGACCTGCTGGTGGCCGCCATCAAGAGCGCGATGCTACAGGTGCCTACGCTGGACCCCAAGGCGATTGAAGACGCCATCATCGGCTGCTCGTTCCCGGAGGGTGAGCAGGGCATGAACATGGCGCGCATCGCCGTGGGCCTGGCCTTTGACCACCCCGTGGGTGGTGTCACCGTCAACCGCTTCTGCGCATCTGGCGTGACTGCCATCCAGATGGCTGCTGACCGCATCCGCGTGGGCGAGGCCGACATCCTGATCGCCGGTGGCGCCGAGTCCATGAGCATGGTGCCCATGGGCGGCAACAAGACCTCGTTCAACCCCGCCGTGTTCGAGCGCGATGAGAACGTCGGCATTGCCTACGGTATGGGTCTGACCGCCGAGAAGGTGGCCCAGCAATGGAAAATCTCCCGCGAGATGCAGGACGCTTTCGCACTGGAGTCGCACCTGCGCGCCGTCAAGGCCCAGCAGGCCGGCGAGTTCACCAATGAGATCACGCCGTTTGACGTCATCGAGCGCTCGCCTGACCTGGCCACTGGCGAGTTGCGTACCAAGACCCGCACCGTCAGCCTCGACGAAGGCCCGCGCCCCGACACTACGCTGGAAGCCCTGGCCAAGTTGAAGCCGGTGTTTGCAGCGCGCGGCAGCGTCACCGCAGGCAACAGTTCGCAGACCAGCGATGGCGCCGGCGCGCTGATACTGGCCAGCGAAAAAGCGGTCAAGCAATTTGGCCTGACGCCGCTGGCCCGCTTTGTGAGCTTTGCTGCACGCGGCGTGCCGCCCGAGATCATGGGCATTGGCCCCATCGAGGCGATCCCCGCCGCGCTGCGCTATGCCGGCCTGCAGCACAGCGACATTGACTGGTTTGAGTTGAACGAAGCCTTTGCCGCCCAGTCGCTGGCCGTCGTCAACACGCTGGGCCTGGACCCGAAGAAGGTCAACCCCATGGGCGGCGCCATCGCGCTGGGCCACCCGCTGGGCGCAACCGGTGCTATCCGGGCCGCGACAGTGGTTCACGCCCTGCGCCGACACAATCTGAAGTACGGCATGGTGACCATGTGCGTGGGCACCGGCCAAGGGGCAGCCGGCATCTTTGAACGCGTCTGATCGCAACGAACAAAGGCCACCTGCGGGTGGCCTTTTGCATGGGAGAAATTTTTGACGACGACAACACCACAGCATGCTTTTGACGCGGCGGTAGCGCTGGCACAGCAAGCGGACGGCACATTCGCCGGCCACACTAGTCCGGCCTATGCCAATATGGTTGGCCCCTTTGGCGGCATCAGCGCTGCCCAGGTCATGAACGCGGTGCTGCTGCACCCGCAGCTACTCGGCGAGCCGGTGGCACTGACGATCAACTACGCGGCCGCACTGGCCGATGGCCCCTTCACCATAGCCGCCAGCCCGGCACGCACCAACCGCTCCACGCAGCACTGGGTGATCTCCGTGCAGCAAAACGGCGAGACGGTGCTGACTGCGACTGCCTTCACCGCCGTGCGCCGCGACACCTGGAGCCTGGACGAGCAGACCTTGCCCGCCGTACCTGCGCCCGCCGATGTGCCGCTGGCCGCCAACGGCATACCCATGGCCTGGGTGCAGAACTACGAAATGCGGCCTATCGCCGGCGGCATGCCGCAGGTGTGGGATGGCAGTGGCGACAGCAGCCTGACGCAGCAGTGGGTGCGTGACGCGCCGCCGCGCCCGCTGGATTTCGCGTCGCTGACGGCGCTGGCCGACATCTTCTTCCCCCGCCTCTACGTGCGCCGCGCCACCGCGGTGCCGGTGGGCACGGTGACAATGACGGTGTACTTCCACGCCGACACCGCGCAACTGCAGGCCACCGGCAGCGGTTACCTGCTGGCCCAGGCCAAAGCCCAGGCCTTTCGCAACGGCTACTTTGACCACACGGCGCAGCTATGGAATGAAGCCGGTGTCCTGCTGGTGACGACGCAGCAGGTCGCGTACTACAAACACTGATATTGTCAAAAGAACCCATCAGGAGACAGACCCCATGCAGGACCTATTGACCCACATTGCCGACGGCGTGATGACCTTGACCATCAACCGCCCGGACAAGAAGAATTCGTTCACTCAGGCCATGTACGGCGCCATGGCCGATGCGCTGGAGCAGGCCAAGAACGACGCCGCCATCCGCGTCACTGTCATCCAGGGTGATGTGACCGTGTTCAGCGCGGGCAACGACATCAGCGACTTTCTGCAACGCAAGCCGATGCCGCAGGACGAAGCGCCGGTGTTCAAGTTCCTGCGCGGCATCGTGACCCACCCCAAGCCCATCGTCGCCGCGGTCTGTGGCCCGGCCGTGGGGATTGGCACCACACTACTGTTCCACTGCGACCTGGTCTACGCTGGCGACAACGCCGCCTTCTCGATGCCCTTCGTCAACCTGGGCCTGTGCCCCGAGGCCGGTTCCAGTTTGCTTGTGCCGCAGATGATGGGCTACCACCGCGCGGCCGAGGCCCTGCTGCTGGGCGAGCCCTTCATGGCCGAGGCCGCGCTCGAGGTCGGCTTGGTCAACCGCATCGTGCCGCCTACCGAGGCCAATGGTATTGTGCAGACGCTGGCACGCAAGCTCGCTGCCAAACCGCTGGCATCGCTGATCGAAACCAAGCGCCTGATGAAGAAGGGGCACATGGACCAAGTACTGGCACAGATCGCAGAAGAGGGTGATAGTTTTGCCCGCCTGTTGCAGGAGCCCGCCGCCAAGGAAGCCTTCACCGCCTTCCTGGAGAAGCGCCAGCCGGATTTCTCCAATGTCTGAGAGGTAAAACTTGAAAACGGCCTGCAGCCCCCGTGCAGAGCGCGTAAGCAGCTATAAAAACGGTAGCAATATTTTGACTGCCAACCAGGAGACAAACCGATGAACGCCAGTACCACACCCGGACCCCACACCCTGCAGGGCAAGACCCTGTTCATCACCGGCGCATCGCGCGGCATTGGCCTGGCCATTGCCAAGCGCGCGGCACGCGATGGCGCCAACATCGTGATCCTGGCCAAGACCACCGACCCCAATCCCAAGCTGCCGGGCACCATCTACAGCGCCGCCGCGGAGATTGAAGCCGCCGGTGGCAAGGCGCTGCCACTGGCGGTGGACATACGCGACGACGACGCGGTGTTTGCCGCCGCGGCCAAGGCTGTAGAAACCTTTGGTGGCATTGATATCCTGGTCAACAACGCCAGTGCCATCAGCATGACCAACACCGAAGCGACGCCGATGAAACGCTTCGATTTGATGAATGGCATCAATGCGCGGGGCACCTATTTGTGCACGGCGACCTGCTTGCCGGAGCTGAAGAAATCTGCCGCCGCGGGGCGCAAGCCCCAGGTGCTGACGATGTCACCACCCCTCTCCATGCAGCCGCACTGGTTTGCACCGCACACGGCCTACAGCATGGCCAAGTACGGCATGAGTATGTGCACGCTGGGCCATGCCGGTGAGTTCAAGAAACTGGGCATCGCTGTCAACAGCTTGTGGCCCCGCACGGCCATCGCTACGGCCGCGATGCAGATGATTCCCGGCGTGGACATTGCGCTGTGCCGCACGCCCGAGATCATGGCGGACGCCGCCTACAGCGTGTTGACCCACAGCACGTTTGAGACCGGCAACTTCTACATCGACGACGCGGTGCTGGCCGCGCATGGCATCACCGATCTGGATGGCTATGCAGTGACGCCGGGCAACAAGAACTTTTTGCCGGATTTCTTTGTCGACTAAACACCTCTAACGTTGCATGGTGCAGGGCTGCACGTTGCCGTGCCTGGTGCAGCCTGCGGCCCGCGAGCCACTTGCCAACCGCATTTCACCAGCCACCCACTGCGCCCGCGCTTCGTTGATGCGGCCACTTTCGGCCCAGCGGCGCGCTTCCCGTGCCGGGTTGTGCAGCATGGCTGCCAGCCAAGCCGCTTCGTCCACCGTGAGCTGGTCGGCGCGTTTACCGAAGTAGGTGTGGGCAGCGGCCTGGGTACCGCAAACGGTTGCGCCCCATGGAGCGTTGTCCAGGTATAGGCGCAGGATGCGCGCCTTGCCCAGCGTCTGTTCCATCTCCACCGCATACAGCAGTTCGCGCAGCTTGCGCACCGGTGCGCGTTCGCCGCCGGTCACCAACAGCTTGGCCACTTGCTGCGACAGCGTGCTGGCGCCGCGCAGGCTGGTGGATGGCGCACCACCGACGGCGAGGACATTGCGCTGGTTGTTGCTGCGCAGCGCATGCGCAATCTCCACGATGTCGTAACCCGTGTGTTCAAAAAAGCGCTGGTCTTCTGCCGCAATCACCGCGCGGGCCAGCAGGCTGTTGGCACCCAGCGCCACCTTCTGCGCGCGGGGCGGCAGCCCCTTGCTGCAGGCGCTTTGCGCGTTAGTCCACAGGTCAGTGCCCAGACCCTGCACAGCCATGCCGACCAGCTGGGGCTGCACCGTTAACGCGCGGGACGGCAGACTCAGTGTGGCGCGCAGCGCGAACGTGCCGTCGATCTGTGCCCTAGCCAGTTCGGGGATGGCATTGGCAAACAGCGCATAGCCGTCGCGCACCGGCGTGGCAGGCAGGTCCATGTCCAGCACCAGACTGGTATGCGTCAGCTGGCCATACCATGTGGCCGACACGGCGCCGGCCGCAACCGTGCCTTGCAATTGCATGCCGCTACGGCGCACAGTCACATCCACGGCGGGCAAGCGCAGTGCAGCACTTCCCCAACTGGCGTTGTGCAGGCTGCAGGGCTGGCAGTGCAGCGTCACCGCCTGGGTGCTTGCATCCCAGCCCAGCCGCACCGGCCCCGCGGGGGAGGGCAGCGTGTGGCCCGCCAGGCGCTGCGCCACCCATGGCGTGGTGCCCAGCCACAACAGAGACGCGACGCCCACTTCGACTGGCACAGGTCCCAGGTGTACCGTGGTGGCCCAGGCGCCGGGTGCCGGGCG
Source organism: Rhodoferax sp. ZS1R8 (assembly GCF_056521325.1). NCBI lineage: Bacteria > Pseudomonadati > Pseudomonadota > Betaproteobacteria > Burkholderiales > Comamonadaceae > Rhodoferax > Rhodoferax sp. ZS1R8. Next base: position 114,800 of record NZ_JBWMBA010000006.1, on the reverse strand, counting down.
AATGGCTGCGCGGGCCACAAAGAACAGCAGGAGGGCGGCGCACAGCAGGCTGAACGTGGCCACGCCTACCCCATAGGCTAGGCGGTAGGCCAGGCGGTAGGCCACTCGGTACAGGGCGCGGACCTTGGACAGCAACACGGCATGCAAGGACAACAAGGATCGGTTCATAGCGGTGTTGCAACGGTTATGGCCCTCCACGGGCCGTGTGATTGGCCGGCGATGGATGCCCAGTACCAGGACGAGGTATCGGTAAAGCCCTGGCCGTCGGCATCTTCTATGCGTTCGCAGACGCGCACGCTTCGCCCATTGCGCTGGGCGACAAAGCAGCGCCACCGGTCGCTACTATTGGAGTGGACTTCCAGTTGCTCGCTGTGGATGCGGTAGCCCAGGCCGCGGTAGCAGTCCGTTGCCGGGTGCAGCATGCGGGTGGGCTTGTTGACGGTGCGCAGCACCAGCGTGTGCGTGTCGTCGGTCATACGTGCCACGGTGCCCGGAAAGTGTTGGGCAAAGCGCAGTTCCACGTCGCTGAGCGCCAGCGGGCGCAGCGCAGCGCCCTGCCACTGGCTGGGCAGCTCGCTGGCCTGGGAGGATGTAGCGCGGGTTGCAGGCGCGCCGCGGTCGGTATCTATGGTGACCTGCACCACGCCCGCCAGCGCGCACAGCGGTAGCACGGCAGCCCACAAGGTCTTGTGCAGTACGCGGTTCAGAAAGCGGTTGGCCAGAATGTCCATAGTCACCTCGTGTTCAGCGATCGGTACGGGGCTTCAATGCCATCGCCCATGCAATGCCGGCGCAGACCACGGCCAGTACCACCAGGCCAACGGCTTCGTGCCCCCAGCCAGGCAGCGCATGGCCGCCGGCCTGACACGCGACCAGCACCGTGTTGCGCACCACATTGCCAAGTAGGACCAGCACACTCACCACCGGTAGACGCAGCAGAAAGCTGCGGTTGTTGCGGCCCACCACCAGCGCCACAGCGCACGCCGTGAAGTAGCCCAGCCAGGCCATCTGCACGCCCGAGCACGGTGCGTCGACGATGACCAGTTGCCCATCGACGACCAGGCTGCTGCCACTGCGCTCCACGGTGTGGGCCAGGGATAGCAACCAACTGCTGGCCTCGGCGGTGACCACGCGCAGTGGAAAGCCCGCGTAAAACTGCAGCGATGCCAGCAGCGGCAAGGACAGCACCGACAAACCCAGCACCGGCGCCGTTGCCACCTGTGCCGGCAGGAAAGCCAGCAGACCCGCGGCCAATGACAACAAGCCCACCAGCCCGACCAGCAGATCCGGCAATTGTGTGTGCAGGGCTGTGGTCAATACTGCACCAGCCAACGCCGCCACCTGCAGGCCCAGCCGCGGTGCGGCCCGCAAGCGCAGGCGGTGTTGCCACAGCAGGGCAGCCAGTGCGGCAAGCGCCAGCACACCCAGCGGATCGTCCGAGCCATCGACCATGCGCTGGCCCATCCACCACCACGTAGGCCACAGCGCCACCACCAGCAGCGACAGCCAGCGCCATTCGGAGGCCGTGTCGATGGCGATGCCAAAGCGCACGAACTGCGGGTTGTGCAACAGGCGGGGGAGGTGCGACCCGACTGCCGCCGGGCCGCCCCAAGGCAGGCGACGCCCCCATGGGGGGCAGCGCAGCAAACGAAGTGACAAGCGTGGGGGTTTCATATTTAGCTTGTGAAATGGTGGGCACGTGCGCGGCGGCGGCGTGTGGTCAGCATGGCCAGTACCGATAGCGTCACCAGCATCGCACCCAAGGTGGCCGGCTCGGGTGTGCTGGGCACCTCAGCGCCCAGCGCCGTGTTCTCCACACCCTGTGGCAACGGCGAAGGCTGGTTGACGCTGGCACTGTCTTGTGGCGCCAGGTTGCGCACCGCCTGGTCCACCGCCAGGAAGCTGGTGTACTGCGTCAACAGGCTGTACTTCAGGCCCAATTCGGTGATGGCCTTGCTGTAGGCATCACCACCCACCAACGATTCCTGGTCGCTCAGCGACGCGATGCGGTGGCGGGCCCACAGGTGACGCAGCGCGGCGGTGTCAGAGCCCGGGTTGGCGCTGATGTCCATGGCTTGCTGGATGGGGCCGCTGGCGGAGTTGCCTTCCAGAATGAGCCTGCCCTTAGGCTCGCCACGCCATTTTCCAAACACGATGACCGGGCGTTGCGCCAGCAGGTCGGGCAGGTTGCGCGGCTCCACGTCGTAGACGTCCAGGCCTTCGACGCGCAGCTTCACATTGGTCAAAACGGGGGATTCGATCATGGTCTTGAAGCGGGCCGCTTGTTCGGCAGCCTCTGCGGGTTTGGTGATGATGAAAGGCTCGCCCATGCCGGCACGGGCCAAGCCCTCCATCAGGTGGCGGTTGACGCTGGAGCCAATGCCGAACGAAAACACATTGGCCTTGGACAGGTTGTTGCGCACCAGCTCAAAGGCTTCGCGCTCCACCGTCACATAACCATCGGTCACGACGACCACAGTGCGGGACACGTCGGCGGCCTTGGGTTCGGCATAGACGCGCTTCAGGGCCGGTATCAGCTCCGTGCTGCCGCCGCCACCCATTTGTTCAATGGTGCGCACGGCCTGGTCGATGTTGGCCTTGGTCGCCGGTACCGAGTGTTCGTTCAGGAAGCGGTTGCTGCCCGAGAACAGCAGCACGTTGAAGGTGTCGCTGGGCCGCAGGTTTCCAATCAACTCCCGCAGCAGCGCCTTGCCAGTCTCCAATGGGAAGCCGTGCATGGAGCCCGAGATGTCGACGACGAATATGTAATCGCGGGGCGTGATGGCGCTGGCTGGCGGGGCTTTGGGCGGCTCCACCATGGCGAGGAAGAAATTCTCGTCCTGGCCCTTGTAGAGCATGACGCCGCTTTCAATCTTGTCGCCGGCCAGGCGGTAGTCCAGGATGAAGTCACGGTTGTTGTGCGGCTCCACGTTCGGGTTCAGGCTGACGACAGTGGCGCCGCCCTGCTCGGTGGCGCTGCGGACGTCGTGCGAGCTGGAGCGCACTTCCTTCAGGCCGATGGGCGTGTTCAGCGTCACATGGATGTCAAACGCTGCACCGGTATGTTGGCCCTTGGGCATGATGGGTTGTGCGACCCAGGTGGCATTGGCTTGGCTGCTCTGGGGACTGTTGTAGCGCGGGCCCACCACGGTGGGAAACACAAACTGGTAGTTGCCGTTGGTCGGCACCAGCAGCTCGGTGTAGCGCAGCTCCACCTTAACGTCGTCGCCGGGCAGGATGTTGGCCACATTCATCTGGAACACATTGGGCAGGTGTTGCTCCAACAGTGCGGCGGTCTTGCCGGCTTGTTTGGCAGCGTCATATTCCACGCGGGCCTGTTGCTTCTCCTTGATCTTGGCGGTGATCAGCCGGTCGGCCAGGCGCACGTTCATGCCATGCACGGCCGCGCGGGTGGAGCCGGGGAATACGTACTTGGCTTCGATGGCGCGCTGGCCTTCGTTCTTGTAGGTTTGCACCACCGTCACGTCGGCAATGACGCCGCTGACACGCACATCCACCTGGGTGGATTTGAGCGGCAACTGGTCTACGCCGGGGTTGTCGCTTTTGACAAAGAAGTAGGGGCTTTCGGTTTTGAGGCGAGGGGCTGCGTCGCGGTCTTGTGCCTGTGCAGGGCTGCTGACCAAGATGACAAAGCAGGCGGCTGACAGCGCGGTGGTGGCCAGCCACAGCCAGCGGGACATGCGAACGGGACGGGGGGAGGGGTGGTGTGCGGTAAACGCTGGGGCTGCGGTGGCCATGGTGGGGTGATCTCCAAACGGTGTGCAACGGTGCACGGTGGAGAGAGCATCCCGCGGCTGCGAGAAATCAGTTTGAAGGCTGTGGCGACCTGTGTGAAGTCTGTGTGAAAAAAGTGGGTGGGCTGCGCACCCGCGTTTAGGGCGTACGGGTCTTGGCGCTACGCGGCAACCACAGCGTGGCAATCGCACCTGAGGTTTCTGCCATGGCACCGGCACCACCCCGGTCGGTACGGTTGCTCAGCGCAATACGCCCACGGTGCAGCGCCGCTATTTCTTTGACAAAGCTCAGCCCCAGCCCCGTACTTTTTTTGCGGGAATGCGGTCGGGTCAGCGAGTAGAACTTCTCGAACACCTTGTCCTGCGCATAGTCGGGTATGCCAGGTCCCTGGTCGCTGACCGTGACGCAGACCCAGCGCCCATCCAAGTGCAGACCCAGCTCTACCAGTCCACCGTCTGGCGAAAAATCCAGCGCGTTGTCCAGCAGGTTGCTGACGGCGCGGCGCAGCAAAAAGGGGTCGGCCTCTACCGCCGCATCCACATCGGCCGCCACCGTGATGCGGATGCGCCGCTGCGCCGCGACGCCGTGCGATGCATGGGCCAGTTCTTCGAGCAGGGGCAACAGCGCGATGGGCTGCACGGTGTCCAGCACGCGGCGGGTTTCCAGTGCGGTGAGCTCCATCATGCGGTCCACCATCTCCTGGATGCGCTGCGTCTCGCGCTGGATATTGCCGAGGAAACGCTGGCGTTGCGCCTCTTCCATCGGCTCCTGCAGCAGCTCAGCCGCACCGCGTATGGCAGACAACGGGCTTTTGACCTCGTGCGTCAGGGTCTGCACGTAGTCGGCCACATAGTTGCGCCCCGCAAGGGCGTCGCGCATCTCGTCATAAGCTGCCCGCAGCAGCTCCCAGGCCCGGCGGATCAGGCGCCACGGGTGGAAGCCCTTCTGCGCCTGCACATAGCGCGCGTAGTCGGCAATCAGGCCAAAGGGGCGCACCAGCCACACCGATACGGTGACGGCCAGCACCAGCACGGCCACGACCGACAGCATGCCGGCATACAGCGTGCGGCTGCGCGCCGCGGCGACAAACTGGCCAAAGGTCTGCACAGGCTTGCCCACGGTCACCACGCCGATGATTTCGCCGCTGCCCGAGCCCTGCGTATTGGTGTTCCAGTACACCGGTGCGGCCATGTACATCACGGCGGAGCGCGGATCGTTGGGATTGTCCAGTGAGGTGCGGGCACCGTATTCGCCCTTCAGTGTCATGCGCACATCGCGCCACTGGGAGAAATCCTTGCCCAGCGACTGCCCGGTGGAGTCAAACACCACGGTGCCGCTGCGGTCAGTGACATAGGTGCGCAGTTCCACGCGGGTCTTGCGGATGTCGAAGATCTGCGCCTCGAACTGGCGGGCGTAGACGGACTTGAACAGCGCCTCCAGCCGAGCGGTGTCCAGCGCACCGCCGCGCACGTCCTGCTCCACCAGTGAAGCCAGCAACTGCGAGGTTTCGACCAGCGACTCTTCGGCGGATTCGCGGTAGCGCGGGTCCAGGTCGGACACCACGTGGTACAGCACGGCGGCCAGGCCCACCGCGTAGATGAACAGGATGCCGAGAAAAATGCGCGTACGTTTAGACAAAGGGCCCCCACGCTGCGCCGCTGCCCCTCCAGAGGGCTGAACAAGCTTGGGGCGGCCCTGCGCTGCGTTCGGTGGTCCCACCCATCACTGTGGAACTCCCGGCAAGTCCTCGTTCAGCGCATAGCCCGTGCCGCGCAGCGTGCGGATCGGTTCCAGCCCCGGCGCCACGAGCTTGAGCTTGGCACGCAGCGTCTTGATGTGGGCGTCTACCGTGCGATCAAAGCTGTCGTTGGCGTCACCCCAGACCTTTTGCAGCAGCTCGTCGCGGGTGAACACGCGCCCCGGCTTTTGCACCAGCAGGCGCAGCACGCCGTATTCGTAGCGCGACAGTTCCAGCAAGCGGCCGTAGAAGCGGATCTGGTGGCGCTCTTCGTCCAGCAGCCACAACGCGGGTGTTGGCGCCGCGGAGGTTGGCGCTTGTGCTGCAATGGGCTCGGGCGTGGCGGGGGTGGCGACAGCAGGCCGGGCACTGCGGCGCAGTATCGTGCGCACCCGCGCCACCAGCTCGCGCGGCGAAAACGGCTTGGCAATGTAGTCATCCGCGCCCAGCTCCAGGCCGACCACGCGGTCAATCTCGTCGCTGCGGGCGGTCAGGAACAGCATCGGCACCTGGTTGCCGCCAGGCAGAGCCTGTAGGCGGCGAAACAGCTCGAAACCGTTCATGTCTGGCAGGCCCACATCCAGCACGGCCAGCGCCGGCAACTCGGAGGCAAACTGCGCCAGGGCCTCGGCCGCGGTACTGCACCACACGGGCGCAAAGCCGTCGGTGGACAGCACATATTGCAGCGTATCGGCGATGCCGGATTCGTCTTCCACCAGAAGGATGCGCGGTTTGGGAGTCATATGGACGCTATGGTAACGGGCGACACAGCAAAGCCTGGCTGCAGCAAAATCTGTTGACCAAATCTGCCTCTAGCCCTCGTCAGATGTGCGTAAGCAGCTATCAAAATAGGAGCATTTTCTGCAGCGCTTCCTCCGCTTTACACGGCAGACACTTGATTTGCTACGGCCCGCCGCCATTTGCTGCCTACAAACAAGTCTGTTTGAAGGAGGTAAGGTCTATGCGGTTTTCTTCCCTATCCCGGCGCGTGGCCCCTTGGCTGCTGGTCGCGGCCCTGGCGGGTTCGTCCGGCTTGGCTATGGCCCAGGCCGAGCCCACGCTGAACCAGATCTATGCCACGGCGCAGGCCGGCAAGCTGGACCAGGCGCAGGTCATGGTCCAGCAGGTGCTGATCGGCCACCCGCAAAGCGCCAAGGCCCACTTCGTGCGCGCCGAGCTGTACGCCCGCCAGGGCGATCTGGTCCGTGCCCGCGATTCGCTGGCCACGGCCGAGAAGCTATCGCCCGGGCTGGCATTTGCCAAACCGGAGGCGGTACAGGCGCTGCGCACGCAACTGTCGGCCACACGCGCCGCGCCGCGGGCAAGCACGAGCACGCTGCCCGATCGCGTATCGGTGGCCGATGCTGGCTCCGCAAGCCCCACGCATACCAGCCAGGCGCCAGCGTCGTCTTCGTCCTCTTGGGGTCTGCCTCTGCTGCTGGCGGGTGCAGCCATTGTGGCGGGCTACTTCATGTTCCGCCGCCAGGCTCCGGCTCCGCAGGCTGCTGCGGGCGGGTATGTGCCGCAGGGTGGCCTGAGCGGTCCCCAGGCCTTTGGCATGGGTGGGGCCACCGCGGGCTACCCACCCGCGGGTGGCTACGCACCGCCTACGGGCTCCGGCATGGGCGGGCGCATTCTGGGTGGCGTGGCTACCGGCCTGGCCGTGGGTGCCGGTGTCATGGCCGCCGAAGCCATAGGGCGCAACCTGATGGGTGGCCACCACAGCGCGGATACCGGCTCGCTGGGCGGTGGTAGCGGCGGTACGCGCGACAACGACTACCAGTCTTTGTTGAACAGCAACCCCGACATGGGCGGTGCCGACTTTGGCATCAACGATGCTGGCGGCTGGGATAGCGGGGGTGGTGATGGTGGCGACTGGGACAACTAACGGATCGATACAACCAACGAGCTGATAGCGGTCTGCCCTACCCGTTGTTGTTATTGTTGTTGTTATTGTTATTGTTGTTGTTATTACTGCTGCGTTGCTTGTCTTTGGCAGCGGCAGCGGTCCCTGCGGTGGTGCCGGGCATGGCCAGTAGCAGGCCAGCGGTGCCCAGCATCACCAACTGCGCGTTCTGGCTGAAGGCGGGGCCGTCGATGGCCGAGAGTTTGGCGGCGTTGCACCATAGCGTCTTCTCCTGCCGTGCCTTGGGCACCTCGTAGTGGGCGGTGACGTGGCCGCGGCTATAGCAGGACACCGCGCCCCGCTGGTAGATCAAGTGGTCGTCTTTCAGGCGCGACGCGTCCATCAACCAGTGCACCAGGGTCTCCTCCAGCTCGGTGCGCTCGGTACCGTCGTCCAGGCGCAGCGCGTTCAGAAAGCATTCCACGGTGTAGGCGGTGCGTTGCAAGTCTTGGGGTTGCATGGCGGTTGGCTCCGGTTCAGTGCGGGGGTGTCAGGGTAGGGGGTCACGCTAGGTAGTGGAACTCAAAGTTCTGGAACGGCAAGTTGGCCGTTTGCACATGGTAGAAGGCGTTGTTCTTCTGCTTCTGGTAGTGGTAGTCGCGCAGGTAGCTGGTCGTCACAAACAGGTTGTTCAGCACGCCGCGCTGGAAGTGGGCGCTGTGCAGTTGCAGCAGCCCTGACAGATCGCACTGCAGAAATTCGTCGCCATAAACCTCGCTGGCTTGCAGGCAGTTGGCGTATAGCTGGTAGGTGAACACATGCTCCTGCTTGGTGCGCTGTTCGTCGCCATAGACCACCGGCGTATCGCGCAGTAGCTGCAGGTACAGCGTGTTGCGGATGGGCTCGTCGCAGTGGGCCAGCAACACGTCGCGGCGCAGGTGCAGCACGATGTTGTCACCAGCCACCAGCGTGTGCTGCGTGCGCTGCTGCTTGAACAATTGCGAATCCAGTGGTACCGCTTCGTCACCCAGGTGCAGCACAAAGGCGGGTGCACTGAACACGCTCTGCAGAACGGCGTTGCTGGCGATCAGTGCCTGCAGCGTGTTCTTGGCATCGGTCAGGTCGTTGGGCAGCATCAGGCGGTCGGGCGCGGGCTGCGCCGGGGCTTTGGCAAAAGCCAGGCTGGGGTGCATGCGGTGGGCATAGTGCTGGGCATAGTCTTGTTGCTCCTCGGGTGCATCGGCAGGGTAGGACAAGGGGTTGTCCGCGTAGATCGTCTTCTGCAGGCCGCAGGTATACGAGCGCGCCTTGCGGCTCTGGTACTTGACGACCGGGCAACCCGTGTTGCACGTCGACAGGTGGCCGCAGCCCTGGCAGGATTTGTCAAAGCCGAGCGACTGGTGCACCTGGCGAATCTTGCGTGCGCCGTTGTCCAGTATGTCGATAATCGGGTCCTCAAACACATTGCCGTAGCGAAATTCCGCAATGCCCTGGCCGCGCACGCAGGAGTAGACCGCGCCATCGCTTTGCAGCAGGTAGAAGCGCTCGCCGCAGTTGGATGCGTTGGTGCAGTAGGACGGCTTGAATTCATCAAACCAGTTGCGCAGCAGGCCTTCTTCCAGCTCGGTGCCGGTGAACTCGGCTTTCAACGCGTCGTACAGCTGCTGTTGCTGTGCGGCGGTGGCCGGGGCCAGCGCGCCATCGCCCTTGGCTGCGCGGTTGAGTTCGGAGCCGAATGCAAACATCAGGTTGAACTGGTTCATGTCAAAGCCCAGCTCGCGGTGGATGTACCAGATGTCTTTCACCAGGGCGGGGATGTCGCGCAGGTGTTCGGCGGACAGCGTGGCCGATATCTTCTTGGCGTGCGGGTAGCGCGCCAGCAGGCGGATGTTGTCCAGCGTGCGGGGCAGCCAGTCAGTGCCGCCGCGCGTCGTACGGTGCTTGGCGTGCAGGGCCAGTGGCAAATCAATGCTGGCGCTGATGGACACCTTGTGCCGGTCGAACAGTTCGTACAGCGGCGCAAACTTGAACAGGTTGGTCTTGATGTGCGGCGATGATTTCTTGTGGCCCTGTGCGTTCAGCGCGTCGAAGTTTTGCAGGTAGTGGCCGCGTATGGCGACAAACAGCTCTTCCAAAATCGGCTGTGGCAGCGTAGTCACTTCGCCGCCATGCAGCGATACGTTGAAGGCCAGCACGCCCGCTTGCTGCATCGCATCCAGAGCGTGGCGCAGCGTGGCCACCGCGCGGCTTGCATCCAGCTTCAGTGCGGCCTCGGTGGTCTGCTTGCCCAGGTAGCAGTAGCTGCAGCTGAGGTTGCAGCACAGTGTCGGCACGTACAGCAGGTGGATGAAACGGCTGGGCGCCTTGGGAGCGGCCTGCTCGATAACATTCACCGGCAAGGCGGCGTTCATGCTCAGGCACCCATCATCACGACATTGGCGGATGCCGCGCGCACCTTGTCCATGATCTTGCTGGACACCTTGTCAAACTTCTTGGCCTTGTTCTTGGCAATCTTGTCCTTCTTGCGGGCGCCGGTGGGGAACTTGTCGCGCTCCAGTACAAAGGCTTTGCCGTTGGTGCACTCCAGCCGCAGCTTGCCCTGCGAGCGCGTCAGCGTCATGCGCTTCACATTGCCAAAGTAGACGATGGCATTGCCGCACAACAGGTAGCGCGGGCCTAGCAACAGCTGGCGTGGTACGGAAAACCAGGCAATGGCGGGCACGACCAGCAAAAAGGCCCCAACCGGCGAGGCGGTCAGGCCAATGACCGCTATCGCCACGACCAGGCTGACCACCGTAAAAATCATCCGCTGCTTGCTACGGCTGACGCCGTCGTTATGCTGGTACTTGAAAGTGGCGAACTCGGTCGGTGTCATGGCAGTCCTTTCAGAGCCAGAGGTAAGGCGGTATCCAATGCGGTTTGCACCGGCGCATCGGCGGGTCCTTGTGTCCTGTGGAGACGGGCTTTGGAGTGCTGCAGATTTTGGCATTGAATCATGAATAATCTTCAGCGGGTCGCCACCTGCGCCGCAATACTGTTGCAAAATCGCGGCCCAGCTGCCATCCCGCCGGCCCGCCGCCGCCCTATCCAGTGACCACTTCTTCCACGCTTCCCGGCGTCACGCGCGACTCCTCAATCGATCTGTTGCGCGGCATAGCCATTCTGCTGGTCATGTTGCTCCACTTTACGCTGGCCTTCGGCTTGGGCAACAGTCCTCTCGGTGACGTGCTGGGCAAGAGGGTCCTGGGCGCAATTTTGTTGAACGGCAACTACGGGGTAACGATGTTTTTCGTTATCTCGGGCTATCTGATCACATCGCATGCATTGCGGCGTTTTGGCAGCTTGCAAGCCATCGATTGGCGTGCGTTTTATGCGATGCGGGTTGCACGCATCTTCCCCAGCCTGTTGTTGGCGCTGGCCATCATCGTGCCTTTGGGTCTCCTGGAGGCGCCCTTCTTCAACAACAGCGATGACGGCCATGACTTCCCCGCCTCCTTCTTTTTGTTGGCGGCCGGGTCTGTGCTGAGCTTCTGGCACAACGTGCTGATGGCCCACGTGGGCTGGTTCAATTACTGCCTGAATGTTTACTGGTCGCTATCCGTGGAAGAGGTGTTTTACCTGGTCTTTCCACTGGCCTGCATAGCGCTGAAGAGCCAGCGCAAGCTGGTTGCGCTGTGCGTGTTCTTCATCGTTCTGGCCCCGGTCTACCGCTACCAGAATGCGGGCGATGAGTTGTTGTTTGAATGCGGCTACCTGGCGTGTTTTGATGCCATCTCCATCGGATGCCTCACAGCCATGGTGGCGCAGCGCTGGCAGCCTCAACCCAAACTGGAAACAGCGTTTCGCGGGCTCGGCGCGCTGGGGTTGGTAGCCACGTACCTGTGGGGCATCCGCGGCCACGAGTCATTCGGGTTTACCGCTGTCTCCATCTGCACCGCGGTACTGCTGATAGCCAGACCGCAAGGACAGCGCGTTGGTAGCAAGCCCGGTCTGGCAATGCGCGGCATGGGCTGGATGGGCCGGCACAGCTACGAGCTGTACCTGTTTCATGTCATTGTGCTGGCGGTCATGCGCAACATCACGGACCGCGAGCACCTGAGCTATGCCATGCGCCTGCCGTGGCTGGCGGTTTTCCTGCTGGTGTCGTCGGGCATTGCAGCCCTGGTCTCAAAATACTGGGGCGAACCCATGAATGCATGGGTCCGCGCCCGGCTGTCGGCCCGGCTGCTTACTCGGCCAGTGCCAGCGTAGCGGCGTCGATCTTTTCCATCACGGCGGGGGTCAGCTTGTCCAGCACGGCCAGCGCACCCAGGTTCTCCTGCAGCTGCGCCATGCGCGAAGCGCCGGTGATGACGGTGCTGACGCGTGGGTTGTGTGCAGCCCAGGCAATCGCCAACTGGCCCAGCGTGCAGCCCAGTTCGGACGCCACCACTTCCAGCTTGGTCACTGCGGCATTGCGTGCGGCGTCGGTCAGACCCTTCAGCAAAAAGTCCATTCCCTTCACAGAACCGCGGCTGCCTTCGGGCACCCCGCTGCGGTACTTGCCGGTCAGCAGGCCGCTGGCTAGCGGGCTCCACGTGGTCAGGCCCAGGCCGATGTCTTCATAGAGGCGGGCGTATTCCACCTCCACGCGTTTGCGGTGCAACACGTTGTACTGGGGTTGCTCCATCACCGGCTTGTGCAGGTGGTGGCGCTCGGCAATCTCCCATGCGGCGCGGATGTCGCTGGCCGACCATTCGCTGGTGCCCCAGTACAGCGCCTTGCCCTGGCTGATCATGTCGCTCATGGCCCATACGGTTTCTTCGATGGGGGTGTGCGGATCGGGGCGGTGGCAGTAAACCAGGTCGATGAAGTCCAGGTCCATGCGCTTGAGCGATCCGTCTATGGCCTGCATCAGATACTTGCGGTTCAGCGTGTCTTTGCGGTTGATCGGCTGCTCGTCGCGCGACAGGCCCCAGAAGAACTTGGTGGACACCACATAGTTGAGCCGCGGCCAGTTCAGTGCCTTGATGGCCTCGCCCATCACGGTTTCGCTCTTGCCCAGCGCATAGACCTCGGCGTTGTCAAAGAAGTTGACACCGGCGTCATAGGCCGCGGCCAGCATTTCCTTGGCGGCCGACACATCGACCTGGTTGTGGTAGGTGACCCACGAACCGAGAGATAGGGTACTGACTTGGAGGCCACTGCGGCCCAGACGGCGGTATTGCATGCATGCACCTTATGTGATGAGAGAGGACGTTGAAGTGGACCGATTGTGTCAGCAAACCTCGAAACCCCTACACGCTGCAGGCCCTTCACGCAATGGCTAGATCTGCACCCGCGTCCCCAGTTCAATGACGCAGTTGTTGGGTAGCTTGAAGAAGCCCGCCACGCTTCCCGCATTGCGCGACATCAGTGCAAAGAAGGCTTCGCGCCAATGGGCCATACCTGTTCCGTGGGTCGGCACCACGATCTCGCGGCTCAGGAAATAGGATGTCTCGAACAAATTGATGGCCAGGCCCTGGGCCTTGCACAATTCGAGTGCTTTGGGGATATCAGGGGTGTTCTTGAAGCCGTAATTCACCTGCACGCGCCAAAAGCCGGCGACCAGTGCTTCCACCTGTACGCGCTCGTCAAACGCGATCCACGGCACATCATGGAACACCACGGTCAGTATCAGGTTGCGCTCGTGCAGCACCTGGTTGTGCTTGAGGTTATGCATCAATGCCTGGGGCACGGTGTCTGGGTTGGCAACCGCGTACACAGCGGTGCGCGACGCGCGGTGCGCGGTGTCGGCAGACAGTGCAGTTATGAAGGGCAGCAGTTCCGGGTCGTCGTGGCGAATGCTGTCCATCAGCAGTTCGCGGCCACGGCGCCAGGTGGCCATCACCATGAAGATGGCCATTCCCAGAACCAGTGGGAACCAACCGCCCTGCAAGAGCTTGATTGAGCAAGAGGCGACCAGCAGCGCATCCAGCGCCAGGAATGCACCGGTGGCTGCCAGCGCTACGGGTAGCGGGTAGTTCCAGCCGTGTCGCACAACGAAAAAGGTCAGTATCGTGGTGATCAGCATCGTTACGGTCACGGCTATGCCATAGGCAGCGGCCATTGCCGAGGAGCTTCCAAACCCTACAACCGCCAGCAGCACCGAGACCAGCAGCAGCCAGTTCACGCCAGGCATATAGATTTGCCCGGCTTCCTTGGCATTGGTGTAGTGGACCTGCATGCGGGGCAGCAGGCCCAGCTGCATAGCCTGCTTCGTCATCGAATAGGCGCCAGAAATGACGGCTTGCGACGCAATGACGGTGGCAATGGTGGCGAGCACCACCATGGGTATCAGAAAGGCTTCGGGGAACATGCGAAAGAACGGGTTCTCAATGGCCGCCGGGTTGCGCATCAGCAGCGCGCCCTGGCCCATGTAGTTGATCGCCAGGGCAGGCAAGACCAGGCCGGTCCATGCCAACTGGATGGGGCGCTTGCCGAAATGGCCCATGTCGGCATACAGCGCCTCTGCACCCGTAAATGCCAGCACGATCGCGCCTACAGCTACAAATACATGCCAGCCCTGGTCGTAGAGAAACGCCAGACCGTTGAGCGGGTTGAGCGCGGCCAAAATCGCCGGCTGTTGCGCGATCTCAACCACACCCACCAGGCTCAGCACCGCAAACCAGACCACAATGACCGGACCAAACAATTTGCCCACCACGCCCGTGCCAAAACGCTGCATCGCAAACAGACCGACGATAACGGCCATGCAGATGGGCAACACGTAGGGCTTGAAGGCCGGGGTTACCACCTCCAGCCCTTCCACTGCACTGAGTACTGATATGGCCGGGGTGATGACGCTGTCACCATAAAACAGCGCAGCGCCAAATACGCCGATCAACAGCAGCACGGTCTTGGCCCGAGGTGTGCCGCCAGCGGTTTTGACGGCCAATGCGGTCAGCGCCATGATCCCGCCTTCGCCCCGGTTGTCGGCCCGCAAAATCAACACAACGTATTTGAGCGTGACAACCAGCATCAGCCCCCAGAAGATGACGGAAACCACGCCAATGATGTGCGCCGCATCCAGCGGTATTCCCATGTGGGGGTTGAACACCTCTTTCATCGTGTACAGCGGGCTGGTGCCGATGTCGCCGTACACGACGCCCAGAGCGCCCAGTGTGAGAGCCGCGAGGCTGTCCTTGTTCGTGGTTTTGACCATTGCAAACTATTCTTGGTGAAGAAGACTGCACTGTCGGGCAGCAAGCATCAGGAACGCATAAGTACCGTGTCAGCAGCGCAAGTGCGGGGCGCTGCGCTGCCGCGGCCAGGCTTCAGTCCACCGCCAGGCGGTAGCCGACCCCGGTTTCTGTCAGCAGGTGCCGGGGTTCTGCGGGATCGTGCTCGATCTTGGCCCGCAACTGGCCCATGTAGAGGCGCAGGTAGTGCGTATGCTCCGTAAATTCAGGCCCCCACACATCGGTCAACAGTTGCCGGTGCGTTACCACGCGGCCCGCACTGCGCACCAGCCGCGCCAGCAGCTTGAACTCTGTGGGTGTGAGGTGCACGGTTTCGCCGCCCCTTTGAACCTGGTGCAACCGCAAGTCCACGCACAGGTCCTCCAGCGCATGGACCGTGATTGCCGCCGCCAATGCCGTGCCACGGTGGCGCAGCGCCACCCGCATGCGGGCCAGCAGCTCGGCCACGCTGAAGGGTTTGGTCAGGTAGTCGTCTGCACCAGCATCCAGCAAAGCAATTTTTTGTGCCTCCTGGTGCCGTGCGGAGACTACCAAAATCGGTGTGGTGTGTTGCCTACGCACTTGCTGCACCAGCTCCACCCCATCGCCATCGGGCAGGCCCAGGTCCAGCACGATGAGGTCGGGCGGGGAATGTGCCAGCAATGCTTTGGCCTCGCACAGTGTCACGGCGGTCTGCACGTCAAACCCCTCCACCGACAGCGACGACTGGATCAGCGCCCGGATTTCACGGTCGTCCTCCACTACCAGCACACGCAGGCTCATGTCGGTACCTCCGATACGGGTTGCTGTGGGTCCACCGGCAAGGTCAGCACAAAGCTGCTACCGCCCCCGCTGCGCCGGAACACGGACAGCGTGCCGCCGTGTGCCTGGGCGATTGCTTTGCACACGGCAAGCCCCAGCCCGGCGCCCCGCTGTCCGGAATGGTCGTTGCGCGAATATGGCTCAAAAATGGCGGTTTGCTGGCCGTCCGGTATGCCGGGCCCACGGTCCTTGACGGAAATCTGCAAGCTGTCGTCTGCGGTGCCGACGATCAGGTCAATCGCGTCGGCGCTGTAGTGCAGCGCGTTGTCCAGCAGATTGCCCAAGAGCTGCGCAACCAGCACCGGGTCGGCCTGGATCAGGGGCAGGCCTTCGGGCACGCGGGACTTGATGCGCCGGGTGGGGTCACGCTGGCGCAGGCGGGCCAGCACCGAGCCGACAATTTCTTCCACGGACTCCCAGTCCAGCCGGATGTCTTGCGTGGCATTGGACAAGCGCACCAGCTGCAGCGTATTTTCTGTAACCGTAGACAGGTACGACGCCTCGCTGACAATGCTGGCCAGCAACCTGTCTTGCTCCGTTGGGTCCAGCTTGTCACGCTGGGTCTGCAAGGCCGACGCAGCGCCCACGACGGCCGCCAGCGGGGTGCGAAAGTCGTGCGAAATGGCCGCCAGAAACGTGCTTTGCACCTGTTGGCGCTGGGCCTCGGTGTGCGCGTCGTGCATGGATGTAGCCAGCCGCTGGCGCAATAGCGCCTGTGCCAGCAACGTGGACAAAGCCTGTGCGTGTGCGCGACCATCTGCGTCGGCCGCATCGGCAGGTTCAACGCATACCGCGCCACAGCGTTGGCCCGATGCCAACAATGGCAGATACCACGCGTTCAGTCCGGGCCAGCGCCCGGTACCCGGCCCCAGCACGGCGGCTTCGCGCATGCAGCAATTCAGGCCGTCCCCCCGCGACGAGCGCTGGGCATCAGAAAGTTGTAGCATGCCGTGGGCATCGCACAAAGCCAGCACGTTGGGGCCGGCGAAGGCTCTGTCCAGCGCCTGCTGGCCCAAGGCCTGGATGCCTGGTTCGCTGTTTGCGCTGGCCAAGGCCGTGGCCAATTCCTGCAGTTGGCGCGAGCGGCGCGCGTGGAGTCGGGCTGTGTCGCTCTCGCGCCGCAGGCCTGCGACCAAATGGCTGATGACCAGGGCCAGCAGCAGCATAGTGAACAGCGTGATCAGGTGCTCCCGGCTCTCGACTTCCAGCGTCCAGCGCGGTGGCACGAAGAAGAAATTGAAAGCGGTGACCGCGCCCACCGCCGCCGCAACCGATTCTCGCCAGTGCAGCGTGTAGGCCGCGATGACAACGGCCAGCACATAGACCATGGCCTGGCTGGTCAACGAGACATGGTGGTCCAGCGCAAATCCCAGCACCGTTGCGGCGACCAGCAGGCCCGCCAGCAGCAGCCAGCGGTGTAAGGCGGACTGGCGCCGCGGTGTAGAAATGGAATGGGTAGCGGCATGTTGCATGGCGCGCCCAGCGTACCACCGTGGGCATCAGGATTGCATTAGGACCGCAGGTTCAGGTGGTCAAGCGCGAATGCCGCCGGCTGGGGCGGCAGGCCTTTCACTACGACCCGTACGACGAAGCAGCGGTAGAGCAGTGGGCGGCCACCCACTCGGCCGACGAGCTGCGGGTGGATCTGGCGGCGGCCTTGCAGTCGTTGCCGCCGCATTACCTGGATATTGCTGCTGCGCGATTTCGAGGAGCTTTCGATCGCCGAGATTGCGGACCAGCTGCAACTGACGCCGGCGGCGGTCAAGAGCCGGCTGCACCGGGCACGCACGCTAACTCGGGAGTACCTGCTGGCCTGATGCGCGGGCCGTTTTTGGTGGTCTGCAAGGGGGTTACGGCGCGTTACAACTCACACACTTTGACGCGTGTTGCGCAGCGTTGCCCCACCCACAATGGGCCACCTGAAGCGCTGGCGATCCCCGCCAGGCACGCCAGCAGGCACTGCCTTCGATTGGAGCCCATCCATGCAAGAGTTGAGTCAACAACAAGCCACCCAAGCTGCTGCCGCCATCAAGGAACTCGAAGCCCTGTACGCCAAGTTTGTGCAGTGCGCCAAGGCGCCGTCACCGAACTGGAAGCCGGAGCTGGGCAATATCGCCGCTGCCGGGTCGGGCATCACCTGCTACGGCCTGGGCTGCAAGATCACGGCCGGGCCCCGCGCGGTGGCCTTGCACGGGCGCATACAGGCGCTGGAGTTTGACTTCACCCATGCCTGGGATGGCACCGACCACCCGCTGCTGCGCCTGTACCTGCAACCCAATGGCTGGTTCACGCGCGACCTGGCAGGCCAGCAGCACTTTCACAACCACGATGACCCTGCCATCAAGGACGACCTGGTGTTGGAGCTGTGCACCGCACTGCTGGCGTCGCCAGCCTTTGCGCCCAAGCCTGGCACGCAGGTCGTGGATACCACGCGGGTCGTCAGTCTGGGCGCGTCGTACCGGGGGCGTGTGCAAGCGGTAGGCTGACACGGGGGGTGGCGCTATGTGTGGGCGTTTGAACGGGCCCACAGCGATGTGCAGTGCAGGCCCGCCGAACAGATAGATTGTGGTCAAATCGGGCTGTAGCCCTCGTGCAGCGTGTGTAAGCTGCTATGAATTTGTGAGTGATTTCGGCGGAGGTGCAATGGCTGATGCGTTTGTGCGGGCCTGCAGCACAAGGCTGGTTTGTTCCATTCAGACGACAGAAAGCATAGTCAGGTATAAACGACGCGCGGGTGGTGGCCACTCCCCTCTCGCTGATTCGTTCGTTGGACACACCACATTAGAGCTATTGAAAGCCCCCATGAGTTCGCTGATCACATCCCTCAAATCCGAAATTACACGCGTAGCGCGCAAAGAGCTCAAGGGTGAGCTGCAATCGCTTCGCAAAATCACCACTGCACACCGCTCCGAGATTGCAGCATTGAAGCGCCAGCTGAAGGCCCTTGTGTCTGAGCTTAAAACCGTCAAGCGTGCGTCTGGTAAGGCTGCCAAAGCCCCATCCGCCGCTGAAGAACCCAAGTCGCCTGGCCGTATCCGCTTCAGTGCTGAGCGCCTCGCCGCCCACCGGTCTAAATTGGGATTGACGCAAACCGACATGGCAAAGCTGCTCGCAGCGTCCTCCCTTTCCGTGCATAAATGGGAATCCGGCGCTGTGCAGCCACGCGCAGCGCAGCTGCAAAAGATCGCGGCTGCCTTGAAGCTGGGCAAGCGGGAAGCGGCTGCACTGCTGCAGCAGTGACAGGCGGCCTTCCGTCTGCGTTCGGCCCGCCTGGGGTTTGCCTGGGGTCTGCGGCCGGCGATCGTTAACGCAACAGCGCCACAGCCTGCGCCCACTGCCGCGCCATGGCCGGTGTGTTGTAGCAGGTGGTGGCGTGGCGGGTGCTGCAGACGGCGCGCTCCATCAGCTGGATGTCAGCCTCGTGCTGGCGGGCCACATGCGGGTCTTCAAAGAAGATGACCTTGTCGCAACGCTGGTCCAGCACCAGTTCGGCAATCTGCGCGTCTCCTCCTAACGGGCCGCTTTGGTAGCAGGTCACCCAGGGCTGCAGCGCCGGCCACCCGCGCGACCAAGCCATTGCGTTCAGGCGGCTGCCGGTCGTGCCGGTTGCCACGCGCCCTCCAAAGCGCGACAGGGTGTCGAAGTGTTCGGCGGCAAAGGCCACCATGGTGTCTTTCAGCGCATCGTGGGCAATCAGCGCCGCGACTTGCTTCTCCAGCGCGAACATCGGCGCGGCTTCAGGCACGCTGGCAGTAGCACTGAGACCGCCATTGGCCAACTCCACCGCCACCCATTCCAGGGCGCCTGCCAGTGTGGACACAAACGGCTTGCCGTGTATCACGCACTGGCGTTTGAGCGCCAGGGCCTCTGGGTAGATGGAGGTCGGGTCCACCGGGTCGATCAGGAAGAACACGCCCTCCAGCGCGTCCTGCGGCTGCAGGCCGCCTGCCATGCGCGACACCAGGCGCATCAGCCCACCGTCCCGCCCGTTGCCCACCGCGGTGAGTTGTCCATCCAGCAGCTTGTATTTGGTCAACGCGTCATAGGCGCCGCCGGTGGCATGCAACCCCAGACGCAGCGTCTGCAAGCCGTGTTCGCAGGCGCGTGCCCAACGCAGCAGACTGCTATCGGGTCCCAGGCGGTGCAAGCGGTGCGCGACGAGTCCAAAGTTCATACCGACCTGCCTATTTGTCTTGTGACGGCTGAACGAAGAACACCATGCCGAATGCCCCCCAGGACACCGTTTTGCCATTGACCGTGGTGTACGAGGCCACGCCCAGTGGGTGGTAGGTCGATGCAAATGCGGCGATTGCTCCAAGCCCCAGCGCGCCGGCCAGTGGGCTGCGATCAGCGACTGCGGCTTTGATCTTGGTGCGGTGCTGCTCCGCAGACGGATTCAATACAAACGCCAAGACGACGACGGCGCCAGCCACCAGCGCGCAGACGAGGGAATTCTTTGACATGCAGACGTCCTTTTTTCTGTGGCCGGCCATTGTGCCCGACGGCACTCGTTCTAACTGTCAAACACCGTATCCAGGCTTTCAAAGCCCTTGACCTCGATCGGGTTGCCCGACGGGTCCAGGAAAAACATCGTGCCCTGTTCGCCCGGTTGGCCGGCAAAGCGAATGCCGGGCGGCATGACGAAGTTGACGTTGTGCGCCTGCAGCTTGTCGGCCAGCGCGCGCCATTCGGCCATTTGCAGGATGACGCCCAAATGTGGCATGGGCACCAGGTGCGCGCCCACCTTGCCGGTGTTGCTGGTGGCAAAGGGCGCGCCCAGGTGCAGCGAAATCTGGTGGCCAAAGAAATCAAAGTCAACCCAGGTGGCTGTGCTGCGCCCCTCGCGACAACCCAACAGCGTGCCGTAGAACTGGCGCGATGTGTCCAGATCGTGCACGTGGAAGGCCAGGTGAAAAATGGATGGCATGGAAGAAACCCCTTTGCGGTTTGCGCGCTGTCTGCATGCTGCGCAGTAGCCATAATCATGCCGTATGCAGCAGGCCTCCCACCACCGTACAGAGGTTTTTGGTTCCCGTTGAGGCCGCGCGACTTTAGGCAAATATCGACTGTAGCCCTCGTGGGGATAGCGTAAGCCGCTATAGAAAGCATAGCGATCTCAACTCCGCAAGATTTGTCAGGTGTTTGTTTCTAGACTGTGATGCATGTTCAACCCAGTCAGAGAAACAACACCATGACCACTCCCCAGTTCCCCCAATCCTTCGCCACCCTGCCCGACGCCATCACCGTTGTCGGCATTGAACTGCGCACATCCAATACGGTTGCCGCGCAGACCATACCGCCGCTGTGGCAGCGCTTTGGCCAGGAGAACGTGCTGGCTTCCATCACCGGCAAGCGCGGCGAAGACGTGTTCGCCGTCTACACGCATTTTGAGCATGCGGGCAGCAGCAACAACGGTCTGTATTCGCTGGTCATCGGCGCGGCGGTAGCACCCGATGCGCAGGTGCCTGCAGGCATGGTGCGGGTCGTTGTGCCGGCCTCCACACGCGCTGTGTTCGGCGTGGAGAAGGGGCGCTTTGATCTTGTGGGTGCCGCCTGGCAGACCATCTGGCAGCGCAGCGATTTGGCCAAGACTTTCATTGCAGAATACGAGCAGTACCACGCCAATGGCGAGATCACCGTTTCGATTGGCCTCAGTGCCACAGCCCCCAATACCTGATTGAATGAACAAAGGCCACACCTGGACCGACTACCAAGAGCGCCTGAGCCGCGTCACTGCCTATATCCACGACCACCTGGCCGAGGAGCTGGACCTTAACAAGCTGGCCGAGGTGGCGCACTTGTCGCCCTTCCACTGGCACCGCGTCTACCAGGCGCTCAATGGCGAGAGCATTGCCAACACCGTGCGGCGTCTGCGCCTGACGCGGGGCACGGGTTACCTGGCCAACACCACGCTCACGGTGGAGCAGATCGCGCGCAAGTGCGGCTACCCCAATGCGCAGTCGTTCACGCGGGCCTTTACTGCTGTGTATGGCATGAGCCCAACGCGCTACCGCACCGAGGGCGCCCACGTCGCCTTCCGCCAGGCACTGGCCCAGGGCCAAGAGGCCAACACGGGAGGCTATCCGGTGGAGGTGCGGTGGGTGCCGGCCGTACCGATGGCAGGCTTTGCCCACCGCGGACCGTATATGCAGGTCGGCAAAGCCTTTGAGCAGGCCTACACACGCATGGCCGCGCAGGGCCTGGCCCAGCCAGACATGCGCTGGATGGCGGTCTATTACGACGACCCGTTTGCCGTGCCGGAGTCGCAGTTACGATCCCGCGCGGGCCTGAGCCTGCCGCCCGATGCAATGGCCCAGCCGCCGCTGGAACCGTTCACGCTGGGCGATTGCTGGTGCGCCGTGTTGCGCCACCAGGGGCCGTATGCCACGATGCGTGCAGCTTACCAGTGGCTGTATGGATATTGGCTGGTGCAGTCGGGTTATGAGGCGGCCGACAGCCCGGTTTTTGAGGACTACCTGAACAACCCGCGCGACACGGCCCCGGACCAGTTGTTATCGGATATTTATTTGCCGCTGGTAAACGGGTACGCGGCCAGTGGGGAGCCCCTTCGTATTCCTGTAACAGCCGTGACGAGCGCCTGTTGAAATTACCGCAAAGTCTGCTGAGCCAGCGGTGTTGTGCTGCGCAATGCACCGGTAAGCGCGATACGGTGTGCGATGGAAATGATCGCGTCGGCAGCAGCTTTCGCCGACGCAGTTGCAGGTGATCCCACTCGGGTGTACAGCCCCAGATGGATCGGCAAAAGCGGTTGCGCCAGTACCAGCTCATCAAGTTGCCCGGACTTTATGCAGGAATGTAGTAACGCCGGTGGCAGTACACCAAGCATGTCGGTCGCAGCAATCAAATCAAGCGCAACGAAGTAGGAGCCACAGTGTATTGTTGGCTGCGGCGCGGGCAAGCCTGCGGCGATAAACGATCGACTCACAACATCGTCTGCGCTGTCGTGTGCGGTCATGTAGAGCCACTTTGCGTCCAACAGATCCGACAAATGCACTTTACCCAAGGCGAGCAAAGCATGCCCGCGACGTACGGCAATACGCACATTGATTTCGGCCAGTGGCCGGTAGTCGAGGCCTGCGTCCAGGTTGATGCGCGTGCGTTGTGTCACGGCGAGGTCCATCACTTCGTCGCGTACGAGTGGCAGCAGGGCGCTGGGTGTGGTTTCGAGAATTCGGATGCGAGTCTGTGGCCGATCACGTTGCAGCGTGAGCGCGAGTTCGGGCAGGAACAGGCTCGCGCCCACAGGCGAAAGTCCTAGCGACAACAGGCCGCTTCCGTCGTCAACCGTACTCCTGGCCTCTTCGGCCGCCTTGCGCAACTCCGCCTCCGCAACCCGCGCGCGGGCCAGGAAAGCGCTGCCCGCTGCCGTGAGCAATACTCCCCGTCCGCTGCGCAGCAACAGTTGGACACCAAGTTCTTCTTCCAGCTGTTGCAAGGCACGTGACAGCGCTGGCTGGGACATTCCCAGCTGTCGCGCGGCGCCACGAACACTTCCGGCGTCGACGATGCTGATGAATTGCTCAATCCGTTGTAGCCGCATTTCTGGAGTTGGTCCTTGTAAACGCCTCGGTGATGCCCAACAAGCATCGGCTTGCTGCATCGCGCATCTTCCCATAGGGCGGGTGGTTCTGCAAACATTCGGGCCAGTCCCACCTTTTTGAACAAACATGATCACAACCCATACCCAACGACGCCGCTTTCTCAAGTTCGGTTGTGCCGCCACTGCCACGCTGCTTAACGCAGGAACCATGCAATCGGTCATCGCACAGACTTCCAGTGCAGCGCTGCGGGTGCTGTGCTCCGGGCCTCCGGGCAGTATCCCCGACACCGTGGCGCGGCGCATTGCCGAGCAATTGACGGCCCGGGGTGGTCGCACAACCGTGGTCGACAACCGGCCCGGCGCAGCGGGTCAGATTGCAGTGAACGCGCTCAAAGCGTCACCTACCGATGGTTTGACGGTCCTGCTGGCCCAAGGCGCCGTGGCCACCGTCTATCCGTATCTGTACGACAAGCTTGCCTATGACCCAACACGCGACTTGCAGGCTGTATCGCTGGCAGGAGAAATGACATTGGGATTGGCCGTTGGCCCGGCGGTACCTGCCAGTGTGACCACCATTGGCGAAATGCTCGATTGGATGCGCGCGAATCCGAAACTCGCAAACGCCGGATCCCCCGGTATCGGTACACTGCCGCACCTGCTGGAGGCGATGCTGTTTCGCGAGGCGGATGTGCCTTGGCAGCACGTGGTGTATGCCGGCGGGCCGCCAGCGATGGTTGACTTGCTCGCCGGGCATATTGCGGTGTTGGTGTTGCCGGAAGGCTTGCTGCGCCCGCACAAGGCGACGGGCAAGATTCGCGTACTGGCCACTTCAGGCCCGCAGCGCAGCGTGTACCTTCCGGACGTGCCATCGCTGGTCGAGCTCGGTTTTGCGGATCTCGTGGTGCGGGAATGGTTTGCGTTTTTCATGCCTGCGCATGTGCCGGCAGCGGTCGTCGATGCCACGTCACAGGCTTTGCACAACGCTATTGCTCGCCCGGAGCTGATCGCTGCGTTTTCGGATCTTGGAATGGCGGCGGCATCGAGCACGCCAGCCGCATTGGCGAAACGCATCGAAGTCGAACAGCGCTACTGGCAACGAACCCTTCGCACCACCGGGATTCGCGCAGAATGAGCGCGTTTACGGGTGACGACCAGGTGACTCCACGCGACCCGGATTGGCATCCCTGGGACTACGCAGCCGCGGGCTGGAACGTCCACACGCGCATCATTCGCCAGTGGTTGCACAACGCCACGCGCATGATGCTTGATGCAGCGCAAATCGGAGCCGGCTCGCGCGTTCTGGACATTGCCGCAGGTGCTGGCGACCAAACGCTTGATATCGCGCGCCGCGTGGGCAAAGTAGGCTATGTGCTCGCTACCGATATTTCAATGCGTATCCTCGAAATGGCCCTGCACAATGCCCAAGCCGAAGGTTTCTTGCATGTAGAAACTCGCGTCGCCGACGCGCAATCACTCAAGCTTGAGGGGGCAGGATTCGACGCTACCGTGTGTCGACTCGGGCTGATGTTTTGCACCGATCCGCTTGCCGCGCTAAAAGGTGCGCACGCCGCGCTAAAGCCAGGCGGCCACTTTAGTGCCCTCGTGTTCGCTGGCCCGCAGGGCAATCCTTGTCTCGAGATCATGATGCACACCGCGCTCAAACATGCGGGACGACCGGGCGGCTCGCCTTTTGCGCCCGGCACGCTGATGAGTCTCGGGAAGCCGGGCTTGGTCGTGGATTTGCTGGACCAGGCCGGCTTCCTAGAAATCGATGTGCAGCCCCTTGCCGCTCCATTCAACCTGGCGACCAGCCGCCATTACATTGACTTCGTTCGCAGTGCGGGAGCGCCGGTCATGCAAATTCTCGCACCGTTGAGTCAGGCGAAACAGCACGCGGCTTGGGACGATATGCAAAAGCAGTTAAGCGTATTCGAAGCAGGAAATGGCTGGACGGGGCCGCATGAATTGTTGCTGTGCACGGCAACGTCAAAGCACCAACCGTGATGGCCTCCATCGTCGTCAATACCCATTGCGCCTGCCGTTAATCCGCAGTTGCCAGTTCCGGCGCTGGTAAACCGTAGTCGTGTGTCACACCCTCCACGCGCAGCGTCGCGACCATTTGGCCGGTGCGTTGGGTGCAGCGCTGCTCGTCTGTGTGTTCGAGCTGGGTTGGGCCCGGCGTGCTAAAGATTTGCGTGTGGTGCAGTTCACCGAGCGCGGTGAATACACGTTCCGCCAATTGTTCGTGTTGGGAACTTTGGCCTAGGCTACGGACCACTGCAAAACGTTACCAACCGAAGGGCCTATGTTTGCAAGCGCACAGAATATCGTGAGATATAGTTTAAGCTTCTAAACATAGGCCCAGCCCCGGGCAAATAGGCACAGTGCTGCCACGAGAGCCATGGTAATCACTACTGCCGATATTTTGAACGCCAGTATTCTGATTGTTGACGATCAGAAAGCCAATGTCGATTTGTTGGAGGAACTCTTGCGAGGCGGCGGCTTTCAATGCATTGCGACAACGACAGAACCCCAGACCGTTTGCGCACTTCATCAGCGCAACCAATACGATTTGATATTGCTTGATCTGCAGATGCCAGGCATGGATGGCTTCAAGGTAATGGAGTCCATGCGGGAGGCGGAACCTGCTGGCTACACGCCCATTTTGGTTATCACGGGGCATCAAAACCAAAAGCTGCGGGCGCTCGCCTCGGGCGCAAAAGACTTTATCGTCAAGCCGTTTGATGTGGTCGAACTCACCATGCGCATCCGCAACATGCTGGAAGTTCGCCTGCTTTACAAACGACTCGATCAACAAAACCAGGAACTGAAGTCGCTGGCGCTGCATGATGAGTTGACGGGGTTACCCAATAGGCGGCTGCTGATGGACCGGCTAGCCTTGGCCATTGCCCATGCGCGCAGGGGTCAGCGCACCATGGCAGTGATGTTCATCGATTTGGACGGCTTTAAACAGATTAACGATACCTTTGGCCATGATGGGGGCGATGACCTGCTGTGCCAAGTAGCTGCTCGCTTGGTAGCTACCGTACGCCAAGAGGATACGGTTGCGCGATTGGGTGGAGATGAATTCATGATCGCGCTGCCGGAATTGAGCCATGCTGACGATGCTGCCGAGTTGGGCGCAACGGTGATACAGGCCGTATCAAAGCCTTACCGCATTCAGGGCCAGTACGTGCACGTGACTGCCAGCGTGGGTCTGAGCGTCTATCCAGTCCATGGCGAAGACGTGGAGACGCTGATGAAGAGCGCGGACCTGGCCTTGTACGAGGCCAAGCATTCCGGGAAAAACGACTATCGAATGTCACGCCCTATGGATTTGTAGTCGGGCACGTGCATCTGTTACGGAACGTCGATAGTTCCTACTAGCCAACGCAAACTGCCTGCCAAAGATGCCACCGAGCCCAGCATGATGGTCAGTAGCTGTCTTCGTTGTTGTTGTCACGGTCGCCGTTGAGGTGGTATCTGAAAATGGCAAGGGCCTGTGCGGTTAGCAGCTGTCCCTGGCGCAGCCCCAGCTGGTGGTAAGCCTCCCATTGCGCTTCGTCAAAAAACTGGTCAGACGTGGCCTGCTGGGGGAAGCTGGCATTGCGCGACGCATAACCGGCAATCTCCAACGGCAGTGCCTCCAGCAGGCGCGGCTTGACGACGACCAGTAGTCCTGGTGGCGCACCACCGTCGTAGAGTATGCGTGCCAGCAACAGGCATTGTGGCCCCGTAGCAGCGTTGACCGTTTTGACTGTACCGACCAGCGCAAACAGGGCGGCCTCTTCGGCCGTGCGCGCCGCCAGGCTGGCCGGATCCACAAAATCGATGCTAGCGCCAAAATCGATCTCGGCCTTGCGCGCCATGTTCTCCAGGTCTCCGAAGCCATACAGAGGGTCGGCGCCGCAGTCGGCCAACACAATGACTTCGAGCCGGCGTTTCAGCAATGCGTAGACACCGGTGTTGTCAAAGTGCCCGCCATCAGACACATACCAGGCATTGCTGCGCAAACCGGGGAACCGCGCCAGGCACTCGGCCAGTAACAGCGCCGGCTTGGGCAAGCGTGTCGCGAAGTAAGGTACGGGTGGCTTGGCCGTAGGCTCGGGCGGGGGCAGCAGATTGGGCGTCCAGTAACCCAGGCGCAGGCCAGACATGAACATCAGTGCGGCCAGACCTGGTGAGGTTTGGGAGCCCATGCCGCTACCGGCCGCCGCGCCGGAGATGGCCACCCAGCGCGACAGGGTTCCTACGGCCGGCAGTTGGGCCAGCGGCGTGGGCATGTTGGTACCGGTCTCGGCACCGAGCGCACTGACGGCCAGCGCAATACCCAGGCGGTCGGCGTTGTAGTTGCCGGTGCGGTCATCCACCGACTGGTTGATGCAGCAGCCCATCAGGTGGATGGGGCCACCGTGGGCGTGGGGCTGGTAGTCAGCCAGCGCGATGTCGTCGCCATCGACTGACTCTATCAAGCTGGCGACCCGCTCGGTGGCGGCGTGCGTCGCGGTGCGCAACGGCGAGCCATCGGGAAAGCGCGTCTTAGCAGAGGCCTGGCCGCGGGCGGCGTAATTGCCGACCGACACATAGGCCCGCTCAATGCGCGCGCGGTAGAAGTGGTGCAGCGACGACAGATTTAACGCATCGATGTCAGCCCGCGTCAGCCACACATAGACCAGCGTGGCCGCCAGTACCGGCCACGCCGCCCAGGAACCCTGGGCTTGTAACAGCGCGCGCAGGGCCGTCAGCCAAGCCAGCGCCAACAGCAGCAGCAACAGCAGGCCCACGGCGTTGAGCAGGGTCTGGGTCTTCAGCGGCTTGGCGCGGCAGTTGGCGATCCAGCGCAGCAGTGTTGGCAGGCTGGCACGCAACAATGCAATGGTCAGCGCCCAGCCCCCCAGGCTTTTGGCGTGCGGTGCCGACGTGCCGGGAAACCAGAGCAGTAATTGTGTCGCCGTCCAGTCCAGCAGGCCGACAAAAGCCAGTGCCCCAAACCACCACAGCGCAGCACCCAGCCGTTTGGTGTGCCGCAGGCGCCGCGCCGCCAGGTCATCTGCGGGGGGTGGCCGCAGCGACAGTACGGCCGCCGTAAAAGGCGCAAACAGCATCAGCACTCCCAGCGTCTGCAATGCCAGCAGCGCAGTGATACC
The DNA here is from genome assembly GCF_056521325.1 of Rhodoferax sp. ZS1R8. Taxonomy (NCBI): domain Bacteria; kingdom Pseudomonadati; phylum Pseudomonadota; class Betaproteobacteria; order Burkholderiales; family Comamonadaceae; genus Rhodoferax; species Rhodoferax sp. ZS1R8. Next base: position 86,731 of record NZ_JBWMBA010000006.1, on the reverse strand, counting down.
GTTCGCGTAGATGGACTGCCAAGCTACCAGCAGGTGGCTGCCCAGCCAGGCGGCCAGGCCACCGGTCAACAGCGTACCGCCCAGATTGGCCAACTGTGTCTGCACACTGGGCCACGGCCGGCACAGCCAGTAGCGAAAGAGGCTGTGCGTGCCAGCGAATAGCGGTAGCGCCAGCAGGCACCACCACAGCGACCCGGCCTGCATGCCCGCAACCCCCATCAGCACATAGGGCAACAATATCGTGGCCGCGCACAGCAACAGCAGCACAGCCAGCTCGAATTGCGAAAACAAAATATTGCGCAGCATGGACGCTGCAGCCTGGCCGCGGTCCCGCAAGCCGGCCGGTGTAAGGTAACGGCCATTGCTGCGCAGCCACCACAGCAGCAGCGTGTCGTCCTGGTCCAGGCGCTGCTGCACCTGGCTTGCCGTGGTGTCAGGCTGGTACAAGCGCCCCAGTGCCGAGCCGATATAACCGCCGCCGGACACGGTGGACAAGTAGTCAAAACGGGTCAGCATCTTCTCGCGCGCCAAGCCGCGCAGCAGGCCGAAGCAGAAGGTAGCACTGCGCAGTCCGCCGCCCGATAGCGCCAGGCCATAGCGCGTCCCGTCACCATCCACGCCGGCAAGGGCGCGGCGTTTCGCGACCAGGCGATCTTCTGATTCGGGCAGCGGGGTGGTTGGTGCGTCGGCCATGGCGTGGGGCTCAGGGAGCCACTATACGACTCGCGTCATCTCGCCGCCGCGGGGCCTGCTAACCGCGACTCGGTATGGTCAGGCCGCGCACTACGGCTGGCCGCGCCACAAACGCGGCCAGCACGCGGCTGACCTCCGGGAAATTGTCGATGCCAACCAAGTCGCCCGCAGCATAGAAGCCGATCAGGTTGCGCACCCACGGGAAGATGGCAATATCGGCGATTGTGTAATCTTCGCCCATGATCCAGGCGCGGCCGCTGAGGCGTTTGTCCAGCACGCCCAGCAGGCGTTTGGCCTCGTCGATGTAGCGGTCGCGCGGGCGCTTGTCCTCAAACTCCTTGCCAGCAAACTTGTGGAAGAAACCCACCTGGCCAAACATGGGCCCCACGCCGCCCATTTGCCACATCAGCCACTGGATGGTCTCGTAGCGGCGGGCCGGATCGCTGGGCAGGCACTGGCCCGTCTTCTCGGCCAGGTAGATCAAGATCGCACCGGATTCAAACAGCGCCAGCGGCTGGCCGCCGGGACCATTGGGGTCGATGATGGCGGGGATCTTGTTGTTGGGGTTCAATGACAGAAACTCGGGCGACATCTGGTCGTTGGTGTCAAAGCTGACCAGGTGCGGCTCGTAGGGCAGGCCGGTTTCTTCCAGCAGTATGGACACCTTGACTCCGTTGGGCGTGGGCAACGAGTACAGCTGCACGCGCTCGGGGTGTTGGGCTGGCCATTTGGCGTGGATAGGGAAGCGGGACAGGCTGGACATTCGTTTCCTTGGGTTTGACGGTTGGTGGTAAACAAAACTCAGCGCCATTGTGTCCGCAGCGCAATGGGCCCGTGCAAACAGGGTTTTTGCTGAAGCATTCAAGTAAAACTGGGCTGTAGCCCTCGTGCAGCTTGCGTAAGCCGCTATAAAATCAGGAGCATGACAGCCCAAGTTCTACTCCAGGTTTCGTTGCGCCAAGGGCTTCACGCCCCCACGGCCTCCTGTATCGAGAAGCTGATGCACGGTGCGCTAAAGTCGTCGAACGATGCGCCCAATGTGAACTCGCCATTGCCCAGCAGCGCGCACTCCTGGCGCCGCAACGGGATGACGGAGTCGTTGCCATCAAAGCGCACCCACGTGCCGTAGCTGCTCAGGTCTTCCAATATCAGGTTACCGCCCCTGCGGTCTATGCGCACATGCATCCGCGACACCCGCTGGTCGTTGACCGGAAAGTGGGAGTCGTTTTCGCGCCCCACATAGATGGGGAAATCCAGGCCGGCAAACGTGATGCTCACATCCATGCAGGTCAGCGTGATGCTGCTCAGGGGCCGTACGGCCGATGCCGTCAGCATGTCCAGCGAGGCCGGCATCGTCAAAAATTCAGACGACTCATCACCCTGCCACTCGACGCGGTGCACCTCCACCCGTTCGGCCTTGCCGCGGATGTCCATCAGCCCCAGGTTACGCGAGCGTGTGCTGCCGTGGTCGACGAGTGCGGTGATGACGCTCTGCGATACCAGTATCTGCTCGGCCCCGGCCAAGTCGCTCAGGCGTGAAGCCAAATTCACCGCGTCGCCAAAGCAGTCGCCGTCCTGCTCGACAACGGGGCCGCGCGCCATACCGACCTTGATTTTCATGCGCACGCGTTCGGGCCAACTGCTGATGCGGTCGTGGTGCAAGCGCTGCATCTCCGCCATGGCGTGCACGGCGCCGGTGTTTTCGGAGAAGGCCATCAGCACGCCATCGCCCAGGTATTTGATGACCCGGCCGCCGCGCGCCTCACACAGCTTGCCGATCCACTGCGTGGCCCGTGTCAGTGTCTCGGCCGCTTTGGAGTTGCCTAGTGATTCGTACAGACCGGTGCTGCCTGTGAAATCTGCAAAGACAATCGTCGTGTCGACCATGGGAGGGGGCTACTGAAATGGGTATAGAACAAGCTTCGATTATGGTGCCTTTGCGGGGGCTTTTGGCACAAAGCCTATGACCAAGCCAGCATCGGTGACGGCTACGCTGCCGGGTTGCAAACCCATGACGTCGGCCAGGGCCGTGTCTTGCGGACGCAGTTGGTGCACAACCACTTCCAGTAGCGATTGCTGCGCCAGTGCCGGGCCGTAGGTGTTGAGCATGTCCACGACAGCAGGCTGCAGGGTGGGGAACTGCAGCCGCGTGAAGCGCAGTTGGTGGGCGCGCAGCGTGCGGTCGCTGGCCTCGTAGCGCAGCGCAAAACTGGTCTCAAAACTTCCCTGGTGGCTGCGCTGCAGCGCGGGGCCGGCCGCGTCCACCGCCATCATTGCACTGACGCGGTTCTGTTCGGGCAGCAGCCGAAGTTCGGGCAGTTGCAGGCTCAGGCTCAGCACGCCGGGCACGGGATAGCGCAGCGGGAAGCGCTGCGCCAGCGCGCGCTGGAGCTGCTGCAGGGAAACGGTGTGGTGCGGCCTGGCCGGCGAATCGGTGTCTGCTTCCTCCGCAGACACCCAGCGCGTGCACGCCAGGGCCGCGATTGCCGCCATCCTTCCAATAACTCTGCGCTGCATGCGTATCGTTCCTTTGCCTAGTGTCCGGCTGGCGCAGCAGTTTGCATACGCAACCTGCGCGCGGCATCCTCGGCCCGGGCATCATCGATCTCGCGCAGCACGGCCTGCATGTCCACATCGGCATGGGCACGTTCAAAGCGCCCGGTCAGCACGGTCTCGTTGCTGAGCAGGCCGGCCTGGTACAGGCTCCAGATCTCGGGGCCGTAGTCGGTGTCGCGCAGTTCGGGTGCAAATTGGCCAAAGAAGTCGCGCAGATTGTTGACGTCGCGCAGCAGCATGCGCTGTGCGTGGTTGTTGCCAGCCGCGTCCACCGCCTGTGGCAGGTCGATGATGACCGGCACGTCGCCACCCTCGGCGCCGTCGCCATCACCATCCGTGTGTGCCAGCAAAATATTGAATTCGGATAAGTCGCCGTGCACGACGCCCGCGCACAGCATGCGCACCACCTCGGCGACCAGCGTGGCATGGTGGGTGCAGGCTTGCTCGGCGGTGAAGGCCACATCGTTCAATCGCGGGGCCGCGTCGCCGTTGGCGTCGGTCACCAACTCCATCAGCAGCACGCCGTCGTGAAAGTTATAGGGCTGCGGCACGCGCACGCCGGCGGCCGCCAGGCGGTACAGCGCATCGACTTCGGCGCTTTGCCACGCGGCTTCCTGCTCCTGGCGGCCAAACTTGCTGCCCTTGGCCATCGCGCGCGCCGAGCGGGAGTTCTTGACCTTGCGGTTTTCGGTGTAGTCCACGGCCTGGCGAAAGCTGCGGTGGGTGGCTTCCTTGTAGATCTTGGCGCAGCGGGTTTCATCACCGCAGCGCACAACAAACACCATGGCTTCCTTGCCGCTCATCAACTGGCGCACGACGCTGTCGATCAGGCCTTCTTCAATGAGGGATTGCAGTCGGGGAGGGGCTTTCATGTGTGGGCAATATGGCTAATCGGGGAAAGGACTGCATTGTCCCCCACTCAGACGACATGCGTATGCGCGCCTGCAGGCGCCGCCGTGGCGCGCTACATTGGGTCTGCGTGCGAAGAGACCCTTGAAAAAATTCTGCCCTATCACCAACTGGAGTAGCCTATCCTACGCACCCCGTACAACCCTCCACCCATGCCCCAACACATCGGAATTGTCGGCTGCTCCGCCGAAGGCGCCTCACTGTGCTACCGCACCATTTGCAGCGAAGGTGCGCAATTGCTTGGCCCCCATGCACACCCCGAGGTGTCGATGCACACGCCGTCGCTAGCCGACTATGTGCGCTGTCTCAACGCGGGTGATGTGCAAGGGGTGGGAGACCTGATGTTGGCATCGGCCCACAAGCTGGCGGCCGCCAGCGTCGATTTTTTGATCTGCCCGGACAACACCATCCACCAGGCATTTGACTATGTGGTTGCGCGCTCCCCCTTGCCTTGGCTACACATTGCCGAGGTTGTGGCGGAGCAAGCTGCGGCGCGCGGCTATCGCCGCCTGGGGCTCACCGGTACTCGTTGGCTGGTAGACAGTGCGGTCTACCCCGACAAGCTGGCCGCGCTGGGGTTGGCATTTGTGCGCCCCACGGGGCAAGAGCGCGTTGAGATCAACCGCATCATCATGGATGAGCTGGTGTGTGGCGTGGTCACACCCGAGGCCGTTGCCTATTTCCAGCAGGTCATTGAGCGGTTGAAGCGTGAGGAGGGTTGCGACGCCGTCATCCTAGGTTGCACCGAGATACCGCTGATCATCAGCGATGCCAACTCCACACTGCCTACGCTGGACTCCACGCGGCTGTTGGCGCGCGCCGCGCTGCAACGCGCAGTACGGGTGTAGCGGCAGATGGTATTTGAAAGAACTGGCCGTTAGCCCTCGTCGATACTGCAGTATTCACTATCAAAAACAGAGCAATCGGTGATTCCGCAAGATCTCTTCAACGACCTGCCAACCTCGCCCGAAGCCGCACAGATGTCGCTCGCTCCGGGCGCCGCGCTACTGCGCGGTTTTGCGCAGAGCATGGACGGGCAGTTGCTGCCAGCCATAGATGCCGTCATCGCCAAAGCGCCGCTGCGCCACATGCAAACACCTGGCGGCTACACGATGTCGGTGGCCACCACCAGTTGCGGATCGCTGGGCTGGGTGTCGGATACGCGAGGTTACCGCTACGCCGCGCAAGATCCGCTCTCCGGGCAGCCCTGGCCCGCGATGCCGGCCTGCTTCGTAGACCTGGCACGCAACGCGGCTGCCCAGGCCGGTTACGACAACTTCGCTCCCGAGTCCTGTCTGATCAACACGTATCTGCCCGGTGCCAAGCTGTCGCTGCACCAGGACAAGGACGAGAAGGACTTATCCGCACCCATCGTGTCGGTGTCGTTGGGTCTGCCGGCCGTGTTCCTGTTCGGTGGCCTCAAGCGCAGCGAAAAGACGCAGCGCTATCGATTGACGCACGGCGATGTAGTTGTGTGGGGCGGGGCTTCGCGCTTGGCTTACCACGGGGTCATGCCGCTGGCCGATGGAGACCATGCATGGCTGGGACGCAAGCGCATCAATCTGACGTTTCGGCGAGTAGGGGTCAAACTAGCGCAACCGTAAGCACCACAGAAAACGCGAAGGGCCCGGTGTGCGGCGTTAGTAAGCGGCGGTTGGCGACTTTGGATCCAATGGCACAAAGCGGATGTCTAATAGCTGCAGGTCTCGGCAACATTGTCTTTGGTTTTCCATCTTTCAACACACACGGCACTATGCCTATTGCGATACTTGAGAAGAGCCGCAACTGCCCCAGTGTCGATACGCCAACGCCGGACTGGGCAGCAAGGGAGCAATAACTAATTTTCGGCTATCGAACTAGGGTTGTTGACCGAAAAGCTCAACCTGACCGAATGACTTCACTTGCATATCGTTGACAACCACTGCACAACCGTCCGGACAGGCATACAGCGTGTCGTAGGTTTCAAGGAGGGGGCATCCTGTAAGGCGTGCTCCGCTGTGCGGTGGAAAGTGGGGCCAAAATCCGAACTGCACTAAAGACAGTCCCTTTTCGTCAACCACATCGTTCGGTTTGACATCTCCGCAAAGGGCTGCACTTGCAACTGATTTTGTGAGCATGATTGCGCCTGCACTGACCCCGATCAACGGCCTTCCACTCTTTGCAAAATGAGTCAACGCATGGAATAAATTCGATCTGCGAAGCCACTGCAAAAAAGTAAACGTGTTGCCGCCTGATAGATGAATGGCGTCACATTGCTGAAGCTTCGCAATGCTGTCACCCGAGTCCGATGCCTCGTCGACGTAGAAGTCGAGCTTCGCGCCGATTTCCGAGTAATAGGTTGCTCGATCCTTAAAGAAGGTCCGATCCGGATCGGGGCCTGACGAAACATACCCAATTTTGGCGACTTTGCGACTAATTGCAGAGAGGACACTTCTATCCGCGGAACGACTATGAGGACCAAGCTGGTTGCTGTGAAGAACAAGCTGAAGGGACATAGTTTCGCGGCGCATTATTGGGTTCAGAAAAAAAACAGAGTTTGCAGCTTTAACGCCTAAGCCAGGTGTGCGGCCCCTACGCCGAGAACCCAGCCCACGAGCCCAGGCGGTGCTTGCGCGCCATGTGACGGTAGTAGGCAGCCATGATCAGCCCGAACACGGCGCCAGTAAATAGCGCGACCCAGAGGGCTTTACTAACCGGCATCTCGCGAAGTCCGCGATTTCCTAGTAGCCAAGCACCGAGTCCAAACAGCGGACCAAAAAGGCCGCCCGCAATCAGCGCGAGCGACACGAAGCCCAGAAATGGAGGCGGCGGAATCTTGATGCCAATGGACCAGAGCACGCCCCAGGCAGGTGGGAAGGCAGTGGCTTCACTGATACCTTTGGCTGCCATGTACTGCTTGTAGTTATCGAGCTTGCTCAACTGTGTCATGCGCACCTACGAATCAAGTGATATAGGCTAACCACTATATCGCGTTGAACCAAGAAATGAAATGCCGGCTCCCGCTCTCGAACCTGAGTTCCCGCTGCATCGACGAGAGTGGCCTCAAAGTCACCGCTCGGCTCTCAACAACGCAATCCGCAAAGTCACCTATCCCCGCGCGTGCGTCACGCCACCATCGACGATCAGCGTGGAGCCGACCACGTAGTCACCAGCGCGGGATGCGAGGTAGATCGCGGCACCAGCCATATCCTCCGTCGTGCCGATGCGCCCGGCGGGGATGCGGGCCGACACCTCAATCGCGTGGTCGCGTGCATCCTTATTCATTTCAGACGCAAAGGCGCCGGGTGCAATAGCGGTGGTGACAATGTTGTCCTTTACCAGGTGAAGCGCCATACGCCGCGTCATATGGATCAGTCCGGCCTTGCTGGCGGCGTACGAATAGGTCTCCATGGGGTTGACGGAAACACCATCGATGGACGCGATGTTGATGACCTTTGCTACGCGCTGCTGGCCCGCCCTGCGCAGATGGCCGTGGAGAGCTTGCGTCAAAAAAAACGGCGTCTTCAGGTTCAGATCCATGACCTTGTCCCAGCCGCTTTCGGGAAACTCGGCAAAGGGCGCACCCCAGGCGGCACCGGCATTGTTGACGAGGATGTCGAGCTGGTCTTCCCGCGCGGAATAGGCGGCTACCAACACGCGAACGCCTTCGACAGTGGATACATCGGCTGGCAGCGATACGCAGGTACCAAAGGCCGAAAGTTCAGCGGCGGTCTGGTCACAGGCCGCAGCCTTGCGCGCGCTGATGTAGACCTTGGCGCCTTGCTTCAAAAAGCCTTCGGCAATCATGCGGCCAATGCCGCGCGAGCCGCCAGTGATCAGCGCCGTGCGGCCTTGCAGGGAAAAGAGTTCATTCATGGTGGCAATGCTCCAGGGTTGGGTGCGTGGCAGGTTGAGATGGCAACAAGCTTAGAAGCAAAGACCGCCGCCGTCGGTCACCTAGGTGATTGCCTCGTAAGCCTGCGCCACGGCAGACGCTAGCCGTGCATTGTTCAGCACCAGCTGGATGTTGGCGGCCAGGCTGTCGCCGCCCGTCAGCTCACAGACCCGGGCCAGCAAGAACGGAGTCGACTCCTTGCCCCCAATGTGCTGCGCCTGTGCCTCTTGCAGCGCCTGCTCCACCGCCGCGTCGATGGCGGCGCGCGGCATTGCAAACGCTTCCGGGATCGGGTTGGCCACAACCATGCCACCACGCAGGCCCATGGCCCACTTGGCGTGCATGACCTCGGCAATGGCCCGCGGTGTGTCGAGTTGGTAGTCCACCTTGAATGCGCTGTCCCGCGTGAAGAACGCTGGCAGCCACGGCGTCTGGTAACCGACCACCGGCACGCCATGCGTCTCCAAATATTCGAGCGTGAGGCGCAGGTCGAGGATGGACTTGGCACCCGCGCAGACCACGGCCACGGGCGTCTGTGCCAGTTCCTGCAGGTCGGCCGAAATATCAAAGCTCAACTCGGCGCCGCGGTGCACGCCGCCTATGCCACCGGTGGCAAACACGCGTATGCCGGCCATCGCGGCAATCACCATCGTGGACGCCACGGTGGTCGCACCCGTTGCGCTGGCCGCTACGATGAAGGGGATGTCGCGTCGGCTGACCTTGGTCACACTGCGCCCGGTCGTGCCCAGCACTTCGATCTCGGGCGGCGTCAGGCCCACCTTGAGCCGGCCATTGATGATGGCGATGGTTGCCGGCACGGCACCGTGCTTGCGCACTTCGGCTTCCACTTCCAGCGCGGTCGCCACATTCTGCGGATACGGCATGCCATGGGAAATGATGGTGGACTCTAGTGCCACGACCGGCTGCTTGTGTGCCAGTGCGTGCGCAACTTCGGAGTGGATGTCGAGATAGGAGTTTGTGTTTGTCATAGTCGGTTGGAATTGTGCATGCACTGTTCTGCGGCTGCCACCGATAGAGCAGGGTGGTTGGCGTGTTCAGACGTCAGCGTCAGCGCCGCGCAGCCCAGTGCAAACGGTATACCCGCACGCAAATCGCGCTGGGCTACAAAGGCGTGCACCAGCCCGGCCATCAGCGCGTCGCCAGCGCCGGTGGTGTTGACGACCGTGCAGGGCAATGCGGCACACCAGCCCTGGCTTGCGTTGCGCACACTCCAGTAGACACCACGCTCACCCAGGCTCAGCACCACTTGCTCCACGCCCAGCGTGTGCAGGCATTGCGCAGCCCGTTCGATGTCGGCATCGGTCTGGATCTCAAACTGGCACAGCGCCTGGGCTTCCAGTCGGTTGACTTTCAACAGATGGACCTGCGCCAGCCAGGGCGCTACGCGTTGGCACTTGAAGGCCGACACCGCATCCACAAAAACTGGCGTGCCCGCGTGGTTGGCAAAAACCCATTCCAAAGCTGGGGCATCCACATTGCAATCCACGACCAGTGCAACAGCTTGCTGCACCCACGGTGTACGAGGCGCCAGGCGCGCGGCGGTGATGCATGCCAGGATGTCCATGTCATTGACGGCCACAGCCATGTCGCCGTCCGGCCCGTGCAGCGACAGGTAGGTCGACGTGGCTGCGTCCGCCAGTACCCAGCTGCCGCTGACATCTACGCCCGCCTGGCGGGTCGTCTCCAGCAAACTGCGTCCATACAGGTCGTCACCGACGGCCGTCAGCAGGCGGGTGGTGTTGCCCAGCCGCGCCAGGTTTTCGGCCACATTGCGGGCCACGCCACCGGGTGCGCAGCGGATATGGCCGGGGTTGGAATCGGACAGCACCAGCGGGCGCGTTGTGCTGCCCGAGATGTCCATATTTGCGCCACCCAGCACCAGTACAAAAGGGCGCTTGGTGTCGGCTTCGGTGTCGTCGCGATGCGTCGCGTGGTTGGGGTGGTCGCTGCTGAGCATGCGGCGATGGTAAAGCAGCGTGGTATGCTCAAACCCATGTTGTGCCATCTCAAGCCCTACCCTACTCACACCGTGCAAACGGTATGTGGCGGTGCGCCCGTGATGGCCCACAACATGATTACCACCATTATGAACACGGCCGCCTGAGCGTCGTTCAGGTGGCCGTTCCGGCTGCCTACTGGTGTCTCTCCCCCCCGATAGAACAACCCCAGCACAGGCAGCTGGGTTAGCAATCGTTCGTCGGAGAGAGAGTTTTATGTACCAAGATCACCAAGCCAGCTTTGCTGTCATTAGCCATTTCCACGCTATGCCGCTGCACGCCATCGCGCCCCTGCGCGTGGGCATGCTGGGCCTGGGCACGGTGGGCATGGGAACCTACACGGTGCTGCGACGCAATGCGGAGCTGATTGCGGGAAGAACCGGCCGACCGATCGAGATTGCCATGGTGGCTGTGCGCAACCTGCAGCGTGCCGCCCAACTGGTGGATGAGGAAGATGTGGAACTCGTCGACGACCCCTTCCTCGTCGTCAACCACCCGGACATTGACGTCGTCGTAGAAGTGATCGGTGGCACCACTATTGCACGCGAACTGGTGCTGCACGCGATTGCAAACGGCAAACATGTGGTCACCGCCAACAAGGCGCTGCTGGCCGAGCACGGCAGCGCAATTTTTGCCGCGGCACAGGCACAGGGCGTTGTGGTCGCGTATGAAGGTGCCGTGGCCGTCAGCATACCCATCATCAAGGCGTTGCGCGAGGGCCTGACCGCCAACCGCATCGAATGGATCGCCGGCATCATCAATGGCACCACGAACTACATCCTGTCGGAAATGAAGGACAAGGGCGCCAGCTTTGCCGACGCGTTAACCGATGCGCAGGCCAAAGGCTATGCAGAGGCCGATCCTGCGTTTGATGTGGAAGGGGTGGACGCTGCGCACAAGCTGACGCTGCTGGCATCCAACGCCTTTGGCGTCCCCATACAGTTCGACAAGGTGTATGTGGAGGGCATCACGCAACTCGACGCAATCGACATCGCGTTTGCCGAGCATTTGGGCTACCGCGTCAAGCTGCTGGGCATTGCCAAACGCAATGCGCAGGGGCTGGAGTTGCGCGTGCACCCCACGCTGGTTGCCGCCAATCATCTGTTGGCCCAGGTTAATGGTTCGATGAACGCGGTCATGGTCAAAAGCGATGCAGCGGGTGTCACCATGTACTACGGCGCAGGTGCGGGTTCGGAGCAGACGGCATCGGCCGTCATCGCCGACCTGGTGGACCTGGCCCGATCCAGCGGTATGGAGCCTGCGCGCCGCGTGCCGTCGCTGGCATTTCAGCCCAGTGAAATCGTCGAACTGCCGGTAGCCAATATTGATGACGTGCAGACGGCCTACTACCTGCGTGTGGATGTTGCACAGCTATCGCGGACCTTGCCGCAGGTCCTTGGCTATCTGGCGGATGCGGGCGTGCGCGCGCGGCAAGTCGAAGTGCTTGACCATCCGCATGATGCTGAGCTGAAGGCGGTCGTCGTGTTGACGGAGGGGACGCAGCTAAGCTTCTTGCGTATTGCGATTGCAGGGTTGGAGCAACTGGCAACCGTGATGGGTTTTGTGAAGACGATTCGGATGGAACTGTTGACTTGAAACTGGCTTGCCACCGCGTAGTATCGGCCTGTCATACTCACATCATCCTGGGCATCGGAAACCATGAAGTTCGACAACGATCAGCGGCGCCGCAGTCTGCTTCTCAAGTACACACTCTTTGTGTTGCTGGCCTACGCCATCACCCAGGTCGCTACTTTGCTGGCGCTGCTGTTGGGACTGTCGTCGGTCAACTACGTTGATATCTTGGGGGTCAGCGGCCTCACATTCGGCGCATCCTTGGTCTTCGCGTTGTTGATCAAGTTCCAGAAAAGCGTTACCCCGCGGTTCACCAGTTTTGTGTTTTTTGGGCAGTTCGCGGTCTGGCTGGTGATGTACACCGTATGGTTGCTGGTGCTGCGTGAGACGCGGGTCATGGCGCTATTTTTTGCGTTGATGGCGCTAGCTTTTTCCTTGGCCCACACCCGGATGGCGCAATCCATTGCCATCACTTTCGGCACCAGCATCATCCAGATTGCAGGGTCTTTTTATGCTATCTACTTTTTGAAGCAGCCTGGGTCTTTTGCGCTGGAGGTTTTTTACACTTTTTGTTTTCTACCCTCTGCATTGTTCATCTGCGGACTCTCGGGTCAGTATGCAACGCAGCGCGTTGAAATCAAAGAAGCCAAACTTGCCGCGGAGCGCAACAGCGACGCACTGGCGGTGGAGATGGGCAAGGTGCAGGAAGTCAATGCCGAGCTGGAGAAGGCGCTGTCCCGCATTGAGGAATTGGCGATCCGTGATGAGTTGACCGGTCTCTACAACCGTCGCTACCTGATGGATGCGTTGGAGCGTGAGAAGACGCGGGCGGACCGAAGCGGACGCCTTTTTTCGGTGGTGATGCTGGACATTGACCATTTCAAACGTATCAACGACGGCTTCGGCCATATGCAAGGCGACGTTGTTTTGAAAGCGGTGTCCAAAGCCGCGCAGGAGGCGATTCGTGTCAATGATTTTTGCGCCCGGTACGGTGGTGAGGAGTTCCTGGTTGTGCTGGAAGAGTTGCCCGTTTCTGGCGCCAAGGCCTGCACCGAACGTCTGCGCCAGTCCGTTGAAGCACTCAAGTTTCCGGAATTGGGTGATGACTTCAAAGTGACGATTTCCTTGGGCTACACCCAGTACCGGCAGGCAGAGCCCGTGGCCCAGACGATTGCCCGGGCAGACGCCGCCTTGTACCGGGCCAAGAATTCCGGCCGCAATCGCGCTGAGTTTGATTGAGCGAAGACTTGCTTTCAAAACTTGGGGTGGTGCCTCTTGAGTGGCCAGCCCGGGTAGAGTATGGGTTGGCAACTACACACCCCAACCTATGTTTCGCACCCAATATCTAGACTACGCCGAACTCACCGCCCAGCTTTCGGCCTGGGCCACGTCTTACCCTGACTACGTGTCAGTGTCCAGCCTGGGCAAGAGCGCGCAGGGGCGCGACATCCCGCTGCTAACGATTGGGCGTAACCCGGAGCAGGCCCGCCCCGCGGTGTGGATTGACGGCAATATGCATGCCGTTGAAGTGTGCGGTTCCAGCGTCGCGCTGGCCATGGCCGAGGACGTGATTGCCATCTATGGTGGCAAAGATGAGGCCGGCGGCAAGCCCCTGCCCGCGCATATGGCGGAGGCGATTCGCAACACGCTGTTTTATGTGGTGCCACGTATGTCACCCGATGGCGCCGAGGCCATTCTCAAGACCGGGCGCTACGTGCGCTCCAGCCCGGTCAACGAGCGGGCCAACCAGTCACACCCGCACTGGGTGGCCAGTGATGTAGATGGTGACGGCCTCATGGCCACGATGCGCCAGCAAGACCCGCATGGCGAAGTGGTGGAGCTGCGGGGCGATGACGGCCAGCCTTTGAGCCCCCCGGTCATGGTGCCGCGCCTGCCGGAAGACATTGGTCCTTTCTACAAGCTGTACCCGGAAGGGCTGATCGCCAATTTTGATGGGCAGCACATTCCCGACCCCTACTTTCTGGGTGACAACCAGTACGACTTCAACCGCAATTTTTCTCACCACTGGAAGCCAGAGCCCGAGCAGGCCGGTGCCGGCCACTACCCCGGCAGTGCGCCCGAGACCCGCGCGGTGATGGACTTTGCGATTAGCCACCCGCACATCTTTGCCTGGCTGAACCTGCACACCTTTGGCGGCGTGGTGATTCGCCCCATGGGTGACAAACCAGACAACAAGATGGACCAGACCGACCTGGCTGTCTACAGGCAAGCCGAGGCGTGGACGACCGAACACACTGGCTACCCCACCGTGAGCGGCTTCCATGAATTCTTGTACGAGCCCGACAAACCCCTGCACGGCGATCTGGTGGACTGGGCCTACCACCAGCGCGGCTGCCTGGCATATGTAGTGGAGTTGTGGGACCTGTTTGCCCAATTGGGCATAGAACGCAAGAAGCCGTTTGTGGACCACTACACGCACCTGCAGCGCAAGGATTTTGTGGCGCTGTGGAAGATGGACCGCGACATCAACCAGGGCTGCATCTTCAAGCCCTGGCGCGCTGTCAACCATCCCCAGCTTGGAGCCGTCGAGGTAGGCGGTTACGACGGGCGTGTGGGTGTCAGCAACCCCCCGCTGGCAAAACTGGCCGAGACGTGCGCGGCACAAAGCGCGGCCTTCCTGCGCGTTGCGGCCCTGGTGCCCCGCATCCATGTGGAACATGCCAAGACCGAGAAGCTGGGCGACGCCCACCTGCGCGTGGAAGTCCGCGTGCGCAACAGCGGCTACCTGGGGAGTTACGGTTTGAGTTCCGCCAAGGGCCTGCCAATTTCGGAGAGCCTGCGCCTGACGGTGGAGGGCGGCAACTACTCCGTGGTGTCGCCCGCCGAATCGGTGCAGGACATGGGCCACTTGGACGGCTGGGGCCGGGGCTTGCACCACGGCATCAGCATCTTCATGCCGTGGACACGGGGCAACGTCAGCGAGAAGACGGTGACCCTGGTCGTCAAGGGCTCGGGTGATTTGCGCATCAAGGTCGGTAGCTGCCGGGTGGGCTGGCAAACCCTGGTGGTCGCTACCGATTGATCGCCGGATTTTTTCCGACGAAGGTATAAGCCGCTTGCGCCAGCGCTGGCCAGTCTCCCCGACCCATGGGGACCTCGCACCATTCGCGCATGCCTTTGCCCGTGCACTTGGGATCGAACCGGGTTCCCGTGCCGTTTTGCACCAGCGCGTCCACAGTGGCCGCTGGAAGCTTCACGACCAGATGACCATTGGCCAGCATCGCAAAGATGCTGCCGTGGATTTTGAGCACCGTATTGCCCTTGGCCCACCCCTCACTGCAGCTAAAGCCGGGCACGCTGGCAAACGCATCCACGATCGCCTGAAAGTCTTTGGGCAAGCCGGGTGCATTCACGGTGCGGCAAGCCCTGCGGCACGGATGGCGTGGGTGTCGTGCACCTGGCGCAGCCGGGTGATCTTGCCGCCCTGCACCGTGAAGTGCTCTGCAACCCGTATCGTGCCCATGCCCTGGACCTGCATGTCATACAGCAGCATAGCCTGGCTGTCGGATGCCAACTCTGCCAGCAAGTCGACACGGGTCACCATGTTGCCGAATTGGGTCAATGCCTGTACAAACGTGGCGGCATTGGGGTAATGGTTAACGGGTACCTCCACTGCCAGGGCCGGTAACAACTGTTGCGCGGCTACGGCGTAGTCTTTGGTCGTCCAGCCGCGGAAGTAGGCCTGGACGACGGCCAGTGGGGTGGGATCGGTTTGCATCATGGGAGCGCCTCCATTAGTTTTGACAGGTTTTCCAGGGCCTGGGCCCAGCCCACGGCGAAGCGTTGGCCGTCCAGCGACGCGGGGTCCACCGCGTGGGTGAGCTGCAGTTCGGTGGTGTGTGTGCCGGTGTCGCGCAGATCGATGCGGACCACGCTGTCCTGCACGCCCACGTTGGCCGAACGCCACGTGAAGACCAGGCGGTGCGGCGCATCGATGGCTATGTACTCGCCCTCGATGCGGGCAAAAGTCTGCCCGTCGCGCGCCATTTGCACGCTGTAGCGGCCGCCAATTTCCAGCACGTTGGTGGCAGTGGCTGTGCTGCTGTCGTTGTCGCAGCAGATCAACCACTGGGCGATCAATTCGGGGCGGCTGCAGGCGGCAAACACCCGTTCGATCGGCGCATGCAGCACCCGGGTCAGTGATACGGTGGCGTGTAGTGGCATTTCAGGTTTCGCTGGGCAACGGTGGTTGGGGTGCGCCATCGGCCAGAACGGTTTCCAGCGCGTCAAGCCGTGCATCCCAGAACGCGTACAGCGCGTCGATGGACGTGCGGGCGGGTGTCAGGGCATCGGGTTTTAATCTGCACCACTGCAGACGCCCTTCGCGCGACAGGGACACCAGCCCGGCCTTGGCCAGCACGCCCACATGTTTGGACACTGCCGCCAGGCTCATGTCGAAGTACGCGGACAACTGGGTCACCGTGCAGGGTTGCCGCGCGGTGTGCCTAAGGATGTCACGGCGGGGGCCGCTGCTCAGCGCGCGAAAGACCAGATCCAGCGACAGCGTTTCATTGTTAACCATGTGGTTGATGATAGGTTCCATACCGGCAACTGTCAACCATATGGTTGAGTAATCACGTCAGGCCGTATTTTTGCCCGTTGTTCTAATACGAACCGGGCTGTAGCCCTCGTGGAACGAGCGTAAGCCGCTACTGTTTTTGTAGCAAATTTTAGCCGGAAGCTGTGCTCCCGGTGAATGGCGGCAGTATCAGCGGTGCCAGCCGCTGCACCGTCATCTCCACAAAGGCCGTCACGGCGCGCGGTACGTGGCGGCGGCTGGGGTAGACGACATACAAGTTGCCAACGCTGCTGGCAATGCCTGGCAGCACCTCTACCAGTTCGCCCGAGCGGAAGTGGGGCTGCACCGACCCAATCGGCAGCAGGCAGATGCCCAGCCCGCCGATGGCCGCCTTTTTCAGCGCCGGGCCATTGTTGGCGCTGAAGCGTCCGTTCACGGTGATCTGCGTTGGGCCATCCGGCCCGTTCAGCCGCCACGTGGTGGGCCCGGCGGTCTGGCCCACAGCGCGTATGCAGTCGTGTGCGGCCAGGTCTTCCACGCTAAGCGGTGTTCCACGTGCTGCCAGGTAGGACGGGCTGGCCGCCAGTGCCAGGTAGCCGCTGGCCACCTTGCGGGCCACCAGGCTGGAGTCGGGCAGTTCGCCGCTGCCGCGAAAGGCGACGTCAATGCCTTCGCCAATGAAGTCGGCCATCGCGTCGGCCAGTACAAATTCCAGCTGCACGCCGGGGTAGCGGTCCAGAAACTCTGCAATCCACTCCATCTGGAAGAACTCAAAAAACCCGGCCGATGCCGCCACCCGTATGCTGCCTTTGGGGTCCTGGCTCTCGCCCGCCAGTTGGCTAGCGGCCGCCTTCAGCGCGTCAATTTGTCCTGCGCACTGGTCAAACAACGTGCGTCCTGCGTCGGTCAGCGTCAGCTTGCGGGTGGTGCGTTGCAGCAGCCGAGCCTGCAGCGCGTCCTCCAGCTGCGCGACCTGCCGGCTCAGCGTCGTGGGTGGCATGCCCAGTCGGCGCGAGGCCGCAGCAAAGCTGCCCGCCTGCACTACCTGCACAAAAAGAGCCATCTGGTTCAGATCCAGCATCATATTCCTAACAAAATTGGCATAGTCAATGCCGATTGTGGCATCTACTCAAGTAATGAGTGCGACCTTACGCTACTAGCACCATGAATGCACGCACATCCCTTCACCGCAATATTGTTCACAGCACCCGGGGTAGTACCCACGGGCCCATCACCCGGCTGGTCAGCCCGTCAGACCTGGGCCAGATGCTCAAGCCCTTCATCTTTCTGGACCGGTTCGAAGCGCCGGCCGGGGGCCAGCCGCCCGCCTTTGGCATGCACCCGCACTCGGGCATTGCCACGCTGACCTATCTGATCAGCGGCCAGGTCGGGTACGAAGACACGACCGGCGAACACGGCGCCCGCGGCACGCTGCCTACCGGTGGCGTGGAGTGGATGATGGCCGGTGGCGGCGTGTGGCACACCGGTTCACCTATCAACTCCGAACGTGTGCTGGGCTTTCAGCTGTGGGTAGCCATGCCGCCGCAGCTGGAGTTGGCCACCGCGCACAGCATCTATTTGGGGCCGCAAAGCGTGCCACTGGCTGGCCCCGCGCGTGTGCTGCTAGGCAGCTATGGTGGGCAGACCAGTCCCATCCCCGCACCGTCTGACATCAGCTACCTGGCCGTGCACCTGGTGGCGGGCGAAACCTGGCGCTTTGAGCCACCCGCCGGGCATACCGTGGCATGGGTGGCGGTGGGCGAGGGCGCGTTGAGCGCACCCACCGCACTTGCCACCGGTGACCTGATCGCATTTGATGAATCGGGCGGGGCTGTCACCTTTGAAGCGCAGACTGATACAGCCTTTGTGCTGGGCTCCGGCGTGCGCCATCCGCATGACTTGTTCATGGGACCTTATTCTGTACACACCAGTGCCAATGCATTGCAGCAGGGGCAGCTGGGCATACGCCAGCGCGCCCATGTACTGCGCCAGCAAGGGCGGCTGTGACCATCAACACAGCTATCGCCCTGAGAGTTTTTTTCAATCGATCGGCGAAGCGCGGTGCACTTGCAATCGGGCACCGTAGCGCAACCTGTTTTGTTTCAACCTGACCTCGATAACGGAGTTTTTTCTTATGACCCTTGCTACACATGCCACCAGCCTCTTCGAACCTTATCGCATGGGCGGCATCACGCTTGCCAACCGTTTTGTCATGAACCCCATGACACGCTGCCGTGCTGATGCCACGGGCACACCCCAAGACCCTATGGCTGAGTACTACGGCCAACGCGCCACGGCTGGCCTGATCGTGACCGAGGGTATTGCGCCGTCTGCCAATGGCAAGGGTTATGCGCGCATCCCCGGCCTGTGGAGCGATGAACAGGTGCAAGCCTGGAAGCCGGTGGTTCATGCCGTACATGCCAAGGGCGGCAAAATTTTTGCACAAGTGATGCATACCGGTCGGGTCAGCCACGCGGCCAACATGGAAGCGGGCACCAAGATTCTGGCCCCCAGCGCCGTGGCGCTGGCCGGGCAGATGTACACCGATGCAGCCGGACCGCAAGACTACCCCGTACCGCAAGAGATGACCGAGGCCGACATCCTGCAAGCCAAAGCCGAATTTGTGCAGGCGGCCAAGAATGCCATCACCGCGGGTTTCGACGGTGTCGAACTGCACGGGGCCAACGGCTACCTGCTGGAGCAATTCATCAGCCCCACGACCAACCTGCGTACCGATGCCTGGGGCGGCAGTATTGACAAGCGCATCAAATTTGTTGTCGACGTGGCACGTGAAGCCGCCGCGGCGATTGGTGCCGACAGGCTGGGCATTCGCTTGTCACCTTATGGCACCAACTCCGGCATGGTGGCTTACCCCGAGGTCGAAGAAACCTACTTGAAGCTGCTGGCCCAACTGGCCGATGCGGGCCTGGTCTATGTGCACATTGTCGACCACGCTGCGATGGGCGCGCCACCCGTGCCCGCCGCATTCAAGCAAGCCCTGCGCAAGGCCTGGCCACGCACCTTCTTCATTGGCGGCAGCTTTGAGCTGGCCTCGGGCCAGCAGGCGGTCAACGATGGATTGGTAGATTTAGTTGGCATCGGCCGCGCATTCGTGTCCAACCCAGATCTGGTGCAGCGCTTCCAGAAGGGCCTGCCGCTGAACGCGCCTGATATGGGTACGCTGTTTACACCCGGTGCCAAGGGCTACACGGATTACGAACGGGCCGCTGCTTAAGTCAGAACAATCGGACCACAAGGTCCGAGCGCACATAAAAAAAGGACAGGTCAGACCTGTCCTTTTTTTGATTTGTTCGCAGGCGAGGCCTGCGAACAAAGGTGTGCAAATTACTTGCTACCAGCTGCCTTCACATCGGCCTTGGCTTCTGCTTTCACTGCGTTCGTCTCAACCTTGGCAACGCTCTTGTCAGCAACAGCGTTGGTCTTAACGGTCTCTACCTTGGCGTCTGCCTTGATGGCAGTCTTGTCCATTTTTGCGTCAGCATTGGCGCTGGTTTTTTCTGCTTTGGCAGTGGCCTTGGCTTTGTCTTCAGGGTCAGCCTTGGCAACGTGTGCCTTGGCTTTGGCTTTGGTGTGGGCAGACTTGGTTACGGCCTTGGTCTTCTCTTCAGAGGCTTTGACTTCTGCCTTCTCAACTTTGGCGTCGGCCTTGGCGTCAACCTTGGCTTCGCTTTTCACTGCAGCGGCAACTGCTTTTTCGGCCTTGGCTTCTGCCTTCATCACAGCTGGTGTGGCAGGGGCAGGTGCAGAGGCTTGTGCAAAAGCAGCGCCGGTAACCAGAGTAGCGATCAGAGTAGCGAGCAATTTATTCATAAAAGTCCTTTTGAGTAAAACATGTTGTCATCAAACAAAGGCTTGGTGATCCCTGCTACAACGTAGCTCGCGATCATTCGGATGACACACATTTCTTTCAACGGCGCGCTTATCGCAGATCTCCTGCTGCCGCTGCCTAGCGTTTCAACACAGACCAACCTGCGTGGCGGTTGACCTTGTTGTTTTCATATTCCCAGATCGTGCCGCAGCGCTCGCAGCGGTATTTGGTAATGGTTACCGAGCCATGCTTGTGCGCCACCATGCGGTGTGTGCCTTGCATCAACTCCGGATGCCCCTTCGCGCGGCGCCAATGTTGCTGCACACTGGTGCAGGCTTCGCACATCTGTGGGGTGATGGTGGGCTCGGGGCGTGGGAGTAAATCTTGGGGCATGGTACTTGGGTTGCGTATCTGTGAATGATCAGATTGTCGCCGGTAGGTGTAAGAACGCCCGCAACTGCTCAAGCTCCGCTTGCAGCGCGTGCCGATACGCCGCATCACGTGGCGGTTTGCCTGCTACATAACCTATGTCGGTTTGCAATGCGCCATCTACTACCGCCACATTGCCCCAACCAATCACCTTGTCGTGCCACAGCAGCGGCAGCGCGTAGTGGCCGCGCACCCGTTTTGGGGCAGGCGTATAGGCCTCGAATCGATAAGCCCATCCCCATAAGTGTTCGAAGCGGCGACGGTCCCAGACCAGCGGATCGAATGGGGCCAGCAGGCGCACACATTCCTGGGCCGCGTGGCGGCGAGATGTAGGGTTCTCGCTAGCGGGCCAGTAGTAGGTGAGGCCTTCCACCGTGCCACTTGCCAAACGCTCCTTGGCACGCACCAGCGCATCGCGGCGCAAGTGTGCCCACTGCGGCGCCCCACCGCGCAGGTGGCTGACCAGCTCGCCCAAACTGCGCTCGGGCAGCGGCGCGTATTTGTTGACGATGACGTCGATCAAGGCGTCCATGGCTTGCTCGGGGTCGGGCACGTCCTGTGCGATGTCGCGTACAGCATAGGTGCGCACGCCGCTGGCGCGCGACGCGATGCGCAGCAGGCCGCGGTAGTGCATGTCGTTCAGCAGATCGGTGCTGGCATTGCCGGAGCCTCCAAACCAGTTCTGCGTCTTGCCGTGTGCGAAGTGCGCGTCCACCGCACGCGGGTGTACGACGCCGTGTGCGTGCACAAAGGCCAGCACCGCGTCCATCTGCTTTCGGCGCGCTGCAGGCAGTGGCGTGCGTGGCGTGCGCGGGTGCATCAGCGCGTGTGTGGCACGCGGCACAAAGCCGTAATTGACGAAGAAGTCTTCCTCTATGCCCAGCTTTGCATAGCGCCGCTCCAGATCACCCGCTCGGTAGCCCTTGACGCGGTGGCGCAGCGTCAGGTCCTGCGCGCGCGCCGGGGCTCGCAGCGGGTCGGCTTGCACAAAGCCGAGTTTGGCGATTGCCCTGGGTAGCGTGGTCGGCGCAAACAGCGTGCGCGCCACCGCGTAGCGGCGCAGGGTTTCCAGGGTGATGGGCATGGCATTTGTCCGTCTAAAAATACTGTGTAAAAATACAGTATATGTTCGGATTTTGCAATCCACAAGCCCCGCTCAGACTCCACTCATGATCCCCTTGGACCTTTTCGAAGACCCACCACCCGAGGCCAATGCGCTGCGGGTGTCGCTGGCCCCTGGCGCAGTGCTGATGCGCGGGTTTGCGCTGGGTGTGGATGCGCAGCTGCTGCAGGCCGTGGAGTCCGTCATTGCCCAAGAGCCACCGCGACATTGGCAGATGCCGGGCGGCGGCATGATGTCGGTGGCGAGTACGCGCTGCGGACCGGTGGGTTGGGTGCCGGGTGAGCGTTTGCCCGATATGCCGGCCTGCCTGATGGACTTTGCTTTGCGTGCCGCGACCGCGGCTGGGTACCCCCAATTTGTGCCCGACTCCTGCTTGATCAACTACTACGCCCCTGGTGCCAAGCTGGGCCTGCACCAGGACCGGCACGAGTTCGACCTGCGTGCGCCCATCGTCTCACTGTCCATGGGCCTGCCTGCCGTGTTCCAGTTTGGCGGCTTCCAGCGCAGCGACCGTGCGGATCGCTACCGGCTGGTGCATGGCGATGTGGTTGTCTGGGGCGGGCCGGCGCGGCTGCGCTTCCACGGCGTGCTGCCGGTCAAGGATGGCGAGCACCCGCTGGTGGGGCGCAGGCGGTTGAATGTGACGTTTCGCAAAGTGGCTCCGTAACGGACCTGCAACGCAATTGCTAGAGCCACAGGTATGGCGAAGCTTTATCGCCCGTCTGAGCGCTCCAGCGCAAACACCGGCAGGTCTGCCTTGCGGCTCAGCCACACCCCGCCACCCAGTTCGATAAAACCATCGCTCAGCCCCTGGCGGTACAGCTGCGCCCGGTGCTTGAACAAGCGTGGATCGGTCAGTGTCTCGTCGACGATGTCCTGCTCAAAATCCTCGCGCGCTACGGCCTCCACATACAGCGCGCCGGTGCTGAGCCGGCCCAGGTTGTGCATGGCCTGCTTGGCGTCTGCCGCACTCAGGTAGGGCAGCACGCCCTGGCAGATAACCAGGTCAAACGGCGCCTTGGCCGCGTAGTCCACGACCGATCCGCGTTCCCATCCAAAGCGGTTACACAGATATTCGCTGTACTCCACTCCGTGGAACTCGGCATGCGGGTAGTGGCGCTTGATCACATCACGCCACAGCCCGATGCCGCAGCCCACGTCCAGCACGCGGCGCACTGGCACGCGGATGAACTGCAGGTAGCTGCACACAAAGGCGCCCAGACGGGCTACGTGTTCCGTATCCACAACGCTGGTCTTCTTGTCGAAGTAGTAGCGCTGGTAATAGGCCTCGTCAAACAAATTCTTATCGGCAGATTGCACGCCTATTCCTTCTTCTATTCCTTGCCACTTCGGGAGTGTGCGGCTGCAACGGTTGCGGGGTAGTTATGTGGCACGTTCCACTGTGGTGGTTACTTCAGTGGTCACCGTGGTCATCAGTTTGTGTACGGGGCATTTTTCAGCCACAGCGGCCAGCTGCGCAAATTCTGCATCGCTGAACGGGCCGCTGATCACCACCTTGGTGTGCAGCTTGTAGATGCCTGCCCGCTCCTGGCTGTCGTCGCTGGTCACCTCGGTGCGGATGTCGTCCACGGCAATCCCCTTCTTCTTGGCAAACCACATCAGGCTCACGGCCTTGCATGCGCCCAATGCCGCGTCGTACAGCTCGTGCGGGCTGGGGCCCTCGTCGCCGCCACCGTCGGCTATCGGTGCGTCGCTGGTGAACTGGTGTTGGCGTACTGACAGGCTTTGGGCCATAGGGGCGCCGGGCTTGCGATGGAGTTGTATGGACATGGGTAAGTGGCTTTCGGGTGGCGGGGGAAGCGTCTTCCATTCCAGTGTAAGCCGTGCGCTGGCTCGGCCAAGCTGTCGGCTAAGCGATACGTTTGCCTACGCAGGTTTGCTGAAACTTTACCGTTGCAGTGTCGACAGGAGCCCATCGCTGGGCGTTGTACGGGGACATTAGGAGGAACTCCATGCAACGTAGACCCATTCATTACGTAGCGGCCATTGTCGTTTCCGGCGCCGTTCTTTCGCTCGGCGGCTGCATCGTGGTGCCCACCAGCGGCGCGGAGACCGCTTACGTCGCACCACCTGGCGTCGTATACGTGGCGCCCACCTACGCGACGCCGGGCCCGGGGTACGGTTGGCGGTACCACGCGCACTATGGCTGGGGCTGGCGCCACCCGGGGTATGGTTGGCATCGCGGCTGGCGCTAGACACGTAAAAAAAGCACCGTTGATCAACGGTGCTTTTGAGGGCAGTGTCTACATGACAGTGCCCGAGGTTGCCGTGTCCTCTTTAGTTGCGGTCGTTACGCGCGTACCGACCACCAGTGGTCATGGTATCGCTGTTGTTCCTGCTGCCGCTGGAACCGGTGCCCATGGTGCCGTTGTTGCCCATGGTGTCACTGCCACCCGTATTGCCGGCAGTAGAGCCACTGTTGGTATTGCGTCCACCGCCGCTGGTTCCGCTGGTGTTGCCTTGGCTACCAGTGCCGCTGCTGCTACCGCTGCCAGATGTGCCGGCCGTGCTGTTGGTACCGGACGTGCTGTTGGTGCCGCCGCTGCTGTTCATGCCATTGGTGCTGCTGCCGCTAGTGCTATTCGTACCACCAGTGCTGGCTGAGCCACCGCTACCGTACGTACCGCTGTTGCCAGTCGACGCGCTGCCGCTACCCGAATTGCCGCTACCAGACCCTGTGCCTGTATTGCCAGAGCCGCTGGTCGAGCCACCGGTTGAGCCAGTGGAGCTGCCGGTTCCGCCGGAAGAGGATCCGCCAGAGACACCTGTTTGGGCTTGGGCGAGGCCCAAAGCCGTGACAGCCGCTACTGCGGCAATCACTGTGCCGATGCTACCTACATGGATAAGTTTCTTCATGGTCTAACTCCTTGGTTCAGTTTTAAAGACAAAGTGCATCTGGAACAAATGCACCAGGCAATCACCTTGCGGCAATTGGCGTACCCGCGGCCAGTGGCCAATGGAATACTTGGCTGTCGGTCTTCACTTCTGGCAACACATACACGTTGGATTTGGCTGTGTGAAAGATTGGCGCTACGTATTCATCAAAGAACGCAGCGGGCACATTGATGCAGCCGTAAGAGATACGGTTGTCTTCTGCCGTGGGGGTGGCCAAGCGCTCCATACGCTGCTCTGCGGGGTTGGTGGCGCGCACGCGGTGCATGGAGATGGCCGCGTCGTAGTCCACCCACACAATGTCTTCGCCTTTGGCGTTGCGTCCCTCCTCTGCCAGAAACTTGCCGGCAGGCGTAGTGCGCTCAAAAGGCTTGATATCGGCAATGGCGCGCTGGCCTATGCCGGGCACGGAGTCATCACCCTGGGCGGCCCCCAGCAACACCGGGGAGTTGGCACGCAGCGAGCCGTCACCATTAAAGACGAAGAGTCGCGCGTTGACCTTGTCCACCATCAAAAAGGGTTGCTGCTGGTGATCTGCCGACCCCACGATCTGGTCAGCCACCTGGTGGACGTGTAGCGACGCATCCTGGTCCAAAAAGTTGGCGTGGGCCAGTGGCGTCGGGTTGCGCAAAGCGCCCCACCATGCGGCTTGGGTGTGCGGTGCGGCCACGAAGAATGCCAGCACCAAGGCCAGTAGCGCCATAGCGGCCAGCACCAGCCAACGGCGTGGTTTGGATTTTTCTGCAGTCATGTGTATTCCTTGAGCGGTGCCTATGTGCTCCTCCGGGCAATTTGTGTTCCCGCATGCGCAGGCATAAATCCGGGCTAGATGTCGGCGCTGAACGCCCGCGTGGCGAGCCCAGGTGGGTAAAACTTGCCGAAATACTTACCTGCAGCCGGAACCACATGCCAAATCGGCCGCTAGCCCTCGTGCAGACGGCGTAAGCAGCTACTAAAAAAATAGCGGGTTCTAGGGGACCTGATTGGCCAGACTGCGCAGCCGCACGTGCGCGTCGCCGTCCCACTCTGCCGGCAATTGGCTCTTGGCCCGCAGGTAGTGGTGCGTGAACACATCCAGGTAGGCCTCTAACGTCTCAGCGGCATGGGGCTCGCCCGCCAGGTCCAGGCACAGTGCCGCCACCTCGCTGGTGCAGAAGTGGTCATCACGGCGGGAGCGGCGCAGCTTGTAGCGCGAGATCTGGTCTGGGGCCAAGCTCAGCACTGGCAGTTTGTCCAGATATGGGCTCTTGCGGAACATCTTGCGCGCTTCTGGCCACGTGGCGTCCAGCAAGACGAACAATGGACGCCCCCACGCTCCGCCGCTACGCGGGTCGCTGCCCCCACTGGGGGCTAATTCCCCTTGGGGCGGCCCGGCGGGGAATTGCCCTGATTCGTTGTTGTGTTCTTTCAACTGCGTGACGACCCGCTCGGCTGCAACAAACTCCCCCGGGAACACCACATAGGGCTGCCACTGCGGATCGGCCAGCAGGGCTAGCAGCGCGGGGTCTACCTCGGTGCGCGCCCAGCCAAAGGCGAAGGTGTCGGCAATCACATCGGCAATCAGCCAGCCCGTGTTGCTGGGTTTGAGCGCCTCAATGTCGGCCATGATCAGGCACACGCCAGCCCGTGTCGCCACCACCGGACGTACCGCGCACAGGCAGTGGCTCGTCACCATGCGGCAACCCGCACAGCGCGGCTGGTCAGAGCCGCCGCGGGCGCGGAAGGGCTTGGAGCTGCGGGCCAGGCGGGCGGTGCGCAGGCGAGAGACGGCGTGGGGCGATGTAGCTATTTCGTGGGGCATGCTGTGCGCATTGTCCCGCGTCGCTGTTCAGCCTATTCCAAACCCATGCAATTCGCGTAATACGTCACCGTGGCCGGCCAATCCGAGAAGATACCCATAATGCCCACGTCCTTGGCCAGCACGTCCAGCGCTTGCAGGATGTCGCCTTCGCGGTTCATGGCCGAGTTGACGGTCTGGTAGTACCAGCCGCCGTGCCCGCTGGCCATCACGCCGGATCGCTCCAGGCTCCAGGTGATGATGTTCAGGCCGGCGGCCTTGGCGTTTTTGGCGTAGGTGGATGCAACCAGCTTGCCGTCCTTGTTCACATCCAGCAGCGCAAAGATGGGTGGCGCCACGATCTGGATGCCGTCTTTCTTGTAGCTGTGCAGCTTCTCCAGGCTGGGCAGGTCGGTGATCTTTGCGGGTTCATCCAGAAACACCGCCTGCTTGCCAAACGCGGGCTCGGCCTTGATCCAGTACAGGATGTCGGCCTTGCTGAAGGATTGGGCAAACACGTGGCTGGCCGGCACCTTGGCGTCTTTGTAGGCATCGATCATCTTCTGCGCATAGGCCTCTTGGCTGAAGCCGTCAAACGGCATGGTCACCACAGGGGCCTTCAGCTCGGGGGTCATATTGACGCCGAGCCGAGTGAACAGCGCAATGCTCTCCTGGTGCGTCATCAGCGTGCCGCTGGTGGGGCCGGCATACAGGTCGGTGCGCCAGTTGGCGGTGCCGCCCAAGAACTCTTGCGCCGTGGTGGCCTTGGGGTTGGACGCGTCCATCTTGCCGCGCAAGGTCTTGAACTCGGCCAGCGTGATGTCGCTGGTGCGGCATTCGGCCGATGCGGGCGTGTTGGTGGCCGCGTCATACGGCGTGAAGGGCTTGGTGCACTTGGCGGCCAGCGGTGTCACCAGAATATTGGTCGTGGTGTGCAGGTCGTTTTGCGCGTGGCGGCAGACCAGCTCTTTGTCTTTGGTGAAGGTCACGTCGCACTCCACAATGCCCGCGCCCATGCGCGCCGCTGCTTCGTACGACTCTTTGGTGTGCTCGGGGAACATCATCGCCGCGCCGCGGTGGCCGATGGAGAAGGCCGTCTTCTTGAACGGCCCGTTGCCGCAGCTCTGCAGCTTGGTCTTGAGCGGGCTGTCTACCATGTCGTTCACCAAAAAGTAGGGGCGTGGCCCCAGCTGGATGTTGGTGATCTTGTTGGTACTGTCTTGCGCGATGGCAGAGAAGCTGCAAGCCAGCAGCAGGGCAGACAACATAGAGGCGTGGGTTGCGTGTTGGTGTTTCATGCCCAACATGCTAGCCCACGCCCATTACAGCGCCGTGAAGTGGCTTGGGTAGCGCCTACCGCGCCGCTACCGGCTTCACCAGTTTGAACGCATGCGCCCACTCATTGCGCAGCAGGCCGGGTATGCACCACAGCATGCACAGCGGCTCAATCGCTCGGGCGGCGGTGGCGGCGCCCATGTCGGCGCTGTCCCAGCCCACGCTGTTCAGCAACTTACTAACCGTGGCCTTGGCGGTGGCGTCGTTGCCGGCAATGAACATCGTCGGTGCGCCGCCTTCAAACTGCGGGTCGATCATGAAGCCGCTGCCCACCGAGTTGAACGCCTTGACGAAGTGCACGGCCGCAAACTCGGCTTGCAGTGTCTCCAGCAGCGACTCATTGGGGCCGGTGAAAAACTGCAGCACGCCGTTGACCGGTGGCGCATCAGCAATCGGGTTGGTGGCGTCGATGACCACCTTGCCTGCCAGCGCCTGCGCGCCAGCCGCTTTGATGGCTGCCACTGCCGCGTGGCCTTTGACCGCCAGCACAACCAGTTCACCAAACGCTGCCGCGTCGGCAAAGCTGCCTACTTGCGCGGCGCTGTTGGCGGATTTCCAATCCGATAGCTTGGCGGGGTTGGAGGTGCCCAGCAGTACCTGGTGGCCCTTGGCTGTAAAGCCTGCGCCCAATGCTTGGGCGACGTCGCCAGAGCCAATGATTCCGATTTTCATGGTGTGTTCCCTTTCAAGGAGTGGTGTTGCGATGGGTGAACTGTAGATTTGCCACGGACAAAGAAAAATTCATCAATGGTTATTTGATTGATGAGCAGAAGTTGATAATTGCGCTATGAAAAATCTCCAAGGCCTGCTCGCGTTTGTCGAAATTGCCGCCAGTGGCAGCATTACCGCCGCGGCTGACCGCCTGGACCTGACGGCCGCTGCGGTCAGCAAAAGCCTGGCCAAACTGGAGCAGCAGCTGGGCGTGCGGCTGTTGAACCGCAGCACCCGGCGCTTGTCGCTCACGCAAGAGGGCAAAGGCTTTCTGGACGATGCGCGCCAGGCCCTGCGCCTGCTGGACGAGGCCGTGGCCGGGGTGTCGCAAGCCGCCAGCACACCGGTGGGGAGGGTGCGCATCTCGGTGGGCATGGCGTTTGGCCGGCGCTGGGTCTTGCCGGCACTGCCCGCCATCAGCGCGGCCTACCCCGGCCTGACCATCGACGTGGATCTGGACAACCGCCCGGTGGACCTGGTGGCCCAGGGTTATGACATTGGCATCCGCGGCGGGCTGATTGAAGACTCCAGCCTCATCGCGCGGCGCGTGTGCGCGCTGCCGCTGGTGCTGCTGGCCAGCTCTGACTACCTGCGCACGACCGGCGTGCCCCGCACGGTGGAATCACTGGCCCAACACCGTTGCGCCGGCGTGCGCCTGAGCAGCGGGCCGCCTACGCTGTGGGCATTCAAGCTGCCAGACGGAAGCCGTGCGGAACACTCCCCGCAGGCCCAACTCACCGTCAATGACCCCGAGGCCCTGATCGATCTGGCACTGGCGGGGGCAGGCATTGTGCAGGGCGGCCTGACCCACGCGCTGCCGCACCTGCGCAGCGGCGCCTTGCAACTGGTGCTGCCCGGCCTGCACGACCCCGGTGTGCGCGAGGTGGTGGTGCACTATCCGCACCGGCGCTACCTGGCGCCGCGCGTGCGTGTGGTGGTGGACGCGCTCATGAACCATTTCGCCGCCAGTGCCGACATGCATTTGAGCGTGGAAGGCATGGTGCGAGACTATCCACAGCTGGTGGCTTAGGCCTGGTGGACGAGCTGGTAGCAACCCGCCGCAACGGCCACGGCCGAGTGCGCCGTCGCCCCAAAATTTGTCGAATGTGTAACAGACGTACGTTTTGTCAATACGCCGATAAGCCTCATTAAACCTGCCGTTGGCGCTACACATATAGGAGCATCGCAAAAGTTACAAACATTTAGTAACAACTAAGAGATAGTCCGGCTACATTCAACTTTTCTACGCGGGCTTTCTAGCCGGAAGCCACCACCGTCATGTCGCACGAGCACGCAGGCCGCCGCAAATTTCTTATCCAATCGGCAGGCGCCGTGGCCGCTATCAGCACTAGTGGAGCAGGGCTTGTTGCGTGCGGGGGGGGCGGCTCCAGTGGGGGAGCCAGCGCTAGCTCCGGTTCGGCGGTTGTGGAACATCCCGCTGCTGAATACCGGTATGGCGTGGCAAGCGGAGACCCATTGGCCGACCGCGTCATCCTCTGGACCCACGCCAAGATCCCCAACGCGAATGAAAGCGTGCCCTTGACCTGGCAGATCAGCGCCAGCCGTACGTTTGACACCATCGTGGCTTCTGGCAGCGTGACCTCAACCGCCAACACCGCGTTCACCAACAAGGTCGACGCCACCGGCCTCTCCGCGGGCAATACCTACTACTACCGCTTCATGGACGCTGGACGCAATGCGTCACCAGTGGGCACCACCCGCACGCTGCCTGCCAGCAACGCTGCCAGCGTCAAATTTGCTGTCTTCTCGTGTGCCCTGTATTCAGCCGGTTACTTCAACGTGTATGACGCCGCCGCCAAATCGGACGCGCAATACGCCATCCATCTGGGCGATTACATCTACGAATACGGCTCGGGCCCCGCCAAGTTGGGCAACGCGGAAGCAACTGCGTTGACCCGTGTGATGGCACCCACGAACGACATCGTCAGCCTGGAAGACTACCGCACACGCTACGCCCTGTACCGCTCTGATCCCGACCTGCAGGCCCTGCACGCCGCCATGCCATGGATCACCGTGTGGGACGACCATGAGTTCGCCAACAATGCATGGGCGGGCGGCGCGGGGAACCACAACAACGCCACCCACGGAAACTGGAGCGCACGCAAGGCCATCGCCGCCCGCGTGTACCACGAGTGGATGCCCATCCGCACCCCCGATGCCAGCAACCTGCTGAAGATCTACCGCCGTTTCGACTTTGGCAACATCTTCACGCTGCATATGCTGGACACCCGCATCGAGGGGCGCGACCAGCAGTACGACAACCAGGGTGATGCCGATGGCGGGCTGGCCCGCCAGGCCAGCGCCCTCGCCAGCGGGGCGGACGCCAGCCACCGCATGATGAGCGCCACCCAGCAAGACTGGCTCACCAGTGGCATGGCAGCGTCGACCGCCACCTGGCAAATGCTGGGCAACCAGGACATCATGGCGCGCATGTTGTTTCCTGCCAAAGTGATAGCAGCCGCCAACGCCACCATGGCAAGCCCCACGGCGGCCAACCAACAGGCCATGCACAAATCCGTGTCCGACTACCTGACGGCCAAGTCAGTGCTGGCTCCAGCCCGTACGTCAACGCAGGCGGCCTTGGTCAGTGCCACCACCAACCCGCGCCTGCCCTACAACCTGGACGCGTGGGACGGCTATTCCACCCAGCGCGAAACCATCCTGCAAGCCTTCAAGGCGCAGGGCAAAAAGCTGGTGGCGCTGTCGGGTGACTCGCACAATGCCTGGTTTGCCAATCTCACGACGAACGCGGGGGAGAAGGTGGGTGTTGAGTTTGCCGGTGCGTCAGTGACATCGCCCGGGTGGGAGGAAGTAGGGATGGGCGCGCTGGCCAGTTCGCTGGACGGCACGGTGGTCGCCCCGGGAGGGCACGGCAAAGGCATGGGGCTTATGAATGACCTCAACTACGCAGAAACCACCAAGCGCGGCTACCTGTTGATGACAGCCACAGCCGCGGTTGTCCAGGGTGAATACGTGTTTGTGGACACCGTCAGGTCAAAGACGTACAAGGCTGCTACCGGCAAAACCATCACCGTGGCCGCCACGGGTGCCGTTACCTACGCTTGAACCTAAACCTGGCCCTACTCTAGGCCAGCAAGCCATCCCACACCAGCTTCAGCCCGGTCAACAGCATGCCCCCATACAAGAAGCGGTAAAACACCACCTGGCTGATGCGCCGCGCCCAGTGCACGCCAATCCACACGCCAATGGGCGCCAGCGGCAGTAGCACCAGTGATGTGGTCATGTTGCGCGTGTCCAGCAGGCCCAGCCAGGCGTAGGGAATCCATTTGCACAGATTCACCACAAAGAAGAAAAACGCCATCGTGGCGGTGAACTTGATGGGCGACAGCTTGAGCGGGATCACATACGCGTTGATGGGCGGGCCGCCCGCATGCGCCACAAAGCTGGTGAAGCCCGACAGCGTGGTCAGCACCGCGCCCAGCCACTTGGGCGGCAAGGGGCTATCAGGCTTGGGCGGAAACGCCACACGCTGGGCCAGGAACAGCAAGGTGAAGATACCCACGATGGCCGCCACAGTCTGCGCGTTCAACAGCTTGAACAGCAGCGCCCCCACGATGATGCCCAGCACCCCGAAGGGAAGAATGAAGCGCAACAGCGCGCGGTCAAAGTCTTTGCGAAAAGCGGCTATGCCCAGAATGTCCATCAACAGCAACACCGGCATCAGGATGGCAGCCGCCTGCGGCACGGTTACGGCCAGCGCCATCATGGGCACTGCCAATGAGCCGAAGCCTGCGCCGAAGCCGCTTTTGCTGATGCCCAGCAAAAGGACTGCGGGGATGGTTACGGCGTAGAAGTAGGGGTCGGTGATCAAGGCTTCGTACCATTACCCCATGGGCGTGCACAGTTCCACCAGAAAGCCGTTGATGTCGGCCACGTAGGCAATCGTCTGGCCCCAGGGCATCACCTCTAGCGGGCGCATGAGCGAGGCCCCGGCGGCAATGGCGCGTGCCAGCGCGGCGGCCACATCTGGCGTACACAGCGCAATCTCAAAGCAGGGTGCTGTGGGGCTGGCCGCCTGCGGGTTCTTGCCAAGTTGCTGCATGAGCCGGTGCGCTGAAAACGCCAGCGCCGTGCTGCCAGTTTCCAGCTCGCCGTAGTCGCCGCTTTCATGCAGAAAGCGCGTGGTGAGCCCGAACGCGGCTTCATAGAATTTGAGCGTGGCGGGCACGTCTGGCACGTAGAGGATGGTGTAGCCCAGTTGCATGGCAAGTTTTCCTAAGGTTTGTAATACCGGCACGGTACGCTGTTGGCCTGTGTGTGCATGGACACACAATGAAGCAACAGCCCCCTTTTTAAACCAAGAGATTTTGCAATGAAAACACTACTTGCCTCGCTGCTGCTCAGCAGCCTTGCGCTGGCCGCCAGCGCCGAGACCATTGGCAGCGTCAGCACCACCTTTAAACTGCTTAGCCCCAACGACAAGGTGGTGGTCGACGTGTTTGACGACTCGGCGGTAGACGGCGTGGCCTGCTACCTGTCGCACGCCAAGACCGGCGGCTACGCTGGTGCGCTGGGCATTGCAGAAGACACGGCAGACGCCGCCGTGGCCTGCCGCCAGGTAGGCCCCATCCACTTCAAAGAGAAGATCGACAAGCAAGACGAGGTGTTCAACGCCCGCTCATCCTTTTTGTTCAAGCACGTGCGGGTGGTGCGCATGGTGGATGTGAAGCGCAACACCCTGGTCTACCTGGTGTACTCCGACAAGATCATCGACGGCAGCCCCAAGAACAGCGTGACGGCGGTGGCTGTGCCGGCTGAGCAGCCTATCCCTGTCAAATAGGGCTTGTAAGTAAAAGCAGATGTAGCCCGCATGAAATATGGGCAAGTAGTGCAAGTGCACACCAATTTTGAGATTGATCGGCACATCGTTGAGTTTGAACAACAAGGCGAGGGCCGGGCGGAATACGGCATGCAAATGCCCAAGCGCTTGGCTGAACGCCGGGCTGCCGAAATTGGCAGCTGCTTTTCAGTAACCAACCTCAAACTCATGCGCCAGTTTTATGCACCGCACGCCCAAAGAATTGGTCAGACAGCGTCTGGCTTATTCGAGAGTGGGATACCGCAGCCAATTGTCCAGACAGCGTATGGACAATCATTACCCAAAGACGCGAACATCCATGCGCGGGAATACCAACTCTATTTGCCCAGCAAAGAAGAGCTGCAGGCGAAACTCGCCGAATGGGCGGGCATTGATAATAAAGGCGGGCAGTAGCCCTCGTCAAATAAGCGCGAGCAGCTATCAATTCATGAGCAAATCAGCACACCACACCTTTGAAATCCCGGAGCAGCTCCACGCGTGGCTGCGGGCCCACCACGCCAGCGAGACTGAGCTGTGGGTGCGCATCTTCAAAAAGGCCACCGGCCAGCCGAGCGTCACCTGGGACGACTGCGTGGTGGCCGCTCTTGCATGGGGCTGGATAGACGGGGTGCGCAACGCCCTGGACGACACCTCGTTTCTGCAACGCCTGACGCCGCGCCGCGCACGCTCCAACTGGTCGCAGAAAAACGTGCAGCATGCCGAGCGGCTGATAGCGCAAGGGCACATGCAAGCCGCCGGCCTGGCGCAGGTACAGGCCGCCCGCAGCGATGGGCGCTGGGCCACCGCCTACGCCGGCAGCGCCACCATGGTGATGTCCGAAGACTTTTTGGCGGCACTGCAACAAGACCCCGCTGCCTACGCCTTCTACGCCACGCTCAAACGCGCGGGCCAGTTCACCATCTACCACCGGCTGCACAGCGCCAAGAGGCCAGAGACGCGGCAGAAGCGGATGGCGGAGATGCTGGCGAAGCTGGCGCGTGGTGAGAGCCCTTGAAACTTGCGGCTAGCGCGAGGGGCGCCATACCGTAAGCCGAATGCGGCGTTATTCACCGCATAAAACGCGGTGAATATGGGTCATAATCACCGCATGCGCACCCGCCGCCCCACCCACGCCCCTCGTTATATCTGGCAACTGCCTGAATGGCCTCACCTCATTTATGACGCCGCCGCCTTGGCTGCACCCTTGGCCCAAGTGCACCGGGCACAGGGCCAGCTGATGGGCCGCATGGCAGAGCTGGGCTTGGCGCAGCGCGTGCAAGCCACCTTGCAGGTACTCACCCAAGAAGTCATAAAAACCAGCGAGATCGAAGGCGAACGCCTCAGCCTCGACGCCGTGCGCTCGTCCATCGCCCGCAGGTTGGGGCTGGACATTGGCGCGCTGGCCCCCAGCGACCGGCATGTGGACGGCGTGGTGGACGTCGTGTTGGACGCTACCCGCAGCTTTGACCAGCCCTTGACCGCAGAGCGCCTGTTTGGCTGGCACGCAGCCCTGTCCCCCACCGGCTACAGTGGGCGGGCGCGCATCACCGTGGCCGCATGGCGCCTGGACGCCAGTGGCCCCATGGAAGTGGTGTCCGGCGCTGTGGGGCGAGAGAGGGTTCACTTCACCGCGCCGCCCGCCAGTACCCTATCTGTGCAAACCGCCGCGTTCTTGGAGTGGTTTGAGGCCGCACCCATAGGC
Organism: Rhodoferax sp. ZS1R8; assembly: GCF_056521325.1. Taxonomy (NCBI): domain Bacteria; kingdom Pseudomonadati; phylum Pseudomonadota; class Betaproteobacteria; order Burkholderiales; family Comamonadaceae; genus Rhodoferax; species Rhodoferax sp. ZS1R8. The sequence continues at coordinate 51,910 of NZ_JBWMBA010000006.1, read as the reverse complement.
GACGCCCTCATCAAAGCGGGGCTGGCCCACCTGTGGCTGGTCACCCTGCACCCGTTTGACGACGGCAATGGCCGTATCAGCCGCGCCGTGGGCGACATGGCGCTGGCCCGCGCAGAGGCCACCAGCCAACGCTTCTACAGCTTCAGCGCTCAGATACAGCGCGAACGCAAAGACTATTACGACCAATTGGAGGCCACCCAAAAAGGGTCGATCGACGTGACGCCCTGGCTCAACTGGTTCTTGGGCTGCCTGCTGCGCGCCGTGCAAGGTGCAGACGCCACATTGGCGGGCGTGCTGGACAAGGCCCAGTTCTGGCAACGCTGGGCCGGCACGCCCATGAACGCGCGGCAGACCCAAGTGCTGAACCGCGTGCTGGACGGCTTTGAAGGCAAGCTCACCAACGCCAAGTGGGCCGCCCTGGGCAAGTGCTCTGCCGACACAGCACTGCGCGACATCAACGATCTGCTGGCGCGCGGCGTGCTGCGTCGGCTGGAGGGCGGGGGGCGCAGTACAGCCTATGGGCTATGTGCGAAATGAGCCGGTAGCCCTCGTCTAATAAGGGCGACTCGCTATCAAAACAATAGTGCCTTCAGCTGACCGAGAAACGCACTTGCCGACGTGAGCGGGATCACCCAACCGGGAGCGTATGGCGGCGCTGCTCCGACACCTCGTTTCTGCAACGCCTGACGCCACGCCGCGCGCGCTCCAACTGGTCGCAGAAAAACGTGCAGCATGCCGAGCGGCTGATAGCGCAAGGGCTTATGCAAGCCGCCGGCCTAGCGCAGGTAGAGGCCGCGCGCAGCGATGGCCGCTGGGCCACCGCCTACGCTTGCAGCGCCACCATGGTGATGCCCGAAGACTTTTTGGCGGCGCTGCAAAAAGACCCCGCCGCCCACGCTTTCTACGCCACGCTCAAACGCGCGAGCCAGTTCGCGATCTACCACCGGCTGCACAGCGCGAAGCGGCCCGAAACGCGGCAGAAGCGGATGGCGGAGATGCTGGCGCGTGGAAGTTCACGGCCAGAGCGAGAGACGTGAAAACGCTAATTTTGCGAATTAAATTAGCCCGGAGATCCCTTGGATGTGCGCGGATAGGTATTAAAAGCAGTGCAACTACGCAAGCGCGTGGCAAAACTGGGCAGAAGGATTCGAGCTTGGCCCCTTTTATCCATGCGAAGTGGGTCACCACGCACCCAACTCAATCCAACGTGGTTTGCGGCGAGTCGCAATCTCCTCTCTGAAGAATTGCTTGAACGTCAAACGTTCGGCTCTTTGGCATACTCGACGACAGTCCCAAAAGTTTTGAAGGACTCAGGGACAACAAGCGTGATCTGGAGATTTGCCATATCTCTGACAGCAGACCGGGTGACTTTCTCATCCATTGTCGCCAAAAAAACGGTGCAGTTGCGCTGCTCCATTGGGACTTGCTTCCAGCGTTCACGCAAAGTGGTTTTAGCGGCCAGCACCAGTGCATCAGCTGACTTGCTGACATAAAGCGGCTTGTTGGGCAATATAAAATCTGGTCTGCGCGTGCTAACCACCGCTTGTTCGGCATGAGGGATTTGTCCGGCTTCAAGCATCGTGCGAATGTGGGCTTCAAAGCCGGTGCCGACGCGGGTTTTTCGCTGCTGCGACGCATTGAGCATCACTTGGTACAGCGGAATGAAGTTGCGGACGACCCGCTGAACGATTTGTTCCGTCGTTGGCGCTACGCCATCCCGAAAACGCAGCTCATGTGAGCGGTAAATCGTGAAATTCTTAGATGTTCCAATGTGGCGACAGTTCTAAATTCCATTCTCTAATGGACTTAATTTTTGCTATCAAGTCCGCCACCGAGCCAAAAACCTCGGTGCTTGTATCGTCTGGTGTGACGTCCCGCAAGGCGTAAAACGAATGCCAGACGTGATCATCTTCCGTTGGACCGTTACTGAACTCCCAAAGGTCCGCGTAAAGCGTTGGTATGCCCAATTGTTCTGCAATAAAAAATTCACCCGATTCAAATTTTGACGCTAGAACTTGGCGATCGGTTTCGTTGGCGACGCCATCCAGTAATAGAGTTCCCCAAACTTTGTAGTTGGAGGCATCTCGATACAAATACTCAAATATAGTGAATGCGTGCGGTGTCATTTCTGAAATTTCCTGTGCCCTGATCAAGCAGATGTCATCCTCAAGTCGTTGCAATTTTTTTGTTATCCGTGAAGATCGTTGATCTGTGCCAAGCCACAAATTCAATTTGCGGCGCGAACCGTTCTGGGGCCTCTATTCCTCGCCCATTTAGCGGGAGGAGAACTTCCTTCACAAACACGTCATCTCGCCGTTTCAGATCTTCGGAAACGATGATTGTGAAATCATCGGCCAGCGAAATCAGTCCCTTATCAAACGCCCGGTCATGAATGGCCGATAAGCAAAGTCCATTGCTCGGGTTTAGTCGATTGGCCTTATCGTTACTCCAGGGCACGATATGGCTGGCTATCAACAAGCGCGAGTCTGTAAGGCCCGACATGCAGCAACGTCCACGATAGCTACTGAGTACGGCACGACGAAAAAACTGCTGCTTGACGCGCTGGGTTGTGAGTACTTGTCGTGTTTCGCCTGTGAAGTCTTCTAGCGAAATCGGATCGTCAGCAGTATCTAAATCTGGAATTACGCTGTCATCCAGTTGCTGACGCAACAACTGGCATTCGACCGCCAATCGTTCCCAGTCAGCATGAAACTCATCCCAAACCGTACGATCTAGCGCCGAAGCATTCCCTAGCCCGGAACGCCCTGTACTGGTGATGGCCGGGTCGAGGCTAGCGATATTCAACATCTTCATTGCCACTGCATCTGAAGTGCGACCAATTACTTTTGCCAGTGCCATGATCTCTGGGTTGCGGCCATAAATTCGCCCGTAGGGAATTTGGCAATACAAATGGAACGCCAGCTTAATTTGCTCTTTGGTCCAAAGTCCGGTTGCCATGATGTTGCTCGGCACGATGACGGCATCAGCCGCATCAGCCGACTCCTTGGGTGAAATGATTGAGGCAATCAGTTTACCGACCGCTTGCACCATCGGAACCACTGCTGCTTCGGAAAAAAGGCGATAGGCCTGCGTATCCGACACCGGAATCCTGAACGTATCAGGAAACCCCATCAACCGGGCGCATTCCCGGGGAGTCAATCGGCGTGGATTCTTTTTGGGGCCTTGGCTGAAGAGAATTTCAGAGCCGTCTTTGTAGTAGCGCGCTGACAGTGTCCGTGTCACGCTTTCTGGCGTGACCAATCCGAAACCAAAACCGTTACCAGCTTCTTGGTGTTTCTTTTTGTAGTTTTGCAGGTACTGCCAAAGGTTATCAGTCAATGTGTACTTGTCCAGTGCTTTGCGCTTGGTGTGGTCGTAGTAGTTGGCGCCGTCTGAATCCAATGCTGGTTCTCCGGCTTTTTTGTGAATGATTTCGCCCAGTTTGTGATTGCCTTTGGGTGGCAAATCAACCATGTCCCAATCAAAATCGACAGGATCACGAAACCCGACAATAAGGATGCGCTCGCGATGCTGCGGAACAAAATGGGCACCGTCGATGACCTTGTGAAAAACCTGATAGCCCAACTCTTCGCGTAGCGTGCGAATAATCACGGCAAAGGTACGCCCCTTGTCGTGCGACTGAAGGTTTTTAACGTTCTCCAACATGAATGCTTTTGGTCGTTTGGCGGCGATGATGCGCGCAACATCAAAAAACAGCGTGCCCTGCGTTTCGTCCGCAAACCCGTGCGCCCGGCCTAAAGCATTTTTCTTGGACACGCCAGCAATGGAGAATGGCTGGCAGGGAAAACCACCCAACAAAACGTCGTGGTCGGGAATGTCGTCAGCGTCTATCTTGGTGATGTCGCCATTAATTGGCTCCTGACCGCCAAAATTGGCCATATAGGTGCGTTGTGCGTAGCTGTCCCATTCGCTGGTAAATACGCATTCGCCGCCAATGGCCTCAAACGCCAACCGGATGCCGCCAATTCCGGCGAATAAATCGATGAATTTGAAGTCGGCTTTAGGGTTACTCGCTGGCTGAAACGGCAGCAGTCGCTGCAATGCCATGCCGACATATTGGGGCGGGTGTGATTCCCCAACTTCCCAACGCCGGACTTGGCGTTCACTTACGCCGAGGTGTTTTGCAATGACGGTTTGCGAGTGATGTTGGCGGGCTGCAGCAAGATATTCCAGCGCGGCGGCGTCATTCAAAGTGGTCGGCGGTATATTCATAAAGGTCATCATACCGGACAAAATGTCCGGTAATTATCCCCCTGATAAATAAACAGTACTTCTCGCCAAGTCTTCAAACAAACCAATCGCCACAATTGGCTTATTGGAGGTAAATCGGTTGACTCCCGTGTGGAATGAGAGTGAGGAGTTATTGGTGTTCGGCGTCCGCATCAAGCTTGGCGCAAAGGTTGGCAAGAATGCTGGCACAAATGGCAGTAAATCCTTCCAAATCACCTACTTACGAAAACGCGTGAGTTGGCAAAGATATTGGCATGCCCGGCGGTTCCTGCCCTCAGCTGTGGCCCGAGGCAGAGGCGGATTCAGCCAATCGTTGAATGAAAATCGGCCGCTAGCCCTCGTGAAATATACCTAGTACGCTATAAAAAATGTAGCACCTACACCGCCCGCCCATCAAAGTGGTGCACCGGTATCGCATACACATCCACCCCCTCCAGGCAGCGGATGTTCACCGCAGCCATCGCGTTGCCCTTGGGGTCGGTGCCCTCGCCAAAGGGGTGCATGCCGCAGGTGGGGCAAAAGTGGTGTTGGATGACGTGCTTGTTAAACGTGTAGCTGCGCATGGCATCGCATGGCATCGCGTGGGGTCAGCAGGCGCAGCTGGTGCTGCGGCACAAACCACATCAGCGTGCCCTTGCGTTGGCAGATGGAGCAGTTGCAGTCGGTGGCGCTGGTCAGTTCGCCGTCCACTTCAAATTTGATCTGGCCGCAGTGGCAGCTGCCTGTGTAGGTGGTTGACGCGGTGGTTGTTGTAGCTGCGGCGTCACTCATGGCGCAGGCATGTCCGGGGAGGGCACGATGACCATCCAGCCCACGCCGAACTTGTCTTCCAGCATGCCAAAGCAGGGCGACCAGAATGTCTTGTCCAGCGCCATGGTTACCTTGCCGCCTTGGGCCAGCGCGTCGAACTTTTGCTTGGCCTCGGCCGCGTCCGCTACGCCTAGCGACAGCGCAAAGCCTTTGAAGCTGGGTTGCATATTGCTGTTGCCGTCGGTCACCATCAGGTTCATCTCGCCCACACGCAGGCTGGCGTGCATGATTTTGTTCTCAAAGCCTGGGGGAATAGCGCCGGGCGGTGGTGGCTCTGGCGCTTCGTTCATGCGCATCTGGAAGCTGATGGTTGCGCCAATGGCTTCCTTGTAGAAGTTCATGGCCTCTTCGCAGCGGCCGTTGAAAAACAAGTAGGGTTCTAGTGTCATGTGGGTTCTCCTGGGGGTGGTGGTTGGGGGGGGTTAACCGGGAATGTTGGGTTCGACCAGGGTGGCAAGTTGCAGCAGCGATTCTTGCCAGCCCAGGTAGCACATCTCCACGGGTATGACCGCGGGCAGGCCCTCTTGCACGATGTGGATGTCGGTGCCGCACAGCACGGGGGTCAGCGTGATGGTGTTGGTGATGGTGCCGGGCAGGTTGGGGTCGTCAAAGACGTCGGTGTAGACGATCTTGGTGTTGGGCACCAGCTCGGTGTATTCGCCGCCAAAGCCGCTGCTGCTGTTGGCACCAAAGTTGGTGAACGACATCTTGAAGGTGCCGCCCACCTTGGCCTCCAGGTGGTGCACGGTGCAGGTAAAGCCATAGGGCGGCAGCCACTTGGCCATGGCGCTGGCGTCCAGAAAGGCGCGATAGATGCGCTCGGGCGGCGCGCGCAAGACGCGGTGCAGTTCTACGGTGTTGGGTTTGCTGGTGTTGGGCATGGTTGGGTGTGTCTCCTGGGTGATAAATCCGTGGGTCTAAGCCGCTTGTCGTGGGCTTTTGTGTACAGCGTACACAAAAGATAGCATAGATAATGGACAGTGTCCACATTGCCAACCATGCTTCCACCCCATAACCCACCACCTGCTCGCGAAACCTACCGCCATGGCGACCTGCGCCGTGCCTTGCTTGAGGCTGGCATTGCGCTGGCGCGCGAGGGTGGGCCGGGGGCAGTAACGCTGCGCGAGGCCACGCGCCGCGTGGGTGTGGCACCCAACGCGGCATACCGCCATTTCGCCAGCCAGCAGGCGCTGCTACTGGCGGTGCGCGCCACGGCGCTGTCGGCGGTGGCCAAGGCCATGGAAGATGAATTGGCCGCGCTGCCGGCCGAGCTGCCACCGGCCGACCATGCCCGCGCCAGCGTGCGCGCGGTGGGCACTGGCTACCTGCGCTTTGCCAAGGCGCAGACGGGTTTGTTCCGCACGGCGTTTGCGCTGTCCGACAAGCTGATACAGGCCACACCCGAATGGCCCACCGCCGGCCCAGGCGGGCGCAGCCCGTACGAGCTGCTGTGTGATGCGCTAGACCTGCTGATGCAGGCCGGCGCCATGCCCGCCGCCCAGCGGCCGGGTGCCGAGGTACTGGCCTGGTCCGCCGTGCACGGCCTGGCTATGCTGGTGGTCGATGGCCCGCTGGCCGCGCCGGTGGGGCCGCACTATGAGATGTTTGGCCAGCGGCTGTTGGACATGGTCGAAAAAGGGCTCTAGCCCCCGTACACCATGCGTAAGCAGCTATCGAATGTGTAGCGACTTGGCAAGCTTCTGCACCAGCCCGGGTATCTGCTCCACCGGCACCTGGGCATAACCCAGCAAGAATCCGCGCCACGGCTGGGCACGGGTGCCCACGGCGTGCAGGCTCAGCGCGGGGGCGACGATGCCTTGGGGCAGCAGGTGTGCGCTCATGGCGGTGTCGTCCGCATCCGGGTCGCGCAGGCGCAGCGCCAGGTGCATGCCGGCCGTGCCGCCGTATACATCGGCCACATTGCCCAGCTGTGCTTGCAGCGCGGCCACCAGCGCATCGCGCCGCTGGCGGTAGAGTCTGCGCATGCGGCGCAGGTGCAGGCTGAACTGCCCGCTGCGCATGAAGTCGGCCAGCGCCAGCTGGTCGGCCGTGCGCCCACGTGGGGCGGTGCGCGCCAGCAGCGCGGCCATGGGTGGCACCAGGCTGGCCGGCGCCACCACAAAGCCTATGCGCAGCCCGGGGAACATGGTTTTGCTGAAGGTGCCCAGGTACAGCACGGGCGCGTCTGCCGCCAGGCCCTGCATGCAGGCCAGTGGCGGACCGTCGTGGCGGAACTCGCTGTCGTAGTCGTCCTCAATGATCAGCGCTGCCGCCTTGTGCGCCTGCGCTATCAAAGCCAGCCGCCGTTCCAGGCTCAGCACACTGCCGGTGGGGTATTGGTGTGATGGAGTGACGTAGATCAGCTTGGGCGGGTGCTGCTGCCAGTCGCGCGCGCTGGGTGCCATTCCGTCGGCGTCAACAACGATGCCGATGGGGCGAAGCTGCGCGCCTTTAAAGGCAGCGTGTGCGCCCTGGTAGCCGGGGTTCTCCATCCACACGGTGTCGCCGGGGTCGGCAAAGGCGCGGGCGCACAGGTCCAGGCTGCTTTGGGTGCCGTCGGTGATGAAGACCTGGCTGGGCTCCACCAGCGCGCCGCGTGCTACGCGCAGGTGTTCGGCAATGGCATTGCGCAGGTTGACGTCGCCGGCCGGGTCGGCGTAGTTCAGCTGCGCGGGGCGCATGCTGGCCCAGGCCCGGTCCAGCAGGCGGCGCCACAGCGTGGTGGGGAAGCTGCCCAGCGCCGGCACGCCAGGGGCAAAGGCGGCAGACAGTTCGGCATCCGGCAGCCGCGGCACACCCTGTGCGCGGCGTGACAGGCGGCTGCGCAGCGCGGGCGCCGGGCGTGCGGGCACGGCCAGCGCCGCCAGCGGGGCCACCACGGTGCCGCGCCGGTCGGGCAGCACAAAGCCTTCGGTGGCCAGCTGGTCATAGGCGTAGAGCACGGTGTTGCGCGATACGCCCAGTTCTTGCGCCAGCGTGCGGCTGGCGGGCAGGCGAGTGCCGGCGGCAAGCGTGCCGCTGCGGATGCTGTAGCGCAGGCATTCGTGCAACTGGCGCTGGCGCGGCCAAGGGCCCGCATGCGCGGCCGTGGTGGTGAAGCGAGAGAACAGCAACTGGTAGTCCATGGCGGCAGAGTATTAGTGGCCCTAAAAAATAGTGCATCCGTGGACCTTTTATAGGGGCCACGATGGCCCTACATTCTGCCTCCTTGCTTTGAATGGAACCTCATGAATCAGACTGCCGCCGCCGCTCCCACCGATCGCACCCGCATCCGCCGCATTGCCGAGAACGCGCACTACGACCGCGCCACGCTGCACGCCATACTGGACTCGGCTTATGTATGCCACGTGGCGTTTGTGGACGACAAGGGCACACACTGCATCCCCACCGCTTGCTGGCGCGAGGGCGAACACCTGTACATCCACGGCTCCAACGGCGGACGCCTGATCAAGCTGCTGGCCAAGGGCACGCAGGCCTGCGTGACGGTGACGCATATCGATGGTCTGGTGCTGGCGCGCTCGGCGTTCAACCATTCGATGAACTACCGCTCGGCCATGGTCTATGGCCAGTTTGAAAAGGTGGAGACCAAGGCCGAGGCGATGGAGGCCTTCATGCGCCACATAGCGCCTGGTCGCGAAAACGAAGCACGGCCCGGCAATGCCAAGGAACTGGCTGCGACCACGGTGATGCGCATTGCGTTGGATGAGGCGGCTTGCAAGGTGCGCACCGGTGGCGTGCAGGACGACGCCGAAGACATGGGCGTTGCCGCCTGGGTGGGCGTGCTGCCGCTGGTGCAGCAGCGCGGCGCGCCGGTGGCAGACCCGTTGTGCACACAGCCTGCGCCAGGCTATGTGCGCCAGTGGGCGGGCGGTGGTGCGTAACCTGTAGCGCCCATGAAAAAAGGGGCCCGAGGGCCCCTTTAGTCTTTTTGAGAAAAACCGCTGCTGCTTAGAACTTGAAGCCGATACCAACCGTGGTGCCGTCGATCTTGGAACCGTTCTGGTTGTTGAACATCATGTAGTCCACGTTCAGGCTGATGGCCTTGGTGAAGCTGTAGCTTGCGCCCACGCCGTACGAAGCGCCGTTGTCGCGTGCGTCTGTGCTGCCAACCTTGGAGTTGATGTTGGCCCAGCCCAGACGGCCGAACAGTTCAAACGAGTCACCCAGCATGACGCGGGGCTTCAGGTAGATGCCAGCGCCGCTGGACAGCTTGACGGTCACGCCCAGGTTGCTGGCGTCGCTGGTGCCGAGCAGAACCATGGCTTCAACAGCCAGGTTGTCGTTCAGACCCTTGCCGAAGGTGCCGCGCAGTGCGGAAGGATTCCAGGTGCCAGCCAGGCCGTCGACCTTGAAGGTGGTGGATGTGTAGGCGATTTCGCCGAAGTAACCATTGTTGGTGGCTTGGGCGGAGGCGGCGGTGGAGATCAGAGCGATGGCTGCAACTGCTGCCAATTTTTTGAAAAACATGTTTTCCCTTTTGGTGTTGTAGAAATCCGTCCTGTTAGCAGCGAAGACAAGCAACCACTAGTCAACCAGACGGGCCGATATTGTACGCTGGCAATTTCCGCTGGCAGAGTGCCCATATGATCTCGGGTCACCCATTCGGGGCTTGCCCCAGCACTCACCCATTGACACACCATGTACGTCGGCATTGACCTTGGCACCACCAACAGCCTCGTGGCTGTATACCGGGACGGGCAACCCGTCCTCATCCCCAACGCCCTGGGGCACGTATTGACCCCCAGCGCGGTCAGCCTGGCCGATGACGGGACCATGATGGTCGGCATAGCCGCCCGCGAGCGGCTCAGCACCCACCCGCACCAGACGGCAGTCACCTTCAAGCGCTGGATGGGTACTGACAAATCCATCAAGCTGGGCAACCGCGACTTTCGCGCCGAAGAGTTGTCGGCCATGGTGCTGAAGGCGCTGAAGGCCGACGCTGAGAATTATCTGGGCACGCCGGTGACTGAAGCGGTGATCACGGTGCCGGCGTATTTCAACGAGGTGCAGCGGCGCGCCACCAAACACGCAGCCGAGCTGGCGGGCCTGCAGGTGGAGCGCCTGCTCAACGAGCCCACGGCCGCTGGCCTGGCCTACGGCCTGCAGGAGCGGCCGGACCACAGCACCTTCCTCGTGTTTGACCTGGGCGGTGGCACGTTTGACGTGTCGGTGCTCGAATTCTTCGACGGCGTGGTCGAGGTGCGCTCCAGCGCCGGCGACACACGGCTGGGCGGTGAAGATTTTGTGGCGGTGATCGAGGGCCTGTTCCTGGCGCGCTGCAAGGAACTGTCGGACAAGGACCGTGAGCACATCCTTGGGTCCAAGGCCTTGTGGCGCAGTGCCGAGCAGGCCAAGCGCGACCTGAGCGACAGCACCAGCGCCGAGATGCGTTTCAGCTGGAAGGGCGAGGCCATCACCCACACCATCACGCGTGAAGACTTCGAGAAGGGCAGTGAAGAGCTGGTCAAGCGCCTGCGCCGCCCCATTGAGCGCGCGCTGGCCGATGCGCGGCTTGAGCCCAATGAGTTGGCCGAGGTCATCCTGGTGGGCGGCGCCACGCGTATGCCGCTGGTGCGCCAGACGGTGGCCAAGCTGTTCCAGCGCCTGCCGCTGCGCACTATCAACCCCGACGAGACGATTGCCTGCGGTGCAGCCATCCAGGCAGCGCTGAAGGCGCGCGACGCGGCGTTAAACGAGGTGGTGTTGACCGATGTGATGCCGTATTCGATGGGCGTGATCGCCAGCGAGACGATCAATGGCCGCACCTTTGGGGACCGCTTTTCGCCCATCATTGAGCGCAACACGCCGGTGCCGGTGTCCAAGATGGGCAGCTACAACACGGTTTCCGACGACCAGAAACACATCCTGTTTGATATCCGCCAGGGCGAATCACCGGTGGGCAGCGAGAACATGCGCCTGGGCACGCTGGAGATCGAGGTGCCGCCCAAGCCTGCCGGCCACGTCAGCGTCAACGTGCGCTTCTCGTATGACGCCAATGGCATGCTGGAGGTAGAGGTGACCGACGGCCAGAAGCAACTGGTCGCCTCCAAGGTCATACAGCCGGTGGGTGCCAACATGACGGCGGAAGAGATTGCGCTGGCGCTGACGCATCTGCAGTCGCTGAAGGTGCACCCGCGCGACGAACAAGACAACATCTACCTGATCGAGCGCGCCAAGCGCCTGTACGAAGACCGCCTGGGCGACCAGCGGCAGTGGCTGCAGCGCTGGATAGCGCAGTTCGAGATGGCGCTGGACACCCAAGACCCGCGCGACATCGCCAAGGCGCGTGACGCATTCCGCGAGGCGCTGGACAGCCTGGACAAAGGCTTCGTGTTCTGATGAACGTGTGGGAACAGTTGGGCATAGAGGCCACGCAGGATCTGCGCGCCATCAAGCGGGCGTATTCGGTCAAGCTGAAGACGACGCGGCCCGATGACGATGCCGAGGCATACCAGCGGCTGCGCGAGGCCTATGACCGCGCACAGCATTACGCCAAGTACTACGTGGACTACGGCGAAGAAGAACACGAGTCGGTAGTGGAGGAGGCCGCGACGCCGGCCCCGGCTGCAGAAGCGCGCCCGGTAGAGGCCGATGCATCACCGATTGCGCAGCCGCAGGCCGAGCCTCTGCCTGTGCAACTGGAGCCACAACCAGTAGTGCAAGCGGAGCATAAACAGGAACCTTGGCTAGGGCCGGCGCCGGAGCCACTAGAAGTTTTGCCCACGGTAGAAAGCATGGTGGCCGATTGCGCCAGCGTGTGGGCCCACCACGGCAGCATGGGCCTGGCGCAGGCCTGGCCGCGTTTTCAGGCCGTGCTGGACGACCTGCCCATCACCGTGCACAACCAGGCGTCCGCCGCGTTCGCGCAGTTTGTCGCGCAAGAATCGGATTTGCCGGTGGACGTGCTGGTGGCCTTGACGCGCCATTTTCAATGGGGCCTGGACTTTCGGGTGGACCAGATGCTGGGGTTCCATCTGGCGCAAGCCTTACACCAGCGTTTGAACGTGGCCGAGGTCTACGCCGCTTTTCGCCCCGACCGGTATACGCAGCACGGGTGGGCACTGGCGCTGGCCAAGCTGTGGGATGACAAGCGCCGCTTCGTGGCGCGGATGTTGGCAATGGGCCTGGATTGCCACACCCGCCACCGCGTGCTACAGGCCAAGGCGACGACGCTGCATGCCTTGGGCGCATCACGCGCATCTGCGGCAGCCACGCAAGAGTTTGTCGCCAACGGTGGCACGGTGCATGGCATCCTGTTTGCGCTGCTGGTCATTGGGGGGCTGGCCTTGTGGCACGAGCCGGGTATGTGGCCCAGATCGGCCCTGGATGCAATAGTGCTTGGCACGGCCTCATTTTTTCTGTTCTTTCCGCTGCGCGAGTTTCCGGCCTACGAAAAACTGTTGAACGAAATACGCAATGGCCACAACGTGGACTGGATGGCGCTGGTGCCGGCGGTGGCAGCGGTGTTCATCTTCATGGACCAGCACTTTGCGTGGTTGGCGGGCTATGCCAGCACCGATACATTTCTGTACTGCATGATTGCCTTGTACATGGGCATCTGGTTGCTAACGCCCACGCGGGATAACTATTGGCACATTCTGGTGCTGCCCACGTTTGTGCTGCTGTTGTTCGGCGTGCAAGAGGTGCTGTCTGCCGACCAGTTTCCGCTGGCGATCAGCCTGGCCTTTGCGTGGACGCTGGGCGCCCATGTGGTGCTGCGGCGCTACCCGCACCACTTTGAGGGCTGGTATGAGACGCTGATCAAGTTCGGCCTGCTGCGCGCCAACCCGTTGTTCTTCCTGGGTATCAAGATCTTCGCCGTGGTGTGGGCGCTGATGGCCGTTGTCATACTGCCCATCCTGTTGTTCCGCATGGCCTTGCTGTACCGCGTGCTGTATGCCGGTGCGGCCATGGTCGGTGGTGCCCTGCTGAGCCATGCGCACAGTGCGGATTGGCGCACACACGGCCTGATTCTGTGGGTGCTGGCATTGGTGTTTTGCATCCAGATCTTTCAGACCTGGTCCCAGCGCCTGGCCGACTACGGGTTAAAGAAGTTGAAGAAGTAAAACTTCTGCGAGGAACCCCGGTGCACGCGCGCTGTGGTGCCGGCATGGCCGGCGCGCTGCCGGGACAGTCATTGAACCAGCCGGTCAATAGCGTGCGGGCTGGCTTGTGCTAATGTCTGCGCCTTGTCTTTTATTGACCCGGAAAGAACCATGAAACGACTTCTTCTTACCGCAGGCCTATTGCTGTCCTCCGTGCTGTCACAAGCGGCACCGGTGGCAGTCAAAGGCTACACCCACGTTAAAACGGTGGGCAGCATCGATGAATACACGCTCGCGTCCAACGGACTGCAGGTCTTGTTGATGCCCGAGCATTCCAGCCCGACGCTGACCTTCATGGTGACCTACCGTGTGGGCTCGCGCAACGAGGTGACCGGCACCACCGGCGCCACGCACCTGCTGGAGCACTTGATGTTCAAGGGCTCCAAGAACCACACCCGGGTCAAGGGCAATAACGTGGACCAGTTGCTGGAACGCACCGGCGCCCTGTACAACGCCACCACGTGGCTGGACCGCACCAACTACTACGCCAACATGGGCAGCGAGCACCTGGGCACGGTGATGGGCATGGAAGCCGACCGCATGCGCAACCTGCTGCTGCGCGAAGATGACCGCAAGCCCGAGATGACCGTGGTGCGCAACGAGTTTGAGCGCGGCGAGAACTCGCCGATCCAGGCGCTGTACAAAGAGATCTACCAGACCGCGTTTGTGGCCCACCCCTACCACCACAGCACCATCGGCCACCGGAGTGATATTGAGAAGGTGTCCATAGAAAAGCTGCGCGCGTTCTACGACACCTATTACTGGCCCAATAACGCGACCGTCACCATCATTGGTGATTTCGAGCCCGCCAAGACGCTGGAGATGGTGAAGAAGTCGTTTGGTGTTTACCCCCGTTCGCCCAAGCCCATCCCCGAGATGTACACCGAAGAGCCCAAGCAGAACGGTGCGCGCCGCCTGGTTGTCAAACGCCCGGGCCAATTGGGTGTGGTGGCCGTGGCCTACAAGGTGCCACCGGCAACGCATGCCGACTTTGCGGCCGTGCAGCTGATGAACGCCATCCTGACCGACGGCAAGAACAGCCGCATGTACCGGGCGATCACCAACAAGAATCTGTCCACCGGGGTGGAGGGCGAGCTGGGCATCTTCCACGATACGTCGATGAACATCGTGTTTGTACCGCTGGCACCCGGCGCCAAGCATGACGAGGTGGAAGCCATCGTCGTGCAAGAGATCGAACGCCTGAAGAAAGACGGCGTGACCGAAACCGAACTCAAGTCCGCTGCTGCCAAGGTTGCCGCCGATGCGGCCTTCAAGCTGGACGGCTCATTTGGCATTGCCGGCAATATCAACGAATACATTGCCGCCGGTGACTGGACCCTGTTCTATGGCCTGGACGAAGCCACAAAGAAAGTTACCGTGGCTGACATCCAGCGCGTGGCGCAGAAATATCTGGTGGAAGACTCCAGCACCACTGGCTGGTTTATCCCAACCGCTGACGGGCCAGCCGCTGCTGCGGCCGGTGCCGCCGGTGCCAAGCCTGGCTTCAAGGACAGCCATGTCGGCGGCCCGTTTTACTACCGCGACCCCGCCCACAGCCACGACCAGCCTACGATGGCTGCAGCCCAGGAGTCTGCTGGCAGCGCGGGTGCCGCGTCTGCAACCGGCACCACCGCCAAGTTCGCAGCCAATGCCAAGCGCAGCAAGGTGGCCGGTATCGACGTCATCGCTTACCCGATGGGCGTCAAGGACGTGGTCACCGTCAGTGCATCGCTGCCTGCTGGCCGCGCAGTGGGCGCGGGCGGCAACCCCGCCATCCCCACACTGACCGGCATGCTGCTGGACCAGGGTACGAAGACGCAGGACAAGTTTGCGATTGCAGAGAAGCTGGAATCAGTGGGCGCCACCATCACCTTCCGCGTGGGGGTGGACATGCTGGACATTACCGCTCGTGCACTGAAGAAAGACGTACCCATGGTTCTGGGCCTGGTCGCCGAACAGTTGCGCACACCGGCCTTTAGTGCCGAAGAGTTTGCCAAGGCCAAGAAGCAGATGGCCGGCGGCATCAAACGCAGCCTGGAGAGTACCGATTACCGCGCCAGCGACGCCTTCAACCGTGCTGTTTACCCAGTGGGTCACCCCAACCGCAGCACCGCACCCGACGATATGCTGGCCGCCATTGAAGCGGCCACGCTGGACGACGTGGTGGCCTTCCACAAGGCCAACTACGGCCCCGCCGGCATGAACATGGTGGTGGCTGGCGACGTAGATGTCGCCGTGCTGCACAGCGAGATTGAACGCGCGTTTGGCGGCTGGAGCGGTGGCCGCGCCGTTGTACGGGCGGCCAAGCCGGCTGAGCCGGTGACCGCTACGACCCAGAATGTAGTGATGGACGGCAAGACCAGCGTGTCTGTCGCCTGGGGCCAGCCCAGCGGTCTGCGCTATACCGACCCGGACTATCAGTCCCTGCGCCTGGCTACCGCTATTTTGGGTAGCGGCTTTACCGGACGCCTGATGGCCAATGTGCGTGACAAAGAGGGGCTGACCTACGGCGTGAGTTCTTTCACGGCCAATGACAGCTACAACGATGGGGACTGGCGGATCGTGGCTACCTTTGCGCCCGATTTGCTGGACAAGGGTATCGCCTCAACGCAGCGTCAGCTCAAGCTTTGGTACGAAGCTGGTGTCACGCCGGCTGAGGTCACCGCCCGCAAGAGCAATCTGATCGGTTCCTTCAAGGTGGGGTTGGCCACTACGGCGGGTATGGCTGGTGCACTCTTAAGCGCAGTCAATCGCGGCTATGACGCCAACTGGCTGGATGACTTCCCGACGAAGTTGCAAGCGTTGACTCCAGAACAGGTAAACGCTTCTATCAAGAAGTACCTGAAGCCTGAGAACATGGTCATGGTTAAGGCGGGGACATTCAAATCGACGGGGGCAGCCGGGAAATAAGTTGTTGAGTGTCTAAACTACCCATTACAGGGTAGTAGACGCCCGCTACCCGCCGGTCGTATCAAGCACATCCACCACGCGCCGGTGTAGTTGGCTGGGAGATACTGGTTTGCTCAGCAACGGTATGCCGCTAGCATGGGCCTCGCGCAAGCGCGCCGGCGCAGTGTCGCCGGTAATGAGCAGGGCGGGGAGCGTGCCAAATTCCGCTCGTAGTGCAGCGATGACCTCGGCACCGGTGCGCTGTTCGCGCAGGCGGTAGTCGCTTATGACAATATCGGGCTTTTGCGCACGTGCCGCCGCCAGAGCGCCATCCATGCCTTCGACGGCCGTGCAAGTGCAGCCCCAGCCCCGCAATAGCTGCACCATGCCCTCGCGCACAGCGGCATCGTCGTCAACGACCAGCACCTGTGCGTCAATCTGGCGCAAGGTCATGGCGGTCCCCTCCAGTTCGCCGCTGACCAGGGCTCCCTGCGCCGTTTGCAGGCTCAGCCGGAACACGCTGCCGCGTCCTGGAGTAGAGGTTAGGCTCAATCCACTGCCCAGCGCACGCGCCAGACCCTCGGCAATAGCCAGCCCCAAGCCTAAGCCCTTGCTACGATCGCGCTCCGGATTGCCGAGCTGGTGGAACTCGCGGAACACCTCCTGTTGCTGCGCGCGTTCTATGCCTATGCCGGTATCCCATACCTCTAACAGGGTTTGGCTGCCACGCGATCGGCAGGCAAGTAATACGCCGCCTTGGACGGTATAGCGGATTGCGTTCGACACCAGATTGCGCACGATCAGCTCTACCAATGCTGGGTCTGTGTGCACTGCCGCTGAAGTGTCCCGCAGACGCAATACCAAGCCCTTGATGTCTGCCTGAGGCGCTAATTCCCTTGTGATCTTGTTGAGCAGGGGCTGCAGGTGAAAGGAGAGCATATATGGCTCAATAACACCGGCTTCCACGCGCGAAAAGTCAAGCAGCGTGTTGAGCATTTCTGCCGAGGCTTCGGAGGCTGCGCGGGCGTTTTGCAGTAGCCTGCTTTGCTCGGGGGAAAGGCCGCTTTTGCCCAATACTTCCAGGAACAGTCCTTGCGCATGTATAGGCTGGCGCAGGTCGTGGCTGGCAGCTGCAAGGAATTTGGATTTCGCGCGGTTGGCTTCTTCTGCCTCGTGGTGCGCTTTGCGGGCCTGTTCGATGAGATCGACATTTTCAAAACGTAGCTCTATGGCTGCGCGGGCGGCCTTCGCACTGTTATGGGCTTGGTCGGCCAGAGCGGCGAGATAGAACAGGCTGGCCACGCCCAGAACGCCATAGGATGGGTCGCCCAATTGCCATAGTTTGAACGCCAGCACCACAAATTCCACGGCAACAAAGGCCAGGCAAACCGGCAGTATCGGTGCGAGCAGCGCCACGGCACCGCCGGCAATGCCTGACAGGCAGGCCAGTACCAAGACGCTATTGGCAATCGAAGCTTGGTCGAGTGTGCACCAAGCCAGCATAGCCCACGCTGCTGCGTCCAGGGCATTCAAGGCAAGTAGGGTCCACACCTGCACGCGCAGGCGGCCGCGTGCCCCGTCAGCGGCCAGTTTGCGCCGCGCATACAGGGTGAACATCACTTTGGATGCGATCACCGTTGCACACCAAATACCTAGCACCAGTCGGTTACCGCTGTCCACCAAGGCCCATAACAGCAAGACTGCGAGAAGAAGCGTAGGTACCAGCTGGCTGCGCACATTGCGGTACAACAGCCGCAACTGTTCGATGAGAATGCGGTCTTCAGCGAGACCCAGTAGGTCGCTGTGCCGCATCAGCCAATCAGGCCCCGTTGCCGCGCCACGTAGACAGCCTCGGCCCGGCTGGCCACCTGTAGAAACTCCAGTACCGCCTGCACGTGCCAACGCACGGTGTTCTCCGTGAGACCCAGGCGCCGGCCTATCACTTTGTTTGGCAAGCCCTGGCTCAACAGGTCAAGCACTTCGTTCTGGCGCGGTGTCAGGCGTGCGGACGTGGTCGCAGCAGCCGTTCGGGCCGAAGCGGTGCCAGCCGTTGTCGTGTCCTGGTGCAACACCTGCTGAATCAGCGCCAGGATGTGGTCCGGTGTCTGGGCCTTGGACGCAAAGGCAGAGGCACCGTGTGCCAGGGCTTGCCTCACGGTTTCGGGGCTCGATTCCGAAGACAGCATGATGATGGGCGTCTGCGGCCACTGACGTCGCAACAGCGCGATGCCGTCCAGCCCGTTCAAACCCTCTAAACGGATGTCCAGCAGCACGGCATCCGGTGCACGGGTCTGGTTGCGCAGGGCTCCTTCGAGCGAACTTTCCTCCTGTACCTGCACGTCGGGCAGGCCTGCGTGAAGGACCAGTACCAAACCGGCCCGGAACATGGCGTGGTCGTCAATCAGAAGCAGCTGAGCAGTCGGCATGCCAGGAATTAGACCTGTTCCCCATCTGCTGCACAAGCACTTTTCATCCACCCGTCCAGTTGGACGGCCCATCCAAACGGAGGGGTCACAACAGCTGGATTGTTCTCTAGCATGCGCCCTTGTGCCGGTCAAATGCTTGGTTAAAAGAGAAATGGTGTCATGAAAAATAGTCATAAAACAGAAGTGTCTGCGCAGCGTCTTGCCCGCTACACCGTGTCGTTGGGTCTTTGTTTCCTTGGGGCGCTGCTCGCTGGTGCAAGCTGGGCCGATACGGCCAGTTTCACGACGCCAGGCGGGGTCAGGTGGGTGGTCCCCGCCCGTGTGACATCGATCCACATTGTGGCGAAGGGTGGCGGCGGTTCTGCGGGGGGTGGTGGCGGCCCTGGCGGTCGTGGTGGTGCGGTGACGGTCACTCTGCCCGTGCAGCCCGGACAAGTACTTGCGATGTTCGTGGGCGGTGGAGGGCAAACCTATGGTCTTGGGGGCGTGGGAGGTGGTTCGACCAACATCGACGCTAACACCACGCAGCAAATTATTGCTGGCGGCGGCGGCGGCGGCGGTTTCAAGGCAGGAGGCGATGGCAATGGTTCACCAGGGCAAGATGACTACTACCTCCAGGGTGGTCGCGGTGGTGCCAACGTCGTGGGCGGAGCAGGTGGTTCCAGGGGGATGGTCAGTACTGGCGTCTCGGGCGGTTCAGGTGGTTCCGGCAATGGCGGGCCCGCTTGGGGCAGCGGACCTGCTGGGGCCTGGGGCCAAGGTGATGGCCTGGGCATTGGCGCGCCCGCTGCGTGGTATGGACAGGGCGGCGGCGGTGGCGGTTATGGCGGCGGCGGTAGTGGTGCCTACGACACCTCTGGCTATGGCGCTGGGGGCGGAGGCGGTGGTAGCGTCGGACCAGCCGGTGCCGTCATTACCGTGGCCAACAACGGCGGCGTCTTCGGCAATAGCGGCTCAGGCGGCGGAAATGGCTCTATCGAGATGACCTACTTCCCCAACTCCGCGCCGACCTTCGTCAGCGTTGGCGCTGGCACCCTGTCGGTGCCCCAAAACGCAACGGCTACCAACATAAGTGGTCTGCTGCACGTGGGCGATAGTGATGTCGGGCAGACGTTGACCTGGACGCAAAGTGTAGCGCCTTCACATGGCACGCTGAGCCTTGTTGGTGCCACGGCCAGCACTGGCGGCGGGGACATCACGCCTGGCGGCGCGCTGACCTATACACCGGCCGCCGGCTACTCGGGTGGCGACACGTTCACGGTGCAAGTGGGTGACGGGATTGCCAGCGCCACGCGCGTGATCAACGTGACGGTGGATCCCTTGGTCCCCTCGCGCAACGCATCCATCCCGTCTGGCCCCGCGTGGCTGGACATGGCTAGCGGCAACGGACCGCGCATTTTGTCTGGCATGGTTTCTGTGTTGTCGAACACCCTGCAGACCCCGATGCGGCCTGTCGGCCAAACCGCGTCCGGCGTGCTGGTGTTGACAGGCTTCCATGGCAACAACCTGAGCGTCATTCCCATTGCCTACCAGAGCAATGACGCGCGGCCCGACGGACTCTACCCACTGGACAACGGCCAGTACCAGGTAGTGGTGAACGGCACGGCCGTCACCGTTGCGCCTGCTATTCAGAGCCTTGCCGAGTTGGTGGGCATGTTGCCCACGGACGCACAAATCCGCATGGACGAGGCTGGCGTTCTTAGCGCCAAGATCAATGGCACGACTTACGTGGCGCGACCCGGTGTTGTCGTGCAGTTGCTTGTCAACCCCCCAGGCAAGCCTAGTCTGACCACGGGTGGTGATGGATACCTGCGCTTTATAGATTCGACTGGAAACAGCCAGACTCTGTATCCCGCTTTCGCCGACGCGGTGGCGTTGCGCAACGCCTTGCAGGCACTGGATGGGAGCGCCACGTTCAGTGTCCAACCCGACGCTTCGGTCGTGACGGTGTTCAAGGGACAGCGGCGCACCCTGGTGCCGGAATACACGCTGTCGGACGTGCCTGCCGACAAGTTGGGGCAGAGCGCATGGCTGGAAGGCGCCGCCCGCTACCGCGTGGCCAACAACCAGCCGCTGGGTACGGCCCAGGGCTTTTCGATGACGCCCTGAGAGCGGTGTCTGTATGCGCCTCTGTATTCGCTATTTCTTGGTATAGACGTGTCCTGCGATCCTATGAACTCCCCCTATTTTTTGCAGCTGGTTCGCAGCCTGGTTTGCGCTGCAAGTTTGTGGAGCCAAGTCCTCCCGGCCTGGAGCGCAACGGGCGCCCAAGTCATCTTCTTTGACAACCCCGGAGCACAAACGCTGGGCACGGCTCCCGTGCTGAGCGCCTCCGCATCGTCGGGATTGCCGCCCTCGTTCACATCCACCACCCCCGCGGTATGCACGATCACCGGCGGTGGCGCGCTGACCTTGGTCATGGCGGGCACGTGCACCATTGCGGTGGACCAACGGGGTGATGGCTTTTACGACCCGGCGGGCCAGGTCTCGCAGAGTTTTGACGTGGAGAAGGCCTTCCAGTCGGGCTTGTCTGTGAGCGCCAGCGCCGAAAGTTTTCCTATAGGTGGCAGCGTCACACTCAGGACCACGGGGGGCAGTGGCGCGGGCCTGGTCAGCTACGTGTCCGAAAGCGCCAACTGCACCGTCAGCGGGAAAACCTTGGTGGGTGTCGCGGCGGGTAGCTGCATCGTCTTTGCCAACAAGGCGGGTGACGCCATCTTTTCCGAAACGCGGCGCAAGTTCGGCATTGAAGTGGTGGCCCCATTGTCGGCCGGCACCGTTCCCACTATGCCCACGCTGGCGCTTCCCACTATGTCCACGCTGGCTCTTCCGCCCGTCTGCGGGCTCGCTGCTTGGCCCGACATCGTCAATCTGAAAGTCGATTTAGGGCCGGCCTTCACGGTCGACATGGTCAAGCTGTTGTCTTCGGCTCTGGGTGAGCCATTGGTATTCGTGGAGCAAAGCACATGCGGTGCAGTCACCCTCCGTGGGTACCGCGGTGGCAAGCTGGCCTTCATACCCTTGAAGTTCCAAGGTAGTGGGGACCTGCGCGCCGACGGTGTCTATCCACTGACCGGTGCCCAGGCCAACGGGCAATACCAGGTGGTGCGCAGTGGGCAGTCCCTGGTACTGGCTCCTGCGCTGGCGAATGTGGAGCAACTCATCCCCCTTTTGCCTGGTGTGCTGATCAGGCAGGCCGACAACGGCGTGTTGGTCGCCACTGTCCAGGGCACGACCTATTCCCTGCAACCGGGCGTGCAGGTGCAAGTGGGCAGCGCTACGGGTAGCGCACAGCTGTCCATGGAACGTGATGGCTATTGGCACTTCGCCGATGCGCAGGGCAACCGCCAGACCCTGTACCCAGCCTACGCGGACCCGGTGGCGCTGCGTAATGCGTTGCAGGCCCTGGATGCAATTGCCACATTGACCATCCAGCTGGACGGCACCGCCGCGACCTTGTTCAAGGGCGCGCCCTATACGCTGGTACCAGAACCCACGCTTACCAGCGTACCCACCGGGCGCTTGGGACTAAGCGGATGGCAAGACGGCGTTGGGGAGGGCGGCGCGGTGCGCTACCGCGTGGCCAACAACCAGCCACTGGGTACGGCGCAGGCCTTCACGGTCAAGCCCTAGCAGCAGCCAGGCATGCTACTTGTCCCCGTGCCGACAGCAGACGGGGTGGTGAAAACAAACCAATTGTGAGGAATACATGAATTCAACAAAGACAGCATTCGTGACCGGTGGCGGTTCAGGCATTGGCCGTGCACTGTCCAAGGCTTTGGCCGCACGCGGTGTCGCGGTGTGCGTGGCCGATCTTCAATTGCAGGCTGCGCAGGGCGTGGCGCGCGAGTGCGGCGTACGCGCGACGGCGCTGGCGCTGGATGTGCGTGATGCGGACGCCGTACGCCGGTCTATACAAGCCTTCGCGGACGAACATGGCCGCCTGGACTATGTGTTCAACAACGCGGGCATGGGCATTGGCGGGGAAACGCATGAGATACCGCTGGCGGCCTGGCAGCGCATTGTGGACGTCAACATCTATGGCGTGCTCCATGGCGTCTTGGCGGCCTACCCCATTTTGCGCAAGCAGGGGTTTGGGCACATCGTCAACACTGCATCGCTTGCCGGTCTGGGGCCGGCGCCGCTGCTCTCGCCCTACGCGCTGACCAAGCATGCGGTGGTGGGGCTTTCCACCAGCCTGCGCATCGAAGCGGCCGCCCGTGGTGTGCGGGTCAGCGTGCTGTGCCCGTCGGCCATTGAAACCCCCATTCTGGATGCCCAAAATCCCGACGAATTCAACATCCCCTGGGGGCCGGACATTCGCCGCTTCCTGACGGCGCTGGCCGGCCCGCCCTACTCGGCCGAGAAATGTGCACGGGAAGCGCTGGACGCCGTGGAGCGCAATGTCGGCGTCATCGTGCTGCCGGGCCGCGCCCGCCTGGCATGGCGCCTGGGCCGCATGTGGCCCAGGCTGGTGGAGGGCGTTTCTGGCACAGCCGTGGCCACCGAGAGAGCGTCCCGCCAGCCCCCATCCTCGGAGTTGCGATGATGGCGGTGGTGAAACGCTGGGTCAGGACCGGGCTGTGCCTGGCCGCAGTGCTGCTCTGCTTGGCGGACGCAGCCCTGGCCACCACGCTGATTGCCACCGTTGCCGGCGGCGCCCCTACCGGCCCTACCGGCGGCGCGCCGCTGGGCACCGGCATTAACGCACCCTCCGACCTGGGCCTGGACGGCACCGGCCGGCTGGTCGTGATGTCCAGCGGCCTCAACACTGGTAACGACTGCTGGGTGGCGCGGCTCAGCGCCGATGGCAGCGTCGTCAGCCGCGTCGCCGGTGACGGCAGTTGCGGTGGCTTTGGGGGCGACGGTGGGCCTGCCACGGCGGCCCAGCTCTCGGGTGACACCAACATGTTGTTCGCCGGCCTGGCGGTGGATGCGGCGGGCAATATCTATATCGCCGACCACCAGAACCACCGCGTGCGCAAGGTGGACGCAGCCAGCGGCACCATCAGCACCGTGGCCGGTACCGGCACCGCCGGTTTCAGCGGCGACGGCGGGGCCGCCACGGCGGCGAAACTGGACCGTCCGACCCCGGGTCATGGTCGATGCGGGCGGTAATCTGTACATCACCGAAGGAGCGGCCCGCGTGCGCAAGGTGGCTGCCGGCACCGGCACCATCAGCACCGTAGCCGGCACTGGCTCGTATGGCTTTGGCGGCGATGGCGGCGCGGCCACTGCGGCTTTGCTCCAGCTACCCATGGGCATGGCGCTCAGCGCCACCGGCGACCTTTACATTGCCGATTGGGGCAACAACCGCATCCGCAAGTTGGATGGGGCCACCGGCACCATCAGAACCGTAGTCGGCAATGGCACCATGGGCCTTGCCGGAGACGGTGGCGCGGCCACCGCGGCGCAACTGTCATCCCCCGTCGGCCTGGCGTTCGATGCCGCCGGCAACCTGTATATCGCCGAACTGGACAGCCACCGCATCCGCAAGGTGGATGCCGGCAGCAACACCATCAGTACCGTGGCCGGCAATGGCACCTGTGGCTTTGCCGGCGACGGCGGCGCTGCGACGGCAGCCCAGTTGTGCTCGCCCTCCAGCGTCGTGGTGGATGCGGCGGGCCATCTCTACATCGCCGACAACCAGAACAACCGGGTGCGCAAGGTGGATGCGACCAGCGGACGAATCTCCACGCTGATCGGCAATGGCAGCCCCCAGACCATTTCCCCCTGGCACAACATGGCCGCTGCTGCAGCACCCTTGCGGGGACCTTTTGGCTTGGCGCAGGGTTCCGGCAACCTGTACTTCACCGACTCGTGGATGCTCAACCAACTGAACCTTGCCACCAACCGGGTGGACACGCTGGCCGGCAACGGGGTGCGGGGCAGTAGCGGGGACGGTGGCCCCGCCACCGCGGCCAGCCTGGACGTTCCGACCGGCGTGGCGCGGGATACTGCCGGCAACCTCTATATTGCGGACAACTTCAGCCATCGCGTGCGCAAGGTGGATGCGGCCAGCGGCACCATCAGTACCGTGGCCGGCACCGGTACCGAGGGTACGGGGGGCGACGGTGGCCCGGCGGCGGCCGCCCAGTTGCGCTACCCGGCGGGCGTGGCCGTAGACGCTGCCGGCAACCTCTACATTGCCGAATCTGCCCGCATCCGCAAGGTGGATGCGGCCAGCGGAGCCATCAGCACCATCGCCGGCAGCACGGCGGGTGTGGCCGGCTGCAGTGGCGATGGCGGCCCGGCGACGGCGGCGAGTGTGAGGTCGATCCGGGGTATGGCCTTCGATGCCGCCGGCAACCTGTATGTCGCCGACTCCACCTGCAGTACCGTGCGCCGGATTGATGCCCACAGCCGCACCATCAGCAGATTCGCCGGTAGCGGCCAAATGGGCTTCAGCGGCGATGGTGGACCGGCGGCCGCGGCGCGTTTGTATTACCCCAACGGAATCGGCTTCGACGGAGCCGGCAACCTCTACATTGCCGACTCCGGCAACTTCCGCATCCGCAAGGTGGACGCAGCCGACGGCACCATCAGCACCTTCGCTGGCACCGGCGCGGCGGGCTCCGGCGGGGATGGTGGTCCGGCTACGGCGGCGCAATTCAGTTACCCCTCGGGCCTGGCCGTAGATGCCGCCGGCATCGTCTACGTGGCCGATCTCAATACCCACCGCCTGCGCCGCATTGCCGATACCCCAGGCGCACCGACCGCCGTGGCGGCCATGGCGGGCAACGCCCAGGCCAGCGTGCGCTTCAGCGCGCCGGCCGCAGGCAGCGCGCCGATCAGTGGCTACACCGTGGTTTCCAGCCCGGCCGGCGGCGTCGACACCCACGCCGGTACCACGGCCACCACCCACACTGTCACCGGCCTGGTCAATCACCAGAGCTACACCTTCACCGTGGTGGCCAGCAATTCCATCGGCACCGGGCAGGCCTCGGCGGCGTCGAATGCCATCCTGCCCGGCCAGTTGCCCGGTGCGCCCAGCATCGTCGCTGTGGTGCCGGGCATCGGGCAGGTCACCGTCAACTTCAGCGCACCGGCCAGCAGCGGCAGCAGCACGGTCAGCGGTTACACGGTGGTCGCCAGCCCGGCCGGCGGTGTGGATGCGCAGGCTGGCACCACGGCCTTGAGCCACACCATCACCGGCTTGACCAACGGCGTGCCCTACACCTTCACCGTAACCGCCACCAGCGGCTACGGCACCGGCCCGGCCTCGACGGCATCGAACGCGGCAACCCCCGCCCTGCCACCGGGCGCTCCCACCGGTGTCAGTGCTGTGGCGGGCAACGGCCAGGCCGTCGTCAGTTTCAGCGCTCCTGCCAGCAATGGCGGCAGTGCCATCATCGGCTACACCGTCACCTCCACCCCTGCGGGTGGGGTGGATACGCAGGCTGGCAGCGCGGCCCTGGGCCATACCGTCGCCGGGCTGAGCAATGGCGTGGCCTACACCTTCACCGTGGTCGCCGCCAATGCGGCCGCCAGTGGCAGCGCCTCGGTGGCGTCGAACAAGGTCACGCCCAGCGCGCCACCCGAGCCCAGCATCCCGCTGTTGCCTGTGACTATTCCCGGCACCAGCCTGCGGCCATCCATCGTCAACATGGCTGCGGGCGAAGGCCCGGCCTACCTGGCCGATCTGGTGGCACTGCTCTCCAGTGCCGTGGGGCAACCGCTGCAGTTGCTAGGCCAGAACGCGCAGGGCACCGTGACGCTGAGTGGCTACAGGGGCGGCAAGCTGGCGTTCATGCCAGCCAATCACCAGAGCGGGGGCGACCCGCGTGCCGATGGCGTCTACCCCGTGGGTGATGGGCGCTACCAGGTGGTGCGCAAGGGCCAATCGCTGACCATCATTCCGGCCCTGGTGAGCCTGGACCAGCTGGCGTCTCTGCTGCCCGGCCTGAACGCCGTGCTGGCGGACAACGGCGTCATCACGGCCACGCTGGGTGATGTGCGTTATGTGGTGCAGCCCAGTGTGTCGGTGCAGGCAGAGGCGGTCACCGGCAATGCGCGGTTGATGGTGGGCAGCGACGGCTATTGGCATTTCATTGATACCCAGGGCAACAACCAGGCCTTGTACCCGGCTTTTGCCGACCCGGTCGACCTGCGCAATGCCTTGATGGGCATGGATGGTGGCGCTACCTTTCGCATCGAACTCGATGCCACGGCCTCCGTCATCGTAAAGGGGCAGCACTACAGTCTCGTGGCGGATCTTCTGCTGTCCGGCGTGCCGACCGAGCGTCTGGGCCAGTATGGGTGGCAGGAGGGCACGCTGCGCTACAAGGTCGTCAACAACCAGCCTCTGGGCACTTCCCAGGGATTGACCGCAAAGCCCTGAAGCCTTGTGCAGGGGCGATGCTGCCGATCCCTTCCCCGCAGCGCGTGGACCAGCAAATTCTGGCCACCGCTTGCCTTGCGGATCGTTTTAGCGCAGAGTCTGTCATTGATATGACAGCATCCACAACGCACAAACCGACCTTGTTGCTGGTGGATGACCAGATACTCAACATCCAGCTGCTGCACCATATCTTCAAAGACGACTACGCAATCTGCTCAGCCACGACCGGCGCGCAAGCGCTGGCCCTGTGCGCACGGCAACTGCCAGACCTGATCTTGTTGGATGTCGTCATGCCAGTCATGGACGGTCACCAAGTCTGTATGCACCTGAAGTCTGACGCCCGCACGCGCGACATTCCGATTATTTTTGTGACGGGTCATAACAACCCGGAGGAAGAATCCGCTGCCTTGCGTCTCGGGGCAGTGGACTTTATTTCCAAGCCTGTCAACGCCTCGGTGGTCCGGGCGCGGGTCCGTTCGCAGTTGATGCTTCGCCAGACCCTGCGCCAGGTGCAAGACCTGAACCAAAATTTGGAAACCCGTGTCGCCGAACGCACTGCAGAGCTGCTGCACGCACTGGAACGCCTGCAGCATTCGCAAGAAGAGCTGGCCCACAGCGCCGCCAATGCCACGCTGAGCACGATGATCGCCGGTGTGTCGCACGAGCTGGGCACACCGCTGGGCAATTGCAAGATGGTGGCAGGCACACTGTCCGAGCACACGCGCGATGTGGTGCGCGACATGCACGCCGGTATCCTCAAGCGATCGGGCTTGGCGACGTACATGGAGCAGGCCAGCGAAGGGTTGGCTCTGTTAGAGCGCAACCTGGAACGCTCGGTTGAATTGCTTGCAAATTTCCGCCAGGTGGCTGCCGACCAGGCCAGCGAGCAGCGCCGCAACTTTGACTTGGCCGCAATGGTCAATGAGATCCTGCACACGCTGAGCCCCGGCCTCAAACACCACCCGCACCAAGTGGTGGTGGATATACCCGAAGGCCTTGCCATGGACAGCCTGCCCGGCCCGTTGGGGCAGGTGGTCATCAATCTGGTCAACAACGCGTATCTGCACGCATTTGAGGGCCGCAGCAACGGCGTGCTGACCATTGAAGCGCGCCAAGACGGCGACCAGGTGCGCTTGGGGTTCATCGACAACGGCGTAGGCATGGCACCCGACCATCTGGCCAAGCTGTTTGAGCCCTTCTTCAGCACCAAGATCGGCAAGGGCGGTACCGGCCTGGGGATGGCCATTGTGCGCAACCTGGTGAGCAAGACGCTTGGCGGCCGCGTCACCGTGACGTCCGTGCTGGGCGGCGGCACGCACTTTAACTTGGTGCTGCCCCGTGTGCTGCCGCAAGCCAAACCTTCTTGATTGCTATAAATTCAGGAGCTGCTTACGCTCGTTCCACGAGGGCTACAGGCCATTTTGGCTCTAGAGATTGGTTCAAAATGCACGCATGGCCACTAGCCCTATATTTTTACAAAGCAAACGCTTGCTATAAATAGCTGGATTTGGTATCGTCAGCGGCATGAAGCCAGACGTAGCGCCGCCGCCGCCCGACACCTCTCCCAAGCGCCCGCGTGGCCGCCCCCGCAAAACGGTGGACGAGCGTGACGATGGCAACCGCCGCCAGGCCTTGTTGTTGTCCGCCGCCCAGCTGTTCAGGCGAAAGGGCTTTGCCGCAACCACCACGCGCGACATTGCCGCCGCCGCCGGCATGCAAAGCGGCTCACCGTTCTACCACTTCAAAAGCAAGGATGCGCTGCTGTATGCCGTCATGGAGGAGGGCATGCGCTCTGCACTGGCCCGTCTGCTGGCCGCTACGCAGGGGCCGGGCTATGCAGACTTGTCGCCGGCGGCCCAACTGCGCGTGCTGGTCACCGTGCACTTCGACGTGCTGCTGGGGCCGGGCAGTGATTTCGTGCCGGTCATGCTGTACGAGGCACGCTCGCTGCCGCCGCGCCAGCACAAGGCGCTGGGGCAGTTGATTGCCGAGTACGAGGCACTTTGGCTGCCGGTGTTAAACGCATTGCAGGCCAGCGGTGAACTGCGTGCGCCGGTGCGCCTGGCCCGGCTGCTGATTCTGGGTGCGCTGAACTGGTCGGTGCAGTGGTTTGATGCCACGAAAGGTGCGTCGCTGCAGGAGCTGTCGGACGCTGCGATGGATTTGTTTTTGAAGGGATCATGATGTCTTACGGTTCTGTATTTGCCCCGGACCTATTCGCGGGCAAAGTCGTCATCGTCACCGGCGGTGGCTCGGGCATTGGGCGCTGCGCGGCGCATGAACTGGCGGCGCTGGGTGCCACCGTGGCGCTGGTCGGCCGCAAGGTCGAGAAGCTGCAAAAGGTGGCGGACGAGATCACAGAGGACGGTGGCACGGTCAGCTTCCAGGTCTGTGACATCCGCCAGGAAGATGCGGTCAAGCAGTGCGTGGCGGCCGTCAATGTGCAGCACGGCCCGGTCTACGGTTTGGTCAACAACGCCGGTGGCCAGTTCATGACACCGCTGGAAGCCATCAGCGCCAAGGGCTGGGAGGCGGTGGTCAACACCAACCTGACCGGCGGGTTTTTGATGGCGCGCGAATGCTATCTGCAAGGTATGAACAAGACGGGTGGCGCGATCGTCAACATCGTGGCTGACATGTGGGGCTCCATGCCCGGCATGGGCCACAGCGGCGCAGCGCGGGCCGGTATGGTCAGCTTCACCGAAACTGCTGCGGTGGAGTGGGCGGGCAAAGGCGTGCGGGTCAACGCGGTGGCGCCGGGCTATATCGCATCCAGCGGCATGGACAACTATCCCGCCGAGATGGCGCCCATGATCCGCGAGATGGCCAAGACCATTCCCGCCGGCCGCTTTGGTACCGAGGCGGAGACGGCTGCCGGCATCGTGTTCTTGCTGAGCCCGGCCGCGTCATTCATCAGCGGCACCACCTTGCGCATAGACGGTGCCCGGCCGCAGGCGCGCACCGGCTACCCCATGCGCGTGCCCGATGCCGCCGTGCAGGCGCGCGATGCGGTCAAGCCCTTCAACGGTTTTCATAGGGCCGAGACACCGAAGGTGTTTCAGGTCTAGACCGCACAATTTTTTGCGAGCAATACCATGCAATTCACCCACGAACACCTCGAAATCCAGAAAACCCTGAAGCGTTTCATCGACGCCGAAATTAACCCCCATGTGGACGAATGGGAAGCAGCCGAGCAGTTCCCGGCGCACGAGGTTTTCAAGAAGCTGGGCAACCTTGGCCTGCTGGGCGTGACCAAACCCGAGGCCTATGGCGGCATGGGGCTGGACTACTCGTATGGCATGGCCATGGCCGAAACACTGGGCCATGTGGACTGCGGTGGCGTGCCCATGGCTATTGGTGTGCAGACCGATATGTGCACGCCGGCACTGGCCCGCTTTGGCAGCGAAGAGTTGAAGAAAGAATTCCTGGTGCCGGCTATTGCCGGTGACGCTGTGGGTTGCATCGGTGTCAGCGAACCGGGTGCGGGCAGCGATGTATCGGCCATCACCAGCCGGGCGCGCAAGGATGGCGACGACTATGTCATCACCGGCCAGAAGATGTGGATCACCAACAGCCTGCAGGCCGACTGGATGTGCATGCTGGTCAACACGGGCGACGGGCCCGCACACAAGAACAAAAGCCTGGTCATGGTGCCCATGCGAGAGAACGGCAAGCTTCGCAAAGGCATTGAGGTGGCGCAGAAGATCAAAAAAATCGGCATGCATTCCAGCGACACCGGCCTGATCTATTTCGACGAGGTGCGCGTGCCGCAGCGCAACCTGATCGGTCAGGAGGGTGCAGGTTTCGTCTACCAGATGCAGCAGTTCCAGGAAGAGCGCCTGTGGTGCGCAGCCAGTGGCCTGCAGAGTCTGAACAACTGCATCCAATGGACGGTGGAGTGGGCACAGGAGCGCAAGATGTTTGGCGCCACACTGGCCGACCAGCAGTGGGTGCAGTTCAAGCTCGCTGAGATGAAGACCGAGGTGGAAGCCCTGCGTGCGCTGACCTACCGCGCCTGCGAGCTGTATGTCAGCGGCCAGGACGTGCTGGAGCTGGCATCGATGGCCAAGCTGAAAGCCGGGCGGCTCAACCGCATCGTGGCCGATGGCTGCCTGCAGTTCTGGGGCGGCATGGGCTACACCTGGGAGAACAAGGTGGCACGCCTGTTCCGTGATGGCCGGCTAGGGTCGATAGGTGGTGGTGCGGACGAGGTCATGATGGGCATCATCGCCAAGACCATGGGCGTGGCAAAACGCAAGACCGCATGAGCATGGATGACTTCACCGTTGGCGCAGAAGATATTGCCGCCATAGAGGACGGCGTGCGCCGCTTCGTGCAGACCGAGGTCAAACCGCATCTGGAGGCTTGGGAAGAGGCGGGTCAGTTCCCACGCGAGTTGTACCAGCGCGCCGCCGACATGGGCTGGCTGGCCATGGGCTACCCCGAGCAGTTTGGCGGCACGCCCGCACCGTGGAGTCTGCGCAATGCAATGACGATTGCACTAGCCCGCCACGGCGGCAGCGGCGGCCTCATGGCGAGCCTGTTCAGCCATAACATTGGTCTGCCGCCGGTGGTGCGCCACGGCAGCGCCGCCTTACAGCAGCAGGTGATTCCCGATGTGCTGGCCGGCAGGAAGATCGCTGCGCTGTGCATCACCGAACCCGGTGGCGGCACCGATGTGTCTGCGCTCAAAACCACGGCGCGCAGAGAGGGCGACGAGTACGTTGTCGACGGCGAAAAGGTTTTCATCACCTCCGGCGTACGTGCCGACTGGCTGACGGTGGCGGTGCGCACGGACCTGCAGAACAAGGGACCGATGGGGATCTCGATGCTGATGGTTCCGGGCGATGCGATGGGCCTGTCACGCAGCCCTCTCAAGAAGATGGGTTGGCTGTGCTCCGACACGGCACAGATCCGTTTTGACGGCGTGCGCGTGCCGGTGGGCAATCTGGTCGGCGAAGAGGGCTCAGGCTTCAAGATCATTCTGACCAACTTCAATGGTGAACGATTGTCCATGTCGGCCATGGCGCTGGGCTTTGCCGAGTGCTGTTACGACGAAGCGCTGGCCTGGGCGCAGCAGCGCAAAACCTTTGGTACTACGCTGGTAGACCACCAGGTGATCCGCCACAAGCTGATGGACATGAAGATGCGCATCGAGTCGACGCGCGCGTGGTTGAACGCCGTGTCCGCCCGCGCCGATGCCGGTGACCGGGGCGACAAATCGGCCAAGGGCGCGGAGTGGGTGGCCCAGGTCTGCCTGCTAAAGAACCACGCCACCCAAACCATGCAGTTCTGCGCCGATCAGGGGGTACAGATTCTGGGTGGCATGGGCTTCATGCGCGGCACGGCCTCTGAGCGCATCTACCGCGAGGTCAAGGTCATGATGATTGGCGGTGGTGCCGAAGAAATCATGAAAGAGTTGGCCTCTCGTCAGCTCGGTATCTGATACTGCACCATGCCTAAAACTACACCACATACAGCCGCGACGCCCGACGCCGTCGCGTTCGAACCCGAATTCCTGCAAGGCCTGACCCGCATCTTTGAAGAGTCCATCGTTTTCAACAAAGTGCTGGGCTTGAAGATAGCTTCCATCAAACCTGAGCAGGTCATCGCCCATATCGCGATGAAGCCCGAGCTGGTGGGTCACTACAGCTTCAACCGCATCCACGGTGGCGTCATCAGCGCCGGGCTGGATGCCATGGGCGGCCTGGCCGTGATGGCTGCCATTGGTGCGCGCCACATGGATGAGGCGCCGTTGCAGCGCCTGCACCGCTTTAGCAAGCTGGGGACGATCGACCTGCGTATTGACTACCTGCGCCCCGGAATTGGCGAGAGTTTCGAGCTGCGGGCCGAAGTCATGCGCCTGGGTTCGCGCGTGGCGTCCACGCGCATGGAGTTTCTGGGTGCTGATGGCAAGCTACTGTCCACCGGGGCTGGCGCGTACATCGTTTCCTGATACAAACGGGGTTCCTTGTTCAGACCGCCCCCGCGCGGAACCAGCCACCATGTCCCTCACCGTTCGCCGTGCCAGCGTGCAAGACGCAGCAGCCTATGCCCGCATCATGGGCGACCCCAGTGTGTACCCCGGTTTGATGCAGATGCCCTACACCAATGAAGAGTTGTGGCGCTCGCGCCTGGTTGAGAGCGCAGCGCCCGGCAAGACCGATCTGTTGCTGGTGGCCGAGCTGGACGGGGCGGTGGTCGGTACAGCCGGCCTGCACCCCGCAGGCGCATCGCAACGCCGCCGCCATGCGTGGATGCTGGGTATATCTGTGATCGCCACCGCTCAGGAAAAGGGCGTGGGCAGTGCGTTAATGGCGGCGATGTGCGAATACGCGGACCGCTGGGTGGGTGCGTTGCGCTTGGAGCTCACCGTCTATGTAGACAACGTCCGGGCGATCGGCCTGTACAAAAAATTCGGCTTTGAGATCGAGGGCACGATGCGGGGTTACGCCATGCGCGACGGTCAATTCACCGACACCCATGCCATGGTTCGCTTTCACCCCCAGCCGCCCGGCATAGCGGCCGCACCGCAGGCAAAGTAGCGCTGCAGGAATAAAAGAGCCACCCGCGGGTGGCTCTTTGTTGTGTGTGCTTGGGCTGAACCTATTTCTTGCCAGGCGCTGCTGCTGCGGTGCTGCCAAAGTAGTCGGAAACTGTTTTCCACTTGCCATCCACAATCTGCGACAGGCGCGATGCATCGCTACCGAGTCGCTTGGTTGCAGTGAAAGACTGCACTGCGCCACCGAAGAAATCAGGCTCGATAGTCAGGCTGTCCATGACCTTGATGAAGCTTTCGGTATTCAGGTTTTTGCCCGCACGGCCGGCCGCCATGGCAAAGCTGGTAACGATGGAGTAGCCGTACACCGAGAATACGGTGGGGTCTTCATTGAACTTGGTCTTGTACTTGCTGGCCCAGAAGCGGATCGGTTGCGATGCCTCATCCAGATAGGGGTTTTGCACGGTCATCGTCGCGTATAGGCCGTCCATAGCCTTGCCACCCAGCTTGTGGATCAGGTCGGTGTACGAGGCGCTGGAGCCCAGAAAGATGGGGTTGTAGCCCAACTTCCGCGCCGTGGCAATGGCGCCAATGGTCTCTCGGATGATGGTGCCCAGCACAATCATGTCGCAGCCGCCGGCCTGCATCTTGGACACCTGCGACGAAAAGTCTGTGGCGCCACGCTTGTACGATGTTTTCTCGACAAATTCCATGTTGACCGTTTTCAGGCCAGCCTCTGCGCCCTTCAGCACTTCCAGGCCAAAGTCATCGTCCTGGTACATGGTGCAGACCTTCTTGACGCCTCTTTCCTTGATCAATTTGGGCACAGCATTGCGCATCTGGTCAAAGTAAGTGGCAGCATAGGAATACTTGAGCTTGTGGAAGGGCTCGTACATTTCCCGCGCGGCGGTGATGGGGAAGAAGTTGATGACGTTCTTCTCAAACTGTACCGGCATGGCGGCCATGTTGTGTGCCGTGCCAATGTGGCCCACCATCATGAAGATCTTGTCCTGGTTGACCAATTTTTGCGCAGCCAGCACTGCCTTCTTGGGGTCGTAGGCAGAATCTTCCACGATGATCTTGAGCTTGCGGCCGTTGATGCCGCCCTGCTCGTTGATTTCGTCCACTGCCAGAAGCATTCCCAGGCGAGCCTGTTTACCAAATCCGGCGATGGGGCCCGACAAGTCCTGAATGGAGCCGAGCAAAATCTCGTCCTTGCTCACGCCTTGGGAGGTCGCGGTCGAGGCGCAGACGTGCGTCGCAACCGTGCCGGCCAGCGCTACGGCTGCGATAGTTAGCGCAGTGTTGAATTGCATCATGGGTGTCCTGAGAGGGGGGCGGCTACAAGAAGGCGTGGTGGCGCTCAGTTACTTGCTGGCGTAATCGATGACGACCTTCCAGCGGCCGTCCTGAATCTGCGACAGGCGGGATTCATCACTGCCCAGCCGGCGCGTGGGTGTGAACTTCAGCGGCGGCGCGCCAAATATATCGCCCGGAACCTTGGTGACTTCCATGGCGCGGATGAACTTGGATGTGCTGGGGCGGTCGCCGGAGTCACGCATGGCGTTGGCAAACACATTGATCGAGGTGTAGCCAAATACGGAGATAACAGACGGGTCCTCGTTGAACTGGGTCTTGTATTTGTTGGCCCAGCGGCGCACGGCCGGCGAAGCGTCATCGGCATAGGGGAATTGCGCGGTATTGGTCGCGTAGTAGCCCTCCACAGCCTTGCCACCCACCTTGTGGATGATGTCGGTGTAGGAAGCGCTGCTGCCCATGAAAATGGGGTTGAAGCCCATTTTGCGGGCGGTGCCTATCGTGCCAATGGTCTCGCGGATGATCGTGCCCAGCACAACCAGTTCGCAACCGCTGGCCTGCATCTTGGCCACTTGCGACGAGAAGTCGGTCGCACCGCGCTTGAACGAAGCCTTGTCGGTCAGCGTCATCTTGGCGGCCTTCAGCCCTTCTTCAGTCCCCTGCAAAACCTCTTGGCCAAAATCGTCATCCTGGTAAATCGTGCAGACCTTGGTGACGTTCTTTTGGCGTATCAGCTTGGGCAACGACAAATGGATTTGCTCAAAGTAGGTGGGGGCCACCGAGAACTTGAGTCTGTGGAACGGCTCGTACATGGAGCGTGCGGCGGTCAGCGGAAAGAAGTTGATGACGTCCTTCTCAAACTGCACGGGCATGGCGGCCTCGTTTTGCGCTGTGCCGATATGCCCAACCATCATGAAGATCTTGTCCTGGTTCACCAATTTTTGCGCCGCCAAAATCGCCTTCTTGGGGTCGTAGCCAGAGTCCTCAACCAGCAGCTTGATTTTGCGGCCATGGACGCCGCCCTGTTCGTTGATCTCTTCAATGGCCATTTCCATGCCGGCGCGCGCTTGCTTGCCGTAGCCCGCCAGTGGGCCGGACAGGTCCTGGATCGTGCCGATCAGGATTTCGTTTTTGCTGATGCCCTGCTGAGCAAAGGCGGTGCCGGCCAGCATCGTGAGGGCGGCGAGGGTAAGGGCAGTTTTAGTTTTCATGGGCGTCCAGTAGGTCGTGGGAGGGGTTGTGGAAGGGGTTGCGGGTGTAGGGCGGGGGCCATTAGACATACATGGCGTCAATTTGGGTTGCATATTTTTTCTCCACCAGTTTGCGTTTGAGCTTCATGGTGGGTGTGAGTTCCTCGTCTTCGGCTGTCAACTGTGTTTCGAGCAGGAAGAATTTCTTCAGTTGCTCCACCCGGGCAAACTTATGATTCACCCGATCCAGTTCGGCCTGAATCAGCGCCTGTACGGCCTGCGATTGCGTCAGCGACGCATAGTTGCTGAAAGGCACATCGGCGTCCTGTGCAAACTTCTCCACGTTTTCCTGGTCGATCATGATGATGACAGTCAGGTAAGGGCGCTTGTCACCAATGACCACCGCGTCGGTGATGTAAGGCGAGAACTTGAGGTCGTTTTCCAGCTCGCTGGGCGTGATGTTCTTGCCGCCCGCCGTGATAATGATGTCGTTCATGCGGTCGGTGATGCGGTAATAGCCATCCGCATCCACGACACCCACGTCACCGGTGTGTAGCCAGCCGTCTTTGTCCAGGGTCTCGGCGGTCTTCTCGGGCAGGTTCAAGTAGCCGGCAAACACGTTCTTGCCGCGCACCAAAATTTCGCCGGTGGCTGGGTCTAGCTTGACCTCGTTGAAGGCTGCGGCTGGGCCTATGGAGCCAGGCTTGATCTTGCCAGCCGGAACGCCGGTCGAGGCGCCGCATGTCTCGGTCATACCCCATACCTCCAGCATGGGCACGCCCAGCGCCAGGTACCAGCGCACCAGGTCTGGCGATATCGGGGCCGCGCCGGTTACCAGAAAACGCGCGCGGTGAATGCCAATGAGCTTGCGCACATTGTTCAGCACGAGCCAGCGTGCCAGCGTAAATTGGAGCTTGAGCCAGCTGCTGACTGGCTGACCCGCCAGTACACGGTCGGCGATGGTTGTGCCGACACCGATGCCCCAGGCATAGGCCGCCTGCTGCACGCGCCCGGCTTCCTTCAAGGAAATCATCACGCCGGAGTAAAACTTTTCCCAGACCCGTGGCACAGCGGTGAAGACGGTGGGCGCAATCTCGCGCACGTTCTCCGGAATGGTTTCGGGGTTCTCGACGAAATTGATTTTGGCGCCGGTGTACATCGCAAAATACTCACCGCCCATGCGCTCGGCAATGTGGCACAGCGGCAGAAAGCACATGCGCTCATCGCGCGCGTCCTGGGCGACGAGGGCGTTGTAGCCGCGCACGGTAAACACCAGCCCCTGGTGCAGGTGCATGGCACCCTTGGGCTTGCCGGTGGTGCCGGACGTGTAGACCAGAATGGCCAAGTCGGTGGGCTTGCACGCAGCCACGCGTTGCTCGACCACGCCGGGGTTTTTGATCAGGTAGTCGTGGCCCACCGCTCGCAGGGTGTCTAGGCTGATGACGCCGGGGTCGTTCAGGTCGCGCAGGCCGTCCATGTCAAATACGACGATCTTGCGCAGGCCAGGCAGTTGCGCACGGACCTCAAGCGCCTTGTCCAGTTGCTCGTCGTCCTCGACAAACAGAATGGTGGTGCGTGAGTCCGCACACAGGTACTGCACCTGCGAAGCGGCATCGGTCGGGTAGATGCCATTGGACACGCCGCCCGCGGACAGCACGCCCAGATCCGCAAAGACCCACTCGACAACCGTGTTGGCCAGGATGGAGGCGCAATCGCCCTTGGCAAACCCCAGCGCTAGCAAGCCACCTGCAATTTCGCGTACGGCCTCTGCGGTTTGTGTCCACGTCCAGCTGCGCCACAGGCCCAGATGCTTTTGTCGCATCCAGACATTGGGGCCGCGTTGGGTGACCGCATTCCAGAACATGGCGGGAATGGTCTCGCCTGGCAGGACAATGTCGTTGCACGGCTGGATCTTGGATGTGTCCCAGAGTTGGCTCATGAAAAGGTCCTAAAAATTTGCCGCCGGGCCGCCCCAAGGCAAATTGACCCCCTTGGGGGGCAGCGACCCGCGGAGCGGTGGAGCGTGGGGGTCACGATTTGCCGCCGGGCCGCCCCAAGGCAAATTGGCCCCCTTGGGGGGCAGCGACCCGCGGAGCGGTGGAGCGTGGGGGTCACATTCATCTCCAGGTCTTCTTTTTCTTCCAGCGCCGCTCGCCGCGTACACCGTCTTCCTTAAGCCCCAGGTAGAACTCCTTGATGTCGTCCTTCTCGCGCAGGTGGGCGCAGGTGTCCTCCATGACGATGCGGCCGTTTTCCAGTACATAGCCGTAGTCGGATGCGTTGAGCGCCATATTGGCGTTTTGCTCTACCAGCAGGATGGTGGTGCCGCGTTCCCGGTTGATACGCACCACGATCTCAAAAATCTCCTTGGTGAGCTTCGGGCTCAACCCCAGGCTGGGCTCATCTAGCAGGATCAGATCAGGGTTGGCCATCAGCGCGCGCGAGATCGCCAGCATTTGCTGCTGCCCGCCCGACAGCAGGCCTGCGGGTTGTGTGGCGCGCTCCTTCAAAATCGGGAAGTAGGCGTAGACGGTCTCCATGTCTTTGGCAACACCATCGCGGTCCGAGCGGGTATAGGCACCCATCAGCAGGTTGTCGTAGACACTGAGAAGCGGAAACACTTCACGCCCTTCAGGCACGTGGCTCAGGCCCTGCTGCACGATGAGGGCAGGGTCCTGCGCTGTGATGTCTTCGCCCTTGAACGCGATGCTGCCCTTGCGCGGATCGATGATGCCGGAGATGGTCTTCAGAATCGTTGTCTTGCCGGCGCCGTTGGAGCCGAGAACCGTAGCAATCTCACTGCGGCGCACCTGCAGGCTTACGCCGCGTATAGCCTTGATGGGCCCGTAAGCGCTCTCGACGTTGAGCAGCTTCAGCACGGGCAGATCGCTGATGGGCGGGGGCAATGTGCTCATGCGCGCCCCGCAACAAAGCTTTGGCCAGATGCCTGGCGGCGCAGCGATGACACATCATCCACCGAGCCCAGATAGGCTTCGATAACGCCAGGGTCGTTCTGAACCTCCCGTGGTGTGCCCATGGCCAGCATTTCGCCCTGGTTCATGGCCAGCACCCGGTCCGATACTTTGGAGACCAGCGACATGTCGTGCTCCACCATCAGCACGGTGATGCCCAACTCGTGTTTGATGTCCTGAATCCAGAAGGCCATGTCGTCGGTTTCTTCCACGTTCAATCCGCTGGAGGGTTCGTCTAGCAGCAGCAACTTGGGTTCGGTGCACAGGGCGCGCCCCAACTCGACGACCTTGCGCACGCCGTAGGGCAGGCCGGCTACAAAGGTGTCGCGGTAGTGTTGCAGGCTCAAAAACTCTATGACCTCTTCAGCTTTTTCGCGCGCCTTGAGCTCCGCATCGCGGACTTTGGACGTAAAGAACAGGTCTTGCCACAAGCCCGTGGCGCGGTGCGTGTGCCGGCCGATCAACAGGTTGTGCAGCACGGAGGCGTGTTCGAACAGTTCGATGTTTTGGAAGGTGCGCGCTATACCCAGCGAGGCCACGTTCTGCGGCGGCTGCGCAGTGAGCTGGAGCATGCCCTTGGAACTGTGGAAATCGATGCTTCCGGTGGTGGGCGTATAGATGCGGCTGATCAGATTGAACACTGTGGTCTTGCCGGCGCCATTGGGGCCGATAAGCGTGAACACCTCGCCTGGCTTGACGTCAAAACTGACGTTATTTACCGCCAGCACTCCGCCGAAGCGCACGCTGAGATCTTTGGCTGAAAGGAGAGTGTTGTTCATTACTTCAGCCTGTCAGATTTCTGGAAAGACTTTTGCCGCTTGAACATGCCCTTGCGGTAGAACGGGAACATCTGCAGGTAGGTTCGGATCTTCAGCCAACGCCCGTACAGGCCTTGGGGTTCAAATAGCACGAAGGCAATCAGTACCAGGCCGTAGACCAGGCCCTGCAGCCCCGGGGCCTGGCCTACTACGGCCGGCAGGTGGTCTTTGGACATGGCGATGACTTGCGGCATGCTGATCAGAAAGATGGCGCCCAGAAACGCCCCGTGTACCGAACCCGCGCCTCCAATCACGATCATCAACAGCAGGTCGATGGACTGCAGGATGTTGAATTGGTCCGGCGAAATGAATTGGAGGTTGTGTGCATACAGAGCACCTGCAACGCCGGCCAGCGCGGCGGAAATCGCAAAAGACAGGGTCTTGTAGTACGCCAGATGGATGCCCATGCTCTGTGCGGAGATTTCTGAATCGCGTATCGCCACAAACGCGCGACCGGTGGGGGAGCGCAGCAAATTCAGGATGCCTAGTGTGGCCGCCACGGTGATCAGCAGGCACAGAAAGTAGAACTGCTCGCCAGAGTCGAGCACCCAGCCGAAGATATTGGGCTTTTTGATGTGAATGCCAGCGTTGCCGCCGGTCACCGATTCCCAGCGCGCCAACACCTCTTCGACGATGAAGCCAAAGGACAGCGTGGCGATGCCCAGGTAAATGCCCTTGACGCGCAGGGCCGGCAACCCCACGACCAAACCCACGGCTGCCGACAGGCCGGCGGCGCAGGCCAGCGCAATCGGGAAGGGCACGCCCATATTCGTCAGCACCGCATGCGTATAGGCCCCCACGCCAAGGAAGGCCGCATGCCCCATCGAGAACAGGCCGGTGAAGCCGGCAAGCAGCATTAGGCCCAGACCTGCGATGGAATAGATCAGGACCAAAGTCAGTTGTGCCAGCCAGTACTCAGCAAACAGCCAGGGCGCTGCCAGCAATAGAAGCAGCAATGCGCCGTACCAAAACAGATGGCCGCCATGTTTGGCGAGGTTGATGTCCTGGCCGTAGTCAGTTTTGAAGATGAAACGCATTAGACTTTTTTCCTGAGCTTTTCACCAAACAATCCGTTGGGCTTGACCATCAGCATGACCAGCACCACCACATAGGCTGCGGTGTCCTTGAAACCGTCAGGCAGATAGAAGCCCGACAGCGACTCCACGATGCCTATCACAAGCCCACCCACAATGGCGCCGGGCAGGCTGCCGAAGCCC
This sequence comes from Rhodoferax sp. ZS1R8, assembly GCF_056521325.1. NCBI lineage: Bacteria > Pseudomonadati > Pseudomonadota > Betaproteobacteria > Burkholderiales > Comamonadaceae > Rhodoferax > Rhodoferax sp. ZS1R8. The sequence continues at coordinate 11,075 of NZ_JBWMBA010000006.1, read as the reverse complement.
CCGACAACGGCAGCGGGAAAAGCCTTGAGCCCGATGAAGCCCATGTTGGCATGCACGAAAGTGATGGGCGCCAGCAGCAGACCTGCAATCGCCGCCACCGCAGCGGCCAGACCCCAGGCAATGCCATTGAGCCGCTGCACAGGTATGCCCATGTAGTAGGCGGCCAACTGGTTTTGCGAAGCAGCTTGCATCGCGATGCCGAGCTTGCTGTAGCGGAACAGCGCGAACAGCAGCACACACAACACCGCCGTCGCACCAATCACCGCCATGTGCTCCACATTGAGCACCACACCGGCGACGTTCCAGATTTCATCCTTGTACGGAACCGGTAGTGCCTGTGTGTCGGTGCCAATACCGGGCACCATGGTGATGGCGCCGCGTGCCACGTAGCCGATGCCAATCGTCAGCATCACCACCGAAAAAGCGGGCTGCCCCAGTATGGGACGGATGACCGCGCGCTCCAGCACCACGCCGAACAGGGCCATGGCCGCAATCGCGCTGATGACGGCCAGCCAGTAAGGGAAACCCAGCATGGTCATGCCCACGAGTCCGCCAAAGGCGCCCAGCATCATCAGCTCGCCTTGCGCGAAGCTCACGGTCTCGGTGGCCTTGTAGATCAGCACGAAGCCCAGTGCAATCAGCCCGTAGATGCACCCTTGTGCAATCCCGCTGATCACCAGTTGAAGAAACAGCACATCGTCTCCTATTATTTTTTTGCTCCACGGTTATAGCTGGTGCTACCCGATTCCCCGTTAGGGTTGTCACTGATCACGGTGTCTCCCGCGAGACTGTTTAATGCATTGCATGCAAGCCCCCGTAGAAACCCGCAAGCAAGGCGCTGTCATCGTGGTAACACTCAATCGTGCCGACGTACGCAACGCCGTTGATGCCGACACGGCCCGCATGTTGTACGACGCGTTTGTGGCGTTCGATGCTGACCCCGACGCGCGCGTGGCGGTTTTCCATGGGGCACATGGGCACTTCTGTGCGGGCTGGGATCTGCAGGCCGGTGCACGCATGGCAGGGCAGATGCAAAAGGGTACGAATCCCTTTGCGAGTCTGGACTTTGCTACCGAAGACTATGCAAGCGCAAGGCCCGGGCCGGCCGGCCCCATGGGCCCGTCGCGCTTGTTGTTGTCCAAGCCCGTGATTGCCGCCGTTAGCGGCGCTGCGGTGGCCGGTGGCATGGAACTCGCGCTGTGGTGTGACATGCGCGTCATGGAGGAGGACGCCTACTTCGGCGTGTTCTGCCGTCGCTTTGGTGTGCCTTTGATCGATGGCGGCACCGTGCGTCTACCGCGCCTGATCGGTATGGGCCACGCGATGGATCTGATACTGACGGGGCGCAAGGTGCAAGCAGCAGAGGCCTTGCGGATGGGTTTGTGCAATCGCGTGGTTCCCACTGGGGAAGCGCTAGCCGCCGCTGTGGCATTGGCCGAGCAGTTGGCCCGCTTTCCACAGCACACCATGCTGGCAGATAGAGCCAGCGCCTACGCGCAGTGGGATCTGGACATGCCGCATGCGCTGCACCAGGAATGGGTGCGTGGCAAAGGCTGCATTGCGGACGGACTGGAAGGCGCCGCGCGCTTCGCTGCGGGGGATGGGCGGCATGGCGAGTTCAAAGAAAATTAAGCTACAGCCCCGGCCAGTGCTCGTCAAGTTGCTATGCTTTAAATAGCGTGCGTCAACTGCGTTGGGTGTCTGCTGAAGTTTGGGTGAACGTCCAACTATTCATAAAGGGCCGCGTCTGCACGTGGGGGCTGTCCAAAACCATCGATCTCTGATCCGCCGACGACCAGCACGGAGCCACTGCGCAATAGGGTTGCCGAGTGCCCCGATCGCGCACCCACCACCAGTGCATTGGTGATTGACCAGGTATTGCTCGCCGGGTCATACAGCTCGGTGATGTCCGTTGCCGTCGTGAATCCGGTTGCGGCGGAGTAGCGCCCGCCACCGGTTACCAGCACCGTGCCATTGGGCAACAGCGTTGCAGTGTGGTTCACGTGATCTGTGGAAATTGTGCCTGCCAGCGTCCACGTGTTGGCAGCCGGGTCATACATTGCTGCCCTGCGTTCGGCCGCTTGCCCATCGATACCGAGGCTTGGGACAAATAGCACTTTGCCGTTCGGCAGCAGTGTGGCTGAAACCATGTAGTGCTCGACGGGAGGCTTGGCAACGGCCGTCCAGGTGTTGGATGCAGGGTCATACATTTCGGCCCCGCTTGCCGAGGAACCACCACCGTAGACCAGCACGCGTCCATCTGGAAGCAGCGTGGCCGTGTGTCCATTGCGCGGTTGGGTCATGGGCGCGGCAGTTGTCCAGGAATTGGTTGCTGGATCGTAGAGATCGGCTGCGCGAAGGTTGGTGTTGTCACCCGCGTAGCCACCGGTGACCAGCACTTTGCCGTTTGGCAACAACGTAGCTGTGTGGCCGCGGTTGCTGGTGGTGGGTCGATTGGGGCCGGCTGTCGCGGCATTGCTGGCCATGTCGTATAGCTCAACATTGCGCGTGCCTTGCACGAAACCTGCAACGACTAGCAACTTGCCGTTGGGTAGCAGCGTGGTGGTGTGCCAAAACCGGGCAGATAGTAGCGCTCCGACTGCTGACCAGGACCCCGTCCCGGGGTCATACAACTCGACACCGGAGGTGCCGACGCCAGCGGCTGAGGTGGAACCGCCGACAACCAGAACTTTGCCGTTGGGCAATGCAGTGGCTGTGTGTGCAGCTCGTGCCGTCTGAAGTGCCCCTGTGGCGCGCCACTTGGCAGCTGGGATGGGTGGGGCAGGATTGGTTGCGATGGGCGCCGGGGTGGAAGGCGTGGGCGCTACGGGTGTCGGGGTGGACCCGCTAGTCGAACTACTGCCGCTACCTCCGCCGCCACACGCGGTCAGCACCACAACCACACCGCTTATCGCGGCGGCGCGGCTAACGTTCAAAAATTGCATGGACACTCCCTTTTTTTAATCTGCCATTTTCTCTGCTCGAGTATGCCAGTGCTGACAACCCGGCAGCAGCAGAAGGGGAGTAAAAAAGGGTACCGATAGCCGCGAGCTTACCAGCCTGCTAGGTGTTATGCAGTCGCCGTCGAGCCGTCGCCTGACGTTCTGGGCTGCCAGGATCCACTCGAGTGGTCGGGAGCTTCGACGTAGACCTTGCCACCGCCTGCAACGATGTGTCCGTATTGGTCCTGGCTGTAGCCGTCTTTGCCCTGGAACAGTGAGAAGTCCATCTGGGCGTAGGCACTGTTCATGTCTTGAGGTTTGGTAATCCCCAGGCCAATCATCATGTTGTTGACGGCCGAAACGCCCAATCCCAATTCCGAGGCCTTCTGGAATATCTGGCTTTGGCTGGGCTTGCCAGCGAAGAAAGTTTGCATTTCGCTTTTGTTGATGGCACGTCCCAACGTCGGCGAAAAATACGATGTCCACCCGCCATGCTTGCCGCCGCCAATATCTGTTCCCAAGCGGTTTGCGGCGTCTACAAACATGGTTTCCAGCACCGGCGCGCTGATCTGCTTCATGTTCATCCCGGTTCCGGTGGCCTGGAACTGCACCATCTGCGCGGCATTGAGCCCCAGCGACTTGACCTTTTCCGTCACTTGCGCGTCGGTGGGATGGCTGGCATAAAAGGCTTTGATATCCGCTGCCGCAGGCATGACCTTTTCGGTGGATGCTGCCTGCACGGTGGATTTTGCGGTGGTCAGCACGCCGGTCGCATCCCACGCAAATCCATTGCCGGCGTTGGCTACGAAGCCCTCGATCTGGGCCTTCAGTGCATTGTCTTTGCTGCCCTCAAAGCCACCGACGGTCATGGCCTGCGCGATCTGGTCTTCGGTGAGCCCCAGGGATGCCGCCCTGTCCGCTATTTGCTTGGCCGTGGGCTTGCTGGCGAAGAAATTCTTCACCTCTTCGTCCGTGTAGGGTGTGCCGTTGCTGGCAGTGCTCAGTACGCTGGCAAAGGACGACGATGCGGCGGTGTTTGCCGCGGCCCTGTTCCTGGCGCTCGCGCTGGCAACGGCATTGGTCGTGGTGTTGTGAACGTTGGATACGGACATGGTGCTTCCTTTACGCTGGGTAATAGCACCGGCCTGTGTGCGAAGAACGCTCTTAGGCCTAGTGTTGTACCCAGATTTTCAGGAATATGCCGGATGCCAATCCGCCAATAAGCCGCCCCATTTCCATGCACTATTTGGTTTTGCGCACGGCCGGTGGCCTGTCAGGCAGGCGTCGACGCGCGGGGAATTTCTCTCGGCCGTCCCTGGTCGTCAATCGCCACATAGGTCACAGATGCTTCCGTCACCTTGATGTACTGGCCCTGTGTGCCATAGCGCTCGGCGTAGACCTCCACCTTGACCGTGATGGATGTGCGCCCGATGCGCGTGACCTTGGAAAAGAACGACAGGATGTCACCGACCCGTACCGGGTGTTTAAACACAAACTCGTTGACGGCCACTGTCGCCATGCGGCCTTGGGTATAGCGCGCGGGCAGTACGGAGCCGGCCAAGTCGACCTGGGCCATGACCCAGCCGCCAAAGATGTCGCCATTGGCATTGCAGTCCGCCGGCATGGGGATGACTTTGAGGACCAGTTCCTCGTCTTTGGGCAGTTGGAGGCCGGATGGGCTTGAATTCGTAGACATAGGCACAATCCTAACCTCTTGCAGGACTGACCAAAATACTTCTCCCCCATGCGCGATCTTAGCCACCCAGCCTCTGTTCCTGTACCCACACCCACAGCATCCGCCACCCCACCCAAATCTGACTGGGCCACGATGCGGCGGCTTTTCCCGTATCTATGGGCCTACAAGTGGCGCGTGGTCTTTGCGCTGCTTTTCATGGTGGGCGCCAAGCTAACCAACGTGGGCGTGCCACTGCTGTTGAAAAATTTGGTGGACCGCATGAGCTACAAGCCCGGTGACCCGGCTGCGGTGTTGGTCGTGCCGGTTGCGCTGTTGTTGGGATATGGTGCGCTGCGCCTGTCTACTTCAGCATTCACCGAACTGCGCGAACTGGTGTTCTCCAAGGCCACGCAAGGCGCAGCGCGCAGCATTGCGCTACAGACCTTTGAACACCTGCACGCTTTGAGCCTGCGCTTCCACCTGGAGCGCCAGACCGGGGGGATGACGCGCGACATTGAACGCGGCGTGCGCGGCATCGAGTCGCTGATCTCGTTCTCTCTGTTCAGCATCGTGCCCACGTTGCTGGAGGTGGCCATGGTGCTGACCATTCTGGCGGTCAAGTTCGATGTCTGGTTTGCATGGATCACCTTGGGTGCTTTGGCGCTGTACATCACCTTCACCGTGCTGGTCACCGAGTGGCGCACCAAGTTCCGCCGCGAGGCCAATGAGTTTGATTCGGCCGCCCACTCCAAGGCAATAGATTCACTGCTGAACTACGAGACCGTTAAATACTTCAACAACGAAGGCTTTGAGGCCAAGCGATACGACGAAAGCCTGGAGCGTCTGCGGCGTGCACGGCTCAAGAGCCAGACCACGTTGTCCATGTTGAACACTGGCCAGCAACTCATCATCGCCACCGGACTCGTCGCTATGCTATGGCGCGCCACCCAGGGCGTTGTAGATGGTCGAATGACGCTGGGCGATCTGGTCATGGTCAACGCCTTCATGATTCAGCTTTATATTCCGTTGAATTTTCTGGGCGTTATCTACCGCGAGATCAAGCAGAGCCTGACCGACCTGGAAAAGATGTTCACACTGATGGAGCGAGAGCGCGAGATTGCAGACCTACCCGGCGCGCAGCCGCTGCAGCTGCAGGGCGATACGCCGTTGGCATTCGAGAATGTCAGCTTTTCCTACGACCTGCCCAGTGCAGCCAATCCCGGGGGCGGCCGCACCATCTTGCACAACATCAGTTTCAAAATCCCTGCCGGCAAGACAGTAGCCGTGGTTGGTCCGTCGGGCTCGGGTAAGTCCACCCTGGCGCGGCTGCTTTTCCGCTTTTACGATGTCAGCAACCCGCACGAGGGAGGCCGCATTCTGATTGCCGGGCAGGACATCAAGCAGGTGACGCAGGCCAGCGTGCGCCAGGCGATTGGCATCGTGCCGCAAGACACCGTGCTGTTCAACGACACCGTGGAATACAACATCGCCTATGGCAAGCCCGGCGCCACGCGCGAGCAGGTGGAAGACGCCGCCGCGTCTGCGCACATCCACAACTTCATCAGTTCCACGCCCAAAGGCTACGCCACCATGGTGGGCGAGCGTGGTCTCAAACTATCTGGTGGCGAGAAGCAGCGCGTGGCGATTGCCCGCACCCTGCTGAAGAATCCGCCGATATTGATCTTTGACGAAGCCACGTCGGCGTTGGACTCGGCTAACGAGCGCGCCATTCAGGCCGAACTGCAAAGCGTCGCCCGCAACAAGACCACGCTGGTGATCGCGCACAGGCTGTCCACGGTAGTAGATGCCCATGAAATCCTGGTTATGGATGCCGGGCGGATTATCGAGCGGGGTAATCATTCTGCGCTGCTTGCGGCACAGGGGCGTTATGCGGAGATGTGGGCGTTGCAGCAGCAGAGCGGGGAGTGAGGCTTAGGCTAAACCGGCGGGGAGAACGCCCCCGCTTTGTCGGCTTACCAAATGCGAACGCGTTCTTCCGGTGGCAGATACAGTTTGTCGCCCGGTTTCACATCAAACGCCTTGTACCAGGGTTCGAAATTGCGCACCGGCCCATTGGCGCGAAACATTGCCGGCGAGTGCGGATCCGATTTGATCTGATTGACCAGAGCCTCGTCGCGGTATTTTGTTTTCCAGACCTGGGCAAAGGCCAAGAGAAAACGCTGGTCTCCCGTCAGTCCGTTGAGAATCGGTGCTTCCTTGCCTTGCAGGCTCAGGTGATAGGCGGTGTATGCCATCGATAAGCCGCCGAGATCGCCAATGTTTTCACCCATGGTCAAGGCTCCGTTGACGCAAATCTTGTCCAACGGACAAAACCGGTTGTATTGCGCACCGAGCGCTTTCACCCGTGCTTCGAAATTCGCACGGTCGGCATCGGTCCACCAGTTCTGTTGTATGCCCTGCCAATCAGATTTACTGCCCTGATCGTCGAAGCCGTGGCCCATTTCATGGCCTATCACGGCACCGATAGCGCCGTAATTCACCGCCGCATCGGCATTTGCATCAAAGAACGGAGGCTGCAAAATTGCCGCCGGAAACACGATTTCGTTGAATGCGCCGTTGTAATAAGCGTTCACTGTCTGTGGCGTCATGAACCACTCGTCGCGGTCGGTTTTCTTGCCAATGCGGGCGCTTTCGTCATTCGCGTAGTACTGGCGCATCGCCAATACGTTAGCCATCAGGTTGTCGGGCACGATCTTGACCGACTCATAGTCTCTCCATTTGTTTGGATAACCGATCTTTGGCTTGAAAGCGTCGAGCTTCTTGTAGGCTTGCGCTTTGGTGGCTTCACCCATCCAATCAATCTTGCTCAGGTTCTGGCGCAAGGCCAGGCGAAGGTTGGCCACCAATGCATCCATCGATGCCTTCGATTCGGGGGTGAAGAACTTGGCCACATACACCTGGCCGACAGCATCGCCCAAACCCCGGCTGCCACCGACGATCTCGATCGCACGCTTCCAGTCGTCTTTTTGTGCTTTTTGCCCGGACAAAATCGTGCCTTTGAAAGCGAACGCCGCGTCGTCGATTTCCTTGCTGAGCAGGCCTGCGTTGTGGTCGATGGCACTGTAGGTCAAATAGTCGCGCCAGACCGGCAAGGGCGTCTGGTTGACGATGCTGAGAATTGGTGCAACTGCGCTCGGCGTGTCGATGTTGACCTCAGCGGGAATCGGCAGACCCTGCGCCTTAAAGTGCATGGTCCAGTCATAGCCGGGATACAGCTTCGACAAATCGGCAAACTGGGTTGGATTAAAGGTCTTGTCGCGGTTGCGCAACTCAGCCCGCTCCCAGGTCTCCTTGGCCAGCGCCGCTTCGAGTGTAAAGACTGCTTCTGCTTGAGATTTGCCGTCTTCCACACCGGCAAAGCCGAGCATTTTTTGGATATGTTCTACATACGCAGCGCGGATCGCGACGAAGCGCGGTTCCGGATTGACGTAGTAGTCTTTGTCCGGCAATCCGAACCCGCGAACTCTGATGTCGATCAGGTAGCGATCTGGATTTTTGCGATCAAGGCTAACGCTGGCGTTAACGGGAGCATTCGTACCATCCACATTGGAACGGCCGAAGGCCGCAACGAGCGCCGGCATTGAATTGATCGCCGCAATCTTGTCCAGCACCCGTCTAAGCGGCTTGATACCGGCCGCGTTGCGCGCATCACGGTTCATATAGCTGGCGTAATAGTCTCGCACCTTCTGCTCGTTGCTGCCTGGTGCAAGATCAGTGCGCTTGGCCAAGGCGTCGAAAATCTGCCGCGTTTGTACCTCTGAGTCTTCGCGCAAACTGTTGAATGAACCGAAGCTGACCTGATAGTCCTTGAATTGATAGGCGTCCAGCCATTGGCCGTTGGCATAGCGGTTGAAGTCATCGCCGGGCCTGACCGACAAATCACGCGCGCTCAGGTCAACGCCGAAGCTACCGATTTTCGGGCCCGAAGCGTTGGCATTGGCAGCGAGCCCAAGCGCTGTGGAAAGTGCCAAAGTAGGGATAAAACTGAGAAGAGTTGATTTCATGACGAGGTTCTAGGCGAGGAAACCTGAAGCTTAACCCCAGTAGAGCTTTGTCGCCCCCAACAGAAAATCTGGGGTATAGCGCTGGTGGGGCCGGCACTCTCTTAGCGTCACGGATCTCCCGCATGCCCCGGCCACAGCCCGCCTATACTGATTTGAATTGGTCAGCCAGTGATTGAAGCAGTTGACATTCCCCCATGAACCCACGCCGCGTATGACAACCTCAAACACGACACTTGATTCACACCCACTTGCCGAACTGGCACCGAAATTCATTGAGTTGAGCAGCGACGTTCTCTTCAACGACATATGGGAACGTCCGGGCCTTTCAAAGAGAGAACGCAGCTTGATTACGGTTGCGTCCCTGGTATCGCTTTACAGGCAGAACGAATTGCCTTTTCATTTAAAGAAAGCCCTGGAAAACGGTCTCACAAAGGAGGAGATTGTTGAAGCGATTACCCATCTTGCCTTCTACTCAGGCTGGCCAACTGCCGCGACTGCTTTGAACATCGCGAAGTCAACCTTCGAAGCGAACTGACGCGTGACCTACCCCGTAGCCGAGTTCATGCGATTTGGCGCACCGGACCCTGTCGCACTTGCGGGTAGCATTGCCGAAATGCGGGCCAAGTTGGCAACCGCAGTTAAAACTGGCGAGACCCTTGCAATTGTCGATGCGGCAGCCGACCTCGGAAGCATGCTCACCACCGCGCGACTGGAAGCTGAAGCAGTATTGCTCCTGGAGAAGCATATGGTTCATGCTGAGATGCATCTCCAATATGAGCCAGTGGGCTGGTTCTGGAATGCATATGCAACCGCCCTTCAGTATTGCGGTAGACGGGACCAGGCCGATCTGTTCTTCGTTAAGGCCGTTGAACTTGCGAGGGTAAGCGGCTGGCGTCGACTGGAAGCGTTGGTGCTGCACCACTGGGGCCGTAGTCTCGCTGAGCAGCAGCGATTCGCCGATGCGGGGGCACGTATCTCTGAGGCCCTCGCGATTCGAATAGAACTCAACGAACCGCGACAAGAATCGTCACGCCGCGCACTGGTCGAGCTTGCCGCCTTGCAAACTGCACGTGGTCACCCCTCCGCACGCGGCGAGGGTTAATGCTCGGATGACCCAGACGCACGAAGCGAATGCTGTGAGTTAAAACTGGTCTGCCTACAACTACGGTGCGGACATTCGCGGCCACCGCTGGTCGGGGCCAGTTGCGGCCTTCGGTCTGTGGCCACTTTCTGGAACACAATTGACTCAAATTGTCAGCCCCACGCTGGGAAGCCATCGGTCCGAAGTGGGGCGAAACCTGTCATCCGCGAAAGTCGGCTTACGGGACGTCTACTGAGATGCCGGTAATGAGTCAGTCGTAGACTTCAAGTTTGGTACGATTCTCATGGTTCTTCCAAACATTGTTCGTTAGGCCGCACTGTCTACCGTACTTTCCACTCGCAGCATGGAATACAACGCCGTCCACGCCTTCATCCGATCCCTGGCCCACCGAGAGCGCGTCGAGGTCGGTGCCCTAGTGCAAGAGATCGGAATGACGACAGAGGTCCGATACGCGTCGGCACTTGATTGGCCGTGGCCGCGGCAGTTCGCGTACACGCGGGAGTTCTTCTCTGAGGGCTCTCCCAGCGAGAGCCTGGAAGCAATCCGCGGCGGGACGGCCAAGACTGAAGAGCATGTCGTCAACTTCTTCTCGCCCGAACTCGATTCCGAGGTTGCGAAGTTCGTTGAGGCAGGGTATGTGCAGGCGTGGGTGAGTAACGTCCTTGGCCGCAACCTCAGTAATCAGTTGGCCCGCCCACTAGGAACTGGAGTGACGGTGTGTGAGGTCGTGTCCCCGGAGGATATGGAGCGCTACGCTTCCCTCCCTGGAATCTCCAATCCAGGCGCTGCACGCGACTCATCAATCCATAACTTCTACGCCGTCAGTGGCGGCGAAGTCATTGCCAAGGGGCAGCTCGTGTACCTATCCGGCGAATTCGGCTACGTGTCGGACATGTTTACTAAGACAGAGCACCGCAGGAAGGGTCTCTGCAACGTGATCATGTCTGCAATTGAGAGCAAGGCGCTCTTGCTGGGTGCAACGCATGCATGCCTTGCACCCGGCTTTGAGGTAGCCTCGTTCGGCCTCTTCGAGAAATACGGGTACACAAAAGTAGGCGTTCGCTCGGTACTCATACCAAGCCACGAGGTCGCTAGTACGGCCTAACCCTTCCTTCCTTCAAGCGAACGCGCCTTCGTCCCGCCGCTTAAGTCAAACGTCAATGCTGGATTTGAACGTCCACTTTGGCGCCTAGCGAAAGTACGCAATGGGCCTTAGGACTAAACCGCTCGCGCGGTAGCCCCTCTCCAGCGCATGTAGTTTGCGCTGAGTACCTGTGCATGCCTATGTTGTGCAATGAGGCAATTGGCCTCGGTTCACAACAGGAGCACAG
>NZ_JBWMBA010000069.1:1109-1510 GCF_056521325.1 Rhodoferax sp. ZS1R8 | reverse complement strand
GCCGTGACCACACGTGCGTTGCGAATGATGCGTTGGTTCATACAAGTTACTTTCTGGAGAATCAATCGGGTTTGCGGTGTTGTTCCACGTCAAAACTGCGGGTGGCCACTGCTTCGCGTACTTCGTCATCGTGGAAGATGCCCACGATGGCGCTGCCTTTGGCACGCGCCGCATGTATCAGCTCCACCACCACGCGGCGGTTGTCTGCGTCCAGCGAGGCCGTGGGTTCGTCCAGCAGCAGCACCGGCGGGCTGGTGATCATTCCGTGGGCGATGTTGACGCGCTGCTGCTCCCCGCCCGAGAACGTGGCGGGTGGCAAGTGCCACAGGTGTTCGTGCAGGTTCAACCGCGTGAGCCACTGCGCGGCCTGGGCGCGGGCAGCGGCGGCGGTGTGCCGCAGG
>NZ_JBWMBA010000069.1:0-1099 GCF_056521325.1 Rhodoferax sp. ZS1R8 | reverse complement strand
GTCCAGCGTGGACACGCGCGGAATGGTGCGCAAAAACTGCGACACATAACCCATGGTGCGCCGGCGCACATCAAACACTTCGCGCGCCTCGGCCTGGCCCAGGTTTACCCAGTTGTCCAGATGGCGGATACGCACCTCACCACTCGTGGCACCGTAGTTGCCGTACAGGCAGCGCAGCAGAGAACTTTTGCCGCTGCCGGAGTGGCCAGTCAGCGCCAGGCATTCACCGGCTTGCACCTGCAGATCGATGTTGGCAAACACCGGCAACTTGGCCCCTGCGCGGTTATGCAGGGTAAAGGTTTTGCACAGGGCAATGGTTTCAATTGCAGCAGTCATAGTGTCCGCGCTCAGGGGGTCAAAACCGAAGAAACCAGCAACTGGGTGTAGGGGTGCTGGGGGTCGTCCAGCACCCGGTCGGTCAGGCCCTGCTCGACCACCTGGCCGTCTTTCATGACCATCATGCGCTGCGCCAGCAGGCGTGCCACGGCAAGGTCGTGCGTGACCACTACGGCGGCCAGTTGCAGCTCGTCCACCAGCTCGCGCAGCAGGTCCAGCAACCTAGCCTGCACCGATACATCCAGGCCAGTAGTGGGCTCGTCCATAAACACCAGGCGCGGATGGGTCACCAGGTTGCGCGCAATCTGCAAACGCTGCTGCATGCCGCCGGAGTAGGTGGCGGGCAAATCGTCTATGCGGGTGGTGTCCAGCTCCACACGCTGCATCCACGACAGGGCTTTGCTGCGCAGCCCGCCGTAGTTGCGCGCGCCCAGCGCCATCAGGCGCTCTCCCACATTGGCACCGCCCGACACATTCATGCGCAGGCCATCGCGGGCATGTTGCTCCACAAAACCCCAGTCGGTGCGGGCCAGCCAGCGCAATCGGGCTTCCGAGAGTTCGGCCAAATCCACCAAACCGGCAGACGCTTCGTCGGACTCGGCGCGCACGTCGTAGTGCACCGATCCCTCGTCACAGGCATGGCGCGCAGCCAGCAGGCGCAGCAGCGTGCTTTTGCCCGAACCCGACTCCCCCACCACGGCCAACACCTCACCGGGGTACAGATCAAAACTTACACCCCTGCACGCCCAACGCGGCTGGCCCT
>NZ_JBWMBA010000068.1:0-1520 GCF_056521325.1 Rhodoferax sp. ZS1R8 | reverse complement strand
GCTGCCTCCATGCACTATCGTGACTTGTGCCGTGCCGGGCGCTTTGGCTTGGATGAGTCCATCCGGTGTGATTTCAGCAATACGGGAGTCGCTGATGAAGTACTGAGTACCGCTGGCGGCGGCGTTGACTGCAATGCCATTGGGCAAGTTGACTTTGAGCTGCCGCTGACTTGCGAGGGCTAGGGTCACCGCGCGCGGATATAAATGCAGTTCGTCTCCAAAGTTGTCTAGCTCCGGGGATACGGGGGCAACGTCTACGGTAAAGACATTCACGCCCTCAATGCCGCGAGCTGCCACCTTCGCGATTGCCTGGCCACGGTCCAGCCCGCGCACGAATCCATCCTCGCGAATGCAGAGGGCACTTGTATGGCTGGAATTTTAGGAGAGGTAACTGCCTTGGAGCGCTACGCCTTGCTCATCTTCAAAATCGCCTGTGACGTTCATATACATGGACGCACCTGTCTTGAGCGTTGCAACCCGCGCAATGTGAATGGCAATAAGTCTAGAGCCACTCACATTCACAGTGAGTTCAATAGGCGCACTTGCCGCAAACCCATCATCGGCCTGCACCATCACCGTAGCCAACCCGCTGTACCCCGCATCCGGCGTAAACAGCAAAGTCTGCCCGTCCCCACTCAACTTCGCTGAGCCGTGGGTTGCGGTCAGAACCTGCCACAACACTTGGTCACCCTCCAGGTCTTGCGCCGCGGCGCTCAAGGCCAGGTTGGTCGCCAAGTCGGTATGCGTCTTGCCCAGTGGCAGAGTGGTAGCAGCCACCGGCGCCTGATTGGTCTTGAAGCCATAGTTGGCGTACAGCACCTGGCGGTCGGTGGCGTTCACAGCGCCGTCGCCATTCAAATCGCCCGCAACCGCACTGCTGGTGGCAGCCTGCACCCAGGCAGAACTGTCCAGGGCGTTGACCACGCCGTCGCGGTTCATGTCGCCAGCGATGGAGACGCGGATTTGGGCGGTACTGTTGTTAAGGCCTGTGCCTAACAGGCGAATCAGCTTGAGGCCAGCCTCGGTCACCCGCACAAGTGTGGTGTGCACACCGTTGATATAGGTGCTGCCCAGCACCGTGGCGCCGGTTACTTCTAGCGTGGTTTCTTCGTCGCTGAACTGCGATTCAATCGCGATGATGACTGCACCCTGTGTACCAGCGGTGTTGCTAGACGAGGCTATGCCCGGCACCTTGATACTAGACGCCAGCTCGCTCTCACGCACGGCAAAGGCCAGTGTGGTGGTTTGGTTGGCTAGCAGCGCGCCAGACCACAGGTTGGCGGTTCCACTTACCCAATTGACGGCAACGCCCAGGTTGGCGGTGATGGTGTCGGCAAAGGGTTTGCCTGCGGCGTCGTAGCCGTAGGGCGTGCCCATGTCATTGGCGCTCACATTGCGCGCTAGGATTAACCTGTCTTTTGCGTCATAGCGGTAGACAAATGTCTTGGCGTCTGCTTGGGCAGTGTCGCCTGGGCCGGTCACGCGGGTGATGCGGCCTTGGCTGTCGCGGATGAAGTCGA
>NZ_JBWMBA010000067.1:0-1526 GCF_056521325.1 Rhodoferax sp. ZS1R8 | reverse complement strand
CACCAGGGCGGTGATGTCACTCAAAGCAAACGGGGATTCAGGGGTGTGCATTGTGGAGAGAGTAATGACTCAACATCCCGCCGTATACCGTACGGCGCGGGGGTCACGGCACAGGCCCCAGAGCTGCAGACCTGCCGTGTCGGCGATGCGGATGGCCAAGGTCGTAGGTGCGGAAATTGTCGCCAACACCGCCACATTCAGCCGCGCGCATTTGTGCACCAGCTCGTAGCTGGCGCGGCTGGACATCACCACAAAACCCGGCTCAGCCAGGCGTCCGGCCTGCGCCAGCTGGCCCAACAGCTTGTCCAGCGCGTTGTGCCGGCCCACGTCTTCCAGCACGTCGGTCAACACGCCATCGGGTGTAGCCCATCCAGCGGCGTGCAAAGAGCCGCAGGCAGCGTTCAGCACCTGCAGCGGTGGCATCGCCTGCATCGCCTGCAGCACGGTCGTGGCCTTCAGCTGGGCGGCCCAGGCAGCCGGTGCCATGGGCGTGGGCTCCAGGTCCAGCGCGGCCAGGCTGTCGATACCGCAGACACCGCAGCCGGTGCGACCGGCAAGCTTGCGGCGGCGCTCCTTCAGCCGCTGGAAGCAGCGCGAGGACACGTCGAGCTGCACCTCGCAGGCAGCGCCACTGTATTGCACTTCCATGCCATAGCAGTCCGCCACACTGTCCAGAATGCCTTCGCTCAGCGCAAAGCCCAGGGCGAAGGCTTCCAGGTCTTGCGGCGTGGCCATCATCACCGCATGCGAGATGCCGTTGAACACCAGGGCCACCGGCACCTCTGCCGCGATCTGGTCGGTTTCCACCACGTCGGCAGGGAAGCGCCGCACCGCGTGCGGCAACAAGGTTGGCGGTAGCTCAGCTATGGCCTGCTCCGCGCAAAAGCTCCGCCCGGCATCGGTCAAGCCGACAGTCAAGCGCTCGTCTTTCAAGACCACCTGGACCCAGCCGGGGCCGGGCTGACCACCCAGGCTGGCGTCGCCCATCAGGGTCAGAGCGCGCATCAGCACGCTTGCGCCCAGGCCCAGGCGCTTGCCCAGGCGTGGCAGCGACATGGGCTCGGTCGCTTGCTGCAATACCGCCAGAATCGCCTGGTTTAGCACCTCAGCCACGGTCACACCACGGCTTGGCTGGCACCAGTCCGGTGGGCCGCAACGGTCTCGGGCTTTTTGTGCGGCAGCATCAGCACCGGTATGCATTTGGAGGTAGGCGTGCCCGCATTGGCAGCCACCGCGGACAGCGGCACCAGCGGATTGGTCTCGGGGTAATAGGCCGCCACGCAGCCGCGCGGGATGTTGTAAGCCACCAGCTTGAAGCCGTCGGCGCGACGCTCTTCGCCGTCGTCCCAGACGGTATGGAAGTCGATCCAGTCGCCGTCTTTCATGCCCAGATCGCGAATATCTTCGGCGTGTGCAAACACCACGCGGCGCTGGCCGTAGACGCCGCGGTAGCGGTCGTCGGCTCCGTAGATGGTGGTGTTGTACTGGTCGTGCGAGCGGGTGGTCATGAGCGCGAAGACGATGGC
>NZ_JBWMBA010000066.1:0-1544 GCF_056521325.1 Rhodoferax sp. ZS1R8 | reverse complement strand
GTTGGCGGCGGGGCGGATTGCCCAAGGGTGGGTGGCTCGCTGGCCGTCGGCGATGTGTTTGATCACCAGGGTGGGGGGGGGGGTGGCTGCCAGGCCACAGCCTGTGCGGGTCTCGGTGCGCAGCAAGTGCTTCATGGACACGGTTTCGCCTGCGCGCAGGAGCATGCGGTCGAAGACGGTGTGGGCGCGTGCGTCCGGCTCGGCCCTGCGGCTGGTGGGCAGGTTGAAGCGCCAGGGTTCGATGCCCCGGTTCCAGTCGCTCCAGGTGAAGGCCATGTCGTCCACCGTGCCCTTGCCGTCGCCGGCCGGTTGTTGCGCACGGGCACTGACGAAATAGGCGCTGTTGTAGCTTTCGTTGCTATTGCAGGTGGGGGCCTGCGGCGAGATGCCACTCAGGTTGGCGATGCCTTGTGCATTGGTCTTGGCACTGCCCACCTCATTGCCCCTGCAGTCGGATACGCGCACCTGGGCGTTGGCCACCGGCATGCCCTTGTCCAGCGTGGTGACCCAGGCCACTGCGTTCTCGCGGCCCAGTTTGAAGTGCACGCCCAGGTTGGTAACCAAAGCCGACGTGCGGACCACCATGGTGCGGCTACTTCCGTGGCGTTCGTCCAATAGCGAACTGCCCAACTTCTGTGAGCTGATCTCGACCACGTGGAAACCGGGGGCGAGCGGAATACCCACCACCTCAAAAGGCCTTGGGTCGTTGCTGGCGGGTTTGGGCATGTCCAAGGTCTTCACATTGGCTTGGCCACCCAGCAATGAGACCATTCGCGATTGCACTTCGTTGCGGTCATAGGCGTCCAGGGACGGGGGCAGCGGCCCCTTGACGTCCCGCGCCGCTAGCTTGCGCGACACCGTAAAGTTGTCGTAGCGCTGCACCTTCAGAAACCACTGGATGATCTCGGCGTCCGTGCCGGGCGTGAGGGTGCTGACCTTGGACTGTTCCACACGGAGCCCTTTGGTTGCCAAGGCAGCCTCTACATTGCGCAGGGTGACGGGCAGCATGGCTACCCCATCAGGCTCGGCAAATCGCTCGACAATGCCAAAGGGCGCGGCGGCAAATTTGGCCAGCGGCGGCATGGCACCGGTGGACACTTTGAGCGGAAAGCTGTCGGCATTGCGCAGCGTGCGGCCCGATGCATCCTTGAAGCCCTTGGGCAGCTCCAGCGTGAAGGCAGTTTGCTCGGCAAAGATGGTGCTGAAGCCCACGCTGTTCTGTACGTTGTCTTCGTCCTCAGACCCACCGCTGTTGGTGTCGGGCGTGGGCTTGAGGACATCCTTGTCCGACTTAAGGCGTATGGCCGCCAGCAGCTTGGCCGACACCGGCGCATTGAAGCTGAGCCGCATGGGGCGAATGGGCAGGCAGGCGCTTTGCGCATTTTCACGCTCGCAGCTGAAGGTGGCTGCAAAGGGCTCGCGCACCTGAAAATTGAAGCGTTTCTCTATCGAATTGGGCACGCCCACAGTGGCATTGCCCAAGGGCGGGGTGCTGATGCCCTTGCCAAACACCAATTGCACTTTGACATATGTACATATGTACA
>NZ_JBWMBA010000065.1:0-1544 GCF_056521325.1 Rhodoferax sp. ZS1R8 | reverse complement strand
GCTGCCTGACCATGAAGCCCGAGATCATCGTTTGCGACGAAAGTGTCAGCGCGCTGGACGTGAGCGTGCAGGCCACGGTGCTGAACCTGCTGCTGGACCTGCAGGAAGAGTTTGGTTTGACCTATGTTTTCATCAGCCACGACCTGGCCGTGGTCAAGTACATGGCCGACGACATCCTGGTGATGAACCAGGGCGAAATCGTGGAGCGCGGTAGCTCGGACGACATCTACAACCGCCCACAACACGCCTACACGCGCCAGCTGCTGGGTGCCATTCCCAAGGGGCTGGAAGGCAATACAGCCAGGTCGACTTAAGCCAAATTGGCCTCTAGCCCCCGTTCGATATGACTAGTTCGCTATTATTTCAATAGCGTATTGGTCAGAATCCCGCCTCAAGCCTCCCCCGCAGGTTGCTTGTAGCGGGCGTAGGACCACAGGTATTGGCCCGGGGCACGGCGTATCAGGCGCTCCATGCCGGCGTTGACGGCCGTAGCGGCCGCCTCGGGTGTGCTGCTGGCATCCAGCAGCTCCGGCGCATCCAGCGGTTCGAAGCGAATCACATAACCCGCGCTGCCGGGTAGCCGTTCACACCAGCCCAGCAGCACGCGCGCGCCTGTTTGCTGGGCCAGCCGCGGCAACAGGGTCATGGTGTAGGCCGGGCGGCCCAAAAACGGTGCCCAGACACCCTGGCCCTCGGGTGGGACCTGGTCCGGCAGGATGGCGGTGTAACCACCATTGCGTAACACCCGTATCAGGCTGCGCACACCGGCCACACTGGTCGGCACCACCTTCAGGCCCGCGCGGTCGCGCGAGCTGGCAACCAGCGGCCTCAGCCATGCCTTGCGCGCGGGTCGGTACAGTGCCACCAGCGGACCGCGTGTAGGCCCGTAGTGCTCGGCCAAAGCCTGGCCAATGATTTCCCAGCACCCCAGGTGCGGTACCGCCAGGATCACGCCTTTGCCCGCATCCAATGCGGACTCAAAGTGCTGCACCCCCTCCCACTGCACCATGTGCAGCACGCCCTGCCCCTGGGGCCGCAACCACAGCCACGGCAGCTCGGCCACCATGGTGCCAATGGCGGCACGTGCCGGGCGGTATTGTGACGGTGCAAAGCCGGCTGCAGAGGCGTGGGCTTCAAACCGGCGGCGGTAGGTGCCCGACATGCACCAGACGAGCCAGCCCATCCAGGCACCCACGCGCTGCATCAGCGGCAGCGGCAATCGACCCAACAAGCGAAACAGACGAACCATGAACATGGGATGGGGCGGCTACATCGCCTTGAACAAACCGGTGTAGCTGCGGCTCACCTCCAGCTTTTCGTTGCTGCCACGCACACTGACCAACTGGCGGCCGCGCTCATCCCGTGTGACACCGGCGACTGCCTTGATGTTGACCAGCGTGGAGCGGTGGATTTGCCAGAACAGTTGCATGTCCAGCTCCTCCACCAACTCTTTGATGGGCTTGCGGATCAGGGCTTCCACGGTAGCCGTCTGCACTCGGGTGTATTTTTCATCGGACACGAAGAACAGCACGTCTTCCACCGGG
>NZ_JBWMBA010000064.1:0-1550 GCF_056521325.1 Rhodoferax sp. ZS1R8 | reverse complement strand
GCCGGGCACGCGCAATACCCAGTTGTTGTGGCGCTTGGCAAGCCATAGAAGTGCCAGCGCCAAGGCACCGCCATGCAGTGCGAGCAAAAACACACCAAAGTGCACCTGGCCGGTTTCTATCCAGCTCTTGCCCAATATCAACAGATTGAAATAGACAATAAATGCCCCGAAGGCAAAGCCCAGATTGGCTGTACGACCGACACGCGGATTGACCCCGGCTGCTGCCAGCCCAATCAACACAAAATTAATGGCCGCCACTGCCAAACCGGCGCGCCAGGACAACTCGGCCAGATGCGCCTTTTTGGGATTAGCCAGTAGCTCTAAGGTGCCTTTGGCCCCAGACGGCACGAAGCTGCGTGCGGATTGGTCGGGCGCATCGACCTGCACACCGTAGGTTGAGAAAGACGCAACGGTCAGGTCGGTTTTGCCTGCCACTTTTTCCAAGCGCTGTCCGTTCTCAAGAATCAGGAACTTCTCGCCATACATCTCCTTGAGTTGCCCGCTGCGTGCCGAGGTGACTGTTTCTTTGTTGTCCTTTTGTGTGGCGATAAACACATTGCTGCCCGCCTGGGTCGTGGTCGCGTCTTTCTCGATGAAGAAGACGCGATCGCCGCTGGCCGATTCCTGGAACTGGCCGGGCTCCATGCGGGCAATGTCGCCGCGCTTGTCATATCGATCGCGCATATCTTCGATGCGACTCAGGGACCATGGCAGGATCAAAAAGGCCAAAGCCGCAATCACGATCAGAATGGGCCAGGCAAACCGAAACAGGGGCTTGATCAGCGAGGTCAAGCCGCGCCCACTGCCGAACCAGATCACCATTTCGCTGTCGCGAAACATACGCGTCAGCACGCTGAGCACTGCAATAAATAGACACAGAGACAGGATGACCGGCAGCTGCGACAGCACCGTGTAACCCATGATAATCATCACATCTGACGGATTGAACACTCCACGTCCGGCTTCACCCAGCGTGCGTATCAGCGTCATGGTCATCACCACTGTGATCAGTACAACCAGGGTTGCACCAAAACTGCGCGCGAGTTCTTTGCGGATGGAGGAATGGAATAACATGGCGGGAAAGGAAAACCTGAATTATGAACTTTGAACTGAAAGCTACCGGCCTCGCAGGGGTCTCTACCGAGAAATGCGATGCACTGAGCAGCCTGGTACCCCAGTATTTCAAAGCTGGCAAAGATGATTTGTCGACTTTGGTGGCGCAAACCCTGAAGGCGGGAGATTTGGAAGCAAAATCTGGCAAGTCGTTGTGCCTGTACCGTCCTGTGCAGGCCCATGCGACGCGTGTGGTGCTGGCTGGAATTGGCGCAGGATCGGCGCGCGATGTACGTGGCGCCGTGTTGTCCGCGGTGGCGGCGGTCAAGTCGGCCTCGCTGAAGAAGCTGCTGGTTTGTTTTGCAGCTCCCGCCCGTGAAGACGCCATGCGGGCGGTAGTGACTGCGGTCGCCGATGCCAGCTATACCTACACCACGACCAAGTCCAAGCCTGAGGGCCGCACCCTGTCCAAGGTGCTGGTGGCCGCCACCAATGCC
>NZ_JBWMBA010000063.1:0-1558 GCF_056521325.1 Rhodoferax sp. ZS1R8 | reverse complement strand
TGACTTTAGCGTGTCTTGTATCATCTTTGCTAATCAAGATGCTGCGGCGAAGCTGCGCTAGGTCTTGCCGAACGCCCCCGACCATTTGTCCAGAGAAACTAGTACCGAGGACACACTGAGTGCGCTCTCGACGATGGCGCCCCAGTCCTCAGACTTGACCCTGATGCCATAGTGGTACATGGGGTGTTCCCGTTTGCGTTGGGCCACCAGTTCTGCCGTTTTGGCCTCGCTCGGCGCAGCGCCCAGTGAGGCGAGTACTTTCAACTTTTCACTCACCATACCCGGTACGCGTAGTAGCTTGATGAGGCGAATGTGTAGTTGCGGATTGCCCACCACGGCTTCAGCCTGCGCGTACAACAAACGATTCACCACCGTTGCCATTACCACGTCGTCGCTGGTGTTGAGCGACTGCCAGACGATTGTTCCGGTGAAGCGGGTGAGCCCTCTGCGCAGCTCTATCTCGGGGCCAGGCAGGGCCAGGGCATGGTAGAAATTGAAGCCCACCGCATTCCACTGCAGCGCCTCCAGATACTCCCATTTGTCGTCGGCCCGGTATTGCAGGCGGATGCCAATATGGCTATGGCGGTCGTCGTTGCGTGCGATCGATAGGGGATCTTCTGCCAAAGTGCGCTCCATCTGCAATGGTCTGTAATGCCTTTGCACTAAATCACTTTGCAGCGGGGCGTCAAATCCAGTTGCGTCCCTTGAAGAAGTTGTAACGCTTGAAGGGTTCGGCTGCCTGGTAGACCGCGCCACTGTGGGGCGCCACGTTCAGGCGCACGCTGGCAGCCTGCACTTTGGTATCCGGCGCTGCGCCCAAAGCGTCCTGCAGCGGAACGCCGTCGTACCAGTGCGAGTAGGGCAATAGCAGCAGGGCGTCCAGCGGCTCGTCACCCATGTTGATCACGACCAGGGTCGCCTCACCCGGCACTTCCGTGTGGCGCAAAAAGACCAGTGCATTGCTGCTGGGCAACCGATCCCCTAGCACCTTGACATCGCCGTATTGCAGAGCCGCATTGGCCTGGCGCATGGCAATCAGACGCTTTACCCAATGGCGCTGCGTGGGGTTCCAGTCGGCCTCGTTCCAGCACATGGGGCGGCGGCAGTCGGGGTCGGCGCCGCCTTCCATGCCGATCTCTTCGCCGTAATACACCAGCGGCACGCCGGGCATGGTGAATTGCATCAGCATCGCCAGACGGGCCTTGTCGGCGCTGCCAACCGTGGTGATCAGGCGTGGTGTGTCGTGGCTGGAGAGCATGTTCCACGAGCACAGCAGGCCGGGCAAACCATAGTCGGCACGGGCGTCGCGCAGCGCGTGGTTCATCTGCACGGCGTCAATATCTCCGGCCAGCCAGGCCAGCGTGGCCGTGCGGTACCAGTAGTTCATCATGCCCTGGTAGCCGCCACCGGCCTGGAACCAGGCGCCAGAGAAACCATTTAGCTCTCCCAGCAAACTGGCATTTGGAAAACGCGCGCCGACCACGGCACGCATCTCTTGTGCCACGGGTATGCCCACGTCTTGCGCGACGTCAAAGCGCCAGTTGTCCACGCCCTGGGC
>NZ_JBWMBA010000062.1:0-1568 GCF_056521325.1 Rhodoferax sp. ZS1R8 | reverse complement strand
TCCCGTTTGCAGCGCCGTGACCGTGCGGTCCACCACCGTGGTACGCCCATGCTCCACATGTATCCACTGGTCGCACAGCGCCAAAGAGCTGGGCCGGTGGGCGATGAGCAGTATGGTGGTACTGCGCAGGTGTTTTTGTATGGCTGCGCGTATCAACTCATCGGTTTCCACATCCACGCTGGCGGTGGCCTCGTCCATCAGCACGATGCGCGCTTTGGAAAGCAGGGCGCGGGCCAGGCAAATCAGCTGGCGCTGGCCGGCGCTGATGTTGCGGCCGCCTTCTTCCAGTGGTGTTGCCAGGCCCAGCGGCAGGCCGGCCACAAAGTCCGCCAGACCGATCTGCACCAGCGCGGCCTGGATGTCGTTGTCGCTGTACTCCCCAGTCACGTCGATGGACGCACGCAGCGGCCCCAGGAACAGCACAGGCTCTTGCGGCACATAGGCAATGGCCTGGCGCAGGCGTGCATGGGGCACATCGTTGATGTTGATGCCGTCAATGAAGATGTCACCTCGGTCCACGCTGAGTGTGCGCAGCAGGGCCAGCAGCACCGTGGATTTGCCGGCCCCCGTGCGGCCCAGCAGGGCCACGTGGCTCTGGGCGGCCACCGTGAACGTGGCGTCTTCCACCACGGCCGGCAGTTCGGGCGCATAGCGCAGGCAGGCCTGGCGGAACTCAATGCGCCCGGCGCTGGGCCAGCTATCGGGAATAGGGGCGGGCACCGGGGTCTCAGTGTGCGCATCGGCCTCAGCGGGCAGTTCGGCCCATTGTTGGCAGCGCTCCCACGGCACCAGCACGGTGGCTAAAGCAAAGAAGTCGCGGCACAACCGGTCGATACGTTCCAGCAGGCCAAAGGTCAGGGCCAGCAACAGGCCCGCGGTGCCGGCACCAAACTGGGGAAGCCAGGGCTGTGGCCCCAGCCAGAATAGCGGAAAAACCAGGCCGCACATCAGCACACAGGACACGATGGTCAGGCGCATGCCCAGCCAGAAGGCCAGGCTCCAGCCGCGCATTTCAGTGTTGAGCCGCAGATGGTTGGCCTGGTCGAAGCGCTCCACCAGGTTGGCCTCACGGCCAAAGGCGCGCAGCGTGGAGTGGCCGCGCAGGCCGTCGTTGAACAGCGAAAACACCGGCGACCGCACCACCGATGACACACGTGCGTTTTCGCGTATCGCCACACCGTAGAGGCGCGACACACGCACCGACACATAGGTGGCCAGCGTGAAGGGCAGGGCGGCGAGGGCGGTGACACCCATCACCCCCAGCGCACAGGCCAGGGCCGTGGTCGCGCCGTGGGTAAAACGAAAGCCCCGCGCGGCCAGTTCTACATCCAGCTGCTGGATGTCGGCTGAGAAACGGTTAAGCATGCGCCCGGATGGGGTGGTCTCAAAAAGCCGCAGTGGCGACTGCATGACACCGGTCAACATGTTGTCGTGTGCCTTTTGTGCGGTGTGGGCGCAGGCGCGCCAGAACGTGGCCTGGGCCAGGTAACCGACCACCAGGATGACCACCGTAAGGCCGGCAAATGCGGCAAAAAACTGCCAGGGCGTGATCGCATGTGTGCCGTCCA
>NZ_JBWMBA010000061.1:0-1573 GCF_056521325.1 Rhodoferax sp. ZS1R8 | reverse complement strand
CGTGTTGGCCAGCCGTGTGGTGGCTATGGGTGGGCGCTTTACCACGCTGCCCGAAGACCCGACCGCCGTCACTACCACGCACTTTTTACATGGCAAGCTGGACCAGCAAACGCACTACCGCTATAGCGTGGAAGCTGCGCACCATTTGCGCGACATGGGCTGCGACATCACCGCCGAGGTCGTTCCCTTTGTCAGCCACGAGCTGCACTCTGATCTGATTGAATTGGCGATCACCAAGCTCAGCACCCATATCGCACAGCATCTGTGGACAGCGGCGCAGGAAGCTGCGCCCAGTAGCGAAAAGGGCTCGGATGCGTCGGCTTGAATATGTCGTAGCTGCTCTGTTAGCTCTGGGATTTTCCAACCTGACAGTGGCGCAAGAGGCTGGCACATCAGAGCTTGCAAGGCTCCATACAGATAGCGGTACGGATGTCACCCAGGGAACAATTCGACAAGCCGATTTGGAGCAGCTGGCACAAGACCAACGGGTGTGCGTAGTGGCGGTAGCTACGATCAGGAATCGGATGGCCACAGGAAGCAAGAGTGCCAAGGGTTGCGAGTCCGTACTAATGCCGGGCGCGCAATCTATCTTTCAGGCGGCATCCCTGAGCAAGCCGCTGTTTGCCTACGCAGTGGTCCAGATTGCGCTGCAAGAGCGTATAGATGTAGACGCGCCGCTCATGCGGTACCTGCCACAGGGCTACGCGCACGAGCAAAACCTGGGTGATAGCACGCACCCGCCGCGGATCGACGCGGTGCTGGCGCCGGAATTGCGGTCGGTCACCGCACGCATGGCGTTGAACCACACCTCCGGATTGCCCAACTGGTCGCGAGGGCCGCTGGCGTTTAACTTTCAGCCGGGTGCCCGCTGGCAGTATTCGGGCGAAGCGTATGTCCTGCTGCAAACCGCGGTCGAGGCCATCACCGGGGCTGGTCTGGATGCCTTCATGCGGGAGCAGGTGTTCGCCCCGTTGGGGATGGAGCACAGTGACTATGTTTGGAGCCAGCACTTGGAAACCGGGTATGTGCCGGGGACAACATCACACGGCAAAAGCATGGCGGTAGCCCGTTTCCGAGTACCCGTGGCAGCATATTCGCTCTACACCAGTGCTGGGGACTACGCCCGGTTTGTCGCGGCAATGCTGCGGGATGGACCTGCAATGAAAGTCGTGCTGGACGCGCCAGTGCAGGTGGACCCCAGTCTGGGGCTGGAATGGGGTCTTGGCTGGGGCTTGGAAACCGCGCCCAACGGCGAACAGTTCATCTGGCACTGGGGCAACAACCCTGGCTACCGTGCATTTGTGATGGCATCGGTGCAGTCAGGGGACGGCGTAGTCATGCTGACGAGTGGTGAGAACGGCTTGTCCCTGGCCGAGCCCATTGTGCAGGCGGTGCTACCGGGGCCGCACAAGACCTTCCAGTTTTCCCGGATTCCGAATGGCTTTGAGCATTGGGTCTGCCGGAGTTTCGGGCTGTGCTTTTAGTTTCTCCGCCCCTTAGCTCAGGTGCTTGCCCACAATCCCGGCCAGCTCAAACATCGTCACCTGTGGCTTGCCAAACACCGGCAGTAACT
>NZ_JBWMBA010000060.1:0-1581 GCF_056521325.1 Rhodoferax sp. ZS1R8 | reverse complement strand
GCCCGTCCCATTTCTTCGCCATTTACGCAACCCCTTGAAAGCGCGCACATGCAGGTTCCCTTCACCATTCCTCCCCATTGGTTGCGCCGGGCCTGCTGGTTCGGGGGGGGTGTGCTGGTGCTGTGGGTGCTGGCCTGGCTGGCGGTGCCGCCGTTGGTGAAGCGGGCGATAGAGGAGAGGGCTACGGCGGCCCTGGGTCGCACAGTGACCGTGGAGGCCGTGGCCTTCAGGCCCTGGTCGCTGGAGCTGATCGTATCGGGGTTGGCGGTGGCCTCGGCTGACGGCAAGGCCAAGCAACTGCAGATAACCCGCGTCTATGTTGATGCTGAGCTGGAGTCGCTGGTGCGCCTGGCCCCGGTCATAGACGCCATCACGCTGGACAACCCAACCGTGCAGCTGACCCACCAGGGCGATGGCCGCTACGACGTGGACGATATATTCGAGCGCCTGGCCCAAACTCCGGCTTCGGACGCGCCCCTGCAGTTTGCCCTGTACAACCTGACGCTCAACGGCGGCGCAGTGGACTTCCATGACCACACGGCATCGGGCCTGCGCCACCACAGTTTGCGTGCGCTAAACCTGGCCGTACCGTTTCTGAGCACGCTGGAATCCAAACGCACCGTCAAGGTGGTGCCGCGCCTGGCATTCACGCTCAATGGCAGCCAGTTTGATACCGCGGCAGAGGGCACACCTTTTGCGCAGACCCAAAAGGGCGAGGCCTCGCTGAAGATCAGCAAGCTGGACCTCGCGCCCTATCTGCCCTACCTACCCAGCAGCCTGCCCGTGCGCCTGCAATCTGCGGTGGTGGATACAGACCTACGTTTGGCCTTTGAGCAGGCCAAGCAGCAAAATCTGACCTTCACCGGCATGCTCAAGGTGTCTAACTTGTCGCTGGCAGATGCGGCGGGCGCGCCGCTGCTGGCCGTGGAATCGGTAGAGGCTGCGCTGGCCGATGTGCGACCACTGGAGAGGGTCGTCAGCTTGGCATCACTGGACATCCACGCACCCGCCGTGCAGGCTACACGCAACCGGGCGGGGCGTATCAATCTAGTCCTGAATGCTACAAAATCAGTAGCTAAAGAGTCTGATACGACGGGGGCTAGAGGCCCGAATGGCTTGAAGGCATCGGCTGCAGCGGTCCCCAAGCCCTGGAGCCTGTCACTGGAGCGGTTTGCACTGCGCCGTGGCGCGCTGGTGTGGGCAGACGACAGCATCCAGCCCCCAGCCCGCATCAACCTGGCGGAGCTGGAGTTGCGGGCCAAGGCCCTGCGGTGGCCTCTGGGCACAACGCCTGCCACGCTTGAGGGTTCGGCCACTGTGCCATCCAAAGGCAGAAAGACGGCGCGCCTGGCATTCAAGGGGGAGGCTGCTGAGCTGTGGGCCACCGCGCAGGCAACGCTGGGGGATGTGGAGCTTGGCCTTGCAGCGCCCTATGTTGCGCAGTTTCTGCAGCCTGGGCTGCAGGGCGTGCTGGACGCCGAGCTGGGTGCCACCTGGACGGCAGGCAAACCTGGCGCCCCATCGGACAGCACAGCAAACACCCAGTCTGCCGGCGCGCTGCTGGTTACCGTGCCCCGTTTG
>NZ_JBWMBA010000005.1:0-493243 GCF_056521325.1 Rhodoferax sp. ZS1R8 | reverse complement strand
AGTACACCGAGAACCCCAGACCCGAGCAGAATTCGATGCTTCAATAGAAAACTGGATGCTGGATGCTAATGGCCGTTTCAAGGGACCCAATGACGGGGTTAACTATCGGTGGGAAGGAATGACGCCCGATGAGGTGTATGGCACTCGATACGGTGTGAATGCGAACGGATTGAAGTACGGTCAGACCTTGGTGGACGGTGACGTCAAGACAATGCCAGATGGGCTGTTCATGCCAGGCGAACACCCATACGACCCGATCAATTTACGTTGGGAGCCTGGACCAGACAAAGGGAAGGAATAGTCTTAGGCGACTTGAGCTCGTCCTTGGTGGCAGGTGTGACCAGTTGGGCGGGTAGTGTCGTGGCTCAATACATCACCGACGGGATTGTTGGTATCACGGACATGGACGTTGAAAGATCCATCCACCAGAAGCGAAATCAGTGACGCAGGTCTGTCGTGACATAAAGAAATGTGCTTGAGCACCTATCCTATGAACCGGACGTCAACCAGAACATGAGCACCGTGCAGACAATGACAACACAAACTGATGCGAGAGTCGCCAGCACGTAATTTGCTGGCGATTGTCGGCGCATGTAAAAGAACAGGTGTGCAGGCGTGGCGATGAGCCAATACACGGGTGCAAGCCAAAGCCCAATCACCAAGTACAGCCCAGCGAACTCGCTGACCTTTCCACCACGAAGTTCAAAGTGGATTTGGACCAGGCCAACCAACACGGAGAACACCAGACACACCAGGCCCTGAACCGCAGCGAATTGCGCGAACTTCCATGCGCGCACCAACGGCCCCGGTTTCATTCGACGAAAACCTGCACCTGCGCATGGGGACTACGACCCATCCATCACCTCCGTCGCAAGTCCCGCGTAAACGGAAACTCCTTGCTCGCGGCCACATTGATCGTCGCAGGTGGCACGTTCATCAGACCCGGAGTGTGGCCGGTGGCTGTGAAGCGCGTCAAACGCCGGCTTTCCGCCTCAAAGGAGTTGACCGGGAAATTCTCATAACTCAGGCCACCGGGGTGCGTCACGTGGTACTGGCAACCGCCCAGCGAGCGCTTCATCCACGTGTCTACGATGTCAAAAGTCAGCGGTGCGTGCACCCCAATCGTGGGGTGCAGGCTGCTGGGCGGGTTCCAGGCTTTAAAGCGCACGCCGGCTACAAATTCACCGACGGTTCCGGTGGTTTGCATGGGCAGGGCTTGGCCGTTACAGGTGATGACGTAACGGCTTTCGTTCAAGCCCTTCACATGCACTTCCATGCGCTCCAGTGACGAGTCTACATAGCGGGCGGTGCCGCCAGCCGAGCTTTCTTCGCCCATCACATGCCAGGGTTCCAGCGCACAGCGCAGTGTCAGCTCTATGCCCGCGGACTGGACCGAACCCACCAGCGGGAAGCGGAACTCTACGTGCGGTGCAAACCAGCTCGGGTCAAACGGATAACCGGCAGCCCGCATGTCGGCCATCACATCATCAAAATCCATCTTGATGAAAGTAGGCAGCATGAAGCGGTCGTGCAGCTCCGTGCCCCAGCGGGTCAGCGGTGCCTTGTAGGGTGTCTTCCAGAAGCGGGCCACGAATGCGCGCAACAACAGCTGTTGCACGATGCTCATGCGTGGGTGCGGTGGCATCTCAAATGCGCGCAGCTCCAGCAGTCCCAGGCGACCGGTGGCCGAGTCGGGCGAATACATCTTGTCGATGGAAAACTCGCTGCGGTGCGTGTTGCCGGTGGCGTCGATCAGGATGTTGCGCAGCGTGCGGTCAACAATCCACGGTGGCATGCTTTGGCCATACAACTCGCGGTTGGCGTAGATCTGCTCAATCGCAATTTCCAGTTCGTACAACTGGTCGTTGCGCGCCTCGTCCACACGCGGGGCCTGGCTGGTGGGGCCGACGAACCTGCCGCTGAACAGATAGCTGAGCGAAGGGTGGTTATGCCAGTACAGCAGCAGGCTGGCCAGCAGTTCGGGCTTGCGCAGGAAGGGGCTGTCGGCCGGTGTGGCGCCGCCCATCACAAAGTGATTGCCGCCGCCTGTGCCCGTGTGGCGGCCGTCGGTCAT
This sequence comes from Rhodoferax sp. ZS1R8, assembly GCF_056521325.1. NCBI lineage: Bacteria > Pseudomonadati > Pseudomonadota > Betaproteobacteria > Burkholderiales > Comamonadaceae > Rhodoferax > Rhodoferax sp. ZS1R8. The sequence continues at coordinate 491,169 of NZ_JBWMBA010000005.1, read as the reverse complement.
GAACTTCTCTGCCGACAGGCGGGACTCGAACGCGGCGTTGTACAGAAACTCGGTGTTGGCCACCAGCTCTTTCCAGTTGTTGACCGGGTGGATGTTGACTTCGATGACGCCGGGGTCGGGCGTCACTTGCAGTAGCTTCAGCCGCGGATCACGTGGCGGCGGGTAGCCCTCCAGCACCAGCTGCATGCGCAGCTCGGTGGCGGTGGCTTCGATGGCTGCCAGCAGGTCCAGGTAGTCTTCCAGTTTTTCCAGCGGTGGCATGAAGATGTACAACACGCTGGACTTGGTGCCGACCGCTTCTGCCTTGGGGCCGCTTGCACGGCGTGGGTCGCGCACTTCGACACACAGCGCCGTGCGGCTCACCCAGTGGGCGGATTCACCACGTGCTGGCACACGGGCATAGTCTGCTGGCTCTGCCTGCGATGCACGGCGTGCAGCCATATCGGCCAGCGTAGTGCTGGTGCCGACATAGGCAGGTACGGCGGTGGACGCCGTATCCACTTTGCCGTTCAACGCATTTTGGAACTTGCGTGCAGCTTCTTGTGGCGTGGTCGCGCCGCTCAGGTAGGGCACATCGGCACGTACGGTGAGTGTGGGGACGGTGTTGCCGCTGGCTCTGGCTCCCGGTGCGGCGCTTGCCGCAGTGCTTGTAGCGAGATGACCGTCAGCATATCGCGTGGTCAAGGCCGTATGCGTGGGCAACGCATCGCGCGGTGCGCTGGGGTCGGTCTCCACCAGGTAGGGGAAGTCGGCCTTGCTGACCCAGGGCAAGGAGTCCAGCGGCAGGCGCAGGCCCATCGGGGAGTCGCCAGGCATCAGGTACATGCGCTCGTCGCGGAAGAACCAGGGCCCGGTGGTCCACACAGGCCCGGCCAGGGCTGGTTCCGATTTTTGCCCGGCCAGGTTCGGGCCTTCGGAGGCCTTGATGGGCAGCACATAACCGACGGCCGTGTCCAGCTTCTGCTCGAACACGCGGCGAAGGCGCGCGCGCTCCATTTCGTCGTCCAGCTTGGCATTGAACGGGTCCACATTCACCGGCAGTCGGCGTTCGCGCCACAGGTAGTACCAGGTATCTTCGTAGCCCGGCAGGATGTACTGGTCGGTCAAGCCCAGACGCCGGCACAGTGCCTGCGTGAAACGCTTGGCGTCTGCACTGGTGTAGTAGGTGGGGTCGCGTTCGTCGGTGAACAGCGAGGGGTTGGACCAGACAGGTTGTTTGTCGGCACGCCAATAAATGTTCAACGCCCAGCGCGGAAGTTGCTCGCCGGGGTACCACTTGCCTTGGCCAAAGTGCAGAAAACCGCCCTGGCCGTATTCGTGGCGCAGTTTGTGCACCAGCGCCGTTGCAAACCCGCGCTTGGTAGGGCCCAGCGCGTCGGTATTCCATTCGGCAGCATCGCGGTCGTTGACGGCAACAAAGGTGGGCTCGCCGCCCATGGTCAGGCGCACATCGCCGGCGACCAATTCCTTGTCCACTTCGGCACCCAGTGCCATCACATCGGCCCACTGCTCTTCGGTATAGGGCTTGGTGACGCGGGGCGATTCGTAAATGCGGGTCACCTGCATGTGGTGTTCGAATTCGACTTCGCTTTCGTCCACGCCGCCTTCGATCGGCGCTGCGCCCGATGGTTGGGGCGTGCAGGCCAGCGGGATATGGCCTTCGCCGGCCATCAGGCCCGACGTGGCGTCCAGGCCTATCCAACCAGCACCGGGCAAATAGACCTCGCACCAGGCATGCAGGTCAGTAAAGTCGACCTCGGTGCCGCTGGGGCCGTCCAGCGCTTTCACGTCGGATTTGAGCTGAATCAGGTAGCCGGACACAAAGCGCGCGGCCAGCCCGCAGTGGCGCAGCAGCTGCACCAGCAGCCAGCCGGAATCACGGCATGAGCCGGATCGGTTGGTCAGAGTTTCGTCCGGCGTCTGTACACCGGGCTCCATGCGGATCAGGTAGCTGATGTCCTTGTGCAGCATCTGGTTCAAGTCGACCAGAAAGTCTATGGTGCGGCGCTTGGTGTAATCGATCTTGGCCAAATACGCATTGACCAGCGGCGTGCGCTCGCCGGCCATGAGGTAGGGCAGCAGTTCTTCCTGCAGCAGCGGCGCATATTTGAACGGGAACTCTTCGGCCTCTGGCTCCAAAAAGAAATCAAACGGGTTGTATACCGCCATCTCCACGACGACATCCACGGTTACCTTGAACTCGCGTGTCTTGTTGGGGAAAACCAGGCGGGCCTGGTAGTTGGCAAACGGGTCCTGCTGCCAATTCAGGAAGTGGCCTTCAGCTGGCTCCACCTTCAAAGAGTAGGAGATGATCTTGCTGCGGCAGTGCGGGGCGGGGCGCAGGCGCACGACCTGGGGGCCCAGTGTTACCAAGCGGTCGTAGCGGTAATGGGTAACGTGGTTGAGTGCAGCATGGATGGACATGGCGGGTCTCGGTTGGACTCTTAAAAGTCAGTTCAATGCAAAGTGGCGTACCGTTGCTTGCATGGTAGCAAGCTATTCTTGAGCAGTTCGCCAAGCAATTCCTGCGCCACAGCTTTTTTGCCGGGTAGCATGCCCGGGTGCGCAAGCTTTTCATCCAATTCCATGGGCAGCCCCGTCTAGTGTTCGCCGGGCTGGTAGGCCTTGTGCTGGGCACAGCTTTGCAGTTGCAGCAGGCACAGCTGTCAGAGTGGCCTGTCTACGGGATGGTGGTGCTCGTAGGCCTGGTTGCCTATGCGGTCGCTGCCGTGAACCGTGGGGCGGTATTGTGGCGAATGGGCCTTGCTGTGGTGGCGGTCGGCATGCTGGGCTTTGGGGCGACCGGTCTGCGCGCAACCGCCTTTCTGCTCACCGCGCTGGACCCCGCGCTGGAGGGGCGCGACCTGCGGGTGACCGGTGTCGTAGCCAATTTGCCGCAGCGCAACGAGTCCGGCCTGCGCTTTCGGCTAGACGTGGAGTCCGCTCTGTTGGATGGCAAACCGGTGCCCGTGCCGCCGCATATGGACGTAGGTTGGTACGGCGACCCGGCGTTAGTTACGGCAGATGTGAATCGCTTGCCATCGGATGTGCGCGCCGGTGAGCGCTGGGAGATGACCCTACGCTTCAAGGCACCGCACGGCGCGCGCAATCCCCATGGGTTTGACTACGAGTTGTATTTGTGGGAGCAAGGCGTGCAGGCCACAGGCTACGTGCGCGCCTCGGCCAAAGATCCGGCACCGCTGCGCATCACGCAGACCTGGCTGCACCCGGTGGTGCTGGCGCGGCAGGTGGTGCGGGAGCGTATTTACCGCCAGGTGGAGCAGCGCAAGTTCGCTGGCATGGTGGCCGCGCTGGTGGTGGGGGACCAGGCGGCGATTGACCGGCTGGACTGGGATGTGTTCCGCGCGACGGGCGTGGCGCATCTTGTCTCCATTTCTGGACTCCACATCACAATGTTTGCCTGGGGCGCTGCCTTGGTCACTGGCTGGCTGTGGCGGCGTTCGGGGCGGCTTTGTACGGCCGTGTCTGCGCCCAGCGCGGCGCTGGTAGGCGGCGTGCTGTTGGCAAGTGCCTACGCGGTGTTTGCCGGCTGGGGCGTGCCAGCGCAGCGCACCTGCCTGATGCTGGCCACCGTAGCCCTGCTGCGCTTGTCAGGCGCCAAATGGCCGTGGCCCATGGTGTGGCTGCTGGCATGCGCCGTCGTGGTGGCGAGCGACCCCTGGGCGCTGTTGCAGGCCGGGTTCTGGCTGAGCTTTGTCGCGGTGGGCGTTTTGTTTGCTACAAATTCAGGAGCTGCTTACGCACATTCCACGAGGGCTACAGCCTCAAATGATGCTCAGTCTTCCGCCGGGACACCCCAAGGAAGATTAGCCCCTTTGGTGGGCGGCGTAATACGCGCAGCGAAGAGCGCAGGGGCTTCATTCCATGAGCAGTGGGTGATCACCGTGGCGCTGACGCCGCTCACGTTGCTGTTGTTCGGCCAGGTGTCGGTGGTCGGGCTGCTGGCCAATGCGCTGGCCATTCCGTGGATCACGCTGGTGGTCACGCCGCTGGCCATGCTGGGCGTGCTGCTGCCGGTTTTGTGGGATGTTGCTGCCGGGGCCATTGGCTGGTTGTATGGCTATCTCCAATGGCTGGCCGGCTGGTCGTGGGCATCCATCACGGTGGCGGTGCCGCCTGTGTGGGCGGGCGCTGCCGGTGTACTGGGCGGCGCGTTGCTCGTGTTGCCCTGGGGCTGGACGCTGCGGGTGCTGGGCCTGCCCTTGCTGCTGCCGGTCGTTTTGTGGCGCGCGCCCGTCCCCGCGGCAGGTGAGTTCGAGCTGCTGGCCGCCGATATTGGCCAGGGCAACGCGGTCCTGGTCCGCACGGCAAGCCATGCCCTGCTGTACGACGCGGGGCCGCGCTACAGCCTGGACAGCGACGCAGGCCACCGGGTGCTGGTGCCGTTGCTGCAGGCCTTGCATACCCGCTTGGACACGCTGGTGCTGAGCCACCGCGACCTGGACCATGTGGGCGGCGCGCCCGCTGTGCTGGCGATGCAACCCCAAGCCGAGTTATTGAGTTCTATTGAGGCAAGCCATCCCCTGCAGGTGCTGCGCGAGGCACGCCGCTGCATGGCGGGTCAGCAATGGGAGTGGGATGGTGTTCGCTTTGACGTGCTGCACCCGCAGCCTGCCGACTACGATACCTCGGCCAAATCCAATGCCATGTCCTGCGTGCTGCGTATCTCCAATGGCCGGCAAACCGCCCTGCTGGTGGGGGACATAGAGCTGCCACAGGAGGCGAGGCTGGTTGCGCAAGGTGTGGATTTGCATGCAGAGTTGCTACTGGTCCCCCACCACGGCAGCAAGACCTCAAGCAGCCCGGAGTTTCTGGATGCTGTCGCGCCCCGCATCGCCATCGTGCAGTCTGGCTACCGCAACCGCTTTGGCCACCCGGCGCCCCCGGTGCTGGCACGGCTGCGTGAGCGGCAGATAGAGGTGGTCGATTCACCCCACTGCGGTGCCTACACCTGGCAATCTTGGCAAGCCCAGAATGGTGCGTGCCAGCGGACAGAAGGGCGTCGCTATTGGCATCACAATGTGCCATAGTGGTGCCCTAGCTAGTGCCCGTTGGTGGCACTATCCTTGCTAAGCCCTAGTAGGGGCAAAGCTACATTACGCTTGGACAGTTCAGGATTTCCTACAATTTTCAGCAAGGGCTCAGGAAAGCGTTTTATGCAAAAGTTCGACGAGATGTACACCGCCTTGCCTTACCAGTTCTTCTCCAAGGGCGAGCAGGTCAGGGACCACTACAAGATTTACGACGCTTGGCTGGCGCGCCAGCCCGGCGACATGATGGCCAAGCGGCGCGAAGAGGCCGAGATGATTTTCCGCCGCGTAGGCATCACCTTTGCCGTTTATGGTGAGAAGGACGAATCTGGCGCTGGCACTGAGCGGCTGATTCCCTTTGACCTGATTCCCCGCATCATCCCGGCGCACGAATGGTCCAGCATGGAAAAAGGCCTGGTGCAACGCGTCACGGCGCTGAACCGCTTCATTCATGACGTGTACCACGAGCAGGAGATCATCAAGGCAGGCATCGTGCCGCGCGAGCAAATTGAGAACAACGCGCAGTTCCGCCCCGAGATGGTGGGTGTGGATGTGCCGCACCAAATCTACTCGCACATCTCGGGCATTGACATCGTGCGCGCACCCGACGCCAAGGGCAATGGCGAGTACTACGTGCTGGAAGACAATCTGCGCGTGCCCAGCGGTGTCAGCTACATGCTGGAAGACCGCAAGATGATGATGCGGCTGTTCCCCGAGCTGTTCAACGCCCACCGCGTGGCCCCCATTGCACATTACCCAGACTTATTGCTGGAGACGCTGCGCGCCAGCAGCCCGGCAACGACAGCTGAGCCGACCGTGGTGGTGCTGACACCCGGCATGTACAACAGCGCGTATTTTGAACATGCGTTCCTGGCGCAGCAGATGGGCATTGAGTTGGTCGAAGGGCAGGACCTGTTCGTCAAGGACAACTTTGTGTACATGCGCACCACGCGCGGCCCGCGTCGGGTGGACGTGATCTACCGCCGCGTCGACGATGACTTTTTGGACCCTACGGCGTTCCGGCCCACATCCACGCTTGGCTGCGCGGGTTTGCTGGATGCCTACCGGGCCGGCCATGTGACGATCTGCAATGCGGTGGGCACCGGTGTGGCAGACGACAAGTCCATCTACCCCTATGTGCCCAAGATGATCGAGTTTTACCTGGGCGAAAAGCCTATTTTGAACAACGTGCCCACGTATATGTGCCGCAACAAGGACGACTTGGCCTACACGCTGGCGAACCTGAAAGACCTGGTGGTCAAAGAAGTGCATGGCGCTGGCGGTTACGGCATGCTGGTGGGGCCAGCATCCACGACGGCAGAAATCGAAGACTTCCGCAAGGCCATCCTCGCCAACCCCAGCGGTTATATCGCGCAGCCCACGCTCAGCCTGTCGAGCTGCCCCACGTTTGTGGAGAGCGGAATCGCACCGCGCCACATCGACCTGCGCCCGTATGTGCTCAGCGGCAAGACGGTGCAGATGGTGCCCGGAGGTTTGACACGGGTAGCGTTAAAAGACGGTTCGCTGGTCGTGAATTCTTCTCAAGGCGGCGGCACCAAGGACACCTGGATTCTGGAAGATGACGCCATCGCCACGGCTACGCAGTCCCAAACGCAAACGCAAACGCAAACATAAACGCAATCCTGAAGCTGAGGAGACCACCACCATGCTGTCACGCACCGCCGACCATCTTTTTTGGATGTCCCGTTACACCGAGCGGGCCGAGAACACTGCACGCATGTTGGACGTCAACTACCAGGCGTCGCTGCTGCCCCATTCCGATGCCGTGGCGCAGGTGGGCTGGCAAGGGCTGCTGAGCATCAGTGAATTGCTGCCAACCTACACTGACCGGTATGGTGCCATCGAAGCGCGCGACGTCATGGATTTCATGGTCAAGGACGAGAGCAACCCGTCCTCCATCATTTCCTGCCTGGGCGCAGCCCGCGAGAACGCCCGCGCCGTGCGGGGCACACTAACCACCGAAGTGTGGGAGACACAGAACACGACGTGGCTGGACGTCAAGCGCATGCTCAAATCAGGTGAGTTCGAAGCAGACCCGGCGAAGTTCTTTGAGTGGGTCAAGTTTCGCTCGCATCTGTCACGCGGCGTCACCGTGGGCACGATGTTGATCGACGAGGCCCTGCACTTCATGCGCCTGGGCACATTTTTAGAGCGGGCCGACAACACGGCGCGCCTGGTTGACGTGAAGTTTCACGCGCTGCAGAGCGACTTCTATGGCACGGCCAACGAGAAGGACCAGGAGTATGACTTCTACCACTGGAGCGCCATCTTGCGCAGCGTCTCCGGCTTTGAGGTGTACCGCAAGGTCTACCGTGACGTCATCAAGCCAGAACGGGTGGGTGAACTGCTGATACTGCGCCCGGATATGCCGCGCTCGCTGCACGCCAGCCTGAATGAAGTGGTGGCCAACCTGGCGCTGGTGGCCAGCGATGCGTCCAGCGAAACGCTGCGCCGCGCCGGCAAGTTGCGCTCGGAGTTGCAATACGGCCGCATCGACGAGATTTTGGCCACCGGCCTGCATGCTTATTTGACCCAATTCCTGGATCGAGTAAACGACCTGGGTGCGCATATCAGTCGCGAGTTTTTGGTGCCGGTCAGTACCTGAATCCCACGTTACGCGGTGATCGAGGTACGGTTTGGAGCAAACCCAGCAATAATGGTGTTTTGCTTTTTCATGGACCGGACCAGGTATGCAGAGCAAGGCAGTGACCGTCAGCACCCCGTCGGATACGGACCGTGAATTGGACCGAGCGCTGGCCTCTGGCCCGCTGCGCGATATTGTCATTCCCCCGTGTCCCGAGTTGCTGATCGCGCTGCGCCGCGAGATGGACAAAGAAGACCCTGACCCCCAAACTGTTGCCGACATCGCGGCGCGCGATGTAGCCATGTCGGCATCGCTCATACGCACCGCCAATAGTCCGTACTACGCGCGTTCGCGGGCCGTGACTTCCGTGGGTGAGGCGCTGGGCCTGTTGGGTTTGCGCATGACCGAGAAGCTGCTGACAGTATTTTTAACCCGCAACTCCATCCGCTTTACCTCGCCCCTGTTGGAGCATTTTTGGGATACGTCTACGCGCCGTGCGCTGGCCATGGCCCATATAGCCCGGCAGCTTTACGGCGTTAACCCAGATCTCGCTTACACCTGCGGCCTGTTTTGCCATGTGGGCATCCCCATCCTGATGCAAGGCGTAAAGGGTTATGCGGGCACGTTAACCGAGGCACTGGCCCGCCAGGACCGCAGCTTTACCGAAACCGAAAACGCAGCCCATAAAACCGACCATGCTGTTGTGGGCGCGCTGGTGGCCCGTACATGGCGGCTCCCTAAATCGATTTATGAAGCGGTTCGGCTGCACCATGACTTTTCTGTTTTGACAGAAAAGTTAGTGCCAATGGATATCCGCATGTTGGTAGCCATGGGACTCGTGGCTGAGCACATGGTCACGCTGCACGAGGGTGTTGACGAGCAACGCGAGTGGGCAGTCTATGGGCCGGCGTGCCGATCGTTACTCGCCATTGGCGATGCGGAGGTAGACCATTGGTTAGATAGCCTACACCCTGCTTTCGATGCGGTTACGCTGGGTTAAACGCGGGTCGCGTTCTGGCGCATTTTCGCCAAAGTTACCGCCAACGCTGCCCCCCCCAAAATCTTGAGCAAACCGGCGTGCTGCGCGTAAAAGCTGCTGACCTCATCCACCACGCCGGGCTGGGTTTTCTCGGCGTGGGTAGCAATGTCGTTGACTTGCTGCGGCGACAGATTTGAGGTCTGCTCTGGAGTGATTTGCGTGTGGCCTGGGCCCAGCAGTTTCCCCAACACGCTTCCGGCGATACCTGAAAAGGCTGCCGGGCCTATGCTGCTCAAGATTCGGTTCATTACTCCAGCCCTCTGGTCGGGATTAGAGTTTTGAAACAGTTGGCCCACCATTTCTCCAAACGGAGGTGTTTGGTCGGAGCGCATAGCTTCAGCCAAGCCAGAGCCCAGTTCCTCGTGCGAAGCAGAGTTCGCAACCGTATCAAAATGCTGCTCAGGGCGCTCCCCCGCCAATGCGTTTTGCAAAATATCCATTAGTGCCATGCTCGTTAATCCTCTGTAGCTACGCGCGCTTGCGCGTCACGAGACCAAAAATAATCAAAACGACCACCGCGCCGATGACGGACGCAATAAACCCTGCCCCGTCGCCCGCGGTGTACCAGCCAGCGGCTTGACCTAAGTAGGTGGCTGCCAGTGACCCGGCAATACCAAGCACCGCCGTCAGGATGAAACCCATCGGTTGGTTACCTGGGGTCACGGCGCGGGCCACCAGCCCTGCGATAAAGCCGATCAAAATTGTCCAAACGATTGCCATGGTATTTCCTTAAAAACGATTTAATCTTTCAAATCCGCCGGCACCTTACCGCCGTTGGCAGCGACCTTGTTCATCACTTGCCGATGCAGCCAGATATTCATTTCTGCCGACCCGTCCAGTGCACCCGTGTAATGCAACTCCTGGGCAAGTGACTTGCGCGCAGCAAGCGAACTGTCGATTCCCAGTAATTTCATCAAATCAACGATGGAAGTCTTCCAATTCAGTTTTTCTGGTGCTTTGGCGGCCATCCCGTCGAGAACTTGCTCAACATCCACCTCTTGCATGGCTACGGGCGCTGCTGGCGTAGCTACCGTTCCGGTACCCACACCCGCCGATGCCGGATCCGATGCGCTGGGTGAAGTGTTTGCAGGATGGCTTGACGGAAATATTTTGTGAAAGATGTTGCTAAGAATGCCCATGTGTATCCCGTTGAGTTAAAAATTGTTTGTGCGGTGTACGCCAAAAAGCCGTTTTAGGCTGCGAGCGCTTGCGGTTGGTAGCGGCGGTAGGCAGATTTCGACGGTGCGTAGCACTCGCAGGTTCTTTGTTCCAAGCGTGCACGGTCCAGTACGTCGATATGGCCACGGCTATAACGGATCACGCCAGCGTCCTGCAGTTTTTTGGCCGCAACGGTCACGCCCTCACGGCGCACGCCCAGCAGGTTGGCTGCCAGTTCGTGCGTCATGTCGAGTTCGTTGGATGCCAAGCGATCCAGGGCTGAGAGCAAGCGGCGAGAAAACTGCTGGTCTATCGAGTGGTAGCGGTTGCATACCGCGGTCTGTGCCATTTGGCTCATCAATGCCTGGGCGTAGCGCATCACGACCTTCATGACGCCGCAAGACGACTGGACTTCGCCCTTGACGAATCGCGCACTGATACGAAAAGCACGGCCGGCGCTCTGCACCACTGCGTCGGTAGCGGCTGTATCTGCACCCAGCAGGTAGGACACGCCTACGACGCCGTCATTGCCGACCAGGGCCACTTCCGCAGAAGAGCCTTCTTGGGTAAACGACATGAACGAAACGATGGCTGTCGTCGGGAAGTAAACGTATTCTGGGGCCCTTCCGGCGGAATACAGTTGTTGCCCACGTGACAACTCAACCAGCTCCAACCGGCTTTGCCAACGGTCCAGATCTTCAGACGGTAAAGCTGCCAGCAGATGGTTTTGTTGTGCGCCGAATGCGTATGTGTGTGTGGTTCCCATTTTGTTCTTCCTGAAGTGTTTCGGATGGGTGTATGTTCTCCAACGTACGGACTTTGCGGTATCGGCAAAGGCCGCGAATCGATGTGGGACCAGTCCTACAACATGGTGGCCGGCAAGGTTTACAGTCGGCCTATGTCATTACCAACACGTAAGGGGTAGCCTGTGACGATACGCAACCGTTTGATGCTGGGTTTTGGGGTGATGCTGGCGCTGCTGGCGCTGGTAGCCGCAGTGGGGCAAGTGCAGTTGGCACAAATACAGCACTTCAATTCCGCGCTAGACGCTCGGGCTTTCCGTCTGGCGATGGCCTCGGAATGGGCCGTGCAGGTAAAGGTGGCGGTAGCCAAAAAAGCCGCCGTACCCGGCCTGGACATTGATCAGGTCAAGAAGCTCAATGCGCTGACGCAGGCTGAGGAAGAGAAAAAGGCGCTGGCGGCCGCTATGGCGTCGCATACCGCGTCGCCTGAAGACCATATGCAGGCGGTCGATCAACTGGCCGGCAAATTGGTGGGTTTGCAGATCGCCGACAGCGGCCAGTTGCAGGCCGCGTTGACACGCGCCGTCACGCTGAATTGGAGCGTGTTGGTGCTGGGCATTGTGCTGGGTATTGGGATTGCGTTGCGTATCTCCAATGGCATCGTTCGGCCGTTGGATGAGGCCGCGCACGTGGCCCAGAGCATCGCCGGGGGTGACCTGTCCAACCGTATCCACACCGGTGGCACGGACGAGGTGGGTGTGATGATGGCATCGCTGGCGACTATGCAGACCAGCCTGGCCAAACTCGTGTCCAATGTGCGGCAGGGTTCCGAAGGCGTCGCTACGGCGTCGTCAGAAATTGCGCAGGGCAATAACGACCTCTCCACCCGCACCGAGCAGCAGGCCAGTGCGCTGCAAGAAACTGCAGCCAGCATGGAAGAGCTGGGTACCACGGTTCAGCAAAACGCGGACTCGGCCCGCCAAGCCAACCAGCTCGCGCAGAGCGCCTCGACGGTGGCCATACAAGGCGGCAATGTAGTCGGGCAGGTCGTAGAGACGATGAAGGATATCAATGACTCGTCGCGCAAAATTGCCGACATCATCAGTGTCATTGATGGCATCGCATTCCAGACCAATATTCTGGCATTGAACGCTGCGGTGGAAGCCGCAAGGGCTGGAGAGCAGGGGCGGGGCTTTGCCGTCGTGGCGTCGGAGGTGCGCTCCCTGGCCGGTCGTTCGGCTGAAGCGGCCAAGGAGATCAAGAGCCTGATTGGCGCCAGCGTTGAGCGTGTGGAAAAGGGCACTGCGCTGGTCGACCAGGCCGGCGAGACGATGACCGAAGTGGTCAGCTCCATACGCTGCGTGACCGATATCATGGGCGAGATCAGCGCCGCCAGCAACGAGCAGGCGTCGGGGGTGGCCCGGGTGGGTGAGGCGGTGCGCCACATGGATAACGCGACCCAGCAAAACGCCGCGCTGGTGGAGCAAATGGCCGCCGCGGCCGGCAGCCTGAAGGGCCAGGCGCAGGATCTGGTCCAGCTGGTGGCAGTGTTCAAGTTGTCGGCCGAGCAAGACCGCGGTTCGGCGCCACCGCCTTCCTACCGCGCCCCTGAGCCAACAGCCGTGCGCACGGCAGTGCGGTCGCCGGTTTTGCGTGCGGCATCACCGGTCAAACAATTGACCCGTAGATGAAGTTCTCCGTACCTCTAGGCAAGGCGGCGCTGCACATAGTGGCGCACCCGCTGGAGTTTGCGCTTCAGGTGTTGCGGGGCTTCAATGCCAACCAGGGCATGATGCTGGCCGGCGCCATTGCCTACTACGCGTTGCTGTCCATGGTGCCGCTGCTGATACTGTCCGTCATCGCGCTGTCGCAATGGCTGGATCAGTCCGAGCTGTTGATGGCGCTGGGCCGCTACCTGGAGTGGCTGGTGCCTAGCCAGTCCAAAGCGGTGATCGGCGATATCCATGTGTTTCTGGATAACCGCACGGCCATTGGCGTCTTCCTGTCGCTGACCATGCTGTTCTTCAGTTCGCTGGCTTTCGGCATTCTGGAGAAGGCCATGGGGCAAATTTTTGCGCACCGGAAGCTGGTGTTTACGCGCCACAAGCTGGTGTCTGCCGTGTTGCCCTACGTTTTTGTGCTGGCACTGGGTCTGGCTCTGCTGGTGCTGACGGTAGCCACTATTGGCTTGCAGACGCTGGCACAGGAGAGCATCTGGTTTTTGGGACGAGAGTGGGCGCTGGTTGGCGTCTCTGGCGTGTTCTTTTACATCTTGGGTTTTGTAGGAGAGACGCTGCTCGTGGCGTCGATTTACTGGACGCTGCCGGTGGGTCGCATGCCCGTACACCATGCGCTGCTGGGGGGGCTTGCCGCCAGTTCGTTGTGGGAGATCATCCGCCATTTACTGGTGTGGTACTTCACGACGCTGTCCAAAACCAGCGTGGTCTACGGCTCGTTGACGACGGCAGTGGTGGCACTGTTCTGCATGGAAATTGCCGCTGCACTGCTGTTGCTGGGCGCGCAGGTGATTGCCGAATACGAACGGCTGGAGCAATAAACCCCGCGCTCTGCTGCAGCGCGTTACAGCTGGATGATGACGGCGTCCAGTTGCAATGCCTTGATCTTCTCTGCAGCGGCGTCGGCTTGTGCCTGCGTCGCAAACGGGCCCACCCGCACCCGAATCTGCAGGGTTTTGGCCTTGAGTTCTTTCTTCACCGACGGCAGGCCTGCTTCCAGCAACTTTGCATGGGCCTTGGCAGCGTTTTCGGGTACACCGAATAAGCCCACATTGATGTAGAAGGACTTGGCAGGCAGGTCGGCGGCGGGCGCTGGCGTGGGGGTGGGCTTGGATGCGGTCTCGCGGGTCACCGCAGCCTTCTGCTTTGTGTTGGCCTTGGCTGGAACGGGGGCTGCAGCGCTGCCGGTTGACTTGGATGCTGCCGCAGATGGTACTGATGGCGGTAGTTGTGGTGCTGGTTGCGCTGAGGCTGGTGCCGGTGTAGCGGAGGCAGCAAGCAGTGGTTCGCTAGCGGCTGCGCTGCGCACCATGGCCGGTGCAGATGCCGCGGACGGCGATAGGGCGGACGCAGCAGTGGCAATTGGGTTCCCAGCGGCGGCAGGTTCCGATACGGGCGCGCTTGCAGGTGTTGATGGGCGAACCCCTTCGGCCGCGTCGGTACGGCCCACAGTGATGTTCCCAGTATCCAATGCACCGTGCGGCATCACGGCGACATTGCCCAGCCCGGAGAACTGTTGGTAAGCCACGGCCACCAGCAGAACCATGACTGCATTGGCTACGGCCAGGCTTATCAGGCGTTTGCGGCTGCTGGCCTGGTGCAACAGCTGGTCGCGCGCATCGGCCACATTGCTATGGCCGACAAGGGCCTGCGACATGGCCTTGCGGCATTCGGTGTGGAACAGCGCATTGCCGAACAAGCCCGGCAGCACAAAGGCCGCGAGGCCGAAGCCCAGGCCCAGGGCCATCATCAGCGTGTCGGAAAACTGGAACACCAGGTGGCCTAAACCAAACACCAGCAGGGCGACTGCGGCGACGATGCCCACATAGGCCAGCGCCGCGACCCACAGCTTGCGAAACACCAGCCAGTTCAGCGTCAGCAGGCTGGCAGCGCTGTTCCAACTGACGCCTGCATGGTCAGCGGCTTCAAAGCGGGTGAAGATGGGCAGGTAGTACTGGCTGTTGACCGGACCGATAGCCGCGCTGTACAGCGTGGTGGTGACGTCTTCTTCCTGGGCTGGGGTGGCGGTGGAGAGCGCGGGTTCGATCATGGTTTATTTTGACATGGCAGCGGAAATTTCCTGGCCCAGTTCAATCACCGCCAGCGCATAGTAGCTGCTCCAGTTGTAGCGGGTGATGGCGTAGAAGTTTTCGGTGCCCACGATGTACAGCGGCGGCGCGTCTCCATTTTGCAGCTCGACCAGCGCCAGCGGACCCACGTGCTGCAGCGCCTTGGCGTCCAGTTCGGCCCCCATCGCTGCCATCGTGGCTGCATTGAATGTGGGCAGTATGTCGGGTGCCAGCAGCGCGGCCTTGTCCATGCCTTCGGCCTGTAGCCGTACCGGGTAGTGGGTAGGCATGCCAGGGCGCCATTGGAAGGCCTTGAAGTAATTGGCGACCGAGCCGATGACGTCGGCATTGTTGTGGAACAGGTCGACGCGGCCATCGCCATCAAAATCTACCGCGTATTTAGCCCAGCTGGACGGCATGAATTGCGGCAGACCCATGGCCCCGGCATAGCTGCCGCGCAGGGCCAGCGGGTCGGTACCGGTGCGGTGGGTCAGCGCCAGAAAGGCTTCGAGCTCGGACAGGAAAAACGCTGCACGCTCCTTGGCGCGCGGGTGTTGGGCAGGGAAGTCAAAGGCCAGCGTGGTCAGCGCGTCCATGACGCGGTAGGTGCCGACCTGCTGGCCGTAGATGGTTTCCACGCCGATGATGCCGACGATGATGGCGGCCGGCACGCCGGTTTGTTGCTCGGCCCGCTCCAGGGTTTCGCGGTTGTCACGCCAGAACTTCACGCCGGCATTGATGCGCACGGAGTCGATGAATCGGCTGCGGTACACGGTCCAGTTCTTGGGCGTGCCTACTGGCGGGGGCGCAATGGCGCGTGCGATACCGGGCATGTAGTGCGATTGGCCGATCGCCTGTCGCACCCACTGCGGCTCCAGGCCCAGGCGCTCGGCGATGCCGTCGGCGGCCTGCATCGCGTCGGGGCGGGTGGCGTAGAACGGGCCGGTCGATTCGGCCTTGCGCGGTGCAGTGGCCTTGCCGCGCTTGGTGCGTTTACTGCTGCCCGCGTGTCCATGGCTGGGCGGAGCCTTGACCGTCGGGGCGCTATCTTGCTGGGAGGGGCTTAAGGCTTTTGTGTCGCTAGCCCTTGCGCAGAGGGCGTAAGCAGCTACGAAAACGATAGCGAGAAGCTGGAGGAGACGTGTCACGGTTGGGCTTGGATTCACAGTATGCGTTGTGGCCAGGGCAGGGAGCGGAACTCGCGTTGCAGTGTAGCCAGTTGTTGTGCTTGGGTCTGTCGAGCAGGGTTCGCATACCGCCAGGTTTCCATGCGCAGCAGCCAGTGGGCGATGGCGGCCAGGTCGGGCCGATCTGTGGACCCCAGCGTTTGCAGCAGTGCAGCCATCTGGCGTGGTGGGGCAGTGTCGGGCAGCTGCAACCCCGCCTTGCGCAGGCGTAGCGCGGCGCCATGCAACAGCCGCAGCCACGGGTCCTGGCGGTGGCGCTCCCATAGCGTCCAGGCCGAGCCGACCACGCTGGCGGACACTACCAGGGTGATCAGTACATAGGTCAGGTCTTCCCAGCTGGGGGATTCGAAGCCCAGGTTGCGCAGCACGTCCAGCTGCTTGGCCTGCGAATAGTTCAGCACCCACTGGTTCCAGCTGTTGTTGGCAGCCTCCCACAGCGAACGCAGGTTCAGCGCAAATTGCGGATTGACGCTGAGCAGCGCCTGCGTGATGACGCCGCGCGGCGCCTCCAGCCGGGTCAGCGTGCCGGTGCGCCCCGGAGACACAGCCGACGTTGGGTCCACCCGCACCCATCCCTGCTCGGGCATCCAGACCTCGGACCAGGCGTGGGCATCGCTTTGGCGGATGGTCCAGTAGCCGTCCACGCCGTTGAGGTCCCCACCCTGGTAGCCGGTGACCACGCGGGCCGGTATGTTCATCGCCCGCATCAACAGCACGAAGCTGGACGCAATGTGTTCGCAGAAGCCCATTTTTCGGTCAAACCAGAACTCGTCCGCTGTGTGCGTGCCAAAGACGCCTGGTTCCAACGTGTAGGTATAGCCCCCGGTACGTAGCTTTTGCATGACGGCCTGCACCAGTGCCGGAGTACCAGCACCCGCGTTGCGCGGATCACTGCGGATGTCGGCCGCCAATTGCAGGGTGCGCGGGTTGAAGCTGGGTGGCAGGTACAAATAATCTTGCATGCCCGGCACCATGCGCGCAGGGCCGTGGCGAAAGCTGGTGTAGCTCTTGGCCTCGTAGCGCACCAGGTCCGTAATCGGGTGATCGGCCACCCATTGCAACTCGTTGTTCATTGTTACGCGGTAGCCCGGCAGGTTCGGCTTGGCCTGGGTGGCATCCAGCACCAACACCCACGGGCGGTTGTTGGGTGACAGCGTGACTTGGTACGACAGCGGCGTGCCCGCAACCTGCAAATCTGCTGCCAACTGGTTGCGCGGTGTGAAGGCAGAGCGCAGCTCCTGCCACTCCCTACCGTCAAAGGACGACAGCACCGGCCCGCGGAAGTACATGTCGGACATGGCGGGTGCCTTGCCATCAAAGCGCACGCGAAAGGCGATGCTGTCGTCCAGTGCCAGGCTGGCAATCGTGCCGACCCGCATGCTGCTGGACAGCCCGCTACGCCCAGCCATTGCATCGCCCGGCACGCCCCACAGTGGCGCGATGCGGGGGAACAGCACGAACAGCGCCACCATGACCGGCGCACCCAGCAGCGCCATCCAAGCCGCCGTCTTGGCCGCTTGCAACAGCGGCGGTTTGCCCACCGGCATATGGCTGTTGACCAGCGCCGTCAGCAGGCCCAGCAGGCCAACCAGCATGGACATCGCGGTGAGCAGGCTTTGCGAGAAAAAGAAGTTGGAGAGCAGCGTAAAGAAGCCCAGGAAGAAGATAACGAAGGTGTCGCGCTGGCCGCGCATTTCCAGCGTCTTCAGGCTGAGCAGCACAACGACATAGGTGACGCCGGCATCGCGGCCCAACAAGGTGCGGTGCGTAAAGTAGGTAGCGCCGCTGGCCAACAACAACAAACCCAGCAGCCACCAGCGCGAGGGCAGTGCAAAGCCGCGCACGGCCAAGTAGCCCCGCCATAGCAGCAGGCTTGCTGCCATGCCGCTGCACCACAGCGGCAGGTTGCCGACCTGGGGCGCTATCACCCAGGCGATGACGGCCAGCAGGAACAGCGTGTCGCGCGCTTCCCGGGGGAGGTTTTTGATGGCTTGCAGCATGGGGCAGTCTGTCGTGTGGGCTGCTTACGTTTCGGACGGGCTGGTGTGCGTCAACGCCAGGGCCTGCAGGCAGTTGCGGCGGTGGGCCTCGCCGCTGCCGGGTGCAATTTCCTGCGCGCCCAGGCGCAGCCCAAAGTGCAGGCCCTGCTTGTCGGCCAGCAGCACCCAGGCGCACAGGCGGGACAGGGCTTGCTCCAGCGGGGCGCCACCGGCCGTTGCACCCGCAATGCCCGTGTGGGCCAGGTCCAGCCACAGCTCAAAACGCTGAACCTGCTGTGCATCGCGGCTGACCAGCTCGTCGGTTTTGGCGGCCTTCTTCCACACCACCAGCTTCAGCGGATCACCGCGGCGGTAGGCGCGCACGCCGTCGAATTCGCCGGTGCTCTGGCGCTGCACGGTGGCCTGGCCGCCAGTACGTGCCTCGCCGGGCGGCAGCGGAGGTGGGTGTAGCTCGGGGGCCGGGTAGACCAGCACCTGGGCGGCCGGGCGCCACACCGTCCACACGCGGAACGTGCCCAAGGGGAAACGCGTCTCTGCCGTCAGCGGCGGCACACGGAGCAGGCCGCGGTGTGGCGCCTGGAACGCCACCTGCACCGTGGACCGGCCCTGTGCCGGCACGTCGGTCCAGCTCCAGTGCTGGGTACCCAACACGGCCAGGCCGATGCCGTAGCGCACAGATCGTTTGTCGCTCAGCAGGTTGACGTTGACTATGACGCTAGCCCCTGCGAAATGGTCCTCTGGCGCTAGCAAATTCATAGTAATGCCACGCAGGGTGCTGTGGCAGACATGCATGCCGATAACGGCGCTACCGGTCAGCAAAAAAGTCAGCACATAGCCCAGGTTCAGCTGGTAGTTGATGGACGCCACCAGCAGCACCAGCAGCGTGGCCCCCAGCATGAAACCCGGACCCGTTGGCAAGATGTAGACGTTGCGCTGTGTCAGCGCGGTACTGTCGCGCAGCGGCAGGCGGGCCTGCCACCACTGGCGAAACCGTCGCTGTACAAGTGTGACCGGGTTCCATACGCGGGCACCCGTGGAGCTGGCTTCGCCAGGCCACTGGGTGCGCCCCCCTGGGGGGGAGGCGCCGGAGGCGGAAAGTGTCGCCCCCACGCTTGCCACTGCGTGTGCTGCGCTGCCCCCCGAGGGGGCCCTCGCGCCTTGGGGCGGCCCGGCGGCGCTCATCTGTCGTCTCTGCTCATGGCAACGGCACCGTGGCCACCATCGCGCGCACCTGTTCTACGGCGCCGCGCCCCGCATCGCCAACCGGTATCAGCCGGTGGGCAATGGTTTGTGGCAGCACGGCTTGCACATCGTCGGGTGCCACGTAGTCTCGACCGCTTAGCAGCGCCTGCGCCTTGGCGGCGCGTACCACGGCGATGCCGGCGCGCGGGCTCAAGCCCTGCAGGAACCACTTGCCGGAGCGGGTGGCGGCGATCAGGTCCTGCACATAGTCCAGCAACGGGCCGGCGGTGTGCACGGCCAGCACCTGTTGCTGCAGTTGCTGGAGTTCGGACTGCGACAGCACCGCGGGCAGCTTGTCGACGATGTCGCGGCGGTCATGGCCGGCCAGCAGCTCCCGTTCGGCCACCCGGTCTGGGTAGCCTAGCGATATGCGCATCAAAAAGCGGTCCATCTGCGACTCGGGCAGGGCATAGGTGCCCAGCTGGTCTAGCGGGTTTTGTGTGGCAATCACGAAGAAGGGTAGGGGCAGTGGTCGGGTTTCTCCCTCGATCGTGACCTGCTTTTCTTCCATGGCCTCCAGTAAGGCGCTTTGCGTTTTGGGGCTGGCGCGGTTTATTTCGTCGGCCAGCAGCACCTGCGCGAAGATGGGACCGGGGTGGAACACAAAGGCCTCTTTGCCGCGCTCGTAGATAGAGACGCCGGACAGGTCGCTGGGCATCAGGTCCGACGTAAATTGCACGCGAGAGAATTGCAGTCCAAAGCTGCGGGCCAGCGCGTGCGCCAGCGTGGTCTTGCCGACTCCGGGCACGTCGTCAATCAGCAAGTGGCCGCCGGCCAGCAGGCAGGCCACGCAATCCTGAATCTGCGACGGCTTGCCCACGATCACCGTGTTAAGCTGGTTGAGCAAAGATTTGAGTGTGTGTTGTGCGTCCATGCTGGGACCTTACCCGAAATTTTGAGATACGAGTGCTTTGGTGAACAAGACAGGCTACTTTTTCCATCCCGATTGCTGGAAGCATGAGATGGGTGCAGGGCACCCCGAATGCCCTGACCGGCTGTCCGCCATCGAGGACCGTTTGTTGATCAGCGGCGTGGGTGATGCACTGGACCGGCGCGAAGCCCCGCAGGCGGCGATCACTGACATCGAACTGGCCCATGGCCGTATGCATGTGGCCGCGCTGCGCGGCCTGACCGACGGCCTGCGCGACGAGATTGCGGCGGGCGGCCCCGCGTACGTTCAGATCGATCCCGATACCGCGTTGAATGTCCACACCTGGGACGCCAGCCTGCGGGCGGCCGGTGCCGCTCTGGCAGCGACCGACGCGGTACTGGCTGGGGAGATTGAGAATGCTTTTTGCGCCGTTCGCCCCCCCGGCCACCATGCCTGTCACGACACCGCCATGGGATTTTGCTTTCTGAACAATGTTGCGATTGCGGCGCGTTATGCGTTAGAGCGCCACGGTCTCAAACGCGTTGCCATCGTGGACTTTGACGTACACCATGGCAATGGCACCGAGGACATCGTGGCCGGCGACCAGCGGGTGTTAATGCTCAGCTTTTTTCAGCATCCGTTTTACCCTCCGGGCGGTGCCCGGTCAAACGCCAGCAACCTGGTCAATCTGCCGGTGCCTGCGTACACCAAAGGGCCGCAGGTGCGTGAGTTGGTCGAGACCTTCTGGCTGCCGCGACTGGATGCCTACAAACCGGAAATGGTTTTCATCAGCGCCGGCTTCGACGCCCATCGTCTGGATGACATGGGTCAGATGGGTTTGGTCGAGGCGGACTACGTGTGGATGACCCAGCGCATCAAAGAAGTGGCGCTGCGCCATGCCAAGGGCCGTATCGTGTCTTGCCTGGAAGGCGGCTACAACCTGGATGCTTTGGCGCAGAGCGTCGAAGCGCATATTCGTGTACTGGCAGATTTGTAATGGCAAGCATTCCCAAAGTTTCAACACCGCAGCCCATAGACGATCTGGGGGGCTGGTTGGCAGCTTTCACGCAGACCACCGTGTTGGTTGAGCTTGCCGCGTTGGCGCTATGCGTGGCTCTGTCGTGGGGGCTGGTCATGCTGCTGCGCCGCACGCTGGGTGCCTACGACGGCAAGTCCATTTTGTTCGGCGCGCGTGCCGTGGATGGCGTGCTGTTTCCCCTGGTGTTGCTATGCCTCAGTGGTATCGCGCTGGCCGTGCTCGGCAATTTCGTGCGGGTGGCCGTGTTCAAGGTGGCGATACCGGTGCTGGTGTCGTTGGTCGTCATCCGCGTGGGGGTCAAGGTGTTGCGTGTGGCGTTTGAGGAGGCGCGGTGGGCCCGCTCGCTGGAGCACACCATCTCGTGGCTGGCCTGGCTGGCCATGGTGTTGTGGGTCAGCGGCCTGTTGCCAGTCGTGCTGAACGAACTGGACCAGATCACGTGGAAGGTTGGTGGTACCGAGCTGTCGGTGCGTAACATCATCGAAGGCCTGCTGACGGCCGGTGCCGTATTGATACTGACGCTGTGGATATCGGCAGCCATCGAAACCCGCCTGCTGCGCTCGGCCACTGGCAGCGAACTCTCGCTGCGCAAGGCGGTCAGCAACGCGACCCGTGCGATGCTGATGTTTGTCGGGCTGATGCTGGCGCTGTCTGCGGTGGGCATCGACCTGACGGCGCTGTCGGTGCTGGGCGGGGCAGTCGGCGTAGGTATCGGCTTTGGTCTGCAAAAGCTGGCGGCCAACTACATCAGTGGGTTTGTGATTCTGGCTGAACGCAGCATGCGCATTGGCGACAGTGTGCGTGTAGACAACTTCGAAGGGACGATCACGCAGATCAACGCCCGCTACACGCTGGTGCGCTCGTCGAGCGGGCGCGAATCCATCGTGCCCAATGAGATGCTGATCACCAGTCGCGTCGAAAACCTGTCGCTGGCTGACGCCCATCTGTACCAGACCACCGTGGTGTCCGTCGCGTATGAGAGTGACGTCAACCAAGTGACAGCGCTGCTCTTGGAGGCCGCAATGGTCCAGGAACGGGTACTGCGTGACCCTGAGCCATCCGTCTTCCTGTCGGCGTTTGGTGCGGATGGTCTGGAATTGACCGTGGGCTACTGGGTGCGCGATCCGCAAAACGGCACGATGAACCTGCGTTCAGACATCAACCGTGCCATCCTCGCCGCGCTGCGGACCAATGGCATCGAGATTCCTTACCCACAGCGCGTGGTGCACCAGCGCTGATCCATGCGTGACAGTCGGGGTCGCTGCGGCGTTTTGTAGAGTTATAATTCTAAAAAAGCACGACCGTTCTATTTTCTGGGTTATGCTGTGATCGTCTTCTGGGCGACGCCCGAAAAAGCGCAGCGGCATAGAATCGAGCGGTTGACGTGTACGTCAAGTCAAGCAAACCAATTTGTAACCATCTGGAGCGGCAGCATGAAAGTCCTGGTAAGCGTTAAACGCGTGGTCGATTACAACGTCAAGGTGCGGGTCAAGTCCGATGGCACGGGCGTAGACATTACCAACGTCAAAATGAGCATGAACCCCTTCGACGAAATCGCCATCGAAGAGGCCGTTCGCCTGAAAGAAAAGGGCATCGTCACCGAAATCATCGCAGTCTCTTGCGGTGTGACCCAGTGCCAGGAAACCCTGCGCACCGCCATGGCCATTGGTGCCGACCGTGGCATCCTGGTGGAAACCGCGGTAGAGCTGCAGCCCCTGGCCGTGGCCAAGCTGCTCAAGGCTTTGGTCGAAAAAGAACAACCCGGTCTGATCATCCTGGGCAAGCAAGCCATTGATGACGACTGCAACCAGACCGGACAGATGCTGGCCGCTATGGCTGATTTGCCCCAAGGCACATTCGCCAGCAAGGTTGAAGTGGTGGATGGCAAGGTCAATGTGACCCGTGAAGTCGATGGCGGCTCCGAAACTGTGTCGCTGACCATGCCCGCCGTCGTCACCACCGACCTGCGCCTCAATGAGCCACGTTATGTAACGCTGCCCAACATCATGAAGGCCAAGAAGAAACAACTGGACGTGTTCACGCCCGAAGCACTGGGTGTTGACGTGACGCCCCGCATCAAGACGCTGAAAGTGGTCGAGCCACCCAAGCGCAGCGCTGGTATCAAGGTGCCTGACGTGGCCACACTCGTTGCCAAGCTCAAGACTGAAGCCAAAGTTATCTAAGGAACACGAAAATGACTTCTCTCGTAATCGCTGAACACGACAACGCATCCATCAAGGGTGCAACCCTGAACACCGTTACCGCCGCACTGAAATGCGGTGGCGACGTGCACGTGCTGGTAGCCGGCAACAATGCCGGCGCCGCCGCTGCGGCTGCCGCGCAAATCGCCGGTGTGGCCAAGGTGTTGCACGCCGAAGGTGATGGCTTTACGCACGGTCTGGCCGAAAACGTGGCAGCCCAGGTGCTGGCCGTTGCTGGCAACTACAGCCACATCCTGTTTGCCGCCACTGCTTCGGGCAAGAACATTGCCCCCCGCGTGGCCGCCAAGCTGGACGTTGGCCAAATCTCCGACATCACCAAGGTTGACAGCCCCGACACCTTTGAGCGCCCCATCTACGCCGGTAACGCCATCGCTACCGTGCAAAGCGCGGAAGCGACCAAGGTGCTGACCGTGCGTACCACCGGTTTCGATCCGGCCGCTGCTACCGGCGGTAGCGCCGCGGTAGAAGTGCTGACGGCTGTTGGCGCCAGCGCACAGGCTACATTCGTGGGTTCAGAAATCGCCAAGAACGACCGCCCCGAATTGACCGCTGCCAAGATCATCGTCTCAGGCGGCCGTGCCCTGGGTTCCAGCGAAAAGTTCATGGACGTCATGACGCCGCTGGCCGACAAGCTGGGCGCCGCACTGGGCGCATCGCGCGCGGCGGTGGACGCAGGTTATGCGCCCAACGACTGGCAAGTGGGCCAGACCGGCAAGATCGTTGCGCCCCAGCTGTATATTGCAGCCGGCATCAGCGGCGCCATCCAGCATTTGGCCGGTATGAAGGACAGCAAGGTCATCGTCGCCATCAACAAAGACCCCGAAGCGCCTATATTCAGCGTGGCCGACTATGGCCTGGAAGCAGACCTCTTTGTCGCCGTGCCGGAGCTGACCGCAGCGCTGTAAGGCGCGACCCGAACAGGGCATCCCACGGGATGCCCTTTTTTTGCTTTCTTGTTTGATTTTGTAATCCCCGGAGTACCCCATGAGCTACGTCGCGCCCGTCAAAGACATGTTGTTCAATATCCAGCATCTGGCCAAGATTGACCAGATCGCCCAGATGCCAGGCTTTGAAGACGCCGGCTTTGACACCGCGCAGGCCGTGCTGGAAGAGTCGGCCAAGTTCAATGAAGGCGTGATGGCCCCGCTGAACCGCGCCGGTGACCTGAACCCATCGAGTTGGAAAGACGGTGTTGTCACCGCGACGCCAGGTTTCAAGGAAGCCTTCAAACAATTCACCGAGGGCGGCTGGCAAGGTCTGCAGCACCCGGTGGACTTCGGCGGCCAGGGCCTGCCCAAGACCATTGGATCCGTCTGCGGTGAGATGCAGAACTCGGCCAATATGAGTTTTGCGCTGTGCCCGCTGCTCAGCGACGGCGCGATCGAGGCCCTGCTGACCGCAGGCTCAGATGACTTGAAAGCCACCTACCTGGAAAAGCTGGTCAGCGGCCAGTGGACCGGCACGATGAACCTGACCGAACCCCAGGCCGGCAGCGACCTGGCGGCAGTGCGCACCCGCGCCGAGCCATTGCCCGATGGCAGCTACAAGATTTTTGGCACCAAGATTTTCATCACCTGGGGTGAGCACGACATGGCCGAGAACATCGTCCATCTGGTGCTGGCCCGTGTGACCGGCGCGCCCGAAGGCGTCAAGGGCATCAGCCTGTTTGTGGTGCCCAAATTCATGGTCGGCGCAGACGGTTCGCTGGGTGCGCGTAACGACGTGCACTGCGTCAGCATCGAACACAAGCTGGGCATCAAGGCCAGCCCGACTGCCGTGCTGCAATTTGGCGACCACGGTGGCGCTGTTGGCTACCTGGTCGGCGAAGAAAACCGTGGCCTGGAGTACATGTTCATCATGATGAACGCCGCCCGCTACGGCGTGGGCGTGCAGGGCATTGCGATTGCCGAGCTGGCGTACCAGACGGCGGTGCGTTTCTCGCGCGAACGCGTGCAAAGCCGCCCAGTCGATGGTTCCGTCAAGGCCGGTGCGCCCATCATCCACCACCCGGACGTGCGCCGCATGCTGATGACGATGCGCGCGTACGTGGAAGGCTGCCGCGCCATGGCCAGCGTGGCCGCATCCGCTTACGACGCTGCCCACCACCACCCCGACGCAGCAGTGCGAAAAGACAACCAGACCTTCTACGAATTCATGGTGCCCTTGGTCAAGGGCTATAGCACCGAGATGAGTTTGGAGGTCACTTCGCTGGCGGTGCAAGTGCATGGCGGCATGGGTTTCATCGAAGAAACCGGTGTGGCGCAGTTTTACCGCGACGCGAAGATTCTGACGATCTACGAAGGTACAACCGCCATCCAGGCCAATGACTTGGTGGGCCGCAAGACCTCACGCGACGGTGGTCAGACCGGCAAAGCTTTGGCGGCGCAGATCGAGGCGACAGAAGCCGAATTGCTGAAGAGCGGAACCGCAGACGCCGTAGCGATGGCGAAACGCCTCAAGGCCGCACGCGAAGCCTTTGTAGATGTCGTGAATTTCGTCGCTGGCAATACCAAGGCCAGCCCCAACGCCGTGTTTGCGGGCAGCGTGCCCTACCTGATGCTGGCCGGCAATGTGATGGCCGGTTGGCAAATGGCGCGTTCGCTGTTGGTTGCGCAAGAGCAGATTGCGGCCGGTAACGATGTAGCCTTCATGCAGGCCAAGATCACTACCGCACGTTTCTATGCCGACCACCTGCTGGTCAAGGCTGGGGGGCTGCGTGACAGCATTGTCGAGGGCGCGGACTGCGTGACCGCACTGCCGCTGGAAGCGTTTTAGAGTGCTATTGAATAGATAGCGGCTTACGCGCATTCCACGAGGGCTAGCGGCCCATTTGCCCCCCAACAAATCCTGGAGACTACACCATGTCCAAGCTACCGGGCGCCCTGGCCCACGTGCCTTTTCCCGTCATCGGTTCCCCGCTGTTCATCATCAGCAACCCCAAGCTGGTCATTGCCCAGTGCATTGCCGGTGTCGTAGGCTCCATGCCCGCGCTCAACGCGCGCCCTGCCGAGCAACTGGAAGAGTGGCTCGTCGAAATCACCGAAGCCCTGGCGGCCTATAACGCGGCAAACCCGGACAAACCGGCTGCGCCGTTTGCCATCAACCAGATTGTGCACAAGAGCAATGACCGGTTGGAGCACGACATGGCGATGTGCGTCAAGTACAAGGTGCCGATCATCATCACCAGCCTGGGCGCGCGCGAGGACATCAACGCCGCTGCCCACAGTTACGGTGGCGTGGTGCTGCACGACGTCATCAACAACAAGCACGCCCGCAAGGCGATCGAGAAGGGTGCTGACGGCCTGATCGCCGTGGCGGCGGGCGCCGGTGGACATGCCGGCGTGAAGAGCCCGTTTGCATTGGTTCAGGAAATCCGCCAGTGGTTTGACGGTCCGCTGGCCCTGTCAGGCTCCATCTCCACCGGCGACGCGGTGCTGGCCTCTCTGGCCATGGGCGCCGACTTTGCGTATATTGGCTCAGCCTTTATTGCCACCGAAGAAGCCCGCGCCAACGATGCCTACAAGCAAGCCATTGTGGATGGCGCCTCCGACGATATCGTCTACAGCAACTTGTTTACGGGTGTGCACGGCAACTACCTGGCGCCTAGCATTCGTGCGGCCGGATTGGACCCCGAGAACCTGCCCGTCAGCGACCCCAGCAAGATGAACTTCGGCGGGGCCGGTTCCGCCAAAGCATGGAAAGAAATCTGGGGTTGCGGTCAGGGCATTGGCGTCATCAGCAAGGTGCAAAGCGCGGCGGATTACGTGGCCCAGCTCCAGCGCGAATACGCCCAGGCCCGCGCACGCCTGGCACTGTAGGGCAGCGGGCCAATCGGCCTGCCTCTTATGTACGTGCGCTAGGGAACGGTAGGGCCAGAATTTAACCCTTAGGGTGGCGGATGCGATGACGCCCACTAAAGGAAAAATATGATGGATCCGGCCTACCCCCGTCCGCAAATGGTTCGCGAACACTGGCAGTCGCTTAACGGGACCTGGAAGTTCACCTTCGATAACGACCGGCAATGGACGCACCCCTCCGATCCGATCGAATGGGCGATGCAAATTGAAGTGCCCTATTCACCTGAATCCGACGCAAGCGGAATTGGTGACCATGGATTTCACCGAGGCTGCTGGTACCAGCGTGAGGTGGAAATAGACCCGCAAGACGGGCGCGTGCTACTGCACTTTGGCGCTGTTGACTACATGGCTCAGGTATGGGTCAACGGCCACTTTGTCGTCCGCCACGAGGGGGGGCACACGCCTTTTTTTGCTGATATCACACGCGCACTTCGGCACACTGGTCTCCAAACGGTAACGGTTTATGCGGAGGACGACCCTTTCGATCTTGCCAAACCGCGCGGCAAGCAGGATTGGCAAGCGCAACCGCATTCCATTTGGTACCCCCGCACGACTGGCATTTGGCAAAGCGTATGGATGGAGCGTGTGCCACGAACCTATATCCAAAAGTTACGCTGGACACCCTACTTCGATGGGTTTGAAATCGGTTGCGAGACCTTCATTTGTGGCGACACGCTGGACGACTTGACCGTTGAAGTAAAAATCTGGAACGACTCCGTCATGCTGGCCGATGATCGCTACAAAATAATAGGCTGCGAAGCGCACCGAAAAATCGCAGTTTCTGATCCGGGTATCGACGACTCTCGCAACGAACTGCTTTGGAGCCCCGAGCGGCCCACCTTGCTCGATGTTGAAGTCACGTTGTGGCACCAGGGCAAGGCCATCGACAACATACGCTCGTACACGGCATTGCGTTCGGTAAATGTGAACCGCGACCGTTTCATGCTCAACGGCCGACCCTACCAGCTGCGCCTCGTTCTGGACCAGGGGTATTGGCCCGACACTTTGCTGACGGCCCCTTCCGACGACGCACTTCGCAAAGACGTTGAGCTTGCGAAGGCCATGGGGTTCAACGGTGTTCGCAAACACCAAAAAATTGAAGATCCTCGCTATCTGTACTGGGCCGACCGGCTTGGCTTGCTGGTGTGGGAGGAGATGCCATCCGCGTACCGCTTTACGCCGCTTGCCATCAACCGCATGGTGCGCGAGTGGAGCGAAGTCATTGATCGTGACTACAGCCACCCCTGCATCATTGTGTGGGTTCCGTTCAACGAATCGTGGGGCGTGCCCAATCTGACTTCCACCCAAGCCCATCGCAATGCCGTGGAAGCGCTGTACCATTTGACGCGTACGCTGGACCCAACGCGTCCCGTCATCGGCAATGATGGGTGGGAAGCGTCCGCTACCGACATCATTGGGATTCACGATTACGATTCTGACCCGCTGCGATTGGCAGCGCGTTACAGCGACTCTGCACAAACACAAGAGCTGTTCGATCGGCGTCGCCCCGGGGGACGGATATTGACGCTGGACGGTTACCCGCATCGCGGGCAGCCAATCATGCTTACCGAATTCGGTGGGGTTTCATTGGAGAAAAGCCTGTCATCCAGCGGGAGTGAAGCTTGGGGATATTCCACGGCGAAGAATGCCCAGGAGTTTCTGGAACTCTATGACCACTTGCTCGAGGTTGCGAACACTACGCCCATGTTCAGTGGGTTTTGCTACACCCAGTTCGCCGATACATTCCAGGAGACAAATGGTCTGCTTTACGCAGACCGTACCCCCAAGCTGCCACTGGACCAAATCGCACGGGCAACCCGGCAATAGCGCCGGAGTCGGGTTGGCACCGCGCTCGCTGCAGAGCAGGGGCGGATGCGGGCCTGGGTCTGCCGCGGGTTTACTCCAGATAGTTCTCGGGGTAGAAGTGGCGCTCTATCAATTCGATCAGGATGTGCAAGACTTTGATATGCAGCTCTTGTACCCGGTCGGCAAAACTGCCGCCGGTTGTACAAACGTAGACGGAGCTGAGCGCCTCCAAAGCGGCGCTGTGCCGGCCACTGAGCACAATGACCCGCATG
This sequence comes from Rhodoferax sp. ZS1R8, assembly GCF_056521325.1. NCBI lineage: Bacteria > Pseudomonadati > Pseudomonadota > Betaproteobacteria > Burkholderiales > Comamonadaceae > Rhodoferax > Rhodoferax sp. ZS1R8. The sequence goes on along the minus strand of NZ_JBWMBA010000005.1, from coordinate 462,272 downwards.
CCGATGGCCTTTGCAGCTTCGGCTGCCCGCAAGATATTTTTACTTGTGCCGCTGGTGCTTAAAGCCACCAGACAGTCGCCAGGCCGGCCATGCGCTTCGATGTAGCGCGAGAACACCTGGTCATAACCCAGATCGTTACCCACGCACGTCAGGTGACCGGCGTCACTGATGGCGGTGGCTGGCAGGGCGGCGCGGTCCTTGCGGTAGCGGCCGGTGAGTTCTTCGGCAAAGTGCATGGCGTCGCACATGGAGCCCCCATTACCGCAGGCATAGACCCGCCCCTTGGCCGTAAAGACCGCTATCAAAGTAGCGGCGGCTTGCTCAATGGTGGACAAGGCCGCGGGGTTGGCCAGCAGGGCGCCAAGCGCTGTCTGGGCTTCGCGCAAACTGGTTTCGATGTGGTGCTTCAAGGGGTTGGTCCGGACAGTTGTGGTCGGCATATTTTCAACTATTGCGCTTGACCGGTTTGCGGCCGGCTTGCTTTACCTTTGCGGCATGCATACACGCTTCGTCTTCGGCACCATCGTAGCCAGCAATTGGCGCGCTGGGCCGCCATGTTGATCGCATCCGCCAGCCAGAGCAGCACATCGCTGTTGAACGCGTCCGCTGTGGTGCGCGGGCGCTTGATGGAGCTGCTGGCACAACACAATATGTAGACGGACGGGGCGGGCTCGGCATTCCGGTGGGCCTGCTGTCGCAAACTGGACCACATGCTGGCTATGTCGATGGCTACGCTGCTGGAGGCCCGTCAACCTTGGGCCAGTTCGGGACTCGCCGATGGGGCTGCCAATGTGCGTAGCTGCCCACGCTGCAGGCCGCTGACAATCGCTTTCAACGAAGCGGAAACAATGTTGGCATCCAAGCCGACGCCAAACACGGTGTGCTGTTCGTTGATGCGCAGCTCCAGGTAAGCAACGGCCTGCGCATCTGCGCCAGCGCCCAGGGCGTGCTCGTGGTAATCCAGCACGCGGACCTTGGTGCCCGACAGCGTGTTCACCGCGTTCACAAAAGCCTCAATGGGGCCGGCGCCGTGCCCCTGGATTTGCGCCCCGTGCCACTCGGCAGTTACCGCAACACCGTCGCCTGATGCGCGTTGCTGTACCTGCGGCGTCGTAGTGTTATTGGTGCCGTACTCACGTTGGAACAGTTCCCACAGGTCTTGTGCAGAAAGCTCCTTGCCTTCGGCGTCCATGACGGTTTGCACGACCTGGCTGAATTCGATCTGCAGGCGGCGCGGCAACTCCAGACCGTACTCCGTTTCCAGCAGGTAGGCGATACCGCCTTTGCCTGACTGGCTGTTGACGCGGATAACGGCCTCATAGCTACGTCCCAAATCCATCGGGTCCACGGGCAAGTAGGGAATAGCCCACACGTCGTCCGGTGTGGCCTGCGCACGCAGGGCAAAGGCTTTCTTGATGGCGTCCTGGTGTGTGCCCGAGAACGATGTGTAAACCAGCTCGCCGACGTATGGGTGGCGTGGGTGCACCGGCAACTGGTTGCAGTGCTCCACCATGCGGCGCACCTCGTCGATCTGCGCGAAGTCCAGCTCAGGCGACACACCTTGGGTATACAGGTTGAGTGCGATGGTGACGATGTCCACGTTTCCGGTGCGCTCGCCATTGCCAAACAAACAGCCTTCCACGCGTTGTGCACCGGCCATCATCGCCAGCTCGGCCGCCGCTACGCCGGTGCCCCGGTCGTTGTGCGGGTGGACCGACAGCACAACGCCGTCACGCCGCGCGATGTTGCGGTGCATCCACTCGATCATGTCGGCAAACACGTTGGGCGTGGAGTGTTCGACCGTCGTGGGCAGGTTGATGATGCAGGGATGGTCGGGCGTGGGTTGCCAGACGTCGGTGACAGCGTCGATGACGCGTTTGGAAAACGCCAACTCTGTACCAGAGAAGTGCTCGGGCGAGTACTGGAAGGTCCAGTGTGTGCCGGGCTGTTGGCGTGCAAGGTCCTGGATCAGTTTTGCGTGGGTGGTGGCCAGCTCGACAATCTCGTCCTCGTCCATGCCCAGCACGACGCGGCGCATGACCGGTGACGTGGCGTTGTAGACGTGGACGATCGCACGCTTGGCGCCGACCACGGCTTCCATCGTGCGGCGGATCAGCGCATCCTTGGCGGGCGTCATGACCTGGATGGTCACGCCATCGGGAACCAGGTTTTGCGTGATCAGATGGCGTACAAAATCAAACTCGATTTGCGACGCGGCGGGGAAGCCGACCTCAATCTCCTTGAAGCCGATCTCCAGCAGGTGGGCAAACATGCGCAGCTTGCGGGCCATGTCCATGGGCTCGATCAGCGCCTGGTTGCCGTCGCGCAGATCGGTGCTGAGCCAGACGGGGGCTTGCTTCAGCACGGCATTGGGCCAGGTGCGGTCGGTCAGGCTAATGGGCGCAAAGGCGGGGTACTTTCGGCTGGGATCTTGCAACATGCTGGGTTCTCCTGGGTAAAAACAAGAACCAGCAACCCAATGAAAAACGGCCCGTTGCTGGTAGCTACGGGCCGTGTGACTTGCGCTAATGCGTGCGCTACCGTCTCCGCCCGAAGGGGATTAGTAGTAGCACTAGTGCAAATGTGTTCATGGTCGAATACTAACCGAAAAAGTCAGGCCGGGGCTTCGGGCGCAAAACGCACCCGGCTGCTGATGCAAATGATCCGCGCCGATAAAGCAAAGCTTGTATGGCATATCGGGCTATAGCCCTTGTGGAACGTGCGTAAGCAGCTACGAAATTGATAGCGGTGTTCACGCCGGGAAAACTTGCACTGCCTGGTCCGCCGTCCAGGCAGTGAACTTTTCCATCACCTGTGCGTAGTGGTCAGATGTCTCAAACGCAGCCAGCCACAGTTGAAGGGCCGGCCATGGCTGGCTGGCAAACCAGGCAGCGTCGGTGTGCGCGAATTGGCGGACAAAGGGAGCGATGGCGGCGTCCGCCAAACCGAAGCGCGCGCCCATCAGGTGGCGATCGCTTGCCAGCCGCTCGTTTAACGTTTGCAAGAACTGTGCACCTAGAGCTCTGTGCTCTGAGCCATCGGGCAAGGCGTAGCGGTTGGGGTATTTGTAGCGGTCCAGGTTGTATTTGAAGCCACCGTCGCACTCTGTGATCAGTTGCAGCGCATCGGCCATGGCCTGCGCCGACGGTGGCAACCACTGCCGCGGATCGTTGTGGCGCAACGCCCACAGCATGATGTCCAGGCTTTGCTCCAGCACCAAACCGTCTTCCAGCACCAAAACCGGCACCGTACCCTTGGGGGATGCCTGCAGCAGCGCAGGCGGTTTACGGGCTAGCACCACTTCGCGCAGCTCACAGACCGTGCCACTGGCCGCCAGCGCCAGCCGCGCACGCATGGCGTAGGGGCAGCGCCGAAACGAATACAGGATGGGGTAGGGCGCGGCGGTGGGCGCGATAGCTGCCATCAGGGCGCGGCGTCAGGCTCGGCGGTGGCCTTGGGTGGCATGGCCTGACCGATATGCGCCTTTCCGCGCGCCTTGGACAACTCCCACTGGCGTTGGCGTTCACGTGCGCGGTTCTTCTGCACTTCGCTTGTACTGGCGTGGCAGCGCGGGCAACTCACGCCCAACTCGAAAAGCGGCGACTCGGTCGCACCCTCTTCCAGTGGCATGCGGCAGCCGCGACAAAGCTTGTGGGTGCCTGGGGTCAGTCCGTGGTCTACCGAGACGCGCTCGTCAAACACGAAGCAGGTGCCGTCCCATAGACTTTGCTCCGGGGGTACGGTCTCCAAGTATTTGAGGATGCCGCCCTCCAGGTGGTAGACCTCGCCGTAGCCCTGGGCCTTCATGTACGCAGTGGACTTTTCACAGCGTATGCCACCGGTGCAGAACATCGCTACCTTTGGCTTCTTGCCGTCGGCATTGGGGCGCAGTGCCTCAGCTCGTGCAGCCCAGGCGGGAAGCTCAGAGAAGGTGCGGATGTGCGGGTCAATCGCACCTTTGAACGTGCCTATCGCCACCTCGTAGTCATTGCGAGTGTCGACCACCACAACGTCGGGGTCGGCGATCAGCGCATTCCAGTCTTCGGGTTTGACATAGGTTCCGACGATGTGCCTTGGGTCCGTGCCGGGCACGCCCATCGTGACGATCTCTTTTTTGAGGCGCACCTTCATGCGGTAGAAGGGTGCCGTCTCGGCGTAGGATTCCTTATGCTGCAGATCGGCCAGCAGCGGGTCGCTGCGCAGATAGGCCAGCACAGCATGGACATCTTCAGGTGCTCCGGCGATGGTGCTGTTGATGCCTTCGCGTGCCAACAGAATGGTGCCCTTGACATTGTGCTGCTCGCAGAAAGCCAGCAGCGGGTCTTTGCGGTCTTCAAAATCGGCCAATTCAACGAACTTGTAGAACGCGGCGGTGAGAAATCGTTGGTTTAGCATGGCAGTATTGTAAAAGCTGGCTCCCTTTTTGCTTTACGCTTGGGGCAGGCACTCTGTCAGAAGAGATGCGATGCTTTCGCTGTCGATTTTTTCCACGTTTTACCTATAAGGCGCGCTAATATGGCTGCAATGTTGCACTGACCAAGGTAAAACCCTCGCAGCGTTAAACGCGTAGCTGCCTACAGTGACCTTAACCTGTTTCTTAAGCCTTTCTCCTACCTTCCTTACCGAGCACCTCCATGCCAATATCCCTCTCTCGCCGCCACGCCCTATCCGCCATCACGCTGGCCATAGCTGGTTCCAGTGTTGTCCTGTTGCAGGGCTGCGACAGTCCGCCGTCTACGATCAAGATCGGCGTAGCCCAGCCATTGAGCGGCAATCTGGCTGCTTTGGGCCAGGATTTGCTCAATGGAGTGAACCTGGCAGTTGCCGAGTTGAACAAGGAGGGTTTCCGGGTCAAGGGCAAACTGGTGACACTCGAAGTGGTCGCCGTGGACGACAGGGCCAGCGCTGACACCGGCAAGGAAGTGGCCAAACAACTGGTGGACGCTGGCGTGGTGGCCGTCATTGGCCATCTGAATTCGGGTGTCAGCATCGCCGCTGCGCCGATCTACGCGGAAAAGAACATTGCGCAAATGGCGATTTCGACCAATCCTAAGTTCACGCAACTGGGTTTTCCCACCACTTTCCGTCTGGTAGCAAATGACACGCTGCAGGCCAAGGCGATTGGCAGCTTCTCTGCATCCAAGTTTCAGGCGACCAAGTACGCCGTGCTGGATGACAGCACCCCCTACGGCAAGGATCTGGCAGCGGGCGCCATCAAGGAACTGACCGGCGCGAAGAAAGACATCGTGCTGAAGCAGTCATTCGACGACAAGACGCGCGCCTTTGATGACCTGGCCGGCAAGCTCAAGGAAGCGGGCGTTGAGGTTGTCGTTACCACGCTCAGTGATTTCCAGAACCTGGCTTTGCTGGAAGCGTTGAAGAAGATTAGCTACACCAAAGTTTTCATGCTGGGTGGCGACACCATCAAGACTACCGATATGCTGAAGGGCGCTGGCATTGTCAGCGGTCTTTACGCGACGTCCCCGATTCTGGACGCGCGCGAGTTCCCCACCGGCAAGGCTTTTCTTGAGAAGTACCTGGCGGCTTACAAGGTGGCTCCGGCCTACGCCGGTCATTACACCTACGATGCCATGCATGTGCTGGCAGCGGCCATTCGCCGCACCGAATCGGCCAAGCCTGTGGACGTTCTGCAGGCGCTGCGCAAGATTGACGGCTATGCACCGGTGACCGGCTCCATGCGCTGGGACGAAAAGGGCGAGCAGCGCTACGGCGTCATCGGCGTATCGGCAGCGCGCCCGCTGCAGTGGGAACCAGAGGTGCGTTCGGACAACTGGTAAAAAAATACCGCCCCGTCTATTGCAGAGGTGGCGGTAGGTTGGCCAGCAACGGGGCGCTGACCGTGCCGGGCTTTAGCTGAAAAAGCTCTTGAGCCGGTCAGTCCAGCTGTCGCCCGACGGCGAATGCTTATTTCCGCCTTTCTTCAAAGATTCATCCAGTTCACGCAGTAAGCGGCGTTGGTGCTCGCTGAGTTTGACTGGTGTTTCTACTGCAATGTGGCAGTACAGGTCACCAGGGTAGCTGGCGCGCACGCCCTTGATGCCTTTGCCGCGCAGGCGGAACTGCTTGCCGGTTTGTGTGCCTTCGGGAATATCAATGGCTGCCTTGCCGGCCAATGTGGGCACATCGATCTCGCCGCCTAGCGCAGCGGTTGCCATGCTGATAGGGACCGAGCAATGCAGGTCATCGCCATCGCGCTCGAAGATGTCGTGTTTCTTGAGGCGGATCTCGATGTACAGGTCCCCCGGCGGCCCGCCATTGGTGCCGGGCTCACCGTTGCCAGTGCTGCGGATACGCATGCCCCCGTCGATGCCGGCTGGGATTTTGACTTCCAGCGTTTTCTGCTTTTTGACCTTGCCTTGCCCATTGCAGGACATGCAGGGCTCGGGAATAACCTTGCCGGTGCCGCGGCAGGTAGGGCAGGTTTGCTGCACGCTGAAGAAGCCCTGGCGCATCTGCACCGAACCGGTACCGGTACAGGTACCGCAGGTCTTGACCTGGGTACCAGGCTTGGCGCCGCTGCCTTTGCAGACTTCGCAGGAATCCCAACTGGGGATGCGAATCTGTGCATCCTTGCCGCGGGCCGCTTCCTCCAACGTGACTTCCATCGCGTAGCTCAGGTCGCTGCCGCGGTACACCTGGCGGCCACCGGCGCCGGGGCGCCCGCCGCGTTGCTGGCCAAACATGTCGCCAAAGATGTCGCCAAAGGCTTCGGCAAAACCGCCGTAACCTTCACCGCCAGGGCCGCGCATATTGGGGTCCACGCCGGCGTGGCCATGCTGGTCGTAAGCCGCACGTTTTTGCGGGTCCGACAGCATTTCGTAGGCTTCTTTGGCTTCTTTGAATTTTTCTTCGGCCACCTTGCCGGAATCGCCTTGGTTGCGGTCCGGGTGGTGTTTCATCGCAAGCTTGCGATAAGACTTCTTGATGTCTTCGTCAGAGGCGTTTTTAGCAACGCCCAGGATTTCGTAAAAGTCTCTTTTAGTAGCCATGGTTGCCAGACAATGTTGTTGGTCTTTGAATCGATACGCAAACTTGATGCAAAACGCCGCGCCGACGATTCCTGGAGAATCTTTCGGGCGCGGCGCGCCAAATCAGCACGCAAAGCGCGTGTGGTTTAGCCCTTTTTGACTTCCTTGACTTCGGCGTCCACCACGTTGTCATCGTGGGATTGCGCCGACGATGAACTAGCGCCGGCATGTTGTGCCGCCTGGTCACCACCTTCGGGTTGTCCGCCTTCAGCACCTTGCTTGGCCTGCATGTCGGCGTACATCTTCTCGCCCAGCTTCTGGCTGGCAGCCATCAATGCGGTGTTCTTCTCGTCAATGGATGCCTTGTCGTCGCCCTTGATGGCTTCTTCCAGGTCCTTGATGGCCGCCTCGATCTTTTCCTTTTCAGCGGCATCGAGCTTGTCACCGTACTCGGTTAGGCTCTTCTTCACGCTGTGGATGCTGGAATCGGCCTGGTTTTTGGTTTGCACCAGTTCGACCTTTTTCTTGTCGTCCGCGGCGTTCAACTCGGCGTCTTTCACCATTTGCTGGATTTCGGATTCGCTCAAGCCCGAGTTGGCCTTGATGGTGATCTTGTTTTCCTTGCCGGTACCCTTGTCCTTGGCCCCCACGTGCAAGATGCCGTTGGCATCAATGTCAAAGGACACTTCGATCTGCGGTGTACCGCGGGCTGCGGGTGGAATGCCCTCGAGGTTGAACTCGCCCAGCATCTTGTTGCCAACCGCGATATCGCGCTCACCCTGGAACACCTTGATCGTCACGGCGGGCTGGTTGTCTTCCGCGGTGGAGAAAGTCTGTGCAAACTTGGTCGGAATGGTCGTGTTCTTCGTGATCATCTTGGTCATGACACCGCCCATGGTCTCAATGCCCAAGCTCAGAGGTGTCACGTCCAGCAGCAACACATCTTTGCGGTCACCGACCAGCACCTGACCCTGAATCGCAGCACCCACAGCAACAGCTTCGTCGGGGTTCACATCCTTGCGGGGTTCCTTGCCGAACAGTTCCTTGACCTTCTCTTGCACCTTGGGCATGCGGGTCATACCGCCGACCAAAATCACGTCATGGATGTCAGAGACCTTGACGCCTGCGTCCTTGATGGCGGTGCGGCAAGGGGCAATGGTGCGCTCGATCAGCTCTTCAACCAGGCTTTCCAGCTTGGCGCGGGTCAGCTTGATGTTCAAGTGCTTGGGGCCAGAGGCATCGGCTGTCACGTAGGGCAGGTTGATGTCGGTCTGCGCGCTGCTGGACAGCTCGATCTTGGCCTTTTCAGCGGCTTCCTTCAGGCGTTGCAGGGCCAGTACGTCTTTGCCCAGGTCCACGCCTTGTTCTTTCTTGAACTCGGCAATGATGAAGTCGATGATGCGTTGGTCAAAGTCTTCGCCGCCCAGGAAGGTGTCGCCGTTGGTAGACAACACTTCGAACTGCTTCTCGCCATCCACATCGGCGATTTCGATGATGGACACGTCAAACGTGCCGCCACCCAAGTCATACACGGCGATCTTGCGGTCGCCCTTTTCCTGCTTGTCCAGGCCAAAAGCCAGCGCGGCAGCGGTGGGTTCGTTGATGATGCGCTTGACGTCCAGACCAGCGATGCGGCCTGCATCCTTGGTAGCTTGGCGCTGTGCGTCATTGAAGTAGGCGGGAACCGTGATCACAGCGTCCGTCACTTCTTCGCCGAGGTAGTCTTCGGCAGTTTTCTTCATCTTGCGCAAAATGTCAGCGCTGACTTGCTGTGGCGCCATGCGGTTGCCACGCACTTCAACCCAGGCGTCGCCGTTGTCGGCTGCGGCAATCTTGTAGGGCATCAGGTCGATGTCCTTTTGCACTTCTTTCTCGGAGAACTTCCGGCCGATCAGACGTTTGACGGCGTACAGCGTGTTCTTGGGGTTGGTCACCGATTGGCGCTTGGCAGAAGCACCAACCAAGACCTCACCATCTTCCTGGTAGGCGATGATCGAGGGCGTAGTGCGCGCACCTTCCGCGTTTTCGATGACCTTGGGGGTGTTTCCCTCCATGATGGCGACGCAGCTGTTGGTCGTTCCCAAGTCAATGCCGATGATTCTTCCCATTTTCTTCTCCTAGATCAGTTGAATTCAGATGTCGCTCACTTGAAGCCAGATATCCGGATTTCAAGTGGTGGTTTTCAGTGTGCCGCTAGCGCTGCGCCCTATTTGGGTGCGGAAACCGTAACCAGCGCCGGGCGCAGGACGCGGTCCGCAATCAGGTAGCCTTTTTGCAGCAGGCTCACGACAGTATTGGCCTCCTGCTCGGACGGCACGACGCTGATGGCCTGGTGCTGGTGCGGATCGAACTTGGTGCCTGCGGTGGGTGCAATGGCCATGACCTTGTTGCGTTCCAGTGCGGCGACCAATTGGCGCAGAGTGGCCTGGGCGCCTTCACGGATCTGTTCGACCGTACCGTCCTTGATGGTCAGGCCGGCCTCCAAGCTGTCGGCTACGGGCAGCAGGCTCTCGGCAAAGCTCTCTACGGCGAACTTGCGAGCCTTGGAGATTTCCTCTTCGGCACGGCGGCGGGCGTTTTCGGCGTCCGCTTTGGCGCGTAGGTACTGGTCAGCGAGGTCGCCGGTCTTGGCCTGCAAAGTTGCTAATTCCGTTTGAACCTGGGCTAAGGTATCAAGCTCGGACGTAGCGTGGCTTGCGAAAGCGCCTTCCGTGCTTTGAAAGCTTTCTTCAGACGGCTCTGTTTGGGGGGTGGATGGCTGGTCAGACATGCAATTAGGTAGAAGTTTGACGGGTGGTTCGGTTGAATGAGCCTAGGTATGGGGGCTCAGTGGCGCAATTCAAGAGCAAATTCAGTCCCAAGCTGGGACTGAATTTGCTTGCAGCGCTGATCAGGTCGAAGTACCCAGCAGCTCCACGTCGAATTTCAGCGTGGCGTTGGGCGGAATCACGCCACCGGCACCCCGAGCACCATAGCCCAGGGCTGCGGGGATGATCAGGGTGCGGGCGCCACCAACCTTCATGCCGGCCATGCCTTCGTCCCAGCCACGGATGACCATGCCGGCACCCAATTGGAAAACAAACGGGTCCTGGCGATCCTTGCTGGAGTCGAACTTGGCGCCCTGGGTGCTGTTGTTGTACAGCCAGCCCGTGTAATGGACGGTCACACTTTGGCCCTTGGTAGCGGTAGCCCCGGTACCTTCGGTGGTGTCTTCGTACTGCAATCCGGTGGCGGTCGTGATCATGGGGAATCCTTTGTTAAAAATGGGCGCATGGCATCGCGAATGGCGGAGGATGCGCGGCAAAGCACGCTACCTCTAAGCCATCGGGCAAAGCCGAGGATTATGCCGCAGACGAAAAAAAGACAGGCCGAACCTGTCTTCTTTGGTAGGCCACTGGGCCTGAAAGCGAACGATCAGACCGCCTTTTTAGCCTGGTTCGTAGCCCATTTGCCGGCAAATGCTTGCAGGTCTCCCAGGCGTTTCAGTAGATCGGCACCCAGATTGGTTACGGAGTAACCGTCACTGCCATGGGTCATAAGGCCAGCTTCTCGCAGCTCCTTGATACGCGTGTTGAGCGTGTTAGGTGTAATGCCGCCTACGCTGTCCTGGAGCAGGCGAAAAGTCTGTGCATGTCCGTCGCGCAAGGCCCACAGCACGCGCATGGCATAGCGGGACTCCAGCAGGCTCAGCAGCTGGCCGATGGCGGCCGATTCTTTAGCACTCATTAACTTACCTCTCCTTGACGCGTGTTCTCGGCCGGCCAACCGCTTGGCCACGACGGCCGCCTTGCAAAGTTGCGCAGCCTGTTTACTTAGGACAAACTATATCGCAGTTTTTACCATGCTACAAGTTTCATAGCTGGCTGTGGGTCGCCAGCAGCTTGTCAGCCGCTTGCGGAGGTGCTAAGGTTGCGACAAACGGCCTGTTTTGGTCAGCCTTCGGGAGATTTCCATGGTGTTTAATTTTGAGCAGGTTCACAATTACTACGAGCGTCTCATTTTTGAAGAAGTGGCCCGCCGCTCGGAGCAACACCAGGACTTCACGTCCGATATGCTGGGCGATGTCGCATGTGTGGCACTGAACCGCCTGCCGGCGCGCTATGTGCGCCATGACGTGGATCTGATGTTCTACCTGACCGAGCAGGAACGCCACGCCATTGAGTTGTCGCTGGAAGAGGTGCTGCAGTTCGCGTTTGGCTTTGTGCTGGAGCGCACCAACAAAGCCGAAGCCTAAAACGTTGCTAATACTTTGGTGAGCAGCGCGGGCGTCACCTGGGGTAGCACGCCGAACCACGCGCCAAACGCCGGACGCGCCTGGTTAAGCAACATGCCCAAACCGTTCACCGTCACATGCCCCCGCTGGCGCGCAACGGCCAGCAACGGTGTTTCCAGCGGTACGTAGATGATGTCTGAAACCAATGCCTGTGTGGGCAGCTGATCTAGCCGTAGGTCCAGCGCCGCTTCGCCATGCATGCCCTGGTTGGTGGTGTTCACCAACAGGGCGGCACCCGCCAGCGCATCGTGGCGGTCGTCCCAGGGAATGGCACGCACTGGCCCACCAAACTCCTGCGCCATGTCGTGGGCTTTAGCCCAGCTCCGATTGGTCAGGCGAATCTCGGTGGCGCCGCTGTCGATCAGGCCGACGATCACGGCCCGTGCCGCACCGCCCGCACCGAGCACGACTGCCGGTCCGGTATCGGCACGCCATTCGGGCTGGATGTCGCGCAGGCTTTGGATGTAGCCAAAGCCGTCGGTATTGCAACCCGTCAGTGAGCCGTCTGGCTCCACGACGATGGTATTGACCGCGCCTATGCGCTGGGCCAGGGCATCAACCTGGTCTACCACTTCGAGCGCGGAGACCTTGTGCGGAATCGTCAGATTGCAGCCCGCAAAGCCCAGCACTGGTAGCGCGCGCAACGCGGTTTCAATACGCTCGGGCTGTACCGGTAACAGCACATAGGCACCGCGCAGGCTGTGCTCAGCGATCCAGTGGTTGTGGATGACCGGTGAGCGCGAGTGCACCACCGGCCAGCCCATGACCCCTGCAAGCTTGTAGGGCGCTTCTAACGCCATGGGACAGAAACGGCAATTTTTCGCAGGGCCGCCCCAATGAAAATTAGCCCCCGGTGCGCAGCGACCCCTTCGGTAGTGGGGCAGCGACCCGCGTAGCGGCGGAGCGTGGGGGTCACAAGTTGTCGGTAAAGCTGCGCAGCTTGTCGGAGCGGCTGGGGTGCTTGAGCTTGCGCAGCGCCTTGGCTTCGATCTGGCGGATGCGCTCGCGCGTCACGTCGAATTGCTTGCCGACTTCTTCCAAAGTGTGGTCGGACGTCATCTCGATACCGAAGCGCATGCGCAGCACCTTGGCTTCGCGCGGCGTAAGGCTGTCCAGAATGTCCTTGACCACATCGCGCAGGCCCGCTTGCATCGCCGCTTCCATCGGCGCGGTATTGGCTGCGTCTTCGATGAAGTCGCCCAGGTGGCTGTCGTCATCGTCGCCGATCGGTGTTTCCATCGAAATCGGCTCTTTGGCGATCTTCATGATCTTGCGGATCTTGTCTTCCGGAATCTCCATGCGCTCGGCCAACACGGAAGCATCGGGCTCGAAACCGAACTCCTGCAAATGCTGGCGGCTGATGCGGTTCATCTTGTTGATGGTTTCGATCATGTGCACCGGGATACGGATGGTGCGCGCCTGGTCCGCAATGGAGCGGGTGATGGCCTGGCGAATCCACCAGGTGGCGTAGGTCGAGAACTTGTAGCCGCGGCGGTATTCGAACTTGTCCACCGCCTTCATCAAGCCGATGTTGCCTTCCTGGATCAGATCCAGGAACTGCAGACCACGGTTGGTGTACTTCTTGGCGATGGAGATGACCAGGCGCAAATTGGCCTCGATCATTTCCTTCTTGGCAGCGCGCGAGGCATATTCACCTGCATTCATGCGCTTGTTGATGTCCTTCAACTGGTCCAGCGGCACCACAACCTTGGCTTGCAGGTCGGTCAGCTTTTGCTGCAGGTCCTGCACGGGCGGGATGTTGCGGCCCATCACGGCGGCCCATGACTTGCCAGAAGCGGCTTGCTTTTCGATCCACTTCAGGTTCAGCAACTGGGATGGAATTTTGTTGCCGTTCTTGTCGCGGCCGCTGAAATCGGCGATGAAGTTGTCTTGCGGGTAGCCGCACTTGTCCACAATGATGCGGCGCAGTTCGCGCTCTTTCTTGCGGATGTCATCGACCTGGCCACGCACCATGTCGCACAGCTTCTCAATCGCCTTGGCGGTGAAGCGGATGGACATCAGCTCTTCGCTCAGGCCCTTTTGTGCCGTCACGTAGTGGGGTGTGCCGTAGCCTTCCTTGTCGTAGACCTTGTGCACTTTCTCGAAGAGTTCGCGCAGGCGGTCGAAGCGGGACAGGGCTTCTTTCTTTAGCTCCTCGAGCTTCTTGGTCAGTGCCTTGGAGCCGCCCTTGCCATCGTCGTCGTCATCGGCATCGAACTCGTCAAAGTCTTCTTCGGCCACGTAATCGTCGGCCTCGTTGGGGTTGGAGAAGCCGTCCACGATGGTGGTGATGACGACCTTGCCTTCGCGGATGTCTTCACCCAGGCGCAAAATTTCGGCAATGGTGGCGGGCGATGCACTGATCGCTTCCATCATGGCCATCAAGCCGCCTTCGATGCGCTTGGCGATTTCAATTTCGCCTTCACGGGTCAACAACTCGACGGTACCCATTTCGCGCATGTACATGCGCACCGGGTCAGTTGTGCGGCCAAATTCACTGTCCACGGTGGACAGCGCGGCTTCGGCTTCTTCCTCGGCTTCTTCTTGAGTGGCTGCTGTGGATACATTGTTGTTCAGCAACAGGGTCTCAGCATCTGGCGTCTGCTCGTAGACCGCGACGCCCATGTCGTTCAACATGGAGATCACCACTTCCAGCGTTTCAGCGTCGACCAGCTTGTCGGGTAGGTGGTCGGAGATTTCGCCGTGGGTCAGGTAACCGCGGGTCTTGCCCAATGTAATCAGGGCTTTGAGGCGCTGGCGGCGTTTGGCGATGTCTTCTTCGGACAGTACGGTCTCGTCCAAACCGAATTCCTTCATCAAGGCGCGTTCTTTCGCCTTGCTGATCTTCATGCGCAGAGGTTTGACCTTTTCGCCGGTAGCGGCGACCGCCTCGGGTTCGCCGACCAGATCCGCCTCGATGTCCGACATGTCCATGTCGTCACCGGACGACTCTGCTGCTGCAGCCTTGGGCTTGCGGCCGCGCTTGGCACCGGTCTTTGGGGGTGCATCGGATTCGGCCGCGGCGGCTTTAGGCGGGCGTCCGGGTTTCTTCTTCGCTGCGGCGCCAGCGTTGAGCAGGGCGTCTGCGGATTCTTTCAAGAGCTGGGCCTTCGACTTGGTAACAGGTGGCTTGGTTGCGGGCACGGGTTTGGCTTTCTTATCGGACTTGGTCGGAGACTGAACAGCTTTGACAGATTTTTGAGCAGGCATGCGAGAACCTCAGAACATCAAAAAAACGGGCGAACAGATCGGGTGCCGTCTACACCGCTACAGAGGGCGGGCGCAGCTGGCATGGCAGGAAAGGAATTCCTATGGGCAAGATGGGAGGGCGAACATTTGGAATGCAGTCCTTGCGGTAAGGTGGCCGGTTGTGATCTACCAACGCTTGGCCTGGCCCGGAGGTGCTGCTGTCGCTCTTGCCGAAACAACCAAGTAGTATAGCCGCAAACCCACGTGTTTCCAGTAGATATTGCCGGTGTGCCGCAAATCAAGGCCCGATGGGGCCTATTTACGGCTCAGTTGGCTGCTGGGCGCCCCGACAACTCCAACTGCAGGCGCCGCGCATGCAGTTCGCGGTAGCGGGAAAGTGCAGCCGGGTCGCTGCTGGCGGCGGCTATGGCCAGCGTTTCCTGTTCCTTGATGCGGTCAATCAGCATGCGGTTGAGCAGGTCGCGCAATTCCTCTGCGGTATCGCCCGCGCCCTCGCCGGCTACCCCATTGGCCATGGTCGGGTCGGACATCAGGCGCAGCGCCAACTCTTCAGCGCCTTGGCCCTGCAGTTCGTCACGCAACGCGCCCCAGGCCAGTGGGCCGTGTTCGTGCAACTGGGTCTCCAGCCAGGCGACCAGAGGCCCGTGTGGAGCGGGCAGATCGCACAGCAGGGCATGGTCTTCGTTGGACAGCGTCTCCCACAACTCACTGTGGCCCAGCAGAATGCGCGTCGCGTGGTCGGCCCGGCTTGCCAGCGGGCCACGCAGCGGTGGGCGCACGGGTCGGTCGCGGTCCCACTTGCCCTTGCCCTTCCATTTGCCTTTGCCTTTCCAGCCGCCCCCTTTACCTTCCCAGCTGCCCTTGCTTTTCCAACTGGTGGACCCCTCGCCGTCCAGCGGGTGCCCCCAGCTGCTGAGCGGCGTCTGCCCGTCGAAGTCATCGGGTTGCCAATCACCACCTTGGCGCGCGGCGGACGGGGTCTTTGCGGGGGAGGCGTTATTGCTGGTTGTCGCCCACAGAGCGCCCAGCTCGGCGCTGGGCAGTTGAACCTGCGCAGCCAGTTCGCCAAGCAGTTGCAGCTTCAAGGCGCCGTCGGGCAGCAGGCCCCACAGCGGTTTGGCATTGCTGGACATGTGGGCGCGCCCCTCGGCCGTGTTCAAGTCGCAGCCCTCCCGTGCCGCCTCCACCAGGAAACGGCTCAGCGGCGTGGCTTCGGCCACGTAGCGCGCAAATTCCTCCTGTCCATGGGCGCGGATAAAACTGTCGGGGTCGTGTTCGTCCGGCAAGAACAGAAACTTGATGCTGCGCACATCGGTGGCATAGGGCAGGGCAGCATCCAGCGCCTTGCGCGCGGCGCGCCGCCCGGCGGCATCACCATCGAAGCTGAACACCACGGCATCGGTGAACCGGAACAGTTTGTGGACATGGTCGGCCGTGCAGGCCGTGCCCAGCGTGGCCACCGCGTTGGGAAAACCCAGCTGCGCCAGCGCCACCACATCCATATAGCCCTCAGTCACCAGCACATAGCCGTGCTCGCGCAGCGCGTTGCGCGCCTCGAACAGTCCATACAACTCGCGGCCCTTGCTGAACACGGGTGTTTCGGGGGAGTTCAGGTATTTGGGTTTGTCATCACCCAACACGCGGCCACCAAAGCCTATGCATTCGCCCTTGATGTTGCGGATCGGGAACATCACGCGGTCGCGGAAACGGTCGTAACGTTTTTCTTCGTTGCCCCCTTCTTCGGTGTTGCTGATGACCAGGCCGCTTTCCACGAGCAGTGGGTCGTCGTAATGCGGGAAAACGCCGGCCAGGCTGCGCCACCCCTCCGGCGCATAGCCCAGCCCAAACTGCTTGGCAACCCGGCCGGACAGGCCGCGGCCCTTGAAATAGGCGACGGCGCGGGCTGAATCCTTGAGAGCCTTGCGGTAGGCTTCGCCAGCCTTCTCCAGCACATCGGTCAGCGTGTTCTGCTTCTGCTTTTGTTCCTGGGCGCGGGCTCGGTCCTCAGGCGAGGCCTCGTCCTCGGGAATCTGCATGCCGTACTGCTGGGCCAGGTCCTTCACCGCCTCGATGAAGGTCATGCCGGCATGGTCCATCAAAAAGCTGATGGCATTACCATTTTTGCCGCAACCGAAGCAATGGTAGAACTGTTTGGCTGGGCTGACCGAAAACGACGGCGACTTTTCGCCATGGAACGGGCATAGGCCCATAAAGTTGGCGCCGCCCTTCTTAAGCTGCACATAACGGCCCACGATCTCCACCACATCGGCACGGGCGATGAGTTCCTGGATGAAGGTTTGCGGGATGGCCATGGCGGGATTGTAGGGAGGCCAGCCCCCCTTTGGCTGCAAGGGGCAAGCCGGGATGGTGAGTGATTGCTATCAATTGAGGAGCTACAAAACCTGTAGCGGCGAGGGCTAGAGACCTATTTAACCTTCGGCACCCGCCCCAGCAAATAAAACTCGGGGTTGGGCATCATGCTGGTCACATTGGCCATGCGGTTGGACAGGCCGAAGAAGGCGGTGATGCCGGCGATGTCCCAGATGTCTTCATCGTCAAATCCGTGGGCGTGCAGCGCGGTGAAGTCGGCGTCTTCCACGGTGTCTGAGTGCAGGCAGACCTTCATCGCAAAGTCCAGCATGGCGCGCTGGCGCGGTGTGATGTCGGCCTTGCGGTAGTTCACCGCGACCTGGTCTGCCACCAGCGGCTTCTTCTCGTAAATGCGCAGAATGGCGCCATGGGCTACCACGCAGTACAGGCAGTGGTTCGCGGCGCTGGTCGTCGTGATGATCATCTCGCGCTCGCCCTTGGTCAGGCTGCTCTCGGCGCGCAGCATCAGCGCATCGTGGTAGGCGAAGAAGGCGCGCCATTCGGCCGGTCGGCGGGCGAACGCCAGGAATACATTGGGCACAAAGCCGGATTTTTCTTGCACTTCCAAAATCTTGGCGCGTATGTCTTCGGGCAGCGTGTTGAGGTCGGGCAGCGGGTATCGCGGGGTGTTGTTGCGCATGGTGTTTCTTGTCTAGTTGTCTGATGGCCCTATCGTAAAGCGCCGAGCGAGGGATGGAAGTTGCCAAAGCGCTATTGAACTTGCCTATAGTTTTAATAAATAAATCCTACTTGATCGATAGTTCATAGAAACCTAAACTGGGACCGTTCCGACACAGATACCAAGACGCAGACACCAAACCACTTAGGAGAGAAATCCATGTCAAGCGAAGCCAAATGCCCGTTCCACCACGCAGCCGGTGGCGGCACCACCAACAAAGACTGGTGGCCCCAACAGCTGCGCGTGGATTTGCTGAACCAGCATTCCAGTAAATCCAACCCGCTGGGCGAAGGCTTCAACTACGCCGAGGCCTTCAAGACCTTAGACTACGCCGGGCTGAAGGCCGATTTGGTCAAGCTGATGACAGACTCTCAAGACTGGTGGCCGGCCGACTTCGGCCACTACGGCCCACAGTTTGTGCGCATGGCCTGGCATAGCGCGGGCACTTACCGCACCACCGACGGCCGGGGCGGCGGCGGCCGTGGCCAGCAGCGCTTTGCGCCGCTCAACTCCTGGCCCGACAACGTCAACATCGACAAGTCACGTCGCCTGCTGTGGCCTATCAAGCAGAAATACGGGCAAAAAATCTCCTGGGCTGATCTGTTCATCTTGGCTGGCAACGTCGCTTTGGAGTCCATGGGCTTTCGGACCTTTGGCTTTGCCGGCGGCCGCGAAGATGTGTGGGAACCCGATATGGACGTGAGCTGGGGTGCCGAGACCAAATGGTTGGGCGACGAACACCGTTTTGAGGGTGACCGCGTGCTGGTCAACAGTCTCGGAGCCACCCACATGGGCCTGATCTATGTGAACCCGGAAGGCCCGAACGCCAGCGGCGATTACATGGCCGCGGCTAAAGATATCCGTGCCACCTTCTACCGCATGGCGATGGACGACGAAGAAATCGTTGCGCTGATCGCCGGTGGCCACACCTTTGGCAAGGCCCACGGTGCCGCGCCCGAACACCACAAGGGTCCCGAGCCGGAGGCCGGGTCCATAGAGGCCCAAGGCCTGGGTTGGCACAGCAGCTTCGGCGGCGGTCATGGCAAGGACACGGTCTCCAGCGGCCTGGAAGTGACTTGGACCACCACGCCTGCGCAGTGGAGCAACAACTATTTCGAGAATCTGTTCAATTTTGAATGGGAACTGACCCGCTCACCTGCAGGTGCCAAGCAATGGGTGGCCAAAGACGCGCCAGAGATCATCCCTGATGCGCACGTTCCCGGTAAGTTCCACAGGCCCACGATGCTGACGACTGACCTGACGATGCGCTTTGATCCTGAGTTCGGCAGGATATCCAAGAAGTTTCATGATGATCCGCAATCCTTTGCCGAAGCCTTTGCCCGCGCCTGGTTCAAGCTGACGCACCGTGACATGGGACCGAAGGCGCGCTACATCGGCCCCGAAGTACCAAAAGAAGACCTGATCTGGCAAGACCCGCTACCGGTAGCCACATACGCACCCACGCCCGCCGACATTGCCGACCTGAAGACCCGGATCGCCGCGTCGGGGCTCTCGGTTTCCGACCTGGTCTCGGTAGCCTGGGCCTCCGCCTCCACCTTCCGTGGGGGCGACAAGCGGGGCGGCGCCAACGGTGCCCGCCTGGCGCTGGCGCCCCAAAAGGAATGGGAGGTCAACAAGACGGTGGTCAACGCATTGGCCAAATTGCAAGAGATCCAGAAAGCATCTGGTAAGGCATCGCTGGCCGACACCATCGTGCTGGCCGGTGCGGTGGGCGTGGAGCAGGCGGCCAAGGCTGCGGGCGTGAACCTGGACGTGCCGTTTGCCCCTGGCCGCGTGGACGCCACGCAGGCGCAAACGGATGTCGAATCGTTTGCCGCGATGGAGCCTTTGTACGACGGCTTTCGCAACTACAAGAAGGGCAAGATCAGTGTGTCTACCGAGACGCTGCTGGTCGACAAGGCCCAACTGCTGACACTGACCGCGCCGGAGATGACTGCATTGGTCGGCGGGCTGCGTGTGCTCGGTGCCAATGCCGATAGCAACTACCACGGCGTGTTCACAGACCAGGTGGGTGTGTTGAACAACGCCTTCTTCGTCAGCCTGCTGGACATGGCCACCGAGTGGAAGGCGGTCGACCCGGACGCCGAGCTGTTTGAAGGCCGTGACCGCAAGACCGGCGCGGTGAAATTCACCGGTACCCGCAACGATTTGATCTTCGGTTCCAACTCGGTGTTGCGCGCCTACGCCGAGGTGTATGCCAGCGCGGACGGCAAAGAGAAGCTGGTCAAGGACTTTGTGGCAGCCTGGACCAAGGTCATGAACCTGGACCGTTTCGACCTGGCCTGACACCATTGGGCACGTGTGCGGCCGGCGTCTGCCGGCCGCCGCTGCCACGTTAACGCGAGCAAATGGACGGTGCGAGCGCATACTAGGCCTATCATTCGAACCGAGCAAGTTGAAGTTCAGTTTGCACCGTTGAGGAGTCCACCCATGAAGCTCGTCCCCCCACTCGGAATCAATCCCAGTTTTCCTAAGGATTTCGTACCACTGATAGGTACGCCGGAAGACTGTGTGGACTGTGGCAAGGCCGAGCGGGTGGGATTCGACTTCGACTATGCCTTCCAACCCATCGTCGATGTGGAGCGCAAAACAGTGTTTGCGCATGAGGCTCTGGTGCGCGGGCCGAATGGCGAAGGCGCGTATTCTGTGCTGTCGCAGGTCAATGAGTTGAACCGCTACCGCTTCGACCAGGCCTGCCGCGTCAAAGCCATCAAAGGCGCCAGCCAGTTGGGCATAAAGGAGTACGTGTCCATCAACTTCCTGCCCAACGCCATCTACAAGCCGGAGGTGTGCATACGCACCACGCTAGCGGCGGCCGACGCGCACAATTTCCCGCTGGACCGTATCATTTTTGAAGTAACCGAGGGTGAGCGGATTGACGACGGCCCCTGGTTCGCGCAGATATTGCGTGAGTACAAGCGCTGCGGATTCAAGACGGCTATCGACGATTTTGGCGCCGGGTATGCGGGCATGAAGTTGTTATCTGATTTTCAGCCTGACATCATCAAAATCGACATGGACCTGATACGCAACGTGGACTCCAACCGTCCACGGCAGGCCATCGTTCGCAGCCTGGTGCGCCTGTGCGAGGAATTGGACGTCAAGGTGGTGGCGGAGGGTATTGAGACCCCGGGCGAGCGGGACTTCCTGCGGGACGCGGGTATCCGTTTGATGCAGGGCTACCTGTTCGCCAAGCCAGCCTTTAAAGCCCAGGCATTGGTAGATGCGCTGGCCTACGAAGCCT
This sequence comes from Rhodoferax sp. ZS1R8, assembly GCF_056521325.1. Classification (NCBI taxonomy): domain Bacteria; kingdom Pseudomonadati; phylum Pseudomonadota; class Betaproteobacteria; order Burkholderiales; family Comamonadaceae; genus Rhodoferax; species Rhodoferax sp. ZS1R8. The sequence goes on along the minus strand of NZ_JBWMBA010000005.1, from coordinate 441,486 downwards.
GAAGAAAAATGGTGTAAATCGGCTATAGGCCTCGCCAGACGGGCGTAAGAAGCTCCTTATTTGATAGCATATTGGAGCAATAGATCCACCGGCGCAGGCCGCCCAAAGTAGTATCCCTGGAACGCGTCGCAGCCCGCTTCGGCGAGAAAAGCATGTTGCCCTTCGGTCTCCACGCCCTCAGCAATCACCGTCAGGCCCAGGCTGTGCCCCAGCGCCAGCACGGTTTTGGCGATGACCGCGTCGCTTGGGTCGGTCAGTACATCACGCACAAACGACTGGTCTATCTTCAGCTGGTCCAGGGGCAGCCGCTTCAGGTAAGACAGCGACGAATAACCTGTGCCGAAATCGTCCAGTGAGAAACCGACACCAATGTCCTTCAGTGCCGTCATCTTGGTGATCACATCATCTACATCGTGCACCAGGATACTTTCGGTCAGCTCCAGCTTCAACAGCTTGGGGTTGGCTCCAGTGCGTGACAGCGCGTGCGATACGTTGGCTACGAAGCTGGCTTGGGCAAACTGCGATGCGCTGACGTTGACCGCCATCGTCCACGCAGCGTGGTCGGGGTGGTCAGCCCAGACCTTCAGCTGCGCGCACGCAGTCTCCAGCACCTGTTGACCCAAGGTCAATATGCATCCGGTCTGCTCGGCCAGGGCGATAAAGTCTGCTGGCGTGACCAGACCTTTGCGGGCATGGTTCCACCGCACCAGTGCCTCAACGCCGGTGGTCTTGCCTTCTTTGTTGACCTGTATCTGGTAGTGCAGCACAAATTCCCGCAGCGCTATGCCGCGGCGCAGGTCTTTTTCCTGGGCATCATGGTCTGCTACGGCAGCCTGCATGGCGGGATCGAAAAAGCGTGCCGTGTTGCGGCCCGCGGATTTACCCTGGTACATCGCCAGGTCCGCCTTTTTAAGCAGGTCGTCCATGGAATCAAGATCACCCAGGAACACCACGATGCCGATGCTGGTCGTACCCTCATGGTGGTAGTTGTTCAGGCTGTAGGGGGTATTGAACGCATCCAGTAATTTCATGGCGACTGCCTCGGCCTGCTGGGCCGCATCGTGGCCGTCGGTGCTCAAGGATTCCAGCAGCACGACGAATTCGTCTCCACCCAGTCGCGCCACACTGTCGCCTTCTCGAACGCAGGCGGTCAGGCGGCCGGCAGTCTGCTGCAAAAGCAGATCGCCCACGTCATGGCCCTGCGTGTCGTTGAGCAGTTTGAAATGGTCCAGATCCAGAAACATCAGTGCTCCGTGCCGGCCACTGCGTGCCGACGTGGCCATTGCTTGTTTCAGCCGGTCCACGAGCAGGCGGCGGTTTGGCAGGCCCGTCAGCGGATCAAAGAATGCCAAGCGGCGGATTTCCTCCTCGTCTTCGCGCTGCTGCGTAATGTCGCGCACGATGGCAATCAAAAGCGCCTTGGCGTTGCGGTAGATGCGCGATACGGACAGGTGTATTGGGAATAGGGAACCGTCCCTGCGACGCCCCTGAATTTCGCGTGAGATGTTGGTGTTTCCCATACGTTCTGAGCTGAAGCGGTGGCGCAGGTACTCTTGTTCAAAGTGCGCGTCCGGATCGCTGATCAGCACCGCCGCACTGCGCCCGATGATGTCTTGCGGTGCGTAACCAAAGATGGCGCTGGCGGCGAGGTTGAACGACTCCACGATGCCCTGGGAGTCAAATGTCACGACACCGTCTACGATGTTATCCAGAATGGTCTGTGTGTGCACCATGGATTCGCGCAGCGCGGCCTCGGACCGTTTGCGGTCGGATATGTCGCGGATCATGCCCATCAGATTGCCATCCGGCATTTGGGTGCCGATGACCTCGGCGGAGAACACAGTACCATCCTTGCGCCGCAATTGCCATTCCCGGTGGTATTCGACATGTGACTTGATGGCACCCATAGCCGTCTCGATGTGCGGTACCTCCGAGGGGATGACAATGTCTGTCGCGTGTAGCGTGATGAGTTCCTCCCGCACGTAGCCCAGCATCCGGCAGATGCTGGCATTGGCGTCCACGTAATTGCCTTCGGTATCGGCAATCAATATGCCGTCGGGTGCGTACTCAAACAAGGTGCGGTAGCGCGCTTCGCTGCGTAGCACCGATGCCTGCGCCAGACGGCGCTCCGTAATGTCCTGGAAGGTGCCCAGCAGCCGGGCGGGCTTGCCTTGGTCGTCCACTTCGACAAAGCCCCGCACACGCGCCCAGAAATGGCGCCCTTTGGCGGATACCAGCGGTAACTCGATATCCCACGGCGTCCCATGTTCAAAGGCCGCGTCTACCACGGCACGTATCTGGTGGCGTGCATGCTCGGCCACAAAACCCATGCCACTCTCGATGTCCGGCGATGTCGACGGGTCGACATCGTGCAGGCGAAAGGTTTGCAAAGACCACGTGAGCTTGCGGGTTGGCACGTCCACCTTCCAGCCACCCACTTGCGCCAACTCGTTCGTGCGTTCGAGTAGCTCCATGGTCGTGGCCAGCTCCTCGCGTATCCGGTATTGCTCGGTCACGTCACTGAAGACCAGCACCACACCCACAATCTGTCCGACTCGGTTGCGTATGGGGGCTGCACTGTCCGATATCTGGTACACCTTGCCATCACGCGCGTACAGTGCCGTGTGGTTTGCCAGGCCGACGACCTCGCCCTTCTCCATCACGAGCTGCACCGGGTCGACCGCCACCGTTTGGGTTTCGGTGTTGACGATGTGGAACACATCGGTCAGTGGCAAGCCTAAAGCCTGCGACCATGTCCAGCCCGTCATGCGCTCGGCAGTAGCGTTCATGCGGGTGATATGGCCGCCGGCATCGGTGGCGATAACGGCGTCGCCAATGGATTGCAACGTGATGGACAGGTTGTCCTCGCTCTGGCGCAAGGCCTCTTCCGCGCGCTTGCGGTCGGTAATGTCCAGGCGAACCCCCATCAGACGGCTAGCCTTGCCCGCTGCATCGCGCCCAAGCACCCGCCCCACGACGCTGACCCAGCGGTAGCTACCATCGGCGTGGAGTATGCGGGCCTCGTACTCGTATGGCAGGTCGGAACCGGCAAGCACGGCCCTGATGCGCGTGTCGACGGCTTCCCGGTCGTCCGGGTGCAGCCGCGCCATCCACTGCGCACGATTGGCCAACCCCTCCTGTGGGTCGTATCCCAGCATGGTGAAATAGGTGGGGCTGGCAAACCATTGTTCCGTCCGACTGGCGTCCCAGTCCCAAATGCCGATCTCCGCAGCATCCGTGGCCATTCTGAGCCGCTCGGCAGATTCGGTCGCTTGCGCTTGGAGCAAGTCTTTCTGCGCCCATGCACGTCCCAGGAATCGGCACAACAAAACGATGCCGATTGCCGCGGCTAACCAAATAGATGCTGCCAAGATGGCCAATTGCCGCCACGGTTGCAGGATGGTTGCGTAAGACTGCCCGACAATGACGATGAGTTCTGGCTGCGCCGACAGCGTTCTATATGCAAATATGCGCGATACCCCGTCGATGGGGCTGTCGACTCGTTGGCTTCCGAGAGCACTGGAGGGCAATAGCTCCTTGAAGACGCCGGTGTCGCTGAAGTTTTTGCCGATGCTGGGCTCATGGAATGGGCTGCGGGTCAGCAGAACACCATCGCGGCGCAACAGCGCGACGGAGCCGTTCTCACCCAACTCCATCTTCTGCCACAGCTTGTCAAAGTACAGTGGATCGATGGAGGCCACAATGGCGCCTGCGAAGCTTCCGTCGGCCGCCACCAGGGGCTGCGCGATGGGGATCATCCACTTGCCGTCCACGCCGTTCTTGACGGGATGGCTGATCAACAACGGTGTTTCGGGCGCAGCCCGTAGCGATGTGAAGTAGGAGGTCTTGGACAGATCGACCCCGAGATTTCCGGCACTTGAGTCGTACACCACACGGCCCTGCGCATCAGTGACCAATATGGCCTGCGCGAATGGCATGGTTTGCAACTGCCTGCGCAACAGTTGGTTGGCGGTTTCCTCGTTTAAGGTGCCGGCCAACTGCATTTGCGCCAATTTGCTACTGATGAGCTGAAGGCCTTGATCCGCAGACTGGACGGTGCGTGTGGTTTGCTCTTCAATGACCTGTGCGAAGGATTCGGTCAGGCGTTCGCCCGACTCGGTGGCTTCAGTCCGCAAGAAGGCGAGTGCCCACGCGACCAGGCACCCCGATACGACTACCACGACCGTCGCCAGCCAGAACAGTTGGCGCCTTTCCGATAACTGGGCGGACGCACTGGTGCTTGTGGCGTACGGCGGCGCTCCAAATTCCGGCACATTCGCTGGCATGCAAGCTCCCGTATTTCTTTGCACCACCAGTCTAAACCACTTGTTGCCAGTGTCGCTACCATGGTAATTTTTGGAGTCACCATGACCGCCGCGCCCACACCTTCTGTTCCCCCGTCGTCCACCCCTACGGCCTACGACCAAGGCCTGGCCACCCGCAGACTGGTCATGGGCGAAGATTTCGTAGCTGCCGCCTTTGCCAATGCCACCCCTTTTACGCAGCCTATTCAGGAGCACATCACCCGCGCCGCCTGGGGGGACGTGTGGCAGCGCCCGGGGTTGGACCTGAAGACCCGCAGCTTGATCACGGTGGCCATGCTGACCGCGTTGGGCAAGCAGAATGAGCTAAAGGGTCATGTGCGCGGCGCGTTGAACAACGGTGCCACGGTGGCGGAGATACGGGAAGTGTTGTTGCATGCCACCATTTACTGCGGCGTGCCGGCTGCGGTAGAGGCTTTTCGCTCGGCTAACGAAGTGGTTGGCGCCATGAGCAAAAGCTAAATCAGCCACTAGCCCCCGACAGACGAGCGTAAGCAGCTATGAATTCAGGAGCGCTTAGCGGTTTTCCCGAATGTGCGTAGGTGTCACCCTTGGGATCAAAGCGCTTGGGCCGCGACCTATAAATTCAAACAACCATTGCTTCGAGAGGGGCGGGCTTTTCAGCCCCGTGGAGTGGCATCCGTGGGGCGTCTCTTCAAGGGAGCGTAGGGTAGATTTATCGCATTTCCGGCGCGGCTGGGGGCACCACCACCGCCGTTTCTTTCTGCCGCAGCAGCTTGCGCTTGGCCCGGCCGATGTAATGCTCAATATCGTCCACGATGGAGAAGAAGCTTGGCGTGACCAGCAGGCTCAGGATGGTCGACGTGATGAGACCACCGATCACGGCCGCCGCCATCGGTGCGCGGAAGCTGTTGTCTGCATGGCCCAGGCCAATGACCAGTGGCAACATACCGGCCACCATCGCGATGGTTGTCATGACGATAGGTCGGGCGCGCTTGTGGCAGGCGTCCATCAGCGCGTCGAAGCGGGAGAGACCATGTTCGCGGCGCGCCATGATGGCGTACTCCACCAGCAGAATAGAGTTCTTCGTCGACACGCCGATCAGCATGACCAAGCCGATGAAGGACGGCATAGACAGCATCTTGCCGCTGATCAGCAACCCCAGGAAGGCGCCACCGAACGACAGAATGACGGATGGCAAAATTGAGATGGGATGGAAGAAATCCTTGAACAGCAAAACCAGCACGATGTAGATACACAACCCACCGGTCAGCATGGCGATCAGGAAGCCCGAGATCATTTCACCTTGTACCTCGGCATCGCCAATCTCCAGCTGCTGCACGCCAGCGGGCAGATTCTCGATGCTGGGCAGCTTGGCCACGGCGGCAGTCACCTCGCCCAACGGCACGCCGGACAACTCGACCTCGAAGTTGACATTGCGCACACGGTTCAGGCGGCTGACCACGGCCGGCCCGCCCGACATCTCGAATGTGGCAACCTGGCTCAGCATGACCGGGCCCTTGACGCCGGGCACCATCAGGCGGCCCAGCAGGTCCAGATCCTGCCGCGCATCGGTGGCCAGCTTGACGACGATGGGCACTTGGCGCTGGCTCAGGTTGAGCTTGGGCAGTGCCGATTCGTAGTCACCCATGGTGGCAACGCGCAGCGTCTCCGAGATGGCGGCGCTGGTCACACCCAGCTCGGCGGCTTTCGCAAAGTCCGGGCGTATGGCGATCTCGGCGCGCGTCAGGCTGGCGCTTGATGAAATATTTCCCAGGCCAGGAATCTTGCGCAGGTCTTTCTCGACCGCGGCGGCGGCTTGCGCCAGGGCTACCGGGTCTTCACCTTTCAGCGCCAACTGGTACTTCTCGCCCGAGCCACCCAAGCCGACCTTGAAGCGGGCACCTGGCAACTCTGCCAGCGCGGTGCGCATTTCGCTCTCCACGACCTGCTTGCGCGGGCGCTCACCGCGCTCGTCCAGCAGCACGGTCAGCGTGGCCTTACGCACCTCGGTGCTGGCACCACCCTGGAACGGATCCGAACCCACAGAGCCACCGCCCGCTGTCGTGTAGACGCTCTTGACGTGTTTGACTTTGCCGATCAGTTCGCGCGCACGCTCGGCCGCAACGCTGGTCTGCGCCAGCGTGGTGCCAGGCGGCAATTCAAGGTACACCTGGGTCTGGGAGTTGTCGTCCGGCGGAATGAAACCCGTGGGGATCAACGGCACCAGTTTCAGCGATCCGATGAAGAAGACAATGGCCGCAAACATCGTGATCCAGCGGTGGTGCAGCGTCCAGCGCGTGATGCGCAGGTACAGCGGCATCCATTTCGGCTCTTCGTGCACATGGGTGGACGGCTTCATGATGTAGGCCGCCATCATTGGCGTCAGCACCCGGGCCACGACAAGGGATGCAAACACGGCGAACACGGCAGTCCAGCCAAACTGTTTGAAGAACTTGCCGACCACGCCGCTCATGAAGGCGGTGGGCAGGAACACGGCAATCAGCGCGAACGTGGTGGCGATCACGGCCAGGCCGATTTCGTCTGCCGCTTCCATCGCGGCCTGGTAGGGGCTCTTGCCCATGCGCAGGTGGCGTTCGATGTTTTCCACCTCCACAATCGCATCGTCGACCAGAATACCGATGACCAGCGACAGCGCCAGCAGCGTCACCACATTGGTCGTGAAGCCCATGTAGTGCATGCCGATGAAGGCGGGGATGGCTGACAGCGGCAGCGCTACGGCAGACACCAGCGTGGCGCGCCAGCTGCGCAAAAAGAACCACACCACGATGACGGCCAGCACGGCGCCTTCGTACAGCATGGTCATCGAAGCGTCGAACTCTTCCTGCACCGGGGTCACAAAGTCGAAGGCCTGGGTCAGTTCCAGATCGGGATGCTGGGCCTTCAGCGTGTCCAGTGCCTTTTGTACGGCGGCGCCCACTTCCACCTCACTGGCGCCCTTGCTGCGGGTGATCTCGAAGCCGACGACCGGCTTGCCGTTTAGCGTCGCAAAGCTGCGCTGCTCGGCCACGGTGTCCTTGACGGTGGCGATCTCACTCAGGCGCACATGCTTGCCATTGCTCAAGCTCAGCTCCAGGCGGGACAACTCTTCAACGGTTGCCACCGTGGCCAGCGTGCGCATGGGTTGTTCAGAGCCACCCAGGTCGGCACGGCCACCGGCGCTTTCGGTCTGCACCGCTTTCAACTGGCGCGAAATATCGGCAGCTGTGGCGCCCAGGCTTTGCAGCTTCAGCGGGTCCAACGCAACCTGCACTTCACGGGTCACACCGCCCACACGGCCGACCGAGCCCACGCCACGCACGCCCAAGAGCGCGCGCGAGATGGTGTTGTCCACAAACCAGCTCAGCGCCTCGTCGTCCATGCGCGCGGACCGGATCGTGAACGCCAGAATCGGCGCACCCGATAAGTTCATCTTGCTGACGATGGGGTCGCGCAGGTCGCTGGGCAGGTCGCTGCGCACCTGTTGCACGGCACTGCGCACATCGTCCACGGCCTCTTGCGTGGGCTTCTCCAGGCGAAATTCGGCCGTCACGGTGACCATGCCGTCCTGCACATTGGTGTAGATGTTTTTCAGGCCCTGCAGCGGCGCAATCGCGTTTTCGATCTTGCGCGCGACTTCTGTCTCCAGCTGCGCCGGTGCTGCGCCGGGCAGCGCGGCCGACACGGTGACGGTGGGCAGTTCCAGATCGGGGAATTGCTGCACCTTCATCGCGTTGAATGACATGATGCCCGCCAGCGTCAGCAGCACAAACAGCATGACCGCCGGAATGGGGTTTTTAATCGACCAAGCAGAAACATTCATATGCTTTGCTCCTTATTTGCTAGCTACAGAGGCAGGTTTTGCGAGGGCTGTAGCGTTATTTATTGCAGGTGTGCCGGGCTTGCTGGCATCCACCACCTTGACCAGGTCACCGTCGCTCAGGAAACCGCCGCCACTGGCGACCAGCTTGTCCTCCGGCTTGACGCCGTTCTGGATCTCGACCTGGTCACCCACGACGCGGCCGGTCTGCACCTTGACCTGCGACGCGCGGTTGTCAGCGCCTATGCGCACCACATAGCTGAAGCCGTCTCGCACCACCACGGCGGCCTGCGGCACGGTCAGCGCGCCGGAGCTGCCCATGTCGAATTCGCCGCGTGCATACATGCCGGGTTTGAAGCTGGCGGCCACGCTCTTGTCGGCGCTGGGTAGGTCCACATAGACCAGGCCATTGCGCGTGGCGGCGTCCACGGTAGGCGCCAGCGTGCGGACCTTGCCCTTGAGCTGTGCACCACTGGGCGCGGTCACCAGCACGGCGGTGCCGGGGGTGATGCGGCCAATCTCGTTGGACGTGACTTCGCCACGCCATTCCAGGCGGCCCTGGCGGATTAGCTTGAACATCTCGGTGCCGGCGCCGACGACGGAGCCCACCGACGCATTGCGCGCCGAGATGGTGCCGCTGTCGGGTGCCAGCAGCTGGGTGTTTTTCAGGCGCAGCAGTTGTGCGTCGAGCTGCGCCTTGGCCGATGCCACGCGGGCCTTGCCGGTCTGCTCTTGGGTCAGGTACTGGTTGACTTGCTGGGCGCTGATGGCACCGCTGCCCTGCACGGCGCGGGCACGGTCGGCGTTGGCGGCAGACTCGGCCGCATTGGCCTGCGCCTCTGCGACTGCGGCGCGGGCCAGTGCCACATCGGCCTGCACGCTCTCGGCGGCAAAGCTGGCCAGCAGCTGACCGCGCTTGACGAAGTCGCCCACATTGGCGTGCAGCTCGGCAACGCGCAGGCCATTGGCCTCGGCGCCGACACTCGCTTCCTGCCACGCGGTTACCGCGCCATTGGCGGCGAGCTTGATGCTCAGCATGCTGCTCTTGGGCTGGGTCAGCGACACAGTCAGTGCAGGTTTGGCCGCGGCGGGCTTGGCCGCATCGGCGGCGTAGCTGCGGGTCACGAACAGGCCCAGCGAGGCCAGAGTGATCACGCTTGCAGCGAGGGCTAGCCCCCACGCTCCCCCACTCAGTGTGGGTCGCTGCCCCCCGAGGGGGCTCTCCCGCCTTGGGGCGGCCCGGCGGCGCTCGGCCCAGCCGACGCTAGTGACCGGGAGGCTGCGGATCATGGATGTTGTTGATTGTTGGAGGTTCATGGTGGTGTCGCGTCGCATCAATAGATAGTGGGAATGTGGGAGGGGATGGCAGTATTTACTTGGCCGCCATCTTGCTGACCGTATCGGGCTCAAAGCCGCCGCCTAAAGCGCGGTACAGCGCCACCCAGGCACGCTGGCGTTCCAGCACCAGGGCGAGCTGGGCCGATTCCGATGCCAGTGCGTTGCGCCGTGCATCTTCCAGTTCGACCAGGCTGGCCAGGCCTTGGTTGAAGCGGGACTGTGTGGCGGCCAGTGATTCCGCATAGCCCTTGGTGGAGACGATGGCGTCTTGCGTGCGGGCGTCGGTGCTGGCCAGGTTGACCAGGGCTTCCTCAACCTCACGGACGGCCTGGCGCACCTTGCCGCGGTAGGCGCTGACGACGGCTTCGTAGTTGGCCTCGGATGCGGTCACGGCGGCGGCGCGCTGGCCGGCGTCAAACAGTGGCAGGCTGACGGCCAGCGGGCCAAAGGACCAGGTTGTGCCGTCCGTGTCCACGCCACCGGTGGTCAGGCGCGTGCCTGCAATCGAGCCAGCCAACGTCAGGCGCGGCAGGCGCTGTGCCTTGGCATTGCCGACCTGGGCGCTGGCGACGATGACATCACGCTCGGCACTGAACACATCGGGGCGCTGGGCAATCGTCTGGGCCGGCACGCTTGCTACAAAAATAGGAGCTGCTTTCGCGCTCTGCACGGGGGCTGCAGCCAGTTTTGCCTTAAGGTCTGGTTCGGGAATGGCGGTCAGGGCAACCAGCGCCTTGGTGTTGATGTCGCACAGCGCGCGCTGTTGCACCAGGCGGCTGTTGCTGTCGGCCGCGCTGGCGCGCGCCATCGCGCCCACCGACGGGGCGAGGAAGCCGACATTGGCATTGATCTCCGTCAAACGGGCGGTTTCCTGGCGTGATGCGGCGTCACGCTCGGCCAGCGCCAGCTGCTGCTGGCAACTGGCCTGGCCGTAGTACAGGTTGGCGACTTCGGCCGCCACCGACACGCGAGCGTCGTGCCATTGGGCCTGGACGCCTTCCACATTGGCAGCGGCGGCACGGCTGACCGCGCGGTTGGCTCCCACCAGGTCAATCTCCCATGCGGACTGCAGGCCCAGCTGCTGGATATTGGTGACCGGGAAGTTGGGTTGGCTGACACCGCGGCTGGCCGTGTACTGCGCATTCAGGTTGGGCAGCAGTGCGCCGCGGGCCGTGGCCTGCTGGGCGCGTGCGCTCTCCACCCGTGCTGTCGCCTGTGAGAGGGATGGGCTGACTGCCTGGGCCGCGGCTATCAGCTCCACCAACAACGGATCGCCCTGTTGCTCCCACCACTGGGTCAGTGCGCCCACCTTGCCCTGGTGGGGCAGGGGCGCAAACCATTGGGGCGGCGTGGGGGCATCGACCTGGGTCGGCGGCATGAAGGTGGAGCAGGCCGATAGCACCAATGCGGCGGCCACGGCGATGAGTTTGTGAATGGCTGGCGAAATCATCATCTTCGTTATTTATGTGGGTGTTGTTGTCTTGCGGTTGGACCGCCGTGACAGAGACGGTGTATCTGTCGGACTCTTGACTGCGGGACTCTTTGCAGCAGGCCTGGCTCCGGCTTTAGGCGTTGCTGGGGGCTTGCGGGGGAGACCACGACGCTGGGCTTCTGCGGCGGCCAGGGCCATCGCGTAGTCGACGAGCCGGTCGCAGTAGGTGTCGAGCGCGGCGTGCGAGGCGATCAGCGCCGGACACACGGCGTTGGTAACGTCGCTGCAGATGTGCAGGATCACGCCCAGACCGCTGATGGCCATGGCCAGCCGGTGGATCTCGTCGTCCGGCTTGGCCACGCCGATGTGGCGGCACAGGGCGGACACCAGCGCATTGTGGGCTGGCTTGATGTTGGCGTTCACCTCTTCCTGCCAGATGCCGGTGGGCTCCAGCATTTCGCGGAAGTGCAGCTTCATGCACTGCTGTATCAGGTCGCCGCGCTTGAGCGGCTCGACAAAACTGCGCATCAGATTGCCCAGTGCCCATTCCAGCGGATGGTCGGGGTTGTCGATGTGTTCGGGCGGCACCGTGGGGTTGCTGCGCGGGTCGGTGAACACGGCCTTGTACAAGCCGGCCTTGTCACCGAAGTAGTAGCTGATGGACGCGATGTTGATCTGCGCGGCCAGTGCGATCTCACGAGTGGAGGTCTTGGCAAAGCCTTTTTCGGCAAACAGCGCCAACGCGGCATCCAGCAGGCGGTTGCGCGCCTCGACACCGTCGCTGCGCAGGGTTTTGGCTTGTGGGGGAGAGGGGGGCGCTTTGGACATTGGACGCGATGATAACCTAGTTAAATCAATCGTTTGATTTAACTAACCCCTCCCAGAGTGGGGTTTTGGTACGAGTGGGTTACATATTTACCCCGCCATCAGCTTGTGCACCAGGTCAGCAGTCGTGGAAGATTTGTACTTGCGCATCAGCCGCGCCCGATATATCTCCACCGTGCGGTGGCTGATCTCCAGTGTCTTGCCAATCTGCTTGGAGGTCAGGCCCTGCATCAGATGGGCAGCCACCTCGCGTTCGCGCGCGGTGAGCTCGGCCTTGACCGGGCGCATCGCACTCAGGTCTTCAAAACACCAGATGCCGGCCTCGTGCGGCGCGTCGCGGTTCAGTGCGCGGCCGGTGACGTGGCACCAGAACACCTCGTCCTTGAAGCGCCCATCCACGCGGCGCATGATGCGGTCATCGGCGTAGGTACCATTGCGGTTCAGGATGGGCGTGATCCGCACGCCGGTGCGTTCAAACTCGTCCACGCTGGGGTACAGTACCAGGAACGACTGGCCCACCAGTTGTTCATGCGTGGTGCCAAACATGTCGCACAGACGCTGGTTGCAGTCCATGATGGTGCGGTTGCGCGAGAGCGCCAGGCCCACCGGGGCCAGATCAAATGCCAGTCGGTAGTCAATGTCCATAGGGTTGTACTTTACGAAAAACTACGTAGCCAGTTAAGTAGTATCGTACGGCAATTGAATCTTCACAGGAGATGGGTGCGATGAACAAGATATATCCCAGTGCTGCAGCAGCGCTTGACGGCGTCGTCAAAGACGGGCAACTGATGGCCGTGGGCGGGTTTGGCTTGTGCGGCATCCCCGAGGCCCTGATCGAAGCGCTGAAGGACAGCGGCGTCAAAGACCTTACGGTGATCTCCAACAATGCCGGTGTTGACGGCTTTGGCCTGGGCAAATTGTTGGAGACGCGCCAGATCAAGAAGATGATTTCCAGCTATGTCGGCGAGAACAAGGAGTTCGAGCGCCAGTACCTGGCCGGTGAGTTGCAGCTGGAATTCACGCCCCAGGGCACGCTGGCCGAGAAGCTGCGTGCCGGTGGCGCTGGCATTCCGGCCTTCTTCACGAAGACCGGCGTGGGCACCATCGTTGCCGATGGCAAGGAGTTGCGTGAATTTGATGGCGAAACCTATGTGATGGAACGCGCCCTGGTGCCCGAGGTAGCGCTGGTCAAGGCGCACCGCGCCGACAAATCCGGCAACCTGCAGTTCCGCCTGACGGCGCGCAACTTCAACCCTGCCGCTGCGATGGCTGGGAAGGTGTGCATCGTCGAAGTGGAAGAGATTGTTGAGACCGGTGACATGGTGCCCGACCAGGTGCACTTGCCGGGTATTTATGTGCACCGCATCGTGTTGAACGCAACTCCGGAAAAGCGCATCGAAAAACGGACTATCACTGAAAAAGCGGGAGCGTAATCATGGCCTGGACCCAAGACCAAATGGCGGCCCGTGCTGCCCAAGAATTGCAAGACGGTTTTTATGTGAACCTAGGGATAGGCATCCCCACGCTGGTGGCCAACCATACCGGCGACAAGGAAGTGTGGCTGCAGTCCGAGAACGGCATGCTGGGCATCGGTCCGTTTCCTACCGAGGACGAAGTGGACGCCGACCTGATCAACGCCGGCAAGCAGACCGTGACGACGCTCAAGGGATCGTCCATCTTCGGTAGCCACGACAGCTTTGCGATGATCCGTGGCGGCAAGATCAACCTGTCCATCCTGGGCGCCATGCAGGTCAGCGAAAAAGGTGACCTGGCCAACTGGATGATTCCCGGGAAGATGGTCAAGGGCATGGGCGGTGCGATGGACCTGGTGGCTGGTGTGAAGCGCGTCATCGTGCTGATGGAACACGTGGCCAAGAAAAAAGACGGCACTACCGACCTGAAGATCTTGCCCAGTTGCACACTCCCATTGACCGGCGTGGGCGTTGTGGACCGCATCATCACCGACCTGGCCGTGATGGACGTGACACCCCAAGGACTGAAACTGGTGGAGTTGGCACCGGGCGTGACCCGTGAAGAAGTGCAGTCCAAGACAGGCGTGACACTGGTCTGACGGACCACGGGTGGGTGGGGTAGACCACTAGCGTCTAGCCCCACCAAAACGCAAATTTGCGCTGAACCCCGAGTAAGATAGAGCGAACTATTACACCGGGGGATTCATGTCCAGAGCGCTCAAAATCCTGATGTTCTTTTACTTCGTGGTGTTTGTGACCACGGGTACGTTCATGGTACTCATCGTGAACGCTGACGAAGGCTCTGCCCCCTGGATCAGCCTCTTGGCCCGTAACCACGGCATTGTGTTCGTTTGGCACCTGGCCTGCTGGATGACCCTCGGCATGTTCTCCAACTACTACTGGGACCTGTTCAATATGGGCAAGGGCCTGGATGCCGTGCAGGTTGAGCGCATCATCCTGCCGCTGCTGGTGTCGCCCATCGTGTTCTACCCCACCTACAACCTGTGGCTCAGCAGTAGCTCGCAGAGCTACATCCTGTTTGAAGTCATCGCCTTCCAGAGCGGCTTTTTCTGGCAGGCCTTGTTCACCAAGGCGAAACCGCTGGACCAGGCCACCGTCATTCCTTGGTCAGTGAACAACGCCGCCAATGGGCGTGGAGCTGGCCAGCAAATGAAGACTACCGCCAATGGTGGGCCGGCTGCGATGGGCTGATAGCCACGGTTCGCCCTGCGGACCGGAATCACGTGTCACTAGCTACCGGCCGATCCATGGTCATTGGCCTTACCGGGCCCATAGCCGCTGGCAAGTCGGCCGTGGGCAAAGCGTTTGAGGCACTGGGCGTTGCCTGTATCGACGTGGATCTTGTCGCCAGAGACATTCACCAGAACCCTACGCACCCCGCCACCCGGGATATTGCTCAAGCCTTCCCGCAATGGATGACCGAAGAGGGGACATTGCAGCGCGGCAGCCTGCGCGCATTGTTCGCGCGTGATGCAGCGGCCAACAGAATCCTGGTGGACCTGCTGAAGCCCCACGTGCTCCAGGCAGTGCTCCGGTGGACGGCGGCGCAGCGTTCTTCACTTTACGTTGTTTGGGAGTCAGCGCTGTTCATGCAGGAAGACATTGTGATGGATCGCATTTTGGTCGTGGACGCACCCCAGTCTTTGCGGATGGAGCGAATCCGGCACCGAAATCCCCATTGGTCCGAGCAGGACATTGTGAATGTCCTTGCCCTGCAGGCAGCCTGGCCGTCCGGGCTGTCGAGTCCTGCTGACACCATTCAAAACGACCGTTCACTACAAACATTGCGGGAGCGGGTGCACGCCATGCACCGCCATTACCTGCGCCTCTGGAGCTGATTTGAAAAAGATTGCGTTTTCTGGAACCTTGGACCCCATCACCAATGGCCACATCTGGGTCATCGGTGAGGCGCGCGCCCTGGCTGACGAAGTCGTTGTGTTCATCTCGGAGAACCCCTTCAAGAAGCCTTTGTTTCCTGCCACCCAACGGCAGGCCATCGTTGAGCAAACCCTCGCGGAGCACGGTTGGAGCGATGTCCGTGTTGTTATCGTCAGGGGTGACTACACGGCCCGCGCGGCCAAGCGCCAGGGAATTGACTATTTGATCCGCGGTATCCGCAACACGACGGACTTCGACTACGAGAATCTGCTTCAGCAAGCGAATGTCGATGTCGTGGAGGGTGCCAAAACCCTGTTTTTGATGCCGCCACGCGACTTGGGTTCGGTCAGCTCCACGTTTGTGCGTGGATTGCAGGGTCCTGTGGGCTGGCACTGGAGCATGAAAAGGTTTGTGCCCTGGCCTGCCTACCAAGCGTGGATATTGGGCTGGTTGCGCAGGGAATGGGAACAGCTCTGGCACTACGATACGTCTGATGGAGATGTTCGTGCAAATGCTGACCACTGGTTTTCGTATTTGACGGGTGAAAAGGCTTATGGTGCGCCGGGCCGGCACTACCATAGCCTCGACCATCTCGTACATGGGCTGACAGAGATCGCGGTGTGGGGTGCCAACACCGGTGCGGGCAGTCTGCCCATGGAAACCCTGAAGGCGGCATTCTGGTTCCACGATGCTGTGTACGACGTACCCAAGAAGTCCATCAGCAACGAAGAGGCCAGTGCGCAGCTGTGGCTCACATCAAACCTGCCCGCTATCCGTCCGTTAGAAGTCGCAGCCTTGGTCCGCGTGACCGACCATGCCCAAGTGCAGTCGCTGGCCCATCCTCTGAAAGACGCCATGCTCGGTGCGGATCTGGCGATCCTTGGCCAGTCCGAGGCGGTCTACAGCCACTACTCTGGGCTAATCCGCCGTGAATATGCCTGGGTGGAAGAGGCCGCTTACCGCACGGGCCGAAAGGCGGTGCTGCAAAAATTTTTAGCAGATGCACAGTCGGGCGGACTGTATGCTGATCCGTACTTCAAGGATCTTTACGAAGCCAATGCCCTGGCGAATCTGGAGCGGGAGATCAGCACGCTGTGACAGTAGCGTGCTGAGTGCCCCGAGCTGCGAACTAAGCCGCCATATGCTCGACCTTGCGGTCGAGGATCACCTCGGGCTCATCGGCTTCCTGCGCGGTTGGGTTATCCAGTCCAGCATGCAGACGTTTCATATCCAGATCACCCGTCCACTTGGCGACAACCAGTGTGGCCACACCGTTGCCGACCAGATTGGTCAGTGCGCGGGCTTCAGACATGAAGCGGTCGATACCCAGGATGAGTGCCAGGCCTGCCACCGGCACGCCACCCACTGCAGACAGCGTGGCCGCCAGCACGATGAAGCCACTTCCGGTAATGCCCGCAGCGCCTTTGGATGTCAGCAGCAGTACCGCCAGCAGTGTGAGCTGCTGCGTCAGGCTCATCGGTGTGTCGGTTGCCTGCGCAATGAAGACCGCCGCCATCGTCAGGTAGATGGATGTTCCGTCCAGGTTGAACGAGTAACCGGTGGGAATGACCAGACCCACGACGGACTTGCGTGCACCCAGATTTTCCAGTTTTTCCATCATGCGTGGCAACACCGATTCGGATGACGAGGTGCCCAGCACGATCAGCAGTTCTTCCTTGATGTAGCGCACAAACTTGAACACGCTGAAGCCGTGCAGGCGCGCGATGATCCCCAGCACAACAAACACGAACACCAGGCAGGTCAGGTAGAACGCGCCCATCAGTTTGCCTAGCGAGAACAGTGAGCCCAGGCCGTACTTGCCGATCGTGAAAGCCATCGCACCGAAGGCGCCTATGGGTGCAACCTTCATGATGATGCCGACGATGTCAAACAGCACGTGGGACGCTTTCTCGATGAAGTCAAACACCATGGTGCCGCGACCGCCGAACTTGTGAAGCGCAAAGCCAAACAGCACGGAGAACAGCAGCACTTGCAGGATTTCGCCTTTGGCAAACGCATCCACCACCGACGTGGGAATCACGTTGAGCAGAAAATCCACCGTGCCTTGCATTTTTCCAGGTCCGGTATACGAGGCGATGCCCTTGGTGTCCAGCGAATTGGGGTCCACGTGCATGCCAACGCCTGGCTGCAGCACGTTCACCACGACCAGGCCGATGATCAAGGCGAGTGTGGACACAACTTCAAAGTACAGCAAGGCCAGGCCGCCGGTCTTTCCGACCTTCTTCATGTCTTCCATGCCGGCTATGCCGACAACCACCGTGCAGAAGATGATGGGCGCGATGATCATCTTGATCAGTTTGATGAAGGCGTCGCCAAACGGCTTCATGTCGGCACCGGTCTGCGGGTAGAAGTGCCCCAGCAGCACACCGATCACAACGGCGACAAGAACCTGTACGTACAGGGATTTATAGAGAGGTTTGCGACTGGCGGTCGTTGACATGGTTCAGCCTTTGGGCAGGGGTAAATCGGACAAATCCATCTGGATTCAGCTTGCCCGCAACGTTAACCACGCCCCCGCATCCCGGCAATTGTGGACTTCAACGGCCGGGTTAACCCTAGGTCAGGGCCGCGGCCGGGTGGTCATGCAAGCGCGCGATTGACCAATCTGCGCGATGCCACCGCCTGCTTGACCCACCCCAACCGAAACCACCGCGCCGCCATGATGCCGCCGCGCACCCACTCGTCCAGCGCGTAGGCGATCCACACGCCAGTAAGGCCCCAGCCCAGGTGAATGCCCAGAAACCACGACCCCAGCCCCATGACCAGCACCATGGACGCGGCGCCCGCCACCACCGGAAAACGCGCATCCCCCGCCGCACGCAGCGCCGTGATGATGACGATATTGCAGGTGCGGCCCGGCTCCAGCAGCACGGTGATCCACAGCAGCGTAGTGGCCTGCGCGATGATGGCCGGGTCATGGGTGAACAGGCGCAAGGTCCATGGCGCGGTGGTCGCCGTGGCGATGGCAACCAGCAGCGATATCCCCAGCCCCCAGAACAAGCACTTGCGTACCAGCTTCCAGGCCGCGCGCAGTTCGCCAGCGCCAATCAGGTGGCCCACGAGAATCTCGCCGGCAAAGCCCAGCGCCACGGTAGACAGAACAATGACATTCATGATCTGCATCGCATAGCCTTGCGTGGCCAGCTCGGCCGTGCCCATCGTCGACACTACGGTGACCGACACCAGCATGGCGACGCGGTAGGCAATGTTCTCGGCGGCGCCGGGTAGGCCAATGGCGATGGAGCTGCGCAAGGTGTCCCAGCGCACCAGCACCACATCCCGCCAGGTCGGATACAGCCCCAGCACAACACGCCACAGCCACACGTGCACACCGAGACCGAAGCCGCGGCTGATGGTGAGCGCCAGCGCAAAACCGACCATGCCCATGGCCGGTAATGGGCCCACGCCCCGCATCAGCGGAAAGCACAGCGCCAGGTGCACTGCGTGCATGGACAAGATGTTAAGCATGGTCTCGCGCGTGTGCAGGTGCGAGCGCATCACCGCAGCCATGCTGGCGTTGAAGGCATCGAGAAACAGCGCGCAGGCCAGCACATGCAGATAGGGTGCGGCCAGTTCGCGCACATCTGGCGTTGCCTGCATCGCGCCGAGCAATGGGCCGGTGGCGGCAAACAGCACCAGGGCACTGCCCAGCCCTAGCCACGTACTGGCGCCCAGACTAGCCAGCGCAGTGCGGTCTGCATCGCGCCGGTTGCCTGCGCCCAGGTTTTGCGTGATGACGACGCCCGCGCCCATGCTGATGATGCGAAACAGCAGGAAGAAAGCGCCCTGTACATGGTTGGCCAACCCAAAGGCCGCCGACGCTGTGTCCGACTCTTTGGAGACCAACCACATGCCGACAAAGGCCACACCAAAGCCCAACACCAGCTCCGCGAGCAGAGGCCAGGCGATGGCCAGTACATGCAGCTTGTGCTCTGGTTGGGGGACGGTTTCTGGGGTCATTGGAATGCAGGGGTTGGTTTTTCGTTTGGAAGTAGTAATAGTACAAATAGTAAGGGAAAACCCTTGAATTTACTGAGATAAGTTCTCAAATCGACTACAGAGTTGGTGTTTTTGCTATGTTGTATTACTACTTTTTGATGAGTATACTCAGGGATGCCTTGTGTCGCATGGACCGGGTTTATTGATGGAGGTACAAGTGGCAGATGTCAAGTTATCGGGTGTAGGCAAGTCGTTCGGAACCATCGACATCTTGCGCGGTGTAGACCTCCACATCCGTGACGGCGAATTTGTGGTGTTTGTCGGGCCCAGCGGCTGCGGCAAATCCACGCTGCTGCGGATGATTGCAGGCCTGGAAGACATCACCAGCGGCACGCTGCAGATTGGCGAGCGCGTGGTCAACGACGTACCGCCGGCCGAGCGTGGTATCGCGATGGTGTTCCAGTCGTATGCGCTGTACCCGCATATGAACCTGTACGACAACATGGCTTTTGGCTTGCAACTGAAGAAGGTGCCTAAGGACGAGGTCGACCGTCTGGTGCACAACGCGGCCAAGATCCTTGGCATAGACCACCTGCTGGACCGCAAGCCTAAAGATTTGTCCGGTGGACAGCGCCAACGCGTAGCCATTGGCCGCGCGATTGTGCGCAAGCCCGAAGTGTTTCTGTTTGATGAGCCGCTGTCCAACCTGGACACGGCGCTGCGCGTGCGCATGCGCTATGAGTTTGCCAAGCTGCACGCCGATTTCAAGACGACGATGATTTATGTGACGCACGATCAGGTGGAGGCCATGACGCTGGCCGACCGCATCGTCGTGCTGTCGGCGGGCAAGCTGGAGCAGGTGGGCTCGCCACTGGATCTGTACGAGCACCCTGACAACCTGTTTGTAGCCGGCTTCATCGGCTCGCCGGGCATGAATTTCATCGCCGCCGAGTTTGTGTCCAGCAATGCCTCGGACGTGACTGTACGCCTGAACGATGGTGCCCTGATCCAGTGCGCGGTGAGCGCCCCCGCGGCCAAGCCCGGCGACAAGGTGACACTGGGCATACGCCCTGAGCACATTACCCGCGTGCCCTATGCCAACCGCCTGGTGGCGAAGGTGACCTTTGTTGAATCCCTGGGCAGCGTGACCCATGCTTACTGCGCTTTCCCGGGTGTGCAGGAAGACCTGACCTGCGAGCTGACAGGTGTGGTGCGCGTCAAGGCCGGCGATACGCTGGAACTGGGTGTGGAGCCAGACCGCTGCTACTTGTTTGACGCGGAGGGCAAGGCTTTCAAGCGCACGGTGGCTGCCGAGCACGGGGCGGCATGATGGTGCACCGTTTGGTTTCAATGGGTGTGGTTGCTGCGTTGGTCGCAACGTCCGCGCTGCCGCTGCACGCTGCGACGGCCCCGCAGCTGCTGATCTGGATCAATGGCGACAAGGGCTACAACGGCCTGCAGAAAGTGGGCGACGCATTTGCCAAGGAATCGGGCGTCACCGTCGTGGTGCAGCACCCCGAGGCTGCACCCGACAAGTTCCAGGCCGCTGCCGCTGCCGGCAAGGGCCCCGACATTTTTTGCTGGGCGCATGACCGCGCCGGTGAATGGGCGCGCTCGGGTCTGATCGTGCCCATCCATCCGCCCAAGCGTGTGCGCGATGCGGTGGATGAATCCGCGTGGAAGGCCTTCACATACAAGGGTAATGTCTGGGGCTACCCGCTGGCCATCGAAGCTGTTGGCCTTATCGTCAATCGAGACCTGGTAAAGACCGTGCCCACAACCTTTGACGAGGTCATGGCGCTGGACAAGGAGCTGGCCAAGCGCGGAAAGAAGGCCCTGCTGTGGGAGTACAACAAGGCCTATTTTTCGTGGCCACTGCTGGCGGGCAATGCGGGCGAAGTGTTTGGCCGCACCCCCAGCGGTGAGCTGGACCCGACGGTTGTCAATGTGAACTCCGAAGGAGCCGTACTGGGTGCCAAGATGGTGTCGCGCCTGATCGAAGAGGGCTACATGCCCCGCGGTGCGCGCTATGCCGAAATGGAGGCCGGCTTTGCACGTGGAGAGGTGGCGATGATGATCACCGGCCCCTGGGCTTGGGACAACGCCCGCAAGGCCAAGATCAACTTCAGCGTGGCACCGGTGCCAGCAGTCGTCCCCGGCAAGCCATCCAAATCCTTTGTCGGCGTGTTGGGCTGCATGGTGGCCGCACCCAGCAAGGTCAAGGACATTGCGCGCGAGTTCATTGAGAACCACATGCTGCGCGTCGACAGCCTCAAGACCATCTCCGCCGATGTGCCGCTGGGCACACCCGCCAACAAGGCCTACTTTGCCGAGCTGTCGGGCGATACCAACATCCGCGCCACGATGGAGAACGCCCGCACCGGCGTTCCCATGCCCAATATTCCCGAACTGGGCCGTTTCATGACGGCGGTAGACGCCGCGCTGGAGGCCATCACCCAGGGCCGCCAATCCCCGAAGGATGCACTGGACGGTGCGGCTGCACGCATGCTGGCGAAGTGATATGACGAACACTGCAATCACTTCCCCCTCCGTAGTTTCCAAGCTCGTTGCCGCATGTGTGGCGCTGGGCCTGCTGTGGCTCACGTTCGCCATCTATACCAGCGGCCAGCCGGTCTGGGCCGCGCTGGTGCTGAGCCTGGGTGCGGTAAGCATCTACGTCTACCTGTCGGCCAAGACCTTGGCTTGGCGCTACCTGTTTCCCGGCGTCATCGCCATGCTGGTGTTCGTGGCCTTTCCGCTGGTCTACACCATTCAAATAGGGTTTACCAATTACTCGGCCAACAACCTGCTCAGCGAAGAACGCGCACTTGCCTACCTGCTGGACCAGGCCGATGTCAACGAGTCACGGGCCTATGCCTTCAGCGTGCATGCCGATGGCAGCAACACCGTGCGCCTGGTGCTGGCGCCGCAAGGCGAGGGCGCAGAGCAAGCGCAGGCTGAACGCTACATCTCGCCGCCGCTGTCACTGCAAAAATTGAGCACTGCGCCGGTGGTGATGCAAGCCATGGCGGCAGACACGGCCGTGGGCCAAGCCTATACGCTGCGCCAGACCATTGAACACCGCGATGCGCTGATGGGCCTGCGTTTGCAATTGCCCAATCAGCACATGCTGCTCTATGCCGGCCTGCGCGATTTTGCCGTCTTTGAGCCACTGTGGCAGGCCGAGCCGGGCGGGGCGTTGAAGCGCCTGGCCGATGGTGCGCTGTACCACGCCAACCGCGACACCGGTTACTTTGAAGATGCCAAGGGCGACCGCCTGCAGCCCGGCTTCAAGGTCGGCGTGGGCCTTGCCAACTACACCCGGCTGTTTGGTGATGCCGACATGCGGGGGCCGTTCGTGTCCATCTTCATCTGGACCGTAGCCTTTGCCGGCCTGACTGTGTTGTTCTCAACCGCCATTGGCATGACGCTGGCTGTGCTGCTGAACTGGGAGGCGCTGAAGTTCCGCACGCTGTACCGCACGCTGCTGTTCCTGCCCTATGCGGTGCCGGGCTTCATTTCCATCCTGGTGTTCAAGGGTTTGTTCAACCAGAACTTTGGTGAGATCAATGCGATCCTGAACGCGGTGTTTGGCGTCAAGCCTGCCTGGTTTGCGGACCCGCTGCTGGCCAAGATCATGATCCTGATCGTCAACACCTGGCTGGGCTACCCCTACATCATGGTGCTGTGTACGGGGCTTATCAAATCCATTCCGGCTGATCTGTACGAGGCATCGGCGATAGCTGGCGCCAAACCCTTGACGAACTTCTGGCGTATCACCGCGCCGCTGATCGCCAAGCCGTTGACTCCACTGCTGATATCGGCCTTTGCCTTCAACTTCAACAACTTTGTGCTGATCAGCCTGCTGACCGATGGCCGGCCCGACTACCTGAACACCAAGCTGCCCGCTGGCACCACGGACATCATGGTGTCCTACACCTACCGCATTGCGTTTGGTGATGCCGGCGCCAACTTCGGCCTGGCAGCGGCCATATCGACCGTCATCTTCTTCCTGGTGGCCATCATGTCGCTGGTCAATCTGAAGCTGACACAGTCCAAAGACACGCCACACAAGGGAGGGCACTAGCATGGCCGTCGTTACCGGTAAAAGCCAGCGCTGGCGCGTGGTCGCCGCCCACGTGGGGCTGTGGGTGCTGATCGCCATCACGCTGTTCCCATTGCTTGCTGTGGTGTCCATCTCGCTGCGGCCCGGCAACTTCTCGACCGGCTCGCTGATCCCCACCGAGATCAGCCTGGAGCACTGGAAGCTGGCGCTGGGTATTCCGTACACCCAGGCCGATGGCGTGGTCGTGCAACCGCCATTCCCGGTGCTGCTGTGGTTATGGAACTCCATCAAGATCGCGACCATCTCGTCGCTGCTGATCGTTGGCATTTCCACAACCGCGGCCTATGGCTTTGCCCGCATGCGCTTTCGTTTCAAGTCCACCATTTTGAATAGCATGCTGTTGCTGCAAATGTTCCCGGTGGCCGTGGCGCTGGTGGCCATCTATGCGATTTTTGAGGCCATAGGTGGCTTCATTCCCTGGCTGGGCATTGAGACGCATGGTGGCCTGATCGTCGCCTACATCGGCGGCGTGGCCATGCACATCTGGACCATCAAGGGCTACTTCGAGACCATACCCACCGAGATCGAAGAATGCGCCAAGGTGGACGGTGCCACCTCGTGGCAGACCTTCTACCGCGTGCTGTTGCCGATGGCTGTGCCCATTTTGATGGTGGTGTTTGTGCTGGCTTTTATCGGCACCATCATCGAATACCCGATTGCATCGGTGCTGCTGCGTGAAGAACCCAACCTGACGCTAGCCGTGGGCTCCAAGTATTACCTGTACGAACAACGCTACCTGTGGGGCGACTTTGCCGCGGCGGCCGTGTTGTCGGGCCTGCCGATCACGCTGGTGTTTCTGGCCGCGCAACGCTGGATTGTGTCCGGGCTGACCTCGGGCGGCGTCAAGGGCTGAGCTGGGCCAGCAGCAAGCCCGCTGCGCGCAATTTCGTTCAATACAAGCCCGGCCGGCGGCGGAATACTCTCCACCATGTTCAATAGGCATGGGGACGATCCCCGTTCCGCCCAGGAGTCGTCGTGCTAGAAATCTCCCCTTCCGTTTTTCCGCTGCCATGGCAACCCCTTGTTAACCAGGCTGCCACCGCGATGCGCAGGCTTGCCTTGGACGAACACGCCAAAGAAAGATTCTGCAGCGACGCGGTGTTGCGGTCTTTCATGCACCGCGTATCAGACCGTTATATTGCTGGCCAGACGGTCGCCCAGGCGCTGTCGCGAGTCGCCAGCATCAACGCCGCCGGGCATGCTGCTTCTGCCGAATACATGGGGGAGAGTTGCCGTGATGAGGGGCGTGCCAATGCGGAAGCGGACGTTTTCATGGAGCTGGTGGCTTCCATCGGTGCGCAGGGGCTGAACTGTTCCATCTCGTTCGACCTGTCCCACGTCGGCATGGTGGTTGATACAGAGTTGGGATACCGGAATGCCCGCCGCATTGCCCAAGCCGCAAAAGCTATTGGCAGGGAGGTCATGATTTCGATGGAAGGGTCGGACCGTGCGGATGCCATCTACGCCATCTACGGCCGCCTGCAAAAGGAGGACGGCCTGGACAATGTCGGCATCACTGTCCCCGCAAAATTGCACCGAAGCGCTGTTGACCTGCCCAAACTGATGGCCCTTCCAGGGCGTATACGGCTGGTCAAGGGCGCGTTTCTGGAAAGCGAGCACGTCGCCTACGACCGCAACAGCGCGCAACTGGGCGAGGCCTACCGGCGCTATGCGCAAATGCTGCTGCACAGCGACCATCCGTGCTCGATCGCCACGCATGATCGGGCCATTCAAAAAGAGTTGTGCGCGCTGATTGCGGCGGAGGATATCCGGCCTGGCCGCTATGAGTTCGAATCACTGATGGGCCTTGGTACGGAACAGATATCTACCTTACGGGCACACGGCTGTCCCACGCGCGAGTATGTGGTCTTTGGGCAGGAGCACTTCTTGCATGTGCTTAACCGGATTGCAGAAGATCCCATCCGGTTGTACCAGGCGCTCGTTGACCTGCTGGCGCCTGCCGATACGCATCAGGCCTTCTGAGACTTGCGATAGGGATTAGTATGCAGGCCATGCCAAAGCCCTCAGCGCACCATTTTGTCCGGGACCCACGGCTGCCGCATCTGGAGCTGCGCATGTCGACCCATTCGCAGGATTGCTACCAGACCCACACGCATGACGAGTACGCGTTCGGCACCATTGATGCAGGCCAGGCCGTCTACAGCCATGGTGAGCACCGCACTGCGCTGAAGCCTGGCATGACGGTCATGATGGAGCCCGGCCTGGCGCACGCGTGCAATCCGGACGCCCACCAGCCTTGGTCCTACCGCATGCTCTTCGTGGACGCACAGTGGGTCCACCGCAATTTTGTTCCGTTTGGGCCAGCGCTGCCCCATACGCAGCGCCTGAAGCTGTCGGGGCACAGCAGTGGTGCGCCCACCGTCTACCGGGCGTTGGGCCGTATCGCCGATGCCTTGGGCGCGGGCGCGGTAACCGACCCGCTGGAGGTGGATGAGCAGGTGCTTGGTTTCATCGCCCGTTACGTACTGTTGCCCCGCGAGGTGCCGGCCGCACCCAGTGCCGACGAGCAGGCCTTACACGCAGTGCGTGGCTTGATCTGCGCGCAGGTCGAGCGCAATCTGTCGCTGGAACAACTCGCCCGCACTTGTGCCTGGAGTGAGTTCCAGCTGATACGCAAGTTCAAGCAGGCGTTCGGTCAGACGCCCCACGCCTTCCAGATAGACCGGCGCCTGAACCTGGCCAAGAAACTGCTGAAACAGGGCATGGGTTTGGCGGATGTGGCGCTGCAACTGGGTTTTGCCGACCAAGCGCATTTCCAGCGCCATTTCAGGAAGCGCCACGCCACGACGCCTGGCAACTATCTGGCGGCCTGACTGAAAGATGCTATGCATTTGGGAGCGGCTTACGCACGTCCCACGAGGGCTACAGCCCGATTTGATCAATAGTCTCCCCGCGAAATCTACTTTTGGGTAAGGGACTGCGCGCCTTGCGGCCGCCGGGCCAGGAGTGCCCGCCGGTCTCGGTGACACAGACTTGCACCTGCGCACCGCCGGTGCAGGGCGTGTAGCGCTCGCAGCAAGCCCCCGGTGTGGCCAGCACGCGCTGCGGGGTAGAGGCGCAGTGGTTCAACGCCACCCATTTGGATGTGTTCGCCGGGACCGACGTGAAATCGGTTGCCTTGTCCATATCACCAAAGCTGCGGCCGGCGCCGCCGGCATACAGTACGCGCGCTGTAGCTGCGTGGCACGTGGATGCGGTACTTGCGGTTGAGCCCCCCGTGCACCGTGGAGAATGTCTAGTCGCCCGGCTGGGTGATGGTGGCGGTGTTGTTTGGCATCTGCGCCGCTGCCTGCTGTACCGGCCACAGCAGGCTGAGGGTCAGCAGCGTCGAGGCCAGCGCGGCCCTTACCGCGCGCGGTCCTTGGGTATCGAGTAAGTACCCACGACATGGGCCACGGCCTCGTCGCTGCCTTCAGAGTACAGCGTTACCTCGCCCACCGCCAAAGACTTGCCGACCTTGATCAGCCTGCAGACACCGATGACGGCGCGGTCACCGGCCGGCTTGCGCAGGAAGTTGATGCTGAGGTTGGTTGTCACTGCCAGCGGTACGATGCCGATCTCACCGAGGATGGCGATGTACAGCGCCACATCCGCCACGGCCATCATCACCGGGCCGGACACCGTGCCGCCCGGGCGCAATTCTGCAGCGCCCACCGGATGCCGTATCGTGGCCCCCTGGTTACCCACGGCTTCAATCGTGCATTTGGTCTGCGGGAATTCCTTGATGAGGAAGGCGGAGAGTTCGGCTTGGGTGGGCATTGTTTTACGATTTGAAGTGATAGTTGGAGTTGGTTGGCAAGGGAGTGGAAAGCTATAGTTCCTCCAACTCACCGTCTTGATTGAAGAAGAAAATGTTTTCGTGTTTGAACCCCCAGTGGCCGCCGACTTGTCGCACGTGCGGTTCAAACGTAAAGAACGGTACTTCGCCCAGTAAGCAGCGGTTCCCTTCTTTGATGTACTGACGATCTTCGCGCCGCGTCGCGATGCTGTGGCCGACATTTCCCAGAAAATCAAGATTTTCAAAACCGCTGGTGTTGATGCGCTGATTGGTCCAATCAAACAGTTCATGGAAGGTCATTTCGGGGTGAACGTTCCGCTGCATGTCCGTGTGCAGTATTTCCAAAAAGCGCTGCCCAACCGCAAATTCCGGCAAAGCCGGGGACTGTGTTGCGTGTCCGTCTTCAACATAGAACGAGCGGGCACAGTCGCCCCAGCGGCCGTTCAACATCGGACTCAAATCTACAGTGATCAGATTGTTCGAACCTATGGGCTCGGTACTTGGAACGTACTCCCGCCCCGAAATTGATTTACAACTGTTCCCGCCAGCTAGTACAAATGCGGGGCAGTTGTAATACCAAGTATCCGGTAAGCCCAGGGCGCACAGCCCACTGTAGGCGTTCGCGGCAATAGATGCCTCTGAGTCGGCTGCAGAGATCTGTGCGCCGATGCTTGCGAGCACTGACTTCGCGGCCTGCTGAACGGCGCGATGCGCTTGGACAAGGAAGTCTAAAGACATGGCAAGAAAGCCGGTAAGCGCATCCAAGCAAATCCTTTGTGGCCAGTCATCACGTCGGCATGGCCCGCACGATCGCAGTCGCCGTGGAGGATGCCACTAAGGCATCGTCCTGGTACAGCTCACCAGCGAGAAAGCAGACATCGCGTCCACGCCGCACCACGCGACTTTTGCCGATGAGCATGCCGACCTTGGCGGGCTTATGAAACGAGATGTTGAGGTTCAGCGTGGGCGCAAATTCGCCCTGTTTCAGCGTGGCAGCCAGGGCGGGCCCCATGGTGTCGTCCAGCATGGGAGCCAGAAACCCGCCCTGGATGTTGCCGGCCGGATTGGTGAACTCGGGCTTGCCCTGCAGCTCGACTTCAATGGTACCGGCCTCGGCATCAATGTGTTTGAAGACGATGCCCAACGTTTCTGCAGCCTGGGGCGCAGGCAGCTCACCAGCCATGATCTTCCAGAAGAATGCTTGCTTATCCATGGTGCGTATCCTGCTTATGACTTGGGCGCCGCATCCCAGTGCTCAGCGATCTTGCCGGCTTCGATGCGGAACATGTCGAACCAGGTGGTCGTGTACTTTTTGGATGCGTCCTTGGGGTCGGTGGCTTCGCGTACGAAGCTCAGTATGACTAGATCGCCCTCGGCGGTGATAGCCACCAGGGGCGCCTTGATCTTGGGCTCAACCGGTTTGGGTTTGACCCATTTGGAGAAGGCCTCCACAAAGCCTGCTCGGCCGGTGGCCACGTTCGGGTTGTGCTGGATGTATCCCTCTGCCAGGTACTTGTCCGCCAATTCCATGTGGCCACCCTCAAAGACTTCGCGCCAGAAGTCATAGACCATGCGCTTGTTGGCCGTGAGGCGCGCATCTGCGGCGGCCAGCAGCTGTTCGTGGTTGGGTTGAGGAACAACCGTGACTTGTGCAACAGCGGCGGTGGACAAGCTGAGGGCCAGGACAAGACCGGCATAGGCGAACAAAGGTTTCATACAACTCCCGGGTGGTGAATGGACAGGGCATCAACTCCAATGGTAGCGGCCCCCCACGGATGCTTGTTGGTACTTGCTATGACTTGTCTTTGTTGTCGTCGTTGTCGGACTTGAAAACCAGCAGGTCGCCCGGCTGGCAGTGCAGGTATTCGCAGATCGCCTGCAGGGTGTCAAAGCGTACGCCTTTGACCTTGCCCTGCTTCAGCATGGACAGGTTGGCTTCGGTGATGCCGATGTATTCGGCCAGGTCTTTGGACTTGGCCTTGCGCTCGGCCAAGATGACGTCGAGTTTGACAATGATGGGCACGATGGGTGGGGCAGTCTGGTCTGGCGTCTAGATGATCTGGGCATTGTCTTCGGCAAGCTCCACCGCGCGTGTCATCGCATGGCCTATCTGCCAGACGATGCCAGAGAACAGCAGCATCAGCAATTGCTGGGAGCCAACGCTGACCGTCAGCACTCGCCCACCCGCAGGTGCATCCAGTGTCAGTAGCAAGACGGTGAGGGTCGGAGCAACGAAACCCGCACAACTGGCAACCAGCAAGCCCGCCGCAAAGCCACGCAAATACCGCACGGTGGACAGGCTAAAAACCTCGCCGCGTACGAAACCACTGAAGCACTGGTGCGCCCGCCACAGCGCATAAGCCACCGCACTGACCGGCAGCAGGCTGGTGCACAACGCAAGCCCGCGCTGCCAGCTTGCAACAGGCAAGCTGTTGGGATCAGCCCCACCGGGCAGCCGAATACCCATCTGCCCCAGCATGTCCGCCGGTGACATCGGCACAACGCCCACTACCGCGGCCAATGGAAGCACTACCGCCAGCCCTAAACAGGCCCAGGCCAAGATGCCACTCAGACGGGTTTGCGTGCCGCGTGTGGCCGTGTTCTGCAATGCGCTCATAGCCCGCCTCCAAAAGAAAAAGCTTTACAAAATTACTGTAAAACAATAATAATTTATTTTATTACATTGATTTTATAGGATTAACAGCATGAAAACACCAGGTTTTGGAACGGCAGTGGCGCGTGCGCTTGGGTGGGTGGGAGCCATTGCAGCAGCGGGGCTGCCGGCTTGTGCCGACACCCATTGGGAGCGGTCGGTCTACCAAGGCGTGCGGTATGGCAGCGAGCAATGCCAGCTCAAGCGCAACCCCACCGAAGCGCCTTGCGCCGAACTGGTGGACTACGACCGCTACGCGCAGGAGCGGATCAAGGCGAGGAATGCTTCGCCCCCGTCCAGGCAGGTGCACGCGATTGAGGAGACGCTGCCATGACGGCGGGCGTGCTGCGCGCCTGTGGGCTACTGCTGGCTTTGGCGGCTGCGGGTTGTGGGGGCACTGGCGGGTCTGCTGCCAACTCTGCCACCGGTACGGCCGGCCCGTCTTGTCAGGCCAACATGCCATTCACTGGCCCGGCCGCGCATGCCGCCTTGCCCGCACTGTTGTTCCCTGCGGCTGCGGGGGTTGGCGCAATCGACATGCCCCTCGACCCCCGGCTTGCCGGCTTGCTGGACCAGCAGGTGGCCGAACTGCTGCGCAAGACCGGTGCGCCAGCCCTGTCGGCTGCGATCACTGTCCCCGGTATGGGGCGCTGGAGCAGCACCCAGGGCTTGGCGAACGCCACGGCTTTGCAAGCCGTTGATGGCGATACAGAGTTCTATTGGGGCAGCGTCGCAAAGGCGGTCACAGCGGTACTCGTCCTGCAGCTGGTGGACGAGGGCAAGCTGCGTCTGGACGACACGCTGTCGCGGTGGTATCCGCAGATACCGATGGCAGAACGCATAACCCTTGACCAACTACTCAACCATAGCAGTGGACTGCAGACTAACGCCAACAGTCTGACCGGGCTTGGGTCTGAGTCGCCGAGCCAGCAGGTGGATATGTTGGCGAGAATGCCGTTGCTGTTTTGCCCTGGCACGAATGCAAGTTACTCCAATGCAGCCTACATGCTATTGGGGCTGGTTGTGGAGACCACGGAGCGCAAACCCTTCTACCAGTCCGTGCAGCAACGCATTGCCCAGCCGTTGGGTTTGCAGCATTTGCGCGCGCTGCGCCCGGGTGAAGATGTGCCGGTTGCGCTGGCTACAGCCCACGAGGGGCGTACGCCCAAAGCTGACCCAGGTGCCTGGACGCGGCTTGGCGCGGGCAATGTAGTTGCAGGGGCTGAGGACATGGTGGTTTTTTGGCAGGCGGTGTTGACGGGCCGCTTGCTGGCACCGGCCACGGCGCGTGCGCAATGGGCGCTGCTATATGTATTGGACGCACCGCCCACTGAGCCAAGCCAGGGAAGGCGCTGGTTTGGCAAAGGAGTGATGCTTTGGGAATGGACCGATGACCTGGGGCGCCAGCGCACTTGGTTGGGCCACGCTGGAAGCATACCAACGGCCAACGCACAGCTGCTGTACGACCCAACCCTCCAAGCCTACACCGCCGTCGCCGTCAACAACGCAGTACCTTCTGCCGCGGTGGCAAACGCCCTGCTCAAAACGGTTTCCGACTGGCAAGCCAAACACTGATGGCTAAAAAAAACCCCCACCGCGTGAGCGATGGGGGTTAAACCTATTGAGGAACCCAACTACTACAAAAGAACCTAGAACTTGTAATTCAAACCAAACAAGTAGGTCGTACCGAACTTCATGTACTCCAGCGGATGGTCTGGTGCGTCGGCGTAGGTGCTGTATGGCGAATCGGTCAGGTTGTTGACCTGCAACACCAGACCCAGGCCCTTCATGCTGCCTTCGTTGAAGGTGTAGCCGACCTGGAAGTCGACGACCTTTTCACCGTTGACCCAGCGCAGGCTGCGGTCTCCTGCGAAGTTGCCGATTTCACCGATGAATTCCGAACGGTTGCGCTGGCTGACACGGGTAGACCAGCCGCCCTTTTCGTAGTACACGGTAAGGTTGGACACGTTCTTGGACAAGCCTGGCAGCGGTGTGTCGGTACCCACTGTGGAGCTGTTGAAGCCATTGGTGGGGACGCGGATGGCGCTGTCGTTGTACGACATGCTGGCCGACAGACCAAAGCCGTCCAACGCCGGTGTCAGCATGCTCAGTGGCAGCGATGCCGACAACTCAACACCGCGCATAGTTCCACCATTGCCGTTGTACGGTGCGGTGTACTGGCCCTGGTTGGTGATGGCGATGCTGCCGGGGCCTATGAAGCGCGAGAAGTCCATCGTACGGCTTTCTTCGTAGATGTAGGTCTTCAGCTCCTTGTAGTAGGCCGCAGCCGCAAAGTAGGCCTTGGTGCCAAAGTACTTCTCGTAAGAAATGTCGAACGCATTGGCGCGCCATGGGTCCAGCTGGGCATTGCCGCCGCTTGCCGATGGGCGGCGTGTTGTCGTGTCCACGTTGAACTCAAACGAGGAGCGCAACTGG
Organism: Rhodoferax sp. ZS1R8; assembly: GCF_056521325.1. Classification (NCBI taxonomy): domain Bacteria; kingdom Pseudomonadati; phylum Pseudomonadota; class Betaproteobacteria; order Burkholderiales; family Comamonadaceae; genus Rhodoferax; species Rhodoferax sp. ZS1R8. Next base: position 409,443 of record NZ_JBWMBA010000005.1, on the reverse strand, counting down.
TCGATACGGGCACGGGCAATCTGCTGGGCAGCAGCCACACGCACGGTCTGGCCATCAGCCAAGCCGAATGCCAGGTTCATGCTGGGCAGCACGTCGGTGTAGGTCTTGCCATTGCTGACAGGCCTGACCGCACCACCCGATGCGTTGTCCACATACGCCGAGCTGGACGACTGGTCGGTGTTGATGACCTGCACACCCACATTGCCGCGCACACCCACTGAGCCCCACTCGGTATCGATGTCGGCCTTGACAAACGAGGTGGTGACTTTCTCCTTCACGTCCCAGGCGCGGCTGATGGCACCGGGGTTGATCTCGGAGGGATTAAAAGGTTGGAAGTACCGTGCGATGACGCCGGGCACATTCCACGACGGTATGGTGCCGCTGCCCGAGAAGCCCAGGTTGACTGGCGAATACAGCAGATCACTTGCAATGGTGGGTGTGCCATTGGCCTCCAGGGGGCCTTCAGGCTGGCGCTTCTTTTTGTTGCGGTCTGACAGGTTCAGACCTACATCAATGCCGCTGATAAAACCGCCTGACAAGGGGATGGTGCCCACAACTTTGTAGCCTTGCAGTTCGTCCTCGACCTGCGGCTTGCGGCCGTAGCCTTGACCATAGATCGAGTTACCGGTGAACAGTTTGGTGGGGTCACTGTAGTCTTTGGCCCCCGTGATGGTTGGGAAGCCGCCATTGCCCCAGTTCACGTACAGCGTGTCCAACGACGAGCCGTTGGGAGTGGAGGCCAGCTGGGTGTTGTTCTCCAGATAGAGTTCGTTGCGTTTGGCCTTGGAGTAATTTACATCCGCCAGCAGCGACCAGCCATCAAACTTGAACTTGTTGTTCCAGCCTAGAGCGTTAATGCTGTCCTCGCGGCTGTTGTACTGGCCACGCACCAGCGGGTAGACGTTGACCGCATTGGCACCGCCCAACACGCCGTTGCTGATGATGGGTGATGCATAGGTGAATGGGATGTTGGGGTTGGTGCCGTTGTATCCGCTGAGGTTGACCTCGTACTGGTTGTTGGTGTCCGTCTGCTTGAAGGTGGACGCGTACACGTCCAGCACACTGGTCCAGTTCTTGGATGGGCGCACTTCGAGCACGCCCATGAAGCCGTCGCGCTTCATGTTGCCGCTCTTGGCCAAAGACTTGATGCCGTCGTGGATGAAGGTGCCGGCAGGTACGCCAGGGCGTGTGTCTTTTTTCCAGGGCTCGTACAGACCGGTCTGGTTTTCCAGGATGGGGGAGTCCAGGTGGGCAAAGCCCAGCGCAATGCCCACGGTGCGATCTGCGAACTGGTCGATGTAGCTGACGCTGAAGCGGTTGCCGGAGGCCTTGGTGTCGGCGATGGAGCCGATGGAGCGATTTTCGCCACGCAGGTTGATAGAGACCGTACGTTCCTTGAAGTTCAGTGGGCGCACGGTTTGCATGTCCAGCGTGCCGGACAGGCCTTGGCCGACCAGGCCTGCGTCGGGCGTCTTATAGATGGTGACGCCGCTAAGTAGTTCAGAAGGGTACTGGTCGAATTCGGCACTGCGGTTGTCGCCGGTGCTGACCATTTCACGGCCGTTGAGCAGCGTGGTCGCAAAGTCAGGGGACAGACCGCGCACGCTGATGGCTTGTGCACGGCCGGCCACGCGTTGTGCGGCCAGACCGGGCATGCGCGCGATGGACTCGGCGATGCTGACATCGGGCAGCTTGCCAATGTCTTCAGCCGAGATGGCTTCCACGATGGACGTGGAGTTCTTCTTGACGGAGATCGCGTCTTCAATACCTTTGCGGATACCGACCACGGTGACCGTGTTCAGATCGGATGCGGGCGCTGCGGCTTGCGCGAAGGCAGTGGATGACGTCACGATCAGCACGGCACAGCCGGCTGCTACGGGGGCGAGTTTGAAGAGCGCGCTGCGCGACAGGGATCGCGAGGGGCGCTGCTGAACGGATGTACTCATTTTTGGTCTTTCTCCTGGTGCTCGGGGCTGGCGGATCGTTTTTTGGGCGGGTGCTCAAAAAACACGTAAATGGGAGGGCGTTTTCCCAACTCACAGACTAGTTTGTACCAAAACTAGATATTCGCAAACATAGGGGTTAGTACCAGTTTTTCGGTTTGCCAGGACTTCTGGTGGCCAAAAAGCATGATTTTTGCAAAATCACAACAAAAAATTGCACAGTAATTCAGCAAAAGCCATCAGATACCACACTAAGATAGTGAAAAATGTAGCCAAATTACACAATAATTCCTGCCCGTGGGTTGAGAACGCCGGATTTGGTAGTCCAAACGCGTAGTTTTTGTGTAGTCGGTTGCGAAATCTGTCTTTGTATTTGTTGTTTTGATAAATTTCGTGATGGTTTAAGCGTGAAATATCGCGGTACACCCATTGAAAATCAACGTTTTCCCTAAGAATCGCCGTTTGCAGTCTGGTATAAACTGAATGTTGTTTGACTACATATAGGGTGTCCGCTTGGCGACACCAGGAGTACTGCGAATGAATCAGGCTTACCCGAGGTTGTTAGGCGATATTGGTGGCACCAATGCCCGCTGGGCATGGCAGGAGAGTGCCGGCGCCGACCTGCAGGACATTTCCGTGCAACCCTGCGAAGACAGTGGCTCCATCCAGGAATCCGCCGCCAACTACCTGCTGGCCCACGGCCACAAGAACCCGCGCTGGGCCGGTATCGGCATCGCCACCGTCATCACGGGCGACGATGTGCGCCTGACCAATAGCAGCTGGCGTTTTTCCATTGCAGCCTTCCAGAAAGCCATGGGGCTTGAACGCTGCCTGGTAGTCAATGATTTCACAGCGTTGGCGATGAGCTTGCCGGCGCTCAAGCCCACCGACTTGCGCGCGCTGGGCAGAGGCACCGCGGTAGCCGGCTCCACGATTGGGCTGCTGGGCCCCGGTACCGGCCTGGGTGTGTCGGGCCTGGTGCCCGATGCCAATGGCCGTTACAGCGCGTTGGCGGGCGAGGGTGGTCACGTCACGCTGTCGGCCAATGACGATGTCGAATCCACACTGCTGGGCTTGCTGCGCAAACAGTTCGAGCATGTCAGCGCCGAGCGCGTGCTTTCGGGCTCCGGCCTGGTCAATATCTACCAGGCGGTTTGTGCGATGGAAGGCCGTCCTGCCCGGGACTTGGAGCCCGCCGACGTGACCGATGGGGCCGTTGCCGGCACCGATGCGCAGTGCGTGCAGGCTGTGCACTACTTCACACGCTTTCTGGGCAATGTTGCCGGCAACCTGGCGCTGACGCTGGGTTCGCTGGGTGGTGTGTATATTGGCGGCGGCATCGTGCCACGCCTGGGCTCCGCGTTTGATGCCGCCGTGTTTCGCAACAGCTTTGAGAACAAGGGCCGTTATCGGCACTTGTTGTCCACGCTGCCGGTCTGGGTTATCACGGCGTCCACACCGGCATTGGTTGGGGCCAGCTGCGCGCTCGACACGCTACCCTGAGGGATGGAGCCCCCACGCTCCACCGTTTCACGGGTCGCTGCCCCCCCGAGGGGGCTCAGTCGCCTTGGGGCGGCCCGGCGGCGACTAGTGTGTCGCTGACTGGCATCCGTTAAGCTTTCACCCTTGGCAGATGAATTAATGACAAAGGGAAGCCGACATATGTCCGAACCGCGTTTTGACCACCCGCGCCTGATCGCCGATATTGGCGGCACGTTCGCCCGGTTCGCGCTGGAGGTAGCTCCCCATGTGTTCGAGCAGAGTGAGTCCCTGCGCTGCCAGGACTTTACCGACTTCCACGCCGCCGTAACTGCCTACCTGTCGCGGCTGCGGGGCGTAGCGGCAGGGGACATCAAGCATGCGGCCGTGGCCATCGCCAACCCGGTAGCCGGCGACCAGGTCCGCATGACCAACTACCACTGGCAGTTCTCGATCGAGCAGATGCGCGAGCGCTTGCACCTCGACAACTTGGTGGTCGTCAACGACTTTACGGCGCTGGCCATGGCCGTGCCCAGCCTGACACCGCAACAGCGCCGCCAGTTCGGCGGTGGCGCCGCCGTGCCGCGCAGCATGGTGGGCCTGATCGGTGCTGGCACCGGCCTGGGTGTGTCGGGTCTTATCCCGGCAGACGATGGCTGGATCGCACTAGGCACCGAGGGTGGCCACACCAGCTTTTCGCCGCACGACGAGCGCGAGATCGCCATCCTGCAATACGCGTGGCGCACGTATGACCACGTGTCGTTCGAACGCCTGCTGTCGGGCACAGGCATCGAGCTGATCTTCCGGGCCCTGACCCACCGCGCCGGCATGCCCGAGCGCACGCTGGACGCGCCTGAGATCACCCGCCTGGCGCTGGAAGGCCTTGATGCCATTTGCAAGGAAACGATTGACGTGTTCTGCGCGATCCTGGGCACGGCGGCCGCGAATCTTGCCGTCAGCCAGGGGGCTTTCGGTGGTATCTATATTGGTGGTGGCATCGTGCCGCGCCTGGGTCTGTATTTCGACGCGTCGCCGTTCCGCCAGCGCTTTGAAGACAAGGGCCGCTTCACCGACTACATGAAGGGCATCCCCACCTTCGTCATCACCGCGACTGATGCAACGCTGGTCGGTGCTTCGGTCATTCTGGCCTCGCAATTGCGCGAGCTGGATGGCGCCAACGGCTCGGCCATCCTGGGCCAGATCCGCCGCGCGCTGACCAGCCTGTCGCCGGCCGAGCAGCGTGTGGCCCAGCATGTGCTGGCCCAGCCGCGCTCGGTATTGAACGACCCGATTGCAACCATCGCCCGCTCGGCGGATGTCAGCCAGCCCACGGTTATCCGCTTTTGCCGTTCGCTGGGCTGCGAAGGGTTGTCGGATTTCAAGCTGCGCCTGGCCTCGGGCCTGACCGGCACGATTCCCATCACGCACACCCAGGTTACCGGCAGTGATTCGATGCTGGAACTCGGGGCCAAGGTGCTGGGCAATACCGCATCGGCCATTCTGCAAGCGCGCGATCACCTGAACCGCGACAGCATGGACCGCGCCATGCGCATGATCGCCGGCTCCAGCCGCCTGGAAATTTATGCAGTGGGCCACTACGGGGCTGTGGCCAGCGACGCGCAGTTCAAGTTCATGCGGGTCGGCGTGTCCGCCGTTGCGTATACCGACCCGCGGCTGCAGACGCTGTCGGCCAGCCTGTTGCGCAGCGACGACGTGGTGCTGATCATCAGCAGCAGCGGACGCATCCCCGAGCTGCTGGCCGTAGCCGAAACAGCGGCGCAGCGCGGGGCAAAAGTGATTGCCATCACCGAGAGCCAATCGCCACTGGCGCGCAAGGCCGATCTGGCTCTGATAGTCGACCACGTGGAAGACATCGCTACACAGGTGCCAATGATCAGCCGTATCCTGCACCTGTTGATGGTGGACATCCTCGTGGTGGGCGTCACGCTGCACCGCGGCACCCGCGTGCCTGCGATGGGCAGCGACGCCACGGTGGGCCTGGACGAGGTCGCCCCTGGCGGGCTGCCCGCGCCCAGTGCGCGGCGCAAAGGACCAGGCGTCAGTGCGGCGGGACCGCTGGCGCATTTGACGTCGCACAGCCGCTAGGCACGTGCAAGACGGCAGCACGTTCGCGTCGCGCCTCGCTTTTATGGCCCATGGCCTCAAGCCCATTTATAGTCTGGCGTTTCGCCGCCGGCACGTTCGGCTGGCAGCCCGCTTCGGCGCGCTGCCCGGCCGAATGTTACAAGCCTTTTAGGCCGGTAGCCCTCGCCGGACGAGCGTAAGCCGCTACTGATTTAATAGCATTTTTTGAGAGTGAAGATCTACATGCGTCAAATTATTGCCACCCTGCTGATCGCCACCGCGGCGCTGGCAGCCTCTGCCAAGCCAACCGAGGGCGAGCGTTTCAACCAGTGGCTGGACGCCAGCTGGGAAGAGACACTGCAGCGCCAACCGGTCTTGGCCACATCGCTGGGCGACCTACGGTACAACGGTCAACTGGTGGATGAGACCACACCCGCTTGGCGCGCGGAGAACCGGAGCTATCTTCAACGCCAGCTCAAGCAGCTCAAGTCCTTCAAACCCCAGGCGCTGGATGCGCGAGACCGCCTGTCGTACGGCGTGTTGAAACTCCAGCTGGAGGAATCATTGCAAGGCGAACGCTTCCCAGATTGGATGCTGCCCATCAACCAGACCGGTGGCATGTCCAGCTTTCTGGCCCAGCTCGGTTCGGGGCAGTCGTTGCAACCGTTTCGAACGACCAAGGACTATGACGACTGGATGCAGCGCCTGAGCCTGGCTGTGCCCATGCTGGATGGCATGGTGGCGAACATGCGCGTGGGCATTGCCAAAGGCGTCGTGCAGCCGCGCCCCGTCGTCGAGAAGGTTTTGCCCCAGCTTGCCGCGCTGGCCGTGGCAGACCCGGAGCAAAGCATTTTCTGGGGACCGATCAAAAACTTCCCCGATGCCGTTCCAGCAACTGAGCGCACACGCATCACCGCGCAGATGCGCCAGCTGATTGCAGACCAGGTCACACCGGCCTACCTGCGCCTGCACAGCTTCCTGCGCGACAGCTATCTGCCCAAGGCGCGCGCCAGCACCGCCTGGTCGGCGTTGCCCGATGGCAAGGCCTGGTATGCGCACTATGTGCAATCCAGAACAACCACCACGTTGTCGCCCGACGCCATCCACGCGCTGGGCTTGCAAGAGGTGGGCCGCATCCTGGGCGAGATGGAAGCCGTGCGGCGCGAGGTGAAGTTCGACGGTGACCTGAAAGCATTCTTCAAGCATCTGCAGGACGATCCGCGCTACTACTACCAGAAGCCCGAAGAGCTGATGGCCGGTTACCGAACGCTGCAGACGCGCATCAATGGCCTGCTGCCCAAGCTGTTTGACATCGCGCCCAAGGCCGACTACGAGGTGCGCGAGGTCGAGGCCTTCCGCGCGCAGAGCGCTGCTGGCGCCTCTTACCAGTCGCCATCGCCCGACGGCGCACGGCCCGGCGTGTTTTATGTCAACACCTTCAACCTGAAGGCCCAACCCATCTTCGGCATGGAGACGCTGTCGCTGCACGAGGCATCGCCCGGACACCATTTCCAGATCGCTATCGCGCAGGAAGACACTGTGCTGCCCAAGTTCCGCCGCTTTAACACGCACTACGTGGCCTTTGTCGAGGGCTGGGCCCTGTATGCCGAAAGCATTGGCAAGGAGCTGGGCTTGTTCACGGACCCCTACCAGTGGTACGGCCGCCTGTCCGACGAGCAGTTGCGCGCCATGCGGCTGGTGGTCGACACGGGGTTGCACAACAAGGGTTGGAGCCGCCAGCAGGCCATCGACTACATGTTGGCCAACTCGTCGATGGCGGAGAGTGATGTCGTGTCGGAGGTGGAGCGCTACATAGCCAACCCCGGCCAGGCGTTGGGCTACAAAATCGGCCAGCTGGAGATCAGCAAGCTGCGGCGGGAGGCCCAGGCCGCTTTAGGCCCGCGCTTTGACGTGAAGAAATTCCACCGCCTGGTGCTGACATCGGGCCAACTGCCGATGCGGGTGCTGCGTGATACGGTTAATACCTGGGTGCAGTCCGAAAAAGCCCGCAGCACCCAGTAAAAGCGATCAAAGCAGGTCTTCGTCCGCAGCCAGTAAAGTGGCTGCGGCCCCCAGCGTACCGATGAGGGTCTGCCAGTCGTAGCCGATGTGGGACTCCATGTATTCAAAGAACGATGACGTGGGGTCATTCAGCAGCACGGCCACTGCGTAGCCATCGGCGTTGCCGCCCAGCTTTAGCATGGCGTCGTACTTGGTGCCGGTTGCCAGCGCATCGTTGGCAATGACAGGGGCTGGATCAAAGAAAACGCTGGGTAGCTCGGCACGTAGGCCGCTGGTGAAGTCGTCTGCAAAGGCCGTCTTGATGTTCAGCAGGCCCCGAATTTCGGAGTAATGGCCGTACAGCTGGATCTGGAAAAACTCGTTCACCGGCGGAACGGCATCACGTGCCAGCGCCCGGTCAAACGCGGCGTCCACCTCCAGCCTGTCCCCCTTCTTGAGCCGTATGCGAACCAGCACCGCTTCGGTGATGCCAGGGAAGCCCTGGGCCTGGAAATGGCGCACGATGCGCTCGGCGGCGGTGTCAGCGGGCAGGCTGGTCGAAATGGTCATGGAGTGGGAGCTTTCTAGAAGCGTTCAGTGTATCCAGATTCAGTCGCAAACTCGCCACAGAACTGCCGTGCTGCGAGGCATCTTTCGGGTGTAAAAGGCTTATGCTTGGCAGCCACGCCATGCAGCTTCCTCCCTTCGTCTCGTCCCTGTTCAGCCAACTCCAGCATCTGTCGGTTTACTTGGCGCACCCACTGGCCCAGCTGGTCCTGTTTATGGCCGCTTCGGCGCTGATGATCTGGCGCCTGCAGGCCATTGAGGGCAAGGGTTTTGAGGGCACCGTGCTGGGCACGCTGATCATGCCGTACTGCTCCGGCTTTGCGAACCTGGTGTTCGCCTTTGTGATGAGCCGCGAAGGTGGCAAAGGCGGCACCGTGATGGAAAACTGCATTGTCAACAACGTCACCAACCTGACGCTGATTCTGGGCCTGTCCACGCTGTGCTTTGGCGCCGTTGCGTCCGGCAGTAGCGGCAAGGGTGGCGTGGCTAAAGTCAAGGTGCCCGACCAGGTGCAGCGTCTGAACCGGCTGGACCTGCTTTTCACGCTGGTGGCGCTGTTCATGTTCACCGGCACGCTGTGGGCTTTGGCGAAAGACGGTGTGCTGGATTTTTATGATGGCGTGGTGCTGGTGGCGCTGTTTTTGTTCTGGCAGGCGTTGCACGTGTTCGAGATCCTGAAGACCAACGTGCGCAAGAGCCGCAGTTTCCAGTGGTCCATCTTGTTCGACCTGGTGCTGATCGGCATCAGTGCGTACGGCGTCTACAAAAGCGTGGACTATCTGGTGGACTGGGTGTCGCACGTTAAGAGCCCCTACATCGGCGCAAAAGATTTGGGCTGGCTCAGCGGCGCGCTGATGGTGCTGCCCAATGCCTTCATCGCGCTGTACTACGGCTTTGCAGGTCGGCAGGATATTGTGGTCAGCTCCCAGGTGGGCGACGGCCACATCTGCATACCCATGTGCATCGGCCTGTTCGCGCTGTTTGACACGATCAAGATCCCGGGCTTCTTCCAGATCGGCATCTACACCATCGCCGGTGCGGCGGCGCTGCACTTTTTGTTCATCTTGCTGATGGGGCGCCTGCCGCGCTTGCTGGGTGTGGTGCTGGTGGGGGCTTATGGGGCGTTCATCTACGCGGGTGTGGTGCAGCAGTAGGTTTTGCAGTTTGGCGGATAGGCAGGTTTTTTTGGCAGTTGCAAGGTAGCCGGATGAGGGTGCGATTTTTACACTGCCAGGCCATCCAACACTTCAACGAAAGCGCTCGAACATGACACCAACCGACACACACCACCCGCTGGACAAGCCGCAGGCACAGGTGATGCTCACCGGAAACTCCTTGTATCTGGATACGGGCAAAGACCAGAACGCCGTGCTGTTCTATGGAGCCGAAGGAACGGTGCAGGTACTGCACCCGTCTGGCGTCCGCGACAGCGGGCACTGGACGCTACTGGACGACGGCAGCTATTGCATTGATTGGGTCAATGGCCCCAAAAACAGTACGTCGCGCCTGCACTGGCAGGCGGGCGACATCCGCATCTGTGACCTTGCCGACACGCCGCGTGGACGGGTCGTCAAGATCGTGCCAGGCCGGGTGCCAGAATTTGCCTGATGCCATCAGACTACGCCGCCATCGCATGGGCCTTCAGCCGACATTTTCCGCAAGCGTTTGACGCCGGGGAAAAGTCTTTTCCGCACCACTATCTGCTGTATGCGTCCAGCGGATGCTTCCACCTGGAGCTGGCCGGTCGCAGCTGGCTGCTGCCGACACACCGCGCGGCGCTGATACGCCAGGGCATACCGGTGCGCATCTGGACACAGGGCCCGGTAACGTCCGCGTCGGTACTGTTTGTGCCATCGCACGGGCCGGTGTTGGACTTTGATTGCCGGGTCTTCTCGGTGTCGGAGCTGGCGCGCCACATGCTGAGCCACTGCATGTGCTGGGACACCGAAGCTGCGGCCGCCCACCCTGCCGCGGCCCGAATGTTTGGGGCGCTGGCAGATGTGTGCCTTGCGCTCAGCGAACAGCCTGACCAGTTCTGGCTGCCGCGTGCTATGTCCAAGGAATTGCAGCGCGCCACGCAGTTCACGCTGCAGCACCTGGGTGCACCGTTGGCGTTGGGCCAGGTGGCCGGTGCAGCCTGCGTGTCCGAGCGCACGCTGACGCGTCGCTTTGCCGACGAGATGGGGATGCCGTGGAGGGACTATCTGCGCCGTGCACGCCTGATCGCCGCCATGCAAGGTCTGACGGCATCGAACGCAGCCATTGCCCAGGTCGCTTTTGCCTGTGGTTACGAGAGCCTGGGTGCATTCAACACCGCGTTCCGCGCTTTTACCGGTGATACGCCATCTGGCTACCGTAGACGCCTGCGCGAGGGGTTATCCTCTAGCCTCGCAGACACTGCACACACTACCACTACGGAACACCATCACCCATGAGCGCACTGGTTATCAAGGCCTGGAAGGCCGAAAGCAAGCCGATTGACGAAAAGAACAACTACGTGAGCATCACTGGCCGTGAGAGTGGCCTCATCGCGTGGATCTTGTCGCTGCTGGGCGTGGACCCCGTCACCACAATTCGGGTGGGCATGGACCGCGTGGAGTTTTCCAGTTCGTCGCTGGCGGGTACCCAGTCGCGTCTTATCCCGTTACAGAGCATCTGCTCCACGTACTACGGTTATCACAAGCCATGGAAGGCTGCAGTCGGCATCGTATTCTTCTTTCTTTTCTTCGGCTCTTCGTTTGCATCTGCCGCGATGCAAGACGGCTCCCGCAGTGGTGGTGCATCCATCTTGCTCGGCGCCGGTGCGGCAGGCTTTGTCATTGCGCTGATTTATTACTTCTTGAACCGCACGTTGACGCTGGGTTTTGTCGAGGTAAGTGGCTTTGTGGGCGGTATCAAATTCAAGCGCTCGGTGATCGAAAACGTGGATATCAACGAGGCTCAAGCCAAGGCTGTGTGCACCATTATTCAGCGTTTGATCGAAGCCAAGGAACGGCGCGCGCTGCAAGCCCCAAGGGAGTAGCGCTAGCGCCCAGCGCCCGTAGCGCCCGGGTTTTGCTACGGCGCGTACTTTGCGAGAAATCCGCGCAAATCGCGAAAGTGGGGCAGACGCTCGGTCAGCGTGTCGTGGTCCCAGTCCCACCAGCCGGTAGCCTCCAAGGCCTGTGCAATGTCGCGGGGAAAGCGTTGGCGGATGGGCTTGGCCGCGACGCCACCCACAATCGTATAAGGCGGCACATCCTTGGTGACCACGGCGTTGCTGCCCACCACCGCACCATTTCCAATGCGCACCCCTGGCATGATGACGACCCCGTGACCTATCCACGTGTCGTGCCCAATGCTCACACGCTGGCGCCGCCGCCAGGCAAAGAGGTCGGCATCGTCTTCTACTGCCATGCCGTACATTGTGGGGCGGTAGGTGAAATGGTGCAGCGTGGCGTAGTCCATGGGGTGGAAACCTGGATTGATACGCACCATGGCGGCGATGTTGGCGAACTTGCCGACGTCCACTGATCCCAGATCGCAGTCCTGCTGCAGGTACGAGTAGTCATCCAACACCACGTCGTCCATGCGGCAGCGCGCGCCGACCTGTGTGTAGCGGCCGAACTTGCAGTTGCGGATGCTGGCACTGTCGTCAATGCTGGGCGTCAGGCCCAGGGCCACTGGTCCGGGCACGTTGAATGCAGCTATGGGGATGTGGTCAGCGTCCGAAGCTTCAGTCGGTGTTTTCATTCAGTACGCACGCTTTCCGGCCAGCCAGGTCTCCAGCACCATGGGCATGCCCGCCCGGTTCATGCGCACGCGCAGTATGTCGGCGCGAAAGCCCGCTGCTATTTCTCCCCGGTCCAGCATGCCAATGGCACGGGCCGGATTGCGCGTCACCGTGCGCACGGCCTTGGGCAGTGACCAGCATTCGAGCTGCCCCAGCATGAAGGTGGACATCAACAGGCTGCTGGGCACATAGTCCGACGAAAAAATATCCAGCAGATCGAGTTGCGCCAACTCAGCCGCAGAGACATTGCCGGAGTGGGAACCGCCTTTGACCATATTGGGCCCGCCCATGATGATGGCCATGCTGGCCTGGCGTGCGGCCTGTGCGGAGGCAACCGTGGTGGGAAACTCCGACATGCCCACACCTTCGGTGACCGCCAGTTCCACGTCACTCAGCAGCGTGTCATCGTGGCTGGCCAGTGGCACAGCACGCTCTTTGCTGGCCTTCACGATCAGTTGCCGGTGTGGCAGGGCATAGGCCTGCTGGTCCACCTTGCGTTGGGTGATCATGGCGTCGAACTCAGAGTCGTTGTAGCGGCCATTGCGCTCGGTATAGCGGCGGTAGCTTTTGAGGTCGCGCCACTGGCGCTGGCCCGGCGTGTGGTCCATGACACTGACCAGGCGTAAGAGCGGGTCGTCGATGTACTGGTTGAATGACTCCAGAATGTCTGGGGCCGAAACTTCGCAGCGCAGATGCAGCCAGTGGTCCACCCGCATAAGACCCTCGTCACGGCATTGGTGCAGGGCGGCGATGGATGTGTGCTGGGTTTGCGTGCGGGGGCCACCCTCGTCCAGGTCACCCACTACCACTGAGTCCAACACCGTGGTGATGCCTGCAGCGGCGCATTGTGCGTCGTGGACGGTCATTGCGGAGTGGGCGTTCCACAGCACACCGGGGCGGGGCGACAGATGTTTTTCCAGATTGTCGGTGTGCAGCTCGACCAGGCCGGGTATCAGCCAGTCGCCTTCCCAGTCCTGGGCGCCTGGCACCGATGTGTCCCCACGGTCGACGGCGCGTATGCTGCCGTCTTCGATGTGCACGCAGCCGGTGAATTCTTCGTCAGCGGTCACAACGCGGGCGTTGCGGATGATTTGTTGTGTCATAGATAAAAGTCCTGTGGATTCAATGGAGGTTTCGGTGCTGCTCGACATCGAAAGTTCGTGTGGCCACGGCCTCACGCACTTCGTCGTCGTGAAAAATGCCGACGATGGCGCTGCCCTGGGCGCGTGCCGCGTGGATCAGTTCGACCACTACCCTGCGGTTGTCGGCATCCAGCGATGCCGTGGGCTCGTCCAGCAGCAACAGCGGTGGGTTGGTGATCATTCCGTGGGCGATGTTGACGCGCTGCTGCTCACCGCCTGAAAACGTGGCCGGCGGCAGATGCCACAAGGGCTCTTGCAGGTTCAGGCGTTGCAGCCATTGCGCCGCTTGCGCGCGGGCGTCTTCGGCGCTGACACCCAAGCGGCGCAACGGGTCGGCCACGATGTCCAGCGTGGACACGCGTGGAATGACGCGCAGGAATTGCGACACATAACCCATGGTCCGACAGCGCACGTCAAACACATCTCTGGGCAGGGCCGTCGTCATGCTGAGCCACTCGCCATGGTGGTGGATGCGCACCTCGCCACTGCTGGCGCCGTAGTTGCCATACAGGCAACGCAGCAGCGAGCTTTTGCCGCTTCCGGAATGTCCCGTTAGCGCCAGGCATTCGCCAGGCATGACACGCAGGTCTATGCCCGCAAACACCGGCAGCTGCAAGCCACCGCGTCCGTGCAGCGTAAAGGTTTTGGACAACGCGTGGGTCTCTAGGATGGCGTTCATAGGTGTTCTTTGGGATGCTTGGCTCTATGCTGTTGCAGGGTGGGTCAGGGCGTCAACACGGACGACACCAACAGTTGCGTGTACGGGTGTTGGGGGTCGTCCAGTACGCGGTCGGTCAGGCCTTGCTCCACCACCACGCCGTCTTTCATGACCAGCATGCGTTGGGCCAGCAGCCGCGCCACCGCCAGGTCGTGCGTGACGACGACGGCCGCGAGCTGTAACTCGTCCACCAGCTCGCGCAGCAAGTCCAGCAGCTTGGCCTGCACCGACACATCCAGGCCGGTCGTGGGCTCGTCCATGAAGACCAGGCGCGGGTGTGTCACCAGATTGCGGGCGATCTGCAGGCGCTGCTGCATGCCACCCGAATAGGTGGCGGGCAGGTCATCCACGCGGCCGGTGTCCAGCTCTACACGCTGCATCCAGGCGGTTGCCTGGTTGCGCAATTGCCCGTAGTGGCGGGAGCCCTGGGCCATCAGGCGTTCCCCGACATTGGCGCCACCGGAGACGTTCATGCGCAAGCCGTCGCGGGCGTGCTGCTCGACAAAGCCCCAATCGGTGCGGGCCAGCCAGCGCAGGCGCGCTTCGGACAGCGTGGCTAGATCCATCAATGTGGAAGCCTGGTTGGCCAACTCGGCTCGCACGTCGTAGTGCACGGAGCCTTCGTCGCATGCGTGGCGTGCGGCCAGCAGGCGCAAGAGGGTACTCTTACCGGATCCCGACTCGCCAACCACGGCCAACACCTCGCCGGGGTACAAATCAAAACTCACGCCCCGGCACGCCCACCGCGGCTGGCCCTGGTGCACAAAGGCCTTGCCCGCACCGCGGACCGACAGCAGAACCGGGGCCTTCATGCAGCCTCCTGTGTCAACGCAACCGGTGCAGTGTGCGATGCCGATGGTGCTGGGACGGCGTTCAGCGTGTCACGCAGCGTCACGGCCTGCTGGCCGCCGACATGGCCGGCGTCGCGTCGCTCCCCGCAATAGTCGCTGTCGGAGCACACAAACAAGCGGCTGCCCTGGTCGTCCACAATCATTTCATCCAGATAACTCTCGCTTGCACCGCACAGCGCACAGTTGTGCTCCCAGCGTTGGACTTCGAATGGGTGGTCTTCGAAGTCCAGACTGCGCACCGCGGTGTACGGTGGGATGGCATACAGGCGCTTTTCTCGCCCCGCACCGAAGAGCTGCAGGGCCGGGTTCATGTGCATCTTGGGGTTGTCAAACTTGGGGATGGGGGAGGGCGACATCAGGTAGCGGTCGTTCACCATCACCGGGTAGTCATAGGCCCGGGCAACAGCGCCCAGTTGCGCTATGTCTTCGTACAGGCGCACATGCATCAGGCCGTATTCCTGCAGGGCGTGCATCTTGATGGTTTCGCGGCGGCTGGGTTCCAGCCTGGACATGGGCTCGGGCATGGGCACCTGGTAGACCAGTACCTGCTGCTCGGTGAGCGGCGTCTCGGGTATGCGGTGGCGTGTCTGGATCAGCGTGGCTTCGCGTGTCTTCTCAGTCGTGGCAACACCAGTGGTGCGGGCAAAGAAGCGGCGGATGTTGACCGCATTGGTCGTGTCGTCCGCACCCTGGTCTATGACCTTGAGCACATCGCTCTTGCCAATCACACTGGCGGTGACCTGCACACCGCCCGTACCCCAGCCGTAGGCAAAGGGCATCTCGCGCGAGCCAAAAGGCACCTGGTAGCCCGGTACCGCCACCGCTTTGAGCAGGGCACGGCGTATGCGCTTTTTAGTGCGTTCGTCCAGAAAGGCAAAGTTGTAATGGGTGTCCATCATGCGGCCTCCGGGGTAGGGTGTGCGGCCAGTGCATGGTTGGCGCGCAGCTTGCGTACCAATTCCAGTTCGGCCTGGAAGTCAACGTAGTGCGGCAGCTTCAGGTGCTGCACAAAGCCCGATGCCTCGACGTTGTCGGCGTGTGACAGCACAAACTCCTCGTCTTGCGCAGGGGCGGTACGCGCCTCGCCCAGTTCGTCGGCGCGCAGGCTGCGGTCCACCAGGGCCATGGCCATGGCTTTGCGCTCGGCACCGCCAAAGGCCAGGCCGTAGCCCTGTGTGAACTGCGGCGGTATGTCGCGGCTGCCGCTGAACTGGTTAACCATCTGGCATTCGGTGATGTCGATGTCACCAATATCAATTGCAAAACCCAATTCATCGGGTTGCATTTCCACCTGCACCGCGCCACGCCGAATCTCCCCGGCAAAAGGGTGCGAGTTGGCGTAACCGCGCTGGGTGGAGTAGCCCATGGCCAGTAACCAGCCTTCATCTCCACGGGCCAGCGCCTGCAGGCGCAGCGCGCGGTCGGCCGGGAACATCAGCGGTTCGCGCGTCAGGTCGCCCGGGGCTGCGGCGTCGTCGGGCTGTGGGGTTTCCAGCAGGCCTTCGCGGGCCAGCAAATCGTTGATGCGTGGCACAGTTGCGGGGTGCACGGCATTGCCGTCCCGGGTGGATGGCGCTGCTCCTTCTGTGCTTTGCGGCGCATCGCCCGTTCCCTCGGCCAGCAACGCAAAGTCCAGCAAGCGCTGGGTGTAGTCGTAGGTCGCGCCCAGCAATTGGCCACCCGGCACTTCCTTGAACGTGGCCGAGATGCGGCGCGACAGCGCGATACGCGCGGTGTCCAGAGGCAAGGCGTATCCGAGACGGGGCAGTGTGGTGCGGTAGGCGCGCAACAAGAAGATGGCTTCTATCAAATCGCCTGAGGCCTGTTTGATGGCCAGCGCGGCCAACTCGGGGTCGTACAACGAGCCTTCGCCCATGACGCGGTCTACGGCCAGCGTGAGTTGCGCTTGGATCTGCGTCACCGACAGTTCGGCGATTTCGGTATCGCCCCGGCGCTGGGCATCCAGCAGGCGCCACGAGCTTTCTATGGCTGCGGCGCCGCCTTTGACTGCTACATACATATCAAACTCCTTCCAATCGGCGCACGCGTGTTGTGCGGGGCAAACCCAGCGCGTACTCGCCACAGGTAAAAATGATGTCAACGCCCTGGGGAAACGCTGCGTGGTTGGCTTGCCATTGCGCCCAGAAGGTGTCGTGCAAGCCCGCCAGACTGACACGTTGCAGGTCCCGAATGCCAGGGCCGCGCCACTCCAGCGCAGGGCCGTCCACCAAGCTGGGCAGCTCGATAAGCACCGTGCCTGAGAACTCGGGGGATGCGGCAGAGCCACTCGCAAATTCGACCAGGGCTGGCGCTTGCAGTGGCACAGTCACCACCGCAAAACTGGCATCGGCGGGCTGCAACGTAGCGCGGGCGCCGGTGTGGAACTGCAGCCAACTTTGCAAGGCGCCATCGGCACCATGGACGGCATCAGCCGGGTCAGCGCCGTGCCAATACACGGCTGTTTCATCATCGGTCAAGCTGAGCAGCAGGCGCGCCATCGCACCGCCCAGGGCTACGCCTGGCAGGGCTGCGCCGATGTGGCGTGTCTGGCCGGGGCGGGCCAAGGCGTCCAGCACTTGGCGAAAGGCTTGCTGCGATTCGTGCACGGCATCCTGCAGACCGGCGGGCATGGTGGCGGCCGTGCTGTGGTGTGTGCTCATGCCTCACCCCGCACCAACGTAAAGAACTCAACCTTGGACTGTGTCGCTTGATCCTGTGCATCGGCTTTGGACTGCGCTTGTGCTTGGGCCAATGGCGGAAGCAATGTTTGTTGCAGGCGGTCATGGTGCAAAGGATCCTGCAGCAGTGCGTCGCACAAAGCAGCCACTTCGGCTCGGCGCTTGTCGCGCCCCAACGCGTAGGCCACGCCCAGGGGGCCATCGCCCACGCGCACCGCGCAGCGCACGACGCTGGCCTCGCCCAGGTTGAAAGGGTTGCCTGTGCCCCCGACGCGGCCGCGCAGCATGACCATGCCAACTTCGGGTGCGCGCACCTGGGTTACTGAGGGCAGGGTATCGAGAGGGGGCAACTTGGCTTCTAGTTGCTGCAAGCTTGCGCGTGCCAGCACTGCCAGCCAGGCCGGGCGCTCCATATGCGGGTGGGGTAGGGTGCTGATCGTCATACGATTTCGGGTTCCTCGGTGTGCATGGAAGACGGTGTATGGCCATGAGTTCACCGCGCCAACATGTACGATTTGTGACAGTTGCGCCATCGCAAAGAAATGCGCGTGTACTGTTGCTTTGTCATCTAGATGTCTAAATCCATCTCTACATTCGGCGCCTTGCACCTATGGGAGATCAGCATGTCTTTTGAACAACTCAGCGCCAGTGTTCCTGGGCGGCGCAGCGGGGTGACCGTTTGGAAACAGATAGCCGACACACTGACGAGCGAGATCCGCAACCGCACCTATGCCGATGCGGGCCGTTTGCCCGGTGAGGTGGAGCTGGCGACGCGATTCCACGTCAACCGCCACACCATGCGCCAGGCTTTGGCCGCGCTGCAAGCCGAGGGGCTGGTGCGGATCGAACCGGGCCGTGGCATGTTCATCCAGCACGAGCTGATGGACTACGCACTGTCGCGGCGCACCCGTTTCAGCGAGAACCTGCTGCGCCAAGGCTTGCTACCGAGCAAACAGCTGTTGACTGCGCGCCAGATGCCTGCGACGGACCGGGCGGCCAAGGAACTCAAGCTGGAGAAGGGCGCGGCGGTGCTGATGGTTGAAACGCTGGACGAGGCCAATGACGCCCCGATAGGCCTGGCTACTGCCTACTACCCGGCGCAGCGCTTCAACGGGCTCTTGGAGATGCTGGCTCTGGGGGACCGCACCACCGACATCCTGAAGCACTTCGGTGTGCAGGACTATCTGCGTTCGCAGAGCCGCGTGACCACACAAATGCCCAGCGATGAGACGGCCCGCTTGCTGAAACAAATGGCCACGCGCCCGGTGCTGTGTGTGGAGAGCCTGGATGTGGACATGCAGGGCACACCCATCAAATACGGAGAGGTCGTTTTTTCGGGAGACCGTGTCCAACTGCTGGTCGATGGCGGTGAACAGACATGAGCGCGCGTTATGCCATCTACTTTGCACCTGAACCGGGCTCCCCGTGGTGGCAATTTGGTGCCCATTGGCTAGGACGGGATGAGGCCAAAGACCGCACATTGCGGCAACCCGAATTGACGCTTCTGAAGCCCGATGTTCTGCACCGCCTGACGAGTAGCCCGCGCCGTTATGGCTTCCACGCGACGCTCAAGGCACCGTTTGGCTTGGCGGCCGGGTGCACCGTGGTGCAGCTGCAAGATCGCCTGCACGCGCTCGCCCGCACGCTGCGGCCTGTGGCGCTAGGCCCCATGCAGGCCGCCACCTTGGGTGATTTTGTGGCCCTGGTGCCCACCCACACACCCGATGGATTAATGCAGCTTGCCGCTGCCTGTGTTCGTGATCTGGATGCTCTGCGCCGACCCTTGGATGCCGATGATCTGGCGCGCCGCAAACCCGAAAGCATGGACCCGCGCGCGTTGGAGCTGCTGCACCAGTACGGCTACCCCCATGTACTGGAGCGGTTCCAGTTTCACTTCTCGTTAACCGGGCCAGTAACGGCAGAAAGTGCGCAAACGGTACTGGATGAAGTGCGGGACCGTGTGGCCTATTTAAACGCCACTGAACCGCTGCGTCTGGACCGCCTGTGCCTGTTTGTGGAGCCAGGCCACAGTCAGGCTTTCACGCGCATGGCCGATGTGGAGTTGCAAGCGTGAGCGGTTTGTGGGTTTTTGTGTGTGGCGCTTCCGGGGCAGGCAAAGACAGCGTCATGGCCTGGGCTGCCGAACATCTGCAAAGCAGCCCGGGTATTGTTTTTGCCCGGCGCATGGTGACCCGTGCGGTCCATGCAGGGTCCGAACACGATGCCGTCACGCCTGAGCAGTTTGCACAGTTGCAGGCTGCAGGGGCCTTGGTCTGGCAATGGCACGCCCATGGTTTTTCCTACGGTATTGCCGCGCGCTATGCCCCGCATGTGCAGCGTGGTGATGTGGTTGTCGTCAATGGCTCGCGCGAACATGCCATTGCCGTGGCAGACCGCACCGATGTCCGCCTCGTGCAGATCGCCGTGGATGCGCAAGAGCTTTTTCTGCGGCTGCAGCGCAGGGGGCGCGATGCACCCCATGAAGTCGCCCGCCGTATCGCGCGCAATAGGCTGTTCTCAGAACTACGTGGCGACTGCACCATCGTCAACCAGCACAGCGTCGCAGAAGCGGGCCAACAATTGGTGGCCTACCTGCACGGGCTGAGGGCCGAGGCCGCCCAACCGCTTCAGTGACTCAGGTAACCGCCTTGCGTATGCGGGCGGATATCAGGTCTATGACCGACACGGTCACGACGATGATGATCATCACGGCGCAGGTCTGCGCATACTGAAAGCTGCGAATGATGTCCCACAGAATCACCCCAATACCGCCGGCGCCCACCATGCCGACAACCGACGCCGAGCGCACGTTGGATTCAAACCGGTACAGCGCGTAGGAAATCCACAGCGGCAAAACCTGGGGAATGATGCCGTAGACAATTTCTTCCAGCGCATTGGCGCCTGTCGCGCGTATGCCCTCCACCGGCTGCGCGTCTATGGATTCCACGGCTTCGGAGAACAGTTTGGCCAGCACGCCAGTGGTGTGCACAAACAAGGCCAACACGCCGGCGAACGGGCCCAGCCCGACCGCCACGATGAACAGCATCGCAAACACCATTTCGTTGATGGCGCGCGCGGCATCCATCAAACGGCGGATCGGCTGGTGCACCCAAGAGGGGCTGATGTTGGACGACGACAGCAGGCCCAGAGGCACGGCAAACACCACGGCCAGCGCGGTGCCCCACAAAGCAATTTCCAGCGTGACCAGCATTTCGGTCAGGTACATGCGCCAGTCGTTGAACTTAGGTGGGAAAAAATCGGCCGCATAGGTGGCCATGTTGCCAGCATCACGCACGAGGTCAAAGGGCCGCATATCGGCCCCCTTCCACGAAGCGGCCAGCATGGCCAGCAGTGCACCCCAGGCCAGCCACCCCAACAACGATGTACGGGGCAACTGGGTGGGCGCAACCGCCAGGGGTACGACGGTGCCCGGCGAAGTCACAGCTTGCATTATTTTGCGAGGCTCAACGCTGCCAACTGCTTGTCGATTTCAGCCAGCTTGACCTGCTTGTCGGCAGCAGCCAGGGTTTCGTCGGCCTCTGCCTTGTTGCGGTTCTTGAACAGCTCCAGTTGGCGGATGGGGATCAGTTGGCTGTTGGTGGAGGCCTTGAAGCCCGACAATTTGGACAGCTTGAACAGGTTGTCTTTTTCCTGCTGGCCGCCTTTGCCATAGGTGTAGAAGAAGTCACGCACCTTGGCCTTGGTCGCCTCCAGCAGGTCTTTGCGCATCACCAGCGGGTCCAGTGGAATCAAGGGCGAGGTCCAGATGATGCGGAGGTCGTTGAACTTTTCGGGCTGCTTCTCTTTGACCTTCTCCAGCACTTCACTGTTGTTGGTGGCGACGTCTACCTGCTTGGCTGCAACGGCCAGCGCGTTTGTTTCATGGTTGGCCGAACGCGATACCCTGAACAGGGTCTTGGGGTCGACTTTATTTTGCGAAAACACGTAGTAACTGGGCACCAGGAAGCCAGACGTCGAGTTGGGGTCACCGTTGCCAAAGGCCAGGTTCTTGCCCTGCTTGATCATGTCATCCACGGTCTTGATAGGGCTGTCCTTGTGCACGATCAGGTGGGAGTAATAGCCTTGCGTGCCGTCGGCATTCACATACTGGGCAAACACCTCGCCGTTGGCGCGGTCCACGGCTTCGATCGCAGACTTGGCGCCGAACCAGGCTACATGCACCTTGTTGAAGCGCATGCCTTCAATGATGCCGGCATAGTCGGATGCAAAAAAGGCGTTGACCTTCATGCCCGTCTTCTTGGCCATGTCGTCCAGTATTGGCTGCCAGTCTGACCGCAGGTTTTGTGAAGACTCTGTGGAAATGATGCCGAAGTTGAGTTCCTTCAGCTCCTGGGCCGATGCGGGTTGGAGCGCGAGCAGTGCCGTGCCGACGACACTGAGAACGAGGCTTTTGATCATGGTGTTTTCCTTGAGATGTTTCGAGAGATAAAGACCCCCCGGGGGGTCGGAGAGCGAATACGGATCAGGCGGCACAGGCCGCGGGTGCAAGGGCTTCGACCGGTGTCGGCCACACCAGGTGGGGAGCGGCCGGCTTTTTGTCCTGCAGGCTGGTGATGTGGTCGCCCAGGGACAAAATCTCGTCGGCCTCGGCGCCATACAGTTCGCGCAGCAGTGCCGGCGTCAATGCGATGGACGGGCCGTCGTACACCACGCGGCCGTGGTGCAGCGCCACGGTGCGGGGGCAGTACTTCATGGCCACGTTCACCTGGTGCAGGGACACCACCACCGTGCATCGGTCTTCGCGGTTGACGCGGGCCAGGATGTCCATGACCTTGCGAGAAGATTCCGGATCCAGCGACGCAATCGGTTCGTCGGCCAGTATCAGCTTGGCGCCTTGTACCAGCGCGCGTGCGATGGCAGCGCGTTGTTGCTGGCCACCTGAAAGCGTAGAGGCTCGCTGCCCGCTGCATTCGGCAATGCCAACACGGCGCAACGCATCCATGCCACGGGCCACCTCGGCGGCGCTGAACCAGCGCGTCAGGCTGCGCCACATGGGAACACGGTGCAGCGCGCCAGCCAGCACGTTGACGATCACCGGCAAGCGGTCCACCAGATTGAATTGCTGGAACACAAAGCCCACACCACTGCGGGTTTTGCGTATGTCAGACGCAATCTTGCCCTGGGCCTGTACCGTTTTGCCGTGGATCTGGACCATGCCGGCACCTGCAGCATCACCTGCCATCAAACCGGCCATGTGGCGCAGCAGCGTCGATTTGCCGGAGCCGGAAGCACCTATCAGCGCCACCATTTCACCCGGTTGAATGTCTAGATGGATGTCTTGCAATGCCTTGCGGCCGCCGAGAAAGGTTTTGTTCAGGGCACGGATGTGGATGGCTGCGTTCATGGTTCCTCCGGATCAATGGGAGCGAACTTATCGGCGCAATATGTCAAACTGGTGTCAAAACCATATGTATTGCAGAGCACAAGTGTTCCGGTAGCGCTGCCGGACTAAAGTGCTTACTTATCGGACTGGGTTCAATCCGCTGGCCACACCACCGCCATCGCTTTACGGCATGCGGCGACCAATGGATCGTCCGCGCGCTCGGTTCTGTAAATCAAAGACAGCGGACAGTCCTGGATGGTGCCGGGCCAGATGCACACCTCCCCTTGGGCTTGTGCCTTAAGCGCCAAGTCATTTCGCATGGTTGCCAATCCCACACCCGAACGCACCAAACTGACCATCGAGGCTTCCTGATCAGCCTCAAACACAGTACGGACTGTCAGGCCCCGCTGCGCAAACATGTCTCGCACCAAGCGGTGCTGCGAACTATGGACCGCCGTGCCAATCCACGGCATATTGGCTAGATCCTCCCATCCTGCGATTTGCATGCGCGCACTCCATTGCGGTGGGCCTACTACCAAGTATTGCAAGGTTCGCATGCACAGGCTTGAGATATCTGGGTGCACCACCGGTCCTAAATAGAAACCGGCATCCATTTCACCTGCATTCACCCTTTCCATAACCCAACCAGAAATTCCGTGGCGCAACCGCGCTTGCACTTTAGGAAAATACTCAAGCAACGCTCCCAAGAAGGCGCCCAAGCGCAGCGTGTCTGGGTCGATGACGGTGCCGATGATTACTTCACCTGACACTTCACCGCGGAGCAAGCGCGCTTGGCTCAAGAGCTCCATAGCGCTTGCCAAGGTACGCTCGGCAACGGGGAACAATGCTTGCCCTTCTCGGGTCAGCACCATGCCGGTGGGCAGCCTGTCAAACAACAGCACGCCCAAAGTGTGCTCCAGCGCCTTTATCTGTTTGGAGACCGCAGGCTGCGTCAAATGCAGCTGGTCGGCCGCCCGCGTGAGGTGTCCCAATCGTGCCACGGTCAGAAAAGTACGGATCTGATAAAACTCCATAAGGGATGCCTGTTTAGTAGGTGGGGTCAGCGCTTACCCCAGCAGCCGCCCGTGGCGGTTCAGAACGGTCAAATCGGTATAGCGTAGGCGATTGCGCGAATTAGCCTCCGGTTGAATGCGCAGCCCACCCAAATCGAAGGCTGGCAGACCATCCAACGCCGAGGTTACCTGCTTCTCGTTGGGGCCATCGGGTGCGCGTTTCAACGCTTCAACCAGTACCCGCGCATAGACATACCCTTCAAGGCTGAAGTAGTTGGGCGTAGGGGACCCAGGCAACTGCGACAGCGCGCGCCGGTAGTCTTGCACAACGGCAGTCTTCAGGGAATAGGGAGAGGGATAAACCTGCGAAAACCCGATTCCCGCAGCCAAACCGACCCCGCAGCTCTTCACCACCGCGGCTGAGTCTACGACCGACATACAAAACACTTTTGTGATAGAGCCCAAAGACCGAAATATTTTTAGAAAGGCGTATACCGGATCACCCACAGCGACGATTACCAGAGCCTTGGCTGAAGTTGCAGATAAAGCTACCGCCGCTTCGCGCAACCGAGAATCAAGGTTTGGCAGCGTTTTGTCAAATCCGATTTTTGCTTTCAATCGGCTGCCTGTCGCCGCTACGGCCCGCTCTACCGCTGCCAGCCCTGTTTGACCAAAGGCATCGTCGACATACAGTACCGCCACGCTGTCTAGCGACATGCGTTGGATTTGGCGCACAAGTTCTGTGAGTTCATGTTCGTAGGACGTGCGCAAGTGCAAAATTCCTGGCGCCTCCTGCACCTCCTTTGCGCCCGTAAGCGTACCCACAAGCGTGATGCCCTGCTGTACCAACAAATTGGACCGCACCAGGGACAAGGTGTTGGCCGTGCCACGGTAGCCGATCAAGGCTATTGGGCGATCCTGTTCTAACAATTCACGGGTCAATCGCAACGTTTCTTCCGGGATGTAGCGGTCATCCTTGCTGACCAATTGCAACATTTGCCCACGCACGCCACCTGCCGCGTTCACGGATTGAAAGCAGGCATGGACTCCGAGCTGAAGTCCCAGACCCAGGTCTGCCCCGTTGCTGCCAGACAATGACGCTACTTGACCTACCGTCAACGTTCTGGACGCAGCGTACGCCCCCGGTGCTGCGACCAGCGCAGCCGCCGCGCCTAGCAGCCGCCGACGAGCGGTCGAAAAAACGGTCGGCGGTGTCATGGGTCCACCAGCCGCAACATATTGGTGGCGCCTGGCGTTCCAAAAGGCATGCCCGCCACGATAGCAAAGGCGCGCCCTGTAGCGGGTGGGCATAGATTGTCAACAGCGGTGCGAGCAAGCTGCACCATATCTGCCACGTCCACCGCGTCGCGCGATACTACGGGCCGCACGCCCCAGACCAGGGCCAGTCGGCGCGCTGTGTTGGTATTGGGTGTAAGGCCAATCAGTGGAGTACGGGGTCGCTCGTGCGCCACGCGCAACGCGCTTGCGCCCGAGGCGGTGTACGTGACAGCGGCGGCCAGGGGCACCGTTTGTGCCACGGCGCGAACAGCAGCTCCAATCGCGTCCGTCGCATTCGCTTGTACCCGTGGCGCGACGGTGTCCATTAAGCGCTGCTGTCGGGGGTCGGATTCGACCCGCTCGATGATGCGCACCATCATGCGAACCGCTTCCAACGGATAGCGACCGGATGCGGACTCCGCAGACAGCATGACAGCGTCGACGCCGTCGTAGACTGCTGTTGCCACATCTGAAGCCTCTGCGCGCGTGGGCGTGGAATTTTCGATCATGGACTCCAGCATCTGCGTTGCCACAATGACGGGTTTCCCCATTTCACGGGCCAGTTGCGTGATACGGCGTTGCACGCCCGGTACGTCTTCGGCGGGCAGTTCAACCCCGAGATCACCCCGGGCGATCATGACCGCGTCTGATGCTTCCAATATGGCTTCCAACCGATCCACCGCTGAAGGTTTTTCAATCTTTACGACCAAGCCTGCGCGACCGGCGACCAATTCGCGCAGTCGTATCACGTCGGTTTCGCTTTGAACGAAACTCAGCGCAATCCAGTCAACTCCCAGCGCAAGACCGAATGCAAGGTCTTCCAAATCTTTTGCGGTCAAGGCCGGCATGGGCAGTACGCTGTCTGGCAGGTTTAGGCCTTTGCGTTCTTGCAACCGTCCAGCCACTTCACTGCGAACACGGGCGCTCGCGCCATCATTGCTCAATACCGTGAAGCGCAATTTCCCGTCGTCAACCAGTAATTGATGTCCGACCTCCATGGCCTGAAAGATTTCTTCGTGCGGCACGGGAACCGGGTCCCCCGACCGACCCTGCTGCTCGCCAAATACCAATACCAACTCATCTCCTTCGGCCACTACCATCGGTGCTACCAAGCGTCCTACCCGCAATTTGGGGCCTTGCAAGTCCAACAGGGCCCCTAGCGGTCGTCCCACCTGATGCTCCGCAGCGCGCACCCACTGCAGGCGTTGTTGGTGGTCTGCATGTGTGCCGTGGCTGAAGTTCAATCGGAACACATCTACGCCGGCGATGGCCAAATCGCATACATCGGAAAACCCGCGGCTGGCTGGTCCTAGCGTGGCCACAATCTTGGTGCCACGCCATGACCTCGGCGGCGTCTGGTGTAGGAACGAATGTGTGTTGTGGGCAGGAGGCGATGCGCCGGGGGTGATAGTGGAAGACATAATTTAATCTGTTAGTAGACAAGTACAGCGCGAAAGTCGTTGACGTTGGTTCGCGTGGGCCCGGTGGTGATCAGGTCGTCAAGCGCACTGAGAAAGGCATAGGCATTGTTGTTGTCCAACAGCGCATCGGACTTGAGACCCAGTTGCGCTGCGCGGCGCAGCGACTCCGGATCGATGAAGCCGCCGGCGTTGTCTTCCATGCCATCAATGCCGTCGGTATCGCAGGCCAGCGCATAAATTCCCTGTTCTCCTTGCAGCGCCAGCGCCATTGACAACAAGAATTCCGAATTTCTGCCGCCACGGCCCTGGCCACGCACCGTGACGGTTGTCTCGCCCCCTGACAGAATCATGCGGGGGTGGCCGTCAAGCGACGGGCTGGCCCGCAGGCCCCGGGCCATGGCCGCGTGCGTCTTGGCGACTTCCCGCGATTCGCCTTCCACTGCGGCGCCCAGTGAAATGACGTCCAGACCAAGCGCTTGCGCATGGGAGATGCCGGCGCGCAATGCATCGTTCGCGGTTGCGATGACCTTGACATCCCGAATACCCATTCGGTGTGACGGAGCTGTCACTGGGCGATGCAGGACCTCTATCACGTGTGCCGGAACGTCTATACGGTAGCGGCGCAGCACTTCCAGCGCGTCGGCGGGACTACTGGAGTCGGGCACGGTCGGTCCGGAGGCAACAACAGCGGGTTCGTCTCCTGGTACATCGGATATCACCAATGTATGTACTGCGGCCATGCCGCACGCGTCTGCCAACCGACCTCCCTTGATGGCGGACAGGTGCCGACGCACGAGGTTCATGTCGCGGATGTGTGCTCCACTGCGCAGCAGTGCAATATTGATAGCTTTCAAATCTGCCATTGACAGGCCTTGCGCGGGCAACGTTATCAGCGAAGAACCCCCGCCTGAGATCAGCGCCAACACCAGATCGTCGGGCCCCATAGACCCCGCCAAGTCGAGCATGCGTTGCGCGGCCAAGGCCCCCGTTTCGTCTGGAACAGGGTGGCCAGCTTCAACAACTTCAACGTGTCGACAATCCTCGCCATGACCGTAGCGTGTAACGACCAAACCTGACAGCGGCCCGCTCCATGCTTGTTCCACGGCGAGGGCCATGCGCGCCGACGCCTTACCTGCACCAAGGACCAGGGTGCGGCCCTTGGGCGGTTCGGGCAGGTGCATGCCCACGCACCGAAGGGGGTCCACGGCAGATATCGCAGCATCGAACACCGAACGCAGCACAACGCGTGGCGACAGCGCTTGCGCTCCAGGAAAGGTTGCTGCGCTCATGTGCGGCGGTGGGGTTGCACACCAAAGATGACCAGCAATGCGCCCAGCGCCAAGCTGCCAGCCAACACAAACAGACCCCAGGTGGCAGAGCCGGTCGCGTCTTTGATGGCCCCGACCATATACGGGCTTGCGAAGCCTGCCAGATTGCCGACGGAGTTGATCACTGCAATGCCCGCAGCGGCGGCACTACCACCCAAGAAAGCCGTCGGAAGCGTCCAAAATAATGGCAAGCTGGTCAGAATGCCCATCGTTGCAAGGGACAGCGCGGCCATCGATAGCACCACGTCGCCGCCGTACATGCCGCTGATCAACAAGCCGGTAGCGCCCAGCAAGGCTGCAATCGCTATGTGCCAACGGCGTTCGCCAGTGCGATCGGAGCTGCGCCCCGCCAGGACCATGGCGACCACGGCTGCGCCATAGGGAATTGCCGATAGCAAGCCTACGTTCAGCACATCTTTCACGCCGGCACTCTTGATCAACTGGGGGAGCCAAAAGCTCACCCCGTAGAGACCCATGATGAAGCAGAAATAGATGGCACTCATCAGCCATACGGGGCCATTGCCGAGTATCTGTGAGAGTGACCCCTCTGCCTTGCCAAC
The DNA here is from genome assembly GCF_056521325.1 of Rhodoferax sp. ZS1R8. Taxonomy (NCBI): domain Bacteria; kingdom Pseudomonadati; phylum Pseudomonadota; class Betaproteobacteria; order Burkholderiales; family Comamonadaceae; genus Rhodoferax; species Rhodoferax sp. ZS1R8. Next base: position 381,263 of record NZ_JBWMBA010000005.1, on the reverse strand, counting down.
GGCATCCGCAGCAATGTTGTCGGCCAGCAAGTTCTTCTCTTGCTGCGTAAGCCAGGTTGCTTTTTGTATGGAATCATCCAGGTAAAACAGCACCCATATCCCAACCAAAACAGAGGGTAGGCCTTCCAACAGGAACAGCCACTGCCAGCCGGTCCAGCCATTCATGCCTGCAAACGACTGCATGATCCATCCCGACAGTGGACCGCCCACCACACCCGCCACAGCGATAGCGGTCATGAACAGCGACACAACCCGCGCACGCCGCGCCGCGGGGAACCAGTAAGTGAGATACAAAATGATGCCGGGGAAGAACCCTGCCTCTGCAATACCCAGGCAAAACCGGATGATGTAAAACTGCACCGGGCTGCTGACCAGCATCGTCAGCGCAGAGAGAATGCCCCACGTGACCATGATGCGTGCGATCCATACTCTGGCGCCGGTGCGATGCAGAATGATGTTGCTGGGCACCTCAAACAAAAAGTACCCAATAAAAAAGATGCCGGCGCCAAGACCATATACGGTCTCGCTGAACTTGAGATCGCTGAGCATCTGCAGTTTTGCGAAACCTACGTTGACGCGGTCTAGGTATGCGACCACATAGCATAGGAACAAAAAGGGTATCAATCGCCATGCTACTTTGCGGTACGTCTGATCCTCAAGCTGAGGAGTATGTCGGGCGGATGTTTGCATATCTAAGATCCTTGGTTGAACGTGGCCGGGATCTTAGGTAGCCCTGTTGGCAGGGGCTATTGATTTGTATTCATCGGTCTTATTCCGGCCAGGCATGACCACTGTTCATGCGCCTCGGCGGGTTATCTGCAAACCAGCTCTACGGGAAAATACTTAGCAAAGGTGCCATAGAAATGAAAAAATTCTGGCTGATGAAATCCGAGCCTAGCGAAGTGTCGGTAGACGATGCTCTGGCTTCGCCAAACGCTACCGTGCCATGGACCGGCGTGCGCAACTACCAGGCGCGCAATTTCATGCGCGACGGTATGAAGATCGACGACGGCGTGTTGTTCTACCACTCCAGCTGTGCCGAGCCTGGCATTGTCGGCATCGCGCGCGTGGCATCGGGCGCCTACGCCGACCCCACGCAGTTTGATCCCGCATCGCACTATTACGACCCGGCCTCCAAACCCGAGGCCCCGCGCTGGCTGCTGGTCGATGTGCAGGTGCTGCGCAAGACGCGCAACCTGACGTTGTCCGAATTGCGGATCGATGTCGAATTGCAGGATTTGCTGGTGCTCAAGAAAGGCAGCCGCCTGTCGATCACGCCGGTGGAGCCGCAGCACTGGGCAGCCATCTTGCGGCGGTTGGGTTAAGACCCAGACCCAAGTCGATGGGAGGCCCCCCATTCATTACTATAATTCAAGGAATATTGAAATGAATGGTATTTCCGGTGACGCCTTCCCAAACAGTTAAAGCCCTCGCCGCGCTGGCCCATGAGACGCGACTGGCCGTCTTTCGCATGCTCGTACAGGCGGGGCCAGACGGCCTGACGCCGGGTGGCCTTGCCGAGGCGCTTGCGATTGGCGCCTCGCCGTTGTCATTTCACCTCAAAGAACTGACCCATGCAGGTCTGATTGCAGCCCGCCCAGATGGCCGCAAGATTTACTACAGCGCCAATTTTGCGGCCATGCACGCGCTCGTTACCTACCTCACCGACAACTGTTGCGGTGGTTTGGCTTGCGAGGCTACTGGCGTCGCCGATGCGTGTTGCGCTGCGGCAGCGCAATAGCGCAGTTGGAGGGAAAGATACGTATGCGTTTAAACAAACAAGCCATTGCCTGCGAGTTCGTGGGCACCGCCCTGTTGCTGGCCACCGTGGTGGGCTCCGGCACCATGGGTGAGCGCCTGGCAGGTGGCAATGTGGCCGTTGCGCTGCTGGCGAACACGTTGGCCACCGGTGCGGCATTGGTTGCGTTGATTGCGACTTTTGGGCCGCGCTCGGGCGCACATTTCAACCCCCTGGTCACTTTCACCGAAGTCGCGCTCAAGCGGCTGGGTTGGGCCACTGCCGCTGCGTATCTGGTGGCGCAGATCCTGGGTGCCATTGCGGGTGTCGTAGCCGCCCACTACATGTTCGAATTGCCGTTGTTGATGGAGTCGTCGCATACCCGCACCGGGCCCCACCAGTGGTGGAGTGAAACCGTCGCGTCTTTCGGGCTACTGACCATCATTCTGAATGTGGCCAAGACACGGCCCGACTTTGTGCCGGTAGCGGTAGGCTCGTACATCACCGCCGCCTACTGGTTCACCGCGTCCACATCCTTTGCCAACCCGGCGGTCACGATTGCGCGTTCGTTGACCGACACATTCTCCGGAATCCGACCCGCCGACGTTCCCGGTTTCATCCTGGCGCAACTTGTGGGCGCAGGACTGGCCGTAGCATTTTTCACCTGGCTCGAAACCAACAAATCTGGGCAACACGACCATGTCTGACATTACGATTTACCACAACCCGGCCTGCGGTACCTCACGCAACACGTTGGCCCTGATCCGCAACAGCGGAGTCGAACCAGAAGTTGTTGAGTACCTCAACACGCCACCCAGCAAAGAAAAGTTGCAGCAACTGCTACAGGCTTTGGGTATCGGCGCGCGCGCGCTGCTGCGGCAAAAGGGCACACCCTATGACGAGCTACGTCTTGCCGACCCCAAGTGGACCGATGAACAATTGCTGGACTGCATGGTGCAATATCCCATACTCATTAACCGCCCCGTGGTGGTCACGCCCCTGGGTGCCAAGCTGTGCCGGCCCAGTGAACTGGTGCTGGACATCTTGCCCAACCCCCAGCGAGGAGCATTTACCAAAGAGGACGGCGAAGTGGTCGTCAAGGCCGACGGTCAACGCGTTTGACGCCTCAGGCTGACCAAAAATGGACCTGATCTGACAAAAAAGCCGCTAAAACTGGCATTTTTGTCAAAATTGTTCAGCGCTGGACGGTTGGGTTTGTGACGGAAGGGGTTTATGTTTGTAATGCAAACACATTTAGCCGTCACACACGCCCCCTCTCCCCATGAAAACTTCCCCCGTTCGCTTCTGGACCGAAAACATCCAACACTGGTGGCGTGCGCGTCGCGGCCAGGATGATGATGGCCCGTTGCGCGTCGCCGACCTGCTGGAGCAGCGTTCGCTGGCTACCGTGTTCCAGCCCATGGTGGAGCTGCGCACCGGCGCAGTCATCGGCCATGAGTCGCTGATACGCGCGCCGCGCAGCGTCGGCGAGTTGACCTACGAAAACCTGCTGGAAGCCGCCAAAGAGCAGCACTGCCGCAAAGAGTTTGAATTGGGCTGCATCGACGTTGCCATCGAACATTGGCTGGCCGACCATCCCAAGGGGCAGTTGTTCGTCAATGTCAGCGCGCAGACGCTGGTGGACTTGCACCAGTCCGAAGGCGGTATCGACAAGCTGCTGCAGGTACTGCGCAAGCACCGCCTGCAGCCCAAGCGCATGGGGCTGGACATTACCGGCTACACCCGCGTACCCAGCCTGACCGCGTTGCATGAGGCCCTGCAAACCCTGCGCGCCACTGGCATGACCATCGCGCTGGATGATTTCAAGGTGTCGGATTCCGGTATGCGCGCCTGGACCAAGTTGCTGCCCCATATCGTGAAGGTATCGCCCCGCTGGACACACAAGGTGGACACCGAATCCGAAAACAGCGCTATGTTCGCCAGCCTGGTGCGCCTGACACAAAACCACGATTGCCTTTTGCTTGCCAAATCGGTGGAGACTGAGGCTGAGCTGCGAGCCCTGCGCAAGCTGGGTGTGGACCTGGCACAAGGCTACTTTCTTGGAAGCCCGTCGCCAGACCCCATCACCAGCCTGAACCTGCGCGCACGGGGTGTGTTGACGGCCGTGACGTTCTAAACCGGCTTCATCTCGTTGAGGACGCGCAGCACGTCCAGCAGCTCAGCAATCGTTGGGTTCAGGTTGCTGACGCTGTCTTCACGCTGGCGGCGCGCAAAGCGGTGCCAGGTCGTGATATTCAAAATTTCCAGTTTGCCGTAGTGCAGCTTCAGCCACTCGTGCTGGGCCAACTGCTGCACGTATTCCGAAAACAGCGTGCGCGATACGCCGCACAGCGATGCCAGCGTGGTCTGCGCGATTGGAATCTCCACCCCATCCCCCATGGCCACCGTCGGCGGCCGCTCCGAGCGGTAGGCCAGGGCCTCGGCAAACTGGGCCAGCCCCATGACAACGCGCAGGCAGGGGTTGCCCAGCTTCATCAGCGTCAGCGTCTCCGATGTCTTTTGCACTCGCCAGGCCATCAGTTTGGCCACATAGCGGGCGAATTCGGGCTCCTGGTCGAACAGCGCGTCAAAGGTGGCTGCCGGCATGCGCAGCACTTCGGTCGCGGTCAGACACACATAGTCCGCAAAGCTGGGTTTGCGGTTGATGATGGACTGCTCACCAAACCACGAGCCCTTACCGTAGATTGAAATCGGTGTGGATTCAGAATTGGTCGTCGGTATCGCAGCCGACACCAGGCCGTTCATGATGTACTGCCAGTGCTGCACCTCGCCACCCTTGGTCCAGATTTTCTTGCCCGCCTCAAAGGCCTGCACTTTGACGCCGGGCGCGGTTTGCGCGGCCAGAGTGTCCGACAGGCCGAGGCGGCGCAGGCGGGTGTAGACATAGCCGTTGGTGGCGGTGGAAACCGGGGGCAATTGAACTCCTGAGGTGAAGCTGTCAGTGTAGCGGTGTGCCGCGCGCGCTCCATGCGGGTAAGTCCTGCCCCGTTACTGCTTCAGGCGGTGGAACTTAATGCCAAACCGGTCTGTAGCCCTCGCCGGATGAGCGTAAGCCGCTACTGATTTGATAGTGGCGTCCCGTCAGCCCAAATGCGTGTGGCGACCTGGTTGCTGTGCAATCTCCATCGCCGCCAGCCCCTTCAGGATGCCGCAGGCGTCTACGCCGCTGTCGCTACTGCAGCGTTGGCGCAAGGTGCTGAGTTGCTGCTTGAGTTGCGTCAGCTCGGCTATGCGCGTGTCGACGTGGGCGATGTGTTGGTCAAACACCGCGTCGACGGCTCCGCAATCTTCGCCCGGCTGCCCGGCCAGCTTCAGCAGCGCGTGGATTTCTTCGTGGCTCATGTCCAGCGCCCGGCAGTTGCGGACCAGGCGCAGCCGCTCCAGGTGGGCCGATCCATAAACGCGGAAGTTGCCCTCGGTGCGGGCTGGCTCGGCCAGCAGGCCGGCCTTCTCGTAATAGCGCACCGTCTCCACCGTGCACTGCGCGCTGCGGGCCAATTCACCGATTTTCATGCGGGCACTCCAAAAACTGTTGACTCTATAGTAGCTTCAGCTTGTGTAATGGGATGAACGTATTCTTTAAAGCCCCATTCATGTCCGACCACGCTTCGCAAACGCACCAAAACAGCCTGGGCCATACCCATGGTCATCACCATTGCAGTGGCCATGGGCATACCCACGACCATGCTGCGCCCGGTGCAGCGGCAGACCAGCCGCTCCCCAACGGCGACGCCACGCACACCGCCATCCGCATCCTGCAAATGGACTGCCCGACCGAAGAGGCCCTGCTGCGCAACAAGCTGGGCCGCATGCCCGGTGTGACCGGACTGCAATTCAACCTGATGCAGCGCGTGCTGACGGTGGGCCATGCGCCCGGCGCCATCGCCCCGATTCTGGACGCCATACGCTCGCTGGGCTACACGCCCGAAGTAGCCGACGGCGCAAGCAAGGCCACGCAAGCCACGCCCGAGTCCACCAAACCCTGGTGGCCACTGGCACTGGCCGGTATTGCAGCGCTAGGGTCTGAGGCGGCCGAGTGGGGCCGGTTGCCGCCTGCAGTTGCCGCGGTGCTGGCGCTGGCGGCCGTGCTGGTCTGCGGGCTGACCACCTACAAAAAAGGCTGGATTGCGATCCGCAACGCCAACCTCAACATCAATGCGCTTATGAGCATTGCCGTTACCGGCGCATTGCTGCTGGGCCAGTGGCCCGAGGCGGCGATGGTCATGGTGTTGTTCACGCTGGCCGAACGCATAGAGGCCCAGTCGCTAGACCGCGCGCGCAATGCCATCCAGGGTCTGCTGCAGCTGACGCCCGAGCGTGCGACCGTGTTGCAGCCCGATGGGACCTGGGTCGACGTAGAGGCCAAGGCCGTGGCCGTGGATGCCCACGTGCGCGTCAAGCCCGGCGAACGCATCGCGCTGGATGGCCGCATCGTCGGCGGCACCTCCACCGTCAACCAAGCCCCCATCACCGGCGAGAGCCTGCCCGTGGACAAGGTCGTGGGCGATACCGTGTTCGCCGGCACCGTCAACGAGGCCGGCTCGTTTGAGTACACAGTCACCGCCGCTGCGGGCGACAGCACGCTGGCCCGCATCATCCACGCGGTGGAAGCGGCCCAGGGCGCGCGGGCGCCGACGCAGCGTTTCGTGGACCAGTTTGCCAAGGTCTACACGCCGGTGGTGTTTGCCGTCGCGCTGGTGGTGGCCGTGGTGCCGCCGTTGCTGCTGGGTGCAGCCTGGTTCGCATGGATTTACAAGGCCTTGGTGCTGCTGGTCATTGCCTGCCCCTGCGCACTGGTGATCTCGACGCCTGTCACCATCGTCAGCGCCTTGGCCGCCGCGGCACGCCAGGGCATTCTGATCAAGGGCGGTGTCTACCTGGAAGAAGGGCGCAAGCTGACTTGGCTGGCGCTGGACAAGACCGGCACCATCACGCACGGCAAGCCTGTGCAGACGGATTGTGTGGTGCTCAACGGTGGCGGTGCGGCGCATGCGCGCAGCGTTGCCGCCAGTCTGGCCAGCCGTTCGGACCATCCGGTATCTGGCGCCGTGGCCCGTGCCGCGCAGCAAGACGGCGTGGTGCTAAGCGATGTACAAGACTTTGCGGCGCTACCGGGGCAGGGCACGCAGGGCCGCATCGATGGCACGCTGTACCACCTGGGCAACCACCGCCTGGTCCACGCACTGGGTCTGTGCTCAGACGCGCTGGAGGCGCAGCTATCGGCGCTGGAACAGCAGGGCAAGTCGGTCGTGCTGCTGGTTGACGAGCGGCAGGTGCTGACCCTGTTCGCCGTAGCCGATACGGTGAAGGACACCAGCCGTGCAGCCATTGCCGAACTGCACGCACTGGGCATCCGCACCGTGATGCTGACCGGCGACAACGCGCACACCGCAGCCGCCATTGCCGCGCAGGTCGGGCTGGATCAAGCCATTGGCGACCTGATGCCCGAAGACAAGCTCAAGGCCATTGAAGATCGCATGCGCGAGGGCGGCCAGGATGGTGGTGTGATCGGCATGGTGGGGGACGGCATTAACGACGCGCCGGCCCTGGCCCGTGCGGACATCGGCTTTGCGATGGGCGCGGCTGGCAGCGGCACCGCGATAGAAACAGCCGACGTAGCGCTGATGGATGACGACTTGCGCAAGCTGCCCCGCTTTGTGCGCCTGTCGCGCCACACGCATGCCGTGCTGATGCAGAACATAGCTCTGGCTCTGGGTATTAAGGCCGTATTTTTGGTGCTGACGCTGGCGGGCATGGGCACGATGTGGATGGCGGTGTTTGCCGATGTGGGGGCTAGTTTGCTGGTCGTGGGCAATGGCCTGCGTTTGCTGCGTTCAGAGGCAACAACTTGATCCGTTGCCCTGCGACTGCATGGGCGGGCAGGGCGCACTCCCATACGAGCAAAAAACGCAACAGTCACCTGGCAAGGGTTTCAGCAACACCTGGCACTGTTCACACGCATAAAACCACTGACAGGCATCTACCGGCATCCGCTCCAACTTGGTATGGGAGCAGCCGGGACAGGTGATGCTTGAGTCCAGAGTGATTGTTGTCATGGAGTGGTGGCGATCACATCGGATGGATACCCCGCGTTATTGGTCGCTTGCATCAGTGCCGCCGCGTTGGTTTTGGCGTCGTCGAACGACACCAGCACCTGACGCTTATCAAAGTTGACCTCTGCCTTGTTAACACCGGGTGTCTTGGTCAATGCGAGTTTGACGGTGATCGGGCAGGCGGCGCAGGTCATGCCGGGTACGGACAGTAATGTGGTTTTGGGTGCGGCCCAGACCGGGCTGGCCGTGACTGCGATCAGCACGAGCAATGGAAAAGCTTGTTGCATGGAGAACTCCTGGTTAGTACAAAAACGGTAAAACAAAGGGGAAGCCGAGAGCGATAGCTACCAAAGCGACAACCACCCAGAAAATAATTTTGTATGTGGTGCGAACTGGCGGTAGCGCACACACGTCGCCCGGGTTGCACTTCTGCTCTGCCCGGTATATGCGCCGCCAGGCAAAGTACAAGGCCACAAATGCCGCCCCAATGAAAAAAGGGCGAAAGGGTTCGAGCGCAGTCAGATTGCTGATCCAAGCGCCACTGAAACCCAACACGATCAGCACCAGCGGCCCAAGGCAACAGGCTGAGGCCAACAAAGCGGCAAGGCCGCCCATCAGCAAAGAGGCTTGACCGGCTTGCCCTTGGGGTAGCACCGGAACATTCTTGCGAGAAAGTGATTCCATGCGTTAAGGTTACAACCGTAGTCAAGTACGGAGTCAAGCCCATGGATGAAAATTTAAATTCCCTGACGATCGGAGTGCTCGCCACCACTGCGGGCGTCAACGTTGAGACCATCCGCTTTTACCAGCGCAAGGGCTTGCTGACCGAACCCGATCGCCCGCAAGGCGGCATACGGCGCTATGGCGACGCCGAAGTCAACCGCATCAAATTTGTGAAGTCTGCCCAGCGTCTGGGCTTTAGTTTGGACGAAGTTGCGGAACTATTGAAGCTCGATGACGGTACCCATTGCGATGAAGCACGCGGCCTGGCAGAACGCAAGTTGATCGACGTACGCTCCAAGTTGGAAGACTTGCGGCGCATTGAATCTACGCTGGATGCGTTGGTCGCAAATTGTTGTACCGCACGGGGAAAGGTGTCGTGTCCAATGATTGCAGCGCTACAAAGTCACTGATGAAGCGCTTGTGGCAATATCTCTTCTAGCCCCCGTGAATACTTAACCTATTGCTATGAAAAACGTAGCTAGCCATTCTGCCGCCGGCGCCGCATCAGCAAATACGCCGCGGGCACCACAAACATGGACAGCAGCGGCGCAGTGATCATGCCACCCACCATGGGGGCAGCGATACGCTGCATTACCTCTGAGCCTGTTCCTGTGCCCCACATGATGGGGAACAGGCCGGCCAGTATCACCGCGACGGTCATGGCCTTGGGTCGCACCCGCAGCACGGCCCCTTCAACGATGGCGTCCAGCAAATCGTCCGCCGTGGTCTTGCCCTGGACGATACGCGAATCCCACGCATGCTTGAGGTACAGCAGCATGATGACGCCAAACTCCGCCGACACGCCTGCAAGCGCGATGAATCCCACCGCCCCGGCCACCGACAGGTTGTAGCCCAGCAGGTACAGCAGCCAGATGCCGCCCACCAACGCAAAGGGCAGCGTCAGCATGATCAGCAACGCTTCGCCCAGGCTGTTAAAGGTCAGGTACAGCAGCACAAAGATGATCAGCAGCGTGAATGGCACCACCAACTTGAGCTTGGCGGTGGCGCGCTCCAGAAACTCAAACTGCCCGGACCAGGAGATGGAGTAGCCCGGTGGCAACGCCACGTGTTTGGCAACGGCCGCTTGCATGTCTTGCACGGCGGAGCGTAGATCACGCCCGCGAATGTCCACATAGACCCAGCCGGACAAGCGGGCGTTTTCGCTGCGCAGCATCGGTGGGCCGTCGGTGATGCGTACGTCGGCTACGTCGGACAACACCAGGCGTTGACCGCGCTCGGTAACGATGGCGAGGCTTCGCAGCTTCTCCAGCGAGTCGCGTGTTTCACGCGGATAGCGCACATTGATGGGGAAGCGTTGCAAGCCGTCCACCACTTCGCCGATGTTGTCGCCGCCCACCGCTGAGCTGATGACCGACTGCACATCGGCGATATTCAGGCCAAAGCGTGCCGCGGCATCGCGCCGTATGTTCACGTCCACATAGCGGCCACCGGTCAGACGTTCGGCCAAGGCGCTGCTGACACCAGGCACATCCTTCAACGCGCGTTCGATCTCACCGGTCAATCGATCAATGGTCGCCAGATCGGTACCCGCCACCTTGACCCCGACCGGGCTCTTGATGCCGGTGGCCAGCATGTCGATGCGGTTGCGGATCGGCGGCACCCAGATATTGGACAGGCCCGGCACCTTGACGATGGCATCCAGCTCCTCAACCAGCTTGTCCTGTGTCATACCGGCTCGCCACTGGTCACGCGGTTTGAACTGGATCGTGGTCTCAAACATTTCCAATGGCGCCGGGTCAGTCGCAGTCTCGGCGCGGCCCGCCTTGCCATACACCGTGGCTACCTCGGGCACGGTCTTGATCAACCGGTCCGTCTGTTGCAGCAACTCAGCAGCCTTGCCCGCGGACAGACCGGGCAGTGCGGAAGGCATGTACAGCAGGTCGCCCTCGTCCAGGCGCGGCATAAATTCACCGCCTATGTGTTGTAGCGGCCACAGGCTCAGCACCAATGCAATGGCTGCAACGACCAGCGTCAATTTGGGGGCTTTTAGCACCACGCTCAGCAGCGGCCGGTAGACGGCAATCAATAGGCGATTCAGCGGATTGGCTTTTTCATCTGGGATACGACCGCGTATCAAATATCCCATCAACACGGGAATCAAAGTAGCCGACAAACCAGCGGCCGCCGCCATCGCATAGGTCTTGGTGAAGGCCAGAGGTGAGAACAAGCGCCCCTCTTGCGCCTCTAACGTAAACACGGGGATGAAGGACAGTGTGATGATCAGCAACGAGAAAAACAGCGCCGGGCCAACCTCTGCGGCGGCGTCGCCAATGACCTGCCAGCGCGCCTCACCCTGCAGCGTCTCACCGGGGTGCTCATGCCCCCACTGCTCCAAGTGTTTGTGGGCGTTCTCGATCATCACCACCGCCGCATCGACCATGGCGCCAATCGCAATCGCAATGCCGCCCAGCGACATGATGTTTGCATTCACCCCCTGGTAGTGCATGACGATAAACGCAGCCAGAATGCCCAACGGCAGCGAGATGATGGCCACCAGCGCCGAGCGCAGGTGGAACAGAAAGGTAAAACACACCACCGCCACTACCGCAAACTCTTCCAGCAACTTGTGTGAAAGGTTCTCCACCGCGCGTTCGATCAAACCCGAACGGTCGTAGACCGGCACAATCTCCACGCCCTTGGGCAGGCTGGCCTGCAGCGTCCTGAGCTTGGCTTTGACGGCGGCAATGGTTTCCAACGCGTTCTTGCCGGAGCGCATGACGATGACTCCGCCTGCCGCCTCGCCGTCCCCATCCAGTTCGCCAATGCCGCGTCGCATTTCCGGCCCGAGCTGGATGCGCGCCACATCGCCCAGGCGGACCGAGATACCGGCCGGGTTTGTCGTCAAGGGTATCGCGCGAAAGTCGTCCAGGCTTTGCAGATAGCCCGTTGCCCGCACCATATATTCAGCCTCGCCCAGCTCCAGCACCGAGCCGCCGGCCTCCTGGTTGCCCTTCTGAATGGCTTCGACCACTTTGGTGTGGGGAATGGCATAGGCGGCCAGCTTGTCCGGGTCTAGCACCACCTGGTACTGGCGCACCATGCCGCCCACGGACGCCACCTCGGCCACATTTGGCACGGTCTTCAGCTCGTACTTTAAAAACCAGTCTTGGAGTGCGCGCAGTTGCGATGCATCCTGTGTGCCTCCTTTATCCACCAGCGCATACTGGTAGATCCAGCCGACACCGGTGGCGTCCGGCCCTATCGACGTCTTGGCAGCGGCGGGCAGGCGAGATTGCACCTGGTTCAAATATTCCAGTACCCGCGATCGCGCCCAGTACAGGTCGGTGCCATCCTCAAACAGCACATACACAAACGAATCACCAAAGAACGAATAACCGCGCACGGTCTTGGCGCCCGGTACCGACAACATGGTGGTGGTCAGTGGGTAGGTCACCTGGTTCTCCACCAGACGCGGCGCCTGGCCGGGGTAGCTGGTGCGGATGATGACCTGCACGTCGGATAGGTCGGGCAAGGCGTCCAGCGGCGTCTTTATGACCGAATAAACACCCCAGGCGCACAGCATCAACGTGGCCAACAGCACCAAAAATCGATTGTTGATGGACCAGCGGATCAGCCGGGCGATCATGGCTTGCTTCCGTTCAGCCGAGCTTCCACGCCCTTCAAACTGGCTTCCGAATCGATCAGAAACTGCGAAGAGACGACCACCCGCTGGCCGCGCAGCAAACCGCGCTTGATTTCAGTCTGGCTGCCGGATTCAATGCCGGGCTCGACCTCCACAGGCCGGAACTTGCCGTCGTCCTCGGCCAGCATCACCACGCTGCGCTTGCCGGTCATGATGATGGCCTCGGTAGGGATCAGCAATGCCTTCTGCTCACGCGTGTCCATGAACTGCATGGACACAAACATGCCGGGCACCAAACGGGCACCCGGGTTGGCCAACTCCAGCCGGGCCTTGAGCGTGTGTGTGGCCGGATTGACCTCGGGCAATATGGCCTGCACCTTGCCATCAAATGTGGTACCTGGCACGGCCGGGCTGCGTGCCTGCACCTTGGTGCCGGGCCGCACCAATGCCGCCTGACTCTCTGGCACTTCGGCGTTGGCCCAGACGGTGGACAGGCCATTGATACGAAACAGCGTGGCGCCTGCCATCACGGTCGCGCCTTCGCGCACCATCAGTTCGGTGACCACACCCCCAATGGGCGCAGCCATCGTGATGCGCAGCTGTGGCTTACCACTGTTTTCTACGAGCTTGATCTGGTCCTCGCCCATGCCAACCAAGCGCATACGTTGGCGCGCGCCATCGACCAGACCGCCCAGGTCGTTGCCCTGCATGCGTTTTAGCGACAAAAACTCCTCCTGCGCCGCCACCCAGTCGGGTACAAACAGCTCGGCCAGTGGCTGGCCCTTGCGTACCGTGTCCAGTGTGGCGCGCACATGCAGGCGCTCCACATAACCGGTCGCGCGCGCCTGTACCAAGGCCTGGTCGCGCTCGTTGAAGGCGATGCTACCAATGGCCGCAACCTGCGGCGACAGTACGCCCTCGGTTACTTCCGCCGTACGGACACCGAGGTTCTGCTGAATCCGGGAACTGACCGTGACATTGCCCTGGTCGCTGCCACCATCGGCATAGACCGGCACCAGCATCATGTCCATGAAAGGTGACTTGGCCGGTTTGTCGAATTTGTTGCCCGGCACCATGGGGTCTTGGTAGTACAGAATTTTGCCGCCGTTGGCAGGGTCTATGTCACCGGCCTTGACGCCGGTGGTGATGTGGCGGCGCGTGGCCGCTTCACCTTCGGCGATGCTTTGCGGCAGGGCTTGGGCCGCCACCGGCGGGGCTGCTGCGGCCATCGGAGTCGCCGCTGTAATGGCTGCGGAATGGGTAGCCGTGCCGCGCGCCATACCCAGCCTATACACGCCATAGCCGGTCACACCGACCAGCACCGTGACGATCACGGCCTGGGTGAGAGTTCTGTTATTCATGGTTGCTCCAACTGATGGGCGGTAACGTTGCTGTCTGGTGTCAGGTAGTTGAGCTGCGCCCACAGGCGCGCCGTGTCTTGCTCCAGCGCCAAGGCCTGCATATGGACCTCGATTTCGTCACGCCGCGCGGATAACGCGGCGGCCAGATCGCCCTTCCCGGAGCGGTAGCTTGTCACAGCGGCTTGTGTGCGCTGCTGCGCTGTTGGAATCAGTTGCGCGTTGTAACGCCCCACCCGCTCTTTGCCGTTGCGCCAGTCGTTCAGCAGGATGCGCACGTCGGCGTCGTGGCTACGCAGCATGTCGTCGAACCGGGCTTGCGCCTCATTCACCAATGCCAGCTTGGCCGAGACTTCGCGGTCCTGGCGATTCTTCGGGTCCATTTGCAAAGGGATAGATACACCGAATGACACCATGTTGGAGTAGGCCGCGCCGCGCTGGCTGTAGCTGGCTTCAACCGTCCAATCCGCCTGCTTGTTGGCCTGCGCCAGCCGCGCTTCGGTCTTTGCGGTTTCGATTTGGGCCGCAAGCACCCGCATGTCAGGATGGTGCTTGAGATGCTCCACGGAGAGCGCAGATTCCAGTGGTGTGCTCTGCCACGGTGGTGGCCCGGATGGCGTGCGCTCGGCAGCAATCCCCACCCAGCGCGCCAGCATCAGGCTTGCACCACGGGCCTGGCGATCCGTTTGGTTGAGCCTATCCTCCAGCATGATCAACGCGGCACGGGCGGCAAATACGTCGGCCTGGCTGCCGCGGCCGGATCCGAATGCTGTCTCGGCCGCTTGGACCTGCAGCCGGATTTCCTCCAGTTGGCGTTGCAACAACTCCTGCATGGCCCGGGTGTAGTAGCGGTCCAGCCACGCGGTTGCCGTGTTGCGCTGCACCGTGGCCAGCGCCATCTGACGCTCAGCTTGGGCGCGCTGGGCATCACGCTCAAACCGCTCGGCGCGCAGTTGGCGCTTCTCGGCACGGGGAATTTCTTGCATGACGCCGATGCGGCGCATGGTCATGAAGTCGTTCGTCAGGCTGAAGCGGTCCTCCCCATTCACGGGCAGGTTGTCCACGCCCAACTTGAGGACCGGGTCTGGCAGTTGCGCGGCAGAAGCCGCCTGTTCCCGTGCCGAGGTGATCACGGCATCCTGGGCGGCGATTTGCTGCGAGCGGCTAACAGCCGTCTCCAACGCTTCCGCCAAACTAAGTGGAGGACCAGCCCAAGACGGTAGCCCAACGGCCAGAGACAGGGCAGCAGCAGCTACACGATAAAAGGGAAATGAACTTGGCACGATGCCTCTCCAAACACTATTTAAACGGTCTGCCAAACAAGCCCCAAGGCTTACGGCAGGGCTAAATGGTCGGAGAAGTTAAATGCGGAAACAGCAGTTGCGAATGGCCACAGGCGGGGCCGTGGCGTGCATGAGGTGGGGCGGCTGCAACGCGACCCCCGCAAGCTGGGGAACGACCACCACCAGTCGGAAGCTTGCTGGCATGGCACTGAGGGCAATGGGGGCTGGTAACTCGTATTTGTCGAAGGATTGCTGGTCCGCCAGGCAATGGGCATGGCACAAGGCCGGTTGCGCCTCGTCCATTGCCATCGCCATGGATTCGGCGCACGGCATGCCGTTGGCCATCACCATGCCGCCTTGGGCGCCGCTGGTCGCCGTTGAGGGGCAAACATAGCGCGCCAGCGCCAACTGCATAAACAGCAGGCTGCACAGTGCGACAAACACTGTGATCAGACGGGTGCGACGGCGCATGGACATAAGCCCGAGTTTAGTACGGTTGACCGAAAACCAGTGCAAAAGATGTTTTCACTAGTGGTCATCTTCAGATGATGTGGCGCTACCAGCGGTCTTGCAACTGCACGCGGTGGCACAAGCCGGGGGCGCCGAACCTGGCGAGTGCTTGCGCCATTGCCAAACCACCAGGGGGCTAAGGACCAGCAGGCCCGCCGCTGCCAGCCACCAACCATTGGTCAGCATATCGTTTGCAGAATACACGCCAAGGCTAGCGAGCAGACTCAATGCAAGGGGCGCGACCAGGGGAATGCAGCACGCCCCACAGGCCAAGACAGCGGCCCCTACTGCAGCGGCGGTGGCTTTCCCTGGGGATAGCGGGGCTTTGTGGATGGAGTGCATGGAACGGTCCTTGTGTTGTGTGCAATAGTGCAGACCGGAAGGTACAAGCTCAAGCCACTTGAGGTGCAAGCCTTTTTTGCAAAAATATTCAGATATGCCCAACACCCCCCTCACCATTGGAGCTCTGGCCGCGCACACCGGCTGCAGCGTGCCCACCATCCGTTATTACGAGCAGATCGGCCTGTTGCCCAGCCCGGGCCGCGCGGCCAACGGGCACCGTTACTACAGCCGCCGAGACCTGACGCGCCTGGGTTTCATCAAGCGGTGCCGTGATTTTGGTTTCCCCATCGAGCAGGTACGCGTGTTGGCCCAGCTGTTTGAGGACGGTGACCGCGCGTGCCGCGAAGTGCGGGATCAGGCCCAGCTGCGCCTTGACGAGTTGCGCACCAAGCTCGCAGACATGCGCCGCCTGGAAGCAAGCCTGGAGCTGATGGTCGGCAGCTGCGATGCCACCTGCAGCGCCGGGCCTGCGCGCGACTGCTGCATTCTGGCCGACATTGCTGCCGCAGCGTCTGTCTAACTAGCTCGCGCTCGCGTACTTGACCGAGCAGCCGTAAGCCGCGGTCAGCGGCTTGCTGACCGGTTTGCCCGCGGCGGTCTCATTGATGGCCTGGGTCACATAGTTGGTGGCACTGGCGATGTCGCCCGGGTTGGTGCTGGCCTTGCTGTCGATGGCGCCGGCGTAGACCAGCTTGCCGGTGGGGTCTATCAGGTACATGTGGGGCGTGGTACGCGCATCAAAGGCGTGGCCCAGCTTGCCGCTATCCACTAGCAAGGCCTTGGCGGTGGATTTTTGTGCTTTGGCCCAGGACGCCAGTTCAGCCGGCAGCTTGGGGTCCGGCGTGCCGCCGGTGGTGTTGACTGACAGCCATACGACGTCCTTGGCACCGGCATGTTTTTGTGTCGCCTGCATATTGCCGCTGCTGTAGTGCTTTTGCACAAAGGGGCACTCGGGGTTGGTCCACTCCAGCACCACGTATTTGCCCTTGAAGTCTGCCAGCGACACCGTTTTGCCGGCTGTATCAATTGCTGAGAACTGCGGCGCGGGCTGACCGACCTGGGTTTGCGCATGGGTGTTTGCCATAAATGCCAAGCCGGCTGCCAATGTAGCCACCGCCACAATTGTTTGTTTCATTGCTGTTCCTTGAGTGATAGGGTTTGAACGCAGCCATTGGGATTCAGGGGTTCCAAAATAGTTCACCCACGCAGCATGATCGGCTCCAGCGTATCCGTTTGCGCCAGTATCCGACCGATCGCCACGGTGTGCGGGTAGCCCAGCGCACGCAGCGCCGCAATGCAGGCATCTGCACGGTCGGCCGGCACACTGGCCAGCAGCCCACCGGCAGTCTGCGGGTCAAAAATCAGCGGGTAGCGCGGGTGCGCGACCATCTCCTCCTGGTTGCGCAGCGCACGGCGCAGGCGTACGTTGGCGCTCTGCAGCGAGCTGACGATGCCGGCGGCCACACACTCTTGTGCGCCATCCAGCACGGGCAGCGCGCTGAGGTCCAGCTCGGCATCCACCTCAGACGGCCGTGTCATTTCAACCAGGTGGCCCAGCAGGCCAAAGCCCGTCAGGTCGGTGCAGGCCGTTGCGCCAAATTGGCGCAGGCATTGCGCCCCCTTTTGGTTGGACACGACCATGGACTGCAGCGCCGCGTCGATCCAGCGGCCCTTGGCGGCCAGCCGCGCATGGGCCGCAAACAGGGTGCCGGTTCCAATTGGTTTGGTGAGAATCAGCACGTCGCCCGCCTGCATGCCGTTCTTGCGCAAAATCTGCGACGGGTCGTCAGCTATCAGGCCGTTGATGGCAAAGCCCAGCGCCAGTTCTTTCCCCTCGCCGGTGTGGCCACCTACCAGCGCGCAATTGGCTTCATTCAACACTTCCAGCGCGCCGGTCATCATCTGGAACAGCAGGTCTTCGACCTTGTTCTCCAGGCCCGGCGGAACGGTGGCTATGGCTGTAGCCGATTGCGCCTGTGCACCCATGGCCCAGATGTCGCCCAGCGCGTGGTTTGCGGCTACCTTGCCAAAGAGGTAGGGGTCGTCGATGAAGGCGCGAAAAAAATCTACCGAATGCACCATGGCCATGCCCGGGGGCACGCGCACTACGGCCGCATCGTCAGGGTCTTTCAAGCCGACCACCACATCGTCACGGTCCACAGGGTGCAGTTGGCCCAGTGCACGTGACAGTACCGTCGCGCCCACCTTGGCACCGCAGCCGCCACAGCGCATGGCAATGGCAGAGATGGCTTGCAACGATTCTTCGGAACTGAGCGCGACCGTGTTGGGGGTGTCGGTCTGAGAGCGCGGCGCGTTGTTGTCCATGGGTGTCAGGTCTTGAAACTTGCGCATGAAGCGCAGGTCTATCCAATCCTTCCAGCGCCAGACCCATGCGCCTGCAAAGCCCAGCTTGCCGCGCGATGCAATGCCGAACTGGTCGCCGGTGCTGATCAGCGCCAACCAGGTGCGCTGCGGGTGGTAGGGCTTGAGTGCCGCGCCTTGTACGCTCAGGCGCAAGTTCTCGGTCAGCGGCGGCCCCTGGCGCACGGCGAAGACGCCAGCTTTTTCCAGCGGATAGTTGACCATGCTGGCCACGTCACCGGCGGCAAATATGGCCGGGTCGGTGACGGTCTGCAATGTGTCCTGGACCTTGATGAAGCCATCTGCATCCAGCGCCAGGCCCGTGTCCTTCAGCCACGCAGCGCCGCCGGCACGGGTGACCCAGACGATCTCGTCTGCGTCCACTTCCTCACCCGACGCAGTGCGCAAATGCCCGGGTGTGACCTGGGTCACGGCCGCGTTGCGGTGTACCACCACACCGCGGGCCGCCAGCACCGCCTCAAAGCGCTGGCGCACGCCAGGGTTGTGTGTGGGCAGAATCACGTCGCGGTCGGTGAACAGATGAAAGACCAGTTCATCCGGGTTGCGCCCCAGCGATTGCAGCGTCTTGCGCAAACGGTATTGCATGGCCAGCAGCAGCTCCACACCACCCGCACCGGCACCAACTACGGCCACGGTGGTGGTGCCGGGGTGGCGCTGCACACGCTCCAACAGCGCCAGCCAGCGGTCGTTGAAGCGGGCAATCGGCTTCACCGCAACCGCGTGCTCTATTGCACCGGGCACACCCCATGCCTGGGGTGTTGCACCCATGTTGATGGACAACACGTCATACGGCACCGGCGGGCGGTTACGGCACAGCACTTTGCGGTTGGCGCGGTCCAGACCGATGACCTCGTCACGGTACAGCCGTGCCCCGGAGAACACCGCCAGGCGGCTCAGGTCGATGTGCACGTCGTCATAGTCGTAGTGGCCCGCCACATAGCCGGGCAGCATGCCGGAGTAGGGCGCGTGCACGTCGGTGCAAATCAGCGTGAGCCGCACCCCAGGCATAGGCCGCATGCCAAAGCTTTTGAGCACGCCCACATGGCTGTGGCCGCCGCCCACTAAAACAATGTCTCTGAGAATCGGTTGGTCAGGCGTTTGCATGCGGGTGGGGTGTCTCGGTGGAAATCGTCGATGGAAGCAGCTTGCGCACCAATTGCAGCAACGACGCGCGCTCATGGGCGGGCGCGAACAAGGGTGCGCGTTGCATGCACTGTGTCTGCAACTGGCTGTAGAAAGGATCGGTGGCGTGTTGGGCCGCACGGCAACGCAGCAATGCGTCGGCCAGGCCCTGAGAGTCTCCGTGTGCAAAGTAGCCTGCGTAGTCAGCGCCCAGCATGCCGATGTTGCCCGCGATGTGGGAGGCCAGTACCGGCGTGCCGCTGCATGCGGCCTCCATCAGCACATGCGCACCGCCTTCCATGCGGCTGGCATGCACCAGCACATGGGCACTTTGGATGCGCCGGCGCGTAGCGGTATGCGCAAGGCCACCCAGCCAGCGGTACTGCGGGCATTCTGCTGCGCAGGCTTGGGCTTGTTGGCCCAACTCAGCATCCAGCGCTTCGCCGATGTGGTCTATGAAAATATCGGGGTGGTGTTTGAGCAGGCGCGCCGCAGCAAACAGGGTCTGCGGAGATTTTTCATCGCGCAAGTGCCCCACCATCACCGCACGGATATGCCTATCGTTTTTCACCAAGGGCTTTCGTTGCGTGACCGATTGGAAAATCACCCGGGCTTTGTCGCGCAGTGCTTGCGGCAAGGCATCGGGTGCGCGGTCTTGCAGCAACACCAGCCTCTGCGCATAAACCAACGAGGCCTGGGCGGATGCATCGGTCAGGATGTCACGGTACAGGTCGGTACCAGTCAGCACCACGGCCAGACCCGGGCAATCGGCATCCACGCCCCGCGCCCGTGCCCAGCGAGCAATGGCCTTGGCCGAGCGCTTGGCATGCAGGGCCAGCAGCACGTCAAAGGGCTCGCCATTCCAGTCTTGCGCAATGGTGGTGTGGAAGTCGGGGTGCAGCATGCGGGACCAGCGCCAGGCAGTCTGCCAGTTGCCATTGTTGGCGGATGCCGCGGCCGGGCTGATGATGAGAACGCGGGGCTGGGTCATGGCGGGCGGGTTGGTGTGCAGGGTGGGTGCGTTTCGAGTCTAATCGACCGGTTGTTTCCCTTTTGGAGTTCTCACTTATGTTGCGTACCACCCGTTTTCGCCCCCTGCACGCCGTATTGGCCCTTGCCTTGACCCTGTCCGTATCCCTGGCGCATGCGCAAGCCGTGTTCAAGGTCACCGCCATCCCGGACGAATCGCCTACCGAACTGGCGCGCAAAGCCGCACCGCTGGTGAAGTTTCTGGAGAAAACCCTGGGCGTCAAAGTCGAATTCACGCCGGTGACCGATTACGCCGCGTCGGTAGAGGCGCTGGTCAACAAGCAGGTCGATCTGGCCTGGTACGGCGGCTTTACCTTTGTGCAAGCCAACGTGCGCTCTGGTGGCAAGGCCGTGCCCCTGGTCCAGCGCGAAGAGGATGAAAAGTTCCGCTCGGTCTTTATCACCAGCGACCCCACCATCAAAACCCTGGCTGACCTGAAGGGCAAGAACGTCAGCTTTGGTGCCCAGTCCAGCACCTCGGGCCATCTGATGCCGCGCAGCTACCTGCTGCAAGCCAATATCGACCCCGACAAAGACTTCAAGCGCGTGGCTTACTCGGGCGCACATGACGCCACGATTGCTGCGGTGGCGGCAGGCAAGGTCGAGGCCGGTGCCTTGAACATCTCGGTGTGGGAAAAGTTTGTGGCCGAGGGCAAGGTGGACACCACCAAGGTTCGGGTCTTCTACACCACCCCTGGCTACTTTGACTACAACTGGACCGTGCACGCCGACATGCCCGCGGCCCAGCAGGACAAGCTGACCAAGGCCTTTTTGGGCCTGCACCGCTCGACCGCCGAAGGCAAGGAGATTCTGGATTTGCAACGCGCCACCCGCTTCATCCCCACCAAGGCCGAAAACTACAAAGGTATTGAGCAAGCGGCGCGCAGCGCCGGGTTGTTGAAGTAGGCCCTCATTTTTTTTGCTATGAGTTTGATAGCTGGTTACGCACGTCCCACGAGGGCTAGCGCCTTGTTTTCCATATGAGAATTGCGCTGGACCAGGTTTCTGCCCACCATCCGGCAGCCCGTGCGGGTGCTACGCCTGCGGTGCGGGCGTTGAGCCTGCAGGTGGCCAGCGGCGAGCAAGTGGCCATCATCGGCCCCTCTGGCGCGGGCAAGACCACGCTACTGCATGTGCTGGCCTGTGCCCTCAAGCCGACCAGTGGCCAGGTGCTGCTGGACGACCGCAACCCTTGGCAACTGTCGCGCAGCGCTCTGCAATCGGTGCGTGGCGGGTTGTTGCTGGCACCCCAGGTACCACCACTGCCGCCCCGCCAACGCGTGGTCACCGCGGTGCTGGCTGGGCGTCTGCCGCATGAAGGGCTGTGGACTAGCTTGCGCAGCCTGTTCTACCCGGTGGACATTCCCCGCGCTGAGCACGCGTTGGCGGGCTTTGACGTGGCCGACAAGTTGTTTGAGCGTGTGGATCGGCTCTCGGGCGGCGAGCGCCAGCGTGTGGGCCTGGCCCGGGCGCTGGTGTCGCAGGCCAACCTGCTGCTGGTCGATGAGCCTTTGTCGGCGCTGGACCCTACGCGTGCGCAACAGGTTATGCAGACGCTGACCCAGGCCGCGCATGCGCGAAGTGCCACGCTGGTGGCCACGCTGCACCATGTGGAGATGGCGCTGGCTCACTTTCCGCGCGTTGTAGGCATGCGCGACGGTGCCTTGGTCTTTGATTTGCCGGCTTCTGCCGTCACACCTGCGCATTTGCATGCGCTGTACGCGCAGCACCTGCACGAGCTGACTGGCCCTGCTGCGGAGCCCGAAGGTACGTTTGCACCAGCGCCGGCGCCAGTGGTCATGCACTGCCGCTGACCGCCTGTTTGCCATGACCGCCGCCATGTCTGTCCCTGGATCGCCCGTAACTAGCGGCACTACGCGCGATCCTGCTTGGACCGGCCGCGTATTCTGGTCGTTGGCAGCCCTGGCCCTGTTGTGGCCCGCGCTGGTCTTGAGTGAATTCAAACCCTGGGTGCTGTTGGAGCCCGGCGCCTTGAAGCCGGCCGCACACTTTGTGACGGACTTCTTTCCGCCGCGTGCCGACGCGGAATTTTTGGCGCTGCTGGCCCGCGAAACGTGGCGTACCGTGGCGATGGCTACCGCCGGGCTCACGCTGGCGCTGCTAATGGCCGTGCCGCTCGCGCTGCTATCGGTGCGGGTGCTGTCCTTGTCCGCAATGGCTGGCCCGATGGCCCCTATGCCCCTGGCACTGCGGCAAGCGGTGCGCTGGGTGCTTACCCTGCTGCGCAGCGTGCCCGAGCTGGTGTGGGCGTTGGTGTTTGTGCGGGTCGTGGGCCTGGGCCCCACATCGGGCGTGCTGGCCATTGCACTCACCTATGGAGGCATGCTGGGCAAGGTCTACGCCGATATTCTGGAGAGCAGCGACACCCACGCCAGCGCCAGCCTGATGCGTAACGGTGCAGGCCGCCTGCAAGCCTTTTTGTATGCGCTGTTGCCGCAAACGGCTGCCGAGCTGACCAGCTACACCGTCTACCGCTGGGAGTGTGCTATTCGCTCCAGCGCGGTGCTGGGCTTTGTCGGCGCCGGTGGCTTGGGCCAATTGATGGATTCATCGATGAAGATGTTCAACGGAGCCGAGGTGGCCAGCATTTTGCTGGTCTTCATGGCGCTGGTGTGGCTGGCCGACCGCATGAGCGCGGCGCTGCGCAAGGCATTGGCATAGGCCGCCCATGCAGAGCCAACCCCCCAACGCGGTAGGCGCCGCCAACGACACCTACAAGCTGCCGCCCAAGCTGTTCGACGCCCGCTGCTGGGCGTGCTGGTTGGTGCTGTGCGTCGTGGTCTTGGTCATTGCCAGCTTTGTGACATTGGATTTGCAATGGGCAAAGTTTGCGTCGTGGGATGCACTGCAACGCATGGGTCGTTTTGTGGGGGAGCTGATGCACCCGCAGTGGGGGGTGGCATTTGTGGTCAAGGTCGCTTGGGCGGCGTTGGAAACATTGGCCATGTCCGCTGTGGGTACGTTGCTGGCAGTGGTGTTCGGCTTGGCGCTGGCGCTACCCGCCGCGCGCACCCACGCACAGGACCCGGCGCGCGTCCGTAGCCCTGCCCGGTTGCTGCTCAATGCCTTGCGCAGCACGCCCGAACTGGTGTGGGCAGCGTTGCTGCTGATTGCCGCCGGCCTGGGGCCGTTCGCAGGCACCCTGGCCTTGGCGCTGCACACCACGGGTGTGTTGGGGCGTTTGTTTGCAGAAACCATTGAGAACGCGTCCCCAGGCCCCGCGTTTGCGCTGCGCGTGCGCGGCGTCGGTGGGTTGCGTGTGTTTTTGTACTCCACCTTGCCGCAGGTGCTGCCACAGTTGCTGAGCTACAGCCTCTACCGCTGGGAAAACAACATCCGCGCCGCCGCCGTGCTAGGTGTGGTGGGTGCGGGCGGGTTGGGGCAGATGTTGGCGTTCCACATGGGCCTGTTCCAGATGGCCGAGACCAGCACGGTCTTGTTGGCGATGCTGGTGCTGGTGGCCTTGGTGGATGCGCTGAGCTACGCGGTGCGCAACGCGTTGTCGCGGTAGAGGGTTAGAAGAATTTGGCGGTAGCCCTCGTGGAATAGGCTTGAGCAGCTATGTATTTGGGAGCACTCAATGCCACACACGCCGCCAGGTCGAAGGGTCGGGTCTGCCCTCGCCGACCGTTATCGCCTGCCGAGCGGCTCCTGTGGGGCGGGAGCCGCCATTCTGGCTCGTGTTCCAGTGGACTATAGTTATAGTTGGCGGCGATGGAAGCATTACTCATTCGTTAGGCATCGCAATCCGCCGCCGCCACGCTCGCCGCAACCCAAAGACAAACCTACGCCAACATGGAGCCTTCCAGAAACTCTCCATGCCCTTGCGGAAGCGGTCTACGTTACAAGCAGTGCCATGGGCGACTAGATGGCAAGCAGTCCCACCCCAGCGGCGCCCAGGAGATCCCTCAGGAAGTCCTGAATGCACTGCGCCGCAACCAACAGGCAGAACATCGCCACAAGGAAGGGTTCGGGAGTGTTCGTGAACCAATTTCTATGGAGTTCAAGGGATTTCGACTAGCGGCTGTTGGCAAGAAACTCCTCTGGGCAAAAGACTGGAAGGTTTTCCCAGACTTCTTGAATCAGTACCTGCACGGACTGCTTAAGAAGGACTGGGGAAACCGCCAAGTGGCACTGCCATTTGAAGAGCAACACCCGATAGTTCAGTGGCGCACGATATGGACCACCGCTCAACAGGAGCAAAGCCGCAGCGAAGAAGGCCTGTACACAGCAGACAACGGCGCGGCGATGGCGTGGTTTAGGCTGGCCTACGACCTCTACTTGCTCGAACACAACGCTCATCTTCAGAAGAGACTCCTTCAGAGGCTGCGGGAACCCGCCCAGTTTCAAGGAGCCAGGTTCGAAGCCGCCGTAGCCGCAATGATGTTGGCCGCTGGCTACGAACTAAACTTCGCCAATGACAAGCTACCTGGCAAGCATCCCGAATTTGTCGCCGTTAGCAAGGAGAGTTCGCCTCGTCTTGCGGTCGAAGCCAAGAGTCGCCATCGACCGGGTGTTCTAGGTTTCCCTGGTCAGCGCAGCGACTCAGTGGACACGTTCGACATAGACGGCCTTTTACGTAGCGCCCTTGGCAAGAATACGGTGGATCCGCTTTTGGTGTTTATTGAACTCAACTCTCCCGAGCTTCTAGACCAGTCAACGGCAAATACCATACACGCGAAGCTAAGCGCCCATTGGGAAGCAGCGCAGTCCTTGCCCTGGTCGAACGGGTTCCCAGCAGTAGGGGTCGTCTTCTACAACGACCCAGCTCCATGGTATCTTGAGCATCTTCCAAACGGTCAACGCTTAACGACGATCGCCATGGTCTTATGGCCAAGGTCGTCAAGACACAACTTTGATGCGCAACCGCTGCTTCGTCGGGTTATGAAAGCAGTTGGGCAACGCCTGAACATCCCACACGAGTTTCCAGTGGATAGGTCAACCTTACATTCCGCCACGCGCGATGCCTAACGTTGAATGACCGCTTCGGAGCGGCGGCAATGTCCGGTGTTGCCTAAAGCAGTTGCATATTTCCGATCTTGACCACTGATGAGGGCCGTTCAAATTGAAGGCGTGTTTATGACGCCAATGCCAAGAGTAAACGTGGGCCAGAGCAGGAATAATCCTCTCATTGGTCCCACATTACTGCCTCGCAAAAAATTAACTGCAATGGCCTACACAGCCACCGTGCGAAAACCGGCAAACACATCGCTGCGGTGCGGTTGGAAGAAATTGCGGTAGCGCGGGTTGTGCATGCGTGCGTGGGTGGCAAATGCGCCGCCACGCAGCTCCTGGTGGTCACGAAACCAGGGCTGTGAGTATTCGCTGTAGGGGCCGGGCGCAAATCCAGGGTAGGGGGCAAAGGCATCCGCCGTCCATTCCCACACGCTGTGGCCCCATGTAAAACCGGCTTGCGTTTGTGCGGCGTGTTCCCACTCTGCCGCACGGGGCAGGCGTCGTCCGGCCCACAAACAATAGGCCTGGGCTTCAAACGCGTTCAAGTGCATGGCGGGGGAGTCTGGCGGCAGTGGCAGCCATTGGTCAAACCACTGCATCTCCCACGTGCCGCGCGGCCCACGGCGCCAGCGTTGTGGGTGCGCGCACCTTGACTGCGCGCGCCACCTGCCTGCCTCTGACGGCCAATACTGTGGCGCGTCGTAGCCGCCCGCTTCGACAAATTGCGCCAAGTCGCCCGCCGATACCGGCTCGCTGTCGATGGTAAAACCTTGCAGGTGAACCGCGCGCGGCGGGCATTCATTGTCAAAGGCAAAACCCGGCTCTGTGGTGTCGTGTCCGATGCGCACGTCGGCGGCAGCAACGGCCAGCAGTGTGCGATCACCCACGGTAGGCACTGCCACGCCCGCAGGGGCTGGGTAGCCCAGGGCGGCGCGCATCCAGCAAAACGCCTCACCGTGCATGTCTTCGTGGAACAAGGCCAGACGGTGGAAGTACAGCGGGTCGTCGTCGGCTTTGGAGATGCCCGCCGTGTTGGGGATGGCCTGGATGCAAGCCTCTAGTTGCGCTTGCAACATCACGTCAAGCTCTGCACGGGTGGGCATGGTCTCAACCCAGCGCTGGGCGTGCGCCAAGCGTGCCGAATCAAAGAGCGCATCGGGGCTGGCAAACTGGGGTGGGCGCTGTGCGTGCGCGTAGCCTTGGGCATCCCGGTGGTGCGGGCCGCGCAGTATCCAGAACTCGGCAAACCAGGCGATGTGTGCCAGCTCCCACGCGATCGGGTTGACGCCTATTTGCTGGGACGGGCTCCACTGCGCGGCGGTCAAATCGCCGACCCATGCCAAGGTGCGGCTGCGGCTGTCGCGTAGTGCTGCCGACAAGGCAGCGCCACTGAGCTGCCGTGCTTTGCCCCAGCCGTCCGTCATCGGTCGGTCACTGGTACCGACGAGGGCGACGCGGGCGCGTCTGACGAAACGCCGATCTTGTTGGCCACACGGTGGGCCGCATTGCCGGTGGCGTTGGCGCCTTTTTCTATGCCGCGCGCGGTGGCGTTTGCGCCGCGCTCGATACCGTGGGCCGCAGCTTTTAAACCATGCTCAATGCCGGTGGCGGCGGCACTCGCTCCGCGCTTGATCGCGTTGGCCACTTTGTCCACCGGGCCGGGGGAGGACTTGATGGTGGATGAATCGGATGACTCTTCGGCTCCCGCATGGCCCAAGAGCAGCAGGAGCGAAAAGCAGACCAGGGTTTTGGACAGGGTGTACATGGCGGGTGGGGTGCTCAAAGTGGTGTCAAAAGATCATAGTCTTTTTGCGTTTTGAGACTGCGTTTGCAAATGTGAAAGTGTGTAAGGCCTGCCGATGATGGCCACGGTGTTGTAGCGCACGGCAATGTGTCCGCCAGTTGCCAGGCTTTGAAAGAGTGCGCTGACCTGCTGGCTAGCTTGATGTCCAAGTTCGGTGTCTCTGGCGGGCATGTACGAGCGCGAAAAGACCAGGCTCAGCAATGCGGCTTCGCTTAACCGGTGTTCGTGCGGCCAGGTCAGCTCCAGCGGGGTGTTGGCACCGAAGAATGCGGGTACTTCACTGCGCTCGTCG
This sequence comes from Rhodoferax sp. ZS1R8, assembly GCF_056521325.1. Taxonomy (NCBI): domain Bacteria; kingdom Pseudomonadati; phylum Pseudomonadota; class Betaproteobacteria; order Burkholderiales; family Comamonadaceae; genus Rhodoferax; species Rhodoferax sp. ZS1R8. The sequence continues at coordinate 354,025 of NZ_JBWMBA010000005.1, read as the reverse complement.
TGCGCCAGCATCGCGTCGCGCTTGGCACCGCCGTGCTGGGCAAAGGTGCCGTTGAGTGCGATATGCAGCGGATCATTGGGCACGCGGTCGTTCCAGATCAGCGCAACCTGGCCAGTGGGCTTGAGTACGCGCAAAAATTCAACACGGGCCGCCTCGATATCAAACCAGTGAAAGGCCTGTGCAGCGGTGATCAGATCGACGGAATAGTCTGGTAGCGGGATGTGCTCAGCGGTGCCGCTTGCGCTGCTATAGGCAGGGAAGTGTGCCAAAGCCTGATCGGCTGCCGCGCGCATGCTGTCACTGGGCTCCACTGCAGTCACCGCATAACCCTGCGCCAGCAGGCCGCGGGTCAGCAAACCGGTGCCCGCACCAATGTCGGCTACAACAGAACCAGCCTGTAAATGGCAATGAGCGCGTAGCGCCGAGAATAGTGCAGCCGGGTAGTCAGGCCGCGACGCCACATAGTCTGAGACCTTGGAGGAGAAGATTTGCCCAGTGCCGCCTTGGGTTTCGTACAGGGACCGCAGTTGTGCGCCGGTCTCTATGGCTGTGGAGTTGGTTTGCATGGCCCAAGTGTGCCGGAAATTACAAAATTCTCGGGCGAGGTGTGGGCGTAAAAGGGGAGCTCACGCCCTCCGTCGGTAGAGGGCCGCGTGTTCCAATGTGTATTCACGCAAAGGGCCAATGTTGGCTGGCGACGGCGCGAAATGTTCGGCTTGCTTGAGGTAGGCGAATGCCTGCAACCGTTTCCCTTTGTGCGCCGGTACCGCCTCCAGCGCCAGCAACATGCGGCGATAGCCGTCCGCTTCAGTGATTCGCTCTAGCGTATCCATGGCTGCCAATGAAGGTGCATCGACTTCAAATACCTGTCCTGTTACAGGCTCTCCTTCTCCGGGGCGGTTGATCAGCCACGGTGAAAAGCGTTCACCAACGAGGTAAAGGGGATAGCGCTCCACGGTAACGAACAGGCCGGGCAAGCGAGTACCCGCGTTCCGTGCGAAGTTTCGGAAACCTTGCTTGAGCGTGCCGTAGACGAAGACCAGATGTTGCATGCCCAAAGTGTGCCGCAACTTCCCGCTGCATCGGCGGCCAATCGTTAGCGCACGACGTAGACCACCGCACTGCGCGCGGGCACCGTAAATTGGCCTGTTCCGCTCTCTGCGTGGGCTTCATGGCGCACCCGTGCGTCAGCTGCCGTTGCTGCCGCTTGCACCGGGTGCAATTGGTAGGCCTTGCCCGCCTGGTCGGGCAGCATGATGTCCTGTGCTTGCTTGTCCACATTGATGAAGTACAGCAGCTCCGAGAAGTTTGCACCCGGGTAGCCGCGGCCGTCGAGGTGGCCCACCAGTACCACCGGGCTTTGTGTGGGACCGGTGTTTGGAAAGCTCAGCCGCTGCCGAATGTCTGCCGCCGTGCGCAGCCGGAACAGTGTCGAACTGTTGCGTATGGCCAGCAGGTCCTTGAACACGTCACGGGCAAAGGCAATGTCGGCGGGTGTGGGGCCTAGGCTGGCATTTGCCAGCAGTGGCCGCATGATCGGCCAGCTCCCACCGTTATCTGTCTTGGGCGGCAGGCCGGTGCCAAAGTGGTTGGCTTGGTAGGTCCAGTCCAGCCGGTTGAACCAGTCGCCCGAATCAAAGCTGTTGCGGTCCATGGACTTGGAACGCAGGATGTCGCCGCCCGCATGAAAGTACGCCACGCCCTGGCTGAAGGCATTGATGGCCAGCGCCAGCAGCTGCACGCGGGCGCGGTCCGCAGTGCTGGTCGTCACCGGCAGCTTGAAAATGTTGTTGTCATAAAGCGTCTGGTTGTCGTGGTTCTCTACATAGTTCACCACTTCTGATGGTTCGCTGGCGTAGCCTGCAGGCTGGCCCGCATAGTCGATGTCGGCAAGCTTCTTGCGCTGGCCTGTGTAGCTCAACATCTCGAAATTGCGTATCGATCCGGCCAGGCCCACGCGCACCATGTCGGCTGTGCGCAGCAGGTCTTCGGGCGTGGCGGTGGACAGTGCATTGCGGTCATAGACCATGCCGTTGGTGTAGCCCTGGTTGCGGATCTGCGCATCGCCGTTGTCGCCCGCGCCGCCACCGCGCACCGCATCACGCGCCCGGTCGCTGAACGACCCGATGCCGCTGCCATTCAACGATAGCTGCGAGGCCTGTACGAACCGAGCACCATTCGCCACCTCACCAAAATTCCAGCCTTCGCCAATCAGGTTCACATGCCGGCCGGTGGCTTTGTTGACTCGTGACTGCAGCGCTTCCATGACGGCGCGCGGCTGGTGCGCCATCAGGTCGAAGCGGAAGGAATCGATGCGGTACTGTGTGGCCCACAGCACCACCGAATCCACCATCAGCTTGCCCATCATCATGTTCTCGGTGGCCGTGTTGTCGCAGCAGGTCGATCGCTCGACCACACCGTTCGCATCCAGCCGGTGGTAGTAGCCGGGGACGATGCGGTCCAGCACCGATTGCGCATGTTGGCCCGATGCGCTGGTGTGGTTGTAGACCACGTCCATGCCGACGCGCAGGCCGGTGGCGTGCAGGGTCATGACCATTTGGCGCAGTTCTTTGATACGTGTGGCGCCGTCGTTGGCATCGCTGGCATAGCTGCCTTCCGGTGCATTGAAGTGCAGCGGGTCGTAGCCCCAGTTGAAGCAGTCCTTGGCGGCGGAAGCAGTGACGGCGGCTTGGGGCGCCTCGCTGTCGCCACGCTCGGGGGAAGCGATGGTTGGCGTGGTGCAGCCTTTCTCTGGGACCGAGGCGATGTCAAATATCGGCAGCAGGTGCACATCGGTCATGCCGGCCTGGGATAGTGCCTTGAGGTGGCGCATGCCGTTGGACCGGCCCGACGTGAACGCCAGGTATTTGCCGCGCTGGGCCTGGGGTACGGTGGCATCGCCAATAGAGAAGTCGCGCACATGCAGCTCGTAGATCGACATGTCTACCGAGGCCTGCACGCGTTGGGGAGTAGCGTGTTCTTCCCAACCGGCGGGCTTGAGCTTGGCATCCCCCAGGTTGGCGATGTAGCTGCGCTGCGAATCGGCGTTCAGGCTGACGGAATACGGATCGGTCACCCGGTTGCGCACCAGCCCCACGCCGGGCACAAACATATCGACCAGGTAGCTGTAGTAGCGTCCGCTTAGGTTGCCGCCATGGCGGTAGCGCCACGTGCCGGTGCCCGCGTCGCGTTGCAGCGCGGGTGCGGCCACGGCGGTGCCCTGGGTGGTGGCGAATAGGCAGGTATACACGCGCTGGGCCGTTGGTGCCCATAACGCCAGGCGGGTGTGGCGCGGCCCCACAGTGGCGCCGAGGTCAGGGATGTTTGCAGCGGGTGCGTACAGGTCATCCAGCGCACCAGCTGCTTGGACTGCGGTGGCCCGAAGCATACGGCCCGCGGCGTCCTCGTGGACCAGTAGCAGTTGGCCGCGGTGCAGGGATTGCAGCCGAGGCAGATCTCCGCTCGCAACAGCTAGTACGGCGCCGGGTTTCACGTAAGCAAAGCGTTGCGCGCCGGGCGCGGGCACGGGCGCCAGGTATGGTTTCAGTGCCAGGCTACCGTCGGCACCCGACACGGTTTGGCCAACGACAGCCTGCAACTGGCCGGTGCGGGAGTGGTACAGCCGGAAGCGTCCGTCTGTCGCCGAGTCCCCCGGCCATTGCAGCAGGCGGCGGTTCAGCCATACGGCCTGTGGGTGGTGTGGCGCTGATATGGGGGCGGGAGAGGCCTGCAATACGGTTTGAAAGCTGTCTGCGTTGCAAGCGGCCAGCAGGGCAGTGGGGGTGGCGTAGGTTGCCGGCGGGAACGCCGCGGTGTTTGCGGCGACTGCCGCGCCCGACACCCAGAGAGAGACAACGACCAGTGCAGCCAGCAATAGGCGGCCTAGGGGGCGCCGTCGGGCGGGTGAGGGAGAAAACAGTTTGAAGCGAGGTGTCATAAGGTCAATCGGGCTGTAGCCCTCGTGGGACGAGCGTAAGCCGCTATCAAAGGCATAGCGCGTCAGAAGCACCGCTGATTCCACTGTAGCGACGGCGAGAGTGTAGTTTTGATAAAAGTTTCTGAAGTTTCTTGGTAGTATGATTACATAAATACCTTGAACTGTGCAAAAATTGCTTAGTAGTCCTTTGTACTGCCTGCATGCACAGAGAGAATTTATAAGTAGTTTGACTACAACTGGATTTCAGTCGATGCCATTGCCCAAACCCACCCCTCAGCGCGCCCAACCCGGGAGTCTGCACGCCGTTGCCCGCGCAGGCATGCTGCTGGTGGCGTTGTGCTGTGGCGCTGCCAGTGGGGCCGCAGCCATCGATACCAGCCCTGTCGCCCAGGCCATCCAGCCCAGCACGCTGCCTGCTGGGTGGCAGCGCGGTGCCTTCATGGAAGTGTTTGTGCGCGCCTACAAGGACAGCAACGGCGATGGCGTAGGTGACCTCAAGGGCCTGACCCAGCAGCTGGACTATTTGAAAGACCTGGGCATCAAAGGCATCTGGCTGATGCCCATCACCACCAGCGCCGATGGCGACCACGGTTACGCCACCACCGACTTCCGCGGCATAGACCCGGCCTACGGCACGCTGGAAGATTTTGACGAGTTGTTGCGCCAGGCCCATGCGCGCGGCATCGGCGTGGTCATGGACTACGTCATCAACCACAGCGCCCGCGCGCACCCGATGTTTGTCAGCGCATTGGCCGAAGGCCCGGCCAGCCCGTTTTACGACTGGTATGTGTGGGAGAAAGATGCTCCCCAGGGCTGGGACATCTGGGGCGCATACCCGTGGAGTCGCACACACAAGGGCTACTACTTTGGCACCTTTGGCAAGCACATGCCGGATTTCAATTTCAAGAACCCGGCGGTGCTTTCTTACCACCAAAGCAGCCTGCGCTTTTGGCTGAACCGCGGGTTGGACGGATTCCGTCTGGACGCCGTGCCCCACCTGGTAGAGAACAGTGCCAAGGACTGGAACGACCAGCCCGAGAGCCGCCGCATCACGGGTGATCTGCGCAAGCTGATCACGGCCTACCCACAACGCCATGTGGTCTGCGAGGCTACGGCCAATCCGCAAGCCTATGCCGCGGCCGATATCTGCGGTAGCGCCTTTGCGTTCGGGCTGGAGCGCAACATCGTCAACGCTGCAAAGGGAGACCGCAAGGCCATCCAATACGTGGCCGACTACTTCACAACTGCGCCGCAAACGATGGCTACGTTTGTCGCCAACCACGACATCTTTGCCGGCGAGCGCCTGTGGGACCAGTTGCGCGGCAACACTGCGCAATACAAGCTGGCCGCGGCGTCCTATTTGCTGCAACCGGGTACGCCGTTCATCTACTACGGTGAAGAGATTGGCATGGCTGGCGTCAAGGGGCTGGATGGCGACGAACCCTTGCGCGCGCCCATGAGCTGGACGGCGGACAAGCAAGGCGCCGGCTTCACCACCGGCGACAAGCCGTTCCGCCCCGTAGCTCCCAATGTGGCGCGCTACAACGTGGCGTCGCAACTGGCCGATCCGCGGTCCCTGCTGTCGTTTTATAAAAGCATGCTGGCGCTGCGCAACAGCCTGCCGTCTCTGGCCAGTGGCAGCTATGACGCTCCGGTGGTGCAGGGCGGGGTGATGGCCTATCGGCGCACGCTGGGGGCAGAGACCACGCTGGTTGCCATCAACTACGGCCGCCAGGCGGGCAAGCTCACAGTCAAAGAATTGCAGCCGCAGGCCGTGTTCATGTCGGCATACCCGGTCACTGCCCAGCCTGTTGCAGTCAATGCGCGCGGCAATCTGTATTTGAACGTTCCTGCACAGTCAGTGCGCGTCTACCGTTTGCAACCGTAAACACCTGCATATCCTTAGTCTCAACTTCTCACGCTTTGCCATGTACTTCAACAAAATCCGCCACCCCTCCAACTTCACCTTCGCCAACGCACATGCCAACCAGATGTTGAGCGTAGGTGCCAAAACCGTGCAAGCCAAGGTGCGCGACCTGGGGGAGGATGTTTTCCACTTCGAATTGAACGATGCCAAACGCTGGCCACTGGATGCGCGCGTGCTGCCGCTGCATGACGGTGCTTTCAAGGCCAATCCATCGCAGTACCAGCTCGGTATTTCCGCCACTGGCCACCTGGCATTGACCGCCTCCGACGGTGCAGAGTTGCTCAGCGGTGTGGCCCAAGCCAGCGTGGGCGTCTGCGGTAGCGCCTGGCTGGTGCAGTTCGCCCGCAATACCGACATGCGCTTCTTCGGCCAAGGCGAGAAAACCACCGGGCTGGAGAAGACCGGCAAACGCACTAAATTCTGGAACGCCGACGTGTGGGCCGACCACGCCATGCACACCATCGAAAACGGCCAAGCTGACCCGCAGTACGCGGCCGTGCCCTACCTGCTGGTGCGCCATGGTGCGCGCTGGGTCGGCATACTGGTGGACCACCCTGGTGCGGTGTTTATGGATACCGGTTCCAACTGGTTTTTCTCTGGCAAGGACGACCAGAACGCGCCGCCCGCCTTCTGGTTTGGCGCGGACGAAGGCGTGCCTGCGTTTTACGTGATTGCCGGCGACAGCGCCGCATCCGTCACGCAGCGCCTGCAGCGTCTGGTAGGCACCACGCCACTGCCGCCGCTGTGGTCGCTGGGCCACCACCAGTGCCGCTGGGGTTATGCCGGCACCAAGGATCTAAACGCGCTGGATGCAGGGTTTGCCGAACACGATTTCCCCGCCGACGGTCTGTGGCTGGACATCGACTACATGGATCGCTACAAGGTCTTCACCACGAGTCCCGAGCACTTTGGTGACCTGGGTGCAGAGTTGAAACAACTGCAGGCCAATGGCCGGCGCATCGTGCCCATCCTGGATCCGGGTGTAAAAGTGGAAGAGGGCTATGAGGTCGCTGCCAGCGGCACCGCCGCCGGCATCTTCTGCCAGAACCCCGAAGGCCAGCCTTATGTGGGCTTTGTGTGGCCGGGCCGCACGTGGTTCCCGGACTATTCGCTCCCTGAAGGGCGTGACTGGTGGGCCAAGTATTCCAAGGCCTTCCGCGAATCGGGTTTTGATGGCGCCTGGCTGGACATGAACGACCCCAGTACCGGTGCCGCCGAGGTGGACGACATGCTGTTCAACCGCGGCAATTGGCCACACTGGACCTACCACAACCAATACGCCGTTGGCATGGCCCAGTCCACGCGTGATGGCTTTCTGGCGGCACGGCCGGATGAGCGGCCCTTCTTGCTGGCGCGCAGTGCCTATACCGGCTCCAGCCGCTTCACTGCGCTGTGGACTGGTGACAACCACAGCAACTGGCACCACCTGCGCACCAGCATCCACTGCAGCATGAATCTGGCGCTGTCGGGCATTCCATTCAATGGGCCGGACGTGCCCGGGTTTGGCAGCCATGCCGACAAGGAATTGGCCATCGCCTGGTACAAGGCCGGTTGCCTGTTTCCGTTCATGCGCAACCACGCCAACGCCGGTACCGCGCGGCAGGAGCCTTGGGTCTTTGGCCCGGAGGCCTTGCAGGTCATTCGCCACCATGTGCGCCTGCGCTACAAGTTGTTGCCGTACATGTACCAACTATGGAACGACCAAGAGCAAAACGGTACAGCCGTGATGCGCCCGCTGTTTCATGACTATGCCAATACTGATGCGATGGAGCTGGACCGTATCGACGACCAGTTCTTGATTGGCTCGGCCATTCTGCAAGCGCCCATCGTCCAGCAAGGGCAGCAACAGCGGACCGTTGCGTTGCCTGGCACGGGGCGCTGGATGGATGTGAACACCGGCGCCTTCCTGGTGGGTGGCCGCAATATCCACGTCACCAGCAACACAGAGAGCACGCCGATCTACCTGAAAGAAGGCAGCCTGGTGCCCATGCAGGTGGGCGTGCGCACCACCGCCGCCAATGACCTGGCCGATATCGAATTGCATGTGATCCTGGGTGCAGGTAGCACCGACACTGCGACGCTGGACTATGTGGCCGACGACGGCCTGAGCTACGGCTACCAGCGCGGTGCGCGCAGCGTCTACCGATTGACGGCAACCCGAACCGGCGATGTGCTGACGTTGGACGCCAGCGCACTGCAAACCGGGTGGAAGCCGCTTCGCCTGCGCGTCGTGGGGTATGACGGTGCCAGCAGCGTGCAGTTGCGGGTGGGTGGCAAGACCAGCACCTTGGCGCTGACGCCGTTTGAATGGAACTTCAGCGGCGGGGCACTGGCCGCGGCCACCAGTAAGGCAGTAGACCTGTAGCGAACAGAGGGCCGGCAGCCACCATTGCCCTAGGCGCGGCCCTTGTCATGGGTGGGTCATGCGGTGCAGGCACAATTGGGGTTCGCGCAAATGCATCCGCGCTTGCCAAGAACCAGAGTTGTTGGAATGGGCATCCGAAACAGTTTTTGGGCCGTGTTGGGCCGCAGTGAACCGTCTGACTCGGCCGACGTGGCGTTGGAGCGCGTGCGCAAGGCGATGCTGCTGGTCGTCGAAGAGTACGGTGGCGACGACCACATACGCCTCGACATGAAAATTAACTTCGCCCGCGAGATCGCCGAGCTGTGGTTTCTGCGCCCCGAGCTGATGCATGTGGTGGCCGCAGCCCAAGGCGAGCAGGTGGCCCAGGAGTGCATGGCCGAAATCACTGCGCTATTTAAAAAACACCACTTGGGCGGCACGCCATCCCGGTTCGGAAAGCTGAGCTGATGGCGCATGCCTCCGTGGTTGCGCTGCATCGTCTATTTACGTACCGGAGCGTCCTTGCTGATGCCCCAGGAGCTATCACCCGAGGGTTTGGTTGACTTGGCGCGAACGTCTTCTTTGGCTTGCTCTAGTGCGGGGGAGTAGCCGGACCCCTGTGCTGCGAACCACAGCGCAAAGCCGACGCCGCCGATCAACAGCACTGCGCCAGCCAGCAGCTTGAGCACGGTCAGCCAGACCGGTGGTTCGTTGTCATTCATAGGTCTGAACTATAGCCAAAAAAAGTGGCACCGAAGTGCCACAACAGCGCGGGGTCGTGAGACGACCCGCACTACCCCTATGTGTGTTTTGTTGTGTCCGTGTTCAGGTTACTTCTGCTTCATCAGTTGACTGGAAAACGAGCGCTAAGTGGCTGCCATGGGCGTCTTGGCTACTGATCTGGTAGCTTAGATCGATGAAATCTAAAGACAATTCTGCTTTCGCTGTGCCGCACGTCCAACGTGCATGCAGCCGGGTGTCTGACGACTCCAATAGCGTGAATGTGCCATTGAATGCGCTGCAGCTATTGCGCCAGTGAATCAGTTGTATCAGATCGCGTACCACCGGCTTTTCCAATGCGGCCTTGATCTCTGACAATCCATATCGATGCCGGTTAATGTCGCGGCCGATCCCGCTGCGTGCCAACAGATCCATATCGTTCTCGCCGGCCAGCAGACCGACGTAATAAATTTGTGGCACACCCGGCATAAACAACTGGACGGCGCGCGCCAGCAAGTAGGCGCGATCATTGCGGCCTAGTGCGTCATAGAACGTGCAGTTGACCTGGTAAAGGTCCAGGTTGGATGCAGCCGCGCCGGTGGCCTGCTGGCTCTGGCCCTTGCTGTTGGCGTGGATGCGTTCGACCAATAGGTCGAGCTGCTCGGGGGGCAGCAGGCCCGGGTGGTGTGCGCGGTCAGTTGGGTCGGCACCGATGTCGATGATGCCAATGCCGTCGTGTGTGTCCAACACGGTCAGCGCATTTTCGGGGCGTATGCGAATCCAGTCCTTCAAGGCCTTGCTATTGCCAAAGAACAGTGTGTGCAGCACCAGTGGCGGAAGTGCAAAGTCATAGACCCAGTCCACGCGTTTGGCGATTTCTATCTGGCGCTGGTAGTAGGAGTGGATCTCGACCAGCACCTCCATACCCATGCCTTGTGCCTGCTGGGCAAACCGGGCAATGAAGTCAAAGGTCTCGGGCAGCATGAAGCAACTGGTGCCGGCCTTCTTGATGGCGTAACCGGCGGCGTCCAGGCGGATCATGCGGATGCCGTTGTCGGCGAAACGCTGCAAGATGCTGAGCAGGTAAGCCTGGCCTTGCGGGTGCTGCACATCGATATCAATCTGTTGTGGCGTGAACGTGGTCCACAGCATCTTCTTCTGCCCGTTGCCCAGCGCCATGGGCACAAAGGGCAGGCCGGGGCGGGGGCGATAGACGGTCAGCAAGTCCTGTTCGCGCGCACCGTTGGGGAACACGCTGTCCATGGTCAGGAACATGCCGGCGTAGGGTGACGCATCACCACGGGCGCAAAAGTCCTGGAACTGGGGCGATGCTGAAGACATGTGGTTGACGATGGCGTCGGCCATCACGTCCACCACCTCGGACAGGGCGCGTATGTCGTCCCAGTTGCCCAGGCGTGGGTCCACCTGGGTGTGGTCGGTGGGGTCAAAACCGGCATCGGCACCGTCAATGGCGTCAAAGAAGGGCAGCAGGTGCACACCCCCAAAAACACCTTTCAAAGGACCGTGCAGTAATTGCGTCAATTGTTGGAGGTTGCCCCCGCCCAGCCTGTCTACATACGTGATGAGTTGAACCTGGTTTTTCATTGTTAGTTTGTCGGCGTAGCGTTGTTCGTATCTTTGGTATCCACCATCAAGACCGCGGCCGCTGCACACAGCAGCAGCACGCCGGCGAGGCGGATGACGTTGTCGGGGTTGCCGCCCAACAGCCTGTCGTAGTACAGGGGCAGGGTCAGCATCTGGATCAGCATCGGTATCACGATGAACATATTGAAGATGCCCATGTAGACGCCGGCCCGCTCGGGCGGAATGCAGCCCGCCAGCAAGATGTAGGGGTTGCCCATGATGCTGGCCCAGGCAAGGCCAATGCCGACCATGGGTACGAACAGCAGCCAGGGGTTGGTGATATCCGGTAACACCCACATGCCAGCAGCAGCCAATGTCAGGCACACCGCATGGACCACCTTGGGGCCAAAGCGGCGCGTGAACGGCACCATGGCAAAGGCTGACAGAAAAGCGATGAAGTTGTAGAAGCCGCCGATCTGCCCGTTGAGCAAACCCGCCTCGCGAAAGCCTGCGGTCGTGGCGTCAGACGTGTGGAACATCGTCTTGGCCAGGCTAGGCACGATGTAGATCCAGTAGCACATCATGGCGTACCACTGGAATAGTTTCATCCACCACAGCCTGCGCATGGTGCTGGGCATCTCTTTGACGGCCAGCCAGATCTCGCGCAGTGTGGCCAAGCCACCGGTGGGGCGCTCCCGCATCTCTTGCAAGGCCTCTGCCGACTGCGGTAGCTCGGGCACCTTTCGCACCGACCACCACACCGTCACCAGTGAGAACACAGCGCCCATCACGAATGCGGCCATCGTGGCCTGCGGGATGTGGTTGTCGCCCACTGCGTCGCGGTTCATGCCCAGGCCGATCAGGATGGACGGCATCAGGTAGGCCAGGGTCTGGGCCAGGCCGGTGAAGGCGCTCTGCGTCAGAAAGCCCAGCGAATGCTGCTCCGTGTTCAGGCGGTCGCTGACATAAGCGCGGTACGGCTCCATGGTCACGTTGTTGGCGGCGTCCAGTATCCACAGCAGGCCAGCCGCAAACCACAGCGTGGGGCTCATGGGCATGGCAAGCAGGCCCAGGCTGCACAAGATGGCGCCGACCATGAAGTACGGCGTGCGCCGGCCCCAGCGCGACACGGTGCGGTCGCTCATCGCACCGATGATGGGCTGCACCAGCAGGCCCGTCATAGGGCCGGCCAGCCACAGCAAGGGCAGCGTGGACTCGTTGGCGCCCAGGTATTTGTAGATCGGGCTCATATTGCTTTGCTGCAGGCCAAAGCTGAACTGAATGCCGAAGAAGCCGACATTCATGTTGATGATTTGCCAGATTGACAAATGCGGTTTCGTGTGGGGCATCAAAAAAGATCCTCTTGTTCTTGGCGTTCGATGGCGGTGCAGACCGTGCTGGCCGCCAGTCGCTTGCGCCAGGCTGTGTAGCTCTGCAGGTCGTGGTTCATTGGCCCACGGTGTCCGCAAATCGCTGCCGCATATTCGTTGGCCAGGGCCAGTGACCAGGTTAGCGTGCGCCTGGCCATCTGGCCCGCTATCAGCATGGCGCTGAAGCCGTCACCCGCGCCAACCGTGTCCACCACATGGGTCAACTTTTCGCCAATGCCCTGGGCATCTAGCCGGCCATTCGCGTCAAAGCTGGCGTAGCCTAGCTCGCCGCGGGTTACCACCAAACGCTGTATTGAAAATTGGTCTACCAACCGTGCCACGCCGCTGCTAAAGGCAGGTGACCCCCAGGGTTCAGCGCGCATCGCAAAACCGCCTTGCCAAGCCAGCAATTGCATCAGTTCGTCGTCATTTACCTTGACCCAGTCCGCCAGGTTCATCGACTCTTCCGATAGTCTGCGGTTGTCGGGACCATCGCGCAAGTTCAGATCCAGGTAGCGCACAGCCTTGGTCGCGTGGAGAATGCCTCGAATAGCATTCTTTGACACGATGTGCCGCTGCGCCAATGTGCCGAAATAGACGAAGGCGTGGGGGAGAGTTGTACTTGCGATCGCTTGCGCCTGTACTCCATCTATGTGATCCCACGCTACGTCTTCTGCTATGCGAAACGTATGTGCCACACCTTTTTGCACCACCTGCACTGTGCCGGTGGGGTGCAAAGCATCGCACTGAAAGCCCAGCGTGGACAGTCCGAAATCCTGCGCACTGTGTAGCAGCACATCAGCCCACCGGTCACCATTTCCGATTCGGGTGATACAGGTGACGGGCACTTGCAGCGCGGCCAATGACCGCGCGACGTTGAATGGCGCACCACCAGCCTCTGCCCCGCTGTCAAAAAGGTCGACCAGCGCCTCACCCAACACCAGTACGCTACCCGCCTTGTGGCCAGGTTGCGCGGCCGGTGTCGGGTGCGCGGCGACTATTGGGGTCATGCTCAAAACGAGTGCTTCAGCTGCACGCTTGCTGAGCGACCGTTGACGGCCCGGGCAGCGTGGCCGTCGCCTTCAATTTCGGTGTAACCCAGCGTATTGAAAAGATTGTTGACCCGAAACGAAATCTGCGTCTTGGCATTGATGCGGTAGGTTGCAAACGCATTCACAGTTGTAAAGCCTGCCATGGTGATGGTGTTGGCATCGTCACCAAAAGAGTCGCCGGTTCCCACGAGCGCAGCACCCAGTTCCAGCGCGTCAAAACTTATGGAGGGTGCCAGCTGGTATACGAAATCAGCCTGGCGACGGGGCTTCTTGCCGACCGTGCTGGCGTCGTTGGAGTCGGTTATCTTCGCGTTGGTCCAAGTGGCTCCACCAGCCAGGCGGAAGTCGCCGACGTTCCAGATGGCTTCCAGTTCCAGACCATTCGACGTGTATTTGTTGGCGGTGAATTTTTGTGTGGTCGCCTCGTAATTGCTCTCGGTAGTGCGAGCGCTGAATAGTGTGGAGAAGATGCTGAAGCCACCACTGCGCCATTTCACACCGGCTTCCTGTTGCTGGATTTGGTTGAGGGCAATCGGCACCGAGCCGTCCAGCGGGTTGCCGTACAGCAGGCGGTCTGCGCTAAAGGACACGCCGTCGCTGCTACGGGCAAAGACCGATAGATCGCGGTTGATGCTGTAGTTGGCGCCCACGGAATACGAGTTGTGCTGCACGTCGTATTGCACCTTCTTCTGAGAGGCTGGGTCCCATGTTTGCGCAGCAGCGCTGGCCGCCAGGGTGTAGCCGCTGGCCTTTTGTTGGTCGCTGCGTACGCTGGCATCCACGCTTAGCGCTCCGGCATCCACTGTAAGCGCGAGGTATGGCGCGGTATGGGTGTATTGCACGTCCCAGGTTCGGGCGCAGCACGAGCCCCAGGTGTCGAATCCAGAGGTCACCGGTGCCGAAGTGGGTGCGCCCGCCGCATTGACCACCTGCGCGTTGGTACCCGTCATGCTGATGTTGTATTGGTTCCAGAACCAGGTTTGTGCAATAGTTTGCGTTCCGGTAAACACGCCCGCGACCGCGGTAATCTTGCCCAGCCCCGAATCAAAGGCCTTGGAGACCTTGATGTCGTTAAAGGTGTTGCCAAAGTCGTCCAGCGAGGTGTTGAACAATGTGGCGGTGAAGAACGGATTCTTTCCATTGCTTCCGTTGTCTGCCGGGAACAGTCCGATGAAGCGACCCGAGTTGCTGGACTTTCGGAATTTTTCATCCAGTGTCCAGCCTTCGCCCAGATTCAATTGGCCTTCAAAGCCAAATGCGTTGCTTTGGATGCGCAAGCCATCCCGAGTGTTGCTGTTGGTGAATCCGCCATCGTGGTTCAGGGACCGGTCGGTTTGTAGGGACGGGGTGATGAAGAAGGCAGTACGAGGATCAATTCCATTGATGGCGTTGATCTGACCATTGGACACCGTAACTGGCACCGGCAGCAGCGTGGGGGTGCGATCTTCCAACGACTTGACGCTGAAGCGTACGTAGCCGTTGTCGAGCTTATGGGTGATGTTGGCGCGAATCTGGCCACCGTTCTCGGTGTTGAAGCCAGCCGGGCGCACACCCTCACCGGTGCGCTGGAAGCCGCCAATGTGGAACGTCGTGCGTGGTCCAAGACTGCCTCCGTAATCTACGTCCAGCCGCGTCTGGCGCTGTTGCAGACCGGCGGTGAGGGCGGCCGAACCGCCTGCCTCTGCACCGGTCTTGCTGATGAAATTGACAATTCCACCCGGTGAATTGGTGGCTAGGGTAGAGGCAGACCCGCCGCGAATAACCTCTAGGCGGTCCACATTGAAATCTGCCCGCAAGAACTGGTCGGCCGTACCGAATGACACGTCGCCGAACAGCACCAAGGGCAGACCGTCCTCCTGGATTTGCACATAGCGCGATCCGCCGGCAGACAGTGGCACCCCGCGCACGGTGATGTTGGCATTGCCCTCGCCGCCTGAGGATTCTGACCGCACGCCGGGGACAGAGCGCAGAAGTTCGGCCGCGCTGGTGGCGCCGGTCTTTTCGAGTTGCTCAGCATCCAGGGTACTGACCGACACACTTTGCTTCATCTTGGATTTGGCCGTGGAGGTGCCAGTGACCACGATCTGGTCAAACTTCATTGCGTCTTTGTTCGTAGCCGTCGGTGCGTTGTCGGTGGCCTGGGCCCAAGCTGAACCGAGTGTCAACAACGAAAGGGAGACCGCAGCAGCAATGGGGCGCGTCTTGAATGGGTGAGCGTGCATAAATTCTCCTGTTGACCGGCGGACTGGAGCCGACGATCAGTTTGTTTTTGAAATTGAGCCTAAGTACCGCAAGCCACCCCTAGGCCCAACGCCTTCAAAAGTGCTTGAAGCGGATATTAGATTCTTTGCAATCGATTGCAATTAGGTATTAACCCGAACAAATCAGAGAAATTTATGCTGTGTCAATTGTTTTAATCGAGGTCAATGGCTTGGAAGGCGGATGACTTTATGCAAACGATTAAAACTGGTTTGCAGTGAAGCTGTTGGCGCACGCTTTCAAGGCGCGCTGGCGCGTACGACGAGATGCACCGGTAGCGTGCGAGCGGGTGCCCGCCCGCCCTTGAGCAGGAGCAGTAATGCGGCAACCAATTCCGCTCCAGCCTCTACCACCGGTTGGTGCACCGTGGTCAAGGTGGGCTCACAAAATGCCGCCAACGGCATGTCGTCGTAGCCCACCACGCTTACGTCAACAGGTACAGACCGTCCATGGGCCCGCAGCGCCTGCACGGTGTGTATAGCCAGCAAATCACTGCAGGCCAACACGCCGTCAAAGGCTGCTTTGCTGCTGCACAAATCATTTATCACCTTGCGTGCTGCCTCTGGCTCGAAAGGTACGGCAAGATCCAGCTGGGGGTCGGGTGTTTGCCCCGCTGCCGCGTACGCGCGCCGATAGCCTTCGCGGCGCAACCAGACTTCAGGAAGCTCTGCATCGCCCAAAAAGGCAATACGTTTGCGCCCGGCCCTTAGCAAATGCGCGGTGGCCTGTTCGCCACCATCACGGTTGTCCCCGCCCACGCTGCAATACAGTTGCTGGGGCAGCTCGCCACCCCACACCACCAGCGGTACATTGCGGGCCGCCAATTGGTTGAGCTGGTCGTGGTGGCGCCATTGGCCAATGATGATGACACCTATGACCTTGCCCGAATCGAACAATTGCGATGCCGCGTCCAAGCGCTCCGAATCCACGCGCGACAACAGCATGTCATAACCATGGTCGGTTAGCGCATCTGCAATGCTGCCGATGATGGACAGAAAAAACGGGTCCGAAATGTGCTGGCGAGATTGCGCGTCGTAGGGCACCACCACACCGACGGTCAGGTTTTTTTGCAGGCGTAGATTCTGCGCGCCCAAGTTAATGGAGTAGTTCAGCGACTGGGCTAACTTCTTGATACGTTCGCTGGTTTCGGCATTAACCAGCGTACTGCCGCTGAGTGCGCGCGATACCGTCGCGACAGACACTCCAGCCAGCTGGGCAATGTCAGCCATTTGTAGCCGCCGACGGTCAGATGATTCATTGCCCAGCGTGGTCGCTTTTGGGAGAAATGTCTTTGGCATGCAGTCACCCGATCGCTATGCCGCTATTTTTGGATATCGCCAATGCACAGGTACTTGATCTCAACGTAGTCATCGATTCCGAAGTGCGATCCCTCCCGGCCTAGGCCCGACTGTTTGACGCCACCAAAGGGCACGTGCTCGGTCGCCAAAATGCCAACGTTGATGCCTACCATGCCGTACTCCAATGCCTCACCCACACGGTAGATGCGGCCGATGTCGCGGCTATAGAAGTAGCTGGCCAGGCCGAACTCGGTGTCGTTGGCCGCGTCGATTGCCTCTTGCTCTGTCTTGAATTTGAACACTGGCGCAAACGGGCCAAAGGTTTCTTCGCGGGCGCACAGCATGTCGGGTGTGGCATCGGCCACCAGCGTGGGTTCGAAAAACTGGCCTGAGCCCAAGGACTTGAGACGCTTGCCCCCCACTAACACACGGCCGCCTTTCGCCACCGCGTCGTCCACATGGCGCTGCACCTTGACCAACGCGGCTTCTTCAATCAGCGGACCCTGGTTGACACCGTCTTCAAAGCCGTTGCCAACCTTGGCCGTGCGCACCTTGGCGGCGAATTTCTCAACGAACTGGTCGTAGACACCTTCTTGTACATAAAAGCGGTTCGTGCAAACGCAGGTCTGGCCGGCATTGCGGTATTTGCTGGCAAAAGCGCCCTCTACAGCGCTGTCGATGTCAGCATCGTCAAACACGATGAACGGCGCGTTGCCGCCCAGCTCCAGCGACAATTTCTTGACGGTGGGCGCGCTTTGGGCCATCAAAATACGGCCCACTTCGGTCGAGCCCGTAAAGCTGATATGGCGCACCACGTCGCTGGCACACAGCACCTTGCCAATGGCGATGGAGTTGTCACTGTCGGCGCTGAGCATGTTCAGCACGCCGGCCGGAATGCCAGCACGTATCGCCAGCTCTGCCGCGGCCAGTGCGGTCAGTGGAGTCAGCTCAGCGGGCTTGATGATGACGGTGCAGCCTGCGGCCAACGCGGGTGCCACTTTGCGCGTGATCATGGCCAGCGGAAAATTCCACGGTGTAATAGCGGCGCAAACCCCAATCGGCTGCTTGATGACCATCAGGCGGCGGTTGTTGTCGAACTGGGGCAGGGTCTCGCCGTTGATGCGCTTGGCTTCTTCAGCAAACCATTCCACAAAGCTTGCGGCGTACGCCACTTCGCCCTTGGCCTCGGCAAATGGCTTGCCCTGCTCGGCGGTCATGATGCGGCCAAGGTCTTCCTGGTTGGCCATCAGCAGGTCAAACCATTTGCGCAGGATGGTGCTGCGTTCCTTGGCCGTCTTGCTGCGCCAGGCGGGCCAGGCGGCGTTGGCGGCGGCAATGGCCGCCTCGGCATCCGCTGAGCCCAGGTTGGCGACCGAGGCCAGCTTTTCACCGGTGGCGGGGTCCAACACGTCAAACCGGCTGGGCTTGGAAGCCCCTTCGGTAGCCCCAGGCACCCACTGGCCGTTGACCAGGGCGTCAGTCTTAAAAATGCTGGGGTCTTTGAGCTGGGCCAGGGGGCCGGGCAGGGTGGTTGGCATGGATGGGGTCTCTCTAGATTTATTGTGCTGGGGCTGACTGTAGCGAACTCCGGGTGCAATGTTAGTCAAGTCCGCAAGATCGGAACTGTGTTGCGGGCTTCGGTAGTTGTTGGTAAGATTATTACTGCTCAAAGTAAGAATTGAACAGCATGAAAATCACCAGCAAAGGGCAAGTCACCATTCCCCAGTATGTGCGCGAGCAGGCAGGCTTGCTGCCCCACTGCGAGGTTGAATTCGAAGTGCGCGCCAATGGCGACGTGGTTATCCGTCCTGTCGCCACCCCCCAGGCCATCATCTGGCAGCGGTTTGCGCGGGTTCGGGGAACGGCCAATGCAAGCCAGTTCAAGGATATGGGAACTGACGAGTTCATGGCCTTCTTGCGCGGATGATCAAGGCATCGACGATCTCCGTCGAAGCGCGGGAGCCAGACGTCCGCTACCTCGCCACGGCCAAGCTTGTACCAACGCTGGTGGACAGTTGCATCCTCATCGATGTGCTGGCCAATGATGCCCAGTGGGCTGACTGGTCGCTGGACCAGTTGGCTCGCCTGGGCAGCCAGGCAGCGCTGGTCATCAACCCCATCATCCTGGCCGAAGTTAGCCCGCGGTTCGAGCGCGCTGCCGATCTGGAGGCTGCGCTGGCCGATCTGCCCTTGGTCCGCGAAGCGCTGCCATGGGATGCTGCATTCCTGGCGGGCCAAGCCTTCAAGGTGTACCGCCAGTCACTAGGCGCGAAAACGTCCCCGATGCCCGACTTTTACATCGGAGCGCACGCCCTGATTGGCGGCATGCAGCTGCTCACAAGAGACGCCGCGCGCTACCGCAGCTACTTCCCCAACTTGCCATTGGTTGTCCCCTAGAGTAGGGCATGTCCTCTACCTGCCGTATCACCGCAACTCGCGGCGATAATAGAAAGCTTTCGATCCCCCCTTTTTGTCTGTTGTTGAACGAGCCCACGCCATGACCCAAGCTGTAATGAACGTCGCTGAAATCCGCAAGTCTTTCCTCGACTTCTTCGCCTCCAAAGGCCACACCGTGGTTGCCAGCAGCCCGCTGGTCCCTGGCAACGATCCCACGCTGATGTTCACCAACTCCGGCATGGTGCAGTTCAAGGACGTGTTTTTGGGCACCGACAAACGCTCTTACGTGCGCGCAGCCTCCGTCCAGGCCTGCCTGCGAGCCGGCGGCAAGCACAACGATCTGGAAAACGTGGGGTACACCGCCCGCCACCACACCTTCTTCGAGATGCTGGGCAACTGGAGCTTTGGCGACTATTTCAAGCGCGACTCGCTGAAGTGGGGCTGGGAGCTACTGACCACCGTCTACAAACTGCCGCCCGAGAAGCTGACCGCTACCGTCTACATCGACGACCAGGAAGCCTATGACATCTGGACCAAAGAAATCGGCCTGCCGCCCGAGCGCGTGATCCGCATTGGCGACAACAAGGGCAAGAAATACGCGTCCGACAACTTCTGGATGATGGCCGACACTGGCCCCTGCGGCCCCTGCAGCGAGATCTTCTACGACCACGGCGACCACATCCCCGGCGGCCCTCCCGGCAGCCCGGGTGAAGACGGCGACCGTTTCATCGAAATCTGGAACCACGTGTTCATGCAGTTCGACATGCAACCCGACGGCAGCCTGAACAAGCTGCCCGCCCCCTGCGTGGACACCGGCATGGGTCTGGAGCGCCTGGCCGCCATCCTGCAGCATGTGCACAGCAACTACGAGATCGACCTGTTTGATGCGCTGATCAAAGCGGCCGCCCGCGAGACGGGTTGTACCGATCTGGACAACAAATCCCTGCGCGTGATCGCCGACCATATCCGCGCCACTGCTTTCCTGGTGAGCGACGGCGTGCTGCCCAGCAACGAAGGCCGCGGCTACGTGCAGCGCCGCATCGTGCGCCGCGCCATCCGCCACGGCTACAAGCTGGGCAAGAAAACACCGTTCTTCCACAAGCTGGTGGCCGATCTGGTCAAGGTGATGGGCGCGGCATACCCCAATCTGGCATCGCAAGAGAAGCGCATCACCGAAGTGTTGCGCGTCGAAGAAGAGCGCTTCTTCGAAACACTGGGCAAAGGGATGTCTATTCTTGATTCAGAGTTGGAGTCCAGCCAATTGAACCGGGATGGTTATCCATTGTCCGGACTGAGCGTTGGCTCGGGCACGAAATCTGCGTTCGAAGGCTATGGAGTAGTTGGGTCTGATGAGCTGATATATGTTGTTCCAGAAGAAGACGTTGAGCAATTCAAATTGGAAATGAAGGAGCAATTTGGACAACGCAAGGAAGTCAAAGTCGTCAAAAGAAACTGGGCTGGATTAACCCTTCCAGGCGAACTCGCCTTCAAGCTGCACGACACTTTCGGTTTCCCGTTAGACCTCACCAACGATGTGTGCCGCGAGAATGGCGTATCCGTGGACGAAGCCGGCTTCGCGTCCGCTATGGAAAAACAAAAGGCCGCTGGCCGCGCCGCTGGCAAGTTCAAGATGGACAAGGCGCTGGAGTACGCTGGCGCTGGCAACACTTTTGTTGGTTACGACGATCTGACGCAGGCCGCCAAGATTGTGGCCTTGTATGCCGAAGGCGCACCAGTGTCTGAGTTGACTGCAGGCCAAGATGGCGTTGTGGTGCTAGACACCACCCCGTTCTATTCCGAGAGCGGTGGCCAGGCGGGTGACGAAGGCACCGTGTCGTCTGACAGCGGCGTTTTCGATGTGGGCGACACACAAAAGATCAAGGCCGATGTGTTTGGCCACCATGGCACACTGAAGACCGGCAGCCTGAAGGTCGGCGATGCGGTGAATGCGCATGTTGACCCCATCAAACGCGCTGCCACCGTGCGCAACCACTCTGCCACCCACCTGATGCACAAAGCCCTGCGCGAAGTGCTGGGTGAACACGTGCAGCAAAAGGGCTCGCTGGTGAATGCCGAGCGCACGCGCTTCGACTTTGCACACAACGCACCGGTCACCGATGCACAAATCCGCGAGATCGAAAACCGCGTCAATGCCGAAATCCTGGCCAACGCCGCGGCGCAAGCCCGCGTCATGGACATCGAATCGGCGCAGAAGACCGGCGCGATGATGCTGTTCGGCGAGAAGTACGGCGAGACTGTGCGTGTGCTGGACATTGGTTCCAGCCGCGAACTGTGCGGTGGCACCCACGTGCAGCGCACCGGCGACATTGGCCTGTTCAAGGTCGTGGCCGAAGGCGGCGTGGCCGCTGGTGTGCGCCGGATTGAGGCTGTCACTGGCAGCAATGCGCTGCATTACTTGCAAGACCTTGAAGACACCGTGGGCACAGCCGCTGCCACGTTGAAAGCCCCCGTGTCCGAGCTGACCGACAAGCTGAGCCACGTGATGGATCACGTCAAGGCGCTGGAGAAGGAAGTGGCCGCGCTCAAGGGCAAGCTGGCCTCTGCCCAGGGCGACGAGATGCTGAGCCAGGCCGTGGACATTGGCGGCGGCGTCAAGCTGCTGGTCGCCAAGCTGGACGGCGCGGACGTCAAAACCCTGCGCGACACCATGGACAAGCTCAAAGACAAGCTCAAGACCGCGGTTGTGGTGCTGGGCGTGGTCGATGGTGAGAAGGTGCAGATTGCCGTCGGCGTGACACCGGACACCACCGCCAAGGTCAAGGCCGGCGAGTTAGTCAACTTCATCGCCGCGCAAGTGGGCGGCAAGGGCGGCGGCAAGGCCGACATGGCCATGGCAGGCGGCACCGAGCCCGCCAAGCTGCCCGCAGCGCTGGCCAGCGTGCAGGCGTGGGTGGCTGGCAAGCTCTAACTACCAAGAGTCGCTATCGAATTGGTAGCGGCTCACGCGCGCTGCACGAGGGCTAGCGGCCGATTCGGTATATAGCCACTAGGCGATCCGCCCCCACAGGCGTTTTGCCAACGCATCCACCATGAGCTCCTGCGGCTGGGCCGGCGCGCCCGGCGCCAGTTGTGTTTCCACCAGCCGCTGCAGGGTTTCCAGGTGCGGCATCACCGTGCCAAAAAACTGCACGCGGTCTGGCGTGGCTATCAGCAGCGTCGGGAAGTTCTCCACCTCAACCGGGTCCACCAGTTCGGACTCATCCTCCACATCGACCCACACAAACTGCACGCCAGGGAATTGCGCCTGGAGCTGCTCGAACCGGGGCTTGTATTCACGGCAGGCGCCGCACCAGTCTGCGCACAGGCAGGCCACCAGCAGCGAGGGAGTTGTCGGGGTTGGGTTGGAAGAAGTCGGCATGGCGCAATGATCGCAGAACGATACCCATAGAAACACGGGGGCATGGCGTTATCGATAACTTGCATGCTGATTTGCTCCAAGCGTGACCATAATTAATGGGTCAACCGGAGAACAACAATGACCCACGAACTGTCCCCCGCCGAACAGGCCCTGCGCGAAGCCGCCCGGGAATACCACCGTACCCCGACCCGGGGCAAGATTTCGGTCACCCCCACCAAGCCGCTGTCCAACCAGCGCGACCTGTCGCTGGCTTATTCGCCCGGCGTCGCCTACCCCTGCCTGGACATCCAGGCCGACCCGTCGCTGGCGGTGGAGTACACCTCGCGCGGCAATCTGGTGGGTGTCATAACCAACGGCACGGCCGTGCTGGGCCTGGGCAATATCGGCCCGCTGGCCGGCAAACCGGTGATGGAGGGCAAAGGCTGCCTGTTCAAGAAATTTGCCGGTATCGACGTGTTTGACATCGAACTGGCCGAAAACGATCCCGACAAGCTGGTGGACATCATCGCCGCCATGGAGCCCACGCTGGGCGGCATCAACCTGGAAGACATCAAGGCGCCCGAGTGCTTCTACATCGAGAAGAAGCTCAGCGAACGCATGGGCATTCCGGTGTTCCACGACGACCAGCACGGCACGGCCATCATCTCGTCGGCCGCGCTGATCAACGGCTTGGAACTGGTCGGCAAACGCATCGAAGACGTCAAGATCGCCGTGTCCGGCGCGGGTGCTGCCGCGCTGGCCTGCCTGGGTGTCATGGTGGGCCTGGGTGTGCGGGTGGAAAACGTGTTTGCCTGTGACTCCAAGGGCGTCATTTACGAAGGGCGCCCCGGCGGCTACGACGAGTCCAAGTCACGATTTGCACAGAACACAGGCGCCCGCACGCTGGCCGATGTGGTCAAGGATGCCGATGTGTTCCTGGGTTGCTCCACCGCCGGTGTGCTAACGGTGGAGATGGTCAAGACCATGGCCGACAAGCCCATCATCCTGGCGCTGGCCAACCCCGAGCCCGAGATCCGCCCCGAGCTGGCCAAGGCCGCGCGGCCCGACTGCATCATCGCCACCGGCCGCTCGGACTACCCCAACCAGGTCAACAACGTGCTGTGCTTCCCCTACATCTTCCGCGGCGCGCTGGACTGCGGTGCCACCAAGATCACCGAGGCCATGAAGCTGGCCTGCGTGCGACAGATTGCAGACCTGGCCAAGGCCGACATCAGCGAAGAAGTGGCCAATGCCTATGCCGGCAAGGAGCTGGTGTTTGGCCCTGACTATTTAATCCCCACGCCGTTTGATTCGCGTCTGATTCTGCGCATCGCACCCGCCGTGGCGCAGGCCGCTGCGGACTCGGGCGTGGCGGCCCGGCCTATTGCAGACATGGAGGCCTACCGCCAGCAACTGTCGCGCTTTGTCTACCAAACCGGCATGTTCATGCGCCCGGTGTTCAGCGCCGCCAAGGCCGTGTTGCCCGCCGCCAAGCGCGTGGCCTACGCCGAGGGTGAAGACGAGCGCGTGCTGCGCGCCGCCCAGGTGGCGGTGGATGAAGGTTTGGCTTATCCGATCCTGATTGGTCGCCCCGCAGTGATTCAGGCGCGCTTGAGGAAGGCCGGATTGCGCATCCAATTGGGCCGCGACGCGGACTGCGTCAACCCCGAAGACGACCCACGCTTCCGCCAGTATTGGGAGCTGTACCACAAGCTCATGGGCCGCCACGGCATCACGCAGGAAGCGGCCAAGGCGGCAGTGCGCCGCTCCAACACGACGATTGCCGCGCTGTCCGTCAAGCTGGGCCATGCTGACGCAATGCTGTGCGGCATGGTGGGGCGCTATGACGTGCATCTGGGGCATGTGCGCGACATCATCGGCC
Source organism: Rhodoferax sp. ZS1R8 (assembly GCF_056521325.1). Classification (NCBI taxonomy): domain Bacteria; kingdom Pseudomonadati; phylum Pseudomonadota; class Betaproteobacteria; order Burkholderiales; family Comamonadaceae; genus Rhodoferax; species Rhodoferax sp. ZS1R8. Next base: position 329,897 of record NZ_JBWMBA010000005.1, on the reverse strand, counting down.
TGCGCGCCGATGCGCCGGGTCTGGCCGCGATGAACGCGCTGATGCTGGAGAAATACGCGCTCTTCATTGCCGACACGTATGTGAACGAAGACCCCACTGCCGAGCAGTTGGCCAGCATCGCACTGATGGCCGCGCAAGAGGTCAGCCGCTTCGGCCTGCCGCCCAAGGTGGCGTTTTTGTCGCATTCCAACTTCGGTTCCTCCGACCGTCCCTCGGCCCGCAAGATGCGCCTGGCGCGCGAACTGTTCACCAAAATAGCGCCCGATATCGAGTGCGATGGGGAGATGCAGGGAGACTCGGCTTTGTCAGAGACGGTAAGACACTCGGCGTTGGCGGATACGACGTTGCAGGGGGAGGCGAATCTGCTGATCTGCCCGAACCTGGACTCTGCCAATATTTTGTTTAATGTGTTGAAGATGACGGCGGGCAATGGCGTGACGGTGGGGCCGATCTTGCTGGGCGCGGCGGCATCGGCGCATATCCTGACACCGTCTGCAACGGTACGGCGGGTGGTGAATATGACGGCGTTGGCGGTGGCTAATGCGGCGGCGTTTGCTTAGGTTGGGGATCGTGTCACTTATGCGCGTTGAACTAGCCTCTGAGCCGCAGCACGAGTCGCTGGTAGACCTGTTGTGCGAATTGCACGCCTTTTATAACGAGCGTTCTGCGGTATCGCGGCAGGCCGTCAGCCAGCACCTTTTGCAGAATCTCCTGGCAGTGGGGTCGCCGCAACGTCTGGTCGTAGCGATCAACGACAGCGGAACGGTGATCGGTATGGCGGGCATCACACTGGTTTACTCACTGGTCGACTTTGCTGCAGAAAATCGCAGGCAGTGTCAACTAAAGAGTTGTATGTGCGAGCGTCGCATAGAAGCCACGGAGTTGGCCATGCGTTGATGGCGTGGGTGGCCCGCTATGCCCTTGAGAACGGGTGTCACCGCATAGATTGGCCGGTGAAAGCATCCAACGCCCGAGGAATCTCTTTCTATGAGAGCCTTGGTGCTCGGAGAGTTGCCGACAGGCTGAGCTACCGACTTTCAGAGCCGAGCATGACTCAGCTTGCATTTGCTGGCGACAGCGGGACCCTGGAGTAGACCATGGCCCTGTTGCCCCCTCCCCGTCAACCCCGCGACAGCCACCCAGTGCGAACGATTTACACTAAAGGGTTTTCCCGAATTCGTTTTTGAAACATTGCAAGGGTACCCATGAGTGCATTCCAGGAAGAAACCGTATTGAGCGTCCACCATTGGACGGACCGCCTGTTCAGTTTCAAAACCACCCGCGACCAGTCTCTGCGCTTCTCCAATGGGCACTTCACGATGATTGGCCTGCGCCTGGAGACCGGCAAGCCCTTGCTGCGCGCCTACAGCATCGTCAGCGCCAACTACGAAGACCATCTGGAGTTTTTCAGCATCAAGGTGCAAGACGGCCCTCTGACCTCCCGCTTGCAGCACATCCAGGTGGGCGACAAGATTGTGGTCGGCCGCAAACCCACCGGCACGCTGCTCATTGACTACTTGCTGCCGGGCAAAAACCTGTACCTGATCGGCACCGGCACCGGCCTGGCGCCGTTCCTGTGCCTGATCCGCGACCCGGCCACGTATGAGAAGTACGAAAAGGTCATCCTGTTCCACGGCGTGCGCCAAGTGGAGGAACTGGCCTATGCGGATTTCATCAATATCGACCTGCCCAACGACGAGTTCCTGGGCGAATTCGCCAAGGCGCAGCTGCTGTACTACCCCAGCGTGACGCGCGAGCCGTTCAAGAACCGTGGCCGCGCCACCGACCTGATCGCCAGCGGCAAGCTGGAGGCAGATTTGGGCCTGCCCACGCTGGACCCGGCGCGCGACCGCATCATGATCTGCGGCAGCCCGGCGCTCAATAAAGACATGCGTGAGCTACTGGACGCACGGGGCTTTGTTGAGGGCAGTACCACCTCGCCTGGCGACTACGTCGTTGAGCGCGCATTCGTCGAACAGTGATGGGCGAGCACAACTTCATGACACAACATTACGACCTCTACGCCATTGGCAACGCTTTGGTGGATTCTGAATACGAAGTGAGCGACGCGCAGTTGGAGACCATGGGGGTCGAGAAGCGGCACATGACGCTGATCGATGCCGATCGCAAGGCCTACCTGCAGTCCCGGGTGCAGGGCATGCATTCACGCCGCACCGGCGGCGGCTCGGCCGGCAATACGGTTGTGGCGCTGGCGCAGTTGGGTGGCAAGGCTTTTTACTCCTGCCGCGTGGCTGATGATGAGTTGGGTGCGTTCTACCGGGATGATTTGGTTGCCAATGGCGTGGCCAGTAACCTGACGAACAGCCAGTCGCCCGCCGGACAGACCGGCAGCTGCATGGTCATGGTCACGCCCGATGCCGAGCGCAGCATGAGCACCTTCCTTGGTGCCACGGCAGATATTGACCACACGTCGCTGCGGCCCGAAGACATCGCGCGCTCCAAGGTTTTCTACATGGAAGGCTATCTGGCTGCATCACCGACCGGGCTGGATGCCGCGCTGAAGGGTCGTGCCATCGCCAAAGCCGCCGGTGTGGCGCTGGCTGCCACGCTGAGCGACATGAGCATGATCAACTTCTGCCGCTCTGGCCTGGAGGCCATGCTGGGCGACGGACTGGACTACCTGTTCTGCAATGAAGAAGAAGCCCAGGTCTGGTGCAACTCCAAAGACCTGGATGCCAATTGCGCGCAATTGGCCAAGCGCGCCCGCACGGTGTGCCTGACACGCGGTGCCAAGGGTTGTCTGGTGCTCGAAGGTGGACAGACCACGCCAGTGCCAGCGGCGAATGTGGTCGCCAAGGACACGAATGGGGCAGGGGACATGTTTGCCGGTGCATTCTTGTATGCCGTGACCCACGGCCACAGCCATGCCAAGGCCGCGTGGTTAGCCAATGAGGCCGCAGGCCGGGTCGTCACGCAATATGGCAACCGCTTGACTTTGGAAGCGATGGCCGAAATCAAGGCGCGATTTCTACAGAACGTAGGCTGATTGCCCGGGGGGATCACGCGCGGCCTCGGCGCCAATGCGAGGCCGTTTTCTCCAAGTGCGCCTTAAACGCCTGCGCGATGGGCGACAGGTGTTTGCCCCGCAGGTGAACCACATGCCAACTCGAATGGATGGGCAGGCCTTCCACGTCCAGCACCGCCACACCGTGTTCGCGCGTTTGGCCATGGAGCGCATGACTGGACAACACGGATAGCCCAAGGCCCGCAGCAACCGCTTCCTTGAGTGCTTCATTGCTCCCCAGTTCAAGCCGCACCTGTGGCACGAAACCCAAGTCCTTGAAGTGCGCATCGACCGCCATGCGTGTGCCGGAGCCCCGCTCACGCAGCAGGAACCGGTGCTGCTGTAGATCGTCAAGCGGAATACCCCGCCGTTTGGTTAGCGCATCGCGCGAAGCTGCGACCACAACCAGTGGGTTGGGCAGGAAGACCTGGTCTTCGAGGTCCAGGTCGGTGGGGGGCCTGGACATGATGTACAGGTCGTCCATGTTGTCACGCAAACGCGCCACAACGCCGTCGCGGTTCAATACCTCCAACGCAATTTCCACATCGGGATGCCGGCTGCAAAAGCCCCCCAAGAGGCGGGGCACGAAGTACTTGGCCGTGCTGACCACGGCGATGCGCAATTTGCCCCGGGTCAGGCCCCGCATGGCATCAATCTGCTGGGCATAACTATCCCACTCGGCAGCCACCGCGCGTGCCGTCTTCGCCAGTGCGAGCCCGGCCTCGGTGAGATGCACTTTGCGCGAAATCACGTCATACAGCGGCAGGCCCACTGCTTGTGTGATTTCCTTGAGTTGCATGGACGCGGTGGGTTGCGTGACGTGCATGGCGCGTGCTGCAGCGCCCACACTGCCCGTGTCGGCCAAAGCCACAAAAAGCCGCAGTTGTCGGAAGGTGACATTCATAGAGTTTTATCTATGCTTAAGCATTAAACAATCGATTTTACTTATTTGTAGTGTTTGCCTACCATCCGGGCAAAGGAAATACCCATGCAAAATTTACTCGACCCGGCCATACTTTTTTTCGTCTTTGGCGTGCTTGCCGGCACGGTCAAATCCAATCTGGAAGTTCCCCAACCCATTGCACGCTTTCTGTCGCTATACCTGCTGATGGCACTGGGTTTGAAGGGCGGTTTTGCGCTGGCCCACTCGGGCATGACGGCCACCGTTGCCATCAGCCTGATGGCAACGGTGGCGCTGGCCATTACCATCCCGATAGCGGGCTATCAGGTGCTCAAGCGTTTCCTGCCAGGGTTTGATGCGGCCGCGGTTGCCGCCACATACGGATCAGTCAGCGCCGTTACCTTTGTGACCGCTGTGCAGTACCTGGAAACCCAGCAAATATCATATGGCGGGCACATGGCCGCCGCGCTGGCTTTGATGGAGTCGCCCGCCATCATCCTGGCGGTCGTGTTGGCCAACACCTTGCGCCAGAGTCAGGTCAGCGGCGGTATACACCTGAGCCCTGATGGGACCGCCACGATGGGCCACCCAAAACGAATGCCGGTGGGCAAGATCCTGCACGAATCTTTCACCGACGGTGCGCAGCTTCTGCTGTTGGGGTCTATGGCGGTCGGCCTGCTGACCGGTGATGCGGGCAAGACCGCCATGCAGCCTTTCTCGGGCGACCTCTTCAAGGGCATGCTGGCGTTCTTTCTGCTGGACATGGGGTTGATGACGGCGCGCAACCTGCCCCAGCTCAAGGGCATTTCACCGGCGCTACTGGTCTATGCCCTGTTGGCGCCCCTGGTGCATGCCGGGCTCGCTTTGGGCTTGGGTGCGATGCTAGGTTTGCCGGTGGGCGATGTGACACTGCTGATGGTGCTGGCGGCCAGCGCTTCCTACATTGCCGTACCCGCGGTGATCCGATTTGCGATACCCGAGGCACGTCCTCCGCTGTATTTTGGGCTGTCTCTGGGCATCACGTTTCCGCTGAATATTTTGGTGGGCATACCTTTGTATGCCCGGGTTGCCCAATCCGTCCTGCAGTGATGGTGGTCGGTGGGTGCGTGGGATCAGGGGCCGAGCAATTGCTGCTCTGTTAACAACCTGCGCAGGTGGAACTGCTCGCGGTCCAGTTGGCGCAGGTTGTTGCGAATGTCTTTTTTCTCATCATCGCTCTTGGATTCTTCCAGCCGCCTTTGCAGGCGTTCGGATTCGCGCGCATTGCGCTGCATTTGTGACTGCGTGTTGTGCACCTGCAAACCTGCCTCCAGGTAGCGCGCAAAACCGGCGTATCCCACCTGGCCTTGGCAAACCGCGGCCTTGCCAGAGTTGCCTTGCGTGCCCTCGCGCCAGCCGTTGGCGGGGGTGCAGAAGTTGACGATGCCTTGGTCCCAGCCATACCGGTAGAGCTGCGCATTGGGCACCACGCCGACCTTGCCGCAGTCTTCGGTGTAAGCGGCAATGCGGCGCTCGCTTTCACCGCGCGTGCCATCCGTATGGCCTACGCGGCCCCAGTCTGCCACCTTGCATTCCGTCGGCGACATCGACTCGCAGCCCGCCAGCAATAGGGACGCGATCAACAGCAAGAGCAGGGCGACGTGCTTTTTCATGGAGAGCCTTTGGCAGCAGGGGTGTCGATTCAAATAATAGCGCGACTCTTGCGCTGATCCAGCCGGTAGGGCGGCAGGCCGTTCAGCATGCGCCGGCCGTAGGCGGTCTGGGTCAGTCGCTTGTCGTAGCAGATGACGGCGGCGTGGTCGTCTTCGGTGCGGATGGCGCGGCCGGTCCACTGCAGCAGCTTGATGCCGGTGGCCGGTATCACCAGTTCGTTGAACGGGTCACGACCCACGCTGCGCAACCATTCTGCGCGGGCTTCGTCCACAGGCTCGGACGGCGGCGCAAACGGCAGCTTGGTGATGAACACCGTGTCGCACAGCTTGCCTGGCAGGTCCAGCCCCTCGCCAAAGGACTGCATGCCAAAGATGACCGATGGCAGACCCGACTCCACCCGCGCCATGTGGCTGCCCAACAGGCGCGCGCGCGATTGCGTGCCTTGCACCAGCACCACCTCCATCAGCGCGGCGGGTAGGGCCTCGGTGGCCACACGCATCTGCGCGCGTGACGTGAACAGCACCAGCGCGCCGGTCTCCACGTTGGCCAGGTCCTGCATCAGCTCGGCCACCATTTCGCGGGTGTAGGCATCGGCCTGCTTGGGGTCGGCCGAGGTTTGTACGACGGTCAGCAACCCCTGGCGTTTGTAGTCGAAGGGGCTGGCCACTTCCAACGCCTGCACGTTGGGGTTGTTGATCAGCCCGGCCTCGTGCAGAAAATAGTCGAAGCTGCCGCAGCTGGTCAGCGATGCCGATGTCAGCACGGCACCGCGCACCTGGCTCCACAGGAACTGGCGCAGCAGATCACCGGGCACGATGGGGCACGCGTGCGCCGTCATTGTCAGGTAGCCATGCTCGCTCTCGGCCTGCAGCCACTTGGCCAGCGGTTGGGGGCCATGCTCCAGCAGCAGGGCGGCTGTGGACACCACCCCGTTCAACCGCGGCGCCAGCGCCCCCATCTTGGCAAATAGTTGGGCGCACAGCGTGGCCTGGCTGGGGTCTTCCTTGGCAACAGCTTTCACGTCTACGCCCAAGGCCTCCAGCGCCTTGGACAAGCCGGCCGCCTGCGCATGAATTTGTGCCACGGGTTCGGTCAGTTCTTCGGGCAGCACGCCGTGGGCAAAGCGCAGCGTGCCATCCTTGCCCCCACCGTCCGGGTTGTGGCCGGTGCTGGCCCACACCAGGTCCATCGCCATGCGGGCCAGTTGGGTCAGCGCACCTTTGAGCTGGCTGGTGACCGTGGCCACGTCTTCGCCGGCATGCAGGTGCAGTGCGCTGCTAACCTCGCCGACGATCTTGGGCAGCTTGTCCAGCCAGCGCAGGTTGCTCATGTCCATACTGCTCGAAAACTGGTCCAGCGCAACTGCGGGCAGGTGGTGGCCCTCGTCGAACACCACCAGGCAGTTGTCCAGATCGGGCAGCGTCTTCATGCCCAGCGACGCCAGCACCAGATCATGGTTGGCAACGATGACATGGGCCTCGGCCAGGCGCGTGCGGGCCTCGTAGTAGCTGCAGTCTCTGAACCGGGGGCAGTGGCGCACGGTGCAGGTGTGGCGCTCGGCAGCCACGCCAGACCAATCGCGCGGATCGGGTGCGTCGGCCAGCGTGTCGCGGTCACCATCCCAGCTGTTGGTGGCCAAGAGCGTGGCCATGGATTCGTAGAGGTGGATGCGGCGCTCTTCGGCCTCTTCCTGCGACAACACCGACCCAAACTTCTGTGGCGTGGGCGCGTCGTTGTCGGCGTCAAACAGATCATCCACCGAGCCGCCATTGCCCACCAGCCGCTCCAGCTTGAGCTTGCAGACATAACGCCCGCGGCCCTTGGCCAGCGCGAACACAAAGGGCTTGTCCATGGTCTGGGCCAGCGCGGGCAGGTCCTTGGTCATCAGTTGCTCTTGCAGCGCCACGGTGGCGGTGGAAATCAGCACGCGGGTCTTGCGCTCCAGAGCCAGTGCCACTGCAGTGGACGCGTAGGCCGCCGACTTGCCCACGCCGGTGCCCGCCTGGATGACGGCAATGGCTTTGGTAGGTGTCGGGTGCTCCCCAATGTCGGCCTGTGCCAGTGTGGCGGCCACACAGGCGGCCATCTCGTGCTGGCCCAGGCGAGGCCGGAAGCCGGGTGTAGCGCCCACTACTTTTTCAAAAGCCGCCAGTGACAGGTCGGCCAATCGGTCAGAGCTCAAACGATTCCATTCAGAAGGGTGCGCGGCATGGCGCAAAAAGAGAGGGTGGCGGGTGCCATTGCTGGCCCTCTGCCATAGGGATTTACGCTTAAACAGTTTAGAGTCTTTTAACAGCGGTTGGTGCCATCTAATGGGGTATTCTGTGGCCCTAACCCAATAAGGAGACACGCGGTGGCCAAACCCAAACTGATTCTGGACTATGTCTTTGACCACGAAGCGAAGCTTGCGGACACAATCTACCTGACCCAGCCTGTTGGTGGTGGCCAGGTCACCGATTACACCTGGAAACAGACCCTGGACCAGTCCCGCCGCATGGCCAGCCACCTGAAAGAACAGGGCCTGGAAGCCGGCGCACGCGTTGCCATTCTCTCCAAAAATTGTGCGCACTTCTTCATGGCCGAGCTGGCTATCTGGATGGCCGGTTGCACCACGGTGGCCATTTTCCCGACCGAGACCGCCGAGACCATTGGCTACGTGCTGGAGCACAGCGGCGCCAGCATGCTGTTTGTCGGCAAGCTCGACACCTGGGACCAGCAAAAACCCGGCGTGCCCGCCAGCCTGCCCTGCATTGCATTCCCCCTGGCACCCAAGAACAGCTATGAAGGCTGGGACGCCATCGTAGCCCGCTCCAAGCCAATGACCGGCCGCGTGGCACGTGCGGGCACCGACATCGCCATCCTGCTATACACCTCGGGCTCCACCGGCACGCCCAAGGGCGTGATGCACAGCTTCGAGCGCATCACCAAGGTTGCGGAAAACATTTCCAAAGATATCAAGTCCCGCATTGGCGATATCGAAGAGAACCGCATCCTGTCTTACCTGCCGCTGGCCCACGTGTTCGAGCGGGCCTGGGTAGAAAGCGCGTCCATGGTGGACGGCAAGACGCATGTCTACTTCGCCGAGTCGCTGGACACCTTTGTCAAGGACCTGAACCGTGCGCGGCCCACGACCTTTATCTCGGTGCCGCGCCTGTGGCTCAAGTTCCAGCAGGGTGTGTTCGCCAAGATGCCGCCCAAGAAGCTCAACCGCCTGCTCAGCATTCCGATTTTGAGCGGCATCGTCAAACGCAAGGTCTTGAAGAATCTGGGCCTGGACCAGGCCCTGCTGGCCGGCAGCGGCTCGGCACCCATTCCTGCCGAGCTGATCAGCTGGTACCGCCGCCTGGGCCTGAACCTGATCGAAGGCTATGCAATGTCCGAAGACTTTGCGTATTCGCACAACTCCACGCCCGAAGTCAACGCCCCCGGCTGCGTGGGCCTGCCGCTGCCGGGCGTAGAGGTGAAGATCAGCGAAGAAGGCGAGATCTTGATCAAGTCTCCCGGCCAATTGGTCGGCTACTACAAGCGTCCCGACCTGGATGCCGAAGTCTTTACGCCAGACGGGTACTTTCGCACCGGTGACCGTGGTGAGCGCCGCGCTGACGGACTGCTGAAGATCACCGGCCGCGTCAAGGAATTGTTCAAAACCTCCAAGGGCGAGTACGTGGCCCCCGCGCCTATCGAGAACAAGCTCAATGCCCACCCACTGGTCGAGATGAGCATGGTCTCAGGCCCGGGCCAGCCTGCGGCCTATGCGCTGGTGGTGTTGGGTGAAGACGTACGCCCCAAGCAGAAGGACCCGGCCTTCCGCAAAGAGGCAGAAGCCCAATTGACCCAATTGCTCAACGATGTCAACGCTGACCTGGTGGGCCATGAAAAGCTGCAACTGATCGTCGTGGCGCAGCAGCCGTGGACTATTGAGAATGGATTCCTGACCCCTACGATGAAGATTCGCCGTGCCCGCATCGAGGGTGAGGTCGCCCCCAAGGTCGACAGTTGGTATGGTGGCAAAGGCAAGGTGCAGTGGTCGTGATGGCCGTTGTAGCGTGCTACTAAATCAGTAGCGCACTATTCAATGGATACGGGGGCTAGACAGCGGTTTTATTGAGGACTGCTGTCAGCCCCCGTAGTCGTTTCTGGCTTTCAAAATGGCGCGTTTTGCCGGTGATGGGGTCGGTAAAGGCGATGCTGCGGGCCAGCAGTTGCAGTGGCTGGCTGTAGTCGGCGCTGCCTTCGGGCGTCAGCGTGGGGTAGATGCCATCGCCCACGATGGGCAGGCCCAGCGCCGCCATGTGCACGCGCAATTGGTGGCGTTGGCCTGTCACCGGCTTGAGCGCGTAGCGCGCCCAAGCGCCCAGCACTTCGATGGGCGCAATGTGGGTCAGCGCATTGGGCGCACCGTCTACCTCGGTCTGCTGCATGAAGTGGGCCGAGACTGCGATGCGGCTTTCGCGCGTCAGCGGCCACGGCAGGTCAGGGTTCCACGGGGCGATGCATTCGTAGGTCTTGTCTACCCGCCGTGCGCGAAACAGCTCCTGGTAAGCGCCGCGGCTGGCTACCCGCTTCGAAAACAGCACCAGGCCCGCGGTATCGCGGTCTATGCGGTGGATAGGGGACAGCGCTTCCAGCCCCAATGCGTTTTTCAAACGGATGAGCACCGTCTCCTGCAGGTATTTGCCTGAGGGCAGCACCGGCAGGAAATGGGGTTTATCGACCACCAGCAGGTGATCGTCTTGCCACAGCACCACTGCTTCAAAGGGAATCTGAGGTTCGGCCTCCACTGCACGGTAGTAGTAGAGGCGGCGGCCTGCTTCAAAGGCCGTATCTGCAGCGATGGTCCGGCCCTGGTCGTCCACCACATCGCCGTGATACAGGCGCTGCGCCCATACCGCTACAGGAACGCCGGGAAATCGGCTGGTCAAAAAATTCAGCATGTTGACCCAGGCACCCGGCAGCGTGACGACGCAACTGGGGCCGACCCCGTTGCGGTCGGGTGGCGGGTTGGGCCGGTGCAGCGTCACACGCGCTCAAACACCAGATCCCACACGCCGTGGCCCAGCTTGATGCCCCGGTTTTCGAACTTGGTCAGCGGGCGGTAGTGCGGCTTGGGCGCGTAGCCATGCAGTTCGGGGTTGGTGGCCAATGCGCGGTTCTTCAGCAGGGGCTCTGCTGTCAGCACTTCCAGTATCTGCTCAGCATACGGCTGCCAATCAGTCGCGCAATGGATGTAGCCGCCGGGCTTGAGCCGGCGCGCCAGCTTGGCGACCAGCGGCGACTGGATCAGCCGGCGCTTGTTGTGCTTGGTCTTGTGCCACGGGTCGGGGAAGAAGATGTGCACGCCGTCCAGGCTTTGCTCGGGCAGCATGTGGTCAATGACTTCGACCGCATCGTGCGCGCAGATGCGGATGTTGCTGATGTTCTGCTCGCCGATGCGCTTGAGCAGCGCGCCCACACCAGGCTCGTGCACCTCGCAGCACAGGAACCGGGTGTCCGGCAGCACGCCAGCGATATGTGCCGTGGCCTCGCCCATGCCAAAGCCGATTTCGAGCACAATGGGGGAATTCCATATGCCGTTTCGCTCTGCAGCCCCCGCGGAATGTGCGTAAGCCGCTATCAAATCAATAGCGTTTTTCTGGTAGGGCAGCAAGAACTTGGGCCCCAGTTCTTCAAACGCCTTGGCTTGGCCCGTGGTCGTGCGACCCGCCCGCTTCACAAAGCTCTTGATCGTGCGCATGAAGGGCTTGCTGGCATCCGCGGGTGTCTCTGTGTCGGGCGTGGTGGGGGACTCGCTGGAGGGCGCGTTGGGGGGGAATTGGGTGCTCATTCGTCGTCTTTCGGGGGCCGGCGCGCGGTTGGCGGACGGGCCTGCATTGTAAGGAGGTGGCTTCAGGCGCCCACTGGCAGGCTACCGGCCGCCTTCACTTCTTTCAGCGAAAAGCTGGTTGCGATTTCCTTCACGCCCGGCAGGCATCGGATTTTGTTGCGCACCAGCGCGGAAAAGCTCTCCAGGTCCACCTCCAGCGCCTCGATCAGATAGTCGTAGTGGCCAGACAGGTTGTGGCAAGACACCACCTGGGGCAGGGCGACCACCTCGCGCTCGAAGGCGGCGGCAATCTCGGCGGTGTGGTTCTGCATTTGCAGGTGGATGAAACCGGTGACGCCATAGCCCAGGTGTTTGCGGCTCAGCGTGGCGTGGTAGCCCTCGATGACGCCGGATTCTTCCAACTGCCGCACGCGGCGCCAGCATGGCGATTGGGACAGCGACACGTGCTCGGCCAATTCGGCCATGGTCTGGCGCGCATCGCGCTGCAAGGCCAGCAAAATGGCCTGGTCGGTGGGGTCAAAAGGCTTCATGGGTGAATTTTGCCCTAGATGGTTAATTTATAACGATATTTAACCCTTAACTGGTTCATATATTCGAAATATCGCGAAATACATCCTGCGGCTGTGCATAAAAATTCTTCTATACAACACCAATAGGAGACCGCCCCATGAAAGCCAATGACCTGCCGTTCGACGCGATTCCCCCAGCCGCCAAGCCCAAGGCAGGCGGTTTCAGCACCCGTGCCATCCATTGGGGCTACAACCCCGCCGACCACAACGGCGCCCTGGTGCCCCCGCTGTACACCTCATCCACCTTTGCCTTCCCCGATGTTGCCTACGGCGCGCGCTGCTTTGCCGGCACCGAGCAGGGTTACTTCTACACCCGCATCGCCAACCCCACGCTGGCACTCTTGGAAGGCCGCTTGGCCAGCCTGGAGCAGGGCGCAGGCGCCGTGGTCTTTGGTTCGGGCATGGGCGCCATCACGGCCACCATGTGGTCCATGCTGGAGCAGGGCGACGAAGTGCTGGCCGACATCACGCTGTACGGCTGCACGTTTGCCTTCATGAACCATGGCTTGACCCGTTTTGGCGTCACCATCCGCCATGTGGACATGACCGACCCCCAGCAGGTAGCCCAGGCCATGGGTCCCAAGACCAAGGTCGTCTACTGCGAGACGCCGGCCAACCCCAACATGCGCCTGGTGGACATTGCCGCCGTGGCCGAGATTGCGCACAACGGTGGCGCAAAACTCATCGTCGACAACACCTACTGCACACCCTATCTGCAGCAGCCCTTGTTGTTGGGCGCCGATGTGGTCGTGCATTCCATGACCAAGTACCTGGGCGGCCACGGTGATCTGACTGCAGGCGCTGCGGTGTTTGCCGATGCCGACCTCGCCAAGCAGGTCCGTCTGGTCGGCCTGAAGGACATGACCGGTGCGGTGATGTCGGCACAGGATGCACAGCTGGTGATGCGCGGCCTCAAAACCCTGACCCTGCGCATGGACCGCCACTGCCAGAGCGCGCAAATCGTGGCTGAGTTGCTGGAGGCGCATCCCGCCACGGCCGTTGTGCACTTCCCCGGCCTGCCCAGCTTCCCCCAGCATGACCTGGCCAAGCGCCAGATGCGCCAGTTCGGCGGCATGATCGCGTTTGAACTGAAGGGCGGCATGGAAGCCGGCATCCGTTTCATGGACGCACTGCAGCTGGTGACCCGCGCAGTGAGCTTGGGCGATGCCGAATCGTTGGCCCAGCACCCTGCCAGCATGACCCACAGCACCTACACACCCGAAGAGCGGGCTGCCTGCGGCATCAGCGAAGGCCTGGTGCGCTTGTCGATCGGGCTGGAAGACATCGAAGACATCGTGGCGGACATCACGCAGGCGCTGGCTTGCGTGGCGCAGGTCGCCCAAGCGGCCTGAGACCAGCGGCCTGCAGGGCCGACGAAACTGCGCGGCCGCAGGCTTGCGAGTGCATGCTGCCGTTGCAATTCCTGTTTTTGGCATTTTGTGCTGCCGGGCCTGGCTTTTTGGATGCAGATTGGCAGCACATTCGGTGCCTGCGTTTGTATAGTCAGAGCCCATGAACACCACTTCGCACATCCCCACGCCCGCTGTCGACGCTGATCCACAAGAAACAGCAGAGTGGACACAAGCCTTCCAGTCCGTTGTTGCAACCCACGGCGCGGAGCGTGCGCGCTTTGTGCTGGACCAACTGGTGCGCCTGGCGCACACGGCCCAAGTCGGCTGGTCGCCCGAGCTGGCCACGCCGTATGTCAACACCATTCCGGTCGACCAGCAGGGCAGCTTCCCCGGCGATTTGGCGATTGAAGAAAAGCTGGCGTCGCTGATGCGCTGGAATGCGCTTGCGATGGTGGCCCGCGCCAACGGCGCATACGGAGAACTGGGCGGACATATCGCCAGCTATGCCAGCGCGGCGGATTTGTTTGAGGTGGGGTTCAACCATTTCTTCAAGGGCTCACGCGGTGGTGATCTGGTTTTTTTCCAGCCCCACAGCGCGCCCGGCGTCTACGCCCGGGCTTTCCTGGAAGGGCGCTTGAACGAAGCCGACCTGGCCCATTACCGGCAAGAAATCACCGCGCCAGACCAAGGCGCACGCGGCCTCTCCAGCTACCCGCACCCCTGGCTGATGCCCGACTTCTGGCAGTTCCCCACCGGCTCCATGGGCATTGGCCCCATCAGCTCCATCTACCACGCGCGCTTCATGCGCTATTTGTCGCACCGAGGCTTGCTGGACTGCGACGGCCGCAATGCAACAGGAGGACGCGCCGCTTCGCGCCGCGTGTGGGGCGTGTTTGGCGACGGCGAGATGGACGAGCCCGAAAGCATGAGCGCGCTGACGCTGGCCAGCCGCGAGAAGCTGGACAACCTGGTCTGGGTCGTCAACTGCAACCTGCAGCGCCTGGACGGCCCGGTGCGTGGCAATGGCCGCATCATCGACGAGTTGGAAAAGCTGTTCCGCGGCGCAGGATGGAACGTCATTAAATTGGTCTGGGGCAGCGACTGGGACGGCCTGTTTGCACGCGACACCACCGGTGCACTGGTGCAGGCCTTTGCCAATACGGTCGACGGCCAGATGCAGACCTTTGCCGCCAAGGATGGCCGCTTCAACCGCGACAATTTCTTTGGCCAAAACGAGGCGCTGAAGCAACTGGCCCAGGGGATGACCGACGAGCAGATTGACCGCCTCAAACGCGGTGGCCACGACATCGTCAAGATCCACGCCGCCTACGCCGCGGCAGCACAGCACAGCGGCCAACCCACCGTCATCCTGGCGCACACCAAGAAGGGCTATGGCATGGGCCAGGCCGGGCAGGGCAAGATGACCACACACAGCCAGAAGAAGCTGGACGAGGCCGCGCTGATCGAATTCCGCAACCGCTTCAACCTGCCACTGACCGACGCGCAAGCTGCCAACCTCGAATTCTTCAAGCCCGCGGATGACAGCGCAGAGATGCGCTACCTGCACAGCAAGCGCGCACAGCTGGGCGGCTACCTGCCACGCCGGGAGACGGCGGCCGATGTAGTGCCCGTACCCGCGCTGAGCAGCTACGCCGCCTTTGCCACGGCTGCTGCGGATAAGGAGATGTCCACCACGATGGCCTTTGTGCGCATGCTGGGCAATCTGCTGAAGGACAAGGACCTTGGGCCGCGCATCGTGCCCATCGTCGCCGACGAGGCACGCACCTTTGGCATGGCCAATCTGTTCAAGCAGGTCGGCATCTACTCCAGCGTGGGCCAGCGTTACGAACCCGAAGACATAGGTTCGGTGCTGAGCTACCGCGAAGCCATGGACGGCCAGATTCTGGAAGAGGGCATATCCGAGGCTGGTGCCATCGCCAGCTGGACGGCCGCCGCGACGAGCTATAGCGTGCACGGCCTGGCCATGCTGCCGTTCTACATCTATTACTCCATGTTCGGCTTCCAGCGCGTGGGCGATGCGATCTGGGCTGCAGCGGACCAACGCTCACGCGGCTTCCTGCTGGGCGCTACATCCGGCCGCACCACGCTGGGCGGCGAAGGCCTGCAGCACCAGGACGGCAGCAGCCACCTGGTGGCAGCCACGATACCCAACTGCAAGGCCTACGACCCAGCCTTTGCCGGTGAGATGGCGGTCATCATCGACCACGGCATGCGGGAAATGCTGGTGGAGCAAAAAGACGTTTTCTACTACGTCACGCTGATGAACGAGAACTACGCCCAGCCCGATTTACCTGCAGGTGCAGAAGTCGATGTGGTCAAGGGATGCTATAAATTTGCTAGCTGCTTACGCACGTCTGACGAGGGCTACAGCCAGAATTCGCTTAAGAATGTGACGCTGCTGGGCTCTGGCGCGATCCTGACCGAGGTCGTCAAGGCCGCCCACCTGCTAGCGGCGCAGGGCGTGAACGTGGATGTCTACAGCGTCACCAGTTGGAGCGAGCTGGCCCGCGACGGCCGCGACAGCCTGCAGCGCCAGATGGCCGGCGATGCCACGGCGCCCATGCCCTTCATCGAACAACAATTGCAAGGCAGTGCCGGCCCCATCATCGCCGCCACCGACTACGTGTGTGCCGTGGCTGAGAGCGTGCGCGCGTTCCTGCCGGCGGACCGCCGCTACCTTACGCTGGGTACCGACGGCTTTGGCCGCAGCGACACGCGGGCTGCTCTGCGGGGCTATTTTGGGGTGGATGCGGCGAGCATTGTGCGGGCTGCCTTGGGGCAGTTAGGCTGAAATTGCGGGGCGCCGCCGCGCCTCATCGCTGCCAACATGCCGCACCCGCAATCTACTTGACGCATCCGACTGTGCAAGTGTCCTTGCCCCCTTTTGGAACGGCGGGCAAGTCCGGACGCGGTAGGTTGGGGTTTACCTCCGGTTGCGCGTCGGTCAGCCGGGGCTGGTCCAGCACCATCAGCGTGCTGTCCGGGTATTCGGGGTCGATCAGCATGATCAGGGTTCTGCGGTCCAGCGTTTGCGGATCCTCCGAGCCCGGCGCAGACCAGCCATCGACGGTATTTACCGCCGCGCCGCGCAGTCGCTCCTGGGCTTTCTTCTGCTCGGGGGTTGGTTCAACGTAGCCTGTATCGGCGTCTGGATTGAAGTAGGAACCTGGAGTGACCTTGGTGATCCCTCCGTCCGCGTTGCGCCAGACGACAGTTTTATCGGACTGATCAGTCCTGGTAAAGCCATCGTTATAGGTATGCACTGCTCCGCCATCCTTGTAAAACTCCACTTTTTTCTCCCCCCCGTGGTCTGGAACCTTGGTGAGGGGCACCAGATCATCACTGATCAGGCGCATCTCAATGCCGCCCACGCGTCGCCCGGGTAGGCCGGAGTCGTCGTTCTTCTTCAGGCCAAATGAAAACCCGTCATGCAACGGGTTGTTGGTGAGCCCACCCATGGTGATGCTGTATTCCTTCAGCATGTCCGCGTCGATGCCCGCTCGGCTGAGGCTGTCCCCCCGCTTCGGCCCTAGGGGGAAAGCCTGGGCTATTTCGATAGCGCTTTTCCCCTTGTAGTACTCCTGCAACCGCGCCTGCATTTCTGCGGGAAAGACGGCGAAGGCGCCACGACCGGCCTCGAACGAAGGCAGTTGCGATTTGCCACTGAGCTCGGCCACTACCAGCAAGGAAGGCTTGCTCAGCCGGTCGTAAGGATCTGTGCCGGCCATGATCTCGTCCGCGTCGCAGACGCCATCGCCATCCGAATCCACCACACTCCAGGCCATGTAACAGCCTGACACATCACACAAGCGGGTGATGCGGACGGGCGGCGGTGCCTCCGACAGCTCGTTGCGGCTGGCCTTCCCATCGATTTCTCCGGCCCCCCCACCCCCACCACAAGCGGATACCAACACGCTCACTCCAAATGTCAACGCCAGTGCGTTCATTAAGCCCGGACGGGCTCGGTGCAATACATTACGTTTCATATCTACTCCCTGATCAGGCGGCGACATGCCTCCTCTCAAGGTGGGTTGTACGAGCCTAAGCGTTATGAAAGCGTTATGGAGTCTATGAAATCATCGCCGCCACCGTTGCATATCCGTATCTGCGGCTCGCCCCAGGTCCGGCTGGCCGATGGCACCCATGCTCCTTTGGCCCCGCGCGACGCAGCGCTAGTGGCCTGGCTGGCGCTGGAAGGTCCCACACCGCGCATCCGGCTGGCACAGTTGTTATGGCCTCAGAGCTCGCCCGAGGCTGCACGTAACGCCTTGCGCCAGCGCTTGTTTCAGTTGAAGAAGCAGTTCGGTGATAGCCTCATCTGTGGCAGTGCCACGCTAGCGCTGGATGCGGGGGTGACCTACGAGTTGGCCGAATCGGATAGCGTGCTCGGTATGGCGGATCAGGGGTTCGGTCAGGAGTTCAGTGCTTGGCTGGCTCAGCAAGCTGCTGCGCGGCGCACGCGGGTGTGTGAAGCGCTGGCCCAGCGATGCGAACAATCCCTGCAGGCGCACGACTACGCCGAGGCCCTGTCGCATGCCAACGCGTCGCTCTCTCTTACCCCTCTGTCGGAAGACGCCTACCGTCGCCTGATGCGTGTGCACTACCTCGGCGGTGATTGGGTGGCTGCCTTGCTGGCATTCGACCAATGTGAACAGATGCTCAAGGACGACGTTGGCACCACACCTTCGCCAGAGACGCGGGCTCTGCTGGCCACCATTGAGCGAGCCCATAGTAGTCCGACCCCTACCTCCCAGCGGGTTCCTGCCTCTGTGCTGCGTCCACCCCATTTGATCGGTCGAGAGCATGCGTGGGCGGCATTGCACCAGGCCTGGGATCAGGGTAGTGCGGCCATCGTTGTCGGTGAAGCGGGCATGGGGAAGACGCGGCTGATCACCGATTTCGCACAGGCACGCGGGCGCACTGTAGTGGTGGGTGCGAGGCCGGGCGATGCGCGCGTGGTGTATGCGTCGGTATCGCGCTTGCTGCGTCAGCTGCCACGCCAGGGACTGGACCAGTTGGAAGCGCCACTGCGCCGGGAACTGGCCCGGCTATTGCCCGAACTGGGCGACGCTTCGCCTATTACTTCGCCCGAAGAGCGAACCCGATTTTTTAATGCCATTTTGGCCGTACTGGAAAGTGCGGTCTTTGCGGTGGATGGCTTCGTGTTTGATGATCTGCACTTTGCCGATGACGCCAGCGTGGAGTTGTTGCAATACCTGTGGGCAGGTTCACGCAAGTGTTGGTTGGTGGCGGCGCGCGGCGTTGAAGTGGGCGACACCGGGCGTGCACTGATTGCCGCCTTCTCTGCTCAGGAACAAGCGGTGTCCATCTCGTTGGCGGCTCTGACACCGGAGCAGGTGCACGCGTTATTGAGCTCCTTGGATTTGGTTGGCCTTGACCCGGCAGAGGCTGCACCCGTGTTACTGCGCTACGCCGGTGGCAACCCGCTGTACCTGTTGGAGACGCTTAAGGCCTGGTGGACGAAAGGGTCACCCCTGATGGAGCCTGGCGCTCTCTCCCAAGCGCCACTGTCAGTGCGGTTGGAGCATTGGCCTAGTGCGGGAAACGTGGCCGCGTTGATCGAGCGCCGCATAACACAGCTATCGCCGCAAGCCGTTCAGTTGGCGCGCTGTGCTGCCGTGGCCGGAGGCGACTTTTCCATCGAACTGGCATCACATGTGCTGGGTGTGCGCACCATAGACCTTGCCGACCCCAGCAATGAGCTTGAGGCAGCGCAGGTTTTCCGCGCAGGAGCTTTTGTACACGATTTGATTTACGAGTCTGCGCTAGCTTCAATTCCGGAACCTGTGGCACAGCGTCTGCACGCTGAGATTGCTGCCTTTTTGCAGGCCCGTGTAAGCGAGCCGGCTCGACTCGCACAACACTGGGCGGCGGCCCTGCAATGGGCGCAGGCGGGCGCGGCCTACTGCGCAGCAGCTGCGCGCTCGCGCGATGCGTCTCGCCTGTTGGAACAGGCAAGCCTGCTGGCCGAGGCGGCCCAGTGTTTCGCGCGTGCGAATCTGCCACAAGAGCGTTTTGATGCCTTGCTGCAGCGTGCGCGCGTGCTCAGCGCCAATGACCTGGGACTGCCAGCCCAGGAGGCGATAGCGCAAGTCGATGAAATCGCGTCTACCGATGCGCAGCGCCTGCAGGCGCTTGATGCGCGCCTGGAACTCTCCATGACGCGCTACGAGAGCGAGGAAACGCTGGAGCTAGCGCGCCGCGCGATGGACAGCGCACGTGCGTTGGGGCGTCGCGACCTGGAGCTGCGCTTCGCCATCATTCTGTCGGGTGTGCTTTGCGACTTGCGCCAAGCTGCGGAGGCGGTGGTCTTGCTGGGGCTGTTTGCGCCAGATGTGTGCAGGCATGCCAACCTTGAACAACAATGGGAGTACTGGGAAGCCACTGCGCTGGCGCTTGATTACGCCAACCGCCTGCGTGACGCGTTGCCTGCGTGGGAGCGGGCACGGGAACTGGCGCAAGGCTTAGGGCGGCGTGACATGGTGTGGAAGACCATGTCGAACACCGCTTCGACGCTGGCTAAGATGGGCTTGGTTGTACAGGCCGCGCACATAGGTGCAACCGCCCGCCAGCTTGCGCTGGATGGAAGCGAAGGTGTCACGATGCGGGTGCTGCAGATGCAGGTGACGGTGGCGCACCGCTTGCGTGATGCGGGCTCGTATGACCAAGCACTGCCCATGTTGGAAGAAGCCCTGGCCGGTTACGAAACCTTCGGAGGTTCACACACCGACAAGGCCCTTGTCGAGCAGCGCCTGGTGGTGCTCTACCAGCAATTGGGGCAGCCCGCGCGTGCGGCCTCCTTGCTAGCCACACCTCGGCCTGGCGTGCCCAAGGGCGTGGCCATGATCCGGCTTGCCCACTGTGCCGAGCTGGCCCAGCACATGGGGAACGATGGTCTTACGCTGATGCGCCAGGCGTTGCAGATCATCCCCAATCCCGACGACATTTATTACCGCATCACCAGCCTCTTTGCGACCCGTCTCGTAACTGCTGAAGAGGGTGAAGCCATGGCCGCGAGCCTGGCCGTTTGGGCTGATGGGCGTGAACGCTACGGCGTGGCGCTGGCGGGCCACGTACGTGCGAGCGCCTGCGCTTTGAGCCAAGGCGCCCCAGAGCGGGCGTTGACGCATGCCCAGGCCGCGCTGCAACTGGTGCGCGGCTATCTACCCGACAGCTTCTACCTACCGGAGGTCTGGCTGGTGGCAGCCCAGGCCATGGGTGCACTCGGACTGATTGAGGAAGCCCGTCGCGCTGCCCATGAGGGTCAGGTTTGGGTGAAGGGGCGCTGCACTGCGCACGTGCCGGTGGAATTTCGAGACAGCTTTCTGCACCGCAACCCGGTCAACCGCGCGCTGCTTGCCTTGGAGTCAGATATGACCGGAATGTCAGT
This sequence comes from Rhodoferax sp. ZS1R8, assembly GCF_056521325.1. Classification (NCBI taxonomy): domain Bacteria; kingdom Pseudomonadati; phylum Pseudomonadota; class Betaproteobacteria; order Burkholderiales; family Comamonadaceae; genus Rhodoferax; species Rhodoferax sp. ZS1R8. Next base: position 309,141 of record NZ_JBWMBA010000005.1, on the reverse strand, counting down.
TGTTGACGCTAGCAAGCGGGGCTGACCTCCCCGCTTGGTTGGGCTATTTATTCAAGCAGCTTTGGATTTGCGGCGACGGGCGATGGCACCCATCAGCCCCAACCCAGCCAACATCATGGCGTAGGTTTCAGGCTCCGGTACAGCAGACACGCCGAAGCCGGTTGCGTTGTCACCAATGCCGTCGAGCAGACCGAAGTTGCCGGATTTGAAATTGCGAGCGTTGGTGCGGATCACCTGTACAAAGCTGGTTGTGCCAGGATTGATCTTTGAATTGGCGTTCGCAACAAAGTTGAAGCCGATTACGCCAAACGGACCTCGGTCGGCATAGTCAGAAGACTCTGTGCCTTTGGTGAAGAAGCCATTGGACGCATTGATCTGGAATACGTTGACCGCGCTTGCGCCCAGTGCGCTGAAATCCCAACCAGAAAAGCGTTCGATGCCGTTCACTGAGGTGGAAGCGTTGGCAAATTGGTAGTAGAAATCCAGGCCGGTTCCTGTGTCGTACACCGCTGTGCGCGCGATACCCTGGTAGCTGATGTTGCTGATATTGGTGGTTGCAGACGCAACCAGGCTTCCGCCGAAGAACGTGTTACTGATATCAACTGAAGTTGTTGGTGTGTTGATGATCAGAGCTGTTGCTTGCGCGGCACCTATCGCACCTGTAAAAGCGAACGCGACTACCCCCAGTTTTGTTCTAAGTTTCATAGCTAACCCCTTTTTAAAGACGAGACGTGGGCAATGAAAACCATTACCCAGGGAAAGAGTATTTTTTTGAATACCTTTGTTATGTGCGCTGTGCCACGCAATATCCGAACGGCCTTCCGTGGGCCAGCGCACAGACGTCTGTGCTCGGCAGGCGTCTCAGCAATTTACTCTTTGCGGCGGCCCGCATAATGGCGGGCCGTTTGCAAACCCGTACAAGCGGACATGGCGCACGCTAGCTTTTGAGGTGTATTGATGATTTTTCGTACGTTACGTCCCCGCGTTTTGACCATGACCGTGCTGGTGGCTCTGGCTGCGTTGCAGGGGTACGCACAGACAGTGCCTTCCACGCATGCCTGCCGCATCGATGGTCTGCCCAACGAATTGCAGTGTGGTTCCCTCCAGCGGCCACTGGACCCTGCGCAGCCTGCAGGCGTGCAGATCACCGTGCACTACCTGGTGGTGCCGGCTCTGGCGCGCAACAAGCAGCCCGACCCGGTGCTGCTGCTGGCCGGCGGGCCAGGCCAAAGCGCCATCGGCGTCGCTGCGGTTGTGCTGCCCCGGTTTACGCGCCTGAACTACCGCCGCGACCTGGTGTTCATCGACCAGCGCGGCACCGGCAAGTCCGCGCCGCTGCAATGCGATGACGACAGCAAATTGCCGGTCGTCGAGGCGCTGGACCCTGCAGCCCAGACCCGCCGCCTGGAGCAGTGCCGCACCGCACTGATGCAATTGCCCTACGGTGATCTGCGTTTCTACACGACGACCATCGCCATGCAGGACTTCGAGGCCGTGCGCCAGCAACTCGGCGCGCCGCAGTGGAACCTGGTGGGGGCGTCTTACGGCACGCGTGCCGCGCTGGAATACCAGCGGCAATTCCCTGACAAGGTGCGCCGCTCAGTGCTGGATGGCGTGGCACCGCCCGACATGGCGTTGCCCGCCAGTTTCTCCGTCGACGGCCAGGCCGCACTGGACGCCAGCCTGCTGGCGTGCGAGCAAGAGCCGGCCTGTGTCGCGCAGTACCCGCAGCTGCGCCAGCAGTGGTCGGCACTGCTGCAAAGCTTGCCGCGCGCTGTAAGCGTTAACCATCCGGTGACCGGCCTGCCCGAGCGCTTGGTGCTGACGCGCGAGCTGCTCTTGCGCAGCGTGCGCGCACCGCTATACGTGCCAGCGCTGGCGTCTGCACTGCCGGCCGCCCTGCACGCGGCCAGCCAAGGCCGTTTTGAGGGGCTGCTGGGCTTGGGGAGCGCAGTGGGCACCCGCAAGACCATGCGGGTGGCCATGGGCATGCATTTCTCGGTTGTGTGTGCCGAAGATGTACCCCGCTTGGCCAGCGCGCTCGACAAACCCGGTTCGGACTTTGGCGGCTTCGATGCCAGCTTCTACACCCAGACCTGCCAAAACTGGCCCAGAGGGGCTGTGCCGCCCGAATTCTTCAAGATCAACCCGACGCGCTCTGCGGTGCTGGTGCTCAGTGGCGGTGCAGACCCGGCCACGCCACCGCGCCATGGCGAGCGTGTGGCCCAGGCGCTGGGCGCGCAGGACAAATCTCTGGTGCAACACATCGTGGTGCCGCAGGCCGGCCACGGCGTGGCGGCGGTGGGCTGCATGAACGAGGTGCTGTTCCGTTTCATCGATGCCAAGGTCGATACAGCCGCCTTGCCGCAGGATGCGGCTTGCGCCACCCGAATTCCACGGCCCGGCGCGTTTGTACCGGCCCAGTCCGGCACGACCGGCAGCGCAGCACCACTGCCGTCCACTGCTGAAGGTAACACGCCATGATCCACATCGACAACGTCAGTAAGCACTTTGTGTCGCGCACCGGTGGCTCGCTGTTCAAACCCGCGCCGAAACATACGGTGCATGCGGTGCAGGGCGTTACGGTGCACGCGGCCAGCGGTCGTATCACTGGTTTGCTGGGGCCTAACGGTGCGGGTAAAACCACCACGCTGCGCATGCTGGCCGGGTTGCTTCAACCCGACGGCGGCAGTATCACGGTGGACGGCATTGCGGTAGAGCAGGCGCCGCGCCTGGCGCTGGCACGCATGGGCATACTGGGCGATGCGCATGGCTTGTACCCGCGGCTGACGGCGCGCGAAAACGTCATCTACTTCGGCCGCTTGCACGGCATGGAGGCCGATGCGGCCAGTGCCCGCGCCGACGAGTTGTCACGCCTGCTGGACATGGGCAAGATTCTGGACCGGCGCGCCGAGGGCTTCAGCCAGGGCGAACGCATGAAGACGGCGTTGGCCCGCGCGCTGGTGCACGACCCTGCCAATATCGTATTGGACGAGCCCACCAACGGGCTGGATGTGCTGGCCACGCGCGCGCTGCGTGAGGCGTTGCGCCATCTGCGCTCGCCGGCGGGTGGCAACAAGTGCATCGTCTTTTCGACACACATCATGCAAGAGGTCGAGCAGCTATGTGAGCACGTCGTCGTCGTGGCGCAGGGCCGCAGCGTGGCCCAGGGATCGGTGCCTGAGCTGCTGGAGCAGGCTGGCGAATCCAAGTTCGAAGACGCCTTTGTCCGGCTGGCCTTTGCCGATCTTCCAACACAAGGTGTCATATGAGCAGGATGTTGTTGAAAAGCTTCTGGATTGTCTTCACCAAAGAGGTGGCGGACGCACTACGCGACCGGCGCACGCTGCTGCGCCTGCTGGTGCCAGCTGTGCTGATGGGGCCGTTCCTGCTGCTGGCGTTGTCGGCGCTGATCTCGTCGTTGGAAGACCGGGCCGAGAAGCGCGAGGTGCTGGTGGTGGGCATCGAACATGCGCCCAGCCTGCGTAATTTTCTGGAGCGCCAGACCTACACGATCAAGGCCGCACCTGCGGACTACGAGGCCCGGCTGCGCGCCACCACTTTGCTGGAGCCAGTCATGGTGATTGGCAAGGATTTTGAAGAGGCGCTGCGTACCGGCGAGCCGCCCACCGTGGAGGTGGTCAGCGACAGCGCCAACCAGCGCGCGGGGTCCGGTGTATCCACGCTGTTGCGGCTGTTGCAGGGCTTCAACCGCGAGCGGGCCACGCTGAGCATGGCGTTGCGCGGCGTGTCCACCAGCTTGCTCCAGGCCGTGGACGTGCAAGAGCGTGATCTGGCCAGCGCCCAGGCGCGCGCGGCCCGCCTCACCGGCATCATTCCCATGTTCATCATCATGGCTGTGCTCTATGGTGCCCTGACCGCGGCGTTAGACAGCACGGCCGGCGAGCGCGAGCGGGGTTCGCTGGAGCCACTATTGATGAACCCAGTGCAGCACATTGCGCTGGTGCTGGGCAAGTGGGGCGCGGTGGCGCTGTTGGGCATGGCGGTGGCCTTGCTGGCCAACCTCAGCTTTCTGCCGGCGCAATGGCTGCTGCGCAGCGACAGCCTGCAAGCCATGTTCCAGTTCGGTTGGTACGAGGTCGTGGCCTTTTTGTTGCTGCAGTTGCCGCTGGCCGCAGGCCTGGGCGCGGTGCTGATGGCCATGGCCATACGCTCCAAAACTTTTAAGGAAGCGCAGGCTGGCAGCGCGCTGATCGTCACGCTGGTGGGCCTTGCGCCCATGGTGAGCATGCTCAACCCGGGGGGCGACGCGCCCTGGTACTTGTGGGTGCCAGGCCTGGCGCAGAACACGCTGATGATGCTGGTGCTCAAGGGCGAGTCGCTAACGTTGGCCCGCGTGCTGCCCGGCGTGGTGGTCGGCGCGGTATTGACCGTGCTGTGCCTGCTCTACGTGGCGCGGTCGATGCGCGTCGCCGTAGCCCGGTAGAGGTCGCTCCAGGCATGGGTCCATAGCGCCAGGGCCTCGGGGATGGTGCTACCGGGGTTGGCTGCGGTTAGGCCCAGTGCTTGGGCAGCCTGTTGCAGTGCCTTCAACGTGGCTGCGGGGCTGGACGTATCCAGCGCCTGGGCGCCGTTTTGCTTGGACAGCTTTTCGCCGTTGTCACCCCGCACCAGCGGTGTGTGCCGGTACTGCGGCGAGGGCAGGCCCAGCGCCTGTTGCAGCAGCACTTGGCGGGCCGTGTTGTCCGCCAAATCCAGCCCGCGCACCACATGCGTGATGCCCTGGGCGCCATCGTCCACCACCACCGCCAGTTGGTAGGTGTAGCAGCCGTCGGCACGCTTCAGTACGAAGTCGCCCACCTCGGTCTCCACGTTTTGCTGCTGTTCGCCCATCTGCAGGTCGTGCCATAGCGTGGGTTGAGTTGCTATGGTTTCAATAGCTGCTTGCGCGCGCTGCACGAGGGCTACAGCCTGATTTGGCTTAAGAGTTTCGGTCAGAAGCCGCCATGCAGCGGGTTTTGCCCCCCGCATGCCGTGGCGGCAGGTACCCGGGTAGACCAGTTCGCCGTGGCGTTGCCGCGTTTTGCCTTGGGCTTGTATGGCGGCTTCGATGTCTTTGCGCGAGCAGCAGCAGGGGTAGGCTAGTTGGGCGTTTATCAGCTGGTCCAGCGCCTGCTGGTACAGAGCCGAGCGTGTGGATTGCAGCACCACGGCTTCGTCGGGCACCAGGCCGCAGTCGCCAAGTTGCTGCAGTATGCGTTCGGTGGCGCCGGCGACCGTGCGTGGCAGGTCCACATCCTCGATGCGTACCAGCCACTGCCCGCCATGGGCGCGCGCGTCCAGCCAACTGGCCAGCGCCGCCACCAGCGAACCCGCGTGCAGCGGACCGGTGGGTGAGGGGGCGAATCGGCCCCTGTAGCTGAATGTGGAAGTCATGGCGTGAGTGCCGCCGGGCCGCCCCAAGGCGCGAGGGTCCCCTCGGGGGGCAGCGACCCGCGCAGCGGTGAAGCGTGGGGGCTTAAATGATGGTCAGGGCCAACTCCAAACCGGAAACGAAGGCATCTTCTACGCGGTGCCCAATGCACCAGTCACCACAGACGCCTATGCCGGCACTGGCATCCCACAGATGGGATTGGCCCAGCGGTAGCTCGGTCTTGGCGTAGAGCCAGCGTTTGGTGTCTGCGTGGGCAGCCTGGGCGCGTATGCCGGTGACTTCGGCAAAGGCCTTGGTCAACTTGGCCTGCACGCGCTTGGCGTCGTCTTGCAGGTGCTCTTGGGACCATGCGGAGCTGGCCTGCACGGTCCAGCGCTCCACAGCGCCACGGCCGGGCTTGCTGGATTCGCGGGTCATCCACGCAATGCGGTGGTGGGTGCTGCGTGCCGCGTTCCACTGGGGGCCCAGCGCTATCAAGCCGGGTTGCATGGCCTGGGGAAAGGCCAGCATCAGCGTCCAGCACGGCAACACGGTGACACGGCTTATCTTTTTTGCCAGGCTGGCAGCTTTGGGTGCGGTCTCCAGCAGCGCCTTGGCCTGGGGGGAGGGCACGGCCAGCACCACGGCATCAAAGCCGCCGTAGACATGGGTGCTATCGCCGGCACCGGTGGTGCGCAACTGCCACTGTGCCTTGTTCAGCGTGTCGCGCTCGATGTGCGTTACCTGGGTGCTGAGCTCCAGGCTCTCGGTTGCCACCAGCGGTTGCACCCAGCGGCGTACCAGCGTGCTCATGCCCGGGCTGGGCACCCAGTGCGGTTCGCGCGCGGGCAGGCCGGCGGCGGCCACGCGGCCATGGGCGTCAAGCACCTGCACGGTATTGGCGCTCCAGCGCTTGGCTACGGATGGTGTTGTCTGCAGCGCTTGCATGAAGCGGGGGTCGCGCACGGTGAAATATTGCGCACCGGTGTCAAAGGTGCCAAATGGGCTGTTGCGCGTGGCCATGCGACCGCCCACGGTGTGGCTCTTCTCGAACACGGTGACCCTGTGGCCCGCCTGCACCAGTGTGCGTGCGCAGGTGACTGCGGCCATACCGGCGCCAACGATGGCAATGTGTCGGGAAGCGGTCATGGGTGTTGTCTCCAAGAGTTGTTGGGTTGTTTGTGCCAGTTTATACGTGAGTCGTGCGCGCTCAGGAATTTCCGCGGTGCTGTTCCAGCAGCGCGGCGCGTGTCATCGGACTTTCCATCTGTTGCAGCCACCATTGCAGCGCGCGGCCCTGTGTCGATGTGGTGGCACCGCGCCATGCAAAGCTCAGTGGTACCTGGCGCTGCGGGCGCTCGGTTGTCTTGACGACCAGGCGGCCGGTCTCGATATAGGAGCCAGCCATGCACATCGGAAGGTAGCCACCACCCAGCCCGCGCAACTGTGCGTCGAGCTTGGCGTGCATGGTGCCAACGGTGAACACATCCTGGCCGCTGAGCAGTCCAAAGGTGGCACCGGCGCCGCGTTGCAAAGAGTCGGCTACGGCGACTGCGCGGTGCTGCTGGATCAGCGCATCGCTCAGTGGCTCGGCCGCATTGGCTAACGGATGGTGGGGCGCGACGACATAGACAAATTCCATGCTGCCCAGCGGCTTGCTCTGTATGCCCGCCATGTTGGCCGCGTCCAGCGCCACGCCCAGCGCCAGATCGGCCTGGCCGGAGGTTAGTGCCTCCAACGTGCCGGTCAAGGCCTCGTCACGCAGCTTGATGCGGGTTGGCGGGTTCAGGCTAAAAAAGCTCTCACACAGCTCCATCACCGTACCGCGGGAGATCACGGTGTCTACGGCAATGGTCAGCTGCGATTCCCAGCCCGTGGCGACGCGTTTGACGCGGTTGGCTACGGCATCAATCTCTTGCAGCAGGCGCGCGCCCTCTTGCAGCAGTTCGGCACCGGCGCGCGTCAGCTTGGCCTGGCGCGAGCTGCGGTCGTAGAGCAGCACGTCCAAAGCGTCTTCGATCTGGCGCACCCGGTAGGTCAGCGCGCTGGGCACCATGCCCATGGCGCGGGCCGCCGCTGCAAAGCTGCCGGCGTCTGCAATGGCCTGCAGCATGGCCAGCGCATCCGGTGTCAGCACATCGCGGGCAGTTTGCATGGAGAACCCAGATAAATTGAAATTATTTGAATGATGCCATCAATCACCCAGCATGGGAATAGCGCGCGCCAGCCGCAAAATTCAATCCACAGAAAGGGATACACACTATGTTGACCGTACGCAAATCTTCTGACCGCGGCTATGCCGACCATGGCTGGCTCAAGTCTTTTCACAGCTTTTCGTTCGCTGGCTACCACGACCCGGAGCATATGGGCTGGGGCAATCTGCGCGTAATCAATGAAGACCGCATCGCGCCGGGCACTGGCTTTGGCACCCATGGCCACCGCGACATGGAAATCATCAGCTATGTGTTAGCCGGCAACCTGGCGCACAAGGACAGCATGGGCAATGTCAAGGGCATTCCGCCCGGTGACGTGCAACGCATGAGCGCGGGCCGTGGTGTGCAGCACAGCGAGTTCAACCATGCACCCAATGACACGACACATTTTTTGCAAATTTGGATCGAGCCCAATGTGACGGGCATCCCACCCAGCTATGAGCAAAAGGCGTTCAGCGATGCCGAAAAGCAAGGCGTGCTGCGCTTGGTGGCATCGCCCGATGGTGCAAACGACTCAGTGCTGATCCACGCGGATGCCCGTTTGTACAGCGGCCTGTTGGATGGTGCGCAGACGGCCTCGCTGGCCATGGACCCCAAGCGCAAGGCCTACCTGCACGTGGTGCGCGGCGCGGTGTCGGTCAATGGCGTAGCGCTCAGCGGCGGTGACGCTGCCTTGCTGGAAAACGAGGCCCAGGTCAGCCTGGACCAGGCCAAGGATGCCGAAGTTTTGTTCTTTGATTTGCTGGCCTGACGGTCCGCACTTAAGTTTTATCAACAGGAGTTTTTGAAATGGCCAAAGTAGTTGTGATTTTTCATTCGGGTTACGGGCACACCCAGCGCCTGGCGCAATCGGTGGCCCAGGGTGCCAATGCCGAGCTGATCGCCATTGATGCCGACGGCAACCTGCCAGCCGGCGCTTGGGAGGCCCTGGACGCAGCCGACGCCATCATTTTTGGGTCGCCCACCTACATGGGCAGCGTCAGCTGGCAGTTCAAAAAATTTGCTGACGCCAGCAGCAAGCCTTGGTACACCCAGAGTTGGAAGGACAAGATCTTTGGCGGCTTTACTGCCAGTGCTAATGTCAATGGTGACAAGCATTCCACGCTGCACTACTTCATGACTTTGGCCATGCAGCACGGTGGCATTTGGGCGGGCACGGGTTTGAACTACAACAACACCAAGGCGTCGCAGCGTAGCGATGTGAACTACCTGGCTTCCAGTGCGGGGCCTATGGCGCAGACGCCGGGGGATGCGAGTGGGGCGGAGATGAATGCGGGGGATTTGGAGACGGGGCGTTTGTTTGGTGCACGGATTGCTGCGTTGGCGGGGAAGGGCGCTGCTTAATCTCGTTTAGTGTTGGGGGAGCCATGGGCGTTTTGTAGCGTTCGGTAGCTTTGCTTTGCAGGGGGGCTTCCTCATTCAACCCCCTATCCCCCCCGCCCCTTTCCACCCTCGCCAGGGCGGAAAGGGGAGCCTAACAGCCATATTTGGCCTTGTTTTTGAAGGTGGGACGTACACGTGCCGCTTGACGTTGGCGTAGCTTGGCCCTGCTTGGCGCTACCTGTGCTACCCGGTGGTGCTACCCGGTGCACCCTGGAGGGTGAGTGAGCGGCACTCTGTTTTCGATAGCGGGCTGCCCTTATTCCGCGGGGGCTACGCCATATTCATCAAGTGTGTCTGTTCCAGCAGGCCTGTGCACGCGCACTCCCCCTCGTTTAGAAACGCGGCCAAATATGGCTGTTAGGCTCCCCTTTCCGCCCTGGCGAGGGTGGAAAGGGGGGGGGGGAAAGGGGGTGGAGTGAGGAAGCACCGCCATAAAGCAATCCTAAAGCAAGCGCAAACAAACCGGTACCGCCAACACGGCCGTCGAGCCGGGGAAAACCTACAATCATTGGATGTTTGTACACCTGCGCCTGCACACCGAATTTTCCGTCGTCGATGGAACCAACCGCATCGATGACGTGGTAGCCGCGGCGGTGGCGGATGGCCAGCCTGCCTTGGCCATCACCGACCTCAGCAATCTCTTTGGTGCCATCAAGTTTTATAAGCAGGCGCGCGCCAAGGGCACCAAACCCATCATTGGTGTCGAGATATTTCTGGAAGGCCTGGGAGGCGACGCCACAGCGCTGTCGCGCATGGTGCTGCTGGTGCAAAACAAGCAGGGGTATTTGAACCTGTCCGAGTTGCTGGCGCGTGGCTACACGAAAAACATTGTCAAGAACCAGGCCGTCATCAAGCTGGCGTGGTTGCAGGAGTTGAACGAGGGCCTGATCGCGCTGTCGGGTGCGCAGGCCGGGCCCGTGGGCCAGGCCTTGGTACAGGGCGACGAGGCCCGTGCGCGCGAAGTGGCGCTGCAGCTGGGCGGTGTGTTTCCGCATCGTTTCTACCTGGAGTTGCAACGCGCGGGCCGCACCGACGACGAGGCCCATGTCATCGCCACCGTGCAGTTGGCCGCACGCATCAGCCTGCCGGTGGTGGCTACGCACCCGGTGCAGTTCACCACGGCGGACGACTTTGAGGCCCACGAGGCCCGCGTCTGCATTGCCGATGGCGAAATCCTGGGCAATGCCAAGCGCGTGCGCAAGTACACGCGTGAGCAGTACTTCAAGTCTGCCGCGCAGATGCAGGCGCTGTTTGCCGACATACCGTCCGCCGTGGCCAACACACTGGAGATCGCCAAGCGCTGCAGTTTGACGCTGGTCCTAGGTAAGAACTATTTACCCGAGTTCCCAACGCCGCTGGTCAACGGCCAACGCATGACGCCGGAAGAATATTTCCGCTACGCATCGTACGAGGGCTTGAAGGACCGCATGGCGCACCTGTACCCGGATGCCGCTGAGCGCGAGCAGCAGATGCCGCTGTATGTGGAGCGGCTGGAGTTTGAGCTGAACACGATTCTGAAGATGGGTTTCCCCGGATACTTTTTGATCGTGGGCGACTTCATCAACTGGGCCAAGAACAACGGCTGCCCGGTGGGGCCGGGCCGCGGCTCCGGTGCTGGTTCGTTGGTGGCCTATGCGTTGAAGATCACCGATCTGGACCCTATTCGGTACAAGCTGCTGTTCGAACGTTTCTTGAACCCGGAGCGGGTGTCCATGCCCGACTTCGACATCGACTTCTGCCAGACCAACCGCAACCTGGTCATCGACTACGTCAAGGCCAAATACGGCAAGGACGCCGTGAGCCAGATCGCCACCTTTGGCACGATGGCCGCGCGCGGCGTGATCCGCGATGTGGGCCGCGTGCTGGACATGAGCTACACCTTTTGCGATGGCATCAGCAAGCTCATCCCCAACAAGCCGGGCACCAACGTCACGTTGCAACTGCCGCCCACCGATGGCAAGAAGAACGACAAGTACGTTTATGCGTCAGAAGCCGAGCCGATATTGGCCGAGCGCGAAGCCAAAGAAGAAGACGTCCGCACGCTGCTGGAGATGGCCCGCAAGCTGGAAGGCATGACGCGCAATATCGGCATGCACGCCGGTGGCGTGTTGATTGCACCCGGCAAGTTGACCGACTTCTGCCCGCTGTACCAGCAGCCCGGAAGTGAATCGGCGGTCAGCCAGTACGACAAGGACGACGTGGAAGCTATTGGCCTCGTCAAGTTCGACTTCTTGGGCCTGGCCACACTGACGATCCTGGAGATTGCGCGCGAGTTCATCATGCAGCGCCATGCAGGCCAGGAGAAGTTTGCCTACGAGAACCTGCCGCTGGATGACGCCAAGGTCTACAAGCTGTTCTCCGACGGCAAGACCGAGGCCGTGTTCCAGTTTGAAAGTACCGGCATGCAGCGCATGCTGAAGGACGCCAAGCCGTCGCGTCTGGAAGACCTGATCGCGCTGAATGCGCTGTACCGCCCCGGCCCGATGGACCTGATTCCCAGCTTCGTGGCGCGCAAGCACGGGCGTGAAGAGGTGGAGTACCCGCACCCTGCGGTGGCCGAGATGCTGAGTGAGACCTACGGCATCATGGTCTACCAAGAGCAGGTGATGCAGACCGCGCAGATTCTGGGCGGTTATTCGCTGGGCGGCGCCGATTTGCTGCGCCGGGCCATGGGCAAGAAGAAGGCCGAGGAAATGGCCGAGCACCGCGAGAAATTCCGCGCCGGTGCACTGGCCACGCACGGCATTCCGCAGGAAAAAGCCGACGAGATTTTCGACTTGATGGAAAAGTTTGCGGGCTACGGCTTCAACAAGTCGCACGCTGCCGCTTACTCACTGCTGGCCTACCACACGGGCTGGATCAAGGTGCACTACACGGCCGAGTTCTTCTGCGCCAATATGACGGTGGAAATGGACGACACCGACAAACTGAAGGTGTTGTTTGAAGACGCCGAGAAGATGGGCTTGTCCTTTGAGCCACCGAACATCAACCGGGGCCGCCACCGCTTCGAGCCGATATCGAACAAGGAAATCCGGTACGGCCTGGGCGCCATCAAGGGCACCGGCCAGCAGGCGATTGAAGCCATCGTCGCGGCGCGTGAAGGCAAGGGCCCAACCGCAGAGGCCGGCCCCTTCACCAGCCTGTTTGACTTTGCCCGCCGTGTCGACCGCACCCGGCTGAACAAGCGCTGCGTGGATGCGCTGATCAAGGCCGGTGCCTTTGATACCCTGCAGCTGAACCGCGCCTCTTTGTCCGCATCCATCGACCGGGCCTTTGACTTTGCCGCGGCCAGTGCGGCCAATGCCAACCAGCACGGCCTGTTCGACATGGGCGGTGAAGACGACCACGGCTCCAGCACCCAAGAGCCCGAGCTGGTGGACATGATGCCCTGGGGCATCAAGGAGCGGCTGACGTACGAGAAGACGGCGGTGGGCTTCTACTTGTCCGGCCATCTGTTTGACGAGGTGACGCTGGAGGTGCGCCGCTTTGCCAAGCGCCCGATCGAAGAGTTGATCGACACCCGCGAGCCGCAATTGCTGGCCGGCATCGTCACCGATTTCCGCGTCATCAACGGCCAGCGCGGCAAGCTGGCGCTGTTCAAGCTGGATGACAAGTCCGCGATGATCGACGCGCGCGCCGAGGAAGACCTGATCAACGCCAACAAGCACCTGTTCAAGGACGACGAGCTCATCATCGTCATGGGCAAGGTGCGGGATGACCGCTTTTCCGGCGGCAAGCAGCTCACCATCACACAGGTGTGGGACCTGGAGCAGGCGCGGTGCCGGTTTGGCAAATATTTGCGGGTGGCGGTGAATGCGGCGGGCCATGCATCGGGGCTGGATGTGGCCCGCCTGGTGCGCGAGTTTCCGGCCAAGCGCGAGCAGACCGAGCAAGGCGAACTGGTGCGCGGTTTGGCGGTGCGCCTGGCTGTGCAGCGCGTCATTGACGGCGCCGAGCAGGGCGCAGCAGATGCGGCGGGCGATGCGATGTGCAATGGCGCCACGGCTGAGCTGCAACTGGGTGAGAACGCGCGGTTTTACCCCAGTGACGCAGCTTTGGCTGGCTGGCGGGCCCAGGCCAACCAGGGCAAAGCTGTGATTGCCTACGACTGACGCCCATTTTGGGTGGGGAACGGCATTGGGCCGTGTTGGGGCGGGCAAAGTGGTTGACAGGAATTCTCAGTTAGATTAAATTACTAACCATCCGGTCATTAAACGAGATTTTGCTGTCTTTAACCTTCTAAACGGTCCCGCCATGCCTTTCAAACTCCTACCCACCGCGGTGACGCTTGTTGCTGCCACACTTTTCTTGAGCGCTTGCTCCAAACCGGCGCCCCCTGTAGCGCCGATTCGCTCGGTCAAAGTGGTGACGGTCGGCATCGACAACATGCACTCTGGCGCAGAGTTCGCGGGTGAGGTGCGGGCGCGCGTCGAATCCAGGCTGGGCTTCCGTGTCGCTGGAAAGATGGTGCGCCGCCAGGCAGAGTTGGGCCAACGGGTCAAGGCGGGTGACGTGCTTGCGCAGTTGGACCCTCAGGACTACCAGTTGGCCGCCCAAGCCGGGCAGGCCCAAGTGGTTGCTGCAGTGACGAACCGCGACCTTGCAGCCGCCGACTACAAGCGCTTCAAGGAATTGCGGGACCAGAATTTCATCAGCGGTGCCGAGCTTGAGCGCCGCGATGCCACGCTGAAGGCCGCCCAAGCGCAACTGGACCAGGCCAAGGCCCAGTCCAAGGGGCAGGGCAACCAAGCCGCTTATACGACCCTGGTGGCCGATACATCCGGCGTGATCACGGCGGTCGAGGCGGAGCCAGGCCAAGTAGTGGCAGCCGGCACGCCGGTGTTGCGTATAGCGCAGGACGGACCACGCGATGTGGTGTTTGCGGTTCCAGAAGACAAAGTGGCCATGATCAAGGTCGGCTCGGGTGTAGAAGTCCGAGCCTGGGCTGGCAAGACGGCTTTCAAGGGTTTGGTGCGCGAAGTGGCAGCCAGTGCCGACCCCATCACCCGTACTTTCACTGTCAAGGTTGGACTGGAAGCCCTGGCTCCCAAGGACGCGCTTGCGTTGGGGACTACGGTGTCCATCATTCCCCAGGCCTTTGACCGCAGCGATGTGCAGGTCATCAAGCTTCCAACCAGTGCCCTGCGCCAGGAAGGTAAGACGTCTGCCGTGTGGGTACTGGACACAAACACAATGACCGTCAAGTTGCAGCCCATCCAGATTGCGACAGCGGATGGCAATGAGGTGGTTATCGCCGCCGGTCTGCAGCCTGGCATGCAGGTGGTGTCGGCCGGGGTACACGTGTTGTCCCCTGGTGAGAAGGTGACCTTGTATAAGGAAAAAGTGGCTGCGGCCCCCTTGGTTGTTGCGTCGGGCACTATGGGTTCTATAGCACCCGTTGCCAGTGCAGCACCGGCAGCACCCGTGGCATCTGCCGTAGCCGCGCAGGCTACCGCTTCGTCTGCGAAGTGAGCCAGCCATGAACCAAGAACAACCCAAGCCAGGTTTCAACCTGTCCAAATGGGCGCTGGACCATTCCGCGCTGACCCGTTATCTGATCGTCGTGCTCATGGTGTTGGGCGTGGCGGCTTTTTTCCAGTTGGGGCAGGATGAGGATCCGCCGTTCACCTTTCGCATCATGGTGGTGCGCACCTTCTGGCAGGGCGCTACAGCCCAGCAGATGGCAGAGCAGGTCACGGACAAGATCGAGCGCACGCTGCAGGAAGTACCCAATGCGGACAAGATTCGCAGCTTCTCCAAACCCGGAGAGTCCACTATTTTGTTCCAGGTCAAGGACTCGACCCACGCAACCGATGTAGCCAATATCTGGTACACAGTGCGCAAGAAAATCGGCGACATTCGCCAGTCCTTGCCATTGGGCGTGCAAGGCCCGTTTTTCAACGACGAATTTGGTGACGTGTACGGCGTGATCTACGCGCTGGAGGCCGACGGCTTTTCTGACGCGGAGGTCAAGACTTTTGCCGATGAAGTTCGGCAGAAGCTGCTGCGGGTGACCGATGTCAATAAAGTGGAACTGTTTGGTGTGCAGGACGAAAAACTGTACATCGAGATTTCACAAAAACGGCTCTCCCAGCTCGGGCTGGACTTCAACCAGGTGCTGGCCCAACTGGGTCAGCAAAATGCGGTCGAGGCCGCCGGCACGGTGCAAACTCCACTGGATGTCGTGCAGGTGCGCGTGGGTGGGCAATTTGAGGCGGTTGAACAGCTTCGCAACATGCCGATCCGGGGCAGTTCAGGGAACCAATTGCGTTTGGGCGACATTGCGGACATCAAACGCGGTTATGTCGATCCTCCCACCGTCAAAGTCCGCCACCAGGGCAAGCAAGTCATTGCACTGGGCGTATCCATGTCCAAGGGTGGCGACATCATTGCTTTGGGCAAAGCGCTCAAGATAGCGACTGACGGTATTGACCAGACCCTGCCTGCTGGTATTCGCATGGTTAATGTGCAGAACCAACCCAAGGCCGTGGCCCGATCGGTCAACGAGTTTGTGGGGGTGTTGATCGAAGCGATTGTGATTGTGCTGGCGGTCAGCTTTATCAGTCTTGGCCTGCACAAGCGCAGCGGGACCAACGCCTGGTTCAAACGCTACTACGTGGACATGCGTCCGGGCCTGGTCGTGGGTATCACCATTCCGCTGGTGCTGGCGGTGACCTTCATCGGCATGCTGTACTGGGGCATTGGGCTGCACAAGATTTCATTGGGATCACTGATCATTTCACTGGGGCTGTTGGTGGATGACGCCATCATTGCGGTGGAGATGATGGTGCGCAAGATGGAAGAGGGTTACGACAAGGTGCGTGCGGCCACCTTCGCCTATGAAATCACGGCCATGCCCATGCTGACGGGCACCTTGATTACCGCAGTAGGCTTTCTGCCCATCGGCATTGCGAAATCGTCGACCGGGGAATACACCTTTGCGATTTTTGGTGTTACTGTTTTGGCTCTGGTGCTGAGCTGGATTGTGTCTGTGTACTTTGTGCCTTACCTGGGCACGCTGATACTCAAGGTCAAGCCCCACGCCGCGGATGGCCAGCCCCACGAGTTGTTTGATACCCCGTTCTACAACACCTTTCGTAAGACCGTGAACTGGTGTGTGCAGTACCGGTGGGCCACGATTGGCCTGATGTTGATGACATTTGCGCTAGGTATTGTCGGCATGGGTGTTGTGCAGCAGCAATTCTTTCCGGATTCCAGCCGCCCTGAAATTTTGGTGGACATTTGGTACCCCGAAGGCACGTCCATGGCAGCCAACGAACTGACGACCAAGCGGGTCGAGGCGCGGCTGATGGAGGAACCGGGCGTGGAAAGTGTCAGTACCTGGGTCGGGTCAGGTGTGCCGCGTTTCTATTTGCCAATGGACAACGCGTTCCCGCAAAGCAATGTGTCGCAATTCATCGTCATCCCGAAAGATCTGAAGCTGCGCGAATCGATCCGTATCAAGCTTCCGACCGTGATGGCGCAGGAGTTTCCCGAGGTGCGGGCGCGGATCAAGCTGCTGCCAAATGGCCCACCCGTGGCCTATCCGGTGCAGTTCCGTGTCGTCGGGGGTGAACCTGCCGTGCTCCGTGAGCGTGCCGACGAGGTGACGGTGGTCATGCGCGCCAGCAGCAACACGCGCGGCGTCAATGACAACTGGAACGAATTTATCAAGGTACTGCGTTTGGAAGTAGACCAGACCAAGGCTCGGGCCCTGGGCGTCTCCAGCCAGTCCATCGCACAGGCTTCCAAGACGTTGCTGGCAGGGTCTACCGTGGGGCAATACCGTGAGGGGGATAAGCTTATAGACATCGTGTTGCGGCAACCGCTGGATGAGCGCAATGCGATTACAGATATTGCCAATGCCTATTTACCTACAGCCAGTGGCAAATCCATTCCGCTGACGCAAATTGCCAAGCCAACCTTTGTGTGGGAGCCGGGGGTGATGTGGCGCCAAAACCGTGAGTACTCGATCACGGTGCAGAGCGATATCGTGGAAGGCCTGCAAGGCGCCACGGTGACTAACGAACTGCTGCCCAAACTGCGCGCGCTGGAGGCGACCTGGAAAACCAAGGGGCTGGGTGCGTACCGTATTGAAGTGGCGGGGGCGGTTGAGGAAAGCAGCAAGGGATCGTCGTCGATTGCGGCAGGCATTCCGATCATGCTCTTCATCACTTTTACCTTGCTGATGTTGCAGTTGCACAGCTTCAGCCGCGCCATGTTGGTGTTTCTGACAGGCCCCTTGGGTATCGCGGGTATCGCGGGTGCGTTGCTGCTGTCTGGTAAACCATTCGGTTTCGTTGCCTTGCTGGGAGTGATTGCGTTGATGGGCATGATCCAGCGCAACTCGGTGATTCTGATCGATCAAATTGAGCAGGACAGGGCTGCAGGCGTTCCGGCTTGGGATGCCATTGTGGAGTCAGCGGTGCGTCGTTTGCGCCCCATCGTGCTGACAGCCGCAGCCGCGGTGCTGGCTATGATTCCACTGTCGCGCTCCGTTTTCTGGGGCCCCATGGCGGTCGCCATCATGGGCGGCCTGATCGTCGCTACTGTGCTGACATTGTTGGCGCTGCCGGCAATGTATGCAGCCTGGTTCCGCGTGAAACGCGAAACACCGGTTGTCGCCTGAGTAGACGAGGCTGGGACTAGCCGTAAGCCGGAGTGCCCGCCTCAGGGTAAATAGGGAGGGGCCGGTTGCAGGTTAAAATACTGGGTTCACCGATTTCAAATGGGTGGTCACGGTCCAGCAAACGGTGTTTGCCGGGTGCCTTGACGGCCCATTTTGTTTTTTGCGCGGGTGGCGAAATTGGTAGACGCACCAGGTTTAGGTCCTGACGCTGGCAACAGTGTGGGGGTTCGAGTCCCCCCCCGCGCACCACTTATGGGTAGGGCAGTCCGCAGTCGCATCGCGACGCGTTCTGTCTGCAAATCTTTCGTTTAGGAGACTGACAATGGCCGTTACTGTAGAAACTCTGGACAAGCTGGAGCGAAAAATCACCCTGACACTGCCAGTCGGTGCGATCCAGACCGAAGTCGATTCGCGTTTGCGCAAGCTGGCGCGTACCGTGAAGATGGACGGGTTTCGTCCCGGTAAGGTTCCCATGAACGTGGTGGCCCAGCGCTATGGCTACTCGGTTCACTACGAAGTGATGAACGACAAGGTGGGCCAGGCTTTTGCTACCGCTGCCAATGAAGCCGAATTGCGTGTTGCCGGTCAGCCCCGCATCACCGAGAGCCAGAGTTCCCCGGACGGCCTGATGGCATTTGACGCGGTCTTCGAGGTGTTCCCCGAAGTCAAGATCGGTGACCTGGCGACAGCCGAAGTGGAAAAAATCAGCGCAGATGTGACCGACGCGGCCATCGACAAGACCGTCGAAATTCTGCGCAAGCAGCGCCGGACTTTTGCGCTGCGCGCCAAGGACGCTCCCGCACAAGACACTGACCGTGTTGTCGTGGACTTTGAGGGCAAGATTGACGGCGAACCCTTCGCTGGCGGTAAGGCAGAAGACTACCAGTTCATCGTTGGCGACGGCCAGATGCTGAAGGAATTTGAAGAAGCCGTGCGCGGTATGAAGCTGGGCGAAAGCAAGACTTTCCCCTTAGCCTTCCCCACCGACTACCACGGCCAGGACGTGGCGGGCAAGACGGCTGACTTTCTGGTCACCGTGAAGAAGATTGAAGCCGCCAACCTGCCCGACGTCGACGGTGCACTGGCGAAGTCGCTTGGCATTGCCGACGCTACCGTTGAAGGCCTGCGCGGAGATATCCGCAAGAACCTGGAGCGTGAAGTCAAGTACCGCCTGCTGTCCCGCAACAAGCAGGTGGCCATGGACGCGCTGCTGACCAAGGCCGAGCTTGATTTGCCCAAGTCCAGCGTGCAAGCTGAGCTGGACCGCATGATCGAAAGCGCCCGTGCCGACCTGAAGCAACGTGGTATCAAGGATGCGGACAAGACGCCAATTCCTGATGACATCTTCCGTCCCCAGGCAGAGCGCCGTGTACGTCTGGGCCTGGTCGTTGCCGAGTTGGTGCGTGCCAATAGTTTGCATGCCAAGCCTGAGCAGATCAAAGCGCATATCGACGAGCTGGCTGCCAGCTACGAAAAACCGGCCGACGTAGTGCGCTGGTACTACGGCGACAACCGCCGCATGGCCGAAGTCGAAGGCATCGTCATCGAAAATAATGTGACGGAGTACATTCTCGCCAAGGCGAAAGTCAGCGAAAAAGCCATCACGTTTGACGAGTTGATGGGCCAGAACTAAGTGCCGATTCGCTGAGAATCAGCGAACGAATCGGTCACGCGATGGGGCTTGGGCAGGGCTTGCAGTCCTGCAGACAAGCCCCATTTGCGTTATAGGGTTACGATATTCGGTACAGTCAATACAGTTCTTTGGAGACACTATGAACGTTAATTACGGACAGGCGAGCAGTATGGAAACACAAGGCCTGGGCATGGTTCCCATGGTTATTGAGCAGTCGGGCCGTGGAGAGCGCTCGTACGATATTTATTCGCGTTTGCTCAAGGAGCGCGTTATCTTCCTGGTGGGCCCCGTCAATGACCAGACCGCGAATCTCGTGGTTGCCCAGTTGTTGTTCCTGGAAAGTGAAAACCCTGACAAGGATATTTCTTTCTACATCAACTCCCCTGGTGGTTCGGTCAGTGCTGGCATGGCAATCTTCGATACGATGAATTTCATCAAGCCCGAAGTCTCGACGCTGTGCGTCGGTATGGCTGCGAGCATGGGTGCCTTCCTGTTGGCCGCAGGCGCCAAGGGCAAGCGCTTTTCCCTGCCCAATTCCAAGGTTATGATCCATCAGCCTTCGGGCGGCAGCCAGGGCCAGGCGACCGAGATTGAAATTGCAGCCCGTGAAATTTTGAAGACGCGCGAACAGCTGAACAAGGTGTTAGCCGAACGCACCGGTCAACCGCTGGAGCGCATCGCGCGTGATACAGAGCGTGACTACTATATGACGGCGGAAGAATCCAAGGAATACGGTCTGATTGACCAGGTGATTGCCAAACGCGCCTGAACGAGCAACCCTCTTCCCGGCGGTGCTCCGCAGTGAAGCGGGCACCGTTTTTTATTTGAGTATCATTCGGGCATTAACCGAAAAGGCGAGCGTCACATGGCCGAGAAAAAAGGCTCTTCCAGCGAAAAAACCCTGTATTGCTCTTTTTGCGGTAAAAGCCAGCACGAAGTCAAGAAACTCATCGCTGGCCCGTCCGTCTTTGTGTGCGACGAATGCATAGAGCTGTGCAACGAAATCATCCGTGATGAGTTGCCTACCACCACCGAAGGTAAGGACTCCAAGAGCGAGTTGCCTACACCGTCTGAAATCAAGGCGAATCTGGACAATTACGTGATTGGACAGGAGCCTGCCAAGCGAACGCTGGCGGTCGCCGTTTACAACCACTACAAACGCCTGCGCCACAAGGAAAAAGCCAAGAAAGACGAAGTGGAACTGGCCAAGAGCAACATTCTGTTGATTGGTCCGACAGGTTCCGGAAAAACCTTGCTGGCCCAAACTCTTGCGCGTATGCTGGATGTGCCATTTGTTATGGCGGACGCGACCACGCTGACCGAAGCCGGTTACGTCGGTGAAGACGTCGAAAACATCGTGCTGAAGCTGTTGCAGAGCTGCAATTACGAAGTCGAGCGCGCGCAACGCGGCATTGTTTATATCGACGAGATCGACAAAATCTCCCGTAAGTCAGACAACCCGTCCATCACACGAGACGTTTCGGGTGAGGGTGTACAGCAGGCTCTGCTGAAGCTGATCGAAGGCACTATGGCCAGCGTTCCCCCACAGGGTGGCCGCAAGCATCCCAACCAAGACTTCGTACAGATCGACACAACCAATATTTTGTTCATTTGCGGCGGCGCCTTTGCGGGCCTGGAGAAGGTTATTGAAAACCGTACGCAGTCTTCGGGCATGGGGTTTGGTGCGACCGTCAAGAGCAAGCAGCAACGCAGCCTGACTGACATGTTCAAGGAGGTAGAACCGGAGGACCTGATTAAGTTTGGTCTGATCCCTGAATTGGTCGGGCGTATGCCGGTGGTTGCGGCCTTGGCCGAACTGACCGAAGACGCGCTGGTGCAAATCCTGACCGAGCCCAAGAACGCGTTGGTCAAACAGTACACCAAGTTGTTGGCTATGGAAGGCGCTGAATTGGAGATACGACCTTCGGCCTTGAAAGCTATCGCGCGCAAGGCGCTGGCGCGTAAGACGGGTGCCCGGGGACTGCGGTCCATTTTGGAACAGTCCTTGATTGACACCATGTACGAGTTACCTAACGCTAGCAATGTTGAAAAAGTGGTCGTCGATGAGTCGACGATCGACGAGAACAAGCCGCCGCTGCTGGTGTATCGCGAGATTGCAAAGAAAGCCTGATTCTGATCCAGCGCAATGGCCTGAGATGACGGGCTTTTGTGCTGGAGTAATAGCGTATTTGTACGCAGACTGCTTTGATAATGGCAGATCGCTTGAAATTCAGGTTTCGTAGTCCATATTCAACAGGTAACAAAAAGGTCCCACATGTCTGGCCACACTCCACTGCCTGCTACCCCCATTGATTTGCCCCTGTTGCCATTGCGCGATGTGGTTGTTTTTCCCCACATGGTGATCCCGCTGTTTGTCGGGCGCCCCAAGAGTATCAAAGCGCTTGAAGCCGCGATGGAAACGGACCGTCGCATCATGCTGGTCGCTCAACGCACTGCTGCAAAGGATGATCCGTTAGTGTCCGACATGTTTGATGTCGGCTGCGTATCGACGATTCTGCAAATGCTGAAGTTGCCCGACGGCACGGTCAAGGTGTTGGTCGAGGGTCACCAGCGTGCGTCGGTCAATAAAATCGAAGAAGGCGAGACATTTTTCTCTGCCAACATCACGCCCATTGCCGTCTTGCCTGAATTCCCAGAAAAGGGTCGTGGCAAAGCCAGCGAAGTGGAGGCATTGCGCCGCGCCGTGATGCAGCAGTTTGACCAATACGTCAAACTCAACAAGAAGATTCCACCCGAGATTTTGACTTCCATCTCCAGCATCGACGATGCCGGTCGCTTGGCGGACACCATCGCGGCGCACCTACCACTCAAGCTTGATAGCAAGCAGGCCGTGCTGGGTCTGGCCAGTGTCAAGGAACGTTTGGAAAATCTGTTCGAACAGATTGAGCGCGAAGTTGACATCCTGAACGTTGACAAGAAAATTCGCGGGCGTGTCAAACGCCAAATGGAGAAAAACCAGCGCGATTTCTATTTGAACGAGCAGGTTAAGGCGATCCAGAAGGAGTTGGGTGAAGGGGAAGAGGGCGCCGACATCGAAGAGATCGAGAAAAAGATCAAGGCCGCCAAGATGCCTAAGGATGCGCTGAAAAAAGTCGAAGGCGAGTTGAAGAAACTCAAACTGATGTCACCGATGTCAGCCGAAGCCACTGTGGTGCGCAACTACATCGATGTGCTCGTCGGATTGCCCTGGACTGCGAAGACCAAGATCAAGCACAACCTGGCCAATGCAGAGGCTGTGCTGAACGAAGACCACTATGGTCTGGACAAGGTTAAGGACCGCATCCTGGAATACCTCGCGGTGCAGCAACGTGTGGACAAGCTGAAGGCACCCATATTGTGCCTGGTAGGCCCCCCCGGCGTCGGCAAGACATCGTTAGGCCAATCAATCGCCAAGGCGACCGGCCGCAAGTACGTCCGCATGGCCCTCGGCGGCATGCGTGACGAGGCAGAGATCCGCGGCCACCGCCGCACCTATATCGGGGCTATGCCTGGCAAGGTCCTGCAGAGCCTGTCCAAGGTCGGCACGCGCAATCCCTTGTTCCTGTTGGACGAGATTGATAAGCTGGGCACGGACTTCCGCGGCGACCCCAGCAGTGCGTTGCTGGAGGTGTTGGATCCTGAGCAGAACCACAAATTTGGTGACCACTATGTAGAGGTTGATTACGACCTGAGCGATGTGATGTTTGTCGCCACTTCCAATTCCATGAACATTCCGCCGGCCCTGTTGGACCGCATGGAAGTCATTCGGTTGTCGGGTTACACGGAAGACGAAAAGACGAACATAGCGATCACCTATCTGCTACCCAAACAGATGAAGAACAACGGTGTCAAGGACACCGAGTTGTCCATTACCGAAGATGCAGTGCGAGATATTGTTCGTTATTACACCCGCGAGGCCGGGGTGCGTTCGCTGGAACGCGAGTTGTCCAAAGTCTGTCGCAAGGTGGTAAAGGGGCTGCTGCTGAAGAAGATCAAGCCGCAGGTCGTCGTTACAGTCGACAACCTCAACGACTACCTGGGCGTGCGCAAGTACACCTATGGCCGTGCCGAGCAACAGAACCAGATCGGCCAAGTGGTCGGTCTTGCATGGACCGAAGTCGGTGGCGATTTGCTGACCATCGAAGCGGCCCTGACTCCTGGGAAAGGCGTCATCACCCGCACAGGTTCTTTGGGCGATGTCATGAAAGAGTCGGTTGAGGCTGCGCGTACCGTCGTACGCAGCCGCGCACGTCGTTTAGGTATCAAGGATGAAATCTTTGAGAAGAAAGACATTCACATCCACGTGCCCGATGGTGCGACACCGAAGGATGGTCCTAGCGCGGGCGCTGCGATGACAACCGCTTTCGTCTCCGCGTTGACAGGTATTCCGGTGCGTGGTGATGTGGCGATGACAGGCGAGATCACTCTTCGCGGTGAAGTCACCGAAATCGGGGGACTCAAGGAGAAGTTGTTGGCTGCACTACGCGGCGGTATCAAGACCGTGCTGATTCCTGAGGCCAACGCCAAGGATTTGCAGGACATTCCGGCCAATGTAAAAAATGGGTTGGAGATCATTCCCGTACGTTGGATTGACAAGGTGCTTGATCTGGCGCTGGAGTCCAAGCCTGTTGCGTTGCCGGATGAAGAGGTTGCACCAGCGGCGGCCGTCGTGGCAAGCGTACCCGTGTCGGGTTTGCAGGGATCGGTCAAGCACTGATGGGTGGCATGGTTTTAAAAACTATTGGTTTTTTCGCCGGTTTTCGGAAAGTTAGAAAAGTCACGCTATAATACGAGGCTTGAAACGCGGGAATAGCTCAGTTGGTAGAGCGATACCTTGCCAAGGTATAGGTCGAGAGTTCGAACCTCTTTTCCCGCTCCACATTCCAAGAAAAGGGAAGCAAAATGCTTCCCTTTTTCATTAGTTGATGGAGCTATACAGTTCTGCTGACAGGATGAAAGGGCGCGGTAGCAAAGCGGTTATGCCCCGGATTGCAAATCCGGTTAGTCCGGTTCGACTCCGGACCGCGCCTCCAAGTATTTTGGCAACACTTGCCCCGTCAACATTCGCTGCCGGGGCATTTTTGTTCCACAATAGACCGAATATGCCCGAGTGGTGAAATAGGTAGACACATCGGACTTAAAATCCGCCGCTTCGTGAATAACGGGCGTACCGGTTCGATTCCGGTCTCGGGCACCATACACTTCAGCCTATGCCACGCTATAACGCTCCCTTTGAAATCCATGTCCATGGACAGGTTGCCCTGCGCACCGATGTCGAGTTTGAGCAATTGCAAGATGCGCTCAAGCCGCTCTGGAAATACGCAGGAGCACGGTCACTTTCCGACGGGGCTAACAGTTCCTACGAAGATGAGCCTGGTATCAAGTTCGATGCGCAGGACCATGTGCTGCAGATGTGCTGGACCGTAGCCGGGGATCACGATTTCCGCCAAACGCTGGACGAGTTGTGCATGAATTTGAATGAAGTGGCAGATGCCGGAGCGGCTATCGAGGTGACTTTTTACGACGCTGACTTCGATGAAGAAGACAGCCAGCCCGGCGCTGAATCGCGCGATGACTTTTTGATGCTTTTCGTCGGCCCCAATCCGGCTGCCATCATGCAGGTACAACGTGATTTACTGGTCCAGGATGTCATCAGTCTGATGGAGCGCCATTTTGATGGTGCAGAACTGAGCGGGGTTGTCGGAGAGGTTGACAAGCTCTTCACACAGCGTTTTGATGCCTTAGTCAGTTCTCTGGCTTTGGGCAAGCCTCCCACTGGTTCTGGTGGCAACCATGGTGGTGGCCATGGTGGTGGCCGCAAGCCCCGGCACCTCCACTGACACGCCGAATGGCCTCGGGCCACTTCTGGCGTACCGGGTTCGTCATCGAGGACCGAGGGCCTCGAAGCACCCCAGCCCAGCCTGTGCGCGGCTGAGGCGCGGTTCACTTGAGCGCGGGTTGCTTACGCCTTCACAGCGTATTTGCCCAACTCCGCTTTGGCGATGGCGTTGCGGTGTACCTCATCAGGGCCGTCCGCAAAGCGCAGCGTGCGCGCATTGGTGTAGCTGTATGCCAGAGGGAAGTCGTCGCACATGCCGGCGCCACCGTGCACCTGCATTGCCCAGTCGATCACGTCGCATGCCATGGTGGGCGCGACAACTTTAATCATCGCGATCTCGTTCTTGGCAAACTTGTTGCCGGCGATATCCATCATCCAGGCAGCCTTCAGCGTCAACAGGCGTGCCATGTCGATCTTGCAACGTGCTTCGGCAATGCGCTCTTGTGTCACGGTTTGGGCTGCGATGGGCTTGCCAAAGGCTACGCGAGATGAAGCCCGTTTGCACATCAGTTCCAGCGCGCGCTCGGCAAGGCCGATCAGGCGCATACAGTGGTGGATACGCCCGGGGCCAAGGCGACCCTGGGCGATTTCGAAGCCGCGGCCTTCGCCCAGCAAGATGTTGCTGACCGGTATGCGAACGTTCTCAAACAGCACTTCCATGTGGCCATGGGGCGCATCGTCGTAACCGAACACGTTCAGCGGGCGCACTACGGTAATTCCCTTGGTGTCGGCAGGCACCAAGACCATGCTTTGCTGCGAATGGCGGGGCGCCTCGGGATCAGTCTTGCCCATTGTGATGTAGACCGAGCATCGGGGGTCGCCTGCACCGGATGTCCACCACTTGCGGCCGTTGATCACGTATTCATCGCCCTGGCGTTCGATGCGGGTTTCAATATTGGTTGCGTCGCTGGACGCGACGTCGGGTTCCGTCATCGCAAAGGCAGAGCGGATTTGGCCTTCCAGCAAGGGCTTGAGCCAACGTGCCTTGTTTTCTTCGGACCCGTAGCGAGCAATAGTTTCCATATTGCCGGTATCGGGTGCGGAGCAATTGAAGACCTCGCTGGACCACATGACACGACCCATGATCTCGGCCAGTGGCGCGTATTCCTGGTTGGTCAGACCGGCGCCGTGGTAGCCGGATGCTTGTGCGCTATCCACCGGCAAAAACAGGTTCCACAGGCCAGCGGCCCGGGCCTTGGGTTTGAGTTTTTCGATGGTTTGCAGCGGCGTCCAACGTTTGCCAGCCGCCGTGTTGGCGGTGATCTCGGCGTGGTAAGCCGCTTCGGAAGGATAGATGTGCTCGTCCATGAACCGCAGCACGCGTTCCTGCAGATCTTTTGTTTTGGGGGAATAGTCAAAGTCCATGGTGTCTCCGTTGGTGTTTCGAAAAGAATTGGTAGGCGGCTTAGGCTGCGCGGGCAAATTTCCAAGCCATTTGCGCCAGCGGTCTCGCGCCAGCCGCCGAGCTCACTGCTTGGGCGCTGGACGCAGTACCCGCCTCAACGCGCTTGGCAATGCCTTGCAAAATGGCAGCGATACGGAACATGTTGTAGGCCATGTAGAAGTTCCAATCTGCCTTTAGTTGCTCTGGCTTGGCCAAGCCTGTGCGCTCGCAGTAGCGGCGTATGTATTCTGCTTCGCTGGGTATGCCCAAGGCTTCAAAATCCAGTCCGGCGATACCACGGAATGAGCCGGGCGGAATGTGCCAAGCCATGCAGTGGTAGCTGAAGTCGGCTAACGGATGGCCCAGTGTCGACAACTCCCAATCCAGTACCGCCACCACTCGCGGATGCTCCGCATCGAACATCAGGTTGTCCAAGCGGTAGTCGCCGTGGACGATGCTGACCATATTGCCGTCGCGGGCCATGGCTGGAATGTTCTTGGGTAACCACTCCATCAACTGGTCCATTTCGGGGATGGGCTGGGTGATGGATGCGGTGTACTGTTTGCTCCAGCGACCGATTTGACGCTCGAAGTAGTTGCCCGGCTTGCCGTAGCCCGCGAGTCCTCGCGAGGCAAAATCGACTTTGTGCAAGGCTGAAATCACCCGGTTCATCTCGTCATAAATCGCAGAGCGCTGGCCGCGGTCCATGTCTGGCAACGATTGGTCCCACAGCACGCGCCCTTGCATGAACTCCATGACATAAAAGGCGCGACCAATGACCGATTCATCTTCGCACAGGCAATGCATGTGTGGTACCGGCACCTCTGTGTCCTGCAATCCGTGCATGACGGCAAATTCGCGTTCAACAGCGTGCGCGGATGGCAGCAACCTGGCAACGGGGCCGGGCTTTGCCCGCATCACATAGCTTTTGCCTGGGGTGATGAGTTTGTAGGTCGGGTTGGACTGCCCACCCTTGAACATCTCCACGCTCAGAGGTCCGCTATAACCCGCGAGATTTTTTTCCAGCCAAGTGCTCAGCGTAGGGATGTCAAAAGCATGCTGTTCGCTGACAGGCCGGGTGCCCAGAAAATGGTCAAATTCACTCATGGGTGTTCGTCAGTAGGGTTGTACAGAATTCAGTTGTCGGCATCGATGATGTGCATCAGCGCTGCGCGGTCGCGTACTACCAGCCCACCCTGCTCTATGCGGATGGCACCGTCGCGTTCCATGGACTTCAGTTCCTGGTTGACCCGCTGGCGCGATGCGCCCAGCAACTGCGCCAGTTCTTCCTGTGCCAACTGTAGGCCGATGCGCACCTCGCTGGCATCGCTGAGTGACGGGATGCCGTAGCTGCGAACCAGGTGCAACAGCTGTTTGGCCAGCCGTGCGCGCAAAGGCAATGTGTTGAGGTCTTCCACCAGACCGTAGAGTTGCCGAATGCGGCGCGCATGCAGCCGCAACAGGGCTTCGTACAACTCCACATGGAGAGCCAGTATTTTCTTGAAATCGGCCTTGGCCACACACAAAATCGTGGTGTCTGCGTGCGCGTAGGCATCGTGTGTGCGTCGGTCGCCGTCGAAGATGGCGACATCCCCAAACCAGATGCCCGGCTCCACATAGGCCAGCGTGATCTGTTTGCCCGAGATGGACGTTGAACTCACCCGAACAGCCCCACGCGCGCACGCAATCCACTCCTCCGGCGGCTCGCCGCGGGCTGCAATCAGGTCGCCGTCCTTGAAACGTTTGACGTAAGCGCATCGAAGAATGTCGTGTTTGAGTGATGGGGACAGCGTGGAAAACCAGCGACCGCCATTGATCGCTGAGCGTTCGTCGATAGTAAGGATGGGTTCGTCCATAGCTTGTCTTTTGGGTGACTGCATGTGTCGAAAATGACGACCCATTGTCACCTGAGGGGCAGCATCCTGTCTCAGGGTTTGTCACGTGCGTGTCTGGGCTGCTCTTTATGACGGCGTGACGGGGCACAAGCGAACGAGGTCGCGGGTTTTATTTCCCTTATGCGAAAATTCGCTCTATAGATGAAACTCCATAGAAAATTTAAATTTGCTCTATTGGGAGTTGCAACTCTTTGCGTTGCGATCGATGGCTCGGCTTTGACCTTGGGGCGTGCCAAGGGGGCCGTCTTTCTGGGGCAAGTTCTCAAACTGACTGTACCGGTTCATGTCGAGTCGGGGGAGGGCGCGTCCGCGCTGTGTTTTGAGACGGACGTGTTCTATGGGGACAACCGGCAGGATGCCAGCCGGGTCGGTGTGGGCAGCGAATCTCTGCCCCAGACACAGACGATCAATGTGACGGTCTCGGCCGCCAGTGTGGTCGACGAACCGGTCGTCACCGTCTATGTGCGGGCCGGATGTGACGGCAAAACCAGCCGGCGCTATGTTCTGCTGGCTGAATTGGCGCCAGAAGCTGCACCGCAAGCGAACCTCTCGCGCGTGCAGTTGGCATCTCAGCCGGTAGCTGCTGCAGCTACCGCCCGGCCCCTCGCCCCCGCCGATAAGGACTCAACCGCGGTGGAGCGGCCGCCAAGAAAGTCCAAGCCCGTTGCTGCCAGTCCAACTGCCAAGCCCGATCAGGCAGTCGCGGCGACCAAATCCGCATTCCTTGCCGCCAAAAGGCCTAGTCGCCGTTCACGCCTGGAGCTGGACCCATGGGGCCAGAGCCAGGAACGCGAACCCGCACTAAAGCTGAGCAGTGAACTGGCAATTGAGGCGGGGGAAGATTTGCAAAAGAGGGCGCGCACTGCCGCACTCTGGCGCTCACTGAACACCACGCCGCAGGATGTGCAAAACGCCGATAACAGCACACGTGAGCTGGAAACAGGCCTCGAAGGCTTGCGCGACACAACGGTCAAAAATCGCCAAATACTGGAAGATATCACCCAGCGGCTAGGCAGGGCGGAGGCCGAGCGCTATACCAATCCTGTAGTCTATGCGCTGCTGATGGTGTTGTTGCTGTGCGGTGTAGGGCTCGTTTATGCTTGGCTGCGCGTGCGCAAGCGTGGGCTGGACAGCGGACCGTGGTGGCGCGATGAGGCAGGCGCGTCCGACGAGGCAGACAGCGTGGACCGTGCAGACATGGACCAAGGCGTAACGCGAGGGCGAAGCCGGGACGATAACGACCCGCAGCTGCAAACCCAAGCGAAGGTCTCGCGTCCCATCGCGCAAGAGCCACCCGTCGGAAAGCTGGCTCCCCGCGTCACAGAGGTGGATGTCGACTTGCAGTTAGATGCTCCGACGGAGCCGAAGCCAGGCAGGGTGTCATCCGATGCACGCGCCAGCAGTGGAAATGCGGCTTCCAGTAAGTCCCCCGCCAAGGTAGTCAGACAAGCTGACTTTGCCAACAGCATGTCCGCAACGTTGCGCTCCGTGAACACCAAGGAGATGCTGGACGTTCGCCAACAGGCAGAATTCTTCCTGACACTCGGCCAACACGACGAAGCCATCGCACTGCTCAGCGAGAGCATGGCAAGTGATGTGGATGCTGCCGATCCCCTGGTCTATCTCGATTTATTGAAAATACTCCATACGCTGGGGCGCAAGATGGAGTACGACCGCTACCGCAACAGCTTCAACACCCTGTTCAACGGATATGTGCCGATCTACACGGATTTCAACCAACCCGGAAGCGGTTTGGAGGCTTACCCCCACGTCTGCAAGCGCATCGTTGCACTTTGGCCCACCGAAGAGGCCGTGGCTTACATCGAAAGCTGTCTGGTGCGCTCGGACAATGGCACCAGCAATTCCCAGCTTTTTGATCTGGGCGCGTTGCGCGACCTGTTGATGCTGCATGGCGTGGCCAAAAGAATTGCGTCCGCGTCGTTTGACTCGGGGTTCATGCCTTTCAGCATTGCAAAAGCAACCCATGTTGAGGCATCCTTGTCTGACGCCACACAACCGGTTTCTTCGACTGGTGACAACCAAGCCGACACTGCTGTCGACCTTGACATAACTGAGCCACCTGGCAATCTGATCGAATTTGACAGCGCAGATCTGCTGCCCCCCTCGTCTAGCGCCTCACCTGCAAAGCGCCGGGGTTGACGATATTGGTCGGCGTGCCCTTGATGAAATTGGTCACGTTGTCAAAAGCAGCACCAAACAGCTTCTCGTAGTTGTTTTGCTCTACATAGCCAATGTGTGGCGTGCAAATGCAGTTTTCCAAACGCAATAGCGCATGGCCTTGCAATACCGGCTCGCTGTCGAAAACGTCGACTGCCGCCATGCCGGGGCGCCCCCGGTTCAGCGCACTGATCAGCGTGTGGGTGTCCAGAAGTTCAGCACGTGCCGTGTTGACCAGCAGTGCTGTCGGCTTCATGCGTGCCAGATCGGCATGGTCGACCAGATTGCGCGTACTGTCGCTCAGTCGCAGGTGCAAGCTCAAAACGTCGCAATGTTCAAAAAATGCCTCGCGGCTGGGCGAGGCGCCATAGCCGTCCTGAAGAGCCTTTTCGCGTGATGCTTCGCTGCCCCAGACCACGACCTTCATGCCAAATGCCCGACCGTAGCCGGCGACCAGTTGACCAATCTTTCCGTAGCCCCAGATGCCCAAAACTTTGCCCTGAAGCTCACTACCGATGCCAAAATTTGTCGGCATGGAGCCTGCCTTCAGGCCGGACTGTTGCCAAGCGCCATGTTTGAGGTTGCCGATGTAGTGGGGAAGCCTGCGCATGGCTGCCATGATGAGTGCCCAAGTCAGCTCTGCCGGTGCAACGCCAGAACCCAGGCCCTCCGCCACTGCGATGCCACGCTCGGTACAAGCCTGCACATCCAAGTGACCGCTGACGCGACCGGTCTGGGAGATCATCTTGAGCTTGGGCAGCTTCTCGATGAGCTGGCGGTTGATATGGGTGCGTTCGCGGATCAGAACGATTACATCGGCGTCTTTGAGCCGGACCGACAGTTGTCCGATGCCCTTGACCGTATTGGTGTACACCTTGGCTTGGTAAGCCTCTAGCTTTGCCGCACATTCCAGCTTGCGAACGGCATCTTGGTAGTCATCCAGAATCACAATATTCATGGATGCAATTGTGCCCTGTCAAAGCGCCCGCAGCGCGTACCAAGGTATCAACTTATGACAAGGCAGCCTCGCGCGCAGCCAGGCGGTCCAGTTCGGCACACACGTCAGCCATGCGGCCGGATATCACCATGCGGCCTACGCTGGCACGGGATTGTCCACTTTCGACGACACGAACCACACGCAGTGGCATACGCACTACGTTATTTTGAGCTGTAGCCCTCGCCAACGGGTCATTTGCAGCTATGGATTTAGGAGCGTAGCTCCGAACTTCCCGCTTGGGAAGTGGTACACCCACAACCGGAATCCGGCTGGCGGACCACCAGCGCATCAGGCTCTGCAGTGGTCCAAAGAAATCGGAATTGGCAAATAAAGCGGTGTTCATGGATGGTTGCTTTCGTGCGGAATTACATGAGCATGGTGTTGCGGATCAAACCGACCGCAAGACCTTCGATTTCAAAAGGCTCACCGGGCTCCACCACAATGGTTTGGTAGTCCGGGTTTTCAGGATGCAGTTCGATCAGGTGTTTGTTGCGCCTAAAGCGCTTCACCGTGACCTCGTCACCCAGGCGTGCCACAACGATTTGGCCATTCTTGGCATCCTTGGTGGCCTGTACGGCTAGCAGGTCGCCGTCCATGATGCCGGCGTCACGCATGGACATGCCGCGCACTTTCAGCAGGTAATCGGGTTGGCGCTGGAACAGGCTGTTTTCCACGTAGTAGGTTTGGTCCACATGTTCCTGGGCGAGAATGGGCGAACCAGCTGCAACCCGGCCCACTAGTGGCAAGGCCAATTGGGCCAGGCCGGGCAGTGGCAGGGAAAACTGCTTGAGACGGGATTCGTTAATGGAGCGCAGGGTGTCGCTTTTGAGCCGGATGCCGCGGGATGTGCCGCTGACCAGTTCGATCACACCCTTGCGGGCCAGCGCTTGCAGATGCTCTTCCGCCGCATTGGCAGATTTGAAGCCGAGTTCAGTGGCGATTTCGGCACGTGTGGGCGGGGCACCAGTGCGTGCGATGGCGCTTTGGATCAGATCGAAGATCTGTTGCTGCCGTGCGGTAAGTTTAGGACTTTCAAGCATGCTGACTCCTTGGTTCTGGGCCGGGTAGCTGTTGGTCTATACACACTGTTTCGGTATCCAGTAGCTGTATTTTTAACCAGTTTTATTTTGTTTGCAAGTGGAAAGCGCAAATATGTTGAAAAAGATGGTGTTTTTGGGTACTGGGGGCACGATCGCTGGGACCGCGGCGCAGGCCAGCGACAACGTGGGCTACACCGCAGCGCAGGTCGGGGTTGACCATTTGTTGCAGGCCATACCCGGCCTGCGGCAGGGCCTGGGTGACTATGATTTCTTGTCCGAGCAAGTGGTCCAGGTGGATAGCAAGGACATGGGTTGGCCCCAGTGGCGCGCGGTGGCCGAACGCGTTGCGCACCACCTGGCGCAGCCGGAGGTTCACGCTGTAGTCATTACGCACGGCACGGATACCCTGGAGGAAACGGCATTCTTTTTGTCAAGCGTCTTGCCGCGTGCCGCACTGGCGGACAAACCCGTGGTGCTGACCTGCGCCATGCGGCCGGCCTCGTCGCTGGCGCCTGATGGCCCGCAGAATGTGCTCGATGCCGTTGCGGTCGCACGGTCGACGCTTGCCCATGGAGTGCTGGTGGCGTGCGCGGGTACCGTCCACGCGGCGCGCGATGTTCAGAAAGTGCACCCTTACCGCCTCAACGCTTTCGATTCAGGCGATGCGGGCCCGCTGGCCTTTGTGGAGGAGGGACGGGTGCGGTGGGTGCATGCCTGTCCGGTGGGCACGGTGTTGGCGCAGGACTTCCCGTTGGCGGCCCTGTCCAACGCAGCTTGGCCGCGCGTCGAAATCGTCCCCAGCTACGCCGGCGCGACCGGGGCTACGGTACGCGCACTCTGTGCTGCGCCGTCCGATTCTGCGCAGCCCGTGCGGGGCATTGTTGTTGCGGGCACCGGCAACGGCACCATCCATGCGGATCTGGACGCTGCCTTGCGGGAGGCACAGCTGCGCGGTGTTCGGGTTGTGCGGTCTACGCGCTGTGCATATGGCGCCGTGGTGGTGGGCTCCGAACAGGGGGATCTGCCGGATTCACAAGGCCTGTCACCGCTGAAGGCGCGCATTGCACTGATGCTGGAACTGATGGCGTAAAAAAGGCCGCAGCAGCGGCCTTCTAGATGGAGATCGCCCGCTCAGCTGCCTAAGGCCTCGAAAATGCGGCTCTTGATGACGTCGACATCTCCGATGCCGCTGATGGCGCGGTACTTCGGCGCACCGGCGGGGTCTTTGACGGCCCAGCTGGAGTAGTACTCGACCAGGGGGCGGGTCTGGGCGCTGTAGACGTCCAGGCGCTTCTTGACGGTCTCTTCCTTGTCGTCGTCGCGCTGGATCAGCGGCTCGCCCGTGACATCGTCCACACCTTCAACTTTGGGTGGATTGAACTTGACGTGGTAGGTGCGACCCGATGCAGGATGCGACCGGCGTCCGCTCATGCGCTCTACGATGGCGTCAAAGGGCACGTCGATTTCTACCACATAGTCCAGCGCGACACCGGCGGCCCTCATGGCGTCCGCTTGCGGGATGGTGCGGGGGAAGCCGTCAAACAGGAAACCGTTGGCGCAATCGGCCTGCGTCAAACGCTCCTTGACGAGGTTGATGATGAGATCGTCGCTGACCAACCCACCTGCAGCCATGACGGCTTTGGCTTCCAGACCCAACGGGCTGCCCGCTTTGACGGCGGCACGCAGCATGTCGCCAGTGGAGATTTGGGGAATGCCGTATTTTTGGCAAATGAAGGTGGCTTGCGTGCCTTTGCCCGCGCCTGGCGCGCCCAACAAAATAAGTCTCATGGATACCCTCGGATAGAACAAAAACCTTTGGCGCGGCAGGCTGCACCCGAATGGGGCGCCACGGCACGCGGCTGCCACCCGAGAATAGCATGGACCACTGCGCGCTTAACTTACGGTTTACCCGCTGTTGGCAACAAAAACAGCCCGTATCCGCGCCAAGTCTTCCGGAGTGTCTACCCCTGGCCCCGGCGCATGCGCGCTCACATGAACAGCGATGCGGTGGCCATGCCACATGGCGCGCAACTGCTCCAGCGCTTCGGTCACTTCGACGGGGGCTTGTGGCAGTTGCGGAAACAGCCGCAAAAAGCCGACCCGGTAGGCATAGATGCCGATGTGGCGCAGCGGTGCCGGCTGGGGCAATGTCCGCACACCCTGCGCGAAGCCATCGCGCCACCAGGCAATAGGTGCGCGGCTGAAGTACAGGGCCATGCCGGCCGCATCCAGTACTACCTTGACAACATTAGGGTTGGTGAAATCGGCCACGCTGTCGATGGCGTGTGCGGCGGTGCCCATGCTGGCCAATGGTTGGGCTTGCAGCACTTCGGCGACTGCTTGCACCAGGGCAGGGTCTATCAGCGGCTCATCGCCCTGCACATTGACAACGATCTCGTCCTCGCGCAGCGCGAGCAGCTCGCAGGCCTCTGCCAGGCGGTCGCTACCGGAGGCATGGTCTTGTCGTGTCAGGATGGCTTCAATGCCGTGGTGCTGGCAGGCTTGGAGGATGGAAGGATCGTCGCCGGCGACCACGATGCGGGCGTTGGCCGGTACGCCGGAGCGCACCCGTTGCGCCACACGCACCACCATGGGGGTGCCGGCGATGTCGGCCAGCGGCTTGTTCGGCAAACGGGTAGAGGCCAGCCGTGCCGGTATGAGTACGGTGTAAGCCATGTGGACGACGACTACAGGCCGAGTTCGTCGTCGCTGAGCGTGCGTGCTTCGTTCTCCAGCAAGACCGGAATGCCATCGCGCACGGGGTAGGCCAGGCGCGCGCTGCGCGACCACAGCTCCTGCTTCTCGCGGTCGTATTCCAGAGGGCCCTTGGTCACGGGGCAGACGATGAGTTCAAGTAGTCGGGTGTCCATGGGCAGATGATAGCTTTGTGGAAAGTTGTGGGGCCAGCGCTGCGTCTAGGGCAGCGAAAAAGGCCGCTTCAGGAGTGAACAGCAGCGGCACGGCCAGCGCGTCCGGCACCAGTGGCCACAGCTTTGCTGCATCTTTCTCGGTACAAATCAGCCTGTAGCCCTCGTGGGACGGGCGTAACCAACTATCAAAATCATAGTGATCTGCGAGTGCCACAGTTTCGGCCAGCGGCAAGTTGAGGGCGCGCAGCATCGCAAAGAATGCCTCAGGCTGGGCGATGCCAGCCAGCGCCACCAATGGTTTGGCACCCGGGGCGCGCAGACTCTCCAGAGCAACCTGCACGCCATCCCTTCCCACGGCAAACGGTGCGAGACGCCGCTCTGCGCTGTAGCCGGCAAATGCGGGGCGGTTACCGGTGTGCAACGTCAGCAGGCGATCCACACGCTGGCCCGCCCGGGTGACGGTTTGGCGTGGCCAGCCCTCACGCAGCGGACCGGCGGGCAGGCGCCAGCCATTGCCGTAGCCGCGGTCGTCGAATACACAGATTTCCAAATCGCGGTACAGCGCGTAGTGCTGCAGGCCATCGTCGCAGACGATGACGCGGGTGCCGGGGTAGCGGGCCAGCAGGGCGGTGGCAGCCGCGTAGCGTGTGGGTCCTACAAACACGGGCACGCGACAGTTGCGCCGTATCAGCAGGGGTTCATCCCCCGCGTCCCTTGGGGTGGAATCGTCCAGCACCTCGGTGCAGGCTGTACCGTCGCCTCGCCCGTAGCCGCGCGAGACCACACCCACACTGCGCCCCTGTGCCTGCAGGTGCTGCACCAGGGCCATCACGGTGGGCGTCTTGCCGGCGCCCCCAGCCACAACATTGCCGACAACGATGACGGTGGCGTCCACGCGCCGAGTCTTAAGAACGTCCCATGCGTAGAGCTGGCGACGCACAGCCGTCAGGCATTGAAATACAAGGGATGCGGGCCACAGCAGGCAGGCCAGCCAGCCCCGTTGGGTCCAGGCACGCAGCAGAATCCTTTGCAGCGCAGGCCGCAAAGTACCCGCCATGGGGCTAGCGGCCACCCGCCTGCGCTGAGGACTGGGTGGCAAAGGTGATCTGGTTCAGCCCCGCACGGCGCGCGGCCTCCATCACGGTCACCACCGACTGGTGTTTGGCGCTGGCGTCGGCGCTGATGATGACCACGGTGTCCTTGCCGGCCTTGGCACCCTCGGTCAGGGCTAGCGTGACGTTTTCGAGTGCACGCCCGACAACCGGCACGCGGTTCACGCTGAAGGCGCCGTCGGCGCTGACGCCGACGATCAGTTCCTTGGCGTAATCGCGCTGGGCATCGGTGTCGGCCACCGGCAGCTTGAGCTGCATTTCGGTGAACTTGCTGTAGGTGGTGGACAGCATCAAAAAGATCAGGACCACCAGCAGCACATCAATAAACGGGATCAGGTTGATCTCGGGCTCTTCGGTGGTTCGGGCACGGAAGTTCATGGGGGCTTAGGGCTTGCGAAAGACCTTGAGATGGCGCGCCAGGTGTTCGGCCGCCAGTTCCAGCGTCAGCAGGTAGGCGTCCACCCGGCCGCGGAAGTAGCGCCAGAAGATCAGTGAGGGAATGGCCACAATCAGGCCGAAGGCGGTGTTGTACAGCGCAATCGAGATACCGTGGGCCAACTGGGCGGGGTTGCCGCCAGTGGCGCCGCCCGGGGCCTGGGAGCCGAAGATCTCGATCATGCCAACGACGGTGCCAAACAGGCCCATCAGTGGCGCGGCCGATGCGATGGTGGCCAGCGCACTCAGGCGCAGTTCCAGGCGGTGGGCGACGATGCGGCCGGTGCTTTCCATTGTGGCGCGCAGGTCGTCTTCGGTGCAGCGGGGGTCGGCGTTGATGGCCCGCAGTCCGCTGGCCAAGACCTCACCCAGTGCCGAGTTCTTTTCCAACTGGGTCACAACGTCGGGCGTCGGTATCGCGTTGCGCGTGACGCTCAGCACCTCGTCCAGCAAACGGGGAGGCGCGACTTTGCTGCCTTTGAGGCTGATGAAGCGGTCGATAACGATGGCCAAGGCCAATACGGAGCAGGCAATAAGGGGCCAGATTGGCCAGCCAGCGGCTTGTATGATGGAAAACAAATGGTCACTCCGTACAGATGCAATGCCCCGCGATTATGGCGCACGCCAGTGACCCACAGAACATGTGGATAAGTTTGTGCAAAACTCTGTCCCATCACGGCGCAAAGCCGCACCAAAGCTCGGTTTTGACAAATTGATGACAAATTCAGCAATAAAAAAGCCAATGAAATCAACAGCTTATTACGCCACGCCGTGCATCGCATGGGGTGGTACGCAATGGGATGGGTTCACCCCCCATCTGTGGAGCGTTAGCGGCCACTACCGTGTCGTGTCCGATAGGTACTCACATGTTTGAACCCCCTGCTGCGGCTGCGTCCAATGGCCGCGTTTGGCAGGTCGGCGCGCTGTGCCGCGCCATTGCCGACGCGATGGATGCGCGTTTCAACCCCGTCGCCGTGGGCGGCGAAATCAGTAGCTTCACGCGTGCCGCCAGCGGGCACTGCTATTTCTCGTTGAAGGATGAGACAGGGCAAATCCGCTGCGCCATGTTCCGGCGCGCGGCCAGCTTGCTGAACTTCAGCCCGCGTGATGGCGACAGGGTCGAGGTGCGCGGTCGCCTGGGCGTGTACGAGCCGCGCGGCGAGCTGCAATTGGTCGTGGAGGCCATGCGGCCCGCAGGGCAGGGTACGTTGTTCGAGCAGTTTTTCAAACTCAAGGCCAAGCTGGAGCAAGAGGGCCTGTTCGACAGCGCGCGCAAGCGCCCGTTGCCCGCCATGCCACGCGGCATAGGGCTAGTGACGTCGTTGGGCGCCGCAGCGCTGCATGATGTGGTGACTGCCCTGCAACGGCGCGTGCCGCATATTCCGGTGGCGTTGGCACCCGCTGCCGTGCAGGGCGAAGGTGCGCCGCGCGAGCTGGCGCAGGCGCTGTCTCAGCTGTACGCCATGGCCGAAGCCCCTGTGCGAGACGGCGCCGTGGCTATCGATGTGATCGTGCTGGTGCGCGGTGGCGGGGCCATGGAAGACTTGTGGGCCTTCAACGACGAGCAATTGGCCCGCACACTGGCGCGCAGCCCGGTGCCGGTAGTGTGCGGCGTAGGCCACGAGACCGATTTCACGATCGCCGACTTTGTCGCCGATGTGCGAGCACCCACGCCGACGGCGGCCGCGGAGTTGGTATCTGAGCCGACCTCGGCCTGGTTGGGCTTGGTGGACGATCTGGAGTCGCGCATGGGCGATGCGCTTGGGCGTTTTGTGGACCGGCAGGCCCAGCGCATAGACCTGGCGGCATCGCGGCTGGGGCGACCCTCTTCGTTGGCGCACCGCCAGCGGCTGGTGCTGTCCGGGCTGGAGCAGCGCATGCGGCATGCAGCGCGCATGGGCTTGCAGATTCGCGGGGCCGACGTGGTGCGTCGGCAGCAAGACTGGCTGCCGCGCATGCAACGGGTGGTGCGCGGTATGCAGGATCGTGCGCGGCATGCCGAATTGCGGCTGGGGCTGTTGGACCCGTCGCTGGTGCTGCAGCGCGGCTACGCATGGCTGACACTGGACAGTGGCCAAACCTTGGGCCATGTGGCGCAAGCCGTGCCGGGGCAGCGCGTGCGTGCGACGCTGGCCGATGGTGTGGTGGACATGACCGTTGGCAAGCAGGGCCAAAATTAATTCCTACAATCAGACTTTTCGCCAACCACAAGAGAGGATTCCATGGAACATACCCTGCCCGCATTGCCTTACGCGATCGACGCCCTGGCACCCGCCTATTCGAAAGAAACGCTGGAGTTTCACCATGGCAAGCACCACAACGCCTATGTGGTGAACCTGAACAACCTGCAAAAGGGCACCGAATTCGAAAGCATGACTCTGGAAGAGATCATCAAGAAGTCAAGCGGTGGCATCTACAACAATTCTGCGCAGATCTGGAACCACACATTCTTCTGGAGCTGCATGAAGCCAGCGGGCGGCGGTGAGCCATCCGGAGCGCTGGCAACGGCCATCCATGCCAAGTGGGGCAGCTATGCCGCGTTCAAGGAAGCATTCGTCAAGTCCGCAGTCGGCAATTTCGGTTCCGGCTGGACCTGGCTGGTCAAGAAGCCCGATGGTTCGGTAGACATCGTCAACACTGGCGCAGCCGGCACGCCTTTGACAACCGCCGACAAGGCCTTGTTGACCGTTGACGTATGGGAACACGCCTATTACATCGACTACCGCAACATGCGCCCGAAGTTTGTCGAGACCTTCCTGGACAAGCTGGTCAACTGGGGTTTTGCGGAAGCCAATTTCGCCTGATTGCCCGGTACAAAAAAGAAAAGCCGACCTCGGGTCGGCTTTTTTTATGGGCTGAACGGACGCCCTGCGATTTTGGTGCCGGGCTTGATGCCCTTTTTGGCAAACCATCCCTTGTTCATCTCCAGCACGTAGCGCACTGGCTTGGTCGAGCAGTGGGACTCGGTCGTTAATGGCTTCATGTCTTCTAGGTTGACGATGGTGCCGTCGTCTGCAACAAACGCCGCTGTCAATGGCAACAGCGTGTTCTTCATCCAGAAACACAGGCGGCTGGGCTTCTCAAAAATGAACAGCATGCCTTCGTGCGTTGGCATATCCTTGCGAAACATCAGGCCAATCTCACGCTGCTCGGGTGTCACCGCCAATTGCGCGTCGACTTGGTGGATACCGACCGACAGCTTTTCGCGCGGCAACTCGGTTTGCGGCAGGTCTTCTGCACGAACGGTGGCCGTGGTGATCAGCAGTCCTGCCAACAGGGTGGAAAAAAATATCTTCATGGTGCTATTGTGCCCAACAACGAAAAATGCCCGCTTGCGCGGGCATTGGACGGCTGACGAGCCCAGCGAATTAAAGCTTTGCGGCTCTCTTCTTTTTAGCCTTGTGGGTGGTCTTTTTGGCCTTGTGGGCGGATGCCTTGTGCTTCTTTGCCTTGGCTTCTGGGGCCGCACCAGGTGAAGCCTGGACAGCGGGAGCCATAGGCGCAGCTGGTGCAGCGGCTTGCGCAAATGCTGCGACGGACATGAAGCCAGCAATCAGCGTGGCGAGGAGTTTGTTCATTGAGTTTCCCTAAGTTACGTTTTAACCGTGCGCATTATCTCGCATTGCAAAGTCCAACATCACTACCGGACTGTCCCCAGGCGTCTCAAGCACGAAGCAGCAAATAATTGGGAATAGAATTTGTGCATAGCAGGCACTGTGTGCAGTTCGACCTCGAATGCATTACCAGGCCATATTCAACGGAGACCTTTTTTCATGTACCAACACATTAAGATTCCCGCCGACGGGAAAAAAATTACGGTTAACGCGGACATGTCCCTGAACGTGCCCGACCAGCCCATCATTCCCTTCATTGAGGGCGATGGCACCGGTGTCGATATCACGCCCGTGATGCTGAAGGTAGTGGATGCAGCCGTTGCAAAAGCTTACGGCGGCAACAAAAAGATCCATTGGATGGAAGTCTATGCTGGTGAAAAGTCCACCAACGTGTACGGTCCTGATGTGTGGCTACCAGAGGAAACCCTGCAGGCGCTTCGCGAATATGTGGTTTCCATCAAGGGGCCGTTGACTACGCCGGTGGGCGGTGGCATCCGCTCGCTGAACGTGGCTTTGCGCCAGGAACTGGATCTGTACGTTTGCCTGCGCCCCATTCAGTACTTTGATGGCGTGCCCAGCCCCGTCAAAGAACCCCACAAGACCAATATGGTCATCTTCCGCGAGAATTCGGAGGACATTTACGCCGGTATCGAGTTCGAAGCCGAGAGCGACAAGGCCAAGAAGATCATCAAGTTTCTGCAAGACGAGATGGGCGTCAAGAAGATTCGGTTCCCCAATACATCCGGAATCGGCATCAAGCCTGTGTCGCGCGAAGGCACCGAACGACTGGTGCGCAAGGCCATCCAGTACGCCATTGACAATGACAAGCCCAGCGTGACCATTGTCCACAAGGGCAACATCATGAAGTACACCGAGGGCGGATTCCGTGACTGGGCCTACAACTTGGCGCAAGAGGAATTCGGTGCGCAGTTGATCGACGGTGGTCCATGGTGCAAATTCAAGAATCCCAAGACGGGCAAGGAAATCATCGTCAAGGACAGCATTGCTGATGCCTTCTTGCAACAAATTTTGTTGCGCCCCGCTGAATACAGTGTGATTGCAACGCTGAATCTCAACGGTGACTATGTGTCTGACGCACTGGCCGCGCAGGTGGGTGGTATCGGCATTGCACCTGGCGCCAATTTGTCAGATTCGGTCGCTTGTTTCGAGGCAACCCACGGTACGGCGCCGAAATATGCTGGCAAGGATTACGTGAATCCGGGCTCGGAAATTCTGTCGGCCGAAATGATGTTGCGCCACATGGGCTGGACCGAGGCGGCGGACCTTATC
Organism: Rhodoferax sp. ZS1R8; assembly: GCF_056521325.1. Taxonomy (NCBI): domain Bacteria; kingdom Pseudomonadati; phylum Pseudomonadota; class Betaproteobacteria; order Burkholderiales; family Comamonadaceae; genus Rhodoferax; species Rhodoferax sp. ZS1R8. Next base: position 267,255 of record NZ_JBWMBA010000005.1, on the reverse strand, counting down.
ATTAGCTCGATGGAAAAATCGATCAAAAGCAAGAAGGTCACGTACGACTTTGCGCGCCTGATGGACGGCGCGGTGCAGGTGAGCTGCTCCGGCTTCGGTCAAGTCATGATCGACAATATGTAAACAGGGTTCTGTTGGCTTTCGGGCTCCGGGCCTTTCAAAACCAAACCGCCGGGGCCTGTTGGCTCTAGGCGGTTTTTTTATGCCGGTGGCTTGAATTGGGCCACGGAGGCTCCAACTCAATTGAGCGGTGCAATCCTCCGGGGTGACCGATAGAATCGATTTCATGGCAACAAATATCCCGTCCAAACCACCCGAACCACCCGTTCAGCCGCCAAACCCCGACGAGGGTGGCTCAGTTGTGCTGGAGCGAAGGACCCAGCGCGTTCAACCGCCGCAGATGTATCAAGTGGTCATGCTCAACGACGACTACACGCCTATGGAGTTCGTAGTGGTCGTGATACAGGAGTTTTTTGGTAAGGATTTGGAGTCTGCGACCCGCATCATGCTGAAGATCCATCTCGATGGTAGGGCAGTGTGTGGGGTGTATTCCAAAGATGTCGCGGTGACGAAGGTGGACCAGGTGCTGGACGCTGCGCACAAGGCAGGTCATCCGTTGCAATGTGTCTGCGAACCCGTGGATTTGTAGTGTGAAATCGAAACTACTGAACGCCGAACCGGGAAACGGTTTACAGTTATTCATCAACGCAAGGCTAAAGGAAATCTCATGATTGCCCAAGAATTGGAAGTCAGCCTGCACATGGCGTTTGTTGAGGCACGCCAGCAGCGCCACGAGTTCATTACCGTGGAGCACCTGTTGCTTGCGCTACTGGACAATCCCAGTGCCGCAGAAGTATTGCGCGCCTGCTCTGCCAATATCGACGATTTGCGCAAGTCGCTGTCGAATTTCATCAAAGACAACACGCCGCAGGTCGCGGGCACGGATGACGTGGACACCCAGCCCACGCTGGGCTTTCAGCGCGTCATCCAGCGCGCCATCATGCATGTGCAGTCTACCGGTAGTGGCAAGAAAGAAGTCACCGGTGCCAATGTGCTGGTCGCCATCTTTGGTGAAAAGGATTCACATGCCGTCTACTACCTCCACCAGCAGGGTGTGACGCGGTTGGACGTGGTCAATTTCATCGCCCACGGAATCAAGAAGAACGATCCCCCTGAGTCACCTACCAAGGCGAGCGAGAACCCTGCTGAAAGCGAGGATGGATCTGGCGAAAAGAGCGAAAAGGCATCGCCGCTGGAGCAGTTCACCGTGAACCTTAACCAGCTCGCCAAGGACGGCAAGATTGATCCGCTGGTTGGCCGCGAGTATGAGGTCGAGCGCGTGATACAGATCCTGTGCCGGCGTCGCAAGAACAACCCGCTGCTGGTTGGGGAGGCTGGTGTGGGCAAGACTGCCATTGCCGAAGGCTTGGCCTGGCGCATCACGCAGGGCGATGTGCCCGAAATCCTGGCGGAAGCCACGGTGTACTCGCTCGACATGGGTGCGTTGCTGGCAGGTACAAAATACCGTGGAGATTTTGAGCAGCGCCTCAAGGGCGTGTTGAAGGCACTGAAGGACAAGCCAAGCGCCGTGCTCTTCATTGATGAGATCCATACTTTGATCGGTGCGGGCGCTGCCTCGGGCGGGACGCTTGATGCGTCCAATCTGCTGAAACCCGGTTTGAGTTCCGGTGCTTTGAAGTGCATTGGGGCTACCACGTTCTCTGAGTATCGCGGCATCTTTGAAAAAGATGCCGCCTTGTCACGCCGCTTCCAGAAGGTGGATGTCGTAGAGCCAACTGTCGAGCAAACGGTCGAGATTCTCAAGGGCCTCAAATCCCGGTTTGAAGAGCACCATAACGTCAAGTACGCCGTGGCGGCTTTGCAAGCAGCCGCAGAACTGAGCGCCAAATACATCAATGACCGCCACTTGCCTGACAAGGCGATCGACGTCATTGATGAGGCGGGGGCAGCCCAGCGCATCTTGCCTGCGAGCAAGCGTAAGAAGACCATCACCAAGACCGAGGTTGAGGAGATCGTGGCCAAGATCGCGCGTATTCCGGCCGCCAATGTGTCCAACGATGACCGCAGCAAGCTCAAGACGCTCGAACGTGATTTGCGCAATGTGGTGTTTGGCCAGGACAAGGCGCTGGACGTGCTGGCGTCTGCAGTCAAGATGGCGCGCTCGGGTATTGGCAAGGGTGACAAGCCGATTGGTTCGTTCTTGTTCAGCGGCCCTACCGGTGTTGGCAAAACCGAAGCCGCCAAACAGTTGGCCTACATTATGGGCATTGACCTGATTCGCTTTGACATGAGCGAATACATGGAGCAGCACGCGGTGAGCCGTTTGATCGGTGCGCCGCCGGGCTATGTGGGTTTTGACCAGGGTGGTTTGTTGACCGAGGCCATCACCAAGAAACCACATTGCGTTCTGTTGCTCGATGAGATTGAAAAGGCGCACCCAGCAATCTTCAATGTGCTGTTGCAGGTTATGGACCACGGCACGCTGACCGATAACAACGGGCGCAAGGCTGACTTCCGCAACGTGATCATTGTGATGACCACCAATGCGGGTGCCGAAACGATGAACAAGGCCAGTATCGGGTTCACGAATCCGCGTGAGGCAGGGGATGAAGCGGCGGATATCAAACGTCTGTTCACGCCCGAATTCCGCAACCGTCTGGACGCCATCGTCAGCTTTAAAGCACTGGACGAGAACATCATCCTGCGTGTCGTCGACAAGTTCCTACTGCAATTGGAAACCCAGTTGGCTGAGAAAAAAGTTGACGTCACCTTTACCGACAAGCTGCGCAAGCACTTGGCGAAGAAGGGCTTTGATCCTCTGATGGGTGCGCGTCCGATGCAGCGTTTGATCCAAGACACCATTCGCCGGGCCCTGGCCGATGAGTTACTGTTTGGCCGGCTGACTGAGGGCGGCCGCCTGACGGTCGATCTGGACGATACCGACGAAAGCAAAACAGAGGTTTTGCTTGATATTCAGCCTCAACCAGAAAAAAGGGGCAAGTCCAAGCCGGAAGAGGCCACCGCGGGTTAAACCGTTAGGGATGACCTACAAGTAAAAAGGCCCCTCGGTGAGGGGCCTTTTTTGTTATCGAACGCTAATCAGTAGCAGTCGCCCAAAGTCGCGGCATCGGAATGAATCCTGCGTTGGTTCTCCGCTTTAATGGTCTTGCAGCCGCTCCGCCAGACCGCTTAGGACTGCTGTCAAAGGCCGAGCTCGATGCCCCGGCCGCACTGCTAATGATGCTGTACGCGCAGCGCCTAAAGTCAGAAACCGCGCACTTCACGCAACACAGTCAACTCATATTTCAACTATTGTTTATTATCATGAATGATGGAGCGAACCTCTCGGTCTGGACCAGCAGGACTGTCAGAACTTAGCCGCCAGCTGAGCGAGTTGTGATTCGAATTCGTTTGGTGGCCGATACTGAAACCTTTTTGTTCGTACCTCCTGCTAGTGCTCCAAGAAACTGAAGGACTTCACAGTGGTCGGCACGGCTCTGTATTTCCAGCAGATCGAGTTCGATTTCGTCTGGAACGAAGAAATGACAGTTTGCTGTGACCCCTCCGAATTTAACGCTCAAGAGATGGTCTCCGTCACGAGTGGTGGAGATTTTTTCTATCCCGGGTAACTTGCGATCTTGACCATCGTACGAATGCCGATGGCCATGCTTTTCTGCGAGAGAGAGCAACAACGCCCAGTCGGTTAAGGCGGTGTTGAGCACGTAGATGTCGCGCAGTGAGCCATCCTTCTGTCAGAAATCGCACGGTTGAATGGGACTTGGCCATGATCCACGTATTGCTAACATCGTTCTGGTGCCATATAGCCGGCCAACTGCTTCGGAGCAGCCACGGCCAAGGCGGACCGTACCTTGGCGCGCATACGGGATGCCACTCCTGTTTGTCCCGTTTTTCGGTCTTCGCGTGGGTCATGCCGAAGATGGGGGTCTTGAGTTTGCTGCGGCTCATGGCCTCAATCCTGCGCTCAACGACGAGTGATACGACGTTTGGCATCAGTCGAACCGGTTTTTTCCGAGGCTCCACCGTGTTTGTGGGACGGGTTTGCGAGCCACCATCGGCTGAACTCCAGCAGGTCTCCATGTATGGAGGAGACAGAGGACAAGGCCTCCCCTGTGTTGGGGGAGCCAATAGGGTTTCGTGTGATCAGAGCCTGGTGAATCGAGGGATGCACACCATCCATATAGGGAAGGTAGTCATCGACAAAGGCCACGGGACGCAGGAGTTCCGGGACAAGGGCCTTTGGGCTTTCGCCGGCATCATGGCTCGGGGTCGTGAGGACCATTTCAATCGGGAATCCGAGTTGCTGCAGATTGACCTGTCGCGCTCTACAAAATTCGGTCTCCAGCGCGGTCACACAAACCAGCTCATAACCCGCGGCATAAAGATCCTCGCAAGCCTGCACGGCACCTGGTAGAGCCGGCAGGGACTCCCAGAACTGTTTGTCAAAAACCGTGCGGAAGTGCTTCAAACTGTCGCCTGCCAGAAACTCGACATCCCAGCGGTCCCACGGCCAGTACGCGGTGGGTTCCTTCTCTTGCGAATGGACCCCGAACGCAAGTTTCCATGCATCGGCATACGCAAGGTTGTAGTCAAGCAAGACACCGTCCGCGTCTATGGCTATTCGTGGCTTGTGCATGGCAGTACTTCCAGGTCAATGGTTGAAAGCGCTATCTCGGATACAGGCTTTGTCGAGACTTCCACTCATCCGTCATGCAGCAGTTGGCTCTGCGAAGCGGGCTCGCAGGTGCTTTTCCATCCACTCCAGTTCAGTTCTTCCCACATCCCAGCCTTGGTGCGGCATGCGATCAGCCAAGCTGTCGAGGATTGCGGCCTGGGTCTGGTCGGGCTTCTCGACGAGCTTTCGTTTTACGTACGCAGTCAATTGGTCAACAAGGTCGAGACATCCGATGTAACGCTCGGCCCGCTCTTCAGCCGTCAAACCAACGACGTATCTGCCGTCGATCAAACGTGCGGAGACCTTGGGCTGGGCACCAGACAACGCAGCAGGGAACGGGTCGTGGGGGAAGTCATCAGGGACCACTGTGTTCGCAGTCGATAGATCACTACCGGCGTCAGCGGAATCGGATTGGTTGCTAATGTGCTTGCTCCTGAGATGTGATGGTCAAACCCATCGGTTCACAGGGCGATGAAATTCGCCTCGTGTGGCAGCAATAGTCCCCTGCAAATGGGGCGTCCCACAAACGTCCACCTTTGAAAACCGAGCTTTTTGCAGGGATACCAAAAACGTCCACCTTTGAAGGCGAATTGAGAAACATACGGAGTTGCGCGAGCAAAGTTCAGCTCTGGCCGTACGCACTGCTTCACCTTTGGTGTCCTCAAAAGGACGCAGCTGTCGGGATAAGATGACCGCAAGAGGTGACAAACTAGTACTTCCGTACGGGTCCCCTTGTCAAGGAGTAGAGATGGCGTTCTCAGCAGGGGGGTATACCGGGCCCAAGGAATTGCACTATTTATTCATCGATGGTGAACAACTGCGCTGTACTGCCGAGCAGGTGGGAATGGAATGGTTTGGCAAGCCTATCAAAATTGACTATCGGGCGTTGCAGGGCCACTGCCAGAAGGCGTTCTATTACGACTGCCTTCCCGCTAAGGCATCTAGCGCGGACGATGCAGAACACGCGGCCAAAGTAAACGCCAAGCTAAGCTTCTTCAATCAACTGCGGTCGCTGCCGGGGTGGCATGTCAGCGAGGGCATCGCACGGCATCGCAAGAAATCTCGGCAGGAGCAAAAGGAAGTCGACATCCTTATTGCCGTCGACATGCTGACCCACACCCACCGTAAAAACATGCACCGGCTGACTTTTGTGTCCGGTGACCAAGACTTCGCCCCGCTTTTGGAGGCTGTCGTGCGTGATGGTATGTACGTTGAGTTGCTTTATCCGGAAGGCCATACCTCGCAAGACTTGATTCACTTTGCCGACCATGCAAGGCCGATGGACGTGGATTTCATGTACTTGGTATCTACCAACGACTTCAAACGGGACAACGGGCTTCCCACCCGCTCATTAGACAGCACCAATGCGCCGGCTGACAGCGAATGGATTGGTGAAGGCCTGAATGCCGGCGTGGCTTTCGCTAAAGTTTGGCGCGAGAACGCAGGTGGCCTCATCAACATCAAGGCAGTACAGCAGAGCTACAACTACAACTACCCGACCGTCCGTGACAGGGACGAGGCCCGCGCAAAGCGCTACTTCACTGAATGGATGGAACGGGACTTTGGGCTGCCAGCAGGTTCGTTGGAGTGGCAGGAGCGACCCTGAGTGAGCACTCCGAAGTGACTGAAGCAGCGTCATCTACAAGTGAGTGGCGAAGTCTTTTAACGACTGCTTCGGCCGTATGCCGTCACTCGAAGGCAGTCTGCAGCACTCAAGCAATCTGCCGGACGGGCGCGTGGCAAGTGCGCGAACATGTTGCGCGCAGTAGGTGGGGAGCACCCAGATCCAGCTAAGTCAATGCCTTGTTAATGGAGGCTTGGACTTGACCCGTTTCCACGGACAGTCTGAGCTTCTTCATTGAAGCTCTTGGATTATCTGGTTTTCGGTGTTGATGGTTTTTTCCTGTTGCTTCCTCTCAAATGTATTGGGCGACTGGTAATTCACTCCTGAATGCCGCCTGCGCGGGTTGTACCAACTCTCTATCCATGTAAAGACTGCCAGCCTTGCTTCGGTCTTGGTCTTCCAGCTGCGCCGAGCGATCAGCTCGCACTCCAAGCTGGCAAAGAAGCTCTCGGCCATGGCGTTGTCATACGCGTCGCCCACGGTTCCCATGGATGGGCGTACGCCCATTTCCTTGCATCGGTTACCAAAGGCAATGCTGGTGTACTGGCTGCCCTGGTCGGAATGATGAATCACCGAATCTGGCTTTCGAGTCATCAAGGCCATGTTCAGCGCCTGTATCACCAGGTCAGAGGTCATGCGCTCCCCGAAGGCCCAGCCCACGACCTTGCGGCTGTACACATCCATGACCACAGACAAGTACAAGAACCCCGCCCACGTCGGTATGTAGGTCATGTCGGCTACCCACAGCTGGTTGATGTCGGTCGCTACGAACTCACGGTTTACCAAGTCGGGGGCCGGCCGATGGCGCACATCACGTTCAGTGGTCACGCAGAAGCTGCGCCGCCTGCTCACCCCGCGTATCTGCGCCAGGCGCATCAGGCGGGCAATGCGTTTGCGACTGGCAACAATGCCTGCGTCCTGCAACTCAGCACGGATGCGTGGCATGCCGTAGGTTTCGTCGCTGGCGACAAAGGCTGCACGGATTTGCGTCGTCAGAGTGGCATTGGCCTGTTGGCGTTGGCTCAGCGGGCGCTGGCACCAATCGTAAAAGCCACTGGCGGAGACCTTGAGGGTTTTGCACATGGTGCGTACCGGTAGTTCGGCCTGATTCGCCGCAATCAGCGTGTAGACGGGGTAGACGTCTTGTCGCCGTTGTTGGCAAACCAGGCCGTAGCCTTTGCCAATATGTCGCGCTCCATCTGTACCTGGCGTAACTTGCGACGCAACTCGATCAACTCCTGGCGTTCGCTAGCGCTAAGCGCGCCGGCCTGGCTTGGTGCTATGCCGCTGGCCTCATCGGCTTGCCGTAACCAGTTCGTGATGCTGGTGGCATGGCAACCAAACTCCTTGGCCAATTCACCGGGCTTCCGCCCAGCGCGAACCAGTTCAATCATCTGTTGGCGAAACTGCGCCGGATACGGCTGCTTTGGTGTGTGCGGTTTGGACACTTCGGACTCCTTCTGTTAGAACAATAAGGTGTCCGTGAAATGGGGTCAACTCCAATCGACCCACGGTCCCTGATCACGGACACTTCGCTGGCACCACGCAGCGGGATGATCAGCTCGGCGTCTCCGAGAACGGCGATGTTGGGGTTGTGCGTGACGATGATGACCTGTCGGTGCTCCTTGATGCTGCGCAGCGAACGCACAACGGTCTTGTAGATGAACTCACCGTCGAGATTGTCTTCTGGTTGATCGATGATTAGCGGCACGCGGCTCTTAGAGAACAGCAGCACCGTCAATAGGATGGCCTGCTGTTGGCCGAGCGAGAGTTTGGCGAAATCTCGGACGCGATAGCCTTGGGTGCCATCCGAATTCTCGACAACCTGCGTCACCTTGATCTCGGGCCTATCTTCGAACGCGACGCGCTCAAGCGCACACTTGGCCTGCCATTCCGACAGCTTGGTGATGATGTCGGCGGCGTCGCCCTTCGAGAACACACGGTTGCCATCGGAATCGTTCAGCTGTTCGAGTGCCGAAGCATCTTTCGCATTGACGGCAGCAAGGAGCTGAGCCGGTGAAAGTGTGGCGGCAATGAGCGCCGCGCGTGGAACCTGAGAGGTCCGCCAACCCATAGTGCTCTTAATTAGCTCTTCCATCTCGGGTGCCAGCAATCCTTCGTAAAACTGAAACTTGACCCGATAGTCCACAACGGCAGCGGCAAGATTGCCGTTCATCGTTGTCGCAAACGCGAGGCGGGCGTTGAAAATCTTCACGCGCAGGCCAGTCCGTTCCTGAATCAGACGCTTGCGCTCCTTGAATGCCTCCTGCTGCTTTGGCAGGCTCTTCTTCAGCTCGGTCAGCCGCGCCTGCAAATCGGCAGCATCCTTCGTGACCTTGCGGATAAACGCCATGTCGAGCTTGATGTTCTGCCTGTCTAGTTCGCGCCGAATTTCCTCGATTTTGTCCTGCGTCTCCTTCTCGCGCGCGATCCAGACCTGAAGCTGCGCCGCGATCTTGTCGTTCGCGGCGATGACTTTCTGTTTGAGCTGACCGGATAGCGTCTCGATCTCTGTCGCAAGACTATCTACGAGCCCCTTGACGACCTCAAACTCCGCCTTGCCGACCGCAAGGCCGTTGCCATCAACGTCGGCTGTTAACTTGCGCAGCTCGTCCCCAGTCAGGCTGTTGGTGATGGACGTGAGAAGCTCACTAAGGTTGCGCTTCAGACCATCACGGAAACGCCGCTCCTTGGCCAGCTTTTCCTCCAGCTCGACGACCTGGCTTGCGTTCTGCTTCTTCAGTACTGCGACCTGTGTGTCGGCGATTCCCTTGGCCTTCTCTGTTGGTCCGATCTGGTTGATGCTCTGTTGCAGCGTTTCGATAGCTGTCTGATTTGCGAGAATCTCATCGCGTAAGGCCTCGTCCTGCTTTCGCAGTTCGCCAAAGTCGATGAAACCGTCCAGGAACCGCAGCAGGATCGACGGGTCGGTGTCGCAGTGCTGGATCGTGTCAGCCGTTTCGCCTTGTCCATAGCTTTCGATTGCAACAGCCGTCGGCCCTTCCGGATCAGCGTTCATCACATCGCAGAGCTTGCTGCGAGTCAGCGTGTGGCGCTCCCCCACTTCGTCTTCGTAGACGAGCGAAATGGCGTCTGGCCACACCTCCGAGTCGATGATCGCGCCTTCGGCGGCATTGCCCGAAGCCGCGCGAAGCGACTCCAACAGCGTTGACTTTCCGGCACCGCGACCGCCGATGATGCAGGTCAGGTTAGGACTGAAGTGGACGACTTGGTTTTTGAGGAATCCGCCTTCCAGCTTGATCCCTACGAACCTCGGCACCGACGCTGGGACAAGGTCCTCAAGGCGCACTCGCGCCGCGGCATCCTTCAGTGCAATCCGCAACGACGCGAAAGTCAGGGCCTCCATCTTGAGTCGGGTCAGCTTTCTGTTGCCGCTGGCGTTGCGGCCCAAGGCGTTGAGGGTGTGCGCGTCCGAGGACATCACCTTCGCAAGATCGACGCCGGCTTCAAGACCGAGCGTCGCACATCGGGCCACAACGCAGTTGCGGCGATTGACATCAGTGTCGTCGTGAGAAAACCAAGCACCATTCGCGGCATTGGTGATCTCAAGGCCTAACAGGTTGGAGCAGTTGAAGACCTCCTGTTTGAATGCGTCAAATTTCGGGTGCGCCTTCTCCAGGCCACTGTCCAGCTCGATATGTGCGCAGATGCCGAAGCCGTTGAACTCTTCGGCGAAGCGGAGACACTGAGGGATGGTGTTGTGGCAGGCCTTCCTGTCGTCCGAAATAGTCAGCTTACCGAAAAAGCGCTGCAGCTGTTCAGCCGTCTCGAAGTACACCAGCAGATGCCCCTGCGGCGTTGAAAGCTCCACACCGGGGACAACAAACAGGCCTTTGCCGTCCGCATACTTCAGCGCTCGGCGGATGTTCGTGATGTTGTTGTGATCGGTGATCGCGATGAGGTCGAGCCGCTCCGTGATCGCCGTATCGACGATGCTCTCAGGCGTCATCGTCGCGTCCGTCACGTCGTATGAGCCATCCTCGCCAAATGAGTGAATGTGCAGGTCTGCACGCCGAAACAGCGCACCGTTGGATTCGTTCTGAATTTCTTGTAGTAGGGTCACGTTGTCCTCCCTGTCGTCGACGCCTCAAAGTTTATAGAGTAGCAGACGCGAAAGACGGCGCACTAAACCAGAGTCTGTGTCGGTCCGCGGGCGTTGTGTCGCTGGCGGTCATAGCCCTGCGTATCGGTGCTGTTCGCATCCACCGCGATGCGCCGAACCGCAGCAACAGCCGGCAAAGACTCGCGCACAAGTCTTCCTGCAAGCTCATGCGACCGTGTCGGCCAGGTGTTCACATGCAGCGTCATAGGCAGATTGGGAATCGGCGTAGGGTCCCAGAGTACTCTCCGATGCACAAGGCGATCGTCGACGAGCCATCGGATCTCGTCAGGCGACCACTCAATTGCGTAGGTGTGGAACTCTTCAGAGGCGTCGAACCCGAGTTCGATGGCAAACGGCGTCCCCCGGTAACCGTAGTCAAACTTCGCGCCGTCGCAGCCGGGGTTGAAGAAGACATTAGCCAGCATCTGGTCTGGACGGTTACCTGTGATCTCCACATCGATCTCCTGGCGCGGAAGATCTCGGTGGAGGAAGAAGCCCGAAACCAAGCCAGGAACGTTGGTCGCTCGCAGATTTGCCTCAAAGCGACCGTACAGAAACTGCCCCCGGCTGGAAACAGCTCCCGCGCTCAGTTCACGGACACCAAGCGACGCACTTGCGACCACCAGCTCTAAACCGCCAGAAGGCAGAACTCTCACGCTGCCAGGCCTGAAGAGTGCGAGGTTTCCGGGGAACGTATCGTCGCGCGACAGCCAACGAGACGTGTCGAGTCCGCTCAAGTGGTCGTCAAACCGGGCTCGAGATGCCCCCGATCTCGGCCCCGGCTGGCGTAGCTCAACGTCGATGCCGTGCCAGTGGTGCGATGCCGGGACAACCCACGGCGAAGCATCGTGCTCCAGCCGCTTGCCTCTTGCCAGTCCTTCACTTGCTGCCGCAGGAGGGCGAAGACGACGAACACCTCGCTCCGCAGCGCACGGATAGCTAGCGCTGGGTGGCGGCATACGCAGGTACTCACATAGCTCCGTCCAGCCCTCTGGAACAGCACGCAGGTGCAAGATGCTCTCAGGGGGCAGGGGCAAGTTCTCGGGGATTTCGCCGACGATGACGAACTTCGCCCCAGGATACCGCCCCTTGAGCTGCGCGATGTGGGGCTCAAGTGCGGCGACATTGACGTAGGCATCAAAAACGCGTCCACGCTGACCTCGAAGCAAGCGGCCTCGCTCCACAGGCGGGAGGTCGTTCAAGTCGCTGCAGCAGCGATAGCCCAGCATCGACAAGGCCGCGGCCAGGGAGGATAGGCCCGCGTTCTGAGAGCCGAAGGCAAACACCGGTGATTCCGTGGGACGCTGATGGAATGTACCGGGCGTTGCATCGGAAAGAATCCCGATCTGACTCAGGACGGGAAGAATAGAGTAGGAGTTCGTAGATAGCAGATCGACGCGCTGAGGGATGACGGAGCGGCGCAGCGCGCGCACGTCTATCACTGGGAACTGCTGATTGATCCAAAGGTCAACCGGCCCGCGGCACGGCAAGCGTGCAAGAAGCCGCTGGGCGCCACGTTTGGACAGCACATACCCCGAGAGATACCAAAGCCCGCGCTCCGGTCGAAAGACACTGCGCGAGAGCGCAATCTTGGGAGCACCATGCTTCACCTCTTTGAAGGACAGATAAAGCACGTCAAAGTCAGGATCGGCCCCGTCGCGATCTCGCATCTCCTCCCACGCTGTATCGACAAGGCTGCTAAAGCCTTGTTCGAACCAAACGTCATCCTCTAGCACCAGCGCGTAAGGCGCCTTAGAACTGCCAATCCTCTTCCAGATATCAATGTGCGATTGAGCCACCGCAATCTCTGCATTGCTCATTCGGATCGGGCGAGTCAAATCGAACGTGTCCGGTAGCACCTGCGGATATGGGTCGACGGACAGTTGATCTGCAAGCGTGTAGTAGGGCTCGACATCGACACCGGCAAGCGTCGCAGCGGGGAGGGCCTGCGCGTCGCAGGCTGCATGCCGGATGAGTCGCTTTGTCAGTGGTTGCCCCGTGCAATCCACGATGCGATCCAGCTCCCGGGCAACAGCCACCAACCGCTGCGGCTGCCTGTCAAGATTGATCACATAGATGTCGCTAATCCTGCCCGGGTAGCCAGCGCCCACGGGGCCGAATGCGCAGGCCTTCTGTTTCGGCAGCAGCACGCGCAAGCGCAAGAACATGGTGTGCAACAGGTAGCGGATGCCCCCCAGTGGCTCGAACAAGTTCATGGCGCTGCTTCCCCATCAAAGGCAAAGCGCTTTCCATTGGATTTTCGCCAGTTTCTGCCGTCGGCACGATAGCCCAGCGGCCACTTGGAAATGCCAATCGAGTCCCAGGTTCGAAGTATGGTCACCCGGTGCTCATCAGGGCATCGCGCGCCCAGCTCGAAGATGATGCGCGATAGGTTGCCCGGGCCGGTAGTCGATTGAATCTCCGGCAGCTCACCCTCCGCTGCGATGTTTAAGCGCAGGGTCGCACGCTCAAGCGCTCGGCTAACGATAGGGTCTCCCTCGCAAGCGATCAACGGGTTGTTGTTGACGTAGAAAATCAACCCTTCCCGGTTGGTTCCCGCTTGCAGGAAGACTTCGCACTGAACCATCGAGTCAGAAGCGATGTCGTAGCATAGCGGCTGAACCTTAACGAAATTCCCGAAGAACAGCTCCGTGATGTCCTCGGCGATGCACACGTCATCGGCATCGACATACATTCCGCCATTGATGACGAGATAGCACAGCCGGAAGTAGTCGGCCTGCATCGCGGGGTGGTAGCAGCGCATGAACGCCCGCAGATGGTCCTTTCCAAACGATTGTCCAATGAAGCGAGCTGCGCTGCGCGCGTCGAAGACACGGTACTCGAATCCACTTGATCCCCACCTCGACCACGAGTCCATGCACTCCTGCACGTCAACAGGCAGCGCCTGAAGGTCATGCCAGTACTGCACGATTCGCCGGGGAATAGATGGTCCCTGATTGCCCGGGGCAACTGATGGTGGTGGTGCTTGAACAAGCCGTCGAATGAAGTCTGATCGTTGCAGGTGATGGCCGGGGCTGTCGTCTTCGTGGTGCATGGATGCGCGGGTCAGTTGCTCGTCTGGTAAAGGTTGTACAAGGAGGCAGGATTCGTTCGAGCGACAAAACTCCTGCCCGACCAGACGCAGTGGTCGTTTAAACACGCGCGCGTCGCGCGCGCAAGTTTATATGGATCTCATACCCGAAGCGCACAGTCGGATGCATCCTCGACCGACACGGGAGGAGGATCGACAGAGACACCTCTTGCTGCCCGCCCGTCAAAAGGCACGTTTAAGGTTGCGGCGAAGCCCCTTCCAGCGCCCAGAAGGAAGCTTCGTTGGTCCCTCCTCGCGCTACGCCAACCGGCGTCGTGGGCCGCGGTGTACTAGGCGGCCGCCTGGCTGAATGTGAGCGCCCCGGCTTGCTGCGCGCAGCAATTATCTGACACAAGTCACCATCCCATGCGTTGGAAGAAGTTCCAGCGAGCGTTTCGAAGTTGATACTGTTTGGCCACCTATGAAGGGCGGGCCAAGCGTAATTGGACGGAGGCATCGCTCCTTCCGATGACCGCTATCGCTGCACTGCGGGGTGCTCGCTACTGCGACGTCGCTTTCAGGCTAGCGGCGGCCGTTCATCAGAGACTGCTTTGTGAGCCTGCGGCGGGGGAAGTCGGGCGGGAAGGGGGCAACGCCCCTCCCGGCCCGGACAGCGCTTGCAGCATCAATTCGGCAAAAGGTGTGTCTTGCAGCCGCACCGTACAGCCTCCGCGCCATGCACGCGCGCGCCTTCAGCAATAGGACTTGCGCAAACTTCGTGCGGATTCCAGGGCGTGCACGACCATCATGGAGTCCACCCGGTCAGCTCTCCATCTTCGAACTTGATAAGCCGGCCATGCTTTGCCGTGATGTCGAAGTAGGCAATACGCGCCGTCGAGCTCGCGATGATTAGCCCGGTCCCTACCACCTTTCCGTCGCGCGTGAGCTCCGCGCATACGCTGTGCTTGTCCTTGCGTTGGCAACCCTTCTTGATATCGTCTCCCTTATTCTTAGCCCACTTGCCGGCAGCGTGCTCGCCGATGATGGGAGCCAAGGCGAGCCCGACGAAGGCGGCAAAGGTCACCTGGAACATAAGGACAACAATCAGCCCTGAAATGCCGAAGGACGCTAAAAAGCTCTTGAGCGATGGGGGCATGCGATCGGCAATGCATTTCAACCATTTGCCGATCTTGGTGTCGCCAGGTTGGTTCTTCTTTGCGAATGAGTTAGTCCAAATCAGAATGCCAGCGAAGATGAAGACGACCAACAGGAGTAGTTTTCCCAACGTCCCGGTAAGCAACGTGTGGATGCTTTCGAGGATGGCAATGTAGCCATAATGAACACGGTTGCTGGTGTCCAACGGCAGCATGCCATCGTCAAATCCCCAGTGGCCAAGATAGCGTGCATAGGCTTCTTGACCAATAAAATTCAAAGCCGTGGCCGTTGCACCCAGAGCGGCGGCACCCGCCTTGGCCATCGCCGACCAGGAAATGGATTGCGTTTCCTGCGCAGGCTGACCGGGCAGGGGCTCAGTCGGTTTGGTTGCTGTTGGAGCTGCGTTTGTTTCGTTCATAGTGTCTGATTCCTGAGTTGAAAGTTGCGGCAGCGACCAGCCGGACACCGCCGACCGGCATTCTGGCCGCTGACAAGCACACTAGGTGATTCATCGGAAAACTACTGATAGCCGAACGACCGCACCGCGCGTTTTCTGAGCAGAGAAAAAGCTCGATAACGGGGACCGCATGCAGCTGCAGCAGATCGACGTCACTGGTGCGCGTCTCGTGGGCGCCATCACCAAAGAATTTGGTTTTGATGGACCAAAGCACCATGCGTTGGTACTTGGGCGAGGAATGTTCGACGGCGTGGTCTACCTTGCTGAGTTGATGGTCGACGGCTACCAGGTAGCGACGCTAGAAGATTTTCAGCGAAGGTACGCCGCGAACGGTGACGTCCGTGTGGAACCCACCGCCGGGCCCCACAGCAACGTCGAGGTGGCCAGGAGGGCTCTGGCTGAACTCAAACAAGGTCAGGTGAAGTACGACCTCATCGCCAACAACTGCGAATGCTTCGTCAACCGCTACTCATACCCATGCTCTTGGCTGCTTTCGCGGTTCCAAGCAAATTTGGCGCGGGCGGACTAACACCGGCCACGGTTCAATTTGTAGCGGACCACCTAAAAGGCCGAGGGTTTGCGACGACAAAGGAACTTGAACTCCTTAAGAAGTCGGTCAAGCCTCTCGAAGAACGTGTGCGCGCCAGAGTTACGAATTTCAAGTGGCTCGTCGGTTTGCTGTGGGGTGGCGCAGGGTATGTCTTTTCGAAAACCCTCGATCAGCCGCTAAGCACGAAGGAGCAAATGGTCGCTAACGCAGGCACGATACTAGTGTTCCTCGCCATTGCAGGCGCTGCCAGTCTGCTAGTTTGGAGTTACGAGGCGGCGCTCGACAGGCTTTTCCGTTCTGTGGAATTTGGATGCAATGACTTGTCTCACAGCTTGGAGAGACAGCAGCCAGCAAAGGCGTGATAGCCTTTGACCTACCCGGGAAATTTCAGACCAATTGAAGCTTGAGAAAATGGTCTCTTCTGCGAGGAGAGGCGGGAATGAAGCAGGGAAGATTCAGTAACGAGCAGATTGTTCGAGTACTGCGCGAAACGGACCAAGACAGTGTTGCAGTGGTGGCCAAGCGCCATGGCGTGAGTGAGGCGACGATATACATCTGGCGCAAGAAGTTCAGCCAGCTCGATACCGATGAGGTAAAGCGGCTCAAAGTACTGGAGGCGAAAAACGCCCGCTTGAAGAAGATGCTGGTTGACCGTGACCTGGAAATCGATGTCATGAAGGAAATCAACGCAAAAAAATGGTGAGCGCACAGGCTCGGCTGAAGCAGGTTCACTACGCTGTACAGCGTGGACTGAGCCAGCGGCGGGCATGTGCGCTGTTGAGAGTTGCGCGTTCCGGGCTGCATTACGACCTGCGAATGCCAGCTGTTGCCGCCGACCGAAAACTTACCCACTGGGGGTGCGGACAATAACTTGGACTACTTGGAGGTAGTTCATGTTTTCATACGAAGCTCGCATTCGAGCCGTCAAGCTCTATATCAAGCTGGGCAAACGCACTGGCCCGACCATTCTTCAGTTGGGCTATCCAACAAAGAATTCACTCAAGAGCTGGCATCGGGAGTACGAGCAAGGCCGCGACTTGCAATTAGGCTACACACGCTCAATGTCCAAATACTCCGACCAACAGCGGCAGGTTGCGGTTCAGCACTACCTTGACCACGATCGCTGCATTGCTTCAACCATGACGGCACTGGGATACCCTTGCCGGGAAACACTCACGGTCTGGATTGATGAACTGCACCCTGAAGTATGGCAACGCATGGTGGGCAGAGCGCCGAGCGTCCCGCACCCTCTGGAGCTCAAGAGTGCGGCGGTGATTGAACTGTGCACCAGGACAACGAATGCACAAGAAATTGCTGATAAGTTGGCAGTGTGTAGGCCGACGTTGTACAACTGGAAGAATCAACTACTGGGTCGTGAGGCTCCCGCATCCATGAAACCACCGAAGGGCTCAGATTCAGTTCCAGATAAGACGCAGCTGACCGACCTGCAGCAGCAAGTCGATTTACTTCAACGCAACATCCGACGCCTGCAGCTTGAACATGACCTACTTAAAAAGGCCAATGAACTCTTAAAAAAAGGACTGGGCGTCGCCCCGCAGCTCCTGAGCAACCGGGAGAAGACACTGTTGGTTGACGCCCTGAAGCAAACCTATGCGCTTGCGGAGCTTTTTGCCGAACTTGACCTGGCCCGTAGCTCCTACTTCTATCACTGCGCCCAGCTGAGAAGAGCTGACAAATACGCGGACGTTCGTATTGCCATCACCGACGTCTTCCAGAGCAATCATCGTTGCTACGGTTACAGGCGGATACGTGCAGCACTTGGTCTGCGCCATCTACATTTCTCTGAAAAAGTCGTGCAACGCTTGATGAAGCAGGAATGCTTGGTTGTGGCTGCTAATAGAAGGCGACGGTATGGGTCCTACCTCGGAGAAATCAGCCCCGCACCGGAGAATCTTATCAATCGGGACTTCCATGCTGAGACCCCGAATGAGAAGTGGCTGACCGATATTACAGAATTCCACATCCCGGCTGGGAAGGTATATCTCTCGCCCATGATCGACTGCTTCGATGGATTGGTGATCAGCTGGACGATCGGTACACGCCCAGATGCCGAGCTGGTGAATACGATGTTGGATACGGCTATTGAGGTGGTGGCTGAATGCGAAAAGCGACCTGTCATTCACTCTGATCGTGGCGCCCACTATCGCTGGCCTGGATGGCTCTCAAGGATGGACGACGCAAAGATGATTCGATCGATGTTGCGCAAAGGGTGCTCACCAGATAACGCTGCCTGTGAGGGTTTCTTCGGACGTCTGAAAACGGAACTGTTCTATCCTCTGAGCTGACAGGACGTCACTATTGAGGAATTCATCCACATCGTTGACTCCTACATCTGCTGGTATAGCGAAAAGCGCATCAAGATATCCCTTGACTCACTCAGTCCCCTCGAATACCGGGCGAGCCTAGGATTTACGGCATAAACCAGTCCAAGTTTTACGCCGCACCCCCGGTGGTCAGTTTTCGGTCGGCGGCAACAGCCACGCTTCAAAGCCACGCTTGCTATCGACTTGCCAGACTGACGGCGTTGCGCCAGCACTTCTGCCTGGAAATCATCACTGTGTTTACGCCTCGCCCCACCCTTTGTGGTACCCATGCTAATATCCATTTAGTTTGTAAATGGACATCATCTGGTTAGCGATAAGTCAACTCAAGATGGGATGCCCAGCCGCTTACAGATTGTGGGCTGGTCCATGAAGCCCACTATTGCGCGTGAAATCGTCTTGGTTGCCATAATGATGGCTGTCTGGAGAGGAAAACCTACACAAAGTGTTCTCGTCCATTCTGATCTGGGGAGCCAGTACGGCAGCGATGACTGAAAACGCTTTTGTGATTCCAATAACCTCGAACCTAGCATGGATGGGCTGTGTGGCAACTCGCATGATCCTAGGGCTCAACAAGGAGCGATCTGGAACGCTGCTGTGAAGGCTAGGCAATCAACCGGCTCCAGGGTGCAAAGTCAAATCGCCCCTCGGTGCGCATAAGGGTATGGGCGCAATACTCGTCTAGAGCGTCTCCGACGCCATCGGCCTCTAGCACACGAATGTTTCGAGTATCTCCGTCCTTGATGTGATAGACAACTTTGTCCGTGCGCGAATCCAATACAAAAAACTGATCGCCACACCGCCCGTCCAATCCGGAGGGGCGAGTATCCAAAAAGCATCGCATGCTGCACCACTCATAAGAGGATCCGTCGTGTGGATTTTGGTTTGTAACGTAAACGCCCGGTACCTTACTAATTATGTAATTCATATCCTCTTTTTTGGCCCAGTGAGGATCGAAACTAAAGAGCACATTCTCAATAGATGGCCAAAATGCATGCGGATGTAAGAGCAGTTGACGACTCGCTGACCACGGGCAGGGGAGCGTGTAAATTCCCCAACCTCCTGAAGCTTTGAACCAAGAGTCAACGATCGAGTGTGGCATAAAGTTGGAAACTCGATCATCAAAGTCAGCGTTGACCACAGGCCTTCGCAACGGATTAACAAATATCAATCTGCCATTTACTGTTAAAAATCCGCGAATGTCCAAGTTGTCCTTTGTAGCCCAGGGGACTGGAACCGCCGCGAACCATTTGAGGCCAACCCGCAAGTCGGACGAGTACCTTTCTAAAACTGAAAAACTTTTCGGCTGATGTTTTCTAAGTGGGCTTATCAAAAAGTCGCGGCCGCCATCCGTCAAGAGTGTCAAATCTCGACTGCCATCCTCAAGTATCACGTCGGCCGCCTTCTGTGGTAATAGTTCAGCAGATTCAACGATCTCATCAAAGTAGCGGCTCATGTCGGACAGCTGAATGCCTGACGCATGCCAATTCGAACCGTCACTCAATGCAAGGTAGCTCATTTTCCAACTACCTTGTTGATTGCGCTATTAATCATTTTTTGGATCTCTGTCTGCTGGTAAGCAAGATAGGCTTTGTATTCCGCCGCTATCGGTTGTCCATTCCAGGTTTGCCATCCTGATCCTACCCACTCTACCTTGCAACCTTTGGAACAGTTTGCAGAAAAAATCATCGGTTGCAAGTTGAGCATGTTATTCATTATCGACTCCTGAACCTCCGGTGAGAGCTTATTAAATCCAGGCATGTCATTCATGAACTTCTTCGGCAGTACGTGGTCAACAGAAACCCTCACGCCATCGGGGATTACTTCGGACTTCCCAGTTAACGGATTTATCCAGACCGCTTTACCATCCGCTCCGAACCATTGCGAGCTCAATGGCCCATAAGCGCTTGTAAAGTCGCAGCAATTCGCATTGTGTACCCACACACCGAGAGAACCAACGTGATAAGTATGGTGGTCCTCAACCTGGATGTTGTACACCGTTGCAGTTGTCTCAAGTGCTGCTTGCGATAGCACAACAATCGGGTGGTTATTGAGATCAACCAATGTCATCCCTGCTTCAAGCAAAGATGCCTTCCGCCACCCATGGTCCGTTACCCAGAAAGGGTGTTCGCTTGTGGTGTGAAGAATGTCTGTATCGCCATTGCCATTTTTAACTGATATTTCGTAGATGGCTTGATCTTGCGTTGCCTTGGTGGCGACAACTGGGCGGCACCCTACTTCTTGGGTATGTTCATCACGAGAAAGAATCAGATCGCCATCGCATAAAGTCTCGATTGCTTTGGGACCGTTCGCGGTTTGTACAAGCGTCCCTGCTACGAAACATGCGGTTCCTGTCGAGCAGACGGCTACATCAGCCTTGATCGCTGTGCTCGCCAGATTCTTCTCTACACTCTTGATTTCTGTGATCCGTTGCTCTAACTTGGATATAACTTTTGCCGTACCCAAGACTGCTAGTGTCGCACCGCCCAGTGCATCGCCAGAAAGTATGTCGGCAATAGCAATACCAGCTTGATTTGCGCAATAGATGGGGCTGGCAGCACATGCCTCGGCCGTTAGCTTGGCCGCGGTCGCCAAGGCCGGAGCGGCCTCAATCAAAGTTTTGACCAGAGGCGTTCCAACCAAAGCTGTGCCAAAAAGCACCAGTGCTTTTTTCTGCTCCTCGCCTTTAAGAGAAATGATATGTGAATCACAGGCGGTATAACTCATGCCGCCACAAACCCGTGTGCGAACGTCTGCCATCTTCTCGGCTAACTTGATATCTGAGAATACGGCGTTTGCACCTGTAACAACTGTACCGTTGCGTGCTAGCACGGCGCGATTTTCAAATTCCTGTGCTGCTCCGCCGACGCCAGGGACTGATACCTCAGCAATCGAAGCTGCGTCTTTTGTCGCATTAGCAACACATTGCGAATCGCCATGCAAGATGCAGTTCTGAACCTCTTGTATGTTGCCATTTGAAAGCGCCAGGTATTTGTCGACAATAGCCTTCGCTGCGTCGTCAGAACACCCGCCCGGCTTTGATTTGCATTTGTCGAACTCCTTTTGCATTGCTTCTGCTTGGCCATGCTTCAAGAAATTATTTACCGTTGCATTCATTGCCGTAGCGCCGCCGGCGGGCCCCGCCACCGCTATACCCACTGCCGTCCCCGCAATGGCAGTCAGCGTTTGCCTCAACGGCTCGGGTAGGTCCGTCGCCTTAATCTGCTCCGCAATCAGCGGCACTAGGGTCTGGCTGGTTGCCGCCCCTACCGCCCCTGGGGTTCCACCAGATAAGCCCCCCACAATGGTGTGCAGGGCAACGCGGGCAGGACCACCTTCAGCCCATTTCGCGCGTTCTTCATCGGTGGTCGCCGCCTTGTACATCTTGTCCGCGTAGTCACCCACCGCCTTGGGGGCCATCTGACCAAAGGTCTGGGTCAAAGAAACCTGAGCATTGACGTCATTCTTGACTTTGTCCTTGTCAAAAATCGGCGTCAATGCCGTGCTGGTGTCTCCAGTACGCACGTCGGTATTGCCCGCAAAACCTGTAATGCCCGCCACCGTCGTGCTGGCTGAGCTACCGCCGGCGGAGCCGACGCCCGTACTACCGGTAATCTTGCTGCCGCCTTTGTTGTCATTCACCGCCTTGTTAATGGCCGCTTGGTCGATGCCATTAGCCTTCATAGCTTGCTGTGCAGCAGGGCTGCTCTGATCACCAATAGTGGTGCTGATGCCGGCCGTTAAGTTGATGCCGCTGGCACTATAGTTTGCGGTGTTGGCTATGTTGGTAGTTGTCGTGCCACCGGCGGCAGAGTAGGTGTTCAGATTCTTGTCCACCGCGGTTTGCGTACTGGTGATCTGACCACCTGTCAGTGTGGTCTTGCCACCGACGTTGACCTGGAAGCCACCGTCACCCGCATGGATACCTGAAGCTTCGCCCGTGCTCTTGAACGTGCTATCGACGTTGTTTTGACCCATGCTCACATTAAAGCTGCTGGCACCCACGCAGAACGGGGGTATGCACAGCTTCATGCCGAAGCCGCTGCTACTGCTGTTTTCAGTATAGGTACTAATGGCCTGCGGGCTGGCGATGAACAGGTCACCACCGATGTCTGTAGAGACGGTCTTCGCATTGATCGTGCCACCCACCAGTGTTGTATCACCTCCGCTCTTGACGATGGCCTTGTTGCCGGCAGTAATGGTGCTGTTGCTGAAGCTGATGTCCTTGCCATCGCCTTTGCCCTGGCTTTGACTGACACTGGCGTTCAACGTAAAGCCGCTGCGAGAACCCATGCTAAAGCCCACGCCGATGCTGGCGCTTGACCCACTAGACGTGAAGCTGTTAGTGCCGGTATTAGTGGCAGCAACGATGTTGACCTGGTTGTCCGCAGACAGTCTGACGTTGTTCCCGGCCTTGATGTTGCTGCCAACGATGTTGATGTTGCTGTCCGTCCCGCCGCCTGTGGCGGTGAGAGAAACATTACCACCCGCAACAATCGAACTGCCTGCGTTGGTGGTCACACTGCTCGTTTGCACAGATTGGGACTTGCTATTACCCAGGCTGACGTCGATACTGACGCTCGCCGCGGAGCTGGGATCAGATACCAGGCTTGCCACCTGCTGGGCCGTGTTGTAGGCGCTTAGCGCAGTGGTGGCAGTGCCCAATGCCTTCATGCGGGCGCCATTCACTTGGGTGGTAGCTTGCGCCATACTGGCCGTTTGCTGCGCACTTTGAATGGTACTGACAACCGGGTTGCTGATCGAAACGGTAATACCGCTCTGGCTGGCGCTTTGCTGGGTAACGTTGTCGAAATGCTCCTGTGCGGTCTGAACGTCGATCTTTTTGGCTTCAACGATCACGTCTCCCCCTGGGGCGGCGAGATTGCTGCCGACCTGGGTGAAGGTGTTTCCCGCCTTGATGGTTACGTTGCCGTTGACCGCGCCGATCACCGTTCCGGCGGCGGTCACCGTAGTTGTCGTACTGCTCTGGGATTGGTTTTTGTCGCCAATCGAGGTGCCGATGCGGTCAAAGAAGATACCGCTGGAGGTCGTCGTCGTCGAGTTACTGGTGGTGTTCTGGTTGAAGGCCGCGTCCAGCGTCACATTCTCTTTGGCCTCGATGTGGGTGCCTTTGTCCGAGATCACCTCGGTGCCGGTGATGGTGACACTCTTGCCGCTGGCAATAGTGACGTTGCTGCCGCCGTAGCTCGATACGGTGGACGTGCTGCTCCTGGTCGCACCTTCTTCGGTCTTGGTCTGGCTGCCAAGCGTGAAGCCGCCACCACCCGTGCTGAAGAAGCCGCTTTGGGTCTCTTGCTTGAAGTCGGTCGTGGTGTGCAAGTCAGTGCCGGCCTTAAGGGTTACATTGCCATTGGTGGAGTGCAGTAGCACATCGCCTGCTTTGTTCCCGCCGCTGTCGATCGTGCCAAGTTGAGCCCCGGTGCCGGTGATGTTGCCTCCGGCCTGTGCGGTGATGCTGTTGCCGGTGATGGTGCTTCCGATCTGCAGCGTATCCGTGCTGGTGTGGTGTTCCACCGTGGTCTTGCTGGAGAAGAGTCCACCGCTGCTGCTGGTCGACCCGACGTCGCTACTGTTCTTGACCTGCGCCGCACCGATATCAATCGTGCCACTCGCAATCAGGTTCACGCTGGCGTTCTTAAGCGTATCCTTACCGTTGGCGGCCTTTACCAGAGCCACGTCTTGGGGCTTCACATCCAAAGTAGTCACGCCGGCCTTGATGGTCGCGCCTTTGAAGTTGATGTTGCCTTGGCCTTCCACGTCGCCGGTCGCCGATATGGCAACGCTGAAGGGCTGGCTGCTGTCGCCAGCGCTGATCACGGTGGTTTTTTTGTTGGCCGTGGCAATGACGTTCACGCTACCTGCGGATTGCAGGGTTCCGCCGGACGTTCCCTGTCGTTCAATCTTGCGGAAGTCGGTGCTGCCCAAGGAGGACATGCTGCTGGCGGAATCCACATTTGCGGCTACGTTGACGTTGGCGCCTGCCAGAGTGATGCCAGCTCCGCTTTGGATATTGGCGCCTTGCAGGGTCAGCGTGCCGCCGATGGGGGCTGTGGATGCAGTTGCTGTTGTTGCAGAGCTATTGCTGCCTATAGCTTCGTCGCCTTCCTTTTTGGTGGGAGCAGGCGCGGCGGTTGCGGCCACAATGCTGACACCGCCGGCACCTTGGATATTGGCACCGGTCGACAGGGTAGAGGAAGAACCGCTCTTCTGATCCTGGTCGCCGTTGGTGTTGAACTTGCCGCCCGTTACCGTGGAGCTGCCGTTCGTCTGGGTCTGGTTTTGCAGGGCGACGACGGTCACATCCTGGCCCTGCAGGTTGATGGTGCCAGCGGCCCTAATATCGCTGCTGGTTATGGTCAGCTTACCGCCTTCACCGCGCAGACTGACTGCGCCTTCAGTAGCGCTGATGGTGCTGCCCACATAGGTGGTGCTCTTGGTGTTGCTGGCGGTGGATGTGGTGGTCGTTGCACTATCCGCAGACGCGCCATCTATCTGGTTCGCGAAGTTAATTTCCGTGCTGAGCGAGGTGCTGCTGCTTTGGCTCTTCAAAACCAAGGCGCCTTGTGTAACACCAGTTTTGCCGCTCACCGAGACACCCTTGGTGCCGCTCACGGCCACCCCTTCCAGGCTGACGTGTTGACCGGCCTGTATATCGACTATTTTGGTAGCGCTGACACTGCCTGCCGCCAGCGTCTGGGTTGAGCTGCTATTGCTATTGCCCGTCTTAATGTCGCCGGTGGTTACGCTAGTACTTGCCGTGCGGGTGTCGATCGCGCTGCGCAGACTCACGTTTCCGCCCGCATAGATGGCTACCGAGCCATTATTATCGGGAGCGTCCGGCGCGGCGTTGGGGTTCTTCTTGACCTTATCCGATGCCTTGGCTGTGATCTTGACGGCGGTTCCGTCGATGTTCCCATCCGCTTTGATGAAAACGGAACTGCCCTCTACCGTGCTGCCCTTGGTTTCGGTCGAGCTGGAGCTTGTAGTGGTGGTCGTCGTGGGAGGCATGCTGGCCAAGACGGAGCTGGTATCGCTATCCCAGCCCATCAGGACAGGGCCGGTGTAGCCACCGGTGGTCTGACTGGTTGTGGAGGAGGTGCCCTCGGTCACGGCGTCGAATTTGGCATTACCCTTGACCACGATCGCAGCTTGGCCGTTGACGGCGCTGAGCGTGCTATTAGTCATCGTCAAGTTGCCATCCGCGCCCAGCGTAAAGTTCCCGTTCTCGCTGATGAATTTGCCCCCGATGGCGCTGATATTGCCGACAGTTGTCAGCTGTGCGGAATCCACCGCGGCGATGGTTCCGCGGTTGTTGACGATATTTCCGCCCTTGATGTCCGCTACCAGGGTGCCGCCGGACCGAATGGTGCCGCCATTGTTGATCAGACCTATCCCTTGGGAGTCCAACTGCACCCACTCGCCTGCGGCCAGTTTGCCGCCGCTGTTATCGATACCGCCGGCAGCTGTGACCATCAGGCCACTGGTCGCATTGATAGTGCCCGCATTGGTCAGAGTGCCAGTCAGGTTCAGGGTCAGGTTGGTCACATTAATGGCGTTGGCCTGTGCGTTGAGTGCTTGCCAATTAGTGATGATGGGCCTGACCTGATTGGTCATCAGAGCTGTCCATGCGCCCTGCACCGTGCGCAGGTCCGGCGCCGGCAGGTCCAGCGTGGGACCACCTTCGCCAGAGGAGGTGCCGCCGCTCGCGCTGCTGTTGGGCGCGAAGTTACTGGCCACCCCTAAGTTTGACGGTGCTCCCACCGTAGTGGTGACGGTGTTGCTGGGGATGGTGGGGGTTTGTTGGCTCGCTACCAGAGCAATGTTCTGCAAGGCAGCAGCGTTTAACAGGGCAGGGTTCTGTAGCAAAGCCAGGACCGCTGGGCTGGCGTTGATGCCGCCCACGGTAATACCTTGGGCAGAGCTGATGCCGCCCTGTGCCGCGCCGGTGTTGCTCCTGTCGACTGTCAGATCTCCGGCGTTAATAGTGACGTTGCCGCCAACCACGGTGCCGGCGCTGGGACCGACCAGGTTGATAACACTGTTAGCGGTAAGGTATGCACGCGGCAGGCTGAACGACTGGACTTGGACTTCTTGAGGGGGCGCCGCCGGGGTAGCCACTGGCACACCTGACCAAATGACGTTTTGGCTGATGGTGGCTCCGCCACCCGTGGCATTGATGTTGCCGCTTATGTCACCGGCCACATTGGCGAAACTGCCAGTAAAGGAGCCCGCCGTGAACTTTGCGCGGTTGGTGACATCGGTGTAGCCAACCAGTGTGGCCCCTGTATATCCCGCGGGCGCGGTGGCGGTGTACTGATAACTACCTGCCAAAGCTATGGGATCGGGGGCAGTTGTGAATGTAGTGACCCCGGTAGACTCGTTTACTACGGCGCCCTGCCCAATGCCCAGATTCGTGGTGCCGTAGTTGAACAGCGTGCCGCCCCACTTGACGTTGGCTTGTTCCCAGGTTTTGCCAACATTGACGGTGATGTTGTTGGTATTGGCGGTCAGCAGGCCATTGGCCCGCAGCCCACTGGAGCCTGCGTCCCATACGCCTGTTGTGCTCAGATTAGCGTTGCCCAGGCTGCCGACGCCCGAGGTAACGTTGTCACCCGCATTAGTGAAGCTGGAAGCACTAATGTTGAGTTGGCTGCCGGCAATGACTACGCCCGTGCTGCCATTGGCAAAGCCGCCGGTGGAAGCCACTGTAATGGTCGATGGTGCGCTGTTTATGCCGTAGACGATTCCGTCGTTAGTGACCGAACCGGCAGTCACAGTGACGGTAGAACCGCCCAGGATAAAACCCCGTTTGTTATTGCTAACGCTGCCACCCATGCCGATGTTCAAGGTGCCATTGGAGCTGAGCGTGCCGGTATTGTTCAGGCTGCCACCGGCAATGGTCAGAGAGCCATCTGCCTTGATAGCGCCTGCGCTTGCGTAGGGGATGTTGGTGTTTTCCGGGACACCGGGTATCGGGGCTACGACATCGGCCGTATTGGTGATCGAGCTGGCCGTGATGTTTATGTTTCCACTCGCATGGACCTGGCCGCTGTTGACTAGGGTTCCACCGGTGAAGTTGATATTGCTGGCTGCAATGGCGGCGCTGTTGTTGACATCGCCGCTGACAGTGATGTCATTCGTGGCACCCACCGAGCCTTGGTTGGTCAGGCTGCTGGCGGTGACACTTCTACCAGCAATGGAGCCGCCGTTGCTGGTTGCGCCCAGGTTGACAGTTTGGCTCTGAATGACGCCGCTGTTGCTGGTGGTACCCAGGTTGACGCTATTCGTACCGACGATCTGCCCCGTGTTGCTGGTAGAGCCGGACACAGCCACGCTGGTGCTGCCAAAGACTGTTCCCGTGTTGCTGATAGAGCCGCTGCTGTTGACGGTTTGCGATGCGATCTGGCCGCTGTTGGCCAAGTTACCGCCGCTCAGGGAGATACCATTGCCGGCCTGAATTTTGCCGGCGTTGGTGCCGCCGGCTACCACGCCCATGGTGATAGTGGTCTTGGCCGTTACGTTGACGGTACTGTCAAGGTTGAGGGTGCCACTGGCATTGGCAGTCAGTGCTCCACCTGTCGTGATCGCGCTCGGAGCGCCTGCATTGCTGGTGATGTTGTGGGCGCCCAAGCTCATATCGCCTACAGACTGCATGCTGCCGTGGTTGACCAGATCAGCATTCCCAGCAACGGTCAGGGTTTGGTTTGTGGCCAGTACTCCGTTGTTGCTGATGGTGCCAGCCGTGCTTTGCAATTGGGCCGCGCCTACCAGCTTGCTATTGCCGCCCAACGTGATGCCATTAGCTGCTGCAATGTTTGTGGTGGTGCCGACGCTCAGGTCTTGACCGAAGGCAACGCTCCCAGTCGTGCTGCTGGCGTTGAGTGTGCCGCCCGCGACGGTGGAGCCGCCAGCCAACACGTTGGTCTTGGCGGTGACATTCAAATCCGTTTGGACCTGCACATTGCTGGCAATCTGCACACCGCCGGCTGAGCTGCCCAGTGTTGCGGATTGTCCGGTGAGGGCGCCTCCAACGGTAATGCCGTTTCGCGCGGTGGCTCCTACCGTGCCCTGGGTTGATACATTACCGCCGACCAAGATCGCCCCTTGCGTCGCAGTGGTGTTGATGTTGCCGTTGGCCAATAGGTCGGAGCCGACGCTGATGGCACCGGTAGCGGCCGTGGCAGTGACGCTGCCCGTGGCGGTGAGGCCTCCAGTGGGCGTACTGCCCAGGGTTTGACCGCCGCCACTGACGAGCGATGCATTGCCTTGTACCAGGGTTGTGCCGCTGTGTGTAATGCCGCCGCCAGCGCTTTCGCTCAAGCCTGCGCCGGACTGCACTTGGGCTTGGCTGATGTTGCCGCCAGCAATTACGGTATAGCTTCCGATGTTCAGCGCATTGCCCAATGTGACATTGGCCGTGCTGGTGAGCCTGGAGTCGCCCAGGCTTTGCACAGTAGCTGCGGCAATGTCACCGCCGGCATCCACTTTCAGGCCCGCAGCGCCGCTGGCAATGGTTCCTGTGGCGTTGACCTGGCCGGTGCTTTGGAGGGTGGTCGCGCCATCGCTGGCGATATGGCCCTGAACGGTAATCGCACCGCCGGCATTCGCAATCAGGCCATTGACGGCCAGCAAGCTGCTGTTGGAATTGATTTGACCGACGCTGGCTTGCAGGCTCATGCTGCCCATGGCCTGGGCACCCTGCACTGTAATCGTGCTGCCGGCCAGGCTTTGGTTGCCACCGCTGCCGACCACACCGGACACGGTCAGGGCGGCTCCCTGTGCGTCAATGCTGCTGTTGCCGCCGCTGGTCGCTTTGCCGCCCAGCGTGATGCCTTGGCCCTTGAGTTGCAGGGTGCCATTCGCTTGCGTGCTGCTTGCGACCTGCAGGGTACCGGTGCTTTGCACATTTAGTGCGCCGGTGGTGGCCAGTGCGCCGCCGATGTGCACGGTCGACGCGCCCGCTGCGCCCGTCTGGGGCGCGGCCACTATCAGAGTGTCACCACCGCTGAGCACATTGCCGGTGACGTTGAAGGCGTTTGTCTGGGCTTGCAGCACGCCGCCCGACTGAATACTCTGCGCGACGGAGACGTTGTGTCCCTTGATGTCCAAGGCACCGGCTGCAAGGCCCTTGTCTGCCGTGATGTTGCCGCCGGCCTCAATGTGCATGGATTCAGTGGATTGCGTCTGCTGGGCCAAGTGAATCGTAGTACCCGCCTTCAAGGTCATGCCAGCACCCGAAGTGGCAACGCCGCCAATGTCCAACGCTCCCCCGGTCGTGGCAACTACTCCGCCACCCCCGCCACTGGTCACATCGCCTGCTACCGAAATGCCGTTGGTGCCGCGCAGGTGCGTGGCGCCCGTCGTGCCGACGACAGAGCCATTGACCCTGACCTGCTGCCCGTCCAGCGATACGCTGGTGGCCTGCACGCTACCGGTATCGAGCGCGCCGCCGGCCGCTAGCGAAGAGCCGCCGTTGGCAGTCACTGTGCCGTCGACCCGGACGTCGCCGCTGGCGCTGATGCTCAAGCTTCCGCCGCTACGCGCATTTCCTCCGATATGAACCTTGCCGCCGCTGGTGATGCTAGCGCCATCGGCGACGCTCAAGCCACCTTGGGCGTTGACGTCACCGCTCATACTCAACGACAGGCTACCCCTCCACTGGCTTAGCCCGCCCGCTTGGCCCAGCGTGATGGAGCCGCCGCTTACTGCTGTAGCTGATGCGTCGATCGGTCCAATCAGGTCAATAACGCCTCCCGTCATTGCCAAGCGGTTGCCCACCGTGGTGGCGCCACCCAAGCTGATGCTGGATCCTCCACTCAAGGTGGCGTTGTGGCCCACCATCAGGAAGCTGCTCGGGGTGGAGGAGATACCGCCCGCTGTGAGGTTCAGGTCTTTGTTGACGGTGAACTGACCGCCCAGATTGAAGGCGCCACCCGTGACGTTGGCGCTGCCGCCGACTTGGCCCGTACCCGCTATCGTCAATATTGACTTGGCTTGCACTTCCAGATCTTTTGCGGTAACCAGCGTTCCAGTGATCGCGATGCTGTCGCCCTTCAGTCCGATGTTGCCACCTGCGTTCGTGTTGCCGCCTAAGCTGAGGTCGTTGCCGTTGAGAGTAATGCCGCCAGCCGCGGACAGATTGCCTTGGTTGCTTAGTCCGGTGGCGCTGGTGATGGACAAGCTCGGTGCCCCCGCGGCGGGACCTGAGAACAGCTTGCCGTCGCTTTGCATACCAGCAATGATGCTGGCGCCAGGTCCATTACTTAGACCGTTCGCTGTGATAGTTGTGCTGCCGCCGGAAGCGATAAGGCCACCAATCCCAGTATTGACTAAGGCACCGTTGACCTTGAGGTTCAGTTCTGCGCCTGCGTACAGGCTGCCACTGTTGCTGAGCTGCCCGGAGCTGATGCCCAGCTTGCCAGCTGCGTAGACACTACCCTTGTTGGCATTGCTCAGCGTCCCAACCGTGAGCTGCACATTTCCGCCACCGGCGATATGGCCATTGCCGTTGTCAAGCTTGCCAGCCAAGTTGATCTGCAAATCGTCGGTTCCGCTTTGACCGATGTTGCCGCCCGCGTTAAAAAGGTCGACAGCGTTGATTTTCACAGCCTTGGCAACGATCGTTGAACCTTCAGCATGCAGGGCCTGTCCAGTGGAGAGCTTCAGCGTCTGGGTGACAAAGATTTTGCTGTTGTTCAAGCGCAGGTCTGCACTGTTCGTGCCGGAGGCGATCGAGGCGTTGTCAGCTTGCACCTGGGCGCCGGTTAGGTTGACGGCTGGACCGTTCACTTTGAGTTCACCGGTCGTGATCAGTTTGCCCGCCATGGTCACGCCCTGCGAGCCGGTCACGGTTGTTTGAGCGGTGCCGGTTAACGTTCCGTCGGTCTTTAGACCACCGGCAATGAGCGACTTGTCGGTGCTCGTGACGCTGCCGGTAGGTCCGGACGCGGTCAAGGTTAGGTCTCCCTGTGCGGCAGCAGTGCCGCTATGGGTTTGGCTGCCTTGCGTGTTCAGCCGGGTGTTTCCAGACGCGTAGAAGCTGCCGCTGTTGGTAAGCCAGCCGTTGTTGGACAAAACCACATCACCGGCGGTTGCGCCGACCGTGCCCCCGTTGCGAACGCCTAGGCCAGCTTCGGTGCCGATCAAATAGATCTTGCCGGCATACATGCCGCCAAGCGCCGAGACGTCCAACGCAAAGGCGGGGGCGCCACTGACGCCTCCGGCTTGGGCTGAGGACTTTTGGTCGCCGGCAGTCGCGCTGGTGCTTGAGACAGAGCTTTGGGGGTTGGATGCCGACAGCACGTTGTTGCCCGTCACCAACCGCAATTCTTTGGACCAGATACCGGCGTTAACCTGTACCGCGCGGCTCAGAATGTTTGTGTAGTCAGCGCCGCCGGTATCCAGGCCTTTGCCGGTAACGGTAACCATACCGCTCTGTACGCGGAAGGAATCTAAGGCGCCACTGTTGACCACGGCGGTGCCGGTGGACAGCGTCACGACGCTGGCATTGATGAAGCTGCCGCCGTTGACGGAGATGCCCGCGGGGTTGGCGATCACGACTTCGGCCCGTTGTCCGGCAACCTCAATCGGCCCCTGAAGTTGGCTGGCTGAAGTGGAATTGACCTCGTTCAGGATGATGCGTGCCGTTCCCTGCGCCATCCAGGGGTTGGCCTGCACGTAACCTCCGACCGCAGTAGCGGTGCCCGTACGGCTGTTGTTGAGGACGGCGCCGTTGCTCTGAACGTCAAACTGGCTGTAGACATTGCGGCTGACCCCGGCGGCACTGGGAGTCTGGATGTTGACCTGTGGTACGCCGTTGGATGTGGTCAGCACGGTGGCCTGTTGGGTGCCGGGCGCCCGAGGGTCAGCTTTGATTTGCGCCTCTACGTTGCCGGTCAAAAGCAAGGCTGCGCTGACCGCCGCAGCTGCCGCGAAGCCACCTACTCCCGCAGCGCCTGCGGAACGAGTCTCGCCGCTTGCGCTCTTACCCTGTGAGGTAGCCGTCTCAGCGACGACCATGCGTTGGCCGCGGCGGGCGTTGAAGACGATGCGGTGAAGATTCTTGTTCATGGAGACGCTCCGTGCATCGGGTGCACGTTAGGGAAGGAAGGGAGGAATTTTTAGAAACTGGCGCTGAGGCTGAAGCCGGCTGTGGTGGTGGCTGTTGCGAAGCCTGCGGGCTTGCGGATCGGCCCGCCTACGAAAACCTCGTACTGCAGCTTCTTGATGGCACCGCGCAAGCCCACCACGGCGCCAGACAATGTGTTACCCAGCAGGGTTTCTGCACCTCGGCCACTGACTTCGCCGCAGTCCACACCCAGGTAAATTTGTTGGACCCCAATTCCCCAACCATGTTCGATGCCAGTGCTGAGGTCGTTACGCAGGGTCCAGCCGCGCTCGGCCGCCAGGCTGGACTCACCATCAAACCCACGCACGCTGTAGCGCCCACCGATTGAGAAACGGTCTTGGGCCAGTAGTCGTGTGCGGTTGTCTTGCACACGCACTGCACCGCTATAACGCAATTGCGTCCCCATCAGGTGGAAAGGTAGACCGACATTGGCATCTACCGTAGCGATGCCGAACTGGGCTGTGCCTTCGCCAAAAGCTTCTTCAGGCGCAGGCATTGCTCCGAAGTCCGAAGTGCCAATTTTGTAATTGAGGTTGGCCTCAAACGTAGCCTGGCCGATGAATTCCTTGTGTCCTACACCGACTTCCCAGCCGCCCATGACGCGGCGCTGGACCTCGACTTCGGTATCGTCTATGTAGTTGTTGCTCTTTCGCTGCCAGGCCTTGAGGCTGAGCGTGGTTTTACGTACTGCGTCACGGTAGACCAGACGCGAGAGTTTTACGTCATTGTTTTCGCTGGTACCGCTGTACGTGTAGGCCTGCGTCAGGCCAGCGATGTTCTGGAAGTACCGGCTAGTGCCGGAATTGACGGCCAGGGTCCAGTAACCGTATGGCAATGAATAGTGCAATGCACCGCCTCGGGTGCCGTAGCCCTGCGCAGTACTGTCTGCCAAGTCATGGTTCAGCGTGATGTAGAACAGATCGCTCAAGCCCAAGGGGTTGTCCAGCGAGAGCGTGGCGCTACCTTGATACTTGCCTGTTGCCTTGCTGCCTGCATCATCGGCCGTCACCGAGAAGCGGTAGAGGGTGCTTTGCTGGTGCAGGATGACCAGGTCGCTTTGGTCTGAATTTGTTTCAGACGGCGCAATCTTAATGTCGGCCTCTACGGTGGGCACGCGCTTGAAATTCTCTAAAGTCTGTTCGATGTCCCGTAGGTTCAGGATGTCGCCAGGGCTAATGGGGACGCTGTTAAGGGAATTGTTCAACCAAGCTCTGCGCTCAGAGCCTTCTGAAAAGCGGATGGCGCCTACACGCCCCGACACAATATCAATGGTCAGGCGACCTTTGGACAGGTCTTGTGGCTGGGCCGTGGCGCGACTGGTGACCAAACCTTTGGCTACCAAGGCATCTTGTGCACGTTTAAGAACCAAACCGATACCTTGTGCACCCAAGCACTTGCCTATGGGGGAGTCGTCATGTGACGGGCCACCGATAGCATTGCCGATCCACGCATATGCATTCGATGTGCTTACAGGGAATGCATCATGCACCTCGACGTGGGTGATGGCAAAGCAAGGGGACTCATTCGACGGCAGGCGGAGATTGGGCGCTGTTACTGGTGCGGCTTCTGGCTTGACCTCTCTGGGTATGCCTTGAAGCTGCCTCTGTTGGGCTTCGCTGCGCTCTTGTTGACGACGTAGTTCTGCAGCGGGGTCCAGGACTTGCTGAGCGTAGGTTGTGGAGGCAAATGCCGCTGCTATGCACACCGATAGAAGCGCGCGCGCGTTCGCTCTCGCCACGGTTGAACGTGTGTTCCGCACTAGGGACTCCCTGACTATTTGTGTTGGTGCCAACCAAAGTCAGCGAAGCCTGCGATTGTATTTTTTTGTAACAGAAGCTGTCTATAGGCTTACAAGTCCAGACATGAAGGTATGCAGGATTAGCAGCTATGTTTCCATGGCTTATAGTTCGTTGAAATAATGTTTCATTTCGTCTAACTCATCGTTTCCGTGAGCGCCCACAAGGGATTGCGCAATCCACTCACTGCCTAAGTTGCGTCGTAGGTTTATCTGAGTAACCTGCGTTGGGGTTGCACTCTAGAACATTGGTTGTTGGGTTTAGCAGACGGTAAGTTGTGCCCTACGGGCTGCGTTCTATCAGGACCGCATCCTTCCCTGATCGATACCTCCCATAGACATGGGATACCCCGGAGGCTGCCGAAAGATCGAGCGGTTCCGATTCCCTGGAAGGGGGTAGCATGATGTCATCCATTCGACTTTTCCTTCGGAAGATCAATCAGATGCGATTCAGCATAGTTCTGGTTTGTGGACTTATCACGGTCATGTTGTGTCTAGCTGCGCGGGCACAACTTGCAGTGCTCCCAAGCCCGTCGCGTACGGTTTACAAGTGCGAGCTCCAAGGGAAGGTTGTGTATTCAGACGACCCATGCGTTGGCGCTAAGCGAGTGGATGTTGAGCCGACTAAGGGCCTCAACAAGTTCACTGGGCGAGAGGCTATTGGAAAGGACGTAAGGCGCGAAACGCAATCGGAGCAATTTTCGCAGGCTATACGCCCCATCACTGGCATGAGCCCCGAACGCTTCGAAGTGGAGAAGAGACGTGTTTACCTAGCGCCAGAAACAAAGTCTGAATGTCTTCGACTCGACGCTAGCATCAGTAACCTAGAAGGCCAGGAACCACGTATGCAAGGAGCTGCGAAGGTGGATGTACAGCAACAGCTTTACGTCATGCGAAAGCGTTATCGGGAAATCAAGTGCTAGCAAACTTTAGATTGGCTCTGGCAGCCGAGTGAGTCCTATGGCGCTGGTCCAGTCGCCCGCACATTAAACGGGAACTTGCCTCGCATTCGGTCATTACTCGCCGAGCTCCGTCGATTCGAGGAAGACTGCTATTGCACCCCTCCAGATAATTTGAGTCACCCGTTGTGATCGGCTGCCCGACCCCATTTGCCCAAGCACCTACCGGCAGGATGCTCGGGTGAACGGAGCCGTAAGGTTGGCATGAACGCCATCATCACGCAGGGGCTAAGACAAACCCTGCGCTTTGACCAGCCACTGGAAATGGACTACGGGTTCGATTAAGCCTGCAGCAGGGCGGCAGCTTCGCGTTTGCCCAGCTTCATGGCGACCGCGATCTTCTGCAGCTGTGCTGCGCGTGGCTGCACGGTGCCTGATTCCCATTTGTGCACAGACAGCGAAGACGTAGCAAGCAGCTTGGCCATTTCTGTTTGGGTCAGCCCCAATTTGGCACGGTGTGCGGCCAGGCGCTGGGCACTGAATCGGATTCGGCTGGGTGTTGTGGTGGAATCCTCGGCTGCAGACGGGGCCTTGGCAGCCTTGCCGGATGCACGTTTGACGGACTTGAGCTCCGATGCCAGGGCCTTCAATTGGCGCTTCAAGGCTGCAATCTCTGACCGGTGTACGGTGGAGATTTTGCGCAGTGACTGCAGTTCACCCTTGAGCTCTTTGCGGGCAACGCGCGTGATTTCGGATTTGAGGGATGTGATTAGCGAACTCATGGGGATTTCAACGGCTCTCTTATGTGGTGTCCAACTAATGAATCAGCGTAAGAAGAAGGAGCGCTGCCCGCATGCCGTCCAACTCGACACAGAAAGAAGCCCAAAGTATGCGTCAGGAACCCTTCCGCGGTCGCCTCGGCAGTGGTTTTTCAACTGCCTCCGCTACCGCGTGCTCCAAGAGATACCGCTGTTCAACTCGCCCCATAAAGTCGCCGAGCGGGTATTGCAACCCCTCGGCCAAACGCAACAAGACGCTAATTGTTGGCTGTTTGCTGCCCACCTCAATCAAAGAGATGTAGGGGCGATCTAGCTGGCAGACCCCTGCCAAATCTTCCTGCGTAAAGCCCAACTCCTGGCGCCGAAGTTTGATCTCCGTCGCTAAAGCGCTGATTAGAGGCTGATTCTTACTGGGCCGCATTGGCCCCTACTATTTACGCTATGTATACTTCAGACACGTGTCTATAGACAGCTAAATGGCTGTTTTTGAGATTTTCCTTGGGGCCAAGCGCGATGGAGTGACCGTAACGCCGCTGGAAGATATTTAGCAGAACTGGAAGGGTCGGTATGAAAAAGATATTGATGCTGACGGCAGTTGCCGCCGCGACGCTGTGTGTTTCAGCGTGCAGCCTGCAATCCAAGCCAACGCCAGAAGACGTCGCCGGGGTGGTCGCCAAGCGCTTCCAGAAGCTCGGTATTCGGACCCAGGACTTGAAGGTCTCCGACCTGAACTGTGCCAACGACGGGCCAAAGTGGCGGTGCACATTCACAAACTCCGCCCGGGATCTCAACTTCTCCAAAACCGAGGTGGCCGGCAAAGAGGTCTATAACGATCAACCGTCGATATCACCCAGCGTGCAGCTGACCTTGATCAAAGGCGACCAGGGATGGATGGAGACCCGTTGAAGGGCTGGACCGGCGTCTTGGGGACGCCGAAGTACTCCCTAGGACTGCCAGCCATGCGCCCAATTGAGTTGCGAACACTTCACTACTGGAGACCCAATGGACCTGACCTGCCCTAAATGCAAGAGCGACAACACGCAACGTTTATCCCAGGCCTTTGAAGGAGGCCTGTCCCATATCAACACAACATCCAAAGGCGTCGGCGTCGGTATCGGGCCTGATGGCCTTGGCGTCGGGGTTGGTAGCGCCAAGACATCCGGCATCTCGCAGACGGTCGCTTCCCAGCGCGCCGCGCCGCCTGCCAAAATGACCTACCTCAAACCACTGGTCGGCATCTTCGTGATGGCTCTGGTCGGTGTGCTGATAGCTGGCATCATCTGGCAGCCTTTGGGCTTCTTAGCACAACTGTTCTGGGTCGTGGGTTCCGTCATTTACGTCTACCGACGCCTACCAGTTCAACACAAAGACCTGGCCGGTGCTGTTGAAGAATTGGCAGAACACCTTCCTGTGCAACCGGTGCGACCATGCCTTCCTTGTCAACTGAGCAAGCCCATCTTTCGCCTGCACGATGGTGCTGGAGTAGTCCCTCGCCGAGAGAACCCGTCTTCTGCTTTCGATCGACAAGGACTGCATCGTTACACGTCTGGCACGCGCGCGAATGCCTGATTCGCAACCCACACCAACCTCAAAACTACCTTAGCAATGTGCCGATTCACTGCTTGGCATATGGCCCCTCGGCCTTGAGCTTTCGAGGCAATAGGTGACCGTTTATGGTATCCCTCCTACAAGCTCGGTTTCTCCAGGTGACCATTTGTGGGAAACACCACTTTCGCGGGACTATTGCTCCACACAAGACGCAATCCTGCGTGCTGTGAATTGATGGATTTGACCATCACGCATTTGGAGAGACCTATGAGCGAGCAATCCAAGTCCACCAGCGTTGGGGAAGGCCCATCCGCTACAGAGATAAGTGTTCCAGACGACTTCCCGCGCGATCCATTTCCTGCGTCTCTGTCCGGCACCCAACCTAAATTCTCGGCCCGCTTGATCGACGGCAAATACGTCGTCGGCCTCACGCCAGAGGAACGCGCAGAGCGCTACGCCGGTTGCCTTGATTTAGTCGATCAGCTGACTGCCTACGTGAACAGAAAGACTACCGAGAAGCCCGAGTTCACGCGGGCCGCGATTTTGGACAATGTCGCCAGCCGGATGCCCCATCAAGGTTGGGGTCTGGGTAAAACCGAGCTGGAATGGATGGAGAAGCATCTCCGCGCCCGCTTTCAGTCCGCAGCAGCCGCATGAGTTCAGACAGCCTCCACCGCGCTAGCGACGAAATGTCAAAAGAAAACATCTACTCATCGACCAGGGGAGCACCCATGGAACAACAAAAGATCGCCCTGGACGCTGATGGCGTCCTGCTGGACTACAACCTCGGCTATGCCCAAGCGTGGAAGCAAGCCTTCGGGGTCTATCCCAAAGAAAAAGACCCGGACGCCTACTGGGCCCAGGACCGCTGGGATGTCGAACATTTGGACGGCGCCCGGCTTGAACGTTTCCGGGCCAGCTTTGACGAACGGTTCTGGGAATCCCTGTATGCCTTACCTGGCGCTATAAAGGCTTGCAGAGACTTAAAGTCCGCAGGATATTCATTGGTCTGCGTGACGGCGCTACCCATGCAGTTCACCGTAGCTCGACAACGTAACCTGCTACGACTGGGGTTCCCGATCGAGACGGTTCTTGCGACTGGCAATGAAGCTTTCGGCAAGAGTCCGAAGGCCGTTGTGCTGGACCTCCTGCGACCTGTGGCCTTCGTGGATGACTACTTGCCCTACATGGCGGGAGTGAACCCCGACATCCATCGCGCGTTGATCACGCGTAATCCCAACGGCTCGCCAAACACCGGCGCAGCCTTGCAATCAGTCTCGTCAAAGCACGCCAACCTATGGGAGTTCAGCCAGTGGTGGCTGTCGACTTCACCAATCGACAGACTTCGCCAACAACCTTGCTTGGTACCACCCCATGAATGAGCGCAAAGTCTCAATCCCAAGGCTGTCCGTCTGGCTGGTGCGCCTGATTGCAAGCGACCAGGTGCAAAGACGCATGGTGAATGACCCCATGCTCTTCGCTAGCTGGTACGCCATGGGGTGCGAGTCGCTGGACTGGCCGGATGCTGCCCGATCCATACAGCTGGACCAGCGTGCCAGAAAAATCACCTTGGAACGCGCCCTTCGACTACTGGGTCAGATGAGCCAGGGAAGCCTGGGCGCAGATGCAAGTCTCAAGGAGGTGAGACTGCTGGTGGAAGGCTATGCCTTGCACGACTGGGTGACAGCCAACTGGGCAGAGTTCAGGAATCTGACAGAGCAGCGTGCCGCCCAGCTCGACGCTTCCTTCGAAAATATGCTGATGAACGTCCGGGACCCCGCTACCCTGCGTGTTACCGAACTCTGCAAGATTCTCAACCTCTCTGCAGTCGAAGAGAAGGTGCTGTTCCTGGCCTTCACCTGCGCCATTTGCACTGAGTTCAGTGACTTCCTGAACCGCTTGATGAAAGAGCGCCGCGCCAACCTGGCTCATGCCTGGTGTGCCATGCTGGACTGCTCCGAAGAAGAATTGCGCAAGGCACTTTCGAACGCCGGCATCCTGCGCACCAGCCGAATTCTCCGGGGCCAGGGCAAAGACAACCAACTCCCGAAGGTCTCTGATTTCTGGGTAGACCTCCTGACAGATCCCCTGGAAAGCGTCTTCGACAGCCTGTTGAAACCCATGGCTGTCGCTCCTGGAGCCGGAATACCGGCCCGTATGGCCGCCGAAGACTTCCAACTGGCAGTAGACATCTTGCGCAACGCTGCGGGGAAGGACGCCTACGGCGTCAATCTCTTGCTGTACGGCGCCAATTCCATCGAGAAGCGCTCGCTCGTAGGTGAACTACTGGACAAAGCCCTACTGGTCGGCTACGTGTTTCAGGACTTCGACGAACCCTATGGAGAGTTGCCCTGCATAGCGTTTGTCGCACAGCGCGTCCTGTACGGCCGCTTTGGACCCGCCGCCGTCCTGGTGATTGAGAAACCCGCAAGCGTTCTGCAACGCCGTCCGTCCGAGTTTCTGCGCAACATCCTTGGCATCGAACTCGACAGCAGTCATATTGAACCGTTGGATCAGCTCCTGCTGGATACCAACCCGGCCCCGACCATATGGACCGGTCCCGGATCGGACAGCCTGGTGGACGAATGCGTGGCGCGCTTTGTCTTCCATGCAGCGCTGATGAAGGCAGGCCGTGAGGAGCGGCGCGCCCAGATGGAGAACCTGGTGACCGGCCTCAAACTCTACAAAGCTACCAAGGCAGACATCCTCGCCCTTGAGGACGTCTCTGCCAGGCAAATAGAAGCTGCGGTACGAGCATCCAAACTCAGTGGCGCCACCAGCAAGCGTGACCGAGAAAACGCCATGGTGCGGGCCGTGCGACGCTCCCTGGCAGCCATGCAACGGGACACGCTGCCCAAGTCCAAAGAATGTGTGACCGAATACTCCTTGGAATACATCAACCACGCCGGCAGGTTCGGACCTGCCCAGATTCTGCAGGCACTCACGCTCCGTCCCAAAGGCTCCCTGTGCCTATACGGCCCGCCCGGCACGGGCAAGACGCAGTTTGTGGAGTACCTGGCGCAGCAAATGGGCAAACGCCTGATCAGCAAACGAGCCTCAGATTTGCTGTCCAAATGGTTGGGTGACAACGAACGGAACCTGGCTGCGATGTTCCAGGAAGCCGAGGAGGAGGATGCCATCCTGTTCCTGGACGAGGGGGACAGCTTTCTGCGTGACCGCAGTCTGGCCCACCACTCGTGGGAAGTGACCACTGTCAACGAGTTGCTGCAGGGCATGGAGCGTTTCCCTGGCGTGTTCATCGTTGCGACCAATCTGTTCCGTGGGCTGGACACGGCCGCATTACGCCGGTTCACCTTCAAACTCGAACTCAGGGCTTTGAGCCCTGAACAACGCTGGAGCATGTTCATCAGCGAGGCTGGGATCAAGAAGAACCTATCGGAGTTAGCGAGAACTCAGAAGGACAGCTGGAAGGCGGATCTGTACCAAATGCACCAGCTTGCCGCGGGGGACTTTGCTACGGTCAAAGGGCAGTGCATCTTGCTGGGCGGGACCTTGTCGCCTGATCAGTGGATCGAACAGCTGCAGATCGAATGTGACATCAAGCGAGAGTCGCAGGCGCGAGAAGCCCCGGAGACGTCCTCGCCGCCCGAGAGCGCAAGGACTCCCGTCAAGCTGGTTCATTGAGCAGAGAGGCCGATCATGAGACTCAAACCACTTAGTAGGAAGTCACCTCAGAGTTGGCCTACCAGCATTGATAGACGTTTGCGCGTTGCAGTGCCACCTGCCGCTGTGTCAGGGAAGGTCGGACAACGGGTCTACTGGCTATTCAATTCGAACCACCCAGGTTCGGCTGTTGTTACGGATAGCCCGCGTGGAACGCTGCTCCGTGGCCGCTACTTCTCCACCGTGGTGCAACGCGCGCGCATACGTACACAAAAGCGAGCAAATGCAAGAAGGAACAAGACCGGGTCTTACCTATGGTCAGCTGCATGGTAGATCCAACGGCGGATCGCCCCCTGACCGTTGAGGAAATGAAGCCATGAGCCGAAGCAGAAGAAAAACGCCAATCTATGGCATGACAGGCGCGAAGTCCGAAAAGAGGGACAAGCAGGCTTGGCACTCGCGCATGCGTGCTCGGGTGAGGACGGTCCTGACGGCGACACCCCCAGCGCAGTTGGATGGGTATGTAGCCCCTATTGAAAATGAAGTTGGCAGCGTTTGGGAGATGGCCAAGGATGGAAAACACTACTTCGGTTGGGAGCGGCAGGATGCGGTTGCAACCAGATTCACCAGAAAGGGACAGACGACCATTGAGCGGCAGGCGCTAAAAATCAGGCTGCTCAGGAAGTGGGCAGCAAAGTGACGTCTCAGAGATTGCACGAGCTGACTTCCCAGCCGCGTGAATTTGCACGCATCTGAAAGCACAGGAAATTGCCAATGAATCTTTTGGATGAAATCTGCCTCGCCGTGCGGTATGGCGCTCGCATGTATTTCGCACCGTTGATCGGTGCGTTTAATGGCATCCGTAGAGAGTACCGCCGCATAAATCGGTTGTATGCGCGCGAGCGCCGTGAACTCAGATCTGACGCCCACAAAGTTGGCCCGTGACACGGCCACCAATCTTGATGTTTTGAACTCAGGAGCCTTACCTCCGCCCTCGAAAGAGCAATGTGTTCTACAACGAAGGGTTATGCTTTCAGGGATATGAATTGTCACATCTACAAAGGTCCAACGATTGCTCCCCATGCGAAAGACCCGACCCCGGACAAAGAGGATATTGCTGCAAATACCGTGAGCACTACCAAGAACCAAGTATCCGGAGTATTTTTGTATTCTGCGATTGGCAGCTTCCCATCTCTATCCAACGTCGGAGGAGTGGTAAATGCTGGGGATCGCTGATCATATATTACAAAGACTGTGAGCACGGCGTACGCAATAGCAGCCGATAGGAAGCTCATAAGAAAAGCAAATAGGGAGGCTTTGACTGTCGTGTAGCCGAAGATATACATTGGTTGCGGCGCGATCCTCTCAGCAAGGGCTACAACCGCCGTGATCGCGGCCGCGTTGAAGGTGACCAGATGCTGAAGATAGTCTCTATTGAACTTTACTGCTTCTATTGTAAGTTTTGACATGGAAATCTTCAGATGTAATGGGTTGGCAATTTGCTTTGCGAAACTCAATATTTATCAAGCTGGACTATCAGAATTTCTGCGTGTGGCGCGATGTTAGGCGTCTCTCTCTGATGTCAGCAGCGGTTTCTATTTTAAGTCGTTTGGAGGCCATTGATATTTGACGAGTATGGCTAATGTGAGCATTATCGGATCAGTGTATCGCCGATGGTCTGCTGCTGTAATTGTCAGATTGATTCAAAATACCCAAAGCGATCAACTTGAGATTCCTGGCAATGTTCAGGTTGCCCTGAGAATTTGATCTGCTAAGGGTGTTCCCCCTCAATTGACAGTTTCCGACTTGTTCAACCGCTAAACAAAATCTATCTCGGCTATGCGTAGATCTCAAAGGTCCAAGCCCCGCGGTGGGCTCGTTTTCTGTATCTGT
Source organism: Rhodoferax sp. ZS1R8 (assembly GCF_056521325.1). NCBI lineage: Bacteria > Pseudomonadati > Pseudomonadota > Betaproteobacteria > Burkholderiales > Comamonadaceae > Rhodoferax > Rhodoferax sp. ZS1R8. The sequence goes on along the minus strand of NZ_JBWMBA010000005.1, from coordinate 224,572 downwards.
TGCTGCTACTTGGTTAACGGTAGTCCCGACGTCCCCACGTTTTCAGCAGCATCAGGCTTTGGAGTCCGGGGGGTTAATTTAACTGCTTTTGAATGCGTGTCTTGGCGTAGTCAGTCGGGGTCAGTCCTCCAAGGGATCGTTTGGGGTCGTTCCTCGTTGTATTCACGGCGCCAGGCTTTCACGACAACACGGACATGCTGCAAGCTGGTGAACCAATGTTCATTCAGGCATTCGTCGCGGAAACGTCCGTTGAATGATTCGATATAGGCGTTCTGGTTTGGCTTGCCCGGTTCGATCAGAAATAACTGAACGCCCCTGGAATGGACCCAGGTTAGCATCGCGCGACTGCAGAATTCCTTGCCGTTATCAGTCCTGATCGCTTTAGGCAAGCCCCTGGTGCTGGCGAGTTCCTCTAGGATTCGCACCGGCTGGTGCGATGAGACTTACTCATGAGATGAGTTTTAATGATGTACGACATGCAAATCAAAGGCCGAAAAAATGTCGGGATCACGTCGATTCGTCAGAGTATTTCTTGCTTCTCCGGACGAATTGGCCCAAGAACGGAAAATTGCTGATTCAAATTTATGAGATGAACCAATGCCCAAGCGAATCAATATCCAATCCTTGTTGCAGGCCAACGCATCTTTGACTGGTCCGGCCTTCGAAGCCTTCCTTGGCCACTATGGTATCGGGATCAAGAATGCAGAACTCGTGGATCTGTCAGTTCTGGCGGCGGCAATGCGCGAACTAGAAGGGTACAGAATCGCCCAACTCGATAATTTCCATATCGGATACAAAATTCCCCAAATTGGGAAGGAATTTGATCTACTGAGATGTGAATGGCGGCGAATTGGATACCAGTGTGGCGGAGTAAAAGGGCGCCAGTCGGTTGCTTAAAAAGGGCTTTTTGAGCCCGACTTGCTTTGCTACATTTACTTCATTTGCCTGTGCCAGCGTGCGTAGCGTAGCGCAGCACGCTGGCACAGGCAAGTACCCGCCATTTATGCCTCGGTGTTGGCCCCTCCTTCTTGTGTTTTATCCCCGTGGATATTAGGTTCTGACTGTGCCAATGTTGCGCGTTTCTTGGCCCGCTTTTGCGAAGTAGCCAGCCGGTAGCTGTCGCCATTCATCTCCAGAATGTGGACATGGTGAGTCAATCGATCAAGCAGTGCCCCAGTCAGGCGCTCCGATCCAAAGACGCTGGTCCACTCGTCAAACGGCAGATTGCTGGTCAGCATAGTGGATCCACGTTCATAGCGCCTGCTCAGAATTTCAAACAGCAATTCCGAACCCACCGCAGTAAAAGGCACATACCCGAGCTCATCGACAATAAGCAAATCAACCTTGGCGAGGCTTCTTTGCAGCATGCGCAAGCGTCGCTCATCACGGGCCTCCATCAGTTCGTGGACCAGAGCGGCTGCGGTCACAAACAGCACGCTGTAATTCTTCTGACATGCCGCCAGGCCCAACGCCAACGCCGTGTGGGTCTTGCCGGTGCCAGCAGGGCCAAGCGCGATGCAATTCTCCCGCCGCTCAATCCATTCACAGCGTGCCAATTCCAATACCAAGGCCTTGTTCAAGCCGGGGATGGCTTTGAAGTCAAAGGTGTCCAGGCTCTTGGTTTGAGGGAACTTGGCCGCGCGGATACGCCGCTCCATATTGCGGCGATCCCGCTCAATGCGCTCCAGTTCGCACAAGCGCAGTAGATAGCGCGGGTAGTCCGCCTGGTCTCGGGCGCATTCGCTGGCAACCTTCTCGTATTCTCGGGCGAAGGTCGGCAGCTTAAGGGATTTGAGGTAGTGTGCCAGTAGAACCTGTGGCGGTGCTGTGACGTCGTCGATGGCGGTACTCATTGCGACACCCCCATGCCGCAGTGCTGGTTGACTGCCAACAGGCTGAGGTAGTCGCGCGCATCGGTCATTCCCACATTGGGCTGCGGGAAATACGGATAGGCCGAGAGATCGAGCCGTGGCGCACGGCGTTCGACCCTGGCCAGCACCAGATGCTTGACGGCGTCGTAGCTGATGGCATTCAGGCGCATAGCATCCTCGATGGCCAATGTGACCTCCTGCTGCTCAAACGTTTCCAGCAAGCGAAGCACCTGGATGTATTCCTTGCGTCCGCGCTTGGCCATTCGCGCCTCCAGCAATCGGCGTAACTCCTCAAACTCACCTGGCAACTCCCAGTTCAACAACGGCGCCGCCTGGTCCAGCGCGCGGGGCTTGCGCTCCAGCAGTGCCAGGTAGTGCAAGGGGTTGTAGATGAAGTCTTCCTTGGCATAGCTGCGCACATGGCAGGCGATGACTTCTCCAGCACTACCAATCACCACGCGATCGAAGTACCCCCGCACCTGCACTTCATGGTGACCATGGGAGGTGGGCACCGAGTAGTCATTTGACCGGTAGCGCACCAACGACAGGGAATTTGCTCGAGTGCAAACCTTCTCACAAGGGTCAAAGGCAATGTCGGGCAGCGCCATGAACGCGCGCAGGTCAGCCTTTAGGCGATCGCCTATGCTGTCTTTGTGACCGCGCAACACCGCCACCTTGCGCTTCTGGCACGCCGCGCTCAACTGTACGTTGAAATCGTCAATGCTGTGCACCCTTGGCAGCGGCACCATGAAGTTACGCCGGGCATAGCCCACCAGGCCTTCAACCTTGCCTTTGTCATTACCCTTGGCCGGTCGGCCAAAGCGGTCTTCAAAGAGATAGTGGCTTTGCAGTTCACTGAACGCTTTGGTGCGCTTGCGTTTGCCGTCACCCAATATCTTGGCTACCGCGATCTTGGTGTTGTCATACAGAATGGATTTGGGTACCCCACCGAGCCAGGCAAACGCGGCGATATGACCATCCAGGAAGGCATCCGTGGTTTCCGCCGGATACGCCTTGACGAATATGGTGTCAGATTGCGGCAGGTCCATGCAGAAGTAGTGGATCCGGGTCTTGACGCCACCCAGGTAGATATCGGCTTCACCGAAATCCACTTGGGCGTGTCCTGGCGGATGAGCTAAGGGGATGAAGACTTCCTGTTGTCGCAGGCGCTCCTTGGCCACGAACTCCCGCACAACTGTGTAGCCGCCGGCGTACTGGTGTTCGTCGCGCAGGCGCTCAAAAATACGTTGGGCTGTGTGTCGTTGCTTCTTCAGAACGTCCCGGTCGTCCTGCAGGATTTGATGAATGATGCCAACGAAGGCACCAAGTTAGGGCGCTACCGGGCGGTCTTTACGCTGGTAGCCGGGTGGCACCGCGTGATTGACCATCTTGGATACCGTCTTGCGGCTGATGCCGAACTTCTTGGCTGCGGCGCGCTCGCTCCTGGCTTCGACCATGACCGCGCGCCTGACTTTGGCGTATAGGTCCACTTCTGTGTACATCCTCTCTGGCCCTCCGGATCCTTTCAAGGACCACAGGATAGGCCTGGGACTGGCTCCCGATTAAGCCGCCAACTGGCTCCCTTTTACTCCGCCGTTCACAGGTCCGGTGAGCCGGCCGAGGCATTGCCGGGCGGCCCATTGATAGTGGAACTGGTCACCGCTCCTGGAGGGACCTACAGAACCTTGCTTTGCCATATCTATGGCTCTCCCTGCATCAGTATTTGGCGGAGCTTACACGACCCAGCAGTCGTCCGCGGACCAGCCTGGGGTCTGTTTCTCACGTCGAACGCGGTGGGGTCGCTTTCGGGCGCCGGGTTTGTCAAAGCGAAGGAACTCGCATGGCCTCGGGCTTGAGGGTGATTCTGCTACCCATATCAGGGATGCATCGCGTTCCTCATATTAAAGTCGAATGGTGCATCACGATCAGCTAAATATTTCTTGCGCTCAGCCGCAAAGAAATTTGAGCTAGCTTGCGACATTTGCATAGATGCAATGCCGCCAAGATCGTAGGTAGTTGAGTTCAGCCGGTTCAGAATGATTTCCCGCAGTTCACTTAGTGGCTCAACAACCCAAGAATCTTCACTGGCGATTAGTTGATCCAATAGCCAAAGCATTCCCAGTCCCGCTCGGAAATGTACAGAAGGCTGTCCCGCGAGTTCCGCCCGCCGGTATGCGCATGCCATTGCACCGAGTGCCATCGGCGAAACGGGGTCAGTTAGCTCAAACAAGAGGTCGGGCCAGAGTTCTTTCAGGCGCATTGGACTCGACAAGCCTTCATACTGCGGCGATATCAACACGTCTCTAAAGGATGCCGAAAGCAATTCAGCACATTTGATTATTTGACTTGGTAGGTACTCTTGATCTTCCATCAAATACCAAACCGGTGTCAAAAACCAGGTGTTCGATCCTGGCCATATTTTTTCAGTTGTGATCGCCCACAATGAAAGCGGAAGCGGCTCCCATCTCACAAAGCACTTCCGGCGTCCCTTTAAATAGGCAGCCCACAGTCCGCTGGATTCTGACTTTTGGGAACCCAGTAATTCGGCGACATGCAACTCAAAACTCTTGCTATCTCGCTTGCCAACTCTCACGGCGAGTGAGCGCGACCACGTCATCGCTCTCAGCCTATCTAGTCTTGAGGTCCGACGATTTGCCAAAGTAACTATTGATCCCAAAAATTACCATTTTCGTCGCAATGCATTTCTGAGAAATTCGACCAAATTCATGAAAGTCGAAAAATGTCAGGAAATGATCATTCTTCCAGTTTTACGTTGGAGCAACGCCTAGTCGAGAGGTATGGCGAACTGATTGAGTTCGGTGAACTTGTGCAATTGCTCAAGTACAAGAGCAGCTTGGCTTTGAAGCGCGCTATAGCCACCGGTCAAATTGAACTGGAAATCACTCGCCTTGGCAGTAGAAAAGTGGTTCCCACCAGAGATGTCGCCAATCTTTTAGTACAGGCGGGAATTAATCCGCGTCCCGGCAAGGCAGAACCGAAGCCGCTTTACTGATCTGAACCACCACCCTTGGGCCAGAACGGCTCTAAACACAAGAGAGGAACCTATGAGCTAGAAAAATTTTCACCGCGGGAAAGCACAAAGCCCAAGACAGCCGCTTCAACAGCTGTCAAGGGCTTGGATTTTGTGCACAAGAGCTTTTGCGGCTAACTTGATGTCTTCATTATCCTGCTCGCGCAAACCGTTTGTCAACTGCCCATTCCAGGGTTGCTGGATTCGCTTTGCCTTCCCACGACCGCCCGACAGGGGCTACTTCGTCGCCGCGCTACGCGTGGCAGTTTCAATCGAAACCGGGAAACTTATGTCCACTATGTCAGACCGCTTCAAAACGAAGCACTTTTTACAGCACTCGAAAGTTCGTGATTTCACATTATGGGATATATCGACGCTATCCGAGGAAGATTGTTTTTGGAAAATCGTCGAGTTACGATGGGGAAGTCGGGATGATGTTATCTGTCCTGCATGCGCATGTGTCCAGCGTGCATTCGCACGCCTTGAAAGAAAACAACTGCGATGCAGGGACTGTGACCATCACTTCTCTCCATTGGTTAACTCACCTTTTGCAGATCGCAAAATGGATTTCAAGAAGTTGCTGATGTCATTTTCGCTGTTCGTTGCGAGTCCCAAAGGGTTACCGGCACTTCACTTGTCACGACTGTTAGACATGCAAGATAAGACAGCCACCGCCTTGACTGGGAAACTGCGTGAAAGCCTCCTTCGCCAACTCGACACCGAGGTTCTTTCTGGCGTGATAGAAATTGATGGTGGTCATTTTTGCGGCAAACCGAGGAAAGGTCGGCGTAAGGCAAAGGCAAAACCGGAAGAGGTGGCGGCGGCCGTCGTGGCAAGGCTACGGCGTGAACCGGCTCCGGAACGCAAGCCGCGTGGCAAAGCGGAAGTGCGAAATTGGATTCGGCGGCGGGAACTGCGCCGGATTGTGATGGTGGTGAGAGAAATTCATGCGGAAAAGGGAATGGGAGCAGCGCGTACTCGGGTTGTAGTGGCAACGGCCGAAAGCCAAAAAGTTGCCAGCGAACTCACGAAGTTGTTTGTCCAGCCCGGCTCGATCATCATGACTGACGAAAATGCGGCCTACACTCCGCTTGCGGCTTTTTACGACCATCAAGTCGTAGAGCATGCGTTTGAATTCAGCACGCCGGACGGTGTGAATGAAAACCAAGCGGAATGTTTTTTTTCGCGCTTGCGGCGAGCCGAGTACGGGACCTTCCATGGCTTCCGACCGAAGTACTTGCTGGATTACGCTCAAGAGTTTGCTTGGCGAGAGGACACGCGCCGACATACTGAGCTGGAAAAGATTCAGGATCTTCTTACACGGGTATTCAAAGTTGGCAAGTCCACTTGGTGGCGTGGGTATTGGCAAGGGCATCATCGCGAAGGTGAGTATGGCCTCATGCAAGGCTAAGTTTTAAGGTCACGAACTTGGCAACTTCCATCTACCTTCAACAGATGTTCTGGGTAGATGGAGCCTCTCCAGTCGTCCTTCCCAGACTAAGTGTCCCAAGCGTTTTCGTATTCGATACTTGAAGTCAGGAAAGTCTGGATCTAAGTGCGACTTCAGCAGTTTTGTTGCGACAAAAATGGCAATCTCAGTCGTGGATTTCGGGTGTCTGTTTTCCCGACCTAGACACTCAAAAATTAACTTGGTAATACTGCTGTAGTCGGCAATCGCAGGGGTGCTATGCCCTCGTACGACCGGCAGATCTTCCGGATCGATTGGGACTTCGTGTTCACGTAGCAAGAGGTCCGTTGCGCTAACAGCATGTGACATCACCTCCAAGTACTTTTGATGGCCTAATACTGCTGCTTCGTTCTCTTGGACCAACGCTAGATAGGTCAAATGCGCTTTGTCGATCGCAACCATAGCTTGACTGAGCCGCTTTGCTTCAGCCTCAATAGATTTCTCGACATCTCCGGCCAATCGTGTGCGCCGGTTGACAAGCCATTTCAGGGAGGATGGGGTTGATAAAGATCTCATATGCAGGAGCAAGGTTAGTTAAAACCTATGATCCTGACTATGGGCGACTGCTACTGATTGGCGTTATCGAATGCTTATTTGAAACCGACGCGGTCCAGCATTTGCTGCACCTTGACTTGGTTCATGCCCACAACGCTGACGGGGATGGTCTCGCTTTTAAAGCTCCCGCCTGTCATAGCCTGCAGCGCGGGGTTGTTGATCTTCACGCCTTTTGCCGCAGGCCACTCGTTGTTGCCATTAGCAAAATGATCCTGTGCCGACTCACTGGCTAAATACTCCAAAAATTTGACCGCATTGCCAGGGTGCTTGGCGTTTTTAGCCACTGCCCCCCCTGCGATGTTGACATGCGTTCCCCAAGACGCCTGGTTGGGGAATACCACCCCAACACGTTCCATGACTGCCTGATCCTCTGGCTTGGTGGAGCGCATCAAGCGTGCCAAATAGTATGAATTGCTGACGGCAATGGCACATTCGCCGGACGCCACAGCCTTAATTTGGTCTGTGTCGCCGCCCTTGGGGGGACGCGCCAAGTTGGCCACCACGCCCTTGAGCCATTGTTCGGCACCTGCTTCGCCCAGGTGTTCGGTCACTGATCCGAATAGCGACAGGTTGTAGGGGTGGGAACCTGAGCGGATGCATAACTTTCCTGCGTTTTTAGGATCTCCCAATTCTTCGTAGGTATCCACGTCGTCTTTCTTTACCTTGAGTTTGTCGTAAACGATGACGCGCGCGCGGGTAGAAAATCCAAACCATGGTGTCTCGCCGTCGGCATTGGCTTTTGCGCGGTACTGCGCCGGGATAGCGTCGTCTAGCACCTTGGATTTGATGGGTTGGAACAAACCATCTGTTTCGCCGCGCCACAGTCGGCTTGCATCCACTAACAAAATGATGTCGGCAGGTGAGGCGGCACCTTCGGCCTTCAAGCGAGCCAGGATGCCGGCGTCGTCCGAATCCACGCGGTTGAGTTTGATGCCGGTAGCTTTGGTAAAGTTGGCGTACAGCGCTTCGTCCGTCGGGTAGTGGCGTGCTGAATAGATGTTCAGAACCTGCTCCTGCGCCATAACGGTTGTGGAGGCGATGCTGATCAGGCAGGCGAGTGCGATTTGGATTTTCATGTGAAGAACGACGTCCAAAGAAAAATAAGAAAATCTATCATATTCCAAACGCGAATCATTCGCAAAAACACCTGGGCTCTGTGGTCTTTAATTGCATGAAAAATTTCTTGTCTCTATTTGCCGTCGTGGCGCTGCTGGGCTGTGCGTCGGCACCCAAAGAGATCGCCCCGGCGCCAGAAATCCCGGTCGTGCCGCCGCCCGTCGCGGCGGCACCGAAGATACCGCCGCGCATCGGCCTGGCGCTGGGCGGTGGCGCCGCCCGCGGATTTGCGCATGTAGGCGTTATTCAAGTGCTGGAAGAGGCGGGCATCCGACCGTCCATGGTGGCTGGTACGTCCGCGGGCAGTCTGGTCGCTGCCTTCTATGCCAGCGGAAAGACCGGTAAGCAACTGCAGAGCGTGGCCGAAACCATGGAGGAGGCCACCATTGCAGACTGGACGCTCCCTTTGTTTAACCGCGGCATGCTGCGCGGTGATGCGTTGGCGCGCTATGTCAACAGCCAAGTCGGTTCTCGTCTGATAGAAGACATGGCCTTGCCGCTGGGTATTGTTGCGACCGACCTGAACAGTGGCAAGAGCATGCTGTTCCAGCGCGGGGATACCGGCACTGCGGTAAGGGCTTCCAGCGCAGTCCCGGCCGTTTTCCAACCCGTGCGGATTTCCGGACATGAATATGTCGATGGCGGGTTGGTATCACCGGTCCCAGTGCGGGCCGCACGGCAAATGGGGGCGGAGTTGGTGATCGCGGTGGATATCTCCAACCCGCCGGAGGGCAACCTCGCCGGAGGATCGCTGGACATCTTGCTACAGACCTTTTCCATCATGAGCAAGAGCATCAACTACTTCGAGCTCAAGGAAGCCGATGTAGTGGTCCGCCCTGCCTTGCCCGGCATTTCAAGTTCCGACTTCACGTCGCGCAAGAAATCCATAGAAGCCGGGCGCCAGGCCATGCTGCAGTTGCTGCCCCAGCTGCGCGCCGCGATCACCGCCAAGACGCATTAAAAGAAGCAGAACGTAGCGCCAAAAAAAAGGCCCCGTTTTGCAACGAGGCCTTGAAGGGATCCCTGAACCTGAAGGTTTCGAAAGGACCCGAGGAGACAACCGATGGAAACACTTGTGTTTCCGTGAAATCGATTATGTCAGGGTTTTCCCTTGACAGCTAGAGAAGGCGCTCCAATGCAAGCAGTAGGCGCCTTCGCTGGCCATTAACGCTTCTTGGCGGTGGCTTGCTTTGTAGCGCTGGTCGCGGTAGCGGCTACGGCGTTGAAGTTGGCTTCGGCCATTTCAGTGGCTTGCTTCACAGCCTTTTGCACGGATTCCAGTGCGTTGTTGGCAGCAGAAACCGAGCTCTTCATGATGGCCACAGCGGATTCGGAACCAGCAGGTGCGTTCTTGGCGGCGCTGTCGACCAGACCCATGAATTTCTTCTGGGCATCAGCAGCTTGGCCTTCAAAGTTCTTGCCGAATTCGGCCGTGGTGCTGGTCGCGATGTCGTACAGGTGACGGCTGTAAGCAGCGGTCTTTTCAGCCAAAGGCTGGAACAGGCCGGATTGCAGAGCCAACAGTTCTTGTGCGTCTTTCACGCTCAGCAGAGATTGGGTGTGGTCGTTGGCTTCGGCCAGGGCGGCCTTGGATGCAGTCAGGTTCAGTTCGACGATCTTCTCGACGCCTTCAAAAGCCTTGCTGGTCAGGCCAAACAGGGTTTCCATGTTGGCTTTGTGGGAAGTCATCAGTTGTTCAACAGTCATCATGTCAATATCTCCAAGAGGTAAGGTAAAAAATTATTATCTGCTCCGAAACTGCCCTGATGGCTTGTCTATGTTGCAGTGCAGCATGCCATGAATTATAGAGACGCTGACTTGCAATGCAAGTCCTTTTTGCTGCGTTGCAACAATTTAGAACGAATTTTCTAAACTTCGGCCTTTGTCATAGCCCCGTAACGGTGTTTGCAGGGGTTTTTGGGGCTGTCGCAGTACCGACAGCAGCGGCCCCGGCGGGGCTGGCAAAATCAGACGATGCCGAATCCCTCTGCCCCCGTAAAACCCACCCCCGAACCCCGTAGTGCCTACAAGGCGTTCCGGCCCATCAGCACGCGCTGGATGGACAACGACGCTTATGGCCACGTCAACAACGTCGTCTACTACAGCTGGTTTGATACCGCCGTCAACGCCTACCTGATCGAACACGGTGCCCTGGACATTCACGCGGGCGAGACCATCGGGCTGGTCATCGAAACCCATTGCAACTACTTCGCGTCACTGGCGTTTCCGCAGACGGTGCAGGTGGGCATACGGGTGGCGCATCTGGGCACGTCCAGTGTGCGCTACGAGGTCGGCATCTTTGGCGATGCCGAAACCACCGCCGCCAAAGGGCATTTTGTGCACGTCTATGTCGACAAAGAATCCCGCAGACCGGTGCCCCTTCCCGCCCAACTCAAAACAGTTCTGGAGGCCTTGCAATGACAACATCATCATCCACGGCTGTAGACGCGGCTATCACGTCGCGCATGTCGGTGCGGGCCTTCACCGACCAGCCGGTAGACCGGGCCACGATAGAACACATCCTGCAAGTAGCCAGCCGCGCACCGTCCGGCACCAATTGCCAGCCCTGGCGCGTCTACGTGCTGCAGGGCGCCAAGCAGGCCCAACTCGTCGAGCAAGTGTGTGCGGCCCATGATGCGATACGCGCCAACCCGGCCCTGGCTGCGCAATACGTGGAGGAGTACGACTACTACCCGCAGAAATGGGTCAGCCCCTACATCGACCGCCGCCGCGAGAATGGCTGGGGCTTGTATGGCTTGCTGGGCATTGGCAAGGCCGACAAGGACAAGATGCACGCCCAGCACCAGCGCAATTTCAAATTTTTTGATGCGCCGGTGGGCCTGATGTTCACCGTGGACCGTGTATTGGGCCGCGGCTCGTTGGTGGACTATGGCGCCTTCCTGCAAAACATCATGGTCGCGGCGCGCGGCCAAGGCTTGCACACCTGCCCGCAAGCGGCGTGGAATGGCTTTGGGAAGATCATCCTGCCGCACATTGGTGCAGGTCCGGATGAGATGCTGGTCTGCGGCATGGCAATGGGCTATGCCGATGAATCTGCGCCCGTCAACGGCTTCCATACCCCCCGCGTGCCGGCGCAAGATTTCACGACCTGGTTGGAATAGAACGCAACGCCATGACAACTCCCACATCCCGCCTGCGCGTACTCGTAACCTGCGCGGTCTTCCCCGAGGTGATTGAACGCCTATCCGAACACTTCGATGTCGAATCCAATCAGGCTGACGCTACCTGGACGCCCGCCGAACTGGCGCAGCGTTTGCAAGGCAAGACCGGAGCCTTCACGACAGGCTCGGTTGCCATCAATGCTGCGCTGTTGGCCCAATGCCCTGGTCTGAAAATCTGCGCCAACATGGCCGTGGGTTACAACAACTTTGACCTCGATGCCATGAGCGCCGCCGGCGTGCTGGCCAGTAATGCGCCCGATGTGCTGACCGAGACCACGGCCGATTTCGGTTTTGCGCTGATGATGGCCGCCGCCCGCCGCGTGACCGAGAGCGAACACTTTCTGCGGGCCGGCAAATGGACGCACTGGCGCTATGACATGTTTGCTGGTGCCGAGGTGCATGGCTCCACGCTGGGCATCATCGGCATGGGCCGCATAGGCCAAGGCATTGCACGCCGCGGCGCCCTGGGCTTTGGCATGCAGGTGATTTACCACAACCGCAGCCGCCTGGACGCTGCGCTTGAAGCTGAATGCAAGGCCCGCTACGTCAGCAAGCAGGAGCTGCTGCAGACGGCGGACCACGTGGTGCTGGTCGTGCCGTACTCGGCAGAGTCGCACCACACCATAGGCGCAGCCGAGCTGGCGCTGATGAAGCCGACCGCCACGCTTACCAACATTGCCCGTGGCGGCATTGTGGACGACGCCGCACTAGCCGCCGCGCTGCGCGATAAGCGCATTGCCGCTGCGGGACTGGACGTGTACGAGGGGGAGCCCAAAGTCCACCCTGACCTGCTGACCGTACCCAACGTGGTGTTGACGCCCCACATCGCCAGCGCCACGATGGGCACGCGCCGCGCGATGGCAATGCTGGCAGTGGACAATCTGATCGGTTATCTGGTGCACGGCAAGGCGGTCACGCCGTTGAACGCCGACCGGGTTGCGGTGCGTGGCACTGCGTGAGTTCTGAAAGATGCTATGGTTTTGGTAGCGGCTTACGCACATTGCACGGGGGCTACAGCCCCATTTCTCATATGACGCGGGTTGAAAAGGTGGTTGCAAGGTGAATGATGGATTGGTTTGGGCGCTGCTGGCGCTGACGCTGGTGAGCTTGGTCGTCGCCGGCTGGACGGCGCTGGCGCTGAGCCGCCTGCGTGCGGGCGACACCCAGGCGGTGCTGGACGCACAGCTGCAGCGCAAGGAGCTGCAAGACCTGCGCAGTCTGCTGCAAACCGGCAACGAGCGCATGGAGCGCGAGCTGCGCCGCGAGATCGCGGAATCGTCCCAAGGCGCGCGCCGCGAGTTGACGCAAAACCTCGCCACCTTCCAGCAGACGCTGACGCAGCAGGGTGCCGAGGCCACGCGCACGCAGAACACGCAGATCGACGCCTTTGGCCAACAGCTGGCGCTGATGCAGAAAACGCTGGCAGACACCTTGCACACCCAGCTCTCCAGCGTCGGCGAATCCACCGCCCGCCGGCTGGCGGAGATGAGCGACACCAACACCCGCAGCATGACCGCGGTGCGCGATGCGCTGAACCAGCAACTGGCCCAGCTGCAAACCACCAACTCCGCCAAGCTGGACGAAATGCGCGCCACGGTGGACGAGAAACTGCAGACCACGCTGCAGGCCCGCCTGGGCGAGAGCTTCAAGCAGGTTGCTGACCGGCTGGAGCAGGTGCACAAGGGCCTGGGCGAGATGCAGACGCTGGCCCAGGGCGTGGGCGACCTCAAGCACCTGCTGACCAACGTCAAGACCCGCGGCATCTTTGGCGAGGCCCAATTGGCAAGCCTGCTGGAGCAGGTCTTTGTGCCCGACCAGTACGCGATGCAGATTGCCACCCGGCCCGGCAGCAAAAACGTTGTCGACTTTGCGATCAAGCTGCCCGGCAAATCCGACACCGGCGCGCCACTGTGGTTGCCCATTGACGCCAAGTTCCCCAACGAAGATTACGAACGTCTGCTGGATGCGCAGGGCCGGGCGGATGTGCTGGGTGCCGAGGCGGCGGCCAAGGCGTTGGAGTTGCGCATACGGCTAGAGGCCAAATCCATGGTCGAGAAGTATGTGGAACCGCCGCACACCACCGACTTTGCGATTCTGTTCCTCCCCACTGAGGGCCTGTATGCCGAGGTGCTGCGCCGCCCGGGCCTGATGGAAAGCCTGCAGCGTGACCACCGCGTTACGCTGGCCGGGCCCACTACGCTGTTGGCCATGCTCAGTTCGCTGCAGATGGGCTTTCGCACGCTGGCGCTGGAGAAGCGATCCAGCGAGGTCTGGCAGGTGCTGGGCGCGGTCAAGACCGAGTTCGAAAAGTTCGGCGGCGTGCTGGCCAAGGTCAAGCTGCAAACGCAGACTGTCCTCAACACGCTGGACAACGCCGAGACCCGCAGCCGCGCCATGAGCCGCGTGCTGAAAAAGGTCGATGCCTTGCCAGATACACAGGCACAAGCCCTGATCCCGTTCGACAAAGACTTTGACGGCAGCGCTGGTGAGCCCGATACCGACACCAGCGCATGAGTCTTGCGACCCCGGTTGAACCCTCCCGCGCGTGGGCTCTGGCTCGGCTGGTACTCGGCCAAATCTTTCTGCACGGCGCCATGGCCGGCATGCGCATGGCCGCGCCGCTGTTGGCGCTGCGCGAGGGCTATAGCGCGCTGGCAGTCGGCATATTGCTCGCCCTGTTTTCGCTGATGCAGGTGTTCCTGGCGATACCGGCAGGGCGGTACGCAGACCGCCATGGTTTGCTCAAGCCCATGGGACTGGGCGTGGCCGCCGCGATGCTCGGTGCCGGGCTGGCGGCCGCCGTGCCGCACTTTCCGATGCTGTGTGTCAGCGCCTTGCTGATGGGCGGTGCCACCGGCGTAGCGATCGTTGCGCTGCAGCGGCATGTCGGGCGCGCCGCGCAGGACACGACCGAGCTCAAGCAGGTGTTCAGCTGGCTGGCTATTGGCCCTGCCATCTCCAATTTTGTAGGCCCGGTCGTCGCTGGTTTGCTGATCGACCACGCCGGTGTGTGGGTGGGCGGCACGGTTGGCGACAGCAATGGTTTTCGGGCCGCCTTCCTGGTGCTGGCGCTGATGCCGCTACTGACCTGGTTTTGGGTGCGCCGCACGCAGGAATTGCCGCCGGTGGTGCATGCCGCAGGCTTTACGCAGGCCCGGGTCTGGCACCTGTTGCGCGACCCGCAGATGCGCAGGCTGCTGCTGGTCAATTGGCTGCTGTCATCGTGCTGGGACGTGCACACCTTTGTTGTGCCCATGCTGGGCCATGAACGGGGATTTAGCGCATCGGTTATCGGCACGATCCTGGGCTCAATGGCCGTGTCGGGTGCCGTGGTGCGGGTCGTGATGCCGATGGTGGCAGCGCACTTGCGCGAATGGGTGGTTGTTACCGGCGCCATGGTGGCCACGGCGCTGCTGTTTGCGATTTACCCGCTGATGGTCTCGCCGTGGACCATGGGGCTGTGCTCAGTGCTGCTGGGGCTGTCGCTGGGTTCGGTGCAGCCAATGATTTTGAGCACCTTGCACCAGATCACGCCGCATGCAATGCATGGTCAAGCCATCGGGCTGCGGCTGATGACGCTGAACCTGTCCAGCGTGCTGATGCCCATGTTGTTTGGAACGGCCGGGCTGGTCGTAGGAATATCGGTCGTCTTCTGGACCGTTGGCTGCATGGTCGGCGCCGGGGCGCCGCTGGCCTGGCGCTTGAGGCCCTAGCGGTTGTAAAACGCCTGGATCACATCCCAGGCCTGCTGTGGGTCGTCGCAGTACTGGAACAGGTTTAGGTCTTCGGGCGAGATCGCACCTTCTTCCACCAGCACATCAAAATTCAACAGCCGCTTCCAGTATTCAGAGCCGAACAAGATGATGGGGATCGGGTGAGATTTGCGGGTCTGCACCAGTGTGATGACTTCAAACAATTCGTCCAGCGTGCCAAAGCCACCGGGGAAGGCCACCATGGCTTTGGCGCGCATCATGAAGTGCATCTTGCGCAGCGCAAAGTAGTGGAACTTGAAGCTCAGCGACGGCGTGAGATACGGGTTGCCGGACTGCTCGTGCGGCAGCGCGATGTTCAGGCCCACGGTGGATGCACCGGCTTCCGATGCACCGCGGTTGGCGGCTTCCATGATGCCGGGACCGCCGCCGGTGCACACGTAGAGGCGTTCGCGCGGCGGTATGTTGGCGCCATGTGTGGCCACAATGTGGCCAAACGCGCGGGCCTGCTCGTAGTAGTGCGCATTGCGCAGGTGGCGCTGGGCCAGGCTGATGCCGGCTGCGTCGCCCTGGGCGCGGGCCTGTTCCATGAAACGCTGGGCGTCGTCCAGGGAGGGAAAACGCGCGCTGCCAAAAACTACGACGGTGTTCTCGATTCCTTGCTCGTGTTGTGCCAGGTCGGGCTTCAACATTTCCAGTTGCATGCGTATCCCGCGGGTTTCGCGGCGCAGCAAAAACTCGGGGTCGGCGAAGGCCAGGCGGTAGGCGTCGGCTTCCAGCGGGGTGCCGGTATCGGCATGGGCTTTGAGGTCGCTCCAGGCGTCGGCCAGGGTGCGGGGTGCGGGGGCTTTCAGGGTATCCAAGGGGCTGTGTCCTAAGTTTTCTTGTACAACGTCAAACGCCTCGAGGGTACACCCGAATGCCTCTATTTTTGGGCATTGTGCAGGAGCGCCGGCTTGCCCAGTGAAACAAAAAAGGCTTCCGAAGAAGCCTTTTTTGGGTGAGTCGCTCAGCGCAATGAGACGCGCTTGCGGCAACGCAACTGGTCAGACGCGTTTACGGTACTCGCCGGTACGGGTGTCGATTTCAACCTTGTCGCCCTGGGCCACGAAGATTGGCACGCCGATTTCGAAACCGGTCGCGATCTTGGCAGGCTTCAGAACCTTGCCCGATGTGTCGCCCTTGACGGCAGGTTCGGTCCAGGTGATTTCGCGCACGACGCTGGTGGGCAGTTCGACGGAGATGGCCTTGCCGTCATAGAACACCACTTCAACGGTCATGCCGTCTTCCAGGTAGTTCAGCGAGTCGCCCATGTTTTCGGCTTCGACTTCGTACTGGTTGAACTCTTCGTCCATGCAGACATACATCGGGTCAGCGAAATAGGAGTAGGTGCATTCCTTCTTGTCCAGGATGACCTGGTCCATCTTGTCGTCGGCCTTGAACACGACTTCGGTGCCGAAGTTGGCGATCAGGCTCTTGAGCTTCATGCGCACGGTGGCGGAATTGCGGCCGCCGCGGCTGTATTCGGTCTTCAGAACGACCATGGGGTCTTTGCCGTGCATGATCACGTTGCCGGCGCGGATTTCTTGTGCGATTTTCATATGCTTTACGCGGTTGTCACTGCCAGCCTGTGCTGTCAGCGTGATATGCCGCACAAGGCGGCGAAGACGCCGTCTAGTAACTGGCGGCGGAGCATGGTTTGCCTGCCAAAGGCGGCGGCAAATCCAGCAAAGCCTCGAATTTTACCGTTTTTTCAGCGTGAAATGGAGCAATTGGGTGGCCAGATCGTCCATTTGCAGCAGGCGTTGGCGCGCGGCCTGCACGGTTTGCGACCACGCGCCAAGGTCAATGGCGGTGAGCGCCGCGCGGTTTGCAGGCGTTTGCCCGGCATTCCATCCTCGGTGGAAAGCGCGCAGACCGTCATCGGCGCCCAGCATGTCGAGAAAGGCTTCCAGCTTGGGCACATGGGCGGCATCCTCCTGGGGATAGATCTGCCAAACCAGCGGCTTGCCAGCCCAGATGGCGCGCACTACGGAGTCCTCGCCGCGCACGCAATTCAGGTCGCAGGCCCACAGCAGATCATCGAAACCGGTTTGCGTAAGCGTTGGCAGGTAGCTGATCTGCAAGCGCTGCAGGGCCACCCCGTTGCCTGTGGCTTTGCGCACCGCCGCGCTGGCCCGCCCAGCTGTGACCAGCAGGCGGGTGGGCGTAGGACGCGCGTCGAGCTGGGCCAGCAGCGCTGGCAGCGCCGTTGGCTCGTAGCAGAACAGGGACACCAGGGTTTCATCCGCCGCCGCATCAACGCCCTGTTGTGCCAGCCAGGCCGCGCGCTCGGCGGCAAAGGCTTGCTGGCGCTGCAACAGTTCGGGTTCGCGCAACAGCCCGCCCGTGCGTTTGGTGAAGCCGGGGTAGAAGAAATGCTTGGTCCAGCCCTTGGCCGGGCCGTTCATGACAGGGGAGGGCAGTCCGTGGGAGCGTTCCACAAACGGTTCGGCCGACAGGTACTCCAGATTGATCCACACCGGCGGATTTATGGCCAATTGGCCTGTAGCCCTCGTGCAGAAAGCGTAAGCCGCTATGAATTCAGGAGCGATTTCGCAGCCGAATCCCTCCACCCAGACATCCGCCGGGCGCAGGGCGGACAGGAAAGTGATGTCGTGCGACTGTTCCCAGGCCAGCACCTGCACACCAGGCCAGTTTCCTGCCAGCGCACCCGGCGCCATCCACGAGAGCGCCGAAGCGTCGTCCACCCACAAGCGCACGCGGTGCCCGCGCGCTGCCAGGTCGGCGCTTAAGCGCCAGCACACGCCCAGGTCGCCAAAGTTGTCGATGACGCGGCAGAACACGTCCCACAGCAAAAGGGGTTGGGTCGTGGCGTGCGGGGTCTGCGGAAGGCTCGCTGGGGAAGGCATGCCCTGATTGTCCACGCCGGGTAAGGCAGCCATGAAAAGATTGACAATAGCGGCCCATGACAGCCGATACCCCCACTGCCTCTGCTCCGCCCGCGCCCTCCGGTCACTCCGAAGAGCTGCTGCGCGAAGTGGCCGCGCTGCCGTCCTTGCCGGGCGTGTACCGCTACTTTGACGCGCAGGACCAGTTGCTCTACGTGGGCAAGGCCATCAGCCTGAAGAAGCGGGTGTCCAGCTATTTCCAGAAGAACCACGGCGGCACGCGCACCGGCCACATGGTCAGCAAGATCGTGCGCATGGAGACGACCGTGGTGCGCTCTGAGGCCGAGGCGCTGCTGCTGGAAAACAACCTCATCAAGACCAAGAATCCCAAATACAACATTTTGTTCAGGGACGACAAAAGTTACCCGTATTTGAAGATGACCGGCGTGCCCGCAGCGCCCAAGCGTAGCGCCGCGGCCGACACACTGGTAGCAGGCTCCACGGAAAAGGCCTCGGCACCACTGCCGGCCAGCTTCGCCCGCATGTCTTACTACCGCGGCGGGGTCGAGAAAAAGCACCGCTACTTCGGCCCCTATCCCAGCGCCTGGGCGGTGAAGGAGGCGATCTTGCTGATACAGAAGGTGTTTCGGCTGCGCACCTGTGAAGACCCGGTGTTCAGCAACCGCAGCCGCCCCTGTTTGCTCTACCAGATCAAACGCTGTTCAGCGCCCTGTGTGGGCCACATCTCGGCGCACGATTACGCGCAGGACGTTGCCAATGCCGACAAATTCTTGCGGGGCGATGCCAAAGAGGTGCTGCGCCAGCTGGAGTTACGGATGATGGAGCACTCTGCCAAGCTGGAGTTCGAACAGGCCGCCGAGTTGCGCAACCAGGTTGCTGCGCTGTCCAACGTGTTGCACCAGCAGGCCATGGACAACGTCGAAGACCGCGATGTAGACATCCTGGCGGTGAAAGTTCAGGGTGGCAAGGCTTGCGTCAATCTGGCCATGGTGCGGGGCGGCCGGCATTTGGGCGACAGGCCTTATTTCCCGGTGCATGTGGAAGATGCGGTGGGCTTGTCGGACGAGACCCCTTTGGAAGCCGAGACCACCTCCGATACAGAGGGCGGTGCCGATGCAGCGGCTGGGATTCGTGCACCTGCGGACTCGGTTGAGGTACAGGTTCTTGAAGCGTTCCTGGCGCAGCACTATATCGATGTGCCGATGCCGCCGACGCTGATTGTCAGTGAACCTGTCAGCAAAGGTCTGCTCAGGGCGCTATCGGAACAGGTGGGCTTCAAGGTCGGCGCCATCTACCAGCCGCGGGAACAGCGCCGCGCCTGGCTGGACATGGCGCAAACTAACGCCGGTTTGCAGCTGGCACGTTTGCTGGCCGAAGAAGGTTCGCAACAGGCACGCACCCGCGCGCTTGCCGAGGCGCTGGATTTGACGCTGGAGAATCTGGACACGTTGCGTGTGGAGTGCTTCGATATCTCGCACACGGCCGGTGAGGCCACGCAGGCTTCGTGCGTGGTCTTCCACCACCACAAGATGCAGAACGCCGAGTACCGCCGCTTCAATATCGAAGGCATCACGCCGGGCGACGATTACGCCGCGATGCGCCAGGTGTTGACCCGCCGGTACAGCAAGGTGGCTGAGGCACTGAAGGAAGCCAAGCATGCGGGACAAGTGCCGGCGGGGACGGGTCGTTTGCCAGACCTGGTGCTGGTGGACGGTGGCAAGGGTCAGGTGTCGATGGCACGTGAGGTGTTTGAGCAATTGGGGCTGGACCTCTCCCTGATCGTTGGCGTGGAAAAAGGGGAGGGCCGCAAGGTGGGACTGGAAGAGCTGGTATTTGCCGATGGCCGAGACAAGGTCTACCTGGGCTCCGATTCGGCGGCGCTGATGCTGGTCGCGCAGATACGCGACGAGGCCCACCGCTTCGCGATCACCGGCATGCGCGCCCAGCGTGCCAAGGTGCGGGTGGGTGGGGGCAAGCTGGAAGAAATCCCAGGCGTAGGTCCCAAGCGCCGGGCCCGACTGCTGCAGCGCTTTGGCGGTGTGCGCGGTGTCGCGTTGGCCAGTGCTGCCGACATCGCGACCGTTGACGGTATCTCGCGGGAACTGGCCGAAGAGATCTACCGGGCGCTGCACTGACGGGCTTGCCCTCTTTTGGGGCTGGGTTGGCCCGGTGGCCCGCAAGCCGTGCCACAATCCTGTCATGTTTATGACCATACCGACCATCATGACGTGGACGCGCATCTTTGCGATTCCGCTGATTGTGGGGGTCTTCTATCTGCCGGAATCCACGGGAACTCTGGCCGAGAAAAATCTCATTGCTACCATCATGTTCGTTGTGTTCGCAGCGACTGATTGGCTCGATGGTTACCTGGCGCGCAAGCTGAACCAGACGTCATCTTTTGGTGCGTTCCTGGACCCGGTGGCGGACAAGTTTCTGGTGTGTGCCTGCGTGCTGGTGTTGGTGCACCTGCAACGTGCTGACGTTTTTGTGGCGCTGATCATCATCGGGCGCGAAATCGCGATCTCTGCGCTGCGCGAGTGGATGGCACAAATTGGTGCATCCAAGAGCGTGGCCGTGCATATGATCGGAAAATTGAAGACCGTGGCACAAATGGTTGCAATTCCGTTTCTACTTTTTGATGGCATGCTGTTTGGCCTGATCAACACCCACCAATTGGGCGTGTGGCTGATCAGGGCAGCAGCGGTTCTAACCATCTGGTCCATGGTCTATTACTTGCAAAAGGCTTTGCCCGAAATTCGTGCGCGGGCGCAATAGATCGGGTTACTGTTCTTGCCCGCGCTGCCAAAGTTGCGGGCTTTTTTATGTCTTTTGATACCACATTTATTCTTGATTTTCGGGTCAAATTTTTGGAACAAATGCGACTAGAATCTGCCACCGCACCGTTGTAAAGCTGCATGGCGTATTGACATGGAAATGGCCCATGGCTTTAATGGGATGCAGTAGCCGCGGGAGCTACAGACGTGATCCCGACCAGCTTTAGGCCTGTTTGCGCAATGTGCAGAGAACCCAAGATCTGAGTCCGGTGAAAACAATATTTGAAGAGACAATTCGATTAACTCTGCTTCCTACAAGGGGTCTTTGTGAATAAAACCGAACTGATTGAGCATATTGCAAAGCATGCTGATATTTCCAAGGCCGCTGCGACGCGCGCGCTGGAATCTACTATTGGAGCGGTCAAAACCACATTGAAAAAAGGTGGTTCGGTGTCTCTCGTGGGTTTTGGTACATTTGCAGTTGGCAAGCGTGCTGCGCGCACCGGTCGTAATCCACGCACCGGCGATGCGATTAAAATCAAGGCTGCCAAGGTTCCCAAGTTCCGTCCAGGCAAAGCATTGAAAGATGCCCTGAATTGATTTTGTAGTTGTTTATGTGGGGTGATTAGCTCAGTTGGTAGAGCGGCGCCTTTACACGGCGTAGGTCGGCGGTTCGAGCCCGTCATCACTCACCACCCCCACAGCAAAGGCGAACATCGTGTTCGCCTTTTTGTTTTTTTGTTGGAGAGATAGCGCATGTTTGAATTTGTTCGCAAGCACACGAAACTCATGATGACGTTGATGTTCTTGCTGATCATTCCCGCGTTTGTTGTGACGGGTGTTGAGGGCTTCAAGAGCATCAGGGCCGGAGGCGATTCTGTTGCGACCGTTGGCAACCATAGCATCACACAGGGCGAGTGGGACGCGGCGCACAAGATTGAAGCCGATCGTTTGCGCGCGCAGATGCCTAATCTGGATGCCAAGTTGCTGGATTCTCCTGAGGCGCGCTACGCCACGCTTGAACGTCTGGTACGCGAGCGCGTGCTGGCAGAGGCGGTCCGGGATTCAGGATTGGGTACCACTGATGCGCGCCTGGCGCGTGAACTGCAGCAGAGCCCGACAATCGCTGCCTTGCGCAAGCCCGACGGTTCGCTGGATGTCGAGCGTTATCGCCAGCTGGCCGCTACCCAGGGCTTGACGACAGACGGTTTTGAGGCGCGCGTGCGCAGCCAACTGTCGGAGCGCCAAGTGGAGGCCGGGTTGGTGGCTACGGCGTTTTCGCCGGCCGTGCTGTCCGACGTGTCGTTGAATGCTTTTTTCGAACAGCGTGAAGCACAGGTAGCGCGATTCAATCCCGCAGACTATGCGAGCAAGGTCAACCCGACTGACGCAGAAATCGAAACCTTCTACCAAGCCAACCAAGCCCTGTTCCAGGCGCCTGAGACCGCCAGCATTGAGTACGTGGTGCTGGACCTGGATACGGTGCGCAAATCCATCGCGCTGAATGAAGCAGATGTGAAGACCTACTACGAGCAAAACGTGGCCCGCCTGAGCGGCAAGGAAGAACGCCGTGCCAGCCATATCTTGATCACGGCCGCCAAGGACCTGCCCGCCGACGAGCGCAAGAAGGCGCGTGAGCGCGCAGAAGCCCTGTTGGCGCAGGTGCGCAAGGCCCCCGACACTTTTGCCGACGTGGCGCGCAAGAATTCGCAGGATCCCGGCTCGGCGCCCAATGGTGGAGATCTGGATTTCTTCGCTCGCGGTGCTATGGTCAAGCCCTTTGAAGAAGCAGCTTTTGCAATGCAAAAGGGCGACATCAGCGATGTGGTGGAGTCAGACTTTGGCTTTCACATCATCAAGGTCACCGACATCAAAGCACCCAAGCAGCGTAGTTTTGAAGAGTTGCGCCCTGTCATCGAGGTTGACCTCAAGCAGCAGCAGGCACAGCGCAAATTCGCCGAAATTGCTGAGTTGTTCACCAACGGTGTCTATGAGGAGTCGGACAGCCTGAAGGGTGTTGCCGAGCGTCTGAAGCTGGAAGTGAAGACCATCAGCAACCTGCAGCGCAAGCCCGGTCCGGGCGTTGCGGGCGTGCTGGCCAACCCCAAGTTTTTGGCGGCAGTTTTCAGCGCCGACTCGTTGGAGAAGAAGCGCAATACCGAAGCGGTTGAAGTCGGCCCCAACCAGTTGGCTGCCGCCCGCATCACCCAGTACACAGCAGCCAGCACCCGGCCCTTGGCGGATGTGCGTGCCCTGGTCAAGGAGCGCTTGGTTGCCAAGCAGGCTGCTGAGTTGGCGGTCAAGGACGGGATTGAGAAGCTTGCGGCCTGGAAGACATCCGCACCCGACAGCTTGCCAGCGGCGCTCACCATCTCCCGAGACGGCAAGCAAGTGGTTCCAGGCCCTGTGCTGGACGCCGTGTTGCAGGCCGACACCGCCAAGTTGCCCGCATGGGTCGGCGTTGACCTGGGTGCCCAAGGCTACGTGGTCGCGCGGGTGAACAAGGTGTTGCCGCGCAACACCCCAGCACCAACAACCGCCGAGCAGGAGCGTAAACAGTACGCGCAGTGGTTGGCCAGTGCCGAGAACAAGGCTTATTACAAGATGCTAAGCCAGCGTTTCAAGGTGGCCATCAAGGCGCCGCGCCCAGCATCCACTGGTATGGCGCAAACACTGGGCGCAGAATAAGCCAAAATAGCGGCTATAATCTCAGGCTCGCGGTGGCTGTAGCTCAGTTGGTAGAGTCCAGGATTGTGATTCCTGTTGTCGTGGGTTCGAGCCCCATCAGCCACCCCAAAATATCCGCATAAACAGTGCTCTATCAGCTACAAAGTTGATAGCGCACTGTGTTTTTGTATAGCCGTAAATTCCTTTAAAGGAATATGATTCGCGCCAACGGCCCACATGCGGGCCTTGATTTTGGCCTCAATCAGCGGCTCAAGAACCTTTCCAAAAAACTCTTCCCCGAACCCGTTCATGGCAACATTGACGAACGCGCAGACTATGCGAACGTTGCCCGACACGTAGCCTTTGGCCCCAACAATTCGATCAATGCTGGGCGCCCATGGTTTGATGCGAAGCCCGGTGGGTTTGTCGTATCGGAACGGCAATTGAGTGATGGCGCAGACGTGGTTTTGATCCAACAAGATCGACCGTAATTCTTCGACCTCGATTGCAAATTCAAGCCCTCTCTGGCGCGCACCTTTTTTGTGCCGCTTCCACATTTCCAGTATCTCGGATTCAGATGCCTGAAAGTCCGTGGTTGGATGGCTCATGAGTGTGTACAACTTACGAATTGCCTCTTCCCTGTTGGTGCCGAGATTGATCCTACGACCGTCCGGCAGCTTGGTCCTGTAACTGGTCTTGTCAAGGTAGAGGTGTTTTGGCAAATCGCGCTTCACAGGGTCTTCCTGGTTATCTCTTTCGAGCTGTCGTAGATCCGGGCCGTGGTCCCCGGGTCTGCGTGAATCTCCGGAAAATTCCCAAACTTCGATTTGTACTGCGTCACGTAATAGCTGCGCAGGTCGTGGAAAGTAAAGTTGTCGGCCAGCTTCCCCGCTGCACGTGCCTTGGTCTTGAGCCTGGCCCAACCTAGTTTGTGGGCCTGCGCCGTGTACGCATTGCCGTCGGCATTTGGGAAAACCCACCCGTGCCTGTCGTCTTTTGCCAACGCTCGCATGCGCTGAAACAAATCTTTTAGCGGTGCAGACATCGGTATCACCTCGATAACCTCGTTGCCGGCACGCTGCTTGGCGCGCATCAGGCGCAGCTCAGTGCCGCTGACCTGGGGCCATGTCAATTCACGGAATTCAACGCCCCGATTCCCAGCGATGCTGGCAAACTCTGCCATGCCCGCCAGAATAGGGGCCTGCCCCTTGCTAGCCCACGCCCATTCTAGAAATGTTGCTAGTGTTTCGATAGCGGGTGCATTCTTGCGTGGCCGCTCCTTGTTGCGGCGTACTTGCTTGCAGGGGTTGGCGTCGAGCTCGCCGCGTTCGCAAGCGAGGTTCATCAGGTTGGACAGCAGGGCAAATTCTCTGTTGGCGCGCACTGGGGCTGTCGCGCGCTCCACGCGCAAATAGCGGGCAATATGGGTGGGCTTCACCTGGCTGGGCGCCATCTTCCCGAAAATGGGCAGGAGCTGCTTGCTGGACTGGGTGTAGTCGTCACGAGAGGCCTGGGCCAGGTCTTGCCACGCCCGGGACTGCTCGCCGCTGTACAACCGCCACAGTTCATCAATGGTGCCGCGGTCGCTGCCGTCGCCGTTCAGGTCCAGCACGGCGCGGATGGCCAAATCCTTGTCGCGCCCGAGGTTGATGGGCTTGCCGCCGGCAGGGTGGTAGCGGTATGTGAACCCGTTCTTGCGCGCCACGGCTTCCATGCGCGGCAACAGGCCCATGTTGCTCTGGCGGTCACGTGTCCGGCTCATGCGGCGACTTTCCACCGTGGACCGGCCATGCTGGAGTTTGCAGCCGGTCCAGCGGTGATCTGGCCCTTTTGGGCGCTGGTCACAGCGTCATAGTGGGCGCTGTTCACAAGGGGCTTGCCGTTGGGCTTGCGCCTGACCTCCAGCCCCATACGACGCAGAAACCGCACCTTGGCCGCGTTCTGGGTCAGGCCCTCGCAGATGTTGTCTATTTTGTCGTCGGACAGGTCGGCCATGTCTATTCCTTGTGCAACTGGCAAACCCACGTGCGCAGCCCAAACACCCGGCGAAGGAACCAACCAGCCCCGGTCGGGCGCTTGCAATTGCAGAGTGGGCAATATCTCATTGGATGGGTGTGAGAGGTGGCATAAACAGCTTGTCAGCCGTTCCGCGCAGCATGTCGATAGCGGTGTCTTCACCGAAGTTTTCAGCAATCATGCCGCCCAGGACGGCAACCATGCCGGAGAACATCCTGGCCAGCTGCTCTTGCGTGGCATCACCGTTTGCGATTGCCTGAATCGTCGGGCCCAGCGCATCGGCCAGCAATTGCCCGCCGACTTCCTCGGGCGTGCCGGTGTATTCCTGTTTATTGTCATTTTCCATGGTGATCAGATATTGAAAAGTGGGTTTCTTAAAAATGGGCGCTAGCCCTCGTGGAATGTGCGTAGGCAGCTATACATTTGATAGCGTCATTATCTAGAACGGTATGTCATCTGACATATCATCAAACCCACTGCTCGGGGGTGGAGCTGGCTTAGACGCGACCGGCTGGCGTGCCGCTGACGCTGCGCGCGATGCTGGCGCGGCCTGCTGGGGCTGGTCACGCTGGCCATCGCCGTGGGTAAACCGGATGTCCTGGATTCGCCCCGTCAGCTTGTGACCCGCTGACCCATCGCCCTTGTTGAAGGTCTCGATGTGCACATCCTCCAGGGTGACGAACACCTCCTTGCCCTTTTTGAGGTACTGGGCCAGGGCCTCGGCGCGCTTGCCCCACAGACCTGCCTCAACCCACTGGGTGGGTTGGCGTTCGTCTGGGCCACCCTTGCGGCCGTAGTTGTAGGCAAGGCTCAGATTGATAACAGGTTCGCCGTTTCCAGCGTATCGCAGTTCAGCGTCACGCCCGATGCGGCACAGTTCAGCCATCATGGTTAGACCGCCTTGTCTTCGGTGGCGTCCTCGGCTTTGACGCCCAGCTCCATCATGTTGATGACTTCGTTGGCGCTCGCTGCCTGGACGGTGTAGCGGTCGTGCGCGACAAAGTTGCGGGCCTGGGCCTGGCTGGTGGCGCGCACCAGGCGCGGGGTTTTCGTGGCCGTATCGGTCACGATGTAGGGTCGGATTGCAGTTGCCATGATTGTTCTAATTCGCAAAGTGTTTTTGGTGGATACGCTCGACAACTTCGATTTGTTTTTCTGTCAAGACGGTGGTGTTGTCACCTTCCTTGGTGGTCAGCATGATGCTGGTCAGGAAGGTGTTTTCCCAAGCAGTAACGTCCTTGGTGCCGACAAGGCCGTTTAACTGCTTGACCATGGTGGTGAGGCTTGCCATGGTCAAGCCTCCGCGAGGATTTTGCGCTGTCCGTCGCTTCCCATTGGGGAAACAACGCCCGACTTTTCCATGGCTTCCAGCATCCGAGCCGCGCGGTTGTAGCCGATCTTCAAATACCGCTGCACCAAGGAAATGCTGGCCTTCTTCTGGGTGCGGACGATAGCCACAGCATCAGCGTACATAGGGTCTGGCGCTTCGCCGGATGATGCTGCATCACCGCTGCCGGCCTGTGGCTGGGTAATCATTTCGCCACCAAGGACCGCGAACAAGGCCGGGAACAGCTTGCCTAGCTCTCCAGTGGTGATCGCCGCATCGCCGTCGAAGTTGTCGGCGTGTTCTTCCTCGGCATGGTCAGAGACAACCGCATCCAAAAATGCGATCTTCTTGAGTAAGCCGCCGTCGGTCAGCACGAAAGACACCCGGTCGCTGTACGTCAGGGCCAACCTGGTGGGTATCTTGCCTTGGGCGATGTGCTGGGCCACCTCGTCAATGTCCAAGGCATGCCGGCCGTACTTCACAACCGCCTTGGATTCGTCGGAGGCTTTCAGCTCACACTCGCGGTCCACCGTGAAGTCTGGAGGCGCGTCCTTGGTGGCTAACCAGCCCGCCATCGCAGATGCTGGCGAGGTATTTGTTTGGACCAACTGCAAGTTCAGCCCTTCCAGCGCCTTCACCAGCCAAGTGACGACTTCATCAATGCGGCTTTGGCTCCCGCTGTCGATCACCAGAAGGCGGGCCTTCTTGTCGATCCACACCAGGGTGGTGGCGATCTTGGTAAAGGCCATGGGCAGCAGGGCCAGGCGCGCGTCTTGAGTGATTTCGCGCATTTCCTTTTTGCCAGGCTTGCGACCGGTCTGGGCTTCCATCTGCTCGACCTGTTCGGCAACCTTGCGTTTGACGACATCAGGCGGCACTGCCTTGGTTTCAACCTTGAGTTTGAGTAACCACTGGCCGGCGACGGATTCCACCAGCGCGTCGTGCTCGTTCCCACGTAGCGGCACCCAGCCCACCGACTTTTCCTGACTTGCACCGCAGGGCACAAACTGGGCGACTTCCAGCGCGCGCTCCACTGCACCCAGGTCTTGGGGCATGGAGAGGATGCGATAGATTGCAGCGTTCTTGAACATGCGAATCCTTGGTGAGTGGTGATCTCTTACGCGGCCTTGCCTGTCGGCGCCTTGGGCGCGACCGGAGCGGGGTACTTCGTGAAAGCCAGGGGCTTGATGTGCTTGCCGAAGTGCGTGCCGATGGACTTGGCGCCAATGAATTCCTCGTATTGCTTCTGCGTCACGTTGGGATAGTGGTAAACGGCACCGGCGCCGCGCGCAAACTGCACGGCCAGGGTGTTGGTAGCGGCGTCGTGGCCCACGCTCTTGACCTGCGACGACTTCACGTCGTTCAGGGCGATGTGGGGGCGCTTCTCGGTCGAGTGCGCTTGAGGGGCTGGAAAGGTCTTGGTCATGGTGTGCTCCTGGTTGGTGGTGGTGAAGTGGTGGGGTACTTGCTGAGCTGGTGGCTTGAATGGCTTTACCGCCTGCACAAACCCAGCATCGGTTTTCCCCCGAAACGGGTTACGCGGCTTTGGATGACATGCCGTGCTTGTTGAACACGCGCACGCCGGGCAGGTTGGTGTTCAGGCCCAGGCCGCGCACATAGGCGCGCAGCTTCACGGTATCGACGCCCAGCAGGTTGATCAGCGCGGGGTTTGCGGCGACGTGCTGGACCAGCGACAACAGGCTGGACACCTCAAAATCGACCGTGACCTTCACCGAATTGCCCGAGGCCTTGGGCGCTTCTACGTGGACAACTGGTGCGCTGGTGACGGCCAATTGCGTGTGCAGGGCTGCGGCGGACTCGTTGGCCCGTGTCATGGCCTCCTGGTCGCGTTGTTGGGCCTGCTGGGCGTCCAGATCGGCCTGCAGGCGGGATGCAGCGGCGGCACGTTCGGCTTCCTCTGCCGCGGCCTGGTTGCCGGCGGCGACTGCAGCAGCAGCCTCCTGGGCAAGACGGTCCTGCTCGGCCTTGGCGGCTGCGGCCTGTGCGGCGGCTGCGTCGGCAATGCGCTTGCGCTCCGCGGCTGCGGCCTGCTCGACCTTGCGGGCTTCCTCCGCCAGGCGCTGGCGCTCTGCTTCCGCTGCCTGCTCGGCCACGCGGCGAGCTTCGGCGGCTTTGCGCTCCTGCTCCTGGTAGTAGGTCAGCATCGAGCCCTTGATAACTTCCTCGGCCGACTCCAGCACGGTCATCGGGCCGGAAAACATGGCATTGACTGCCTTCAAGGCCTTGTTCATGGGGCCGGTAATGCTGGTGCGCAGCGCTTCCAACCGGTTGATGCGGCCCTTAACCGACGCCAACTCTTCGCCGGCCAGTTTGTAATCGTCATCGTTGGTGATGACAAACGCCTTGGCCATGCGCAGCGAGGCGTCGGCGGTGCGCACGGTGACGGCCATGTCTGGCAGCGCCAGGGCCTTGACTTCGGTCAGCACGCTGGGTGCATCCGGTGTTGCGGTATCGGTGTTCATAGTGAATGACGCTCCTTGAAACGCTGAACAGTCAGCAGGGATAGAAAAACGGAAAAATCGGCGGGGTCGGAAAACTCGTGCAGCTTGTAGTCACCGTCCGGGAAGAGCTGCAGGGCCCCGCGGCGTGCGGGCTGGGTGCGCCCGTTGGCGCGGAACATTTCGGTGTAGGCAGCGGTTTGCAGGCCCACGATTGGGCTCATGGACACCGTGCTTTTCAGGTCGATGTCCCAGACATTGCCAGCGATGGCATAGCTGCGATCGATGGTGCCGGCGTACCGGTGGACCGGGTGGAACAGGCGCTGCTCGTTGGCAAGAATCTTGACTTTCTTGTCAGCCTTAAAGCGCTTGTATCCGGCCAGGTAACCCGCGATAGGCACAAGCCCCGCGCGGCCGGCTTCGGATTCCTCGTCCAGGTCGTCGTTGTCCAGCAGTTCGCACGCCCGGTGCACCGCCGTGCCCAGTGCGGCCTTGGCATTCAAGACCGCAACAGGTATCCCCTCGAAGGAATACAGCTGCTTGAGGACAGTCGTAACCGAAGGAATGACAATGCCATTCAGTCGATAGGTGTGTGAAATCGGCTCAAAGTCCAACATGCGACCACCTCTTTCCTGAAGAAATCAGGGACACCAATGAGCGAGAGACGTTGTGGCGCCTAGCTATGGACAGCTTGGTTTCGCCAGTGGATATTTCCCGCTTGATTGCCGTCACTTCCACCTCGGTCAAGACGGCGCGACCGTTTGTTTCGCCCTTCTGGTGACGATCCTTTTGCACCATGTCATCGACGTTGGCACGTTGTGTTCCAAGGAACAAGTGATCAGGGTTGACGCAAGCGGGGGTATCGCACTTGTGCAAGACAAATAGCCCATTCGGTATTTCTCCCTTCGCCAATTCCCACGAATACCGGTGGGCAAGAATGGTTTTCCTTGATTTATCCGTTTTTGAGCCTGTGCCGATGCGTCCATATCCGTGCTCATCAGCACCACCGAACCACAGCCAACAACCAGTGGTCTTGTTGACTTTTGACCAAAACCTTATTGCTATGTCGGTCGGTGCATTCAGGTTGATTTCATGACTTCCGTGGACCATCACGCGGCGGTAGTGCATTTGGCACATGCCCCGGCCACTCGATGGCTTATCGCAATCAGGGACGCTGCAGGTCTTCATGCTTAGGCGCCCGCGGCCAACAGCTCGGCCTTCATGGTGTCGAACTGCTCGGCGGTCAGGTCTTTGAGCGCTGCCGCGCCAATACGCATCAGCATCGACTCAACCGCTGCCTCGGGCAATTCGATTGCCTTGATCTTGGTTTCCAGGTACTTCACCTGGTTGGGGCTGATGCTGGCAATCTCGCCGGTCGCTGGGTCGGCCTTGCTGGCGGCGGTGGCCTTGGGCGCCGGGTCTGTCGCGGGTGTGGCGGCGGTTTCTGTCTTGACTGCGGCGTCCTCGACATTCGCGCCCGCATCGGTGGTTGATGCTGCGGCCGCTGCCTTGGCTTCCGACTTGGACATGGGGGCAGCTGGTGCTGCTGTGGCAACTGGAACAGCATAGACCCCATCTGGTCGGGCTTCCAAGTCGGTGATGTCGTGCAACTCTTCCGCCGTTGGCAAGCCCATTCCAAGCTCAGGCGCATAGCCACGCTGCCAGAACGATGCTGACCGGTAGATAAACATCTGGTCAGCCATCGTCAGCCACTTGCTGCCGTTTTTGCTGCTCCAGCCTTCCGCCTTAACCATCTTCCAGGTGACAAAGATTCCATCAAGACGCTGGCCGGTTTCACGCTCAATTGCCCATGCGCGGCAACCGTAGTCGTCTGCGCCAGGCTTTCCGGTCCACTCATAGCGCAGGCTCGAAAACCGACCGCATGAATTGATAGTGGCAATCAGAAACTTGGCAGACCAGCCCGGCTGTCCGTGAACCATGTAGAGGTTCTGCATTACGAGCAGGGGGTTTGCGCGCATGCGCTGCGCCATGTCCATTGCGATCATGCAATTTGCAAGATTTCCTTGGTACTGCTTTGGCACCAGTTCGCTACTGGCAAACGCCTTGGCTACGCGCTGCAGTAGCTCGAAACCTTCGAGGTCAAAGAAGCCTGCAATTACCGGTGAGTTATTTGCGCTCTGAGCGGAGAGTGCATGTTGGTTGGTTGGTTCTGTCATGGGTAACTTTCAAGTTGGTTGTAATTTCTTGCGCTTGTTGGCGTTCTGCTCGGTTGGGGTTGACCACTTACAGTTGCCTGGTTCGTAGTTGCCATTCGTTTCTTTTCTGTCCAGCGTCTTGCCTGGTGGCCGCGCGCCAAGGTCGGAAAAGAAACTTTCAAACGATTCAATCCACTGTGGGCAAATCGTTATTCCTCGACCGCCGTAGTCCTTGAACTGGCGGTGACCGCTGTCTGTGCAGCGAATAATCATTGCCCTCCAACTGCGATAAGTAGGAGAGCCATACATGCCGTGCGTTGTCTTGGCCTGGCGCATGTTTTCTTGGCGCCTGCAACCGCAAGACTGCGTATCTCCGTTGCGTAGTGATACAGATCGAACATCGACTGCGTTCCCGCAATCACACTTGCAGGAATAGACAGTTGCTTTTCCTCTGCTTTCGGCCTTCGAAATGGCAAGCAGATTGCCAAAGCGAAGCCCTTCAATTTGGATGCGGGCGCTCATGTTAGAAATAGCCAGCCTGCCGGGGGTTGGCCTCAATTTGCAGGCGCAGGGCCCGCGCATCGCTACGCTTTTGATAGCTATCAACGCGCTTGCACTGGTGCATAGCGGTGTCTATTGCCATTGCGACAGACTGCTGGGCCTGCTCTGGGGTTTGGTTGCGCGCAGCGCAAGCGCTGCACTGGCAAGTGATGGGCTGGCCCTTGCCAAACTGAACCAGCCGGTAGCACGCTTCCCGGCGAATCTGCGGGATAGCCAGGCCGTTGATGGTGAAGACCTTCATACAGCCTCCACGTTCAGCGCGATGTACGGGGCACCCTTCACGCACTTGCTGGCCAGTTCGTCAGCGTTGGCCTTGAACCACTCCAGGGGCTGGTTTGCCTCCACTGTGAAGGTGTGCATCGCGGTGACGCCGCACTTCAAAGGGACGAACACAGACAGCCGGGCGATCATGCTGCCACCGCGCAAAACACATCCTGTGGCAACTGTTCAACCGTCAGACCCAGGCGCTTTGCCAGGTCGAGGGTTTCACGCTTGAGGGTTTTGGTGCCGGCGATCTGAGCCAGCACACGGGCTGGTTCGTTGGCGGGGTAGGACTGGATCACGCCGTACACGCTGCGCACTTCGATTTGAATAACTGGATTTGCCACGCTGACCTCCTAATTAATTTCTGACCTGTGCAAAGAATACCCGAAAACGGATAGCATGTAAACCGTATTCGGGTAGTTGTGCGCAAATAAATTAACGAAGCGATCCGCCCAGGTCGTGCCGGGCGATGTGCTGGACGAATAGCTTGGGCAGTTCTCGCCGCAAATACAGCTCGCGCTGCCGCTGATTCATCACGTCCCAACCGTCTTTGCTGATGCCGTACTTCCACACACCGTCGGCGAATTTCACATGGGCATGCATGGCACGCGAAAAGGGGTCGCGGTCAATCCGTGTCATCAAGGTTTCGAGTTGCACGAGGTAGAGGCGCGGAGGCTGCGCGGTATCAAGCGCCGACACGACCATGTACGGCGTTGGGTTTGGATCCGCCCAGGTCGTCACCGGTTGGTTGTCGGTGCTCTTACAGTGCATTTCTATGGTTTCCGTGGCTGGAAACAGGATCGACATATGGCCGGCCAGCTCCTTCGCTCGCGTCAGCACGTCGCGCAGCTCCGCAATCTCAGTGCGCTGCGACGACAAAGTGTCCTGCTGGCCCTTAACCACCTCTCGCAACATCACGTTGTGGGTGGTGCTTACCTCCAGTGCCTCGCGCGCCCTGCGGCGCTGGTTGCGTCCGTAACGGCGGCTCATTTGGCGACCTTTGCATTGATGGCTGCGATAAATGCAGCCTTGATCCCGTCAAGCAAATCCCGTTTTTGCCAGTCTGGAAGAATGCCGAACGCCATCGAATAAAGGTGCGGGAAAGCCGCTAGAGCCTGTTCTTCGCTCAGCTCCAGCGCTTGGCTTGGCTGCTTCATCGGTAGTGGTGAATGCTTGGGCTTCGCGGCCTGTTTGGCACGAATGGCCTCCACTTTCGTCCAGATGCGCGCCAGCTCGGTTTCGGCCGCAGTGTGCATATTCAGCTCGTTGGCAAGGCACAGTGCTGCCAACGTAACCATCACACCGCCGACCTCTTGCGAAGGCTCCCCAATAGGGCGGCCAAACACGTAGTCAACCAGTTGGTGCGCCTCGCTTTGAGAGCAGCCGCACGCCTGCACCAGCTCCAAGGCTTCTTCAAGGAATCGGTGATTCCGTTCTTCCTTGTTGCCTGCGATCATTTCGCCAAAACACTCAAGCATCCAGGGGGCAACGCGGCTCTGGAATGGCTCAGCATGCACGCTGCAATTGCCCCATGCATAGACCTCGGTGAGCGCCGATGCCAGTGTGGGGTATGCCGCGGTGTCCCAGCACTCGGGGTAGTGGATGGCCTGGGCAAACATCACGCCCTCAGACACAGGCTGCACTTCCATGGGGCCCGGCTTCCAGGCGGCATCGCGCTCGGCCTTCGCCGCCTGTAATTCATCAAAGAAGCGCTCCGCGGCCTCGCAGTGTTGCTCGCCGTATTCCTTCCAAGTGACAGGCCACAGTGGTCCGCACCCATTGGGGCATGGTTCTGTCTCGTTGTTGCCCGCGCCCACGGTTCCGGAGGCAACGTAGAGGTTTGTACGGATAAGCTGAAATTTACACTTGGCGCAGCGCATGACACCCGGGCAGATCGCCTGTTTTTCCAACTCAGC
Source organism: Rhodoferax sp. ZS1R8 (assembly GCF_056521325.1). NCBI lineage: Bacteria > Pseudomonadati > Pseudomonadota > Betaproteobacteria > Burkholderiales > Comamonadaceae > Rhodoferax > Rhodoferax sp. ZS1R8. The sequence continues at coordinate 190,587 of NZ_JBWMBA010000005.1, read as the reverse complement.
CACACGCGTTTGCGCCGCATCGCGCTCGCGGCGGTATTCAGCCTGTTCGTGTAGCGTATCGGCCCACGCGCCGTGCAGCTTGCACTGCTCCGTGTTCACATCCCCATCGAAGCGGCAGGCGCACGCCCCCTTGGGGGCCGTCTCCAGATTTTGGTGGGCCTCCACAATGGTGTACAGGGTGGCGCGCTGTTCCGTGGTCAGTGTGTTGTCCTGCAAAGCCTGTTTAAGTTCCTGTGACATCACGCACCCCCAATCACCGAACGCCCGGCCGCTTCATACGCACCCCGCAGCGGCCCGGCGCCAATTCCCACCCACTTGTCGGCGGGCTCCCGTGGCCCGAACCAGCAGAACGGCACCACGGCGGCCACCTCATGATTGGAGTGGGCGAAGTTCATGAACGGAGTGGGGTCCTGCCCGAACGCACCACCTGGCAGCAGGATGGTCCGCGCATCCGGCCGCTTCGCGTGCAGCAGTGCCTGATACGACCCGTGCAGGATGCTGCTCTTCACGTCGTAGTCATCGACACCCACCCAGTCGAATTGCCCAATGCAGATGAAGGGCTCCGGCTTGGCCGCGTAGATGCAACCCAGTTTCACGCCGGCAATTTCCTGGTAACGCGCTGTCACTTGGCGCAGCGTCCTGCAAGCCTCGTCCAGGTGCTCGATGGAGAATGCATTGGTGTTGGGTTCGTCCAGTGGCACCAGCACCTCCACGAAGGGCAGGGCGCCCCGCAGCCGCAGGTAGTCAAACAGGCTGACCAGCAAGGCCTCACGGTCGCCCCTCAGTGCAAAGTTGCGCCCGTGGTCGGCGATCTTCTCGAACAGTTGCGGCATCACGTCCAGCACCGTGGGCCGGGCCATTGCCAGGATGTCGTCAGCCGCCTGAGCAACACCGTGAAACTGAGCCTCCCAATGCAGGTTGGTGTGGCCGATAACCTCGGCCACCTGGCCTGTCTCACAGGCGTAGTAGCCATACAGCAGGTCCTTGCGCAGTTCGTGGGGCGGCGGCACCTCGATGTCGTGGCCCTTGGCCTTCCGATTGCGGAAATAGGCTATGGCGATGAATACCGCCAGGGCGGCGAGGATTGCGTAGGTGTATTTCATGGTTGGAACTCCTGTGTTGTGTTGATCAAAATGGGCATTCGTCGTCGTCAATAGCCATCAGCACGGCCTGGCGGCGAGTGGCCCAGACCTTCCCGGACACCGTTACATGGGACGGGACCTCCACTGACTTGGCCAGCACTGCCGCCTCAAAAACGGCGAAGTGCTTGCCAGGCCACTGGCTCGCCAGACGCTTGGCTTCTTCTTCCGCGATTTCTCGGCTGGGCTGCACCGTAGTGGACCGGTTGTCCTCCGGTATGCGCTTGCCTCCCGGGAAGGTGCCAGACCACCCGTCGATGCCGCTGATTTCGAGAATGATGCAGGGGTTGCTCATGATCAGAACCCCTTAAACTCTGGCATTGCGTCGAACTGGTCGCGGGTCAGCATCACGGGGCTGATGGTGTATTCACCCGGTGACTCGGCAACGATTGCGGCGGCTTCGTGCGGCTCCATGATGCAGCGCGTACCGTCATGCTCAAGAACGGTGAACTCCTCCGGCTTGTAAAGGCTGCAGTCTGGAAAGTGGGTAGCCGATGGGTACTCGCGTCCGCCGATCTCGACCACCAGGGACATGCGGCACCTCGTCATGCAATTGCAGTTCATGATGCCTCCGGGCGCAACAGGCGGGCAATGTGGCCGGTGTACACGGCCAACACCTTCCAGTACAGGGCCATGGGCGCCTTGTGTGTGCGCCAGCACTTCTCTGCTTTGGCCTGGGCGTCGGCACGCATGCCCAGCAGCACCGCGCGCAATGCGGCCTTGGACTCCGGCGCCAGGTTGCGCAGCGCTTCCGCGCCAGGTACCGCAAGGACAGGATTGCGCACCTCGGGTGCGGTTGAACGGTCGCTCATGATGGGTACCCGTCCCAAGTGCGGCCGTCCAGCATGCGGCCGGCGGCTTTCTTGCCGGCGTGACCCATTACCCAGCCGTCTGGCGTCGTCACTTTCTCTCGTACTGGGACGCCCTCCACTTGACCGAGCATTGGTATCCAGTCACCCCACTGTTTGAACAGGAAGGGAACTCCTGCATCCTGACATTGGTCGCGCAGGTCTCTAGCCCATCGCGGGCTCATAGGCCGGGCGCCTGAGCCGCTCTCGCCGCCGGCAATCACCCAGTCGAGTGCCGGGAGGTCGGGTGCGGGTTCAAAATCGCCGTCTACACAATCGGTAGTCCCCTTTAGGGGGTATATCTCGCAGTCGCCGTTTATGTCGATGTAGCGCAGGTCCACCGGACCCAGCAGCGGCTCCATGCTCAGGAAGCGTTTGGCGGCAGGCACGGCCAGCAGCTTAGGGATGTCGCGGTCGGCTTCCTCTTGGTTGACGATGGTGGCCCCGATCCACACGTTGGGCCATGGCCAGGGGTTCACCGGCAGTGGTATGCGCGTAATGTCGCCAAGGGCTTGTTGGATCATTCCTTTGGCATTGCCAATGCGCTTGGTCAGGATCAGCCAATCGAGGTTTGGGGTTTCCGCGATCAGACTGAAAAGATCCATGCGCCACTGCGGATCAACCGCGTTGTCGAACACATCGGCCATGCTGGCGCAAAACACGCGCTGGCGGACTGGTGCCGTCATTTCGTGGTGGCAGGGCTGGCCTTTGGTTTTTGCCAGATCCTTGTCGGTTCCGCGCTGCCCACACTCTTCGCATACCCAGAATTCCTGCTTGTTCCAGCGCTCCGGGTCGCCCCAGTTTTTGACGCTGGTGCGGCGGCGCTCGGCGCCTGGCCCCCAGTGCTGACCACCGGTGCGCTTGTCCAGGTTTTCGGCATAGCAGTGGTCGCAGCCAGGGCCGACCTTCTGGCATCCCCACCAGGGGTTAAATGTGTGGTCGGTCCACTCGATAGCTGAATTTGCGCTCATGGTGTCGGTTCCCTGTACCTAAAAATTGGTTTCACCAAACAAGAGTGGTGAAGGCTCGTTAACTTGTTGTCCGACTCCCGCATCACCAGCGGGTGGCCGAAATACTTTGTCGCTAGGCACGGCTGGTGGTAGCCCTCAACCCGCACGAATACCTGTCTGGTTCGCATCAGCATGAAGCGCTGGCCCACCGGCACTTCGCGCAGCTTCATGCCCTTGCCCACACCACCACCTTGCAGAAGTGACGACGCAGCGCCCGGCGCGCTTTGCGCAGTTCGTACCAGGCCCAGAAGGGCCAAAGCAGAAGCACAGCGACCACAACCAGCCAGGCGCCGCGCAAACTCATGACAGGTAGCCCAGGCAGAACGCAGCGACTACCAGCAGCACCACGCGCACGGCCGCGGTCCGCAGCCACTGCTCGACTTCACCGGCTTTCATACCGGCAACCACAGCAGGAAGGCGCACACCACGCAACTGAGCAAACAGCCGCCGATTACCAGCTTGTCCTGCCAGTCGTATGGCCGCAGGTCCTCTTGAAGTTGCCAGTCCTGGACCGGTGCCGTGGGCTGGGTCGGGCTTGTGTCTTTGGGCATAAATCCTCCTAAATATCCGTTAACGGTTATTGATGGTCGTGGCTTTGGTGATGGCGGCGCGGGCCTTGTCCATCAATCTGAAGTCAGGGCTGATCGACCCGTAGTCCATCAGCAAGTCCTTCAAAGCTTCCAGCAGGTCGGGCGCTGCGGTGATAAGCGCCGCGTTCCCTTCCATGGTCCCGTCTTCGCGCAGGTACACGGTCGCCACGTCGTGGGTGTCGGGCGCCTGGCCGCAGATGATGTCACCCTGGCCGATGTGAAGCCAGGGCCCGGGTAGATGGGCGACTGGGTAGGTCACGCCCGCACCTCCAGATACCGACGGACTGCGTGCAGGGTGCGCAGTTCTTTGGGTTGAAATGCGCTCTGATCGCCGGGTGTCACCGGTTCATCGGCGATCACGATACCGTTGGTAACCTTGAACTGGTGGCCACCGCGGACCATGGCGACGGCGGCGCGCTCCAGGTCACGGGTGTTCATGGTGGTGGTGTTGGGATTTGTCATGCTGCTTCCTGTTGGCGTTGGGATTCGTGGTAATTGGCCGCGACATAGGCGCGGGCCATGGGTGGGCGTTGCGACTTCGTGGCCTGCTCAGTGATGCCGCGGAGCTTGTCAGCACAGTCTTTTGAGCAAGTCTTTTGCCGCTTGCGCTTGGTTGCGTGGGGCGTGAAGGTGGTTTTGCACACCTCGCATTCCTTGCTGCGCGGGTAGACCAGGCGCTCGTCTGCGTGGTGCTGACGGTGCGCATCTGCTGACAGCACTTCAAGGTTGCCCGGCCGGTTGTCGAGTCGCTGCTCATTATCGTGGTGGACATGCTCACTCGCAGTGAGAGGGCGCCCAAGCTTTTGCTCAGCAATGTGCCGATGCAGGAGCTTGGTTTTGCCGTTTAGTTTGATGGTTTTGTATCGATATGTCATTGATTTCTCACTCACAAAGGGCATATGAAGATGAGCAGGCATCAACATCTTCCAAGTCATTCAATAGGCTGTACTGCTTGCCGCCACGAGTGGTTTTGGCCCATTCGATCCGGCTCCAGATGTTCAGCTCGGCGAATATCTCTCGGCGGTCCTTGGCTTTGTTACTTTCGGCAAAGAAGGTGCTAAACCCTCGCTTGCTAGCCATACCCACCAGTAGTTCCCAGTCTCCGATGCGATGCATATGGGGTGGGAAGCGTGCTGCCATTTCGCGCAGTTCGTCTTTACCGGCATTGATGCAGGGGAAACACCCAACCCGGCCCATGCCCATGGAATAAAGCGGGTTGGCAAGAATCTCGTTCAGGGTCGCAAAAGCAATCGCCTCCATGGCGGTCCATTCAACGATGGGCCGGTAGATGTACAGCTTCGGCGCAACTCGCTCGAATTTCAGAGCATCACGCCGGTTGTGCGACTCGTCGCGGCGAACACCCTGCCAGCTCACAACGGTATGGCCTTGGTCCATCAGCTCCATTTGGAACTCGACGGCCATGTTGCGTTTCAGTTCCTCGGTACAAAACTGGGCCTTGCGGCTGGGGAATCTGCCCTTCCACAAGCAAAGGTCCAAAAAGATATTGCCGCTTGGGTACAGCACCGATAGCGCGCGGCGCTTGGCCTTGTTTGACCAGCGAACCTTGCGGCCACCTCCAACTTTGACAGTCTTCTGTATGGGCTTGCCCTTTTTATTGACCACGATTTGGCCGCGGCCGTCTCGCTTCGGTACCGGGGTAACTCCATCAGCCTCGAACACAGGAACAGTCTCATATTCACGGCGAGTGCGCTGGTCGCAGGCCACAAACACGCGTTTACGCGCGATCTGTTCAGTGAAGTCAGCCTTTAACCGGACGATCCTTAGGCCCAGGCGCCGCTCCAAGTAACTCAGATACTCGTATGTCAGTTCGTGCTCGTTACCGGTGTCACAGAATATGGCGATGATGTTGGCCAAGCCAAAACGGGCGATGGCAATCAGCAGGGTGGCAAGGCTGTCCTTGCCACCACTCACTGAAACGACGTGTTTGATCGTCACCGTGTTACCTTTATGGCGATGTCCACCGAGCGACCAATGGCCTGCTCGATGCCAGTGCTGGCGCCACCACCGCCGGCAAACAGGTCGATGACCAGTTCTTGGTGGATGGGCAGCAGGGATTGGGGGGTCAGCATGCCAGCCCCTCGATGCCCTGAATTTGCCGTGCCATCGCTGCACTGCGAGCCGCAGCTTCCTGAGTTCTTATTGCAATAAATTCTGTGGCGCGGTTTTGTGTGTACCTGTTAACCATGGAGTAGCAGAACTCCGCATCCCTTTGAAACCAGCGTGCTACATCTTCGTTTGACATTTGAGCATCCATCCTCTAGCCCCTTTCGTTAATTCCTAATATGGATTCATTATTAACCGAAAACGGATATTTGTGTGAAATTTTTTAAGGGTCGCAAAAAAGCAACCCACGACACAGATAGGTCAGACGAGTTGCAGTCTTGTGCCCGCGGGCATGATTGCCTGTGTGGCAGACGCCGACAGGTGGCAAGGACCACAGAGTAGAGTGCGCTTCTGCGCTCCGGGCACTGGGGAACGGAAGTCAAATAGGAACAGTTCCTCCGGCGCAAAAGGATCATCACAATTTTGGCAAACGCAGCCGTGCTTGAGAATGAATTCACGCTTACGCCGCATAGGTTCGTGACCGCCATGCGTGTGTTTGCGAAGGGGGAATGCCTGGGGCTCTTGATCACCCACCTGTTCGCGCAGTTGCTGCGCGGCTTCCTCAAGTGCAGGAAGCATCACCTTTGCGTGCTCTGGCTCAAGGCCGATGGCCTTGCTATATATCTCGCCGTCCGCGGTGAGCGTGATATTGATGATGGCGACAGGCTTTGCCTCGCTGATCGCCTGGTCGATGTGCCACTGTTTCAGTGCAGCCACACGTTGCGGATTTGGCCCAACGACGCCCACACTAAGACTGCTTACGGCCCCTAGTGGCGGTCCCCCGATCCTTCTTTTCTGCATTCTTCTTCCCTAGCGTTTTCACATGGTCAGATGCTGGGGCGCGTGACGACGCCCGCTGCACTGCCGCGACCATCGCGGCGGGAATATTTGTAACTGAATTCAGACCAATTGGGGAATTATTTTCCGCGGGGGTAGGGGCTTTGCGTGCCACCACCAGACCAATATACCCAACTACGGTATGTTTCTCGTCGTCGGTCAGCTTGCGCCATTCCTTCAACAGAATCATTTCGTCCGTGCTGGGCGCCACAGCGCCGGCATCGGCACCTTCCTTGATGGGGGCAATCAGCGATAGCGGGTCCACCTTGAAGGCCTTGGCCAACGCTTCCAGCACATCCAGACCGGTGTGCACTTGTCGTGTGAGTACGCGCTGAATGGTGGACTGAGACAGGCCAGTGCGCTTATGCAGCTTGGTCTGTGTGTCGAGCTCTGGGCGCGCGTCCATGAGGGCGCGCAGCCTGATCGCGAGTATGTCTTTCAGTTCCATCATGGCGGCTGAGTATTCCATAAACGGTTAATAAAACACGGGTATTTGAATAACCGAATACGGGTTTTTAGTCCGTTGAACGATACACAAACCGAAATAGCTTTCTAAACAAACCGAAATCGGTTATTCTTGCGGCTATGCAAAAAGAAACTGTCACCCAATACCTGTTGCGCCGACTGGATGCCAGTGCTGGTACCCACTCGCGCATTGCCAAGGAAACCGGCGTTGCGCAGGCCACCATATCCCGGATCTACCTGCGCAAGGTGTCGCCACGGCTGGATATTGCCGAGCCCATCCTGGCGTGGTTTGACAAGCAGGACCGAGCCTGCGCCAAGGGGTCAGCATCCCGCACCCCCGTCAAAGCAAGCCGCGTCGGTCGTCGTGCCGTTGCTGCAACCGCGGCACTCGGTAAGTAGACCAAACAGGCAAACAACGATGACCGCCGCCTGCGCGATTTCCCAAACGGTCCGACCGTTCAGGGGGATTGCCTTGGCACGGGCACCAGCAGAGAACAAGCACGCGGCGCCCCAGGCGACCAGCGCGAATTGACCCCAAGCCCAATCGACCACTGAAATACCCCCTATGAGTGACAGCGACAACAACGGCGAAACCGGCACGATGTTAAGCCGATCCGGGAAGACTGGCTTAACCGAACTGAGGGCAGAGGTGCCTTCCAGCGAGGTGTCCGTCCTGGATGGCGTTTGCTCCGCTACAGGGCGGGGACGTACCGAAGTCATACGAGAAATTCTTTCTGAGTGGTCTAAGCGACGATTGCATGAGGCAAGTGTCATTTGCCGCGTGGCCGGCGTCAATCCGATGCGACCGGATGGAGGTCGGAATGAATGACACAAAGCCATCGCGGGAACGGGTCATTGATCTGTTGGATTACGACGCGCTGTGTGGCGTGTTCACTTGGCGAGTCAATCGCTGCAAGATGAAAACCGGACACGTCGCTGGTAGCGCCAATGGAAATGGGTACTTGAAGATCAGCATTGATGGCAAACAGTATTTTGCTCATCGACTGGCTTGGCTTTGTGCAAGCGGAGTATGGCCAGCGAGCGAAGTGGACCATGTGAACGGCAACCGAAGTGACAACCGGCTGTGCAATTTGCGGTTGGCCAACAAGAGCCAAAACAACCAGAACATCAGAGCTCCGAGGAGCAACAACAAATTGGGTTTACTGGGCGTCTACCAGGTCAAAGCAACCGGCCGTTTCATGTCACAGGTAAAGGTCAATGGTCGCATTCTGCGGACAGGAGGTTTTAAAACCCCGGAGGAGGCGCACCAATCGTATTTGGAAGCAAAGCGCAAGGCCCATGACTTCTGCACGATCTGAGGACGATATGAGCATTTCATGGATGGCCCACCAGCTCGCCACAAAGCCCCAAGGGCTCAACCTCGAAATACCCCGCTACAACCCCCGCCCGCCTGGCGTCATGCGTGAGGATGGCACGGCAAAGGCCATCTACTTGATGCTCCAGACCTTCCCCGGCCGGTACTTCACCTTTGGCGAGGTCATGGTGCGCATTGGCTGCACCAAACGCGCCGCGGACTGGGGCCTGCGCTTCCTCAAGGCCCAAGGCCTTATCGACTGTTCCAGCGACGAAGGCCGCAACGCGCGGTACCTGCGCTACGCATTCAAAAAGGCCAAGCCATGAAAACACAGGTCGCCGATACATCCCTGCAAACCTTCCACGCTTTCAGCCCCGGTCAGTACCTGCAGCCAAAGGAATTGGAGGTCATGGCGCTTATGCATAGGCCCGGCGTAGGTGCTCTAACCCGCGAGCAGATAGCCCAGCGCCTAGGCTGGAAGGAAAGCGCCGTGTGTGGCCGCTGCAACTCATTGGTCGCCAAGGCTCAGCTGGAAGAGTTGGACGGTGGCAAGACGGCCAGCGGGCGCACGGCGAAGCTGCTGCGCGTGCCTGTAGTGGGCCAGAAAGAACTATTCCAGTGAAGCACTATCCACACCACATCGGCGACTTCGACCGTGCGACGCGACACCTGACGCGCATTGAGCGCAGCGTGTACCGCGACATGATCGAACTGTATTACGACACTGAAAAGCCGTTGCCGCTTGACGTAGCGTGGATACGTCGCAAGGTCCTCGCCCATTCCAACGACGAGGCAACGGCCGTTGACCAAGCGTTGAACGAGTTTTTCATCGAGACGCCTGGGGGCTGGTGGCACGAGCGCTGCGAAGAGGAACTAGACAAATATCGTGCCAACAATTCGCAGAGAGCGCAGGCTGGGAAGGCCTCCGCAGCAAAAAGAGCAGCGGCAAAGCAACATGCGATCAACGGACGTTCAACGAGCGTTGAAACGACCGTTCAACGCGCCTACCACGGCGCTCCAACTAACCAATCAACCAATCAACCAATCAACCATAAACCAGGGGGGGAGGGCACGGACTCCGGCGAGGCTGTGGATAACTCAGACCCACCCCCCCCGATTTCAGATGAATTCAGGGAAGTCCTGAATGCACGCCCGGACCTGGACCCCGAAACGGTTTGGGAAAACTTCTGGAGCCACTTCAAGCCCAAGCCCGAAAAACGCACGTTCGCCCGATGGAAGAAGTGGGTAGAAACCGAGCACGCCGGCCCTGCGCCGACGCCGGCCAATGACCCCGACACGAAGGCGAACGTCGAAGCGCTCGCCGCCACCAAAGGCATACCGCCATGGGATCAACTGATCGAAACCTGGGCCGTGTACAAGGCGCGCGTCCGCGCAGCGCCGACCCCGACACCACCCAACCGCAACAAGTGGATGGCAAAACTAGCCGACAAAGGAGCTGCACATGCTGTGCCATAGCGAGGGAATTCAACGGGTACCGGATGTACGACCCGGCATGCCTGCACTGTGGTGCGAGGTTGATCAAGATCCTGGGCACGCTGCCCATAGCGGTGTCGGAATGCCAGAAGAGGCGCCGCGCCGTGCTGGCGGACTGGGTGGCGATGGGCCACAGCGAGACAGCCTTACGCGACCTAGCGAAAGGGCCCCTGCCACTTGGACCGGCATCCGATACGGAGTCCGGCCCCCGTTCGGGGACGAAACGCCGCTGAGCTGGTCTGAAATTGAGCATGGGCTGCGCAATGGGGTGTTGCCATGACCACAGTTGCGTTTGATGGCAAGTCCATGGTCGCGGACACGCTGGCCACCGACCCATGGGGTTGCAAGGAATACGCACCCAACAAGATTTGGACCAACCCGCAATTGATGATCGGCGGGGCAGGGGAGTCCGGCCAGATCACCCGCTGGTTGATGACGCTGACGCAGGAAACGACCATCCAGGACCTGATCTCCAGCGGCTACGTCAACTTCGTCAAGGACACCAACGACCCGCACCTCTTGGTGGTGGACCGCCAGTCCGGTGACATCTACCGCCATGCCGGCGGTGCGTTCCTGCGGTCCTACTACAAGTTTTGGGCGGTGGGTTCAGGCCGTGACTACGCCCTGGCCGCGATGCACCTGGGCGAATCAGCACACAAGGCGGTACTGGTCGCCATGCAATTCGACAACGGCACCGGTGGGCCAGTCATTGAGAAAGCGATGAAGGAATGATCCCCATCCGCTTACCCCAGTCGCTGGCGGACTACCGCAACAACCCCAAGGCACGCAAGGCGCAGAAGTACCGCAATGAGAAGGTTGTGGGCGCCGACGGCGAGACGTTCGACAGCAAGGCAGAGCACCGGTTCTGGTGCCACCTGTTGATCCGCGTGAAGGCCAAGGAGATTTTCAACCTGGAGCGCCAGGTGGTGTACGTGCTGGCCCCAGCCGTGAAGATCGCCGGCCGCAATCGGCCACCCCTGCGCTACGTCGCGGACATGCGATGGAACGAGGGCAGCAAGACCGGCCCCGTGGTGGTGGCCGACGTGAAGGGCGCCGTTACCCCGGAGTACCGCATCAAGCGGCACCTGATGGCCTCGGTGCATGGCATTGAAATTAAGGAGATACGGGCATGAAAAGCTGGGTCAACAAATGCCACTTTGGTGACGTGCGCGATGTGTTGCGCCAGATGATCGCCGATGGCGTGAAGGTGCAGACGATCGTAACCAGCCCGCCGTATTGGGGCCTGCGCAGTTACCTGCCGGCAGGTCATCAGGACAAGGCCTGCGAGATTGGCAGCGAGCCGACTCTGCGCGAGTTTCTGGAAACCATGGTCGGCGTGTTTGACCTGTGCCGGCAGGTGCTGACCGATGACGGCACCATGTGGGTCAACATGGGTGACAGCTACTCCGGTGGCAACACCCCGGAGTTCAAGTACAAAGACCTTATTGGCCAGCCTTGGCGGTTGGCGATCGCGCTGCAGGACGCTGGCTGGTGGCTGCGACAGGACATTGTTTGGCAAAAGCCGAACCCCATGCCCGAGTCGGTGCGCGACCGCTGCACTAAGGCGCATGAGTACATATTCCTGCTCTCGAGATCCGAAAAGTACTACTTTGATCAGGGGGCAATCCTTGAGCCCGTAAGCGCCAATACCCATGCACGACTGGCGCAGGATGTACAAAACCAAATCGGTAGCTCGCGCGCCAACGGTGGAGCTAAGACGAATGGGAACATGAAAGCAGTTGGCCGCCGTCAAGTGGACCCGGGCAACGTACCAGATAGTGGAGTGATTGGGCCAAGTTTGCGCGGAGTTGGCTGGGGCCATGGAACCGACGCTGAGCAACGAAACAGGGGCCGCGTCAAGAACAACGCCAGCTTTGATGAGGCCATGGCCATCATGCCGACAGAGCGCAATCGCCGCAGCGTCTGGACCATTCCCACCGAAAGCTATAGGGGCGCCCACTTCGCCACCTTCCCGCGCGCTCTGATCGAGCCATGCATCCTGGCGGGCGCCCCGGCTGGTGGCGTAGTACTTGACATCTTCATGGGCAGCGGTACGACTGCGCAAGTCGCCGAGCAGCTGGGCCGCCAGTGGATCGGCATCGACATCGACGTACGCAACAAGACACTGCAGGCGGAGCGCTTGCGCCAGCCATCCCTTGACTTTGCTGGAGCATAGACCGTGCTAGCCCTCGTCAAAAAAGCGTCTGTAGCTATAAATTCAATAGCGCAAGGGGCGTGCTTTGGGTAAAGAATTGACCCCGCAGCAGGAGAAATTTGCACAGGGCATCGTGTCTGGCCTGAGCCAAGCTGACGCCTACCGGCAAGCCTATCCGGCTGCGAAGGCGTGGAAAGATGACTCGGTGCACAACAAGGCCAGCGCAGCGATGCGAAATGCCCAGATTGCGGCTAGGGTCACGGAATTGCGGGCGCTGGTCGTCAAGGCATTGGTCATAGACAAGGCCGCATTGCTCCAGGAGGCCGCGCGCCTCACGTTCTCGGACCCCCGGGGCATCATTCACGCGGACGGCCGAGTGAAGCTTCCCCACGAGCTGGACGAGGCCACGGCCCGCTCCATTGCGTCGTTCAAGATTGATGAATACGGGCGCATCGAGTACAAGTTTTGGGACAAGAACGCGGCCATGGATAAGCTGTTCAAGCACCTGGGCCTGTACGAGAAGGACAACGGCCAGAAGGTGCCTACCGTCTTCACCAAGATTGAACTGGTTGGCGTGAAGCCCAAGGCCAGAGAGTGACCACAGCGCAAGTCAGAATCCCCGAAAAGCTGGTGGACATATTCACCGGCGAGGCCGACGTGCGCGGCGCATGGGGTGGTCGCGGCTCCGCCAAGACGATGACCTTCGCCAAGATGACGGCGATTCGGGCCCTGATGTGGGACCAGGCCGGGCGTGAGGGCGTCATAGTTTGCGGCCGTGAGTTCCTGAACTCCATTGACGACTCCAGCCTGGCCGAGGTTAAAGCGGCCATTGAGTCCGAGCCGGAGCTGCTGGCGCCGCACTTCGAGATTGGAGAGAAGTACATCCGCACGAAGAGCAAGCGGATTGCCTACAAGTTCAGCGGCATGGACAAGAAGACGATCAAGTCTATAAAGTCTAAGGCCAAAATCCTGCTGCTCTGGGCTGACGAGGCCGAGCCCATCACTGACAAAGCCTGGGACATCGTAATACCCACGCTGCGCCAGGAGGACAGCGAGTTGTGGGTGACGTGGAACCCCGCGCGCAAGAGCAGCGCAACGGACAAGCGATTCCGCCAGACCAAAGACCCGCGCATCAAAGTCACTGAGTGCAATTGGCGGGACAACCCGTGGTTTCCTGCCATCCTGGAGCGCCAGCGCGTGCGGTGGCTGGAAAACGACCCGGACAGCTACGACCACGTGTGGGAAGGTGGCTATGCCACTGCGGTCAAGGGCGCCTACTTCACCAAGCAACTGGCTGCGGCGAAGAAGGAGGGCCGCATTGGGCGCGTGGCGCGCGACCCGAACATGAAGCTGCGGCTGTTCGCCGACATCGGCGGCACCGGCCAGAATGCCGACGCCTTCACCATGTGGGGAGCGCAGTTCATTGGCCGCGAGGTGCGCGTGCTCAACTATCACGAGGCCGTGGGCCAGGAAGTGGGGTATCACCTCACCTGGATGCGCGAGAACGGCTACGAGCCCCACAACACCGAGATTTTCCTGCCGCATGACGGGGCCACGCATGACAAGGTTTACAACGTCAGTTACCAGTCGGCGTTTGAGGCCGCGGGGTATTCCGTCACGGTAGTGCCCAACCAAGGCAAAGGCGCGGCAATGGCGCGCATCAACGCGCTGCGGCGCATCTTCCCCTCGATGTGGATCAACGAAGCGCCGACAGAGCCCGGTGTCGAGGCGTTAGGCTGGTATCACGAGAAGTGGGACGAAGAGCGTGACATTGGCTTGGGCCCTGAGCACGACTGGGCCAGCCATGGTGCCGATGCTGGCGGGCTGATGGCTGTCGTTGCCGAGGACCATATGCGGTCGGGCACGGGCCTTAACCGGGATAAGGGGTTCAAGCGTCGGGGATCGCCGATGGCGGTGTGACCGCTACATGGGGAACGCCGGCCCCATGTCCCCGCGTGGCCCTTCGGGCTCACACTCCTTGAGCACCCAGGTTTGCGCATAGTCAATGGTCTTGATGTCCTTGGCATTGCGCTCGAAGCCGCTCAGCACCAGGCGCTCCGCGCTGGCGTGCATCAACACGGCATCGAACAGTTGCAGGCGCTCGCCGTCGTCGCACACAAACACGGCAATCCGGCAATTCCGGTTCAGATCTGTAACCCGTTCCTCCTTGAGCATCATGTGGCCGCGCACGGCCCGCTGCAGGCCGGTGCCGTGCTTCGGTACCACCCAACCGTCAATCCTGGCGCGCATCATGTCGAATTTCACTGTGCAAATATACAGTATTTATGGCGTGCCCGGAGCATGGATTCCGTAACAAGCATGGCAGTCTGGGCGCCTTCCTTTCCTCAAGCACCGGAGTTCCCCATGCCAAAAATGCGCGCCAAACTGAAACTGCAAACCATCGTCCGCAATAGCGATACCTGCGAAAACCTCGCGTTTTCTGCCGTTGCCGCCAGCCAATACCCTGCCGATGGCAGCGATGAAAACAACACGTTTGCCAAGTGGTCGCCCAGCGCCACTTTCAACATTACGATCACCAACCCTGCGCTGATTGGCTCGTTCAAAGTAGGCGAGGCGTATTACGTGGACTTCACTCAGGCGGACCAGCCCGCAGCCGACGCGCCGGTCTGAGGGCCCGCCCTGCGCGGGCTTTTTTACGTCCGCGTGCTACAGTTTACGAGGGTGATGGTGAATGCGCAGGCTGATGCGCGGTTCTTCCTCTTAGCATAGTACAGGGGCAACCCATGCCGGATTGTTGACAGCACCGGCCACCATCCCCCACCCATCCGCCCCCGTGGCAAGCATGCGAAAGTTGCCCCGAACTTTTCGAGGTGGCTATGGGTGTTTCACTTGACCTGCGCAAAGCGCATTCCTTCCACTACCGCGGCGACCTAGCTGTGGTGCTGTCCTGGATCAACGACCTGCGGGCCCTGTTCCTAATTCCGCGGTATCGCAAAGGTGCGGCCTGGTACGTGATCGAAGAGCCAGCGGCCCACTTCTGGCGCGACGATGACCCAGCCAACATCGTGCAGGCCGCAAGTAAATCCAAGAAGGCGTGCGAGGTGCTGGGCCTGGAGCCTTCACCGATGAACCAGACCAAGATCATTGCTCTGGTCAACGACTTCATCCCTGACTTGGTGCGCATGCCGGCATCCCCACCCCCCAAATATTTGAACCAGAACTTTGGCACGATGACCATGCGAGAGGCTGGCAAGGTGCTCGCATCGGAGAACATCCGACTAGAAGACGAGGGCCAGGAATATGTTTGATGACGTGACGCCACAGCGTGGTCGCGCGCCAGGTGATGACTACTTCCGGCGACAGGAGGAAACCATCGCCCAAATGGGGCAGGATAAAGCCGAGTCTGGCCCCGATGACCTGGATGGTGAAGAGTCGCGCAAACTTCACACAAAGCTGCTGAGTTGGTACTTCATGGAGCGCGAGAAGCAATCCGTGAACCGTATGGAAATGGCAATGGACGCCGATTTCTACGACAACCTGCAGTGGGATCCGCAGGACGCCCAAGACCTGCGCGACCGTGGACAGATGCCCCTTGTGTACAACGAGGTTGCGCCCATGGTCGACTGGATCATTGGGACTGAGCGGCGGGCACGTGTGGACTGGAAGGTATTGCCCCGAACTGAGGACGATGTGAAGTCGGCCGACATCAAGACCAAAGTCTTGAAGTACATGGCCGATGTGAACCGCTCCGCATTTAACCGGTCGCGGGCATTCTCCGATGCAGTTAAGGCTGGTCTAGGCTGGATCGACAGCGGCGCCCGTGACGATCCAACGAAGGACGCGCTTTACGATAAGTACGAGGACTGGCGCCGGGTGCTGTATGACTCCGCAGCGGATGAAATGGACCTTTCAGATGCGCGCTTCCTGTTCCGTTGGCGCTGGGTAGATGAGGACATTGCGGTTGCGATGTATCCAGGTCGTGCCAACCAGATACGCATGGCCGTCGAAAAGACCAACCACAACCGTGATATTTCGTGGGAAGAGGAAAATTGGCAGAACCAAAATACGTTGCAGTCGCGTCAATCCGGGCAGCTTTACGCATCTGGCACCGGCGTATCCATCAACACCAAGCGCCGCCAGGTCAAGCTAATCGAAGCCCAGTACCGCATGCCGACGGTTTCCAAGGTGGTGACAAGCGGCCCGCTCAAAGGCACGGTTGTGCACGACGGCGACACGCCACTGCACAACGCTCTGCAGCAGGTTGGCGGATCCATAGTCGACAAGGTGATCATGCGGGTACATGTTGCCATCATGACCGAGGGCGACCTGATCGCTAAGGACGTTGCTGTCTACCGTCACAACCGATTTAGCCTCACACCGTTGTGGTGCTACCGTCGCAGCCGCGACCGCTTGCCATACGGCGTCATTCGTCGGGTGCGGGACGTGCAGCAGGATTTGAACAAGCGTGCCAGCAAGGCGTTGTTCATGTTGAACACCAACCAGATCGTTGCCGACGAGGGCGCGGTGGATGATTGGGAAGTTGCGCGCGATGAGGTGGACCGCCCAGACGGCGTGGTCATAAAGAAGCCTGGCAAAGAATTTGTGATTCGGCGAGACACCGACGCCGCGACCGGACAGCTTCAAATGATGACAATGGACGCCCAGGCGATCCAAAAGTCTGCCGGCGTGGCCCAGGAGAACATGGGCCGCGCCACCAATGCGGTGTCTGGCGAGGCAATCAAGGCGCGCCAGTTGCAGGGCTCTGTCGTCACCACCGAGCCGTTCGATAACTTGCGCCTCGCCGTTCAGATTCAGGGTGAAAATAACCTGAGTTTGGCAGAGCAGTTCTACACCGAAGAAAAGGTGATACGCCTGACAGGTGCCAAGGGCGCTATTGAATGGGTGCGTGTCAATCAGCCAGAAGTACAGCCGGACGGCAGCACGCGCTACCTAAACGACATTACCAACAGCATGGCCGACTTCTCTGTGTCCGAGCAAGACTATTCGGGAACGCTGCGCCAAGTCATGTTTGAAAGCCTCAACCAGATGGCGACCCGCCTGCCGCCCGAGGTGTCGCTGCGCATCATGACGATTGCCATGGAGTTCTCGGACCTGCCCAACAAGGACGAAATTGCCGACCAGTTGCGCAAGATGACCGGCGAGCGCGACCCCAACAAGGAGCCGACGCCGGAAGAGCAGCAACAGGCCCAACAGCAGGCGCAGCAGCAGGCCGAGGCCCTGCAGATGCAGCGCGAGGTAGCGATGACTGCCTTGGAGGAAGCCCGCTCAAAGGTGCGAGAAATCAACGCCCGTGCTGCGAAGCTGGAGGCCGAAGCCCAAGCCGCTGGCCAGGGCGGTTTGTCAAAGGACATGCAGGGTGCGGTTAACCAGGCGCAGAGCCAAGCGGCCGAGCAGGTCGAAATTTTATCCAAGCAGTTGGTCGATGCACAGTCCGAGTTGATCAATCGCACCTTTCAAATCAACAAGGATGCCGACACGAAGATTGAGCTGGCAAACATCGACCGGGACGCAAAAATCCAGGTCGCGGAAATTGCCGCGGCCAGCGACAAGAAACTCCAGCCCATCATCGAGCGCCTGGACCAGTTAGCCCAGATACAGGAAGAGTCTCGCAAGGCGCCAGCCGAGAAGGCCTAACCCGTGGCAAGCATGCCACATTCACCCCACTTTGAAGGAGTACGACATGGGCAAGAAACGCAGCGGCAGCATGGGCATGGCAGCAGCATCCGACGACTGGCGGGTCGAATCCGACCTGAGCACGTTGATTGAGGCCGAGGCCATTGAAAGCGACCCGAAGCGTCTCAAGGCCGCGCAGGCTCTCGCAAAGAAAAAGATGCTGGACATGGCGGCTGTCGCCAGCGAAAGCAAAAACGACTGACTTTTAACTAACCCAAGGACAGAGCATGAGTTCTACAGCTACAGCCGGCCTCGACCAAGCCGCACTCGACAACCTGACCCCAGAAGAGCGCGAAGCGTTCAACGAAACCGAATACAGCGACCAGGAAAAAGCCGCGTTGCAGCGCCTGGCCGGCGGCGCCGATGCCGACGACGGGGATGATGATGGCGACCCCGATGAAGTTTTGGATGCCGACGGAAAACCTGTAACGGTTTCACGTGAAACCGAAAAAGGTGAGAAGCCAGTCGATGACTCGGCCTCCGCCGCGGATGCTGGTGCCTCTGGTTCCGCCGCCGCCGACGTGACCGATGCTGTCATCAAGAGCGAAACACCAGCGGCCAAGGTCGTCGCCACCGCCTACCAGGCGGAAATGCCTGCTGACTTTGACGCCCAGGTCAAGGACATTCAAACTCAGGCGACCGAGCTGCGCACCAAGTTCAAGGCAGGCGAAATCGAGTTCGAAGCCTACGAGGACCAAAAGGCCGAGCTCGACGGCAAGCGCGAGGAATTGATGCGCGCTAAGACCAAGGCCGAGGTGTCGCAGGAAATGACCCAACAGACCGCGGCCAATGCCTGGAAGACCGCGATCGATACGCTGTATGACTCTGCGCTCAAGGATGGTGTCGACTACCGCAAGGACGAAGCGCGAAATGCCGACCTCGATACGTTCGTGAAGGCGCTGGCAAACAAGCCAGAAAACCAGGACAAAGCAATGGACTGGTTCTTGACGGAAGCGCACAAGCGTGTGAATGCGTTGCATGGCACGGTTGCGCCGGCAAAGTCGGCGCCTGCTGCTGTTGCACCAGCAAAGCCAACTGAGCAGAACCGAAAGCCCCCAGCTCCACCCAAGAACCTTGCCACTGTGCCGGGTGCCGACGGACCAGGTGATATTGGCAGTGAATTTGCCCACTTGGATGCCCTCGATGGCAACGATTTGGAAGCGGCTATCGCCAAGATGTCGCCGGCTCAGCGCGAGAAATTTTCCCGGGGCCAGTGATCGTGCAGACATCGAGCTTCTTTGTTGATGTGCGGGCCGGGGAACAGTTGAATGTTTCTGGCCCGGCCACGATTGAGCTGTTCAAAAAGAGCGGCCAGTTGGTGCGATTGCGCATCACGGCTGCGCTCGATGTTGTCGCGTCAAAGGCTCCTGCAAATACGCAGCAAAGTCGTGACAAGCATGGTTTAGTAGAGCCTGGCTGAAAGGCCACAGTGATGGTGCGCAGGAGTGCTCCAAAAAGTAATTCAACTTTTAGGAGTAATTCATGGCACGGACCATTATTGGCGTAAATGACGCGAAAGCCGTAAAGCGCTGGGCTGGCTTGCTGGCATATGACGCCAGTCAAAAATCGTATTTCAATCAGCGCTTCATGGCGCGCGGGGCCGAGGCCGAAGTACCAATTCAGATCCTGACCGACCTGGAGTCGGATGCAGGCGAAGCGATCACCTATGACCTGTTGGCCGAGCTGCGCATGGCGCCGGTCGAGGGCGAGGACATTCTGGAAGGCAAGGAAGAAGCCCAGCGCTTTTACTCCGATTCCATCTACATCGATCAAGCGCGCTGCGGTGTGAACACCGGTGGCCGCATGACCCGCAAGCGCACGTTGAACGACCTGCGTGAGAAGGCCAAGCGTCAACAGTCCAGCTGGTGGGCTCGCCTGCAGGATGAACTGATATTCATCTATCTCTCCGGCGCACGCGGCGTGAATGCCAACTACCTGCTGCCTCTGGGTTACACCGGCCGCGCCAACAACGCGTTGGTCGCACCTGACAGCAACCACACGATGTACGGCCTGGCCGCTACCGCGTTCAACAACTTGGCAGCTACTGACAAGTTCGACCTGCGTTTGATTGATCGTGCCAAGACTAAGGCCGATGCACAAGGCGGTGGCGCTACCAACATCCCCGTGTTGCAGCCTTGCAAGATTGACGGCCAGGAAACCTTTGTGTGTGTGATGCACACGTTCCAGGAAGACGACCTGCGCTCGAACACGAATACCGGCCAGTGGCTGGACATTCAGAAAGCAGCATCTGCTGCCGAGGGCCGCAGCAATCCACTGTTCAAGGGCTCGTTGGGCATGTACCGCGGCGTCATCTTGCACAGCCACCGTAACGTGGTTCGCTTCAACACTGCGGGTGGTGGCGCCAACATCGAGGCGGCTCGTGCTCTGTTCATGGGCTCGCAAGCCGCCGTTATGGCGTTCGGTTCGCCCGGCACCAACCTGCGTTTCGACTGGAACGAGGAAACCCGCGACAACGGCGACAAGGTTGTGATTTCCACATCCTCGATCTTCGGGGTGAAGAAAGTCACGTTCACCACGGAAACCGGCGCCAACGACTTCGGCGTGTTCTCGCTGGACACCGCTGCCGCCAGCCGCTAACCCGTCACAGACGTAAAGGAGTAAATCATGGCTTTTTCTGCATCTGCACAGGCGTCCAGTGACTTCCTGACTGGCCGCAAGGGTGTCCCCAATGCCGCTGGCATCGAGTTGATTGCCCAGCGCTTCACCATCAACCTGGCGGTCGCCGACTTGGCGGCTGCTGTGATTGGTGCGATTGGCATTTTGCCCGGCGGTCACGTACCAGTGGCCGTCGAATTTGATGCCTCGCAACTGGATTCCAACGGAGCCCCGACGTGGGCCTTCTCCGTGGGCATCCTGAATGCAGCTGGTACCGCTCTGTCGGTCCTTGCTGCCGACGGTGGCGCGGCTTGGGTGACTGGTCAGACGACCGGCCGTACCGCTGGTGGCTCTGCCTCTGGTCCCGTTCCCAGCCGTCCAATGAAAACTGTTGTTCAAAGCGCAACCGGCGATCGGCAAATTGGTCTGTTGGTAACCGGTGCTGCACTCACGCCCGTGGCTGGCGACCTGAGCATGACGCTGTATTACCGCGCGGCTTGATCGGACTTCGTAATCCTTCCTTGGTCAGAAGAGTTCAGGGGGGGCTTTCGCTTCCCCTGTTTTTTTGGAGAGAAACATGAAACTTGAAACTTCCCACAAGCTACGTCTCGACAACACGGTCATCGTCACCGGTTTGAATAATCAGGACTACGTGTTTAAGCCTGACGCCGACGGTATGGTCAGCTGCGAGGTGGACCACAAAGAAACAGTAGCCCATTTGCTGAAATTGGACGGGTTCTACCCAGCTGACGAAGCCGATCACGACCAAGCCGCGGCGCTGATTGAGCAGACTGGCAAAAAAGGTTCCGCTGATTCCGAGGATGACGAAGACGACGAAGACGACGAAGCCGATGGCGACGAGGGTCAGTCGAACCCGGGCGCGCTCCCTATCGAGGCAAACACACCCCCTGCGTCTATCCCCAAGGTCAACAAGACCAAGCCTCCGGCAAAGTCGCCCCGTAGCAAGTAGGGGCTGATGCGCCATGAAGCCCTGGTCGAGTTTCTACCCGGATCTGCTGATGCACGTCCCCGGTTGCCCGGACATCCTGGCCGACCAGGCGTTGTGTCGCGCTAGCCGGGAGTTCTTCCGGCGCACGCGCGCCTGGGTGACGTGGCTTGACCCCATAACCGTTTCCACCAGCACGCTAACGTACGACCTGGACCTGCCACAGGACTCAGTGGTGGTGCGCATCGAGAAATCAACGCTGGACGGCAACAAGTTTGAGGTCCTGTCCTGGCGCGACCTGCCCAAGGACATCACCGTAGATTCTGTGATGCAGGCCGGCGCGACCAGTGAAGACCGCCAAGCCATTAGTTTGACGAAGCCCGGATCTACAGGCCAGATCATTCGCATCCAGGTGTCGCTGATGCCCACTATAGCTGCAGCAGGCATTCCTGATGCGCTGTTTGAGCAGTACATGGAGGACATCGTGCATGGCGCCAAAACTCGCCTGTGGACGACCGAGGGAACAGAGTTTTACCGGCCAACCATGGTGCCATTGGCGAGCGACCAATTTGAGAACGCCGTGAACGTGAAGACGGTTGATGCATGGCGCGGCAGCACCGGCAAGACTCCGCGGGCCCGCTTGCGGCTCTGCTAGGCGATCAAAATGCCAATCGCCGCCTCGAACATCATTTCATCGGCAGTCAACACGCTGCAGGACCCCACCAATGTGCGGTGGACTGTTCCTGAGTTATTGGGCTACCTGACCGAGGGCGTGCGAGCGCTGATCGTGGCCCGGCCGGACGCCCTGAACAAGAAAGCCGCCTTCACTCCAGTGGCTGGTGCGCGCCAAGCGCTACCGGCGGAATGCGTGGTGTTGATCGACATCCTCGGTAACACCGGCGGTTCCCAACGTGCTGTAACCAGGGTTGACATGGCTTTGCTGTCTGCAGTCAACCGGGACTGGCAAAGCGGTAGATCGTCCGCCGTCGTACGTCACTTCACCTACGACGAGCGCGACCCTTTCGTTTTTTACGTCTACCCACCAGGGAGTGGGCAGGGGTCAATTGACCTTCTCTACAGCTATTTCCCTGCTGACTTAGCCGCTGCCAGCGACACCATTCCTCTTAACGCCCAGTGGTTCAGCCCGCTGCTGAATTTTGTGCTGGGAAAAGCCAAGTCAAAAGACGCCGAGTATGGCAACAACGCAGAAGCTGCGACCGCATACATGCAGGCGTTTGCTTCGGGCATCAGCACGCAGCTACAAGCTGCAACAACCGTTTCCCCCAAATCTTGAAGGAGACTTAAATGTCTGGTTTTTCCACCTACCTAAGCCAAAAAATCCTTGCCGCCACACTGGCCAACACGCCGTTTTCGGTGGGGGCCACATACCTGGCGCTGTTCACGTCGGACCCCACTGACAACAACATCACGACCAATGAAGTTGCCGGCGCATGGTACGCCCGCAAGGCCACGGGCACCTGGTCTGTGCCAACTGGCACGGGCAACTCCAGCAGCAACAACAATCAGATTGTTTTCAACGCGGTCACGGGCTCTAGCGTGACCGTGTCGCACTGGGGTATCTACGACGCACTGACCTCGGGCAATCTGATTTATTCCGACTCGATTGGCACTGCCAAGACATTCGGTGTCGGCGACGTACCGACCGTCAATGCAGCAGGCCACACCGTCACGGTGGACTGATGAACACGTCCCAGATCAACGGCGCGGTCATCGGGAATGGGTCGACGGATAGTCGCTCGTTTCTGACACTGGCCACCACAGTACGGGCGATCTCGTCCCTCCTGTTGGTGGCTGTGCGCGCGTTGGGTCTGGCAACGACGGGCCGGGCTACGACCACCTTGATATTGGCTGGCAAGGTCTACTTGACCCTGACAACCACCGCACGGGCGACCACCAGCATATCGCTGCAGGCCCAGACGCCCAACGCCCTCAATGCATTCGGGACCACTGGACGGGCCACGTCTTCGATTGCACTGATCGCCAAGACTCCTATGCAGATGGCCACAACGGGGCGTGCCACGACTGCATTTTTGCTGGGCGGTGTGCGCAAACTGACACTGGCCACCACCGGCAGGGCCACGTCAACGATTGGCTTGACGATTTCAGGGTTTATGGCACCCGACTCCCGGACGATGGCAATCCCCTTTGAAGACCGAACCATGGTGCTGCGCTGATGGACAAGAAATACAAACAATCTGCCGAAACCCTGGACTACGACATCAAGGGTGATGAGTGGCTTGCCGAGGGCGATTACGTCACGGCTGCGACCAGTGTTGTCGCGCCCACCGGGTTGACTATTGTGAGCACGACAGTGTTCATGGCGGGCATGCGCGTCAAGGTGATTTTGTCCGGCGGCACCAATGGCTCCAAATACAAGATCACCACCACGATGACAACCCATGACGGCCTCGTCAAAGAGTTCGATTTCCAAATGATCATCAAAGACATCTGAGGCGTAGACCATGGGCATCCAACTTTACAAAAACAATGCAACCGGCACGCTGAACGGGTCGATTTCCGTCGGCGCCGTCACACTCAATTTGGCCGCGGGACAGGGCAGTCGATTTCCGTCCCCTTCGGGAGGCGACTACTTCCTACTTACCCTTTACGAAAAAAACAGCGGCGGCGCCGAAATTACTTATGAGGTTGTCTCCTGTACCGCGCGCACCGCGGACTCGCTGACGATCAGCCGCGACTATGAGGGCTTGGTGGTAGCCGCAGGCGGCACTTCGGGAGGATGGGCCTACCCATCGGCAGTTGGTATTAATCCATCGGGCGTGGTCTACGTGGAAATGCGGGCTACCGCGTACCTGTTTGGCAACAACCTGACCAAGGACGGAAATCTGGCAGGGCTGAACAACGTGGCCACCGCCCGCACCAACCTGGGCGCAGAGGCATCGGCCAACAAGAATGCAACGGCCGGCTATGCGGGTCTGTCTGGCTTTGCCCTGCAGCTTAAAAACGCAGCCAACACTTTTACCAACCTGCTGAGCAACACCACCACGGCAGCACGCGCTTGGGCCTGGCCAGACAAGGACGGCACGATCGCCATGACTAGCGATGTTCACGACGCAACTGCCAAGACCCCGGTGGATGCCGATGAGCTGGGAATCATGGACAGTGCCGCGAGCTGGGTTGTCAAGAAAGTCACGCTGACCAACTTCAAAGCGTTTCTGAAAACCTACTTTGACACGCTGTACGGCGCCATAGCCGGCTCCGCCAGTATCGTGACCGTGGGCACCGTGACCGCCGGGTCCTGGGCTGCGACCGTGGTCGCCGGTCAATACGGCGGCACGGGCGTGAACAACACTGGCAAGACCATCACCCTGGGTGGCAACTTGACCACCAGCGGTGCGTTTGCCACCACGTTCACGATGCCGGGGGCCTATAACTACAGCTTTCCGAATGGCACAGATACGCTGGCAGCACTTGGCACTGCCCAGACATTCACCAAGGCGCAGCGCGGTGCATTTGCCACGCTGACAGACGCCGTGACAGTGGCCGTCGACCTGAGCCTGTCCAACCAGTTCAATCTGGTACTGGGCGGCAACCGCACTCTCGGTGTTCCCACCAACGCAGTTGCAGGGCAGCAGGGGCTGATCAATATCTGGCAAGACGTAACCGGCACCCGCACCCTGGCCTATAGCTGGTTTTGGGGTTGGGCTGGCGGTACCGCGGGCACGTTGTCCACGGCCGGCGGCACCAAGGACATGCTGGCGTACAGCGTGGACTATTACGACACCGGGACGTTCACCGTAACCATCGCCACACCAGGGGTGTTTACAAGGAACGCACACGGCTACATCAGTGGCCAGAAGTGTCAGCTCAGCACTACCGGCGCACTGCCCACCGGGCTTGCTGCAGCGACCACGTATTTTGTGCGGGTGGTCGACGCCAACACGTTCAACCTCTGCACAACCCTGGCCAATGTGGCGGCAGGCACGTACATCGCCACCAGCGGCACGCAGAGCGGCGTGCACACCATCATTTGCGGCAGCGGCACCTTGGCGCTGAGTAAGGCCACGCCATGAGCGTAATTGGTCGGGTCACTCCATTTTTGAAGGCCGGTGTTGCTTTGATGTACGCAACTTGGGCATCGTCACCGGTCGGACCGTCAACCGTTTTAAGCAATGGGAACCTCACTGTGTCGAATGCGGGTTCGTCGGTTAACAACGCACGTTCGACAATTTCAAAGTCCTCTGGGAAGTGGTTTTGGGAAGTGACCATTGGCGCGGCCGGCGGGGTTGCGCAAGTTATCGGAATAGCCAATAGCGGGTGGGACCCGACGAGCGCTATTTATTGCGGCTCCGACATAAATTCCTTGGGTTACTACGGGGCAAACGGCCAGAAATACACGGGCGGGTCGTCAGCAGCCTATGGCGGCACTTTTACAACCGGCGACGTTATCGGCGTAGCAATGGATCTGGATACAGGAACGTTGGCTTTTTACAAGAACGGAGTTAGTCAAGGGGTTGCCTTTTCTGGCCTGTCGGGTACGTTTTATGCAGGCATAGGCGACTACATCAACCCGGACGTAACCACTACAAATTTTGGAGCGAGTTCTTTTGCCTACGCCGTACCTTCCGGCTTTAACGCAGGTCTTTACCAATAAGGATGCACCATGCAATGGATCGACCCTCAAAGCCGCATCATCGGCGAGAACGAAACCTACACGGCAGCGAACGGCACGGCGTACCCCGGCTGGAATAAGGACAACATCCCCGGCCTGTCTCGCTACACACCTCCCGCGCCCACGGCACCTGAACTGGCCGCGCAACTCATTACCGCCAAAGCCCAAGCCTTGCTACGGCTGGACGCCGAAGTGGACGCAATCTACGGTGCTGTGCTGGGCAATCGCGCCAGCGAATACAACCTGGCGGCAGACGATGCCAAGGCATTCAAGGCGGCAGGCTACGGCGGCACCGTCCCAGCCAGTGTGCAGAGCTGGGCTACCGCAAAAAACTGGACCCCAACGCAAGCCGCTGACGACATTCTTGCAACCACTGCCCAGTGGGTAGGCGCACGCGACGCAATTCGCGCCAACCGCCTGGCACGCAAAGAGCAGGCGCGCGCGGCAACAGACGCAGCTGGGCTATCCGCAGCGCTGGCAGCTTGGGCGGGCTTTGCTACCTACATCCGCAGTCAACTGGGGATCTCTTGATGGACTACGCACACATCCGCGACCGCATCAAAACCGGCGACATGTTGTTGTGGCGTGACCATGCCGGCGGTCCCCTGCGGGGCGTTGTTGAACGCTGGGTTGTTCGACACAGCACAGCCGACCCCCACACCCACGTGGGCGTGGCCTTGACCTGGTTTGGCCGCGTCTGGGTTATGGACATCACAACCAAAGGGTGTGCGCCACGGCTGCTGTCCAAGTGTGGCGATTTTGACTGGGCACCTGCACCTAAACCTCTGTCGGACAAGGCAATTGCTTACGCGTTTGCATGTTTTGGTGAATGGGTCTATTCCCGCTGGCAGGCCATTCTTGGCAAGCTGAAACGCCTCACCATCGGCGCCGACGCCAAGGGCCAATGCGCCGAATTTGCACTGGCAGTTTGGATGCAGGATGGCATGGCTCCCACAGATGAGGCAACGCCCGGAGCCTGCGCCACTGGTGCCTTGGCCACTTGGGGCAGCACCCTGATGACCATCAAAAACGGAGAGCCATGATGTCGCAGCAAAGCCGTCGCAGCGCGGACCACAAAATTCTTAACATCGAGACCATGATCGCTGAAGAAAACGATCCGCGCCAGCGTGCGTTTTTGATAGTGCTCAACAGTATCAACAACAACCTGATCGCCAACACCGCAGTAACGGCAGAGACCGCCGACAAACTGGACGAGCACCTTAATCACTACGAAAAACACACCATAGAAGAGGCGGCGCTGATCAACAAGGGTATCGGTGCCTGGCGCGTCGTGGCCTGGGCATCAGGAGTGGCACAAGTGGTGCTGATCGCGTGCGGCACATTTTTGATCAATGACCTGCGTGACATCCATAGCGACCTGCGAGCGCAGCTGCTTGTGAATACCAAAGTGGAAAGCAAGCTGGACTCTCTGAACGGCCGCGTCATGATTTTGGAGGATAAAAAGTGAACCTGTCACCCCATTTCACACTGGCCGAGTTGACTGACAGCCAGACCGCTGCGCGCAACGGAATCAGCAACGACCCGCCGCTTGAAGTGGTCGCCAACCTCAAGCAACTGGCTGCAGGTTTGGAGCAGGTCCGTGTGGTGCTCAACGCAAACGCGATCGTCGTGTCCAGCGGCTACCGCAGCGAAGCACTGGAGCGGGTGATCTGCGCGGGTGCCTTCAAAACGTGGTGCGCCAATCGCGCGCTACCCGCTGATGACAAATCGTGGGCACTGTATTTCGCCGCCAAGGACCACCCAAAGGGCCAAGCCGCTGACATCAAGTCACCTGGATTTGGGCCGCCAGAGCGGGTGATGCGAACCCTCTTCAACAGCGGCATCGCTTACGACCAGCTGATCCTGGAGTTTGAGCAGTGGGTTCACATCAGCTTTTCTGACAAAAACCGCCGCCAGGCGCTGGTCATCGACACACACGGCACAAGGAGCTATACATGAACGACTGGCTGAACACCCTCAAGGCACTTGCCCCCACCGTTGCCACAGCATTGGGCGGCCCCCTGGCCGGCGCGGCGGTATCTGCAATCGGCGCGGCCTTGGGCGTACCCGAGCCCACGCGAGAGAGCATTGCCAACCTGTTCAAGGACGGGCAGCTGACGCAAGAGCACCTGGCCGAAATCCGCAAACTGGAGCTGCAGTTCCAGAACGACGAGAAGGAGCGCGGTTTCCGCTACGCCGAGCTGGAGTTCAAGAACCAGGACAGCGCCCGGCAGATGCAGATTGCCACCCAGAGCCGGATGCCGGCGGTGCTCACCATCATGGTCACGATCGGGTTTTTCTTCATTCTGTCGCAGCTGTTCTTCCACCCTGAGCTGAAGGGCAACGAGATTGTCATGGTGATGGTCGGCCAGCTGTCGGCCGTTTGGGCAGGCTGTGTTGCTTTCTACACCGGCACCACGTTTGGAAGCGCCAATAAAAACGCTCTGCTTGCGGCGGCAGTTCCACCAAAGGGATAAACCGTGGCCGTCATCAAGTTGATAAGTATGGGGGGGGTGTTTCCCTCGGTCGCGGCGCGCGCGCTGCCCGACAACGCCGCTCAGAAGGCAAACAACCTTCTGGCACGAACCACAGAGTTTCGGCCGTTGCAAACCGATGTGGCAGTAGCTGTCTCGTCAGTGACCAACCCGAAGACACTGTACCGTAGAGCGCGGGATGCTAATGGCGCATTCACCAGCGATATGACCATCAACTGGATGACTAGCCTGGCGGAGGTGAACTACGTCAAGGGCCAGATCAACGATGACGCCAAAGAACGAACCTATTACACCTTTGCGGACGGGTCTGCACCGCCGCGGGTAATGGACGCGACAGGCGCAGATAAGCCCCTCGGGGTTCCTGCCCCGACCACAGCCCCAACGGGGCAGGTTCAAGCTGTCTACAGTTACTCTCCGGAGGCTAGAGCCGCTGAGCTTGCAGCCGCACTGGAAAAGGCTGTTGAAATAGTGCGCGCAAATTCAGCACTCACGTGGCTGGGCGCTAAATTTGGAACACTTGATCACCCGGGAAACACTACACCGGGATACATGGATATATACGATCCAGACCACCCGACCAATCCTAACCATGCCAACGTTTATCGCGTGTTTGCGGTTTCTGGGCCAAATTCGACAACAGTCACAAACTCCTATGCGTCCAATGTTTTGACGGCACAGGCGAATCCGCAGCCGGTTGTTGCAGGAATTGACCCATACCTTGGAGTCTTTGATCCACGCTTGGGCGCGGTGTACGCGCAGATGAGTGGCCCATATGGCAGCACCCCTTGGGCAGCGCCAAACCAGTACGTTATTGCAGTCCCCTTTTGCGTGTACGGACGAACCTATGACTTTGACATTACCGTTGTAAAGAATGCGTTGGCAGCGATCAAAATGCCGGGGACAAACGGCACGCGGCAGTTGTTTACAGATGCGCAATCAATTGCATTTTTAACGGCATTGAAAGCCGAGTGCGGTCCAACCAGCCCGAGAATTCTGACTCTCAGATCAGCGCTTGACGGGTGCGCCAACCAGTTTCATACATCGCTAGACAGTGGCAGTTTGTCCAGCATCAACTATGTAGTCGACAAGCAGGCCGAATTGCGCGAGCTTTCCGAGGCAATAGGAAACGAGTTTGAAAAAATATACAAAGAATTGCCCGATAGATTTGACAAGTTTTACCTGACAAATGGGATTGATGGCGTCGTGCCTCCCGGCGTCCCCAGGATCGTTGAAGATCGTTTTTATGTCGTGACGTACGTAACTACATGGGGTGAAGAGAGCGCGCCCAGCCCCGTTAGCCAGATGGCTGAGTTGGATCAGAACGACACCGTAACAGGAAGCGCGCCAAATCCGCCCCCTGGTTACGGTATCGACAAATATCGCTACTACCGAACCAATACTGGCAATGCCGGTGCTGCGTTCCAATTTGTTGGAGAGGTCGCATTTTCAGCAGCGAGTCTGGCCGGCACCGGTCAAACTTCGGTGCTGGACGACAAGAAATCGGTGGAGTTGGGCGAAGTCTGCCCCACGCTGACCTGGCTTGCACCACCGTATCGTATGGACGCCAACCGGGCACCCAAGGGCGCAAATCCTTACCTGCGCGGCTTGGTTGGCATGGCCAACGGCGTGATGGCCGGATTCTTCGATAACACGGTGTGTTTCTGCGAAAGCTACATCCCCTATGCCTGGCCATTTGAGTACCAGATCACTACGGCATTTCCCATTCTGGCGCTCGGCGCCTTTGGACAGACTGCGGTCGTGTTTCACACGGGGGGCGTGGATTACATAGGCGGCACCGATGCGGCCAGCATGGCGCACGACAAAGATGTCAGCCTTTTTGCGCTCGCCTCGCGGCGCTCCATCGCCAACTCGAAGGAAGGTGTGTGCTACGCCTCCAACAATGGGATCTGCATTGCGACACGTGGCGGCGTGCAACTCCTGACCGAGGCCCATTGGGTGCACGAGGACTGGCAGAAGCTGAATCCCAGTTCCATCGTGGGCGCCATCCATGAGGCAACCTACTTTTTCACTTACGACAACGGCACGCCGGGGTGCTACGCGCTGCACATCGATAGCGGTAAGCTGGTCAAGATCGATGTAACCTGTTCTGCGCTGTACACCGACATCCAGACCGACCGACTCTACGCCGTACAGGGCAACACCATCCAGGCGCTGTTTTCTGGCGCATCCCATCGGCTGGGGACGTACCGCAGCAAGATTGCCGTCCTGCCCAAGCAAACCGCGTTCGCATGGCTGGCTATCGAAAGCGACTATGAGGCGCCCATCACCGTGCGCTGGTATGGCGATGGCGCGCTGGTCCACACGGTCGCAGTGACCAGCCGCCGACCGGTGCGCCTGCCGCCCGGTGAGTATTTGGAACACGAGATTGAGGTGGAGTCCACCGCGCGCTGGACGGCATTGACAATCGCCAGCAGTACATCGGAGTTGCAGCAGGTATGAGCAACCCCCGAAACGTCAATCAGGTGCTGCAGAGCGCTGTGGCGACTTCCCCTGCCAAGTTGCCGGCGATACCGGTATACCGCGGCACGGACAAGGTGCTGAACGACGCGCTTGCGGCGCACAAGGAGCGCGCCGAGGTGCGGGAAGGCAGTCGCGGCAACCCGTTCGAGCGGGTGGCTACCTATCGGGACCTGGACGACCTTGGTGTCACGCGCACCAAACCTGCCGATTGCCGGGTAAATGAGTTGCGTGGGATCATCGCACAGACCAAGGCTGGCGAGTTTGTTCTAGTGAGCGTTGACGATCTGATGAAGGCCATTGCAGAACGCAATGCGACCGCAAACGGCAACAACTTCGCAGGCGGTGAGTAACCGTGGCAAGCATGGCAGCATGCCCAGGCCATGCGATACGACCTTGAATTCAACCTGAAAGCGGTGTTGCCGTTCATGCACACCCACATCCCAGGGTTTGTCGAATCGGCTGATATGACCGCTATTGGCCTGCGTCGCGATGGCGAATTGGTGGCCGGGTCAGTCTACGAAGGATTCAACGGTCGCAACATTTGGGTGCACCTTGCCGCGGTACCGGGCAGAAACTGGCTGAATAGACGGTATCTCTACGCGGCTTTCGCCTACGTTTTTGTGCAACTTGGGTGCGCCCGACTGAGTGGCTATGTGAACGCCAGCAACCTAGAGGCTCGCCGCTTTGATGAGCACATCGGCTTTAAGGAAGAAACGCGCCTGAAAGGCGCAGCCCCGGACGGTGGCGACGTGATTTTGTATGTGATGTGGCGAAAGGACTGCCAATATGTTGATTCCCAGTAAGCACAGCGGCTACCGCTGCGGAAAGCGCCTGTACCCGGGCGGCAAAGGTGGCGGGGGCGGTGCGGCCACGCCACCCCCGGACCCAGCGCTGATCCAAGCACAGATCAGGTCCATGGGGATTCAGGACGAGTCAATCCGGAAAATCATGGAAAACTCGGACCTGCTGGCGCCCTTGCAAAAGGAGACGATGCAGTTCGGACTGGATAGCTCAAAAAAAGCCTACGAACAATCGCAGGAAGACCGAAGCTGGATGCTGGCACGGCGAGGTGTCTTGACCCAAATGCAGGACAAGCAGGTAGCGGATGCTAAGGCGTTCAGCACCGAAGAGCGCCAAAACGAACTTGCTGGCCAAGCCGGGGCCGACGTTGAGCAGGCATACAACGGCGCCCAGGCGGGTCAGACTCGCAATCTCGCCCGCATGGGAGTGTCACCAGACAGCGGCCGTGCGCTGGCCATGGCCAATCAGACTGATATTGCTAAAGCGGATGCGAGCGTAGGCGCACGTATGAAGACCCGGGCGCAGGGGAGAGCGGAAGGCTTGGCTATGACCGACCGTGCGGCTAATGCGCTGGCCGGTTATCCAGCCATGGGCATGCAGGCTACCGGCAATGGTGCGGGCTTTGGCGCCAACGGCCTGACGATTGCCAACACTGGTCTGACAGGCCTTAATTCGGGGTCGATGTCGGCGGCAGGTATTGCTGGCCAGATGGGGACCAATGCTGCCGGCATGTACGGCCAGATGGGCAACGTCCACAACAGCGCAAATCAAAACGCGAACAACTCCAGCAACGGAATGATGGGCATGATCGGCACCATTGGTGGCGCCGCGCTTACGGTGTTCTAGCCATGATCGAATCGCTGCTCCAACAAGCGAAGAATCCCATCCTGTTTGTTTCAGGGGGCAAAGACTCGCTGGCGACATTGCTGCTGTTGCGACCGTATTGGCACCGCCTACAAGTCGTGTGGGCAAACCCTGGCGCGCCACACTTTGAAACGCAGGAGTACATGCGATACATCGCCGGTTGGGTGCCCAACTTTGTAGAAGTCAATGGCAACCAGCCGGCATGGGTACGAGCCCATGGCTGGCCGGTTGATGTGGTGCCCATCCGGGCCTCGGTTGCTGGTCAAGTGGGGGCAGGGCCAGCGGACATTAAATTTCAGTCGTATACCGACTGCTGCTGGGCAAACATGAATAGGCCGATGTTTGACCACGTGCGGGCCCAAGGGTCTACGTTGGTCATCATGGGCCAGCGTCGCGACGAGAAGTTGCGCAACCGTCTGCGCGACGACCTACTACAGACCGTGGAAGGCGTGCAGTACTACCAGCCCATCAACGACTGGTCGACCACCCAGGTTCTGGACTACATCCAATCGCAGGGCGAGCGTTTGCCACCGTTCTACGAGCAGGGTGCGGAGAGTTCGGCCGACTGCTGGAATTGCACAGCATTCCTGGACCATAACGCCGCGCGCATCGGATACCTCAAAGCGCACCAGCCCGAAAAGTATGCGGTCATTGAGACAGTGCTGTCCTCGCTGGCCTCCAAGCTGACGCAGGAAACCGCGCCATTGTTCAAAATTCTAGGGGACTGAAATGGGTAAATGGGATTCACTGGTTCAGGGCTACAGCCTCGGCCGTCAGATGGTGCACGACTACCGCGATGCGACAAAAAAGAGCGAGATTTCCGACCTTGCCAAGGAAGCGGAAACTCCGACGTACACCGAAGGCCAAGGGCAGGAGCTAGAAGCCATCGCCAACGCGAAGGATGCGGACGGCAATGCCTATTACAAGGTCGATGCCGCGCCGGACGGTAGTTACTCTGTCACCCCAAATTTTGCGGGCCCGGACGGGGGCGCCGCTGCGCCCGCCAAGATCGCCGCCGGTGGCACCTCCTACCTGGGCAAGACCTACGACAAGCCCCTGACGGACACGCAGCGCAGTTCTGCCAAACAGTTGGCTATGGCTGGCATCATGGATAAGCACGGCGACATTGAGGGCGGTATGCGATTCCGGGACGCAGCCCTGCGCCTGCAGAAAGACGAAAAGGCCGATAACCAGAACGATCAACGGTTTGCCTGGGACAAGTCGCGCAACGAGCGCGACATTCGACAGGGCGACCAAGCAGAGAAGGACCAGCAGACCATTCGGGACGTGGACACTCAGACGGCCGACTGGTTCAAGAGCAAGCTGGCCAACCCTGACGGCACCCAGCGTGCTGCCACCATTGACGACCACTTGGCAGCAAGTCAGTTCCGTGCTGGCGCGCTGACCCAGGCTGGCAAAGTCGCCGAGGCCGGCAAGGTGATGGCGGACCACAACTCCCAGTCCATGATCAAGATTCAGTTAGAGGGCGCCCAGCGCGACCAGGATCTGGGCAAGACTGCCGCGGCGCTCAATGCTGGAGACTTGGGCGCGGTCAAAGATTTCTACAACAAGTATGTTCCCGACGGGGCACACGTCACCAACGTGACGCGCGGGGCTAATGGGCAAATCAGCATAGAGCGCCAGACCCTGGACGGTCAGAAGATGCCGCCCACCGTGTTGAAGGACACCGGTCAGATGGTTGCTGCCCTGGCGTCGTTCAAAGACCCCATGGCGCTGTACCAATGGAGTCAGAACGAGTTTCGCAACAATCTGGCGCTGCGGCAGGACAGCCGCGAGGGTGCGCGCCTGGGCATCGCGGCAGATGCTGCCAGCACGGCCAAGAAGGACACCGAGGCGCTGCGCAACGCTGGGGTGGCCTACGAGCAAGCCCGCCAGAGCGGTGACAACGAAGGCATGAAGGCTGCGACCCTGGCCCTGATCAAGGCCGGCGGCACGTCACCTGGTGCCGCCAACCAGCACGCGCCCGCCGAGGTCAAGCTGGCTCAAGCCATGGTGCAGGCCGGCATGGCGCCTGACATGCGCACCGGCTTGGAAATGGCAATCTCCAAAAAGGGCATGTCTGGTGACGAGATTCACAACGGGTTTGTGAGCGCTGGCATTAAGAACATGAGTTCTGCTGCCGACTCGGTGGCAAAGGCTGACGAGGCAATGAAGGCCATGGGCTACACAAAATCCAATGGCCGCTGGTCCGCCAGTTCGAGTGCCGCAGCGAGTAAGCCGGTGGGCGAGTTTGGATCTGCGGCTGACGTGGAAGCTGCTGCCAAGGCTGGGAAGATCAAACCCGGTGATCGCGTCATCGTCGGAGGAAAGCCCGCCACCTGGAAGTAATGCGTGGCAAGCATGGCAACCTGCTCGCAGTTAAATTCTGCGGGGTTTCCCATGCCATTGGTCTTTGATGACGACTCCAGTCCCACGGGGGGGCACCTTGTTTTTGACGATGAGCAACCCAAGCAGGATGTAGGGTTCATTCAGCGCATCAAGGAATTCGGTACGCGATTCGTTGATAACGAAGTTGCGGGCATTGAAGCGCGAGGCAAGCGCAAGCGCCAGGAAGAATACGACCGCGCTAACGCCTTTGGTGCTGCTCAGATAGCCTCCCAGTCCCACGGATTCAACGACGCCGAGCGCGCGCAGCAGGCCGCAGCAGCCGCCTCCCAGGAAAAGTACAGTTCATCTGCTGGTGGTCGCGTGGCTGACGCCATTGGCGGCGGTGTGGACCTGTCTCGTGACCTGGGGCTAGGAGTGGTCAAGGGTGGAGCCAATACCTTCGTCAAGCTGCCATTGGCTGTGAGCGGGGTGGTTGAAGACCTGACGGGTTCCCGCCAGACTATGGAGGGGCTAGGCTACCGATCCAAGGATGCACTTGGTGCGGTTGACCAGTTTGGCAAGTGGCTTGATTCCCTCAAGAGCGATTCAGGGCAGACGCGCGACCGGAAATTCGACGCGACCAAGGGCGTTATCGACACGCTGGGGGAAATGGGCGCGAACCCGACCATGATCATGGACAAGGTTTCCGAGTCACTGGTTGGCATCGGAGTAATCGGAAAAACTGCAGGCGCCGCCGTAGAGCAGGCGATGCCCATGCTGGCGGCACGTGCCAAGGCCGCGGGGCTGGTAGGACAAGCCGCTGATGACTACATCATTGCTGCTGCTACGAAGATTGCACAGGTCGCCGCTCCGGTGTCTGAGGGCGTGCAGTCTGGATTGGATGTAGCCGGGACAGCTCAAGAGGCTGGGCGCACCATTGATCAATACGGCCCTGCCGCGCTTGCTGCTGGGGTGGGTACAGCGGTCATCGGCATGGGCGCCAACAAGGTGGGTGCCAAAGCCGGAATCGGAGATATTGAAACAGACATTGCCTTGCGTGGCACGGGGTCAACCGCGGCGAAGTCCGGCGCCGGTGGAGCGGCCGAGCGCATTCTGAAAGAAGGTGCAAAGGAAGGTCTCCTTGAGGAATTGCCGCAGTCGATAGCGGAGTCATCTGCTGAAAACGTGGCCATGGGTCGGCCGTGGGACCAGGGCCTTGGAAAGTCCGCCGTTACTGGGGCCGTCACCGGTGCTGGCATGGGTGGTGGGCATGCTGCGCTGACTCGACACGGCCAGCAACCTGCACAACCGAGTGCCGCTGCTCCGACTCCAGTAAGTCCGATCGTACCCGCCGAAAGTTCGCAAAAAGCACCGCTAGCCCCCGTGGAAAGCGCGCAAGTAGCTACAAATTCTGTAGCAACAACAGACACTACAGCCGCCGAA
Organism: Rhodoferax sp. ZS1R8; assembly: GCF_056521325.1. Taxonomy (NCBI): domain Bacteria; kingdom Pseudomonadati; phylum Pseudomonadota; class Betaproteobacteria; order Burkholderiales; family Comamonadaceae; genus Rhodoferax; species Rhodoferax sp. ZS1R8. Next base: position 154,330 of record NZ_JBWMBA010000005.1, on the reverse strand, counting down.
AAGGCCCTGCATACCCAGGTGGAGCTGACCACCTTGGACCGCGTAAATGCGTTGGACAAGCGTACTGCCGAGTTGCGCGACCGAGAAACAGAGCTGAGCGACAAAAACGGTTATGGCCCGATGTTCGACCAGGAGCGCCAAGAGGTAGCCGCCCAACGCGCTGAACTGGAGCAGGAAAAGCAGGCGCTGACCAAGGACTGGCCCAAGGCCATCGAGGGCAAGGAATCCAGCTTCTCCACCGAGGCGGGCGCCCGGGTCGATGCTAAGTATGCGCTGATGGACGCCGCCGACCTGGTGACATCCCACGATGAAGGCCTGCGCAAGAACCCGGCATATCCGCCCGAACTGCAGCCACGGGCCCGCGACCGTGCGGCATCCGAAATGCAGGTATCGGGCATCGTGCAGAAGATGGACCCGGCCAGGCTGGGCCTGTCGGCCGACGCGTCCAATGGTGCCCCCATCGTGGGCGCTGATGGCTTGGTCGAGTCGGGCAATGCCCGTACCATCGCCTTGAAGCGTGTGTACCAGGCCAACGGCCAGCGCGCGGTTGATTACAAGCAGTTTCTGCGGGACAACGCCGACCAGTTCGGCATCACCCCCGAATCTGTGGACAACATGCAAAAGCCGGTGCTGGTGCGCATCCGCACGACACCAGTAAACCGCGCCGAGTTTGCGCGCCAGGCCAATGCCTCAACCGTAGCCCAGATGTCGCCCAGCGAGCAGGCCAAGTCCGACGCCAGCCGCATCGAGTCCATGGAAGACCTGACGCCGGACGATAACGGCGACTTTGCCAATGTCGCCTCCAAGCCCTTCGTGCGGCGTTTCATGGCCCGCCTGCCGGCCACCGAGCAGGCCGGCATGATCGACGCCACGGGCAACCTGTCCACGGCTGGCTATGCGCGCGTGCGCAATGCGGTGCTGGCCAAGGCCTACGGCGACTCGCCCGTGCTGGCCCGCATGACGGAAAGCATGGACGACAACCTGCGCAACGTCAGCAAGGCCCTGGTGCTGGCCGCGCCCAAGGTAGCCCAGATGCGTGAGGCCGTGGGCGCTGGCACGCGGTTTGACGCCGACATCACGCCCGACCTGATGAGCGCCGTTGAGGAACTGTCGCGCCTCAAGGAATCCGGCACGTCGGTCGAGGACGCGCTGGCCCAGGCCGGCATGTTCGGCGACGACACGCCCGCCGAGGCTCGCGTGCTGCTCAAGTTCCTCGCCGACAACCTGCGCCGGCCGCGCCGGATTGCCGAGTTCATCACCAACTACATGGATGCCCTGGATGCTGCTGGTGACCCTAACCAGGGCTCGCTGCTGGGTGAGGTCGAAGCCCCGGCCAAACAGGATTTACTCAAAGCTGCTGAAAGGAGCACCCCAAATGGTGATCGACAAGGTAACGGACTCGCCGCGACTGCCGAAGACCCCGAGCGGCCAGTCGCTGCAGAAGACCCGAAACATGGTGCTGAAGCTCAAGGGCAACAAGCAGATGCGTCAGGCGATCAAGTCAGCCCTGGCAGCGATGGGCCTGCCGGAGAAAGCAGTACCGGACAGCGCACAGAACAAAATCCCGGCCGCGCCGTAGCGGCACCCGGTGGCTGGGCTGCATTCCCAAAGGATTCCGGCACGCTGGGTATCCCACGTAGTCAGATGCCACAAATCAGCCAGGCGCACCGTGGTGCATTGGTCAACTTTCTGGAAGCCCGCGGCATCACCAACGCCCGCGATGAAGTCGATGCCGACTCCTTGAAGGCAACCCAGGCGGAATATGCGCCCGCCAAGGTGCAGCGCTTTGCTGATTGGGCGGAAGGGCGAAATAGGGCGGTGCTGGTGTCCAGCGATGGCTATGTGCTGGATGGTCACCACCAGTGGATGGCTAAGCTCGCCAACGGTGAAAAGGTAACGGTCATACGCTTTGATGTCCCCATACGCAAGCTGTTGGCAGAGGTAGCCGAGTTCCCGAGTGTGACGTCTTCGGATGGCGCCACTTCGGACAATCCCGCGGCCACAGCGAAGCGGATGGCAACGATTGACGGCCAGAAGATCGATATTGACGCCCCATCGTTTGGGCTGGAGCAATGGCCTAAAAAGCTGGGGTCCTCCGACCCGCTGATGACACATACCAACACCAAGAATACGGTGACTATTGACGGTGAGGAAATGCCCCGGGCTGATATGGCGCGAGCCATCGAGGACCAGTATTTCGAAAACGCTGTGCCGGTAAAGGGGCGCAAACCCATAGCCTACGTTATGGGCGGTGGTGGGGCATCGGGCAAGGGTTTTGTCAAAAAGGGTTTGATCAATAGCGGGGAGATTGCCCCTGTTGGTGCTGTCACGCTGGACCCGGACGAAATCAAAAACAGCATTCCCGAATATCGGGCTATTGTCGATGCGGGCGACTCGCGCGCTGCGAGCGTGGTCCACGAGGAGTCTAGCGCCATTGCAAAGCAGGTTTTGAAGCGGGCGGTCGATGGCAAATACGACCTCGTTTATGACGTGACGCTGGGCAACCCTGAGAAGGGGGTCAAAATGCTGCAGGGTTTGAAAGACGCAGGGTACGATGTTCGACTGATTGGAGTCACCATTGACCCTCCGGTGGCAGTGCTGCGCGCGGACAAACGCGCTCGGCACAGCGGCCGCTACGTGCCAACGGCTGACCTGCTTGCCGCACACAAGGGTTTCATGGCCGGGTTTGACCAGTACCAGCGCATTGCTGACCGCGTGTCGCTGTATGAGAACAGTGGCGAGTCTCCGGTACTTGTTGCACAATCGAAGACATCCGGTGGCCTTGACATTTTATCCGAAAAAGGTTACAGTGACATTAAGGAAAGGGCAGGGTCGATCAATGACAAAGCCGACACAATTGCACAAGCCAGTCCCTCTGTCAGAGTGGACGGATTCCGTACAGAAGGCGATAGCCAGCACGGACTGGAAGGCGGTACTGGCGGAGCAAACCGAGTACGAGAAACAAAGCGTGGCCCGGGGCAAAGCCCGAATGGACGCAGCAATGGCAGCCTTCAAGAAAAAGAAGGCGGAAGCTCTGAAAGAGCAGCAAACAAGGGCAATCCTGAGCATGTAGCTCCAAGCGCTGAGACTGTCCGACGCACACCGGAACAGGCCGCTAACGAAAACATCCCGGAAGACGAGCGCTCAAGACTGAGCCGCGGCACCGGCAACGGCATGGAATTGCAGGCGCTCCAGGCGGTTGCCGACAAGATCAAGCGCAACATGCCAAACATGCCAGCCGTGCACGTGCTGGCGACCCCCAAAGAAGCCCCCCAGGCCCTGCGCGACTACATCCACAAGCAGGGAGCTGAAAACGACGTTGACGGCGCGCTGCACAAGGGCGAGCTGTACCTGTTCGCGTCGGGGATGTCGGACGCCCTGCGCGCGGAGCACGTGCTGGCCGAGCATGAAGCCGCCCACTTTGGCCTGCGCGCCATCCTTGGCGATTCGCTCAAGACCACCATGTTGATGGTCTACAACAACAATACCTATATTCGCCAGTTGGCGACCGAGTTGCAAAGCCGCGGCAAGTTGTCCAACGCCGAAGCTACCGAAGAGGCTATTGTTGATATTCCCTCGGCACGCCTGGTCAAGCTGCAGGGCTGGCGCAAGCTGGTGGTGAAAGTGCGCGATTGGCTCGACAGCCATGGTCATGAAAAGATGGCCGCGAAGCTAGGCGACTGGCTCAACGGCAATCTGGACGACCAGCAGCGTGCGGATCTGTTCGTGGCTGACCTGGTGCGGTCGGCCCGAGACTACATTGCCGGTAAGCGCGAGGGGCGGTTTAATGTGACCACAGGCACCATGCTGTCCGGCACTCTGGCCGAAGATGTTGTCAAGCAGGAAAAGTGGCTTCTTGCCGAGGCAAAGGCCAGGGGGTACAAGAACATCGACCAGCTTGCGGAAAAGGATTACCCGCTGTTTGAGAGACTGGCTGCGCTCTGGCGCGCTAAGCACCCAGCCGTGAACGGTGTGATGCTGTCGCGTGCCGCACCGCAGGAATCCGCTGCTGAGCGTGCGGAGAAAATCATCCAGAAGAAGGCTGCTACAGCGACGCCACTGGACATTGTGGCCCATGCGCTGACCAAGGTAACTGGCTTAGAGAAGCTGACCAGTTCGATTTACAACGGGGATGCGATTCGCCTGATGGACAGCATGCTGCCCGCGCCGCTGAAACTGATGCCAAAGATTGATGCAGTAGGGAATTCAGCTTTTGGTGAGACGGTTCGCGCTGGCTTGGTGGCCGACTACGGAGTGCCCGAGGCTGTAATCGATCAGCGTGCGCTGATGCAGGGGCGCCAGCGCGTCCAACTGCGCAAGGCCGGGGCCCTGGTGGAAAAACTCTCCACGCTGACGCGGGCAGAGTCTCGCGTTGCGTATCAATGGCTGAACGAGACGGACCCCAAGCAAATCTACTCCATGATGCAGAACCTGCCCGAGGAATCGGTGAAGGTGCTTATGGAAGTACAGACCATGATCGACAAGCTGTCGCGCGAGGCGGTGCGCATGGGGCAGCTGACACCCGAGGCCTACGAGCGCAGCAAGTTTGCCTATCTGCGTCGGTCATACGAGAAATACACCCTTGCGCAAACCCCAGCAGAAAAGGCCTCGCGCGGCCGGGCTATCTCCCTGCTGGGCGAGCAGTACAAGGGCCGGGGGCTGACCGAAGCCGCCACCATGCAGCAGATTCAGTCCAGTGCCCCAGAGTGGTGGGAGCGCAAGACGGTGGCGGGCAAGGCCGACACGGCGCTCAAAGGCCAAAAGCTGGTGCGGCTGGAGCGCCGCGGGCCGGCAGGCGATCGCGTGGGCACTCTGCCTGGTGTGGAGCCAAGCCAGCAACCCGGCAAGCTGCGCGAGGTGAACTACTACCCGGCCGACGAAAAGCTGCCGGAAAAGTACGCCGATTGGGACAAGGGCGCCACCTTCGAGGTGCGCGACGTGAAGGGCGACAAGGCCATTCTGTGGCGCGACTTCACCAAGGACGAGCGCGAAAAAATGGGCGAAATTGACGAGGCCCGGTTTGCTATTGCCAAGACCCTGCATGGCATGATCCACGACGTGGAGGTGGGCCGCTACCTGGAGTGGCTGGCCCACACCCAAGCCAAGAAAGAGGGCGAGACCATACCCGGCACTGTGGTGGATGCGTCGGAGCGCTACAAAGACACTTTCGCGCCCGGCACCTGGGTGCGCGTGCCAGACACTAAGATCCCCGGCACCTCGGTGCAGAAATACGGCACGCTGGCCGGACGTTACCTGCCGGGGCCGGTGTGGAACGACCTACGCCAGACCGTGAACGGCCAGTTCAAGCCATTCGGAGACACCTACTCCAAGCTGCTGAGCTGGTGGAAGACTTCCAAAACGGCGCTTTCGCCCGCGGTCCACACCAACAACATCATGTCCAATTTCGTGATGGCCGACTGGCACGATGTGACCGCTGGCCACACCGCCAAGGCGCTGCGCATCCTGATGGGTTCGCACGGCATGGATGGCAAAGGTGCGCTGGGCAAGATCGGTAACAAGATTGCCGGTGCTATTGGCTCCGAAGACCGGGAGGCGGCGCGCGAGATTGTGACCCGCTACCAGGACTCGGGCGGCGACATCGGCTCGTGGGCTACTAACGAGATTGCCAAAAGCCAGATCGACCCCATGCTGGAGGCCATGGAAAAGGAGTTGGCTGCGACCAAGGGCCACTCCACCCAGGCCCAGGCCGGTGTCTATCAGGCGCTACAGCACGCGCTGATGCTGCGCTTCCCCAGCGCCCTGGAAGCGTGGAAGCAATCCAAGCCTGGTAAGGTCATCGGCACCGAGGCCAGCACCGTGCTGGAGCTCTACCAGTCCGAGGATGAGGTGTTCCGGCTGGCCGCTTGGCTCAAGGCCAAGGAAGAGGGAAAGACCGACATGGAGGCCGGCAAAATCGCCCGGCGTGCATTCATGGACTACAACATCAACGCGCCGTGGGTGCAGGCCATGCGCAACTCGGTGCTGCCGTTTGTGAGCTACACCTACCGCGCGGTGCCCATGATGCTGGAAACTGCCGCCAAGAAGCCCCACAAGTTGCTAAAACTGATGGCCATTGCTGGCGCGCTGAATGCCTTCGGCGCACTCATGGCAGGCGGTGGTGATGACGACAAGGAGCGCAAACTGCTGCCCGAAGAAAAGGCCGGACGGATCTGGGGCATGGTGCCCAAGATGCTGCGCATGCCTTGGAACGACCCCAACGGCTCGCCCGTGTTTCTGGACATCCGGCGATTTATACCGGTTGGCGACGTATTCGATGTGGGGCAGGGCCACTCGGCCGTCCCTCTGTTGCCAGCCCTGCAGCCTGGTGGACCGCTGGCGATCTTTGGTGAGCTGGTGCTGAACAAACAGCAGTTCACCGGCAAGCCCATTACGCTCGAAACTGACACCCCGCTGCAGAAGACCACCAAGGTGCTGGACTACCTGTACAAGGCCGCAATGCCCAACGTGCTGGGCCTGCCGAACACCTATGCGTGGACAAATGTTGAGAATGCGCACAAAGGGAAAACAGATGGGTTCGGAAGAGAGCAGTCAGTTGCACAAGCTGTAGCTTCCTCCTTTGGCGTGAAGCTGGGTAGCTATCCGGCCGACGTACTGGCGAAAAACCTGCATGGGCAGGCCAAGGCCAAGGTGATGGAAATCGACAAGAACATTAGCGGGCTCAAGCGCCAGCGTCAGGTGAATGGGATCAGCGCGGAAGAGTTTGAATCCAAGGTCAGGACCGAGCAGGAAAAGAAGGCCAGGGTCCTGCAAGAGCTAGCAGAAAAACTCAATTGATCACCGTGCCTCGGTATCAATGACTTTCATCTTAGGTTGAGTGCAGGCCATTGAGCTTGTAGCTCCTTTGACGTGCAACATACAGGTGTTGACTTCAAATCCATAGCCATCTGCTGGTGATTCGATGACGTACACCCGTCCATCCTCGTTGGGGAGCTGCAATGTTGTCTGTAGTCGGGTTTCCGGGGGCGTCGGCGTCTTTCGAGGTGCCTTTTCCTGCTGGCATGCCGTGAGAAGAAGAATCACCAGCGCTGCGGGGATGCGCTTCATATCAGTAGTGGCTTCGTATACATCATCAGAATAACTTTTCAACTTTGGTGCATTGGCCTGACCTTGATAATTTTAGTATGTACGACATCCATGTGAATTGCATGGTGTATCGGTTGACCCGTAGCGTTGTGGCTAGGATTCTCTGCCCATCAGCATCAACGTAGCCATCTGCGATCAGCATCGGGCCGGCTTCTCGGTAGGGTTTTACCGTACCAAATGAATCGGTTAGCGTCTTTTCTTTTGGATTTATATATATGTCAGTGAGCCCATCGGGTTCATTTGGCGATGGACATTTTATGTAGATAGAAGATTCTGGCTCGGGCTGCTGCTTGGTGTTCTTGGTTTGTGCGTTTACTGTGTTTGCCATCGTTATGCTGATGATGGCAAGCACAAGTGTAGTGAGGTTCATGGCGAGCAATTCCTAAGAATGGATGTCGCGATGTTAAATCACTCCCGAGCCGGAATAGAAAGGCCAACGAAAGTTGGCTTTTCTATTGGCGGTTTTGCTGATCCCATCGAACAGCGCCCTCAATGAAGACGCTGAACGCTGTTTACAGCCCCTGCCTTTCCGGACCTCGCCGCAGCTCACCCTGCCATAACCAGCCTCAGATAGCCGCGCCACAGTTCCATTTGATGCTACTGCATCCCCAAGGGCCGCACGCGACACTTGAGGCTGTTTACAGCCCATACCGGATCATGCCGGACCAAACCACGGCTAACCGAGTCAAGCCCCAGCCCAAATTCACAAACCATTACTAACGCTTGCTTTGCAGCCGCGCTATCGGAGTGCCTTTTTTGTCATCCCCCTCAACATTGATATTTTTGTCATGGCGTCAATGTGCTCCAGCCGCTGCGCGTCTGTCAGTTCCTCCGAGCGAAGGTGCTTTAAGCGTTGCCCAACGGTTCGGAAAGTCTTTCTGGCATCGCGCTCAAACTCCTTTGTTGCGTGTGCGGTCTGCTCAGATGGTGAAACCCATCGGAACCCTTCTCCACGCACCGATTCAAGGCACACCTGGTGCTGGGTCAGTAGCTCGGTCTTGAACGCCTCAATGTTGGCCAGCCATGCGAACTGGCGAGCCCGGAATGCAGAAGCGGTCAACCGTTCACCATCTTCAATGGTCAACATGCCGAAGTGTGACTCAAGCCAGTCGTGCGGTACCAGATCACCATATTTGAACTCTGCAAGGAAGTCCTTTACTGCCTGACGCCAGGCTGGGAAAAGCGCAATGTGTTGGTCAGACATATGACACCTCGAAACGGCCGAAGCGGGGCCGGTATTCGCACACGCCAATCAATGCCCCAGCATCATCAATTGCTTTTTTGGCCTCTTCGAGATTGATGACCTCGGTATTGATGTGGACGGTCAACTCTGCCGCCCAATTTAAGAATATGGGCCGGTAGCGCATGATTTTGGCTGTTCCAACTTTGACACCACGGCAATCTACATTTGATGGGCTGCTCCACAATGCAACTGGTGTGCTTGGTCCGTCCTGCAGCAGCTTGACCCGGTTTTCCAAAACTAGGGCTCCACGCTTCCAGTGCACGCCCATCTTCTGGAGCTTGGCGCCAGCCCAAAAGGTAGCATCGAAATTCTGTCCTGGTATGAAGAACCCATCATCGGCAGACCAGTAGCATCCAGCGATGAACTCTGATTGAGCAATCGCAAGGTGATCCTCGTCGGTTTTTTTACGCTTGCCGGTCAATTCCTTGTGCGCGCGTGTCTCAGGTGCCAAAGGGTTTGCTAACTTATCGCTGTGCATCATCAGCGGTGATGTGCCAACGATCTTGAGTCGAATCTGGTCCATGATTTTTAATTCTCCGTGAGGGTTTTTGAGCCTGCAGCCATGCTCACGACCGCCTGGCCGACAGTGCGAGCCAGGAAGTCGAAAAATCCTGCGTCTTGCCGCCGTACCAAGTTCGCAGCAATGGTCAGGCGCACACGACCATCGGCCATGCGGTAGGTGCGTTTGTAGTCTGGATTGCAGCGACTGGTGCTTGTCTTGCAGCCGGTATTTTGTTGTGGTAGTTCGCTGGCTTGCAGCAGGCCGCTATCGATCAAGGCCTGATCGTTGGCCTCAAAGACCAAGACAGGGCCGCTGTGAAAGTAAGGATTAGCAGAAACGGGGGCAAGAATACTAGCCATGATGGCCTCCAGGTTTTTTGATAAACCTGCCATCACCGCTTCCAAACGATGGTGGCAGACTGTGCGGGGTTGGAAGACCGGACCTGGGACCGGCGCACCTTTCGGTGCCCCCGCACAGCCCGCCGTAACTAGCTGTGCGTAACGCAATAAAAAAGCCGCTTCCAAAGTTGGCGCGGCTTCAATTTGCGCCAGGTTTCCGGGCTTCCAAACCCGTGTTGAGAATTTTCCCAACGCTCTGAATTTATCATAAATGATCTCGTTCGTGGAAGAATATCATTAAATATCCGTTTAAGGTTATTGTGGATGCGAAATTTGCATTCAAAATCAATCTCTATTAACGGGAGATAACGATGTTCAAAGCTCTGATCGTGGCTGCTGCGCTGTGTATTGCAGCGATGCCGGCCGTCGCCGCATCCAGCCATTCGGTGCGCGGCCACACCACAAAAAAAGGCACCTACGTGAAGCCCGCACGGGCCACCAATCCCAACAAATCCAAGACCGACAATTATTCACACAAGGGAAATGTGAACCCGGCCACGGGCAAAAAAGGCACCAAAAAGTGACTGAAAAATCAGGAACGATGGTCTTGAAAGCGAGCAAAAAGCCCCGGTTATTTTGCAAACTTATTCCGGTTAATGGCCTGCTAGCCCGCGTGGTTGCTGGCGTTGATACGGAGATTGTGATTCCTGTTGTCGTGGGTTCGAGCCCCATCAGCCACCCCAAGTGATACAAGAAAAGCCTGCTATTGATTCAATAGCAGGCTTTTTTCTTTGTGCAGCTTCCACGTCCGCGTAAGGAGAGACCTATGAGCGATGACGCCACCAAAGCCTGTCCGGTTTGTGCCGAAACCATCAAGGCTGCCGCCATCAAGTGTCGGTTTTGCAATACCGACCTGCTGGTTTTTGCCGCAGCCAAAGAGGCGGAGGCTGAACGGGTGTTGTTTGAGGGTCACCCCGCGGTTGTCTTCTCGATGTGGCAATGGCTGGTGGTTGTTTGCACCTTGGGGCTTGCCTACATCTACTATTGGGTGCAGGGTTTGTCGACCCGCTATGAAATCACGAGCCAGCGGGTTCGGGTTGAGCGCGGCCTACTGTCCAAATCCAAGGAAAGCGTGGAGCTATTCCGTATTGACCACTTTGATGTTCTCAAACCCTTGGGTATGCGCTTGGTGGGCCACTGCCTGCTGCAATTGCGTTCCAGCGACACCAACTTTTCAACGGTTGTGATTTTTGGCGTCCCCGAGTTGGAGGCGCTGGCTGACACGCTGCGCGAATGCTCTTTGAGAGAGCGCTCCAGAAGGCGGGTGACGACTCTGGTACAGGCCTGATGGAAAGTTAGTCCTTAGGGCGGAAACCCAATGTCAGTGATGGGATTACGCGTCCATCCACATCGGGCGGCAATTTTTCCGTTTTGTCGATTGCGTTGATGACCGCGTCATCCCAAGATTTCACGCCACTGGATTTGACGAGCCTGCGGCTGATGATGGTACCGTCTGGAGAGGTGCGTACTTCCACATCAGCCATCGGGTTGCCGTTCAGGGATTCCGTATAGGTGATATTGGGTTTGATGCGTGCCACAATCCGGCCGGCATAGCTAGCCGACGGCCCAGATGATTGCTTGGCCGAACCGGTCGCATTGGCGTCCCCCGAGCCTGTTGCTTGGTTTGCCATGCGGTTCATGCGCTCAATCTGTTGCTTGCGCAGTTCCGCAATCTTTTTTGCATCCGCATCGGTTTTCGCCGACTGGGTCTTTTGCTGGTCTTGCTGCAGCTTCTTTTCGCGGGCCAGTTTTTCGCGTAGCTCAGCCTCGCGCGCCTCCTTCTCGTCTTTCTGCTTTTTAGCCTTGGCCGCTTCTTTCTGGCGCTTGTCCTGCTCTGATCGGGCCTCTTCCAGTTGCTTCTCTTTTTGCAATCGGGCTTTTTCTTTTGCAATTGCAATGCTCGGATCTGGCAGAGTGGGCGTTGGCTTAGGCGGGGTCACGCCCTCCTTGGCCGGAGGCGGCTGCACTGGCTCTTCTGGCGGCGGTGGCCGCACCGGCTCGGGAGGCTTGGGTGCTGCTTGAACGGGCAGAGCCGACCATAGCTCGGCTTCCACGGTGACCGGTGTTGGATCACGCTTCCATTGCACACCAAGGGTCAACACGGCCAGCAACAACGCATGCGCTACGACGGCCAAGGCCAGCGCGCGCACCAAACCCGGAGTGGGTGGCGGCGCGAATTCCAGGCGCGCTGAGTTGGCATTCATGCTGGGCGGTGTTAGCACGTGGTTGGCAGGCGCCTCAATTGGCCAGTTGCACTGACAAGCCTACCCGCTGGATGCCGGCGCGCTGTAAAGTATCCATGACCTTTACCACGCTCTCGTACTTCACATTCTTGTCAGCGCTGATGACAACTGCAGAATTAGCGCCCGCGGTGCTGTCACGTGGTAGCTGCGCCCCTTTCACGGCAATGGCTAATTCTTTCAGCGTCAGCGACGTTGTCTTGTCCTTGACCCTCATTTCCAAGCCGTCGTTCTTGCCCAGCACAATCTGGATGATCTGGTCCGGCTGGCGCGATGCTTTGCCTACGCTGGGCAGGTCAATCATGCTGGGCGTGATCAGAGGGGCCGTTACCATGAAGATGATCAGCAGCACCAGCATCACATCGATGAAGGGCACCATGTTGATCTCGTTGATGGTGCGGCGGCCCCGGCCGCGGTGGGAGACGCCTGGCATGATCAGCGCGTGGCTGCAGCGGGCTGCGCACCCACGTTGCGTTGCAGGATGTTGGAGAACTCTTCTATAAATGTTTCTTGGTGCGTAGCGATGCGGTCGATGTCGCGGGCGAACCGGTTATACGCAACAACCGCCGGAATGGCAGCAAACAGACCGATGGCGGTCGCAACCAAGGCTTCGGCAATGCCTGGTGCCACCGTGGCCAGTGTGACCTGGGTCAGCGCCGCCAGGCCCACAAAGGCGTGCATGATGCCCCACACGGTGCCAAACAAGCCAACATAGGGCGACACAGAACCGACCGATGCCAGGAACGAAAGATTGGTTTCTATCACATCCATCTCGCGCTGAAAACTTGCACGCATGGCGCGTCGGGCGCCGTCCATCAATGTGCCTACGTCGGAGATGCGGCGCTCGCGCAGTTTCTGAAACTCGCGCATGCCGCTGGCAAAAATGCGCTCCATCGGGCCGCCCTTGCCAGCGCTCTTGGCAGCATCTGCAAACAGGTCGTTCAGGCTGGCACCGGACCAGAATTCCCGCTCGAATGCTTCATTCAGCGCCTTCACACGGTTCAGCGCGAAGTACTTGCGGAAGATGGCGGCCCAGCTGGTGACGGATACCACCATCAGCAGCAGCATCACGCCCTGGACGACGATACTGGCGTTGAGGACCAGATGGAGTATGGATAAGTCTTGGTTCATTGCTTGGAGTCGTATGGGTGAAGGTTGTTGCTACCCGAGCGCTTTACAGCAACAGGGCACGCAGACGCGCCACGGCCTCTTGCAAATGCTCCATGGAGCTGGCGGTGGAGAAGCGCACAAAATTGTGCGTCTGGGCCGATCCGAAATCGCGACCTGGCGTAATGGCGACGTGGGCTTTGTTCATGACCTCGAACGCAAATTCCCAGCTGTCCTTGACGCCCAGTCTGGCACACACATTTGAGCAATCTGCCCATGCGTAAAAAGCCCCGTCGGGCATCACCGGTACCGAGAGGCCCATGGCATTGAGCTGCGGAATGAAGTAGTCGCGCCTGGCTTTGAACTCGCTGCGGCGTTGTTCGTACAGCGCAAGGCTTTCAGGTTCAAAACAGGCGAGCGCAGCATGCTGTGCAATGGCGCTGGGGCAGATGAACAGGTTTTGCGCCAGACGCTCGATCACCGGTACCAACTGCTCAGGCACCACCATCCAACCCAGGCGCCAGCCCGTCATGTTGAAGTATTTGCTGAAACTGTTGATGCTGATGATGTCTTCGTCGATCGCCAGCGCAGTGTGCCCGTACTGGGTTTCGAAACTCAGGCCAAGGTAGATCTCATCAACCAGCGTAATGCCACCGTGCATCTGCACCACGCGGTGGATGTCGCGCAGAGCGTCCGGGTGAATGGATGTGCCGGTGGGGTTGGAAGGCGAGGCAAGCAACACGCCCCGAGTACGTGGGCCCCATTCGGACCGCACGGCATCGGCACTCAGCTGGAATCGGTCTTCTGCGGTGGTGGGCACGAGCACGGCACACCCTTCCGCTGCGCTGACGAAGTGCCGGTTGCAGGGGTAGCTCGGGTCCGGCATCAGGATCTGATCACCGGGCTCTATCAGTGCCATGCATGCCAGATGCAAGGCAGCCGATGCACCTGCGGTCACAACAATACGGCTGGCCGGCACGTTGACGCCAAAGCGTTGGTTGTACCAACGGCTGATGCGCTCGCGCAGCAGTGGCAATCCGGTAGCGGGTGTGTATTGGGTGCGCCCGTGTTGGATGGCTTGCTCAGCCGCTTTTTGCACCAGGGGCGGGGCCGTGAAGTCGGGCTCGCCGATATTCAGAAAAATCATTGGCGCATCGGTGTGCGCTACTTCTTGCCCCAGACTGGCGGCGGCCTTGGCTACCTCCATGACATAAAACGGTTCTATTTTTTGCGCGCGGGACGAGATTTGCATGGGTGGTGGTACGGCTCGCTCAGGCGCGGGGCTTTTTGCTCTGGCCGCGGTCCGACTCCACTTCGGCGGCGCGCAGGGTCGGTGCAATGCCATTCAGAACAGCGTTGACATATTTGTGGCCATCGGTGCCACCAAATTCCTTGGCCAGTTCGATGCACTCATTCAGCACGACGCGCCAGGGCACATCCAGGCAGTGGCTCAGTTCATAGACACCAATCCACATGATGGCATGTTCAATCGGTGAGATTTCGGCCATTGGGCGGTCCAGCAGGTGCACGATCAAGGCGTCCAGTTGTGCAGCCTCGGCCACGCAGCCCTGCAGGAGCGCATCGAAGTGCACTGCATCGGCCTTGTTGAAGCCGGCCAGGTCGCGGGTGAAGGTGTCGATGTCGTCGACCGCGTTGCCGCCAACCAGATGCTGGTACAGGCCTTGCAGCGCGAACTCCCGTGAACGACTTCGGTCCGACTTGCTGCCGGCCTTGCGTGCACCGGTGCTGGTCAGGCCAGTGCGGGGCTGGCGGGGAGGGCGCTTGGCAGCGGCGGGTGTATTCATATCGCTCATCACAGTGCTTCCAACAGGTTAGCCATTTCCACGGCGACGCGGGCGGCATCACGCCCCTTTTCAACTTGGCGGGCAATGGCCTGTGGCATATCTTCGGTTGTCAGGATGGCGTTGGCAATCGGCAACTGGTAGTCCAGCGAAATCCGGGTGACGCCGGCACCCGCTTCGTTGGCAACCAGCTCGAAGTGGTAGGTCTCGCCACGGATGATGCAGCCGATCGCAACCAGTGCGTCGTAACTGGCTTTCTCAGCCATGGCCTGCAGGGCGACCGGAACCTCCAGCGCTCCCGGCACGGTCACGTGCTCGATGTCCTTGTCGGCAACGCCAAGCGCTACCAGTTCGGCTTTGCACGCCTGTGCCAGCGTATCGGTAACGCCGGCATTGAAGCGGGCTTGCACGATGCCCACCTTGAGCCCCTTGCCGTTCATACGCTCATCGGTGGAGGCAAAACTGCCTTTGTCTGCGCCAAACATGGTTTTCCTCTTTCTATTTGTTGTTGATGTAGCCGGTGATTTCGAGGTCATACCCCGTCATGCTGGGCATGCGGCGGGGACTACCCATCAGGCTCATCTTGTGCACGCCGCATTGGCGCAATATCTGAGCGCCAATCCCGTAAGTGCGCAGATCCATGCGACCGCGTTCGGGAGCGTGCGCTGGGCGCGCCGTACCTTCAAACTGCGCCAGCAATTGCTCGCCACTTTCTCCGCAGTTGAGCAGTACCACAACGCCTTTGCCTTCTGTGGCTATGTGGGCCAGCGTGGCATCCAGACTCCAGCTGTGCATGGTGCGTCCCACTTGCAGGGCGTCCAAAATCGACAAAGGCTCATGCACGCGCACCGGAATGGTCTCGGTTGCATCCCACTTACCACGAACCAAAGCCAGGTGCACGCCCTTGCCCGTGGTGTCGCGAAAGGCGTGTGCCGTGAATTCCCCAAACGCGGTATTGATGCTGTGGCTGCCCATGCTTTCGATCAGGGATTCCACGCGGCTGCGGTAAGCAATCAGATCAGCAATCGTGCCAATCTTCAGGCCGTGCTCGCCCGCAAAGACCTGCAGGTCGGGCAGGCGGGCCATCGTGCCGTCGTCTTTCATGATTTCGCAAATGACCGAGGCGGGCGAACAGCCCGCCATGGCGGCCAGATCGCAGCCTGCTTCCGTGTGGCCTGCGCGCATCAGCACGCCGCCGTCCACGGCCTGCAACGGGAAAATGTGGCCGGGCTGGACCAGATCGTCGGGTACGGCATTCTTGGCCACGGCCGCCTGCACAGTGCGTGCGCGGTCTGCAGCTGAAATGCCGGTGGTCACGCCCTCCGCAGCTTCGATGGACACGGTAAAAGCCGTGCCTTTTTTGTCACCGTTGCGTGCTGCCATGGGGGGAAGTTGAAGCGCTTCGCAGCGCTCGCGGGACAGTGTCAGGCAAATCAGGCCCCTGCCGAAGCGGGCCATGAAATTGATGGCGTCAGCGGTTACATGGTCCGCCGCGAGAACCAGGTCCCCTTCATTCTCACGGTCTTCCTCGTCCACCAAAATGACCATGCGCCCAGCGCGCATGTCGGCCACGATGTCTTCTACAGGGGAAATGGGGACAAGATTCTGGGGCGTCATGGTGTCAATGGTATGGCAGGGGATACCCGGTATTGTCCCAGATGGGGGATGGGTCCGCAGCAACCACGGTTTTCAGCTGTTCAGGGCTGCGATGGCGCAGCCCGAGGGCGATCAATCTGGCAGCGCAATCTGGTTGTCAACGCTGAACTGGTAGTCTTTGAAGATATGCTCGGCGCTGAGCGTCTGGTACGTCCCGTCGGGCAGCTTGCGTGTGGTGTCTTTGAGGCGATAGGTTGTGCTGCCACATGTCCAGCAATTGAAATTGCGCATGTGGGTGCACAGGCAGGTCTTGTCCATGACCGAAATGTTTTTGCCATCCGGGTGGATCACGATCTGCTCGTTATAGGCCGTGATGTAGGCGCAACTGCCGTTGCCGTCGAGCAGATAGCCATAGGCCTCACAGTTGGGACGTATGCCTGCACCAATGGCGGGGGTGCTGCGCAACATGCGCATCGGGTAGCCGGTAGGGGAGACGGTGTTGACGATGATGTCTTCTTCGCTGGCCCTGAAATACTCTTGTTTTATCTTGGCCGGTAGGCCGCATTCATTGGACACAGTGAAGCGCGTGGCAACCTGCAGACCCGCAGCACCGTTTTCCAGGAAAGACACTGCATCGCTGCCGGTAAAGATGCCACCTGCAGCAATCAGTGGGATATCCAATTGCTCGATCTTCATAAACTGGGCGATCTCTGCCACGATGGTCGCCAGGTCGTACTGGGCCCAGTCCATGCCGAAGCCTAAGTGACCGCCGGCCAAAGGCCCTTCAATGATGATGAAGTCCGGCAGCCTGCCCAGGCGCGAGGTTTTACGCAGGAACAGCTGCAAGGCACGAACCGACGACACGATAATGCCCAGCTTGGCATCCCTGAATCGGGGATGGTCCGCCATCAGTGCAAAAGAGCCCAAGTGCAGTCCGGCGCTCAGCGTGATGCCGTCAACACCGGCGTCCAGCGCAGAATTCAGGCGGACCTGTAGGGTCTCTCGTGGGGCGTTCATCGTCAACTTTTCCATGCAATTGACGAACACCATGCCTTCACCGCGCTTGGCTTCCATGGTCCTCCCCACGTGAAGTCTGGTGGCCTCCGCCAAGCGACCCAGATCAAACTTGATTTCACTTTTATCCGAGTTCGCGATGTTGTACTTATAAAACTTGGTCTTCTCTTTGACGAAGTCGGTATCAAAGCGTCGATCGGATACATCAGGCACCATTGCGTCGGAAATGTGACCAATTCCGCCCAAACGTACAGCTTCCAGCGCTAATTCCGCGGTGGATATGTCCACGCCCATGCCCCCTATCATCAGCGGCACATATTCCTTCTTGCCAAACCTCAAGCGGAAATCATCTACTCGTTTCATTGTCTTCCTTGGGAATCTTTTATATGTCGGTATAGCGTAGCGGTGTGTCAGCTTGACGTACCGGGGCTGCTGCTCAGCATCCGTTCCACGTAGCGTGCGATCAGGTCAATTTCCAGGTTTACCCGAGAGCCTGTGTGCAGACTACCCAACGCCGTATTTTCCACGGTATGCGGTATCAGGTTGATGCTGGCCTCGCATCCGTCTGTCAGGTCAACAATCTTGTTGACAGTCAGGCTCACACCGTTGATAGTGATTGAGCCCTTGTACGCCAAATATTTCCCCAACGCCTTGGGCGCCAGCACGCGCAGTTCCCAGCTCTCTCCGATCTGGGTGAACAAGGTGATAGTGCCCACGCCATCCACGTGGCCGGAAACCAGGTGCCCACCTAAGCGGTCATTTGCGCGCAGGGCTTTTTCCAAATTAACTGGGCCAAGAGCGTCAAGACCAGCGGTCTTGCTCAGGGATTCAGCGGATATGTCGATACTGAATTGCTGTGCAGTGGCATCCCACGTGGTGACGGTCATGCATGCCCCGTTGATCGCGATGCTATCCCCCAGTCCCACGTCATCCAGATAGTTTGCGGGGCAGACGATGGTTAAGCGCTTGCCGTGGGAGGGCGCGTCGCCCAGAGCGGTAACGGCGACGATGCTCCCGACGCCGGTAATGATTCCTGTAAACATGGGGAGATTTTCGCAGGGATTGGGTCTGCGTCAAATAAGTGGGGCTAAAAAACGTCCCGACCGCGAACACGGGCTAGTAATCGCAGATCGGGCCCAACCAGTGTGCTGGATAAAAAGTCCAGTTGTAACGCCTGCGCCAAGTCGTCCAATGGACCAAAGCTAGCCATGTCTCTACCCTGGCCCACAACTTTGGGGGCCAAATACAGCAGAAGTTCGTCTACCAAGCCCTCGCGGACTAATGCTCCGTTCAGTCGGCGCCCCGCCTCTACATGCAATTCGTTGATTTCCCGGCAGCCCAAGTCCAGCAGCATAGCGGCTAGATCAACTTTCCCGAAGGATGTACTACCGTAATGCGTTCCAGGCAGGTAAACAACAATGGCCCCCCGCGCCTCTAGTGCTTGTCTTTTGACATCATCGTTCTGTGTCGCCGTGTAGATGAGCACTGGACGACCTTCTATAAAAACGGCGGCATCCACGGGGATCTGCAGCGCGCTGTCCACAATGACGATGGGGGGCTGGCGACTGGTCGGGACCAGGCGTACATCAAGTCGGGGGTTATCTTGGACAATGGTGCCTATGCCGGTCAGGATGGCGCCAGCGCGGGCGCGCCACGCATGTCCGTCTGAGCGTGCTGGATGGGACGTGATCCACTGGCTTGTTCCGTTGTCCAGCGCCGTTTTGCCGTCCAGTGACGCAGCAATTTTCAAGCGTACCCATGGAACTTTACGGACCATTCGGCTAAAAAAACCGATATTGAGTTCGCGGGACTCTATGGCAACAGAGCTCGCTGGGTTCAGAATCTGAACGTCCACGCCAGCCATACGCAGCCGGGCAAACCCTTGGCCGCCTACCAGCGGGTTGGGGTCAGCAATAGCTGCAACTACCGTTGTGATACCAGCCGATATTAAGGCGTCGCAACACGGCCCTGTCCGGCCTTGGTGGGAGCAGGGTTCCATAGTCACATAGGCCGTCGCACCCTTTACCGGGCGCCCTCGCGCCTCAGCGTCACGCAACGCCATGACCTCGGCGTGCGGGCCGCCCGCCGGTTGGGTGTTGCCCACTCCCGATTCCTCTCCATCGGCGCCAATGATTATGCAGCCTACCGACGGATTAGGTGGGCAGAGGTTTCTCGCAATCGTGGCAAGCCGCAATGCCTGTTCTACGGTGGAATGTTGCACATGAATTTCGCTTAGGTTACTTAGAGTTTACCGTTTAGCGGTGCATTGATACCGGACGTCGTTATGAGATTGCCGCCGCTTGACGCTTTGGTTTATCTTCGGCTCATGAAAAATCGCCCTGAAGGCTTTACGCTCATCGAAATACTCGTCGTATTGGCGATCATTGGTATTTTGGTTGCGATGGCTGTACCTAGTTTCAACACCATGCTGATGCGGCGCTCGGTGCAAGGCGCTGCGGATGCGCTGGTTACGGACATTCGCTACGCGCGCTCAGAGGCTTTGCGGCGCTCTGTAAAGGTTTCTATTTGCAGTCTTGCTGCGGGTAGTACGAACACCTGTTCGGTCAACCCTGGTCCCGGTGAATGGGTGAATGGCTGGATAGTCTTTACTGATACTGACCCGGGTCCGCTCAACGTTGGTACCTACCAGGCTGCTACAGAGGAAATTGTTCGCGTGCAACAACCACCTTCGAATATTCTTTCAATCGTAAACACTACTCCTGCAAATACGCTGAGAGTTTTTACTTTTGAAGCCAATGGGATTGCAAAAGGCGCGCAAACTAACTTAGTTGTAACGCCTATCACTGCAGGCTCCGCCACCAATAATCGCGTGATCTGCATATCAAGTACCGGCAGGCCTGCTATCCGGGTTGAGGGGTCAACAGCATGCTAAAAAGCAATTTCATGGGCTCTGGAAAATCAAGGTCCAGATCGAGGCTGCGGGGGATTTCACTTATTGAGGTCCTGGTTTCAGTGTTGCTGGCTGCAATAGGTCTGTTGGCCTTGTCTGGAGCCAATGTGGCTTCCATTCGGTACTCGAAGATGTCGCAGTATCGGGGCACTGCTGCGATGTTGGCAGCAGATTTGGCCGAGCGCATGCGTGCAAACTCCTCCAATATCGTCAGCTATGCAGTGGCATCTAATTTTGCGGCGCAGGCATCGCAACCAGCCTTGGATCACAGTTGCGAAGGCTATGCCTTAACCTGTGCTTCTATTGCAGTTGCCGATATTGCCAATTGGCGGCATGTGGTGAGAGACCAACTGCCCCAGGGCTCTGTGTTCATCACTACAACCGTTGCGGGTGTTGTTCCGCGTGGTGCCGATGTCTGGATAGCCTGGCGTGATCCTGCTGTGGCCAATGATGCGGAGAACAACACGGATTCTCGCAATATAGCTACAGAGTGTCCCCCCGGCTTGGCGCTAGGTGCTGACAAAAGCATACGTTGCAGCTATTTCAGGATCAATATATGAAAGCCATGCGTTCTCCTGGCAAGCAAAGGGGCGTGACACTGATTGAGCTCATGATCTCTCTGGCGATTGGCCTCGTGGTGGTCGGGGCCGTGATGATTAGTTTTGTGGGTTCGGGTCGGGCGGGGCGTTTCCAGGCGGCTTTAAGCCAAATGAACCAAGATGCACAAGTCGGCTTGAATCTGCTGTCGCGCGAGGTTCAAATGGCTGGCTATGTTTCTCCGGGGCAGACCTTGCCTGGGCCTGCGATATTTGGCTGTGATAGCACGAGGAGTGGTACTGTGTCGCCGTTTGCATATCCTGAGGCAGCCGGTGCTATGACTTGCATGCCTTGGACGGCCGATTCGGTTTCTGCGCTGGAGGTGGTATACGAGGCAGATCTAAAGACCACGGTGCCGGCCACTGGTAGTGTTCCGTCCGATTGCCTGGGTAATGGAATAACTGCAACTTTGCCAAATTTCTACGTCACACGTAACCGGTACCATATTAAGCAAAACGCCACTAGCCAGCGCAATGAGTTGCAGTGCTCCAGCCCGGCGGCGACAGGTAATACACAGCCCCTGCTAGAAAACGTGGAAGACATGCAGTTGTGGTACGGCGTTGCCGCAGCTGCCACGCCCGACACGGTAATCCGTTACGCACAAGCCGGAAAAGACGCATCCACTCCCAATACGGTGAACGCCCAGGGTGCGGCGGAGTGGGGCAATGTGAACAGTGTGCGCATTTGCCTGCTGATGCGTAGCGCCGAACCCGTTCTTGCCGCGGAAGACCCACATACCTATTTGGACTGTAATTCTGTCCAAGTAACCTCTGCCGACAACTTTCTGCGCCGCGCTTATTTCACCACGGCCATGGTACGCGCCAAAATGGCGCTGTACCAATAATGGACGACACCCTTATGACGATCCGTAAAGTTTCAGCTCCTGAGCGCCGCTCCAACCGAGGGGTTTCTTTGATCATTGTCTTGATCATGATGATCATCATTGGCATTACTGCTGCCACCGCTATGCGCAGTGCCACCTCAGAGCAGCGCGCCACCAACAACCAGCGCGTGGAGGCTGCCGCCCTGCAATATGCGGAGGCGGCGCTGCGGTATTGTGAGAGCGAGCTGGTAAAGGCGCCCGGGTCACGGACGCCCACTTTGGAAGATGTGAATATTCCAAACAACACGACGGTCACTACTTGGGAACAGCCAGCGTCTTGGACTGGCGCAGGGGCGACCTCGCGAACCACAGTTCCACCAGGCAAGCTTCAAATCAACGCATCTGACAGTGTTTTGCCGAACTTTCCGCCGCAGTGCGTTGCTGAAAGAATTTCGGGGGTTTTGACCGTCACTGCGCGCGGATTTAGCCCTGATTACACTGCCGATGGCAGCGGCGTGACCCAAACCGGCGCTGTGGTGTGGGTGCAATCGGCCATCAATTGATAGAAAAACAAACTGTGAACCTACCAGGAGCTTTTGCCATGACAGCTACCAAACCCACCATCCGGTTCCAGACTCTGGCCCGCGTTTTACTGTCTTTGCTGATGGCCAGCACCACTATCGTGCATGGACAAACGCCGGCCCAGTTGCCCTTGCTGACCAAAGCCGGCGCAGCCGTGGCTCCCAATGTGATGCTGACTCTAGATGATTCTGGCTCCATGACATGGCGGCATATGCCTGAGGATGTTTTTGCAGGTGGCACGTTTGCAACTCCCAATCCGGTGGGTAGCCGGGGGGTAGTTTGGGATAAAAGTGACAATTACATGAACACGGTGAACCCCATGGGCCCGGTTCCTGGCGACATTGCATCGGGCAACTACAGGTTACGGGCGCTGCGCTCGGCTGACACAAACACAATTTACTATAACCCTGAAATTCGGTACCAGCCATGGCTTACGTCAGATGGTGTGACGCGGCTACCCGATTCACCAGTAGCCAAGGCATATAAGGATCCGCTGCAACGTACCGGAGCGTATCCTTTTATAGATTTGACGGCCGTGAGTCCAATGGGATCCGTTGCGGCAGGCTCATTTATTGTTGGTTACACCTACACCATTCTGACCTCGGGCACTACAAACTTCACACTTATTGGGGCGCCCAACAATAACGTGGGTACTACATTTGTTGCCACAGGTGCTGGATCGGGCTCTGGGACTGCCGGGGGCTCGCTGGCCGGATGGTGTTTTGCCAATGCTGCCGATACAGGGTGCGCTACCGCCGGGACTGCATTTGTGCACGACCCGGGCACCTATTTTAGGCTGCAAAAACAAAACGTGACAGGGGGGAACTTTGTCATTGGCAAAAGCTACACGATTGTGTCCGTCGGAAGTACTGACTTCGTGGCGGTTGGTGCCGCATCGAATACGGTAGGTTTGACATTCACGGCTACCGGCGTGGGTTCCGGTACCGGCATAGCCAATGGCTATGCGGCGATCACTACGCTAGGCAATTACATGGGCTATTCCATCAATAGCGTCCCGGCCGGATCCTTTGTGATTGGTGCCCAGTACAAGATCACTTCAACGGGTACTACGTCATTTACCAGTATCGGTGCAGGTAGCAATGCCGTGGGCACGGTTTTCACTGCCACGGGGGTCGGCTCGGGCACAGGCGTGGCCAGTCAAAACGCCTTCACAAAATATCCAGACCGTCTCGATTGCGCCGGAGCAACCTGCACACAGGCTGAAGAGCGCCGAAATTTCGCCAACTGGTTTTCGTACTACCGCAACCGCAATCTGCTGGCCCGTGGTGGCCTGATGGAAGCATTTGGCGTTGAGGCAGCGCCAGTCAACGCTGGCAATTTTGTCATCGGCTCAAGTTACGCTATTACGAGTGTAGGTACCACATCTTTCACTGCCATCGGCGCTGCGGCCAACACTGTAGACACCGTTTTCACGGCGACCGGGGTAGGCACCGGTACGGGTACCGCGCGTGCAATCGCTATGCGCTTGGGGTTTGGGCGCATCAACAAGAGCGCGGCAAGCGTGGATGGCTTTACTACAGGTGTGGTTGAGAGCAGTGCCACCTACGGCGGTGGTGGCGTGCGCGACTTCAACAGGGCGCGTAAAGATAATCTGTTTAAGTGGCTGGAAGACCTGCCAGCCAATGGTGGCACGCCTCTGGTTGGGGCGTTGGAGACCGTTGGGACTTACTACTCACGCACGGACACCCAGGGACCATGGACAGACAACCCCGCTGTCAACACCAATGTGGTGGCCAATAACAAGACATGCCGCCGCTCTTACACATTCCTTTCGACGGACGGTTATTGGACCACCGCTGGTACGGCTGGCAATGCTGACAACACGGCCGGAGCAACAATAACGAGCGCAGGCTCCCCCCCCACTTATCCGGCATATACCTACACACCGGTGGCTCCTTATTCAGATGCTTGGTCCAACACTCTGGCTGATACAGCCATGAAATACTGGAAGACTGATTTGCAGCCTCTCACCGCAAATGCTGTCCCCCCGGTCGGGGCTAATAATTCGTTCTGGCAGAACATGACGACGTTTACCATCGGGTTGGGTGTGCGAGGTTCGCTGAACCCCAATACCGACTTGCCAGCACTAACCGCTGGCACCAAGACCTGGCCCCAGGCATTTCCAGGGGGGACGTTTGCCAACGTGGACGATTTGTGGCATGCGGCCGTCAACAGTCGCGGCCAATTCTTCAGCGTGAAGGATCCACAAGAGCTGGCAACCGCCATTCGTACGGCTCTGGCCCGTGCAACGGGTGGCACCGGGTCTACGGCGGGTGTTGCCGCCGCCTCAACCTCATTGACGGGTAATAACCGAAAATACAAATTGGATTTTGATCCGGGCAGTTGGAATGGTGACATCACCTCCTATCAACTGGATTCGCTTGGTGCGGTCGTTCTGCCCGCGAAGTGGACGGCCGCTGCCCAGATGCCAGCGTGGGGTTCTCGCAATATTGTGACGTTTGATAACTCGCCGGGTACTTGGGCTGGTTCTGTGTTTGCTTGGGCGTCCATTCCCGCCAGTGGTCAGGCCGCATTGGGTCCAGTAGCGGCGGCCCATCCCACTGAGTTCATCAATTTTCTCAAAGGGGATCACTCCAACGAAGGAACAACGGGCCTTGGTCTTTACCGTGCGCGTGTGAACCCCGCAGGGCAACCCTTCATTTTGGGGGACTTTATTAACTCCAACCCCGCGTTGATTGAGAGCAATTTTGATGGTAACTACGTCGACCCGCTGTTTGGTGGTGTCCCTGCCGCTCCCACGTCTTACACCGCCTTCAAGGCTATCAAGGCGGCTCGCACGCCGGTGCTGTTTGCCGGTAGTAACGACGGTATGTTGCATGCCTTCAAAGACAGTTTGGGTGCTACGCCAGGAACCGATGGGCAAGAGATTTTTGCCTACGTGCCTCGCGCTGTGTATAGCAATTTAGACAAACTTGCCGATAAGAACTACGGTACGACTGGTGCTCTGCCGCACCAGTATTTTGTCGATGGGCCGTTGGCTGAAGCAGACGCGTATGTCAAAGCGCCTGGTGCAACCACGCCTTCTTGGCGCAACTATTTGATGGGTACTCTGGGGGCCGGTGGCCGTGCCGTCTTTGCACTCGATGTCACTGATACCGCGAATTTGAACGCTGGCTCGGTGCGTTGGGAGCTTTCCAGCGCAGACGATCCTGACATTGGCTATGGGTTGTCCAACGTGCGGATTGGGGTGCTGCCCAATGACCGCTGGGTGGCTGTCTTTGGTAACGGCTATGCCAGCACAGGTGGCACCCTCGGTGCCAGCAGGGCGGTTCTGTTTGTGGTGGATCTAGAAGATGCCGCCAGCAGCAGCGCGGCCGTGCGTGCGGGCGCCATCCATAAAACAGTGCTGGACACCACGGGTAGCAATGGCTTGGGTGGAGTGACCTTGATACCCGACATCGCGACCCAGCGGATCAAGAGCATTTATGCAGGTGATCTGAAAGGCCAGCTATGGAAGCTCAATTACGCCACCCAGAGTGGCGTACCAGTGCCAAATGCTCCCCTATTTACGCCAGACGGTGGCGCACCGTTCTTCACAGCAACAGACGCAGGCGGCACGCAGCAGCCTATTACGTCAAGCCCTGCAGTATTTCGAGGTACCAGGAAGCCAACAGCCGCGGGTGGTATGGGCGGTGCTGGTTATGTTGTGACATTTGGTACTGGCAAATTGTTTAGCACGGCGGATGCATTTGATACGTCAATCCAGACGGTGTACAGCGTGTGGGACAAGGCGGCTGGTCCGTCTCCAGGCACAGAACTCGTGGCGCATCCCATGAACCGCTCAAACTTGCTTCCACGGACGTTAACCGCGTTTGCTGGTACGGGCGCTTCTACGGGCCTTACTTTCTATTCAATAACGGGCGCTGCGGTGGACTATGCCTCCGCGCAGCGGGGATGGTATATAGACTTGAACGCTACGCTCACGGGGGGTCGGGTTGTTTATCCGACACAAGTGGCGGGTCCTGAGACGGTCTATTTCAGTGCGGTAGCGCCGGTGCAGGGTAACCCTGCAGCCTGTGCTTCGGCCGCCGGGGCAGGCTTAGGCATATTGTCACCCATCGATACCGGTACCGATGCCCCTAGCTCTAACGGTCGAACTTTTGACACGAATGGTGATGGCGCTATCAACGCAAGCGACCAAAGTGCGAGCGTCGTCACGACAAAAGCGGACGGTGGGGACGTGATCGCGAGACCCCCTGCCCCGGGGAATAATGGTGACCTTGGTGGTGGTGCTCCAGTGGGTGATTGCACCGGTGTAAAGTGCACATGCGTGCAAAGCCCCTTGTGTAGCAGTAATCAATGTCTGGTGGTCATCATCACTGCCAATGGGAGTACGCCGTCATGCGTGAACAAACCTTCGAGTGGAACACGCGTTTGGCGCCGTATCATCAACCCGCCGATTCGTTAACTGCTCGCTGAAAGAAATTGATCATGACGACGCTTTTCAATCCAAATGCACGTAGGTCTAAGGGGATTGCTATTTCGGGCTTTACCTTGATTGAGCTGATGGTTGTGATAGCCATCATCGGTATCTTGGCGGCCATTGCATTGCCCAGTTATACAAGCTATATCCAGCGCGGGGAACGTGCTGCGGCGCGGGCTGCTCTGCTGGAGGCGCAACAGTTCATGGAACGGTATTACGCGACGAACAATCGCTTCGACCAAGACCCGGCTGGTGTCCCAGTCGCTTTGCCAGCACGGTTTGCTGCGGTTCCTGTTGAATCACCGAAATACAATATCGATTTGGCGGGACCCCCCGTCCCTACTCCAAACAGCTTTGTACTGACTGCAAGACCAATCAATGCTGTTATCAAATGCGGCAGGTTGACACTTACCAATACGGGCGTAAAGGGTGTCAGTGTGCCCGCAAGTCCCACCGCGGCCGACATAGCGGAATGCTGGCGTTGAACCGTAGGCAGTTTGGTCGGAAGGTGGATCGCTTTAGCGTCTAACCTCATCCACCAGCGTCTTGAAGTCGTCAATATCCTCAAAACTACGGTACACACTGGCAAAGCGCACATACGCGACTTTGTCCAGCTTCTTCAACTCACGCATGACCAGCTCGCCAATGCGGCCAGACTGGACCTCGCGCAGTCCTAGATTCAGCAACTTTTCCTCAATCCGCTCAATGGCGCTATCGATCTGCTCCGTGCTGACTGGGCGCTTGCGCAAGGCCAGGTTGAAGGATGCCAGCAGCTTGGCGCGTTCGTATTCGATGCGGCGACCGTCCTTTTTGACGATGGACGGGTAATTGACATCCGGGCGCTCATAGGTGGTGAAGCGCTTCTCGCACGACCCGCACTGGCGCCTACGGCGTATGAAGTCCCCATCCTCAGAAATCCGGGTTTCCACGACCTGGGTTTCTGAGTGGCTGCAAAACGGGCACTTCATGGTAGGGTCCTTTGGACCAAAGTCTTTAAGGAAAATCGGCCGCTAGCCCTCGTCGAACAAGCGCATACCGCTATGAAAAGTGTAGCGATTGCACTTGCCATGGTTTTAGCCAATGGCCTTAACCGTAAACCGGGAAACGTGCCGTCAGCGCATGCACCTTGGCCCGCACGGCTGCGATGTTGGCCGCATCGCGCGGATTGTCCAGCACGTCGGCGATCAAGTGGGCGGTGGCGCGGGCCTCTGCATCCTTGAAGCCGCGGGTGGTCATGGCGGGGGTGCCGATGCGCACGCCGCTGGTGACCATGGGCTTCTCGGGGTCGTTGGGGATGGCGTTCTTGTTGATGGTCATGTGGGCATCGCCTAGCACGGCCTCGGCTTCCTTGCCGGTGATTCCCTTGGCGCGCAGATCGACCAGCATGACATGGCTTTCGGTGCGGCCGCTGACGATGCGCAGGCCGCGCTCGGTCAATGTTTCAGCCACGATGCGGGCATTGGTCAACACCTGTTGCTGGTAGACCTTGAAGCCAGGCTCCAACGCTTCCTTGAACGCGACCGCTTTGGCGGCGATCACGTGCATCAGTGGGCCGCCTTGCAGGCCAGGGAAGATGGCACTGTTGATGGCCTTCTCGTGTTGGGCCTTCATCAAGATGATGCCGCCGCGGGGGCCGCGCAGGCTCTTGTGGGTGGTGGATGTCACCACGTCGGCGTGGGGCACGGGGTTGGGGTAGAGACCGGCGGCGATGAGGCCGGCGTAGTGGGCCATGTCGACCATGAAAATCGCGCCTACATCTTTGGCGACCTTGGCGAAGCGTTCGAAGTCGATGGCCAACGAATAGGCGCTGGCGCCGGCGATGATCAGTTTGGGTTTTGTCTCATGGGCTTTGCGCTCCATGGCCTCGTAGTCGATGGCTTCCTCGGCATTCAGGCCGTAGGACACCACGTTGAACCATTTGCCACTGATGTTCAGTGGCATGCCGTGGGTCAAGTGGCCGCCTTCGGCCAGGCTCATGCCCATGATGGTGTCGCCAGGCTTCAAGAAGGCCAGGAACACGGCCTCATTAGCCGATGCGCCGCAATGGGGCTGCACGTTGGCGGCTTCGGCGCCAAAAATGCGCTTGATGCGGTCCAGCGCCAGCGTTTCGGCTACGTCCACATGCTCACAGCCACCGTAGTAGCGCTTACCGGGGTAACCTTCGGCGTACTTGTTGGTCATCTGGCTGCCTTGCGCGGCCATGACGGCGGGCGAGGCATAGTTTTCGCTGGCGATCAGCTCGATGTGGTGTTCTTGGCGGGCGTTCTCGGCCATGATGGCGGCCCAGATTTCGGGATCAGCTTGTTCGACGAGGATGTTGCGGTTGTACATGGCAGTCCTTTAAGACAATGAACCTTGGGTCAACGCGTGTTAAAACGACATGAAACAAGGGCTGCCCAGGCGAACGGCTGAACGCATGCACCTGTGCAGATGCAGCGGCACGCTTCCCAATGGTAATCCCACGTCAGCGCCCCAAACCGCAGGGTTTGAGCGCCTATCGCCAGTCGCGTACGGTATGGAGTTTACCTGAGCCAACCCCTACGGACCGCCTCCGCCGCGAATTTACGAATTGAAATAGCTGGCAACCACTTCTGGAGCTGCCACTGGAGCAGGTACTGCCGGTTGCTTCACAGGGATCATCTGGGGCGCTGCCACAGATGGGGGCAGATTACGGCCGTTGGCTACCTGTTGCAGGCGGTTGTGCTCGGCCAGTACTTTGGCTGCGTAACCACCGTCGTCTTCGAGGTTGCCCGCGCCGACGTAAAGTTTGAGGCCTCCCTCAACCGAGCCAGCCCGAGCCACACAATCCTGCAGCACCTTGACGCCTACGCGCAGATTGGACACAGGGTCAAAGGCGGCCAGCTTGCCGCCAAAGCCAACGTACTTGTCACTGTGAATCTTGGTCATGACCTGCATCAAGCCCTGTGCACCGGCAGAGCTATGGGCAAAAGGGTTGAAACCAGATTCGATGGCCATGACGGCCAGTATCAGCGTGGGGTCGATCTTGGCACGTGTTCCGGCCTCAAAGGCTTCTGCAACCAAAGCGCTCAGCGGCTCCGGTGCCACGTTGTATTTTTTACTCAGCCAGAAGGCCACCGCGGCTTGCTGTTTGGGCAGGCTCAGTGGACTGATGACGGTTGCACGTTCAGCGGTTTTCGTGTCAGCGGAAGCTCCGGTGACACTGGCCTGGCGGGATTGCAGCCAGCTCATCAACTGGACTTCACCTGCCTGGCGAATTTCTGGCCTTGCGGTCAGGGTGATCACGGCAAACATCACGGCCAGACCCAAGAGGGCAAATCCGTTGTGCGTGATTTCAAAAAAACCTTGGGCGATATCGCTGGCAAATGTTGCCACACCCTTGGTGAATTTTTCGGTCGCTGTCATAGCTCTTCCTTCTTAGGCGGGCGCCTCGCATCGGTCGCGCTGTGTGCAGCGCGCACGTGTGAGGTACCACGTTTGGGTTGGTACGCTATCAATATCCTGCGGCGTCGTTTCGACATGTGCAGCGATTTGAATATGCCGGGTTCGGCAGCGGTTGCGGGTTATCCCTAGGAAAACCTGGAATGGGCCGGATTCTATGGGGGTTGGATATACCGAGTCAACAATATTAAATAGGTTTGTTATACTAAATATTGTCGTTTGTAGTGCCATGTCTAGATTTGGTGCGGGCTATCGGCCGGTACTGGACCACGCAAAAATCTCGCAATCACAGTCCAAAAATCCATTGAAAAAGCGATTTGCAAACGCTGCGGGCGCCTACTAGACTGCAGTTGCCTGTTGATTCAGGTTATGTTCCGGCAGTAGCCAGTCCGTACTCTAGGGTATTGTGATGAAGCGGCCCCGGTAACTGTTAAGGAGGCAATCTATTGCTTCTAGTGCACCGTGGGACTTCGATCTCCTGCAGTGCCAGCCCTGACGGCATGGACCTCTGGTCAGCCGTCGAGCCCGGCAGACTAACCAAACGGTTGGGCTGCCGGGCTTTCTTGTTTGGAGGGCGCATTCCCCAGAAGGGAGCACTACACACTATATATATGTGCGATGCCGCACAGAACGCCCAGAAGAAGGGTTTTGTTGGTGGTCCGGTTTTACCGCTGGTTTGTCTAGAGTTGCTACTTTTTTAATAGCTGCTTACGCCGTCCCTGCGAGGGCTCCGGGCCGATAGACCTCTCAGACATGTGTCGACCAAAGTCTTTGCCGATGGCCTTTGCAGAGTCTTGGACAAAAACAAGAAGGCCCAATCCATTTCGCGGCGAAAATACAGGGTTGCAGATTTCTATTCAACCTATTTCCTGAGCCTACCGTGACGTCGACTTCTACCGCCAAAAACAACGATATAGCCCATCTAGACAGTCTGACCGGTGGCGCTTTCACAGCCCCTACGTCCGGCGAGCGGTCTGCCCGCGTTCGGGACTGGTTGCTAACCACGCCCAGCGCCGAGCAGCTCGCTGATGTCTTCAAAGAACTCAGCGTCAAAGACAAAGGTGCTGCCAAGCTGGTCCGTGAAAAGATTGACGAAGCCAAGCGTCAGAAGGGCCAGGAATCCTTGGCCGCTGACTGGGCCAGCAAGGCCGAGGCCCTGTTGGGCATGGTCAAACTCAATATTGCCGATGCTTTAGCTTGGCAACGCGACGCCGCCAAGGCCGGTGCGCCGCTGAGCCGCGAGCCACTGGCCGCTCTCAAGACCCAATTGGCCGAGCGCGTGCGTGTCATCGAGGACCTGCAACGCCGCGTCCAGGTCCAGCGCGAAGCCGCTGTGTTGCTGGCCCAGCGTATCGAGGTGCTGTCCACCAAGTCCTGGCAAGACGCCCAGGCTGCCCTGGACGCGCTGCGCGTTGACGTAGACCAGTGGCAGACCCAGGCCGCACAACTGGCTGCCGATGCCAGCTGGCCCAGTGTCGATGCCAAGTTCCCGCCGTTGTTGGACGCATCGCGCGGCCAACTGCTGGTGGTGTGGGAAGCCTTCCAGGGCGCCCTGGCCCTGGCCGTGGCCGCCGCGCTGGATGCTGCGGCCCCCCTGCCACCCGTCCCCATGTGGGCCAACGAGTTGCGCACGGCACGCGGCGTGCCCATCGAGGCCCCGGTCAAGCAGCCCAAACCCAAGATCGACCCGGAAATACGCGCCAAGGCAACAGCCAGTGTGCGCGAAGTGCTGACCACACTCGAATCAGAAATTGCCGAAGGCCATGGCAAGGCCAGTGCCGGTGCCGCCAATGCCCTGCGCCACGCCCTCAAGGAATTTGGCCGCCTTATCGATGACAAGCTGGAAAACCAGGCCCATGCCGCACTGGCCGCCGCCGGTGAACTGGAAGGCTGGCAGCGCTGGCGTGCCGATCAACTGCGCGAAGCGCTGGTTGCCCAGGCAGAAGGTTTGCTCAAGCGCCCCGAAGGCCAGGCCATTGGTGGGCGCAAGATGCAAGAGACGCTGCGCTCCCTGCGTGACCAGTGGAAGCAGACCGACCAGGGCGGCGCTCCCAACCACGCGATGTGGAAGCGTTTTGACGAAGCCTGCAACGAGGCCCACAAGGTCGTCGAAGCCTGGCTGGACAAGGTGCGAGCCGAATCCGCCGAGAACAAGGCCCAGCGCCTGGCGCTGATCGAGGAAGTGAATGCCTGGGCCGCGGCCAACCGCACCGCGCTGGACGACGACTGGAAGGGCTTCAACCGTATCCTGCACCAGTTCGGCGACCGCTGGCGCGAAGCCGGCCATTTGGGCGAAAAAGCTTTTGCCGAGCTGCAGCCGCTGTGGAAGGCTGCCATTTCCAACGCCGCCGCACCACTGGAAGCCCTGCAAGCCGAAAGCCTGGCCCTACGCCACGCCATGATTGAAGAAGCCAAGATTCTGGGTGCTGCGCCTGAGCTGCGCATCGATGCCGTCAAGGCCCTGCAGCAACGCTGGCAAGCCCAGGCACACCGCGTGCCCATGGACCGCCGCCAAGAGCAGAAGCTGTGGGACGCCTTCCGCAAACCGATCGACGACGCTTTCAACCGCAAGACGGCGGACCGCGAAAAGGCCGAAGCTTCTTTGGGTGCGCGCGACAAGATGGTGCTGCAAGCCGCCAAGGCGCTGGACGCTGCCAACGCCAGCGGTGATGCGCAAGCCATCCGCACGGCCATGGCCGCACTGGAGGCTGCGCTGCAGGGCCAAGCCCAGGCACAGGCCGAGGTGAACACAGCCGGTGCCCAAGAAAGCCAGGCCAAAGCAGCCGTGCAGAGCAACGACTCTGAGGCCAATCAGGCTGTAGCCCCCGAGCAGAGCGCACAAGCAGCTCCTGAAACCATAGCAGATTCCGAGACCTCCACGGACAAGCCTGCGGACGAATCTGCGGCGGAAGTCGCACCGATGGTCGCACCCAAGCCTGCGCCCAAGCCTGTGATTGCGATGCGCGGCGATGACCGACCTGGCATGCGCAAAGAGGCGCCAGCCCCCGCGGGCGGACGGGGTGCCGGCAAGTTCGGTGACCGCAAGGACAGCAACAGCCGCGGTCCACGCGATGCCAAAGCCGGTCCCCGTTCGGATGACCGTGGCGCAGCGCCCCGTGGTGATGGACGTTTCGGTGGCCGAGACAACCGCGGCGGCTACGAGGCCCGTCCCGAGGCTCCGCGCCTGGGCGACGCCGCTTTCCGTGCCCAACGCGACGCGCTGGAGCAAGCCCAGCACGCACTGAAGAAGCTGGCGATGCAAGCCCACGGGGAAGCACTGACCCAGTTGTTGACCGCTTGGGAAAAGCGGGACCCAAGCCTGGTGCCCTCTGCCCAAGATCTGGGCAACCGCGCCCCACCCGCGACCCGTACTGCATGGCTGCAGGCGCTGGGCGGCACATCCTCCGCTGCCCCGGCCAAGGCCGTGGACCCGCACGTGGCGCTCCTTCGCCTAGAAATGGCAGCAGAAGTTCCAACGCCCGCCGAAGACCTGGACGCACGCCGGAGCCTGCAGTTGCAGCTGCTGACCCGCCGCAACGATCCTGCACCCGCCCAAACTTGGGGGCAGGACACTGCCGCCGTATTCGCCGGTCCGTTCGACCCGCAGGCGGCGCGCCGGGTACAAAACGTACTCAAGGTGCTTTTAAAGAAGTAGCCAGATACTGGCCCTCAGGGTCGCCCACTGTGCGTGGCTCTCCGTGCGTAGGGTGCCGCGTTTGGCAAAGCCCCAGGTTCGCACCTTGGGGTAGCCGAGCGGTTAAATCTGTGCGCGGGCAGGTGTTTGTGGAAGAATGGGAAGTCCGCTGCGGGGTGGGCCTAGCTTCTTGTACAAGGGGAAACTGTGGACTCCATTGAAGACCTGCTGCGGCGGCTGGAACAGCTCAATGCCATCGGTACCGCGCTGTCCAAGGAGCGCGACATCACCCGCTTGCTGGAGAGTATCCTCGTTGCGGCCAAGACCATCACCAACGCGGATGGCGGCACGCTATACCGCGTCACGGAAGATGGCCAAGCTCTGCGCTTCGAAATCATCAAGACCGATTCGTTGAAGATTGCGATGGGCGGCACGTCAGGCAAGCCCATAGACTTTCCCAATCTGCCGCTGCAGGACGCCCAGGGCCAACCCAACGATTCACTGGTCGCGGCCTACGCAGCCATCCACAAGCAGACCGTCAACATCTCGGACGCCTATACCGAGCCCAACTTCGATTTTTCGGGCACGCGGCAGTTCGATGCGCGCACCGGCTACCGCTCGCAGTCCTTCCTGGCCGTGCCGATGAAGGACCACGAAGGCGACGTGATCGGCGTCCTGCAACTGATCAATGCCAAGCGCAAACGCACCGGTGAGGTGGTGTCGTTTTCCACCGCCGACCAGAGCCTGGCAGAGTCACTGGCCTCGCAGGCTGCGATTGCCATCACCAACCGCAATTTGATGTCGCAACTGGAGGCGCTGTTTGAATCGTTTATCAGCCTGATCAATCTGGCCATTGACGAAAAGTCGCACTACACCGGAGGCCACTGCCAGCGCGTCCCCGCATTGACGATGATGCTGGCCGAGGCCGTCAATGCCAATCATGAGGGACCTTTGGCCGCCTTCACGATGGACGACCGCGACCGGTATGAGTTGAAGATCGCCGGACTCCTGCACGACTGCGGCAAGGTTACGACGCCAGTGCATGTGGTAGACAAGGCCACCAAATTGCAGACGCTGTTTGACCGCATTGACCTCGTGGACACGCGCTTTGAGGTGCTGAAGCGCGACCAGGAAATTGCCGCGCTGCGTGCCCAATTGGAGCTACGTTCCCAATCCGATGCCGCCGCCGAGGCGCAGCTATGGACGCAGTGCCGCGACAGTATCACTGCGCTGGAATCGGACCGCGCCTTCCTGCGGGTCGTGAATCTGGGCGCCGAGGGCATGAAGGACGCCGATCTGCAGCGCGTGCGCGACATTGGCCACCGGCACACCTGGCGCGATGTCAATGGGCTGGAGGCCGAGTTGCTGACGCCCGACGAGATT
The DNA here is from genome assembly GCF_056521325.1 of Rhodoferax sp. ZS1R8. NCBI lineage: Bacteria > Pseudomonadati > Pseudomonadota > Betaproteobacteria > Burkholderiales > Comamonadaceae > Rhodoferax > Rhodoferax sp. ZS1R8. The sequence continues at coordinate 119,509 of NZ_JBWMBA010000005.1, read as the reverse complement.
GAGAACCTGACAATACGCGGCGGCACGCTGACAGCGGGGGAGCGCAACACCATCAACAACCATATTGTGGCCACGGTCAAAATGCTGGAGCAGCTGCCGTGGCCCAAGCATTTGAAGAACGTGCCCGAATACGCTGGCGGCCACCACGAACGCATGGACGGCAAGGGCTACCCCAAGGGGCTGACGCGCGACCAGATGTCCGTGCAGGCCCGCATCATGGGCATTGCCGATATTTTTGAAGCCTTGACCGCGAAAGACAGGCCCTACAAGCAGGGCATGCGCTTGTCGCAGGCCATGGGCATCATGCACAAGTTCAAAACGGGCGGGCATATTGATCCCGACCTGTTCGATATTTTTGTTAACGAAGGGGTGTACTTGCGTTACGCCCACCAGTTTTTGGACCCGTGGCAGATTGATACGGTGGACCCAAGGGCCTGGGCAAGCTAAAGCCCCACCTTGGGGCCGCCCGTCGGCGAAACCAGCTTAGTCTCTATCGACCGCCATCGATGGCGGTATGCGTTCCACGGTAAAACCTCGGGCACCGGCTCTACGCAAGCGCAACACCTCGGCCCGCGGCGGCTCGTCGCTGAGATCCCAATCGCTGAGCACCAGGCGTTCGCGGCCACCACCCAGGTCGTGTTTGGCCGGGCGGTGTGTGTGGCCGTGCACCAGATGCTGCGCTTGCGCGGTGGCCAGCAGGTCGTTGGCAGCCCCAAAATCCACATCCGCGTAGACGGTGTCGCTGCGCTTGCGGGCCTCGCTTTGGCTGCGTATGCCGCGGGCAATCGCGATGCGCTCGGTCAGCGGTTTGGCCAGAAAGTCGCGCTGCCATTCGGGGCTGCGCACCTGGGCTCTGAACTGCATGTAGTCGGTATCGTCCAGGCATTGGGCATCGCCATGGACCAGCAACCAGCGCTGGCCGGCGAAGCTGAGCATGGTGGGCTCTTGCAGCAGCGTGGAGCCGCAAGCGGACATCAGCGCCGAGCCCATCAGGAAGTCACGGTTGCCGTGCAGGACATAGACGTCTCGGGTAGCCGCGGCGCTGCGCAGCACATCGGCGCATTGCTGCTCGAACCCACCGTCAGCCGACAACAGAACATCGTCGCCCACCCAGACTTCAAACAGGTCACCCAGGATGAAGACGGCGTCGGCGGCGGTATGGAGGAGGTAATGGCGCCACGCCTGAAAGGTCAGCGCGTCGGAGGCCTGCAGGTGCAGGTCCGAAATGAAATCAACGCAGGCCCAGCGGGATGGCGCAACGAGTTCCATCCCGCAAGATGCCAGATTTACAGTGCGACGGCTTTTTCGATGACGACATCTTCTTTCGGAACGTCGTCATGGAAGCCCTTGCGACCGGTCTTGACGGCCTTGATCTTGTCGACCACGTCAGTGCCGGACACGACCTTGCCAAAAACGGCATAACCCCAGCCTTGAGCGCTGGGTGCGGTGTGGTTCAGGAAGCCGTTGTCGGCGACGTTGATGAAGAATTGCGCGGTGGCGGAGTGCGGGTCACCGGTGCGCGCCATGGCCACCGTGTAGTTCGCATTCTTCAGACCGTTGTTGGCTTCGTTCTGGATCGGCGCATCGCAAGGCTTTTGCGTCATGCCGGGTTCCATGCCGCCGCCCTGGACCATGAAGCCCGGAATCACGCGGTGGAAGATGGTGCCGTTGTAGTGGCCCTTGTTGACATAGGCCAGGAAGTTCTCGACAGACTTGGGGGCCTTGTCCTGGTCCAGTTCCAGCGTGATGACGCCGTAATCCAGGACATGCAGTTCGACTTTTGGGTTGCTCATGATTTATTTCACCAAAGTGGCAGAGTTGATAACGACGGATGTCTTGGGCGCGTCGGTGGCAAAGGGGCCGCCAGAGCCCGTGGGTACGTCACGGATCTTGTTGATGGTGTCCATGCCCGACACAACTTTGCCAAACACGGTATAGCCGTTGGAGGGGCCCGTGGCATTCAGCGACGGGTTGTCCTTGACGTTGACAAAGAACTGGGCGCGTGCCGAGTTGGGCTCATTGGTGCGCGCCATCGCGATGGTGCCGGTCTCGTGCTTGAGGCCGTTCTGCGCTTCCAGCGGTATCGGCGGACGTGCGATCTTTTCCTCAAACTTGGCGTTGTAGCCGCCACCTTGCACCATGAAGTTGGGGATCACGCGGTGGAAGATCGTGCCGTCGTATTGCTTGCTTTTGACATACAGCAAGAAGTTCTCAACTGTCTTGGGCGCCTTGTCAGGGTAGACCTCGACGACGAAGCTGCCCAGCGTGGTGTCAAACTTGACCTGCGGTGCTGCATCGTTTGCCAGCGCGGGGCCAGCCAGTGCAACCAGTGCCAGTGCCGACAGAGCAGCGCGGCGACCCAAAGTGTTCCATTGCATAGCCATATCAAATTACTCCCTCAAAAAAAATTTTCCATTGGTTTTCCTGGCGAATCCAGTACTGCCGTTTAGTCCAGCCGACGCGGGAACCGTCGGCCACTTCGCCGAAGGTGACGACCATGGTGTCGGCGGCATCGGTCCAGCGCAGGTAGGACACATCCTTGAGCTGGATGGTACGCCCTTGCGTCTGGTCGATTTCGGTTTTCAGAATTGGCATCCACTGGCTCAGTGTTTTGCCATTGCTGTTGAAGTCGGGTGTGTAGTAGGTCAGCACCTGCTGCAGGTTGCCCGATGTCTTGGCGTTGCGCCAGCCCAGCAGCGCGTCTTCAAACGGCTTGCTGTCTGCACGCACGCTCTGGGGTGCCACCCATTGCAGTTGCGACGCGATCACGACGGGTGTCGTGCGCACCTCCACCGTGCGGATGATGTGCTGCAGGTCAGGGTTGGCCAGTACCACGCAGCCGTCGGTGGCCTGGGGCGCACGCGAGAATTGGTTGGGCGGAGTGCCGTGCAGCCAGATGCCTCCACCGGTCTTGCCGCGCTTGCTGTCCAGCATGTTGGGGTAGCTGATGGGCAAGGCGCCAGACCCGTAGAAGTCCTTCAGCGACTTGGGGTCCAGGTTGCTGGTGATGTAGTACACGCCCAGCGGTGTGCGCTGGTCACCTTCCGCCGTTTTGGCCGTGCCTGCCTTGCCGACCGAAATGTAATAGTCCGCGACCAGATTGAGGCCGCTGGCACTGTTCTCGAACAGGTAGAGCCGCGAGCGCGATGCATCCACGGCAATGGCGTGCTTGGACTTTTGCGACAGCGCCAAAAATTGGGATGGGATGGTGCCGGGCACTGGGCGATCACGCAAGGCCCGGACACGACGTTGGGATTCTTCGCGCAGCTCGGCCAGGGTTGGCCTGGCGCTTGCGATCAGCGACTCCGGTACGTCTCCAAAGGTCTTGAGTGGTCGCGTCTGCGCGGCCAGCAGATCGCCATGTACCAGTTGGGCCAGTTGAAAGTGCGGGTACTCCTCAACCAGGCGGTCCGCCTTGGCCAGTGCTTCACGGTTCTGGGCGCGGCCTATCAATTTGTAGACCTCGATCAGTTTGGCTTCAGCCACCCCATCCTGGGATTTCACCGCAGCATGCTCAGCGCGCAGTGACTTCGGCCTGGCGCTGGCTGCTTGCGCAGCGAAGCCGTAGGCTAACAACAAGGCCAGCAGCGATGTGCAGAGAATGGGTCTATCCATGCCCGCGGCCCACCACCGTCCTTGCTTCATGTTCCAGTGGATTCTTTGACGATTTGCCAGCGGTCGCCGTTCTTGACCAAGTCCAGTGTTTTGCGGCTGGACACGGCCAAGCCATTGGCCTTGTAGTCCTGGCGGAATTTCGCCACGGCGGTGCTGGGCGAAGATGCCGACACGGTCAGGTTCTCCAGCTTCACGGTGATCTTGGATTTGCTGCTGATGCGCTGGCGGCGCTCTTCTTCCCAGGCGCTGCGGCTCAGGGACCCGGGCGGCGTGAAATCCTTGCCGTAGGCAGCCAGATACGCTTTGACGTCGCGCGCGGCCCAAGCCTTGGCCCAGGCTATGACGGCGTTCTCGGCGTCACGCGAGCCGGCGCCGGAACTTGTGGAGGCGGGCACAGGCGTCGGAACTGGTGCTGGTGCAGGGCTTGCTGCTGCGGCGGGTGTTGGTGTGGCAACCGCCGAGGATGGCGCTGTGGGTGCTCCAGCCGGTGCAGGGCTGGGTGTTGGAGTTGGCGCAGCTGTGGCGACCGCTGTTGTCGCGGCGGGTGCCGGCTTGCCAGCCACAGGGCCGGGCAGGGTAGGCACAGGTTTGGCTGCAACGGGTGCTGGCATTGCCGGGGCAGCGGCAGCGGGAGCAACCGGACGCTGATTTTTGGCTCCAGTGGGGCTGAATAATTCGCGGATCAGCGCCAGCTTGGGCGGCACGCCTGCGTTGGTGCCGTCCAGTTGCAGGGCCTTGTTGTAGGCCTGGCTGGCCAGCTTGGCGTATACATCGCCCAGATTTTCATGCGCTGTGGCATAGCTGGGATTGGTGCGGATCGCCATTTCCAAAGCGGTGCGGGCTTTGTCAAACTGACTTTGGCCGGCATACAGCACGGCCAAATTGTTGTAGGGTTCTGGCAGTTCGGGGAAGTCTTCGGTCAGCCGGGTAAAAGTGGCGATCGCGTCGGTCGTCTTGCCGGAATCGCGCTGGATAACGCCCTTCAAGAAGCGCATTTGCGGGTCGCGCGGCTTGGCGGCCAGGTACTGGTCAGCCTTGATCAACGCTTCGGGCAGCTTGCCACCGCGCACCAGTTGGGCCACGTCCGCATATTCGTCTGCATGGGCCGTCGATAGCATCAGGGCTGCGGCAAGGGTCAGCAGGCGCAGGGGTCCAAGTACAGTTAAACGGGAGTGCGTCATACGGCTTTCTGATTCTCAGACGTTGGAGGAGCCCTCGCAGAACGGGCGTCGAAGGGGCTTTATACTGCGTTGAATTGTAGCTGAGGGGGTTGGACGCGCCCTCAGGCGAGAGACCGAGATTTACCCTTACCAGACCTGAACGAGTTAGAGCTGTTGCCCAGGCCGACTGTCCCTGGGAGGCAGCATAGAAATACCCATGAGTTTGCGCATTTACAACACGCTGTCGCGTGGGCTTGAGCCATTTACCCCCCTTGAAGCCGGCCATGTGCGCATGTACGTTTGCGGCATGACCATTTACGACTTGTGCCACATTGGCCATGCCCGCATGGCGATGGCCTTTGACGTGGTGCAGCGTTGGCTCAAAAGCAGTGGCTACCGCGTCACCTATGTCCGCAACATCACCGACATCGACGACAAGATCATCCGCCGCGCGCTGGAGCGCAACATACCCATTCGTGCGCTGACCGACGAGATGATTGGTGTCATGCATGAAGACATTGGCCGCCTGGGCATTGAGCCGCCGACGATCGAACCCCGTGCCACCGAATACGTGCCCCAGATGCTGGACATGATCCGCCAGCTGGAGGGCAAGGGCCTGGCCTACAAGGCCAGTTCTGGCGATGTGAACTATGCGGTGCGCAAGTTTGATGGCTACGGCAAGCTATCCGGCAAGTCGCTGGAAAGTCTGCGTGCCGGTGAGCGGGTGGCAGTCGATGATGGCAAGAACGACCCGCTTGATTTTGTGCTGTGGAAGGCCGCCAAAACCGAAGAGCCTGCTGACGCCAAGTGGGACAGCGCTGCCAGCGGCCATGCCTATGGCGTGGGCCGACCGGGCTGGCATATCGAATGCTCGGCCATGAGCTGCCAGACGTTGGGAGAGACGTTTGACATCCATGGTGGTGGCGCGGATTTGCAATTCCCCCACCATGAAAACGAGTTGGCACAGACAGTAGGCGTGACCGGCAAACCCATGGCCCAAATTTGGATGCACAACGGCATGGTGCAGCTGGACAACGAGAAGATGTCCAAGAGCCTGGGCAACTTCTTCACGATCCGCGATGTGCTGACGAAGTACGATGCAGAGACCGTACGCTTCTTCCTGGTGCGGGGCCACTACCGGTCTGATCTGGGCTATAGCGACGCCCACCTGAACGACGCCCGCAACGCGCTCAAGCGGCTGTACACGGCCCTGGATCTGGTGGCCCCGGCGGAGTTGACCGCGGGCATCGATTGGACCCAGGACCATGCCGCCCGCTTCAAGGCCGCCATGGACGAAGACTTTGGCACGCCCGAGGCGGTGGCTGTGCTGTTTGACCTGGCGGGCGAAGTCAACCGCACGCAGTCTGCAGAACTGTCTGGTCTGTTGAGGGCGCTGGGTGGCGTTCTGGGCCTGTTGCAAGATAGCCCCAAAGCCTTTTTGCAGGCCGGCGCCGGGCTGGATGAGGCGGCTATCCAGACCAAAATTCAGGAACGCGCGGCCGCCAAGGCAGCAAAAGACTTCGCGCTGGCTGACAGCATTCGCAAAGATCTGCTTGCGCAAGGCATTGTGCTCAAGGACTCCCCCACCGGAACGAGCTGGGAAGCGGTGCAGTGATGGCGACTGTGAAGAAGCCGTTGGCGGAGCGACAGACGCCGTATTTTTGGGAAGAAGCCTGCAAGCACTTGGTCAAGAAAGACCGGGTCATGAAGCGCCTGATCCCCAAGTTTGGCGATGTATGCCTGGAAACCCGGGGCGATGCCTTTGTGACGCTGGCGCGCAGCATCGTGGGCCAGCAAATCTCGGTCAAGGCGGCGCAAACCGTTTGGGAACGCTTTGAGCTGTTGCCGCGCAAGCTGACGCCAGCCAATGTGCTGAAGCTGAAAGTGGACGATATGCGTGCCGCAGGCCTCAGTGCGCGAAAGGTGGAATACCTGGTGGACCTGGCGCTGCACTTCGACAATGGCGCACTGCACGTCAAATCCTGGGAGTCGATGAGCGATGATGAGATCGTCGCCGAACTGATTGCTATACGGGGCATTGGCCGTTGGACGGCCGAAATGTTCTTGATTTTCCACCTGATGCGGCCGAATGTGCTGCCTCTGGACGATGTGGGCCTGATCACCGGGATCAGCCATAATTATTTCTCCGGCGATGCCGTCAGCCGCAGCGATGCCCGCGAGGTGGCCGCCGCTTGGGCGCCGTACTGCACCGTCGCAACTTGGTATATTTGGCGCTCGTTGGACCCGGTACAGGTGGACTACTAAAACTTTTTGGGACAGGCCCCGGGCCTAGTCCCCGACTGATAAGCGGGATGGATTTCACATCTGTCCCCAACAGAATAGGATGTGACCATGGCCAAAAAGACATTTCTGGATTTCGAACAACCGATCTCCGAGCTTGAATCCAAGATCGAAGAGTTGCGCTACGTGCAGACCGAGTCTGCAGTTGATATCTCTGCCGAGATCGAGCAGCTCAGCAAGAAAAGCCAGCAGCTCACCAAAGACATCTACAGCGATCTGACGCCGTGGCAAATCACCAAGATTGCCCGCCACGCTGAGCGCCCTTACACGCTGGACTACATCAACGAGTTATTCACGCATTTTGTCGAACTGCACGGCGACCGCCACTTTGCCGATGACTTGAGCATCGTGGGCGGCCTTGCCCGCTTCAATGGCACGCCTTGCATGGTCTTGGGCCAACAAAAAGGCCGCGACACCAAGGAGCGTGGTCTGCGCAACTTTGGCATGAGCAAGCCCGAGGGCTACCGCAAGGCGCTGCGCTTGATGAAACTGGCCGAGAAATTCAAGCTGCCGGTATTCACCTTTGTCGACACCCCTGGCGCCTACCCCGGCATTGACGCCGAAGAGCGCGGCCAGTCTGAGGCTATTGGCCGCAATATTTTTGAGATGGCCCAGCTCGAAGTGCCCATCATCACAACCATCATTGGTGAAGGCGGCTCCGGTGGCGCACTGGCGATTTCGGTGGCCGACCAGGTCATCATGCTGCAGTACTCGATCTACTCGGTCATCAGCCCCGAAGGCTGTGCCTCCATCCTGTGGAAGACGTCTGATAAGGCGTCTGATGCGGCGGAGGCCATGGGCATTACAGCCCACCGCCTGAAGGCTTTGGGCGTCATCGACAAGATCGTCAACGAACCCGTGGGCGGCGCACACCGCGACATGAAACAGGCAGCCGCGTTCCTGAAGCGCGCGCTGGCCGATGCCTACCGCCAGATCAGCGACCTGAAGGTCAAGGAGCTGCTGGACCGCCGCTACGAGCGCCTGCAAAGCTATGGGCGCTATACCGATACCAAGACTGCTGGACGCTGAGTCCCTGGGCCCGCGTCTGGTCTCGTGTGGGAGCCTGGGCGGCAGAGCGTTCTGCTCCGTGTCCTCCGCCCGCTGTGCGGGCTCCTCCTTTACCTGCGCAGAACGCTCTGCCCCCCAGGCTCGTCGGTACGCGCGTTGTGCGCGTGAGTGTTTCCAGTGACCCAATCTGTAGATCAAGCCATTGCGGGGTTCAACCCCACCTTGCCGCTGGCCGTTGCGCTCAGTGGTGGTGCCGACTCTGTGGCGCTGTTGGTGGCCTGTGCCGAGAAGTGGCCGGGCCAGGTCAGCGCCATCCACATCAACCACGGCCTGCAGGCTGCGGCAGTTCTGTTCGAAGACCACTGCCGCGCGCTATGCCGGCGGCTGAACGTGCCCTTGCAAGTCCAGAAGGTGGACGCCAGCAAGCAGGCAGGACAAAGTCCCGAAGATGCCGCCCGTCAGGCACGCTATATGGCTTTTGCGGCGCTAGCCCCCGTGGGATGTGCGCAACCAGCTATCAAATCAATAGCGGTCGCGCAACATGCTGATGACCAGGTGGAGACCTTGCTGCTGGCCCTGAGCCGTGGCGCAGGGCTGGCTGGTTTGAGCGCCATGCCCGCGCACTGGCAGCGCGACGGCATTGACTACTATCGGCCATTGCTGGGCGTTGCAGGAGCCGATATCCGCGCCTGGCTGGCACTGCGCGGCGTGCCTTTTGTCGAGGACCCGACCAACCAGGACGAGCAGTTCACCCGCAACCGCATTCGCGCGCGGCTGATGCCAGCTCTGCGCACCGCCTTTCCGCAGTTCCTGGACACTTTTGCCCGTAGCGCCAGCCATGCGGCCCAGGGGCAGCAACTGCTGGAGGAGGTGGCGGCACAGGACTTGGAGTTGGTGGCCCGCAGTGCGGATGGGCTGCCGCGCATCAAGGCGCTGCAGGCCCTGAGCCGGCCGCGCCAGGCCAATGCATTGCGCTATTGGCTCAAGCAAAATTTCCATTGCGTGCCCAGCGCCGCGCAGCTATCGGAATTGCTGGACCAGGTAGCTGATTGCACAACGCGCGGTCATCGCATCCACATCAAAGTGGGCAGTGGCTTTGTGCAGCGCAGCAGCGATGTTCTGACTTGGTACAATCCCTAGGTTTTGCTTCAAAAATTACTCATTTCATGGCACTGATTGTTCACAAATACGGCGGCACGTCGATGGGTTCAACGGAACGCATCCGCAATGTCGCCAAACGCGTCGCCAAGTGGGCGCGCGCGGGTCATCAGATGGTGGTCGTACCCTCGGCCATGAGCGGCGAGACCAATCGCTTGCTGGGCTTGGCCAAGGAGTTGGCGCCCACCAAGCAGGGCGACTCGTACGGGCGTGAGCTGGACATGTTGGCAGCTACCGGCGAGCAGGCCTCCAGCGCGCTGCTGGCGATTGCGCTGCAAGCTGAAGGCATGGAATCAGTCAGTTACGCCGGCTGGCAAGTGCCGATCCGCACCAACAGCGCCTACACCAAAGCCCGTATCGAATCGATCGACGATGCCCGCGTGCGTGCCGATCTGGCCAAGGGCAAGGTGGTCATCGTCACCGGCTTTCAGGGTATGGACGAGCATGGTCACATCACGACGCTGGGACGCGGTGGTTCCGATACTTCGGCCGTGGCAGTGGCCGCGGCGATGAAGGCTGCTGAGTGCCTGATCTACACCGATGTCGATGGCGTCTACACCACTGACCCCCGCGTGGTGCCCGAGGCGCGTCGCCTGCACACCGTCAGCTTTGAAGAGATGCTGGAGATGGCATCCATGGGCTCCAAGGTGCTGCAGATCCGTTCGGTGGAATTTGCCGGCAAATATAAGGTGCCGCTGCGCGTACTGAGCAGCTTCACCGACTGGGACATCGACATCAACGAGGAAGCCAAGTCCGGCACCCTGATTACTTTTGAGGAAGACGAGAAAATGGAACAAGCCATTGTTTCGGGCATTGCGTTCAACCGCGATGAGGCCAAAATCTCCGTGCTGGGCGTGCCCGACAAACCCGGTATCGCCTACCAGATCCTGGGTGCCGTGGCTGATGCCAACATCGAAGTCGATGTGATCATCCAGAACCTAAGCAAAGACGGCAAGACTGACTTCAGCTTCACCGTGAACCGTGGCGAATATGCCAAGGCCGTGGACCTGCTGCGCAATGTGGTGCTGCCCACGCTGGGCGCGGAAGAAGTGGTCGGCGACACCAAGATCTGCAAGGTCTCCATCGTCGGCATCGGCATGCGCAGCCACGTGGGTGTGGCCAGCCGCATGTTCCGCGTGCTGAGCGAGGAGGGCATCAACATCCAGATGATTTCCACATCCGAAATCAAGACTTCCGTCGTCATCGACGAGAAGTACATGGAGCTGGCGGTACGCGCTTTGCACAAAGCTTTTGATCTGGACCAGCCCGCGAGTTAAAAAACTGCGCAAAGTCGTGAGATAATGCGCGCTGTTCAGGAAACGTGACCGAGTGGCCGAAGGTGCTCCCCTGCTAAGGGAGTATGGGGTGTAGAGCCTCATCGAGGGTTCGAATCCCTCCGTTTCCGCCAAGATAAAACCCTTGTAAGTCTCACGATTTACAAGGGTTTTTGTTTTTCCGCGGACCAAGCTGTTGGGTGCAACCTGTGCGGCCCCCGGCTATGAGCAATGTAACGGATCGCACAGATCGGTCAAATGCTTGCCCGTACGCTGGGCGCACTACATACTATTGCCGCCATCGGAATACGTTTTCGGCAATCCTTGTTCACCCTGAGGAGGAGCCGCAGAATGAAAGCATTGACCTACCATGGATCGAAAGACGTAAGGGTTGATACCGTACCGGATCCGGTGCTGCAACAAGCTGATGACATTATCTTGCGGGTGACAGCCACCGCGATTTGTGGTTCTGACCTGCACATGTACCGTGGCAAGGTGCCGGGCATGAAGAGTGGAGACATCATGGGCCATGAGTTCATGGGCATCGTCGAGGAGACGGGTTCAGCGGTGACGAATCTCAGGCGAGGTGATCGGGTCGTTGTCCCGTTCACGATTGCCTGTGGCGATTGTTACTTCTGCAAACGCAAGCTCTTTTCTGCCTGCGAGACCACTAACCCCGATCCCGGCACGCTGATGAATGGCAAGGGCATACGCCACGGCGCAGGCCTGTTCGGTTTCACGCACCTCTACGGCGGCTACGCAGGGGGCCAGGCCGAGTTCGTGCGCGTTCCGAAAGCGAACGTCGGCCCGCTGTTGCTACCACCTGGCATTGCAGATGAAAAGGTATTGTTTCTGTCCGACATTCTGCCCACCGGCTACCAAGCTGTGCTGAATGCTGGCATCGGCCCCGGCAGCTCCGTGGCGATATTTGGAGCGGGGCCGGTCGGTCAGATGGCGGCGGCCAGTGCCCGCTTGCTCGGCGCAGAAAAGATCTTCATGGTGGACCATCATGCTTACAGGCTACAACATGCGGTTCAGGCCTATGGTGTGGAGCCCATCAACTTTGATGAGATTGACGATCCAGCCCAGTACATTGTGGATCACACGGACAGGCGCGGCGTGGACGGCAGCATTGACTGTGTCGGTTTCGAAGCCAAGGGCAGTGTCGTGGAAACTGCGCTGACCATGGTGAAGATGGAGGGCAGCAGCGGAGAGGTGATTCGCCAAGCCATTGCTGCTACCCGGCGCGGGGGCACGGTCAGCTTGCCAGGTCTATATGCCGGCTTTATCCATGCCTTTCTGATCGGCGATGCCTTTGACAAAGGCCTGAATTTCAGTTGCGGACAAACGCATGTTCAACACCACATGCCCCAGTTGTTGGAGCACATCATGGCTGGCGAACTGAATCCAGACATTCTGATCACGCACCGCATGTCCTTGGAGGAGGCCGCACAGGGCTACAAGATTTTTGACGAAAAAGAGCAGGATTGCCGTAAGGTTGTGTTGTTGCCAGGCTTGCACTAACACAGCGTTCCATGGCCGTTACGGACAAGCTCGGCGCTTACAAAGCCAAACGCAACTTCTCCATCACCAGCGAGCCTGCCGAGGGGGGCAAGGAGAGCACGGACGCCCTCAGTTTTGTGGTGCAGAAGCACTGGGCCACCCGTCTGCACTACGACTTCAGGCTAGAACTCGACGGGACCATGAAGAGCTGGGCCATTCCGAAAGGCCCAAGCTACGATCCGCACGACAAACGCATGGCCGTGCAGGTGGAAGACCACCCCATTTCTTACTCCGCATTCGAGGGCACCATCCCGCCCAAGCAATACGGTGCAGGCAAGGTGATTGTGTGGGACAAAGGTACCTGGGAGCCGATCGGGGACCCCGAGCAGGGCTTAAGGGACGGCAACCTTAAATTTGTGCTCCACGGCCACAAACTGTCGGGTAAATGGGCATTGATTCGCATAAAAAGCAGCGGCGAGAAAAAGGAAGTCTGGCTGTTGATCAAGGAAAAGGATGAGTGGGCCAAACCCGCCAGCGAGTTCAGCGTTGTGGATGAACAGCCGGATAGCGTCAAGGATTTGACCCCACCCAAGGTGAATCGGCGTGTGGTCGCACCCGCAGAACCGGGCACGGCGTCGAATCGCAAGAGGAAAAACGTTGCGCAAAGGGGTGATGGGGGCTCCGTCGCGGCCTTAGAAGGGGCCGTCAAGGCTGCGCTGCCCGCGATGCTCGCGCCCCAACTGGCGACGCTGGTTAGTGGCCCCCCTAGCGATGAAAACGCCTGGGTCTACGAGGTCAAGTTTGACGGCTACCGCCTGCTTGCGCGCGTGCACGGTAAAGACGTCAAGCTGTTCACGCGTAATGGCAACGACTGGACGCCGAAACTGGGCGCCCTGCACACCGCGTTATCGGATTTGGGTTTACCAGATGGTTGGTACGACGGTGAGATCGTGGTCTTCAATGACCAGGCGGTACCGGACTTTGGCGCATTGCAAAACTCGTTTGATAGTGCAAAGACCCAGGACATCAAATTCTTTGTCTTTGACCTGCCGTATTGTGGCGGGTACGACTTGCGCAATGTGCCGCTTGAGGACCGGCGCAATCAGCTGCGGACCGTGCTGGGGGACGCAAATCCGCGCGGTACTGTGCGTTTCAGCGAGGCCTTTGATGCCTCGGCCCACAGTATCGTTGCTTCCGCCTGCCAAATGGGGTTGGAAGGGGTGATCGGCAAACGACGTGGCTCGGTCTACCAATCGGCGCGGTCACTGGACTGGATCAAGCTCAAGTGCAGTTTGCGGCAGGAGTTTGTGATTGGTGGCTGGACCGATCCCAAAGGTTCTCGCAAGCGGCTGGGTTCGCTACTGTTGGGTGTGCACGACGACGCTGGCAAGCTGGTGTACGCAGGCAATGTCGGCACCGGTTTTAGCGACAGGGTGTTGAAGGATTTGCAGCAAAAGCTTGGCGCACTGGCAACCACGACCAACCCGTTCGACGACAGTAAGGGCATAGTGGGCAAGCCCCACTGGGTAACCCCGGAGTTGGTGGCCGAAGTAACGTTTGCAGAATGGACCGGGGCTAACCATATCCGCCATTCGTCCTTCCATGGTTTGCGCACGGACAAGCCGCCAAGCGCCATCACCCGGGAGAAGGCAGCCAGTGCGCCGCGATCGGCGAAGCTTGCCACCAAGCCCGGTAGATCAGCGAAGCCGCAGCCCGATAGCCTGGTCAGTACCTTGCGTATCACGCACCCTGACCGTGTCATTGATGACAGCACAGGCGTCCAAAAGCTTGATCTGGTGCGGTATTACGCCTTAGTGGGCAAGCTCATGATGCCGCATCTGGAAAACCGCCCCGTGTCATTGGTGCGGGCCCCGAGCGGTGTGGGGGGGCAGCTGTTTTTTCAGAAGCATGCTGAAACAGAAAAATTGCCTGGAATTGAACAGATGGATCCAGCCATTTATATGGATCATCCACCTCTGCTACAGGTCGTGCGAGAGGAAGGGCTGCTCTCGGCCGCACAGTGGAACATGGTGGAGGTTCACTCCATGAATGCTTTCGGCGCATCCTTTGGTCACCCAAACCGCATCATCTTTGATTTGGACCCCGGAGAGGGCGTTGACTGGCCCACCATCCAACGCGGCACGGAGGCGGTTCACATTTTCTTGACGCAACTGGGGTTGACCTCGTTCCTCAAGACCAGCGGGGGCAAGGGCCTTCACGTTGTGGTACCCATCAAGCCCGTCCATGGTTGGGTAGAAACCAAGGACTTCGCGCAGGCGATCGTCCAACATTTGTCACGCACACTGCCTACCCTTTTCGTTGCCAAGAGCGGCCCGAAGAACCGCGTTGGCCGCATATTCATAGACTACTTGCGCAATGGCGTGGGTGCTACGACAGTAGCCGCATGGTCTGCCCGCGCCAGGCCCGGTGTTGGTATCTCAGTACCGGTGGAGTGGAGCGAACTAATGACACTGCAGGGAGCGAATCAATGGAACATTCGCAACGTCCAAACCCGGCTGGACGTTGGGAATACCCCTTGGAAGAACTATGCACGCTCGGCCAAAGCTCTAACCAAGGCAATGAAAATGATGAAAGGCAGTTGAATTATTTCGGAGTGTCGACGCGATGCTCAACTGTGGGCATACCTTCTTCGTCAATTGAATGCGTCTCTTTGATTTTGCCAGCCGATTTGGCGCGTTCCGCCAGCCGAGCATAGAACTGCGCCACCTCTCTCAAATCCTGTTCGTCCAGCTCTTCGATCCCAATCATGCGGTTGCTTGCATTGCGGCTGGAAGCCAGCAATTCGTTCAGCTTCAGATGCATGGCCACGCTGTCCTTGTTCTGACTCTGTTGAATGAGGAAGACCATCAAAAATGTGACGATGGTGGTCCCCGTGTTGATGACCAATTGCCAGCTTTCGGAGAAGCCGAATAGCGGACCCACAAGTGCCCAGACGGCGACCGTCAGCACTGCGAGGCAGAACCCCAATGGAGAGCCTGCCCAACGCGTCACCCTGGATGCGAAATGATCAAATGCCGATAGCAACTGAGAATGCCCAGCATACGAAGCGGTATTCGTATCGGGCATGGATCCCAGTGGATTCTCCGCTGGAGGAAAGGTGTCGTTTAGCATGTTCGTACGGTAAAGAAACATCGAAGGCACATCCGTGCGATACCTCACACTGGCGTTCGGGTCAGGCTGCTTCTCTCTCCGCGAAAAATCTGTCCAAGGCGCTGTCCAGTGTGGGCATGATGGAGCCCCGTCCACTTGCAAGCGCGCTGTAAGCGGGCCGCGCCGCTGCAAGCCGCAATGAGGCGTTGTCGCATTGCACGATGAGCGATGCGTCACCGCGCGACATTTCAGCAGTTCTCTGCGCCAATTCTGCCCAACTGAGGGCGCCACCGTTGGTCAGGTGCCACACTCCAGTAGCACGGTCGATCAACAGGTCCAACGTTGCCGTTACCAGGTCCGGCACGTAGGTCGGTGTCATGACTAGATCATTTGCCACACGCAGCGGTTGACCGCGGGCCAACGCTTGCAACGTCGTACTAACGAAGTTGTGTCTGTCCCACGGGCCGAAAAAGGCGCTGGTTCGCACAATCAGCGCTCTCGCATGGGCTGCCATTACCTTCGATTCGCCCTGGGCTTTGCTGTGACCATAGGTGTTCAGTGGCGCCAGCGCATCGGTCTCAACATAGGGCTCCAAAGATGCCCCGTCGAACACCAGATCGCTGGAAAACGTTGCAAGTGTAATGTCGCGTGCTGCGCAGGCCGCCGCCAGCACCTCGGGTCCCAAGGTGTTTTCCCTGAAGCAGCCATCAACGTCGGCCTCTGCATCATCGACACGAACGTAGCCCGCGGCGTTGACCACGGCCCATGGCCGGTAGTGGTCCAGTGCGGCACTCACGCTGGTGCTTTCCGCAATATCCATATCCTTGCGCGACAACAGGACCGCGCTTAAGCCCCGGCGCTTGCAAATTCGAGCAAACGCCCGACCGAGCGTGCCAGACGCTCCGCATATGAGTACTGGTCTTGCCGGGAGGACCGGTTTTGGCTGAAACCCCGTGTCCGCAAGTTGCACGGCTTCAGCTGGAGCACAGAAAAAACGGTCATCGCGTTGCCACCAACCAGGCTGGTTCAATACTGGGTGGTTGGGCGTATCCCCCGCAGCCAGTTGTGTGGCCAGTCGCGCAACTGCCGTCTCTCGAGGGCGGGGAGCCCGAATATCAAACAGCCCAGGTTCGTAATAGCCGTTTACCTGGGACAGCAGGCAGTTCCAGTCAAACGAGCCGAACAGCGCCCAGGCCGTGACGGCCCGAACATCAATACCTTTCCCTCTTGCCGCAGAACACGCCGTCCAGATGTCGTGGAACCATCGCAAATGGTCCTCTCGGGATGCGTCGATATGCACTTCGGTAACTGCTAGCGGTGTACTGTAACGGGACCAGACCTCTTCCAGCAGTTTCGGTAAGCCCGGGGCAGGCACCGCGAGGCACCGCGCCGCTTCGATATCTGCGTAAGCATGCCGGCCGTTACCGCCATGGAACCGGTTCGGATACCGCTGCAGCCTTTCGTCAAGGAAGCGCTCACTGGTGATGTAGTGGTTGACGCCAATGATGTCTGGGGGGCACGGGTTATCGGCAAACCACATCAATTCCGAAACGGAAGCCTTGCAGCGGGTGGTCAGCCACTCCCATAGCTTGTGCATGCGGTCAACCCGGCCAGAGAGCAGATCCCACGCCAACCAGCGTAGTTCGTTATTGAACGCGGCCTGGTAGGCCATGGTACGCGTGCTATAGGTCTTGCCCAAATCTTCTGTCTGCACCAGACGTGAGTCAGGGTTGACGCGGCGAATTTCCCGCATTGCCAACACGATGGCTTTACACTGGTTCAGCAAAGCATCCTTAAACAACTGCTCATTGCGCGCATGGGGGTACCAGACGCCGTACAGACAGCTGAAGCGTGCTGTGGTCAAGGGTTCGTTGACGGGGGTATAACTCGCTATCCATAGGTAACGCTCGGCTACGCGCCCGGCATACTGCGCGAACTGCATGGCGAAGGTCGGATCCACCAAACTTGTGTAACGCGGACCGCTGCCGTGGTGCAGCAGGCCTGCAATCACACCAATATTTAAATCCCTGAGTCGTTGCAGCCGCGCGTCCGTCCATTGCCAATTGAGCGCATCGGGAGTGTCGGGAGCCGCACGTTCCCACAACACAGGGTAGCGCATGGTGCGAATACCCAGCGCTGCGCAGCGTTCCAAATCGTCTTCCCGCGTGTCATGGCCGCTGCGCTCCAGCTGCGTGAAGTACTTATCTCCTACACGGTTGACCGTGCTTTCAATGCCACCCCACAGTTCTATGCTGCGCTTTGGTGCCGGGGAAGGGGATGTATCCGCGGTGTCATGCACCGGTGGTCACCGCTTGGACTTCCGATGTCTGGCGCCTCATGTTTGAGCCTTGCAGAGGTTGCTGCTGCACAGCTGCTCCTTGCAGGCCCATTTTTTTGGCAATGTCGGAAGCTGACTTCAGCGCCGCGCCAACACACTGGTCCATGTTGTAGTAGCGGTACTGTGCCAAGCGGCCCACGAAAGTGACGTTCGCCTCCCGCTCAGCCAACGCTTCGTAGCATTTGAACAGCGCTTCGTTGGCGGGCCGCGGAACTGGGTAGTACGGATCGCCCTTGTCTGTTGGATATTCTCGTACGATCGACGTCCCACTGTGGGCTTGCCCTGTCAAATGCTTGAATTCTGTGATTCGCGTGTACTCGTAGTCAGTGGGGTAGTTGATGGTCCCTACGGGCTGAAAGTTTGCCGTATTTGGCAGATGCTCGTGCTCAAAGCGTATGGACCGATAGGGCAGGGCACCGTAACAATGGTCAAAGTAAGCGTCGATGGGGCCGGTGAAAACTGTGTGGCGCGCGCCAGCTTTATGGTCTGACGCAAAGTAATCCACCCCTACCTGCACATCAATGCGCGGATGGTCCAGCATGCGTTCAAACATCCGGGTGTAGCCTTCGCTTGGCATGCACTGGAAAGTGTCGGTGAAATATCGATCGTCGTGGTTGGTGCGAGTCGGAATGCGCGCTGCTACCGAGGCCGCGAGTTCCGAAGGGTCCAGGCCCCATTGCTTGCGTGTGTAGCCGCGAAAGAACTTCTCATACAAGTCTCTACCCACTGCATTGAGCACCACGTCTTCGCTGGTCAGAGGATGAACACAAGGCTCACGCACGCTATCGAAGTAGGCCTGAATTGTCGACTCGTCTAGGGACAGTCCATAGAGAGCATTAACCGTGTCTATGTTGATGGGAATGGGCACATGCAGGCTGCCAGCCTTGGCCAATACACGGTGCTCATACCGGCGCCACCCAGTGAATGCCGAGAGATAGTCAACAATTGCCACGCTGTTTGTATGAAAAATGTGTGGACCATAAGGGTGTATCAGCACCCCGTTGGAGTCCTTGGTGTCGAAAGCGTTACCCGCTATGTGCGTCCGCTTGTCGATCACCAGAACAGACAGCCCGCTTGATGCCAGGCGCTCCGCGACTACCGCACCGGTAAAGCCAGCGCCAACAACCAAAATGTCATGGGTGGTGCTCACATCTGATCTCCGGCTGTTTCCAGCTCGCCCGCACCGGTGGTGGACCGCAGCCTTTTGGCGTGAACCGGCAGCTCCTTGACCGACGCTGTCACCCGCTCGGACGCGATGCCTTTGGAGACGAGCTCTGTAGCCCGCACCATCAGGGACCGCATGTTGGTCACCGTCACATCCCACGTGGCTCCAGCGGCCCGCTGGACGCCTTGTGCCAGTAAATCCAATTGTGGCTCGGTTAGAGCCAACTGCACTGCCTCGGCAAATGCTTCATGCGTGTAGGCAACTTGGACAATGGGGGTGAAGTTGCGCACCACATCCTGAACCGCCGTGGATACGATGGGCTTCCCTGCCGCCATGTATTCCAGAGTCTTGGTAGGGTTGATGTACTGGGTAGCTGCATTGAGCGCGAACGGCATCAGGCATACGTCAAATCCTTTGACGATGCTCGGCAAATCGGTGTATGCACGCTGACCCATCCAATGGATGTTTGGCCGCCTCGGCAGGTCGTCAGGATTTACCTTGGCCAAGGGACCAACCATCACTATCGAACCAGCGGGGAATTTTTCCGCTATGGTTTGGATTAGAGCGTAGTCCAGACGTTCGTCCACTACGCCGAAGTAGCCGATGACCGGGCCCGGAAGTGCGGCGATGTCATCCGGCACGGCTGTTGCAGCCAGACGGGCTCTGCCAAAGTGAGCAACGTCAACGCCGCAGCCGAAGAAGTGCGTATTGCCATGTCCTTGCGACTTCGCCTTGAACAACTGGTGCCCGCCAGTGAAAACGATGTCGGCCCGTGCCATCAATTCCTCCTCGCGTTCAGCGAGGTCGGGCGGTGCAAACTTGAAGTTGGCCAGTTCGTCCATGCAGTCATATACGACTGCGACTGCGTCGAACTTGTCCATGAACACCTTTGCGGACATGGGTGAGTAGAACCACTGTATGGGGCGCAAAAATTTTCCCGCCAGCAGAGGGTGTTCTGCCAGCGCGGTTGACAGCACCTTCAGCGTGGCATCGCTTTGGGCATCTACAGACAGGTTGCCGGCAAAGCCGGGCAAGATGGGCACTACGCGAACGATATTGGGCTGCGGCGAGCTGATGTCCAACCGGGGCAATCCCTCGCCTTCGATGGGATCTTCCAGAAAAAGCACTGCGTGGTTGCGTGCCAGTCTCGAAAAAATTTGTTGCGGGCGTTGCCACACAAAGTCCCAACGCAGATGGCAATGGACAAGAATAGGTGCTGAGGAAATGCTGCTGATGGCCACTTCCGGGTTTGTCGCAGAGCTTTGGTTCTTGGCGGAAAGGGTGTTCAACGAAGAGGAAGCGAGCTCCGTTAGGGGGCGGCGAACGTTGGATTGAGGGGTAGACATGGTGTTATCTCTTTCGATTTTAGACGGAGGCTGGTTGCAATCTAGACCCGGGGCGGGTCGGTCTCTCGCTCGGGATGGCGGTGTTTTGCGATTGCTGCGATGAAGGCGTTGACCACATCGGCGCCTGCTTCCCCGGCGATGATGATGCCGGGGTCGGCACTACCGTCGGCCAGTAGCGGCTCAATGGTGGCCATCTTCAGAAGCGCACGGGACGCACCTAACACCAGCAAGGTTTTTCCGTGCCTGTACTGATCTTTGATGAATTCAAAGGTATGGGCATCTTTCGCCAGTGCGTCGGTCGCCTCGACCCCGCTGGGTAGGACCAAAGCATCAAACAGCACGCCCGGTTCATTTTCCAGCGATGCATCGGCATCGACCGCACTACCGTCGGTGGTCACCACAGGGCCAATGCGGGGAGCTACAAAGCGCGGTACAGCCCCTTCAGAGAAAAGCGCTGCGTGCACCGCAGTGGCCTCACTACCCGCGACGCCGTTCGCTACCAGAATTGCCACTCTGCGTGCTGTGATGGCGCTGTCGGGACTGCGGCCCATCAACGACAACGATGGCGAGACTTTGACCTCGGGTTCCGCTACATCTTGCACGACTTTGGGCATGGCATCTGGAGCGGTTTTCATGCCGAGGCCCTCGGCGACTTGTTGTGCCAGTTTCTCGGACGCGTTCCGCAGGGAGGCGACCATGCGCTGCCGGATGGCAGGCACTGTCAGCTTGCTGAGTTCAAACCGGAATGCCGCAGCGATGTGGGCCTGCTCGTGGGCGGTTTGGCTCTCAAAGAACAGCCTCGCTTGGGTGTAGTGGTCTGCAAATTTTTCAGGTTTCGCACGCACCTTCGACTGTGCCTCCTGGGCAGCCATTCGTTCAGGAACGGTCACAAAGCCCTGGGCGGCGCCAGCCTGGAAAGGGCAGCCCCCGGCGAGCGAATTGGGCTCGTAGGCCACACGGCCGCGATGGATGGCTTGCCGATGCATGCCGTCGCGCTGGTTGTTGTGAACCTGCACTATCGGTGCATTGATAGGGATCTCGTGGAAGTTGGGTCCGCCCAAGCGCGTAATTTGCGTATCGATGTAAGAGTGGATGCGTCCGGCCAGCAGGGGGTCATTGGAAAAATCGATGCCTGGAATGACGTGCGCCGCGCAAAAGGCAACCTGCTCCGTCTCTGCAAAAAAATTGTCGGGGTTGCGGTTGAGCACCATGCGTCCGACGCGCTGCACTGGAACCAACTCCTCAGGCACCAGCTTGGTCGCGTCCAATATGTCGAAGCTGAATGCTTCGGCCTGCTCTTCGGTAAATATCTGCATGCCCAGCTCCCATTCTGGGTAGGCGCCGCATTCGATGCGCTCCCACAGGTCCCGCCGGTGAAAATCTGGATCAGCGCCTGCAATCTTGACAGCCTCATCCCACACCAGCGAATGGGTTCCATACTTGGGCTTCCAGTGGAACTTGACGAACACCGATACGTTGTCGGCGTTAACCAGCCTGAAGGTATGCACGCCAAAGCCTTCCATCGTGGCGTAGCTTCTGGGGATCGCGCGATCGCTCATCAGCCACATCAACATATGGGTGGACTCCGGCATCAACGACACAAAATCCCAAAAAGTATCGTGGGCGCTTGCCGCCTGCGGCATGCCGTGGTGCGGTTCAGGTTTGACAGCATGTACCAGGTCCGGGAATTTCATCGCATCCTGGATAAAGAACACCGGCATGTTATTGCCTACCAGATCCCAATTGCCTGCGTCTGTATAGAACTTCACGGCGAAGCCACGCACATCACGCGCCGTATCTTTGGAGCCGCGTTCGCCGGCCACGGTTGAAAATCGCACAAACACAGGCGTCCGTTTGCCAGCCTCTTGGAAGGGGGCGGCTTTGGTGTACTGAGTCAGGGGTTCATAACACTCGAAGTATCCGTGCGCTGCCGAGCCCCGGGCATGGACGATACGCTCGGGAATGCGTTCATGGTCGAAATGCGTGATTTTTTCGCGGAGGATGAAGTCCTCTAGCAGTGCGGGGCCCCGCACCCCGGCCTTCAATGAGTTCTGGTTGTCCGCAACCGCCACGCCCTGGTTGGTGGTGAGATGCCGGTTCGTCGAGTCCACGCGCACCCGATCCAATGGCTCTATCGTCGCATTGAGTCCTTCGGTTGCAAAACTGCCGGTTTTTTCCGTACCGCTGTCTTCAGTAAGCGTACTGGAGCCTGGGAGTCGTGAATTGGCACTAACCGACGGGCCCTGTGGTGGCTGCATGCCCACCTCCATTCCATATTCTGACGATTTGATGGAATTGGATGGCATCGCTGCCACCAAATCGCCAGTTTGTACTGCCTTCACCAACGCAGCGTCGTCGGACACCTGGGCGAATTTGGCGGGGGCACTGTCTGTGTTGCGAGCTGCTGCATTAGCTGCACTGTGATCGGGGAAAGATCCTTTTGCTGATGATGCGGTCTTCTTCATATCTGCTCCGAAATTGGTTGGGCACAGCCTCCTTCGTTTAAGAGAGCGCAGTGAGCCCGCAGCCGTGGTGGCTGAGTGGTGTTAAGGTGGAAGCGCCTGGCCAGCATGTGGCCAAGCGCGGGTAAGCGAACAGTTTTTAGGCGAGGGCCGGCTCAAGCATCCCTATCGCTTTTTTACCGCTTATCGGGGCTGGGATGGCGTTTGCTACGCCTTCCAACTGGATTTGCAGCTCTTCCTTGCGAGAGAGGATCTGTGCGCCGAGTTCTGTCAGATCGAGCTTGGTGCCGCGCGCCTTGACGAACATTTCGTTCTGCTCTTCCTTGACGTGGTGCTTTACGTATTCCGACAGAACTTTTATTTTGGCGTCAAACATTTCACCATCGGGTTCTTGGCCGTCGACTTGTGCGATCAGGTCTTTCATAGATGCATGCTCCACGGTCGCTTCGGGTATCAGCTCCTTGTCGCGCAGCGCAGCTTTTAAAGCGGGGTAGAAGATCTCTTCTTCGACCTGGGCGTGCACGCTCAGCTCTTTGCAGATTTGCGTGACCAGCGTCTTTTTCTTGGTCACCGAGCGGGTTTTTTCGTAGTCGGCGAAGAGGCCGTTTACGGTAGCGTGGTCCGCGCGCAGGATAGCGATCGCATCTTTAAATTTCGGCGCTTTCTTGGCGGCCGCCTTACCCTTGACAGGTGCCGTTGATTGGGAGCTTGCGCTTCGCGTGATGGAAGCTTTGTTTTTTACTGCGGGCGCACGGCTTGGTGTTGGCATGGTTGTTCCCTTTTGAAAGAATGGTAGTGAGGTCTTTCGAAGATAGTCGAGCAGGCGCACGCCTACTGTGCGTGGCAATACATAGACCGGGATCTTTCTTCTGACCGTATCTGGGCGACGGCCAATACACGGGCGTTCTCAGTGGTCTAGCGAGGCGCTCCAGCGGTCACCCCAAGTTTTTTCAAGATCTCTGCGATCACGCTTGGTCGGACGACCATGGACCATGGCGAGTGCTGGCTCCGGGCTCAGGCGCCGCTGCTCGGCAGCCTTCGCTCTTTGCTCCACGCTATCGGGTGTCTCGGCATACAGCAGCTGGGCCACCGGTGCCGAGCCGCGCTGCTCGCTGATACCCACAACAACCACGGTGCGCGGTACTTTGGCCTGCCAGATGGTCAGCACGTCGCCCACGCGCACGTCGCGCGCAGGCTTGATGTCTTGCTTGTCTATCTGCACATGGCCGCGGTTGACGGCCTCGGTTGCCAAGGACCGTGTCTTGTAAAAACGCGCGGCCCACAACCATTTGTCGATACGGGTTTTGTCCATGGATTATTGATGCGGGTTGTTGTTGAGCGGCAGTGTGATGCAGGCATCCAGGCCCACAATCTCCCCGCCGTGCAAGCGATTGTTCAACTGGATACTACCGTCCAACGCCTGCACGATCTCGCGCGCAATGGTTAACCCCAGGCCGGTGCCGGATTTTGTATCGCCCGTGGCGAAGGGTTGGAACAGGCGTTGGCGCATGTCCTCGCTGATGCCGCTGCCCGTGTCGGCCACGACCAGCTGTGCGCTATCCCCTGCGGGCTGGATGCGCACCGACAATTGACCGCCCGCAGGGGTGTGGTGCACGGCGTTGTGCAGCAGGTTGCGGGTCAGCTCGCGCAGCATCCAGTCGTGGGCGTGGATGGGGCAGGGCTGTGTGACCAGTTCAAAGTCGATATCTTTCTCGGCAATCAGTGGTGACACGTCCAGTGCTACCGCACGCACGACCTCTGCCCAGTCGATGGGCGCAAAGTCCTGCATCTGGCGTACTTGCTCGACCTTGGCCAGCGACAGCATCTGGTTGGCCAAGGCAGTGGCGCGATCTACGGTGACTTGAATCTCCTGCAGTGCCAGCGGGGCTGTCATATCGCCGCGCAACGCGGATTGGACCTGCACCTTGAGCACGGCCAAGGGGGTTCGCAACTGGTGAGCGGCGTCACGCACAAAGCGCTTCTGGTGGTCCAGCACATGTTGCAGTCGCTGCATCACCTGGTTGGTGGCGTCGGTCAGGGGCTGTATCTCGCGCGGGATGTCGGATGCCTCTATGGGCGTCAAGTCGTCCTCGGCCCTCTGGCGCAGGTTTTCGCTGAGGCTGCGAACGGGGCGTGTGACCCTGTGCACCACCACCAGTACCACGGTGGTGATGACGCTGATCAGCAGCAACTGGCGCAGCAGTGTGTCCAGCAGAATCTTGCGGGCCAGCGTATGCCGCAGTTCCAGTGTTTCTGCAACCTGCACCGTGGCCATCGCCTGGCCGCGGGTGCTGGCCACGGGCTGCAGCAATACCGCCACGCGCACGGCATCGCCCCGGAAGCTGTCGTCGTAGAAGTCGACCAATGCGGCATACGGACCCTGACTGGGCAGCGTGCCGGTCCACCGCGGCAGGTCCCGTGCGCCATCTATCCATTCCCCCTTGGCGTCGGACACGCGGTAGTTCATGCGGCTGCGGTTGTCTGCCTCAAAAGCCTCCAGCGCTGAATATGGGATCTGGGCACGTATCGTGGCCTGGTCGCCCACGCCGTCCACTTCTAGCAGCTCGCCAATGGCCTTGGCCGACGCAAGCAGGGTGCGGTCGTAAGCGATGTTGACGGCGCCCAGCGCCTGCCGGTAGAGGCTGAAGGTGTCCACCACCACAAACAGCGCAATTGGCAGCAGGATGCCCGCCAGCAGGTGGCGGCGCAGCGACATCGGCCGTGCGTTGCCATGGACGCGGTTCATCTCAGGCACTGGCCTTGAGCAGATAGCCCAGACCCCGCAGCGTCATCAGCGTCACACCGGTGCCTGCCAGCTTCTTGCGCAACCGGTAGACGACCACTTCAATGGCTTCGTACTGAACCTGCGTCTCGCCCGGGAACACCACTTCGAATAGACGCTCCTTGGCCACGGCATGGCCAGGGCGCGCCATCAACGCGCCCATCAGCGCCAGTTCACGCGGTGTCAGGTCCAGCACCTGGTGCTGGTGGTAAACCGCGCCGCTGTCCCGGTCAAAACGCAAGGTTCCCACCACCCCTTGTTCCGGGGCTTCGTCGCGCGCTGCAGGCCTGACCCGGCGCCGGTGCAGTGCGCGCACGCGGGCTTCCAGTTCGTCCAGGTCAAAGGGTTTGGGCAGGTAGTCGTCGGCACCGGCATTGAGCCCCAGGATGCGATCACCGACGGTGCCCCGCGCGGTCAGTATCAGCACAGGCGTGTGCAGCCCGGCTTTGCGCGCCTGCTCCAACACGTCCAGCCCATCTTTGCCGGGCAGGCTCAGGTCTAGCACCACCACGTCGGGCTGCAGCGTGGTCCAGGCATCCAACGCCAGCCTACCGTCGCCACACACATCCACCCGCATGGCCGCACGGACCAGGCTGCGCTGCAGCGCTGTGCGCAGGGCCACATCGTCTTCAATCAACAGCAGGTGCATGGCGCGAAAAAGGCATCGGGTATCGGGGTTTCCCCTAGGGGTTCTGGACAGCGGTTTGACAGGCTGCCCGCGCATCATAGGGGGGAATTCAACACTACAAGGAGATCCCCATGCGCCGCGATACCTTCCTCAAATCACTGCTTGCCCTGACAGCGTCTGCGGGCCTCCCGCTGTCGGCGCAGGCCGCTGCCAGCATCAAGATGATGATCCCGGCCAACCCCGGCGGCGGATGGGACGGAACCGGCAGGGCATTCGGCAAGGCCATGATCGATGCAAAGGTGGCCGACACCGTGCAGTACGACAACAAGGGCGGTGCGGCCGGTGTCATCGGTCTGGCCCAATTTGTCAACTCGAGCAAGGGCGATCCGAACGCATTGATCGTCATGGGCGCTGTGATGCTGGGCGGCATCATCACCGGCAAACCCCAGGTGTCGCTGGACAAGGCCACGCCGATTGCACGTCTGACCAGTGAGTACAACGTATTCGTCGTACCCGCCAATTCGCCGATCAAAACAATGAAAGAAGTGGTGGACCAGTTGGTGAAAGATCCTGGCAGCGTGAAATGGGGCGGTGGCTCACGCGGTACCACTGAGCACATCTGTGCTTCCATGCTGGCGACCAAGGTGGGTGTGGACCCCAAGAAGGTCAACTACGTGGCCTTTCGCGGCGGCGGTGAGGCCACTGCCGCCATTTTGGGCGGCAACGTAACGGTTGGGGGCGGCGGCTACAGCGAAATGGCCGAGTACATCACCGCCGGCAAGATGCGTCCCATTGGCGTCACGTCAGAGAAGCGCTTGCCGGGTATCAACGTACCGACGCTTAAAGAAATGGGCTACGACGTGGTGTTGGGCAACTGGCGCGGTCTATACGGAGGCCCCGGCCTGACGCCCGAGCAGCGTGCGGCCATGACCGATATGGTCGTCAAGACCTACAAGTCCAAACCCTGGGCGGAGTCTATGGAGAAAAACGGGTGGACACCGGCTCTGCTGACGGGCAAAGCGTTTGACGACTTTGTCGATGCCGAGTTTTCCAATTTGCGCGGCGTCATGCATCTGGCGGGTATGGTATGACCAGCGCAGCGTTGAGTCGGCGTTACCAAACCATCGTGGGCGGTGGCGTATGTATCGTGGGGATCGGAATGGCGGTGGGGGCTACGAATATCCCGTCTGACGCCGGCTACTCCGGCGTCGGTCCCAACTTCCTGCCGTGGCTGGTGGCTACCGCGCTGATGGCGTGCGGTGCTTTCCTGGTCTATGAAGCGCGCACTGGAGGCTTTCGCGATATGGAAGAGGGCGGTGGTGAAAAACCGTATTGGCCTGGCTTTGTATGGATGTCCGCTGGCCTGCTTCTGAATGCGGCGCTGATCACCACGTTGGGCTTTATCCTGAGTTGCGCCCTGTGTTTTGTGCTGGCGTCACGCGGGCTGCGCAACGCCAAGGGCCCGTCTGACAACGTGGTGCAAACCTGGATCACGGACACGGTCGTAGGCCTGCTGATTGCCGCGCCGGTGTACTGGATGTTCACCAAATTCCTGGCCATCAGCCTGCCAGGCCTCACACAAAGCGGGTGGCTCTGATGGAAATCTGGAACCAACTTCTACAAGGTTTTGCTACAGCAGGAACGCCGGTCAACCTGATGTGGGCCTTCGTCGGGTGCGCGCTGGGCACCGCGGTCGGTGTGCTGCCGGGCATTGGCCCGGCCACCGCCGTTGCGATGCTGCTGCCGATTACGGCCAAGGTGGATGCCACGGCGTCGATGATCTTTTTTTCCGGCATTTACTACGGCGCCATGTACGGCGGCTCGACCACGTCCATCCTGCTCAACACGCCCGGCGAAACCGCCAGCATGGTGACCGCGATGGAAGGCAACAAGATGGCCAAGAGCGGGCGGGCTGGCGCGGCGCTGGCCTCCGCGGCCATAGGATCCTTTTTCGCCGGCACGGTGGCCACCATTGTTGTGACCTTGTTTGCGCCGCTCGTAGCGGAGTTTGCCGTCAAGCTGGGGCCACCCGAGTACTTTTGCCTGATGCTGCTGGCCTTTACAACCGTCAGTGCCGTGCTCGGGCAAAGCACGCTGCGCGGTCTCACGGCATTGTTTATCGGCTTGGCCGCAGGTTTGATAGGCATGGACCAGATCACTGGCCAGGCGCGCTATGCCGGCAATGTGCCCGAGCTGCTCGACGGCGTGGAGATTGTGCTGGTGGCTGTCGGCCTGTTTGCGGTCTCGGAAGCGCTGCACGCCGTGCTGTTTGAGGGCAAGGTCGTGGAGTCCGAAAACAAGATGAGCCGCGTCAGCATGACGCGCTCGGATTGGCGGCGTTCCATCCCAGCCTGGATACGTGGCACGATCATTGGCACGCCGTTTGGCTGTATACCGGCCGGCGGTACGGAGATACCGACGTTTCTGAGCTATGCCACCGAGAAAAAGCTCGCCAAGGGTGAGAACCTGGCCGAATTTGGTGGCAAGGGCGCGATCGAAGGCGTGGCGGGCCCTGAAGCCGCCAACAACGCAACGGTAACCGCCGCGCTGATTCCGCTGCTGACGCTGGGCATTCCGGTGTCCAACACCACGGCCGTTTTGCTGGGAGCTTTTCAGAACTATGGCATTCAGCCCGGCCCTCAGTTGTTCAGCAGTTCGTCTGCCCTTGTTTGGGCTCTGATTGCATCGCTGTACATCGGCAATGTAATGCTGCTGGTGCTGAACCTTCCGCTGGTTGGCCTTTGGGTCAAACTGCTCAAGGTCCCCAAGCCCCAGCTGTATGCCGGCATCCTGATCTTTGCCACGGTGGGTGCCTACGGTATGCGCCAAAGTGCCTTCGACCTGTTCCTCCTGTACGGCGTAGGAGTCTTGGGGCTGGTGATGCGGCGCTTCAGCTTCCCGACGGCACCCGTTGTCGTCGGCATGATCTTGGGCCCGTTGGCCGAGGCCCAGCTGCGCAACGCTATTGCCATCGGAGAGGGTAGCCCGCTGGTTTTCTTGCAGCGGCCCATGTCGCTGACGCTGCTGGTCATCGTGCTGCTGGTCCTGCTGGTCCCTCGCTTGGTGAAGCAGTTCTCCAAACGTTCGGATACCGTTGTTGGGTGAAGTTCTCAGGTATTCGTCAGCCTCTAGCCCTCGCCAGACGTGCGTAAGCAGCTATTTAATTGATAGCAATCTGGCAGGGCGCAATTGTCCGCCGTGGTTTGGACATCCCAGGGGTAATATGCGCTGATGGAAAATTTGGACTCCCTGCCTCGCGACGCCCAGAGCATTCTGGAGTTGGCTGCGCGGTCCATGTTTGATCTGTTCGCCAACGCCAGCGAGGGCATGATGCTGGTGGACCGCTCGGCCCGCGTGGTCTGGATCAACGACCAGTACAAGCGCTTTCTGCCGGCTCTGGGTTACGAGCGCGAGGAAGATTTCGTCGGTCACCCCGTTTCCACCGTCGTGCACAACACGCAGATGCATCAGGTGCTGGAGACCGGCAAGCCCATTCTGATCGACTTGCTGTCCAACCGGGCGGGCACCTTTGTCGTCAGCCGTATCCCGCTACGCGATGCGGCGGGCAACGTGATCGGCGCTTTAGGCATTGTGCTGTTTGACCATGCTGAGACCACACTGCAACCGCTGATCGAAAAGTTCTCGCTGCTGCAGCGCGACCTGGACGACGCCCGGCGCGAGTTGGCGACACAGCGCCTGCGGCAAACCGGGCAGCGCCAATCCAAATACACCTTCGCCAGTTTCATAGGCCTCAGTGCCGCTGCGGTCGAGGTCAAACGCCAAGCGCGCCGGGCCGCGCAATCGTCCAGCCCAGTGCTTCTGCTGGGTGAAACAGGCACTGGCAAGGAACTGCTGGCCCATGCCATCCACGCCGCATCGGCACGAGCAGCCGGGCCATTTATCAGCGTCAATATTGCGGCCGTGCCCGATACCTTGCTGGAAGCCGAGTTCTTTGGCTTTGCCCCCGGCGCCTTTACCGGTGCCGACCGCAAGGGGCGCGACGGCAAGTTCCGCCTGGCCCACGGCGGTACGCTATTCCTGGATGAAATTGGCGACATGCCGGTGGCATTGCAATCCAAACTGCTGCGCGCTTTGCAGGAGGGCGAGATCGAACCGCTGGGTTCCAACAAGCTCATTCCGTTTGATGTGCGGGTGATTGCGGCCACGTCGCGCGATTTGTCGCGCCTGGTGCGAGAAGGGGGCTTCCGCGAAGACTTGTTCTACCGCCTCAACGTACTGCCCATCCGCGTACCCCCCCTGCGCGAGCGCCGCGAGGATATCCCCGCGTTGTTGGAGGCCTTGGGTGAGGACGTGGCCTTGCGCAGTGGCATGCTTCCGCCAGAACTGTCGGCCCAAGCGCTGGCCCTGATGGAGGCCCAGCCTTGGCGTGGCAATATCCGCGAACTGCGCAATGTGCTGGAGCAGGCGGCCATGCGCAGCGACTCCCAGCGTATCGAGGTACCGCAGTTGGAGGCCGTGTTGCGCGAATCGGGTCTGCAGCAGGTGGAAGTAACGCCAGTGCGCGCCCCATCGGGTCTGCTTGCCGATACGACACCGACTACAGACACGGAAGCGCACACGGCGTCTGCGTTGTTGCGGCCCCTGTCGGTGCAGATAGCAGAGTTGGAGCAAAGGGCGATCCGGGCGGCGATGCAAGCCAATCGGGGCAACAAGGTAGCGGCTGCAAAAATGCTTGGCGTTGCCCGGGCCACGCTGTATGCTCGGTTAGGAGATGACTAAAACTCATACAGTTGTACAAATCTTAGCCACAGGGGTTGTATTGGATTTAGGCAATTTTACGTGAATTCCCCGATTTAGTGCGTAGAAACCCTAATCAAATCGACTCTACAGCGGTTGGCATGCTTTGTGCGCACCAATCTGGATTAAACGAATACAACAGGAGACAAGACAGATGAACCAAGGTCGCTGGATTCTCAAGGCAACAATCGTTGCAACCGGCCTGTGCGCCGCTGCCATGCTGTGCACTACCGCCATGGCGCAATCCAAAGAAATCAAGATTGCCCACATTTACAGCAAGACCGGCGCGCTGGAAGCCTATGGCAAGCAGACCGCCATTGGTTTCATGATGGGTCTGGACTATGCTACCGGCGGCACGATGATGGTGGCTGGCAAGAAAATCGTCGTCATTGAAAAAGACGACCAGGGCAAGCCCGACATTGGCAAGAGCCTGCTGGCCGCCGCCTACGGTGACGACAAGGTGGATCTGGCCGTAGGTCCTACCGCATCCCCCGTTGCGCTGGCCATGTTGCCGGTGGCTGAGGAATACAAGAAGATCCTCTTGGTTGAGCCCGCTGTGGCCGACTCCATCACCGGTGACAAGTGGAACAAATACATCTTCCGCACTGGCCGCAATTCCAGCCAGGATGCCGCTGCCAATGCCGTCGCGCTGGACAAGCCGGGCAACGTGGTTGCCACGCTGGCCAACGACAACGCCTTTGGCCGTGATGGCGTCAAAGCCACCCGCGATGCGCTGAAAAACGCCAAGATCGTCCACGAAGAATACCTGCCCGTCGGCACGACGGATTTCACCGCCGGCCTGCAGCGCATTGTGGACAAGCTCAAGGACCAGCCGGGCAACAAATTCATCTCGGTGGGCTGGTCGGGTGCACCGGCACCATTCAGCAAGATTGCCGATCTGGATCTGAAAAAACGCTACGGCATTGAACTGGCTACCGGCGGCAATATCTTGCCAGCCATGGTGGCGTACAAACAGTTCCCCGGCATGGAAGGCGCGCTGTACTACTACTTTGGCATTCCGAAGAACCCTGTCAACGAAGCCATGGTCGCGCGCCATTACAAGGAGTTCAAGGCACCGCCAGACTTCTTTACCGCCGGCGGTTTTTCTGCAGCCATGGCCGTCGTCACTGCGCTGAACGCCAGCAAGGGCGACACATCGGCCAACACCCTGATCAAGACCATGGAAGGCATGAGTTTTGACACACCCAAGGGCAAGATGACCTTCCGCAAGGAAGACCACCAGGCCATGCAAAGCATGTACCACTTCAAGATCAAGGCCGACCCCGCGTTTGCCTGGGGTGTGCCTGAGCTGGTGCGCGAGATCAAACCGGAAGAGATGAACATCCCGATCCGGAACAAGCGCTAAGTCGCTATAGGGCCGCAGCAAGACGAGCAATGGTCTTGCGACACAGCACGCGGTTCTAGCGGGGCAAGGGCCGCGCCTCACTGAGTTTAGTTTTAACCCCCGGATACACGGGGGGCAGGGATTCCTTTCGCCCAAAAAAACCAGGAGACAAATCAAATGAACCGTTTTTCCGTTCGTGTGGCGGCCTGCGCGCTAGCGCTGGCCAGCGCCGGAGCCATCGCTGCAGTCAATCTGCCGCAACTCAATATCGACAAGACCCAGACCTCGGTGTCGGGGCTGTCGTCTGGCGGCTTCATGGCCGTGCAACTGCACGTGGGCCATTCGGCCACGTTTGCGAAGGGCGCGGGCATCGTGGCTGGCGGACCGTTCTACTGCGCCGAGGGTTCCATCACCAACGCTACAGGCCGCTGCATGGCCAGCCCGGCCGGCATTCCCACCAGCACCCTGGTCAGCACCACCAATAGCTGGGCCAGCGCTGGCAGCATTGACCCGGTGGCGAATCTGCAAAATTCCAAGGTTTATCTGTTCTCGGGCAGCATAGACAGCACCGTCAAGACCGGCGTCATGGACGCGCTCAAGACCTACTACAACAGCTTTGTACCGGCTGCCAACGTGGTCTACAAGAAAGACATCGCGGCTGAGCACGCGATGATCACCGACGATTACGGCAGCGCCTGTTCCACCAAAGGCTCACCCTATATCAACAACTGCAACTTTGACCTGGCCGGTGCGATCCTCTCGCACATCTATGGCGCACTGAACGCGCGCAACAACGGCACTCTGCCAGCCGGAAATTTTGTCGAGTTCAACCAGAACCAATTCATCACCAACCATGGCATGGCGCCCACTGGCTGGGCTTACATTCCGCAGGCTTGCACTACAGGCACGCAGTGCCGTTTGCACGTGGTGCTGCATGGTTGCCAGCAAAACGTAACCCTGGTGCAGCAGCAGTACGTGCGCAACACCGGCTACAACCGCTGGGCCGACACCAACAACATGGTGATGCTGTACCCACAGACCAGCACCGCCGCTACCAACAGCTGCTGGGACTGGTGGGGTTATGACAGTGCCAACTACGCCAAGAAATCGGGTCCGCAAATGGCAGCCATCAAGGCCATGGTGGACCAGGTGTCCGCTGGCGGCACCACGCCACCTCCGTCGGCACTGCCAGCACCAGCCAATGTTGCAACCTCGAACGCCACGGCCAGCGCGATGACCATCAGCTGGAATGCCGTTACCGGTGCAGCCAGCTACAACGTCTACCGCAACGGCAACAAGACGAATGCAGTGCCCGTGACGGCCTTGAGCTTTACCGACGCCGGCCTGGCCGCCGCAACAACTTATAGCTGGACGGTAAAAGCGGCCGACAGCAATGGTGCTGAAGGGACAGTATCCGCAGCGGCAAACGGCACCACCACGGGCACGCCACCACCGGCTGCAACTTGCTACACGGCATCGAACTATACCCACACGATGGCAGGGCGCGCCTATGCGCTGTATGGCTACACGTATGCGAATGGCTCCAACCAGAACATGGGACTGTGGAACATCTATACCACCACGACCCTGAAGATGACAGGGTCAAACTACTACGTCATCGGCAGCTGCCCCTGAGCCTGCGTATACCGAGGTTTTGACCTGAACCGGAGAAGAAAAAGAGTGTTAGTTACCAAAGACTTGACGGTGCGATTTGGCGGGCACGTGGCGGTCAACGCCGTAAGTTGCACCTTTAAACCCGGCACGTTGACGGCTATCGTTGGCCCCAACGGCGCCGGCAAGACCACGTTCTTCAATCTCATCTCCGGCCAGATCAAGGCCGCGGGTGGCCAGGTCATGCTCAATGGCAACAACCTGGACCACATGAGCCCTTCGGCCCGCACCCGTGCGGGCCTGGGGCGGGCCTTTCAACTGACGAATTTATTTCCGAGTCTCTCGGTGCTGGAAAACGTGCGCCTGGCCGTGCAGGCCGCACGGTCCGGTGCCCATTTGCGCGGGCTGAATCTGTGGAGCGTGTGGAGTGACCACAAGGCGCTGACACAACTGGCTGAAGAAGTGCTGGCAGCGGTGGCCATGAACGACAAGCAAAACACGCCCGTGGCCAGCCTGCCGCACGGTGACCAGCGCAAGCTGGAAGTGGCGTTGTTGATGGCGTTGGAGCCCGATGTGTTTATGTTCGACGAGCCCACGGCGGGCATGTCGGCTGACGAGGCGCCGGTCATCCTGGACCTGATCCGCAAACTCAAGGACGACAAACGTAAAACCATTTTGCTGGTGGAGCACAAGATGGACGTGGTGCGCGAACTGGCCGACCGCATCATCGTGCTGCACAACGGCACACTGGTCGCCGATGGTGACCCAGCCGAGGTGATTGCCTCACCCGTGGTTCAAGAAGCGTACCTCGGGGTGGCCCCCAAGGACGCTTCGGCGCAAGATGACGCTCCCCCCCATCCCAGCCTTCCCCCTCAAGGTGGAAGGAGGACTGCACCATGAGCCAACACCTTCTCGAACTAACCGCCGTGCACACCCACATCGGCGCGTACCACATCCTGCACGGTGTGGACCTGGCCGTGCCGCGCGGACAGCTCACCATGCTGCTGGGACGCAACGGCGCTGGCAAGACCACGACGCTGCGCACCATCATGGGCCTGTGGCATGCGTCGCAAGGCAAGCTCGTGTTCGATGGCCAAGACATCACCGCGGCCGAGACACCGCACATTGCCGGGCTGGACATTGCCTACGTGCCCGAAAACATGGGTATTTTTTCGGACCTGACTGTTAAGGAAAACATGCTGCTGGCTGCACGCAGCGCCAAGCGCGTGCAGCAAATGGACAGCAAGCGCCTGGAGTGGATCTTCAAGCTGTTCCCTGCGGTTGAGAAGTTCTGGAACCATCCGGCGGGCAAGCTCTCCGGTGGCCAAAAGCAGATGCTGGCCGTGGCCCGCGCCATCGTGGAGCCGCGCAAACTGTTGATCGTCGACGAACCCAGCAAAGGCCTGGCACCCGCCATCATCAATAACATGATCGACGCGTTCGCGCAGCTCAAACAAACCGGCACCACCATCCTCTTGGTCGAACAAAACATCAGCTTCGCCAAACGCCTGGGCGACCACGTGGCGGTGATGGACAACGGCAAGGTTGTGCACGCGGGCTCCATGCAAGAGCTGGCCGACAACGAAGACCTGCAACACGCTTTGCTGGGACTAGCGATATGAACAAGTTGAATTTCGACTGGAAGCCACTGGCGCTGGTGCCGCTGCTGGCACTACTGGTATTGCCCTTTATCGGCTCGCCTTCAACCTGGGTCACGCTAACGGTTGCGGGCCTGGCCATGGGCATGATCATCTTCATCATCGCCTCGGGCTTGACGCTGGTGTTCGGCCTGATGGACGTGCTGAATTTTGGCCACGGGGTCTTTATCGCACTCGGTGCCTTTGTGGCCACTACGGTCATGGGCGCCATGGGCGACTGGACCGGCTCGGACCAGCTGTGGCGCAACCTGGTGGCGGTGTTCCCGGCCATGCTGGTGGCCATGGCGGTGGCGGGCACCGTGGGCTTGGCGTTTGAGCGTTTTATCGTGCGGCCGGTCTATGGCCAGCATCTGAAGCAGATCCTGATCACCATGGGCGGCATGATCATTGGTGAAGAACTCATCAAGGTCATCTGGGGCCCGGCGCAGATTGCGCTGCCGCTGCCAGACGCCATGCGTGGCTCACTCTACCTGGGCGATGCCGCCATTGAAAAATATCGGTTGATGGCGGTGGTCGTGGGGCTGGCCGTGTTTGTCACGCTGGCCTGGGTGCTGGGCCGTACAAAAATAGGTTTGCTGATACGCGCCGGCGTGCAAGACCGCGAGATGGTGGAGTCTTTGGGCTACCGCATCAAGCGCCTGTTTATCGGCGTGTTTGTTGTGGGCAGTGGCCTGGCCGGATTGGGCGGCGTGATGTGGGGCCTGTACCAGCAGACCGTGACGCCGCAAATGGGTGCACAGGTCAATGTGCTGATCTTCATCGTCATCATCATCGGTGGCCTGGGCTCGACCGGCGGCGCTTTAATCGGTTCATTACTAGTGGGCCTGATGGCCAACTACACCGGCTTCCTGGCACCCAAGGTGGCGCTGTTTTCCAACATCGCGCTGATGGTCGCCATCTTGCTGTGGCGCCCCCAGGGTGTCTACCCGGTCACCAGCCGCTAAAAAATATGAACCCCCACGCTCATCACTTCGTGCATTCGCTGCCCCCCGAGGGGGCGTGCCTCCCCTGGGGCGGCCCTGCAGGAGGCCATTTTTATGTTGCATAGACTTCTCTCCAACGATTTGCCGCGCAGCCGCTGGCTGGCGGGCCTGCTGGTCCTGCTGGTACTGGCACTGGCGCTCACGCCTTTTATCTTCCCCGGCGTCAAGGCACTCAATGTAGCGGCCAAGGTACTGGTCTTTATCGTGCTGGTGGCCAGCTTTGACTTGCTGCTGGGCTACACCGGCATCGTCAGCTTTGCCCACACCATGTTCTTTGGTATTGGCGCCTATGGCATTGCAGTGGCCACTACGCGCCTGGGGCCAACATGGGAGGCATTGGCTGTGGGTGTGGCTGGCAGCTTGCTGCTGTCCTTTGTGCTGGCACTGTTGGTGGGGCTGTTCTCGCTGCGCGTGCGCGCCATCTTCTTTGCGATGATCACGCTGGCAGTGGCCTCGGCCTTTTTGACACTGGCCTCGCAACTGCACGAAATCACTGGCGGTGAAGACGGACTGTCGTTCAAGGTGCCGCAGGTGCTGTCACCCAGCTACGAATTCAGTGACCAGCCGTTTCTGGGTGTGTCCCTGGATGGTCGCCTGCTGTGTTACTACCTGCTGTTTGTGACAGCAGTTGTGCTGTTTCTGGCCCTGCTGCGCATCGTCAATTCACCTTTTGGCCGCGTGTTGCAGGCCATACGTGAGAACGAATTCCGCGCCGAGGCGATTGGCTACCGCGTGGTGGTGTACCGCACCACATCCGCCATTTTGTCGGCGCTGTTTGCCTGCTTGGCCGGTGCCATGTTGGCACTCTGGCTGCGTTACAACGGGCCCGATACCTCGCTGTCTTTCGAAATCATGATGGACGTGTTGCTTATCGTCGTCATCGGCGGCATGGGCACCATGTATGGCGCCATCGTTGGTGCCGCGCTGTTCCTGGTGGCGCAAAGCTATTTGCAGGATCTGCTGCGCTTGGGGCATGAGGCCACTGCCGCATTGCCATGGCTATCTGCACTCCTGTCCCCCGACCGCTGGCTGCTTTGGCTGGGCATGCTATTTGTCCTCTCCGTTTATTACTTCCCATCCGGCGTGGTTGGGAAATTGCGCACCCGCAGCGCGCGACTTTGACCACGCCACCCCTTCGCAAACAACACATCCAACTGGAGACAAAACGTGAACCGCAACTCAAATCCCCATACCATGACCCGAGCCGCTGCCGCGGTTGCCCTGGCCAGCGCGACACTGCTCACCGGTTGCGGTGGCTCGTCCGTTGTCCAGCCGGACACCAACACCTTGCCCAGTGGCGTAACCGATCTCGGCTTCAAGACCTACCGCGCAACTGCGACGGGTGCAGCCAGTACAGCGGCAGGCCAGGACTTGTTGACCGGCGGGCTGGGCAAGAGTGGATTGATCAACACCGCGGCCGCCACGCTGACCGCATTTGCCGACCCGGCCAATCCTACAACCGATGAAATGCGCCGCAATGCCATCCAGTCCAACTACCGCGGGCTGGTGGACAGCACCGCCAACGGTGGATTTGGCGTGCTGTACGGCCCCAACATCAACCTGGCAGGCCAAAACACCCTGGGCGAAGGCCTGGTGCCAGGCCTGGAGTATGTGGGCGTGCTGGACGATGGCAGTGGAAACAAGCGCGTGACCATGGCAGTGCAAATCCCCGACAGCTTTGATGCAAGCGCCCCTTGCATCATCGTCGCCCCCTCAAGCGGTTCGCGTGGTGTATATGGCGCCATCGGTACCGCGGGTGATTGGGGACTCAAGCGCGGCTGTGCCGTGGCATTGACCGATGCCGGCAAGGGCATGGGTCTATATGACCTGGGCGATGACACGGTGAACCGCATTGACGGCACACGAGCGACCCGCACCGCTGCCGGCACGCTGTCCCATTTCGCCGCGAACATCACCGACGCAGTTCGTACGGCCTACAACGCGCTGAACCCCAATCGCGTAGCGCTCAAGCATGCCCATTCGCAGATGAATCCCGAGAAGGACTGGGGCAATGACACCCTTGCCGCGGCCTCTTATGCCTTGTACGCGCTGAACCAGCAATACGCTCCAGTGGTACCCGGCGGGACCGCCAAGACCCGGCGGTTTACGGCTGCGAACACCATCGTTATTGCGGCCTCGGTGTCCAACGGTGGTGCTGCCGTTTTACGTGCGGCAGAGCAAGACACCACGGGCCTCATCGATGGCGTGGTGGCGGCTGAACCCAGCGCGCAGCCCAGCACCAGCGCGGGTTATGGGGTGCAAGTCGGCGGCGTGCCTGTTGCAGGCTATGGCAAATCGCTGATGGACTATTTCACGATCGCCAACCTCTACCAACCCTGCGCCGCACTGGCAACTTCTGCCGCGTTGACCGAGGTGTCTGTCTACAACTACATTGGCCTGACCGCCCAAACCGCGACAGCCACCAACCGTTGCACCCAGTTGGCGGCAAAGGGTCTGGTCACCGGCGCTACCACCGCCGACCAGGCGGCTGATGCCTTGACCAAGCTGCGCGCAGCTGGCTGGACCAGCGACACCGACACCATGCACAACGCCCATTACGCGTTGGGCAATGCGGTCATTATTTCCATGATGTACTCCAATGCCTACGGACGGATCTCGGTCGTTGACAACCTGTGCGGCATGAGCGCAGCGGCAGTTGTAGCAGGTGTTCCGGTTGCGATGTCTGCCAACGCCAAGGCGGCTAGCTTTGCCACGGGCAATGGCACCGTCAACGGCACGCCCGCCACGGTGATCTACAACGACTCGGTCGGTGGTGCCAAGGCCTGGAACCTGGGGATTTCTCCATCCACCGGCGTCATGGACTTCTCACTGGATGCTGCACTGTGCCAGCGCGCGCTGTTTACCGGTTCCAACCCCGTGACCGGCACCGCGTTGACAAGCACTTCAACACCGACCAAAGCACAGAGCGATGCCGTGCGTGCTGGTGTAGCCGAGGTGTTGCTCAACGGCAATCTGCGTAGCAAGCCCACATTGGTAGTGGCCGGTCGCAGTGATGCACTGCTGACGGTCAACAACAACGCGCGTGCATACGCTGCCTACAACCGCTCGGTAGAAGGTGCGGGCAGCAAGCTGGGCTATATCGAGGTGACGAATGCACAGCACTTTGACGCTTTCAATGCGTTCT
Source organism: Rhodoferax sp. ZS1R8 (assembly GCF_056521325.1). Lineage (NCBI taxonomy): Bacteria > Pseudomonadati > Pseudomonadota > Betaproteobacteria > Burkholderiales > Comamonadaceae > Rhodoferax > Rhodoferax sp. ZS1R8. Next base: position 80,158 of record NZ_JBWMBA010000005.1, on the reverse strand, counting down.
CGGGCTTTGACACCCGCTTCGTGCCTTTGCATGCCTACTTCGTACAGGCCTTGAATGCGATGTATGCCCATCTGAAAAACGGTACCGCGCTGCCTGCCAGCCAAGTGGTGCGCACTACCGTGCGCGGAGGGACACCCGGTGCTGCTCCGGCCATATCGGCCGCAAACCTGCCCGCTATCAGCGCTGCCCCGGTTGCGGCCGACCAGATCGTGTTTTCCGGAACATCTCTGAACGTGCCCAACTAAGCCTGTCGCAGAAGACATCCCATGCGCACCCTCAACACATTCTCCCGACAGATGCGGCACGCGCTGACTGTGCTGGCGCTTGGCGCCAGCAGTCTGGCGTGTGCGGCCCCTACGCCTGCTCCCGACATCACCGTGGTACAAATCGCGCCCCTCACCGGGGTGCTCGCCAGCACGGGCCAGCAGATGGTATTGGGCGGAAAGATTTATTTTGATTGGGTCAATGCACAGGGCGGTGTGCATGGGGCCAAGATCAAGCATACGGTGGTTGACGATGGCTACAAGGTGGACGAGACAGTGCGATTGACGCAGGAGGCGTTGACAAACCCCGAGGTGATCGCACTGTTTGGTTTTGCCGGCTCCGCCAACGTCGGGAAATTGCTGTCAGATGGCATTCTGGATGTCGGAGGGGCGCCGCTGGTGGCCCCGTACACTGGGGCCGAGGCCCTGCGCAGCCCCTTCAACCCCTACATCTTTCACGTGCGCGCTGGCTACGTGGACGAGACCGAGCACATGGTGCACCAGGCCACCACACTGGGCATGACGCGCATCGCGGTCATGTACCAGAACGACGCCTTTGGCAAAGCTGGTCTGGCCGGCGTGGAAGCTGCATTGGCCAAGCGCAACATGAAGGTGCTGGTAGCTGCGTCTTACGAACGCAATACAGACGACGTGCAGGACGCGGTGCAGAAGATCAAGGCCGCCGAACCTCAGGCCACGATCATGATCTCGGTCAACCGTTCCACGGCAGCGTTCGCCAAGAACTATCGGGCGATTGGCGGCGGTGGGCAGTTGTACAACATCTCGGTCGTGGACCCTGCCGAACTGGTCAGGCTGGCCGGCACGAAGGCGGTGCACGGCCTTGGCATTTCACAGGTCGTTCCGTTTCCTTTTGGTGCCAACAAGCCCGCAGTTCGCGAATACCAGGCGCTGATGAAAAAGTATGGTGGCGGCCAGGCCGTGAGCTACACCAGCTTTGAAGAATTCTTGGGTGCCAAAGTGCTGGTCGAGGGGCTCCGCCGAGCAGGCCCCGCGCCTACCCGGGCCAAGCTCGTCAAGGCGTTGGAGAGCATAGACAACCTAGACCTGGGCGGCACACGTGTCGGCTATTCCGCAACCAACCGCATCGGCTCACGTTTCGTGGAAGTGACCGTAATCGGTGCATCGGGCAAGTTGTTGCGATGAACAAGACGCCACAGACCGCGTTCAGAAAGGCCTCCTCGCATGAGCTTCAGTTCCCACTTCATCACCTGCGCTGGCCGGGAGATTCACTACACACAGTGGGGGGCAGCGCAGGCCCCGGTGGTAGTGGCCTGGCATGGCCTGGCGCGAACGAGTCGCGATATGGACGAACTGGCCGCCCACCTCAGTCCGCACTACCGCGTGATTTGCCCGGACACGATAGGGCGTGGCCTCAGCCAGTGGAGCCCGCAGCCTGAGCAAGAGTATTGCCTGGCGTTCTACGCGCGCATCGCCACCGATCTGTTTGACCAGTTGGGCATTGCGCAGGCGCATTGGGTGGGCACATCGATGGGGGGCGCCATCGGTACCGTTTGTGCTGCAGGGTTGCTGGAGCCGTCCATGCGATCGCGCATCCTGAGCCTGACGCTGAACGACAACGCCCCCGAGCTCGCTGCGCCGGCCATTGCCCGCATCCGCGCCTACGCCGGCAACCCGCCGGCTTTTGCCAGCGTACGGGAGCTGGAGGCTTTCTTCCGCCAGGTCTACCAGCCTTTCGGTTGGCTCAGCGATGCACAGTGGCGACGCTTGACCGAAACATCAACCCGCCGCCTGCCCGACGGCCGTGTGACCCCGCACTATGACCCGGCCATGGTGCAGCAGTTCATCAGCCACCCGGACGACTACGCCATCTGGGAGCATTACGACGCGTTGCAGATTCCTGTACTGAGTCTGCGCGGGGCCGATTCGGACCTGGTGCTGGCGGAAACTATCGAGGCCATGCGCCACCGTGGCCCCGGGCTGGCAGGACGCCTGCAAACAGTGGAGGTACCAGACTGCGGGCATGCACCGGCGCTGAATGTGCCGGCACAGCTCGATTGCGTGGCGGCGTTTATTGATGGCGTAGTGGGCTGACGGCAACCGAGGTATCCGAGACTTCAGCAGGTTGGCTGGGATTTACCTGTGGTCATCGGCGTTACTGCGCCATACACGATCTGATTTTTTCGGCTTGAACCGCAGCAGGCTCGGGGGTCTTGCCGGGGTCTCCCATGAAATGCTCCAGCAGACAAGTCTGCCCCAGGAAAGAGTACCGAAGAATGTGCAGCCTGCCAGCAACTGGCATGAACGAGAAATCTCCCGAGCATGTGTGGGTGGCGACCGCGTCGTGAAACTTTGACGACAGGTAAAACCAGGTCTTCTGCCCGGCGGGAACGAGAAACGGTGCTTTGCCGGGGCTAGCAATGGTGGTTCGCTGACCGCAGTACCCATCCTGACCTATGTTGAAAAATTCCGCGTCGCCGACGACAGTGACGATAGCTTTATCGACCGAAATCGGGAGTTGCGCATGAAGGGCTTGGGACGACAAGCTAACAACGATGGCGACCGCTAACGCGGTAGGAGTATTCCTCATGGCGGTGGCTGGAGTGAAACCGGATGAACATAGCCCGGCCAGCGCATTCTACGGATGCGGGCAGACCTAAAATCGCGACCATGCAGCCCACTGTCAAACTCGCCAGCACCCTCCAGCCCGCCGCTGCTAGGCTGGCCAAAGCGATTGCAATGCACCAGCAAGGGCAGTTGCAACAGGCCAAGGCCGGATACGAAGCAATTCTCGCGACTGACCCCCAGCATTTCCAAGCCTTGCATCTGCTGGGTCTTATTGCTGCGCAGACCGGCAACTACGCGGTGGCTGTTGATCTGATTGGCAAGGCCATTGACATCTTTCCGCACAACGCAGACTTCCACGTCAACCGGGGTAACGCGCTGAGGGCACTGAGGCAGCTGGACGCAGCCATCAGCAGCTATGACCGCGCGATTGCGCTCAAGCCGGACTACGCCGATGCCTACGCCAATCGAGGTGCTGCCCTGCAGGAACTTCTGCATCTGGAAGCGGCGGTAGCAAGCTATAACAAGGCCATCGCTATCAACCCCAAGCATGCCGGGGCCTACTCCAACCGCGGGATGGCGCAGCACCGGCTCAACCAGCTGGAGGCTGCGTTGGCCAGCTATGACCAGGCCGTCGCGCTCAGCCCGGCCTACCCCGAATTTCACTTTTTCCGTGGCAATGTGCTGCAGGCCTTGCGGCGTACCGACGCCGCCATCACCAGCTACGACCGTGCCATTGCCCTCAAACCCGACCATGCCCAAGCCTGCTTCAACCGGGCATTTGCGCTGCAGGAACTCAGGCGGTGGGATGCCGCGCTGGCCAGCTACGACCAGGCCATCGCGGCACACCCCGGCTACGCCGAAGCCTATTGCAACCGGGGCGCGGTGCTGCAGGAACTCCAGCGGTTCGAAGAAGCGGTAGCCAGCAGCGACAACGCCTTGTTCCTCAAACCCGACTATGCCGAAGCCCACGCCAACCGCGGTGTGGCCCTGTATGGCCTGAAACAATTCGCGGCCGCCATCGCCAGCTATGACGCAGCTCTGACCATCAAACCGGACTATGTCAGGGTCCACACCAATCGCGGCGTGGCCCTGCATGCGCTCAAGCAGTGGGATGCCTCCATCGCCAGTTACAACCGGGCGCTGGCCATCCAGCCAGACTATGCGCAAGCCCACGCCAGCAAGGGCCTGACGCTGCATGCCCTTGGCCAATGGAACGAAGCATTGGCCAGCTTTGACGCTGCCATCGCCCTAGACGCCAGTGATGCCCAGTCTCGGTTCAACAAGTCCATGACCTTGCTGCTGTGCGGAGACTTTGAAGCTGGTTTGCCGCTGTACGAATGGCGCTGGGAGACCGAAAAAAGCAAGCCGCGCAAGCGCAATTTCTCGCAACCGCTGTGGCTGGGGACCGAGCCGCTGGATGGGAAAACCATTGTTTTGCACAGCGAACAGGGTTTTGGCGACACGATCCAGTTTGTGCGTTACGCCAAACTGTTGGCCGCGCGGGGTGCGCGGGTCATTCTGGAGGTTCCGGCCCAATTGATGGGCTTGCTTCAGGGGCTGGACGGCGTTGACACGCTGGTCGCCACCGGGACGCGGCTGCCACCGTTTGACGTGCACTGCCCGCTGCTATCGCTCCCCTTGGCCTGCAAGACGGACCTGCGCAACATCCCCGCAGCACAAGCCTATTTGCGTAGTGGTGCAGACAAAGTGCAGCAGTGGATGGAGCGCTTGGGCCCAAAGGAAAAGCCTCGGGTGGGCCTTGTGTGGAGCGGCAGTGCAGAGCACGCGAACGATAGCAGTCGCAGCGTCGCCTTGTCCACATTGGCGCCCTATCTGCCAGATACATTCGAGTATGTGAGCCTGCAAAAGGAGGTGCGAGACGCGGACCAGTCCGCGTTGCAGGCGCACGCCAGGATTCGGCACTTTGGCGACCTTTTGCATGATTTCAGCGACACCGCTGGGTTGGTTTCCGTGCTGGACCGCGTTATCAGCGTGGACACCAGCATTGCCCATCTAAGTGCCGCGTTGGGCATCCCAACCGCTATCCTGTTGCCGCAGGTGCCCGACTGGCGCTGGTTACTAGACCGTAGTGACAGTCCCTGGTACCCGCCGGTCAAGCTCTACCGGCAGCGCGTAGACGGCGATTGGGCGCAGGTATTTGCACGTGTTCAGGCGGACCTGCTGGAGAGCCAATCGCACCGTTCTGCGTAGGTCAGCGATTTCATAAAATCGGCCGATAGCCCTCGTCCAGCAAGCGTAAGGCGCTACTGAAAATATAGCAACGATACGAGGCCAAGTTCTATTGCTTAGCCCCCATCGCCAGTGCTGCAATGCGCGAGGTGGCCAGCGCTGCGGCATCGGGCTCGTCTTGTGTATCCCAGCCGCCCATGTGGCGTTCGCTGAGGTTGCACAGCGCGGTAATCCACTCCGGGTCGTCGTTGAGGCAGGGGATGTAGTGGAAGGTCTTGCCACCGGCCAGCAAAAAGGCGGCGCGGGCTTCCATGCTAATTTCTTCCAGCGTTTCCAGGCAGTCGCTGGTGAAGCCGGGGCAGATTACGTCCACGCGCTTGACGCCGGCGCGGCCCATGGCGATCAGCGTGGGCTCGGTGTACGGCTCCAGCCACTTGGCGCGGCCCAGGCGGGATTGGAACGTGACCTTGTACTGTTCCTTGTTGAGGCCCAGCTTGTTGGCCAGCAGGCGCGCCGTCTTCATGCATTCGCAGTGGTACGGGTCCCCCAGCGTGAGCGTTCGCGCGGGCACGCCGTGGAAACTCATGACCAACTGGTCGGGGCGGCCATGTTGTTTCCAGTGCCGCTGCACGCTGTTAGCCAATGCGGCAATGTAGTCCGCATCGTCGTGGTAGTGGTTGACGAAACGCAGCTCTGGAAGGGAGCGGGTACGCGCTGCCCAGGCGTACACCGCATCGAACACGCTGGCCGTGGTCGTACCACTGTACTGTGGGTAGGCGGGCACAACCAGGATGCGGGTTGCTCCCTCAGCCTTCAGCGCGTCTAGCTGCGAGGCGATAGAGGTGCTGCCATAGCGCATCGCGTAGCGCACTTTGACCGCGTGGTTGCGCTGGCCTAGCCAGCCTTGCAGCAGCTTGGATTGCTTTTCGGTCCACAACTTCAGCGGCGAGCCCTCGGGCGTCCAGATGCTGGCGTATTTGGCGGCAGACTTTGCCGGCCGAAAGCGCAAGATGATGCCGTGCAGTATCAGCAGCCACAGCAGGCGCGGAATTTCGACGACTCGTTGGTCGCTAAGAAATTCGCGCAGGTAACGGCGCACCGCCGGGGCTGTGGGCTCGTCCGGGGTGCCGAGGTTGCAGTACAGCACGGCCGTGCGGGGTTGCTGGCCATGCGCGAAGGGAGGTTCGGGAGAAAAGGGCATGCACCATTCTCGCAAATCAAACCAACCTGGGGTTGTACGTGGCCAGTTCCGCCTGAACCGCTATCACTGGACCTTGCTCTGCACGCAAGCGATCAACGGGCAGGAGTTAACGCAAGGGTGCTGACGCGGTGGGCTTTAACGTCCTCTGCACTCAGATACTGCGGCTGGTAGATGCCCTCAGCGAAGAAGGCTGCCTGGTCGGAATAGTGTTTGTCAAACAGCACACCGCTTTGTCCCACCGGGTTAATGCCCATGGCTTTGTCGGGGTGTGCAAAATCCACAACGCGGCGGGTGGACGGACCCGAGCGCACGGCCCACGGGGCGGGGCCTACCTGGTAGTTCATATTGTTGGGCACCTCGCGGCCGCCAGCCACCTTGAACGGGCCCACGTTGAAGATGCTGTCTAGCGGTTTCTGCTGGCCCAGTGGGTGCGCGTGGGTCAGCGTGTGGGCATTGCCCCAATTCCATTTCAGCAAGTCCTTGCCATAGACCGATTCCAGGTGTTTGATGGTGTTGACCCACGCTATGCGCACGGTTTCGAACCGATTCTCGACCTGCTTGGTATTGACGTTGTCCCACCAGGGAGAGTTGGCGTCGGCGATAAGGCGGGGCAGGGCACTGTCCAGCGCGAAGGTACGCAGCAGGTTTTTGAACTGCACCTCGTCCATCTCATCGGCCATCGCGGCGTGGGCCAACTCATACATCAGCTGCGTGAACAGTAGCGCAGCCATGCTGTCGCGGCTGTAGTCGCCGTCCCATATCTGCAGTGGCTCCAGAAACGCCTTTTCATACGGATCGGTGACGACGTTTTTCAAAATGGGCAGCAGGTCTTTCAGCACGCGCGGGCCGTAGCCGTTGGTACCGTCCAGCTGCAGTGCCTGTGCGCCGGCCGTATCCCACTTCTTCTCGGTGTCACGCAGCACGTCATCCAGTCGTTGTGCGCGGTCGGGCAGGCAGTAGTAGCCAGCCACCGGTACGCCACTGGCCGGCTTGGGCTGGTGGTTGGCCGACACGATGTAGCCCCGCGCCGGGTTTTCCTCCTGCGGGTTGAAACTGAAGTTATAGAAGCCTGTTTTGTCCGCCTGGTCGGTGCTGCCGTCCAGTATGAAGGCAGGGTTCACGCCGGAGGGGCGTATCGGCAGCTTTGCGGCAGCCCACCAGCCGATATCACCGGCTGTGTTGGCCCAGACCACGTTCAGGCCGGGCGCGTGGATCTTTTCGGCCGCACTGCGTGCTTTTTCGCGGGTGTTGGCACGGTTCAGCTCGTAAAAGGCATCCATGACCGGGTTTTCGGTCTCCAGGAAGGCCCACCACATCGCAATGGGGGTGCTGCCAAAGCTTTCCTTGAACGCGTCACTGATGATGGGGCCGTGCGGCGAGCGGCGCAGGCTCAAGCGCACATCGTCCTGTCCCTTGACTTTGATAGTCTCGGTACGGGTTTGCAGATCCACCCATTGGCCCTTGACATAAACCTGATTCGGGTTGGACGGGTTGGTCTTTTCCGCGATCAGGTCCACATCGTCGTTCTCGAACATCGTCAGGCTCCAGCCGAACTTGTCGTTGTGGCCCAGCAAGGCAAAGGGGTTCAGCGCTTGGTAGTGGCCATACAACTCAAAGCCCGGTGCGCTCATATGGGCCTCGTACCAGACGGACGGCGCCGAGTAGGCAATGTGCGGATCGCCCGCCAGCAGCGGTTTGCCGCTGGCCGTGCGTTTGCCGGACACGGCCCAGGCATTGCTGCCCTCAAACGCTGGCACACCGGCGGCGTCCAATGCATCCTGGCTGAGTTGGGCTAACTGGCCCAGACCAGCCCAATCTTTGGCGTCTAGCGCCAGCCTGGGGCTTGCAGTGCTGGAAGCGGCTTTTACGCTCTGGTTGCGCGGGTTGTTGTTGATGACGCCTTCGGCATGCCAGTCCAGGTCAAAAATCTTCAGGTGCTCGGGGCTGAGCTTGTCGCGGATGTGGGTCAGCGCGGGCTCCACCTTGAAGGCCTGCGCAAAGCTGTAGGCCAGGTAGCCGCTCACGGCAAAGGTGTCCGCCGGCGTGAACGGGCGCTTAGGGATCTTCAGGATGTCGAATTCCAGCGGCACGGGGTGCGTGTTCTGGAACTGGTTGATGCCATCCAGGTACGAGATCAGCGCCATGTCGGCGGGTCTGATCGGGTTGACCTTGGCGGCCATTTCGTCGGCGCGGGCGCGAATGCCCAGTGTGCGAAACAGCTTGTCGGTCTCCAGCAGCTTGGGGCCCAGGACTTCCGCCAGTTCACCACGGGCCAGGCGGCGAACCATTTCCATTTGAAACAACCGGTCTTGCGCATGCACGTAGCCCAGGGCCCGGTACATGTCCATCTCGCTTTCGGCCTGGATGTGGGGCACGCCACGCTCGTCGTACAACACGGTGACAGGGGCTTTCAATTGTTTGAGAGCCACATTGCCACTGCGCTGGGGTTGTTTGGTGCGGATATGCCATGCTGCCGCACCGCCCGCGGCCAGGACGGCAACGGTAATGGTGGCTACAACGATTTTTACTGCAATATGCATTGGACTACGAGTTTCAAGGGATCGTCGATCATACGCAATGGATGGGAGATGCACCTTGCCAAAAAGTATCTTTAACGCCTTGAAAGGCGGGGGTGATGGCAGGCGCAGTGTGCGTAATCTCAGCGGCACCCTTCCCGCCCACCTTGCTAATAGCAGCCGTTCATGGGCTGGGCTGCATCAGACAAACCACCATGTTCGCGAAGTCAATGCGCGCCTGGTGCTCGATAAAAAACTGCGCCCCAAGTTGACCAGCAAATGGTTCGGTGCCGTAACGCTTGGATGGAATGTTGATGAAGTGCAGGTCCATTACCGAGAATGGCTTCAGGCCAAGCGCATGGGAACCGACAGATACTTCCAACTGGGCGCGGCCAAAGCCTGGTGGTCCCTCGGGAGTGGCGACAACCTTTGGCTTGACACGCTGACCTTCGGTGAGGTCGAGCGTGCTGACGTTGGCACCCGTATCAACAAGTAAGCGTGTTTGAACCCCGTTGAGTGCGATTTGTACTGACGTGTGGCCTGTGCGCTCCAATCGCATCGGGATCGCAATGCCGTTGCCACAGGCACTGGGCTTCGACTCTTGCGCGCCCGCTGGCAGCGCGATCAGGCAAGCCAGCATGGGCAGAATCAGTTTGTTGCGGGTCATGAAAGAAATCTCACATTTGGACAACTGTGCCGCAGGCTGCGTATACCTGTCATGAAAGAGCTTGGCGGTACTTGATCTGCACGTTTCGGCCCACCGTCTAGCGCGAATCGCCCACCGCCCACCCGCTGCGCACCGCCCCTTCAAGGGTGGCGGGGTAGGGGCCTTGCACGTAGTCGCCGGCGGCTATTAGGCCGGGTGCGATCTGCTGCGGCGGTCGCTGGAGGCCGGGTGTACAGGCAAAGGTGGCGTGTTTCTCGACGACGGTTTGAATGGCTTGCAATGCGGGTAGGCCTATGGCGGACAGCTGGTCCTTGGCCTGTTGTAGCACAGCGGCCTGCAGCTCTTCGCGGCTGCCGTCGCTGGCGCTGACGACAAAAGCCAGCAGGCCGTGCAGACCCCCCAGTTGGCCACGGTCGAACACAAACTGCGCCGGTGCTGTCGGCGTGTTGCGCAGGGCCAGCATGGCGTGGGGCAGGCGGGCCTTGGGCGCCCAGGCGTAGACCGTAGCGATCGCTTCAAAGCGCAGCGCTACGGTATCAGCCGCCCAGGCGTGCAATAAATCTGCTATTGATTCAGGAGCTGCTTGCGCACATTCCGCGAGGGCTACAGCCGCGTTTGATGCAGAGGTGGCCCAGATGACGCGGTCAAACGCCTGCCCGTCCAGCAGCCAGTGTGGTGCCTGCCACCGCAGCATGCCGGCGCGCTGGCCCAGATGCACTTGGCCGCCGCGCCGCCTGACCCACTCTGAAGCGGCCACAGGGAACAGCGCGCCCAAATCCGTGCGGGGTAGCAACAGGTGTGAGCCGCCGCGGACGCCAAACAGCGCATCCTGCATGACGCGCAAAAACACCTGGGCACTGGCCTGGTCAGCAGGCGTGTTCAGCGCCGACACGCACAGTGGCTCGATCAACTCGTGCAGCACGCGCGGCGCCATGCGGCTGCACAGCTGCGCCACTGACAGCGTGGGTGCGCAGGTAAAACGCTTCAATTGCCAGCCTAGCGACGCGCGGACCAGCGACCAGCGTTCGCCCCAAGTCCAGCCACGTGCGGTGGCGATGGCTGCGATAGCGTCGAAGGGTGCAGGCCAGTTCGTGGCGTAGGCCGGCGTCTGCAGGCCTGTGCCATCGGGGAAGGGCAGGGAGAGGGGTTGGCGCAGTAGCAGCGCGTCTGGGTCCAGGCCGACCAGGCGCATCAGGCGCAACGTCTCGGTATAGGCGCCGATCAGGATGTGCTGGCCGTTGTCCAGCGTGACGGGGGTGCCATCGGGCAGGATGCCTTGCAGAGCGCGTGCCCTGCCGCCCAGGGTGCGGGAGGCTTCGAATACGGTGACGGTGTGGCCTTGCTCACAAGCCGCAACCGCTGCGGCCATGCCGGCCCAGCCACCACCGACGATGCCAACGCGCAAGGGTGTGGTCACAGTCTGCCCAGGGCTTGCACCTTCCACGCCAGCCACATCTTGCGCAAGGGTGTTAAGCGTATGCGCTGGTGCAGCACCTGGAAATTGTCGGCCTCGATTTCGCGCAACAGCGCGCGGTAAATGCTGGCCATCATCAGCCCGGGCTTCTGTGTGCGCAGGTCTTCGGCAGGCAGCAGGGCCAAGGCCTCGTCGTACAGGCCGTGCGCACGCTGGGCCTGGAAGCGCATCAGCGCCGTGAAGTTGTCGGAATACGTACGCTTCAGAATCTCGTGCGCCTTTACATCAAACTGCTTCAGCTCATTGACTGGCAAGTAGATACGTCCCCGCAAGGCGTCTTCGCCCACGTCGCGGATGATGTTCGTCATTTGCAGCGCCTGGCCCAGCTTGTGTGCGTAGGCTGTGGTCTGGGGCTGGGTCTGGCCGAAGATGCCGGCTGCCACTTCGCCCACGATACCGGCCACCAAATGGCAGTAGCGCTGCAGGCCCGGGTAGTCCAGGTAGCGGGTCTGCGTCAGGTCCATCTGGCAACCTTCGATGACGGCTTGCAGGTGGCGCTGCTCGATCTTGAATTCGGCAGCCAGGGGCATCAGGGCTTGTGTGACCGGGTGGCTTGGCTGGCCGGCAAAGGCCTTGGCCACTTCGGTCTGCCACCAGGCCAGCTTGGTCTGGGCGATGCTGGCGTCCACCATGTCGTCGACGACGTCGTCCACCTCGCGGCAAAATGCGTAGAAGGCGGTGATGGCAGCACGCTTGGGAGCCGGCAGAAACAAGAAGGCGTAGTAGAAGCTGCTGCCGGACGCGGCGGCCTTGTCTTGTACGTATTGCGCTGGGGTCATGGGCGTGGGCTGGATCTAAAAAACGGTCACGGTGGGCCTGGCCCGTTCACGCTTTGCGGGGTGTGGCAATAGCAGCGTGAAAGTGTTCGTAGAAGTATAGTGTGGCGCACACACCGGGCCGCTATTGCCCCTCCAAAATTACATCCATACGGCGCGCCAGAGCATGATCGGGAAATCCCACCAGCGCAACGTGGGACGCTGGGTGAGCGTGGAGTAGTGCAGGGCGTCGATCTTGTCCAGAATACGCAGACCACCTTGCACCACCAGCCGCAGTTCCCAGCCGGCGCGCCCCGGTATCTGGTGCACCAGTGCAGAGCCAAATTCCATGCTAGCCCTCGCCAGATGAGCGTGAGAAGCTATCAATTCTGTAGCGGCTGGCGTCTGGTGCTGCGCCAATATGTCGGCCTGCGGCACGCCAAAGCGCGCGCAATCCTCGGCTGGCAGGTAGTAGCGGCCACGGGGAATGTCCACGCTCAGGTCTTGCCAGAAGTTGATCAGCTGCAGGGCGCTGCAAATGGCGTCGCTGCGTTGTAGCGCCAGCGTACCCGTCACACCATACAGGTGCAGCAGCAGACGGCCCACCGGGTTGGCAGAGCGGCGGCAGTAGTCCAGCAGCTCCGCGTGCGTAGCGTAGCCCTCGGCGGCGGCGGACTTGCGGGTGTCCTGCACAAAAGCATCGAGCAGGTCGTGCAGCAGTTGGGGCGGTAGGTGGTGGGTTTGCAATGCAACCTGCAACGGACCAAACACTTGGGGCCAGCGTGCGCTGGTTGCCGCTCCCGCGCAGGTGGCGTTCAGGTCCGCGCGATAGGCCTGCAGTTCGTCGAGCCTTTGCTGCGCGGTGGCGTCGCCCTCGTCGGCAATATCGTCCGCAGTGCGGGCGAAGTGGTAGATGGCGGCGATAGGGGCGCGCAGGTGGGCGGGGCACAGGAAGGACGCGACCGGAAAGTTCTCGTAGTGGGTGATGGGGGCTGGGCTGTCCTGGGGGGCGTGCATGGGTTGGATTTTGCCAGCAGGCGATCGGAAAAAATGGCTAAGCTTGCCAACATGCTTGAGCACCATGGCCTGGACCCCGTATCGGGGTTCCGTTTTCTTGAGTTTCTGCCGCACCATGGTTATGGAGCAGATGCGGTCGTGATCTACTTACACGGCAGCGGCGAACGGGGTTCCGATCTCTCTTTGGTCAAGCGGTACGGGCTGCCTGCGCTTTTGGCCGGCGCGCAAGTGTCCATCAATTGCCCGGTGATTTGTCCGCAGCTTGAAGCAGAGGCTGAGTGGGACGCGGACCGGCTCGCATTGCTCATCAAGGCGACCGGCAAGCCGTCACAACGTCTTGCGCTGGTTGGCTACAGCCTGGGGGGCTCTGGCGTTTGCCAGTTTGTTGGGCGACTTGGCCCGTTGGTGCATGTTGCGGTTGCCATCGCCGGGCAAGCGCCGCACGGGGTAGACATGGCCCAAGCGGGATTGGAGTTTCTTGCGATCCAGGGCGAACTCGATCCTTGGCCGCGCACTGGCAGTTTTGTCGACGGGATCAACGCGTCTGGTGGAGTTGCCCACAGTGTCGCGCTGGTGGGCAAGGGCCACTACATATCGGAAGAGGCGGTGTTTCATCCTAGCTTCACATCGCTGTTGAAGAAAGTGGGTGTCGACATCGCAGCGCGTCTGCCGCAGCCCGTGCAGGGTGGGGACTTGCAAACGCGATAGCCCGGCGTAGCTGCTTGGGCTGAGCCCCAGTCCAACCTAACTGCGATCCATACCCCTGCTGCTGCACCCTGTCGTATGGATGTGGTTCCGTTCAATTGAGCCAACTAAAGTCGCGCCCATTCGCAACGGCCATTGGTCCGTACCCCACCACGTTTCACAGAAAGAACCCATGACCACTTCACTCTCCCTGGACAACCCTTGCGCTGCTGCGCCGCTGGGGCAGCGCATATTGCGTTTCCCACTGACCCGCGTCGTGCTGGCCGTGGTGTTCTTCATGGTGCCGTTTCTGCTGATGCAGGCCGGTGCCTCCCATTTTTTTGAAGAGAAACTGTTCTTGCGCATGGGCCAACTGTTCGGAGCCTGCATGGGCTGTCTTTCTTATGCGTTTTATGTCACGCGGATAGAAAAGCGGGCCGTAACCGAATTGGCCTTGCCGGGCGCGTTGCGCGAGTACAGCGCGGGCTTTGTACTGGGTGGGTTGATGGTGTGCGCCTCTGTGGCTGGCATCGCCGCCTTGGGCGGTGTGCATACACTGACGCTGGCACCGAGTAGCAACCTCATCCTGCTACCCCTGCTGGTGCACCTGACTGTCAGCCTGATCGAAGAAATGCTGGTGCGCGGAATTTTCTTCCGTGTAGTGCAGGAATTTGTGGGCAGCTGGCTCGCGCTGCTGGCGTCGGGTCTGCTGTTTGGTGCCATGCATCTGTCTAATGACAATGTCTCGGCGCTGGGCATTGCCGACACTGCGGTGGCCGGCGTCTTTTTTGCGGCGGCCTTTTTGTTGACGGGACGCTTGTGGTTGTGTGCAGCGCTGCACGCCGGTTGGAACTTTTTCCAAGATGGCATCTTCTCGCTGGCGGTGTCTGGCCACGATGTGAAGACGGGTCTGCTGGTAACTGAACTCAGTGGTCCCGACTGGCTGACGGGCGGGGCTTACGGCGTAGAGGGTTCGGCTGTCAATCTGGCATTCGTAGTTCTGGCCAGTGCCGCCATGGTTTATCTGGCCTGGCGCCGTGGGCGTATGGTGCAGCCAGCGTGGACCCGACGCCAGGCATAGAAGGTGTATTCGATGCTTAGCCGGCAGGCTCGCGCTTGAACGGACTGCGCTGTTTCAAGTCTTGCAGGTAGCTATTGATCCCTTCGTCCTCGCGTTCGAGAAACCTGGCAACCGCATCCGCAAACGCGGGGTGCGCGAGCCAGTGGGCGCTGGTGGTCTTGACCGGCAGCAGGGCGCGTGCCATCTTGTGCTCTCCTTGGGCGCCACCTTCGAAGCGGTGGTATCCGTGTTCAATGCACCACTGCAGCGGCTGGTAGTAGCAGGCTTCAAAGTGCAGGCAGTCCACGCGCTCCAGTGCTCCCCAGTAGCGGCCGTAGGCTACTTTTGTTGTGCTCTCGCGGCGGAGACTGGATGGCAGCGGGTTTTGCTCCGTGTCCCCCGCCCGCTGCGCGGGCTCCTCCTTTACCTGCGCAAAACCCGCCGCCACCCAGCCTCCTGGGGCGTTTGGATCGCTAGCCCTTGTAGGATAAGCATCTAATGCTATCAAACTGCTAGCAATCGGTTTCCCCTCTCGCTCGGCGATGAACAACAACCAGTGTTCGGGCATGGTGCTGGCCATGCTGGCGAAGAAATTGCGGCTCAGGTAGGGCGCGTTGCCGTGTTCCAGGTAGGTGCGCTCGTAGCAGCGGTAGAAGAAGTCCCACTCGGCCGGCGTGATGTTGGCCCCCTGTGACCACCGAAAACTGACACCGGCATCGTAGACTTTGCGGCGCTCCTGTCGAATCTTTTTGCGTTTGTCCTGCGACAGGGATGCCAGAAAGGCTTCGAAGTCCGAGTAGCCCGTTTCTGTATTCTTCCAATGGAACTGCACCGTATGGCGCAGCATCAGCCCGGCCGTCTCGCACGCTGCCGCGTCGTCGTCATTGGCAAACAGCAGGTGCAGGGACGACATGCCGTTTTGATCACACCAGGCAACCAACGCTTGCACCAGCGCCACACGTGCCGCCGCATCGCGCGCCATCAGCCGCGCACCGGGCACTGGGGTAAAGGGCACTGCTACTGTCGCTTTGGGGTAGTAGGGCAGCCCGTGCTGGGCGTAGGCGTTGGCCCATGCCCAGTCGAACACGTATTCGCCGTACGAGTGGATCTTCTCGTACAGCGCGCAGGCAGCAACCAGCGCTCCATCCAAGCTCAGCGTGATGAAGTGTGGCGTCCACCCCGTCTTGGGTACTGCGCTGCCGCTGGTGTGCAACGCTGCCAGGTAGGCGTGGCGCATGAAGGGGCTGGGGTTGGGCTGGGTTTGCAGCAGGGCGTCCCAGGCCGTGGCGTCCACGTCCAGCGGCGAGGCCAGCACCCGAATGACATAATCCTCAGCCAAGGTGCACCTTGTGTGCTGGGTCTGCTGCGGTGGATCGGCTACTAACGAAATATTCCTGCTTCATGACTCTCAAACTGTGTGTTGCGCAACTCAACTTCGTCGTGGGTGATCTGCAGGGCAATGCCCAGAAGATCATCACCGCGGCCCAGAGCGCCTACGCGGACGGCGCCCGCCTGCTGCTGACCCCCGAACTGTCGATTTGCGGTTACGCCGCCGAAGATCTGTATCTGCGCCCGGCGTTTATCCAAGCTTGCGATGATGCCGTGAAAACGGTGGCCGATGCTTTGGCCGGGTTAAAAGACATGGCGGTCGTCGTGGGCCACCCCACCGGTGGCGACAGCCGCACGCGCTCCACTGCCGTGCAGCAGCGTTTCAATGCGGCCAGTGTGCTGCGCGAGGGGCAGGTCGTTGCCACCTACGCCAAGCGCGAGCTGCCCAATTACCAGGTGTTTGACGAGCGGCGCTACTTCTCGCCGGGCGATGGTGTTTGCGTGTTCGATGCCGGTGTTGAGGGGCACCGCCTCCGTGTGGGCCTGCTGATCTGCGAGGACGCCTGGTTCGCACAGCCGGCACGGCTGGCCAAGGAGGCGGGGGCTGAGTTGCTGGCGGTCATCAACGCGTCGCCCTTCCATGTGGGCAAGGGTTACGAGCGCGAGGACACGATGCGCCAGCGTGTGCAAGAGACAGGCCTGCCGCTGGTCTATGCGCACCTGGTGGGCGGGCAGGATGAGGTGGTGTTTGAGGGCCACTCGTTTGCGCTGAACGCGGACGGCTCCCTGGCCGGTCGGGCCCCAAGCTTTAAGGAGAATCTCTTTGCAGCCCTCGTGGAACGGCCACAAGCAGCTATCAATATCGTAGCAATTGTTGAGCCGATCCGCACACCCGAGCAGGACCTGTGGGACGCGTTGGTGCTGGGCGTGCGCGATTACGTGGGCAAGAACGGCTTCCCCGGCGCGCTACTGGGGCTGTCGGGTGGCATCGATTCAGCACTGGTGCTGGCTGTTGCTGTCGACGCTCTGGGCGCTGACAAGGTGCGTGCCGTGATGATGCCGTCGCCGTACACGGCCGACATCAGCTGGCTGGATGCCCGTGAGATGGCCCAGCGCATGGGTGTGCGCTACGACGAGATTTCTATCGTGCCGCAGTTCGAGGCGTTCAAGGCCTCGCTGGCGACTGAGTTTGCCGGGCGCGCCGAGGACACGACCGAGGAAAACATCCAGGCCCGTATCCGCGGCACACTGCTGATGGCGCTCAGCAACAAGTTCGGCAGCATCGTGCTGACCACCGGCAACAAATCGGAAATGGCGACCGGCTATTGCACGCTGTACGGCGACATGGCGGGCGGTTTTGCGGTCATCAAGGACCTGGCCAAGACGCTGGTGTTCAAGATGGCGCACTGGCGCAATGCCAACGACCCCTATGGTACGGGAGTGAGCCCGATACCCGAGCGCATCATTACCCGCCCGCCCAGTGCCGAGCTGCGCCCCGACCAGAAGGACCAGGACAGCTTGCCGCCCTACGAGGTGCTGGACGCGATCGTCGACCGCTATATGGAGAACGACCAGAGCATTGAGGCCATCATCGCTGCCGGGTTTGATCGGGCTGATGTGGAAAAGGTCACGCGCCTGATCAAGCTCAACGAATACAAACGCCGCCAGTCACCGGTAGGGATTCGGGTAACCCATCGCAGTTTTGGCAAGGATTGGCGGTATCCTATAACCAATCGATTTCGAGCGTGAGACTTTGCGGGACAGACCGCAGCGAAGCGTAGCTCTGTCCTCAACTGATTAAAAAGGATTCGTATGAAACAAATCACCGCCATCGTCAAACCGTTCAAGCTGGAAGAGGTGCGTGAGGCGCTGGCCGACTGCGGCGTTACCGGCCTGACGGTCACCGAGGTCAAGGGCTTCGGCCGCCAGAAGGGTCATACCGAGCTCTACCGCGGCGCTGAATACGTTGTCGACTTCTTGCCCAAGGTGAAAATCGAGGTCGTCGTAAAGACCGAAGATGTGGACCGCTGCGTGGATGCCATCGTCAAGGCCGCGCACACCGGCAAGATTGGAGACGGCAAGATTTTTGTTACCAGCGTGGAGCGCGTCGTTCGCATCCGTACCGGTGAGCAGGACGAATCAGCGGTTTAAACAGAGCCCCCACGCTCCCACTTCGTGTGTTTCGCTGCCCCCCCCCGAGGGGGCTGAACTTGCTCGGGGCAGCCCTTCGCGGCGTTCCTAAGCGAGCCGGTGGTACAGCGCTGCCGCCCAGATGCCCGCGCAAATCAGCAGGCTGAGTAAGACCGCGGCGCTGCCCATGTCCTTCGCGCGCTTGGACAGGTCGTGCCACTCGGGACCGATACGATCGATGGCGGTTTCGACCGCCGTGTTGAGTAACTCCACCACCATGACCAGTACCACGCTGGCGGCCAACAGAGCAATCTCCACCCAGTTCTTGCCCAGCCAGAACGCGACGGGCAACAACACCACCGAGGCGATCGCTTCCTGTCTAAAAGCTGTTTCACCCCAGCCGGCACGCAAGCCTGCCAGCGAATAGCCGGCGGCATGCAGGACCCGGTTCAGGCCCTTGCGTTCCTTTTGGGGATTGACCACGGCAGAAGCGGCGTTCTTAGCGCTCTTGGTATTGGATGGCATGTCAGCGGGCCTTAGCGGCTCAAGGGCAGTGAGGTGATCAGGCGGGTGCCTGCTATCGCATCGTGCCAGAACTGCCCTTGAGGATGGAAGCGGCTGAGCAGGGCCCAGACAATGACCCAACCGATGATGATGACGGCCGTTTCACCCCCACTGATCTGAAAAAACCACAGCGCGATCAGTGGCGGCAGGAACCACAGCCAGCTCAGCGCGTAGCGTGCCAATGCCCGTAGTTGCGAAATAGCTTTGCCATCCAGTCCAACGATGCGAATGTTCCAGGTCTTCATGGCCAGGGTCTGGCCCTTGGCCCAGAACCACACGAAGTAGATGCCAAAGATGATGAAGATGAAGGCCTGCAGTGCGTGCCGGTTATCCATAGCATTGCGGGTCTGGCTGAGCGTGCTGAACAGGTAACCGGCCAAAAACACGACACCAAACAGCAGCATGCCTTCGTATAGCCAGCAGGCCATGCGACGCCACAGGCCGGGGGTGTTCATTTCAATAGTCTGCATGGGGAGGAAGGAGTCACGGATCGGCGCGATTGTATAGGCCGGGTACGCGCTAACGACGGCACACGGCGCCGATCTGGGTAGGTTCGGCTGGCCGGCTATCAGTTCGGGGAAATCGAATCTGCGTTGACCGCGGGAACCGATGGGGTGGCTGTTGCGGCAGCGGGTGCCACGACGAGCGCCGGAGGTGGTGGCAACGGAAGCAGCGTATTGGGGTCGATTCGGGGTTTGGCTGCCACTGCCGCAGCGTCATCGGGTGGCGTGTGGCGGGTAATCGGAACGGCAGTCAGCTTGCTGGGAGGCACGGGCGTCACAGCGACGGCGGCGCCGATCACTTTACGTCTGCCTTTGGCTGCCAGGTCGTTCTTTTTTTCGCTGCTGAGGCTCTGGTAGGCCTCCCACTCGGCTGTACGCGTCGAAGGGGGCAGCTTTTTGGTATCAACGAAGTTGAGACGGGCACGTTCGCGCTGGTTGGGAGTCAGTGCGGCCCACTCGGCCATGCGGCTTTGCATTTTTTCCTGTTCAGCAGCGGAGCGGGCCGCATAGCTTTGGGACAGGGCGATCCATTTATTCTTGTGGGCGCTGGTGAGCGTGTTCCACGTGCCCATCAGGGGCTTGAGAACCTGGCGTTGCGTGGCAGTCAATTCCAGCCATTGCGGCCCGGATGCCTGGGCAATCAGCACGGGGGGAGCCACTGGCGCCGAAGGTTTGGAGCTGCTGGGGGCGAGAGCCTGCCCCACCGCTATGCCGACCGCCCCGATCAGCGCGCACCCAAGAACTACCCGGCGAAATGTGGATAGTGCTCGAATATGGGCCAATAGATCAGTAACGGGCATGGAAGTCAGAAAACGCTAGTCTCGGCGGTTGATGCTCAGGAAGTGCATGAAGCCGGGATCGGTATAGGCGGCAGGTGGCAGGTCGTCTGCAAGGAGCTCGACATCCACATCGGCAATTTCGTTGGCACGTTGCTGCTCTTGCACAACGGTAATGGTCAACAGACCTGCAACCAAGGCCAACAATGGGATCACGGCGCCCAAGCGACTCCAAAGGCCGCCATCCAGATCACCAGCATTCAGCGTTGCAGCGCCACCCTGAACGTTTACGCTGGTCGCGGTCTGGAGTTTGACAACTTTGCGTTTAGCCAAGGCCTGCGTGCGGGCAACCTTCAAGCGCTCGGAAATATCATTGGGAATACTTTGGGTCGTATCAGACAAACGCGCAGCAATATTGCGGCCCATGCGGTCCTGGTAGCTCTCGAACAGCTGGGGATCTAGTGTTGTTTTCATATTCGTATTCCTTTGGCGCTCAAAGCTTTACCCAAGGCCTGGACGGCTCTCGAGCAATGTGTTTTGACACTGCCTTGCGAGCAACCCATGGCCGCAGCGGTCTCGGCAACATCCATCTCCTCCCAGTAACGCATCAAAAAGGCCTCTCGTTGACGCGCAGGCAGTTGCTGAACCTCAATTTCTATCTCACGCAATGTTTGTGCCCGTTCGGTCTGAGTCTCGGCGCTCTCATTTTGTTCCCCGTTATGCGCTGCATGCAGGGTTTCCAACAGGTCAAACCCCTCGTCATCACCCGGCGATTCGAAGTCGCTCATTGTGGAAAACAGCGCTTTCTGGGTCTTCTGGCGCCGAAACCAATCGAGCGTGCAGTTGGACAGGATGCGTTGGAACAGCATCGGCAGCTCTTCCACGGGTTTGTGACCGTAGTGCTCAGCCAGCTTCATCATGCTGTCCTGGACGATGTCCAGCGCCGACTCGTCATTGCGAACGTGGTAAACGGACCGCTTGAAAGCGCGTTTTTCCACGCTTTTCAAAAAATCGGATAGTTCGCGGTCTGAGGCCAAGAGAAATGAGGCGAGGAAGGTGGAATCAACAAACACCGCAAGGCCAAAACGGCTGCATTCGCGGTAGACAGGCACGAATTATGGCATTTGTATGCCCAACATTTGTGCGGCGGGTACCAAAGGGTGCGTAGTCGGTGCGATAATGTGGTTTGCATTCAAAAGGCAAACGGGTTTTGGTTCGGCGCAGCATTCAATGCGTCCATGGCCAAAATCTTAAGTTCCGACGCGACTTCACAAGAGTTTTGCGAAGGGGCACCCAAGGTTTTTCGTTAGAGAAATTCACAAAGGTTCATCATGGAAATTTCAAAAGCTGAAATCGCTTCGGCGTCGGCTGCATCCCACCCCGCCAAGTCCCCCGGGACATCCTCCGGCACGCTCGAACTCCGCGGCGCGGAAATTCTGGTCAAAGCCCTGCAGGCCGAAGGCGTCAAATACATCTGGGGTTACCCCGGTGGTGCGGTACTGCACATTTACGACGCGTTCTACAAACAAGACACCATCCAGCACGTTTTGGTGCGCCACGAGCAAGGTGCGGTGCACGCAGCCGACGGTTATGCCCGTGCTAGCGGCAATGTGGGCGTGGCGCTGGTGACATCCGGCCCCGGTGTGACCAATGCGGTTACCGGTATCGCCACCGCCTATATGGATAGCATCCCCATGGTGATCATCACCGGCCAGGTACCTACGCATGCTATCGGTTTAGATGCATTCCAGGAATGCGATACGGTGGGTATCACCCGGCCTATTGTTAAACACAATTTTCTGGTCAAGGACGCCCGTGACCTGGCAGAAACGCTAAAAAAAGCCTTTCACATTGCGCGTAGCGGCCGTCCCGGCCCCGTTGTGGTTGATATCCCCAAGGATGTGTCGTTCAAGAAGGTGCCTTACACCGGCTACCCCACATCGGTGGAGATGCGTTCGTACAACCCGGTTCGCAAAGGGCACGGCGGGCAGATCCGCAAGGCCTTGCAGCTGCTATTGACCGCCAAACGCCCCTATATCTACACCGGCGGCGGTGTGTTGCTGAGCAATGCGTCCAACGAACTGCGCACCTTGGTGGATATGCTGGGTTACCCAGTGACTAATACCTTGATGGGCTTGGGCGCTTACCCGGCGACTGACCGAAAATTCCTGGGCATGCTGGGCATGCACGGCACGGTGGAAGCCAACAACGCCATGCAAAACTGCGATGTTTTGCTGGCAGTCGGCGCGCGTTTTGATGACCGCGTGATTGGTAACCCCAAGCACTTTGCGCAAAACGAGCGCAAGATCATCCACATCGATATTGACCCTTCCAGCATTTCCAAACGCGTCAAGGTTGACATTCCTATCGTCGGTGATGTCAAAGATGTGCTGCAGGAAATGATCGCCATGATCAAAGAAGGAACGGTCAAGCCCGACGCCAATGCCCTGGGCGCCTGGTGGGAGACCATTGAGGAATGGCGCAAGCGCGACTGCATGAAGTACAGCATGGGCAAGGGTGACGTCATCAAGCCGCAGTACGTGGTCGAAACCCTGTGGAACATGACCAAGGATGCTGATACCTACATCACGTCCGACGTGGGGCAGCACCAGATGTGGGCGGCTCAGTACTACAAGTTCAACGAGCCACGCCGTTGGATCAATTCGGGTGGTCTGGGCACCATGGGCGTGGGCATTCCCTACGCAATGGGCATCAAGCTCGCCAAGCCCGACAGCGAAGTGTTCTGTATCACCGGCGAAGGGTCGGTGCAGATGTGCATCCAGGAGCTGTCGACCTGCCTGCAGTACAACACGCCGATCAAGATCGTGTCGCTGAACAACCGTTACCTGGGCATGGTGCGCCAGTGGCAAGAGGTCGAATACGAAGGCCGCTATAGCCATAGCTATATGGATGCGCTGCCCAACTTCGTGAAGCTGGCCGAGGCCTATGGCCACGTCGGCATGCTGATCGAAAAACCGGGTGATGTGGAGCCGGCGCTGCGCGAAGCCCGCAAGCTCAAGGACCGTACGGTTTTCATGGATTTCCGTACCGACCCGACCGAGAACGTGTTCCCCATGGTTCAGGCCGGCAAGGGCATCACGGAAATGCTGCTGGGAAGCGAAGACCTTTAAGCCAAACAAGGCTCTAGCCCCCGCGCAGCGAGCGTAACCAGCTATCAAAACGATAGCGATTTTTTAGACGAATCTATTGTCCGCCAAGCCCGCAACTTACCGGTTGCGGGGGAGGGCGGCGAAAAGAGGAATCCATTTCATGAAACACATCATTGCAGTTCTTTTGGAAAACGAGCCGGGCGCCCTGTCACGGGTCGTCGGCCTGTTTTCGGCTCGTGGCTACAACATCGAGTCCTTGACCGTTGCGCCCACGGAGGATCCCAGTCTGTCCCGCATGACGATCCAGACCACCGGCTCGGACGACGTCATCGAACAAATTACCAAGCACCTGAACCGTTTGATCGAGGTCGTCAAGGTTGTGGACCTGACCGAAGGCTCCTACATCGAGCGCGAGCTGATGATGGTCAAGGTGCGTGCCGTCGGCAAGGAGCGAGAGGAGATGAAACGCATGGCCGACATCTTCCGCGGCCGCATCATCGACGTCACCGACAAGAGCTACACGATTGAGCTCACTGGCGACCAGTCCAAGAACGACGCTTTTTTGGAAGCCCTGGAGCGCGCCGCCATTCTGGAAACGGTGCGAACCGGCTCCAGCGGCATTGGTCGCGGTGAGCGTATATTGCGAGTCTGATTTTCCGTAGGTTCGAGCGCGCGTTTCGACAGGCTCAACGCGAACGGACCTTGGCTAGTGGCGATCAACGGTCACCGTTCGCCCTGAGCCTGTCGATGGGCATTTCGCCAAAGCACTTTTTAGGAGATTGAAAATGAAGGTTTTTTACGACAAGGATTGCGACCTGAGCTTGATCAAGGGTAAGACCGTTGCCATCATTGGCTACGGCAGCCAGGGCCACGCACACGCGCAAAACCTGAACGACAGCGGCGTCAAGGTCGTCGTCGGTCTGCGCAAGGGCGGCGCATCGTGGGACAAGGTCGCCAAAGCTGGCCTCAAGGTCGCTGAAGTCAACGAGGCAGTCGCCTCCGCCGACGTCGTCATGATTTTGTTGCCTGACGAAAACATCGCTGGCGTATACCAAGAGATCGAGTCGAGCCTGAAGCAAGGCGCCTCGCTGGTGTTTGCCCACGGTTTCAACGTGCACTACAACCAGGTCGTGCCCCGCGCCGATCTGGACGTGTGGATGGTTGCGCCCAAGGCCCCTGGCCACACCGTGCGCAACACCTACACCCAGGGCGGCGGCGTGCCCCACCTGATCGCTATCCACCAGGACAAGTCTGGCAAGGCCCGTGATCTGGCCCTGAGCTACGCCATGGCCAATGGCGGTGGCAAGGCCGGCATCATCGAAACCAACTTCAAGGAAGAAACCGAGACCGACTTGTTCGGTGAGCAGGCCGTGCTGTGCGGTGGTGCGGTTGAGCTGATCAAGATGGGTTACGAGACCCTGACCGAAGCCGGTTATGCGCCTGAAATGGCTTACTTTGAATGCTTGCACGAGCTCAAGCTCATCGTTGACCTGATCTACGAAGGCGGCATCGCCAACATGAACTACTCCATCTCCAACAATGCGGAGTACGGCGAGTACGTGACTGGCCCCGAAGTCATCAACGACCAATCCCGTGCAGCCATGCGCAATGCCCTGAAGCGCATCCAGAACGGTGAATACGCCAAGATGTTCATCCAGGAAGGCCGTTTGAACTACCCCAGCATGACAGCGCGCCGTCGCAACACCGCTGACCACTCCATCGAGAAGGTCGGCAGCCAATTGCGTGCGATGATGCCTTGGATCGCCAAAAACAAGCTGGTGGACCAGTCCCGCAACTGATGCGTTTGCGGTTTGCCTGCAAAGGCCACTTCGGTGGCCTTTTTGTATTTTTTGGCCGCAGCGGCGCAAGGCCAAACGCTTGAGCGCTCGCTTACACTTGTAAGCATGAGTCTTGCTAGGAGAATTTATGCATGATGGCGCGGATTCCGCATCGGCGGATGACGTGAATGTCTTGGTGCGCAAGCGCCGCAAGGGCATTTACATTTTGCCCAACCTGTTCACACTGGCCGCGCTGTTTGGCGGTTTTTACGCGATTGTCATGGCCATCAACGGCCGTTTCGACCAGGCTGCAATCGGTATTTTTTGTGCCATGGTGTTGGACAGTCTGGACGGCCGTGTGGCCCGCATGACGAATACGCAAAGCGCCTTTGGTGAGCAGATGGACTCGCTGTCGGACATGGTGTCCTTTGGCGCTGCACCGGCCTTGATCTCCTACGTGTGGGCATTGCAAAGCCTGGGCCGCTGGGGCTGGATTGCCTCTTTTGTCTACTGTGCCTGCGCGGCGCTGCGGCTGGCACGGTTCAACGTCAACACGACGGTGGTCGACAAGCGTTACTTCCAGGGCCTGCCGTCGCCTGCCGCTGCGGCATTGATTGCCGGCTTTATTTGGTTGCTGACCGAGTATGGCCTGAAGGGAACCAGTGCGCTGGAGTTGGGTCCTATCGTCGTGCCGGTGCCGTGGATGATGTTTGCGCTGGCGCTGTACGCCGGCCTCACGATGGTGACCAATGTTCCGTTCTACAGCTTCAAAGACATCCAGATGAAGCGCAGCGTCCCGTTTGCGGTGACGATTCTGATCGTGCTGGGTTTTGCGGTGGTGACTATCGACCCACCCACGGTGATGTTTGGTATTTTTGTGCTCTACGGTATCAGCGGTTACGTGGTCTATGCCCGGCGCAAGTCGCGTGGCCAGCAGACCAGCGTGATCAGCACATCCACCGATGAGCCCGACGAGCGCGGATTGCACAAGTAGCAATCGCTGGCGCTATTGAAGACACAGACAAAGAGATACACAGGAGATACGACATGGCTGACAAATTGATCATTTTCGACACCACCTTGCGCGATGGTGAGCAGTCTCCCGGTGCGTCCATGACCCGTGACGAAAAGCTGCGCATTGCCCGCCAGTTGGAGCGTCTGAAGGTTGACGTGATCGAGGCTGGATTCGCAGCCAGTTCCAATGGTGACTTTGAGGCGGTGCAGCTGATTGCCAACAGCATCAAGGATTCGACAATCTGCTCGCTGTCACGCGCCAATGACCGCGACATTTCACGCGCAGCCGAGGCGCTCAAGGGTGCCAACCGCGCCCGTATCCACACCTTCATTGCCACGTCTGCGCTGCACATGGAGAAGAAGCTGCGCATGACGCCGGATCAGGTGTTCGAACAGGCTAAGCAGTCGGTGCGCTTTGCCCGCAATTTGGTGGACGACATCGAATTCAGCCCGGAGGACGGGTACCGCAGTGATCCGGACTTTTTGTGCCGTGTGATCGAAGCCGTCATCAACGAAGGCGCAACCACGATCAATGTGCCCGACACTGTGGGTTATGCCATACCGGAGCTGTACGGCAACTTCATCAAGACGCTGCGCGAGCGCATTCCTAATTCAGACAAGGCCATCTGGTCCGTGCACTGCCATAATGATTTGGGCATGGCCGTCGCCAACTCTCTGGCCGGTGTCAAAATCGGTGGGGCTCGCCAGGTGGAGTGCACGATCAATGGCTTGGGCGAGCGGGCAGGCAATTGCAGTCTGGAAGAGATCGTCATGGCGGTGAAGACGCGCAAGGATTACTTTGCGTTGGATTTGGGCATAGATACCCAACACATCCTGGCCGCCAGCCGCATGGTCAGCCAGACCACGGGATTTGTCGTTCAGCCGAACAAGGCCGTTGTGGGCGCCAACGCATTCGCCCACGCCTCCGGCATCCACCAGGACGGCGTGTTAAAGGCGCGCGACACGTACGAAATCATGCGGGCAGAGGACGTGGGCTGGACTGCCAACAAAATCGTTCTGGGCAAGCTCAGCGGTCGCAACGCCTTCAAGCAACGCCTGCAAGAACTCGGCGTGCAACTGGAGAGCGAAGGCGAGGTCAACGCTGCATTTGCCCGCTTCAAAGAGTTGGCCGACCGCAAGAGCGAAATTTTCGACGAAGACATCTTGGCCCTGGTCAGCGATGAGAGCGTCAGCCAATTAAAGGAGCAATACGCCTTTGTGTCGCTGTCGCAGCACAGCGAGACGGGCGAGCGCCCGCAGGCCAGCATCGTGTTTACCGTGGACGGCGTAGAGGTGTCCGGCGCGTCGGATGGCAATGGCCCGGTCGACGCATCGCTGAAAGCCATTGAGCAACATGTCAAAAGCGGTGCCGAGATGGTGCTGTATTCGGTCAATGCCATCAGCGGCTCCACCGAAAGCCAGGGCGAAGTCACCGTCCGGCTGCAAAACAGCGGTCGCGTTGTCAACGGCGTCGGGTCTGATCCGGATATCGTCGTCGCCTCGGCCAAGGCCTATTTGAGCGCGTTGAACAAGCTGCACAGCAAGTCTGAAAGCATCGCTGCACAGGGTTAATGCGAGGGTAAGCCCGAATAAGCCAGGTATTTCTTGAAGTTTGTCGCGCAAGTAGTTGATCTTGCGCGACTTTTTTGTTTACACTCTAACGGCAGGCTATCGTATTGACTGATTTATTCGCTCACCAAGTACTGCCGTTGGGACTAACATGAATACTCTATTTTTCCGCTGTGGCTTACTTGCCATACTGTCTTCACTGGTGGTTGTGTCGGCCCACGCGGAGATTGTTAGGCACCCTTCCGCCAAGGCAGGAAAAAAGGTGGTGGTCAAGGCCAAGGCGGCGCGCAAGCACGCGGCCTTGCGCGTGGCGGCCGTAGTCCCCAAGGTTCCGTCGTTTGGCCAGATCGCCGGCCTGCACGGCGCGCACGATGCCCTCGATTTGAAATCCAGTGTGGCCTTGGTAGTAGACCAGGATACGCAGGAAGTGCTCTTCCGCAAAAACGACCAAGCCGTACTCCCCATTGCCTCGATCACCAAGCTGATGACGGGCCTGCTGATCAGCGAAGCCAAGCTGCCAATGGACGAGATGATCACCATCACCCAAGACGACGTGGACATGGAAAAGGGCAGTTCGTCGCGCTTGCGCGTAGGCACCGAGTTGAGCCGTGGTGAATTGTTGCACTTGGCACTGATGTCCAGCGAAAACCGGGCTGCCAATGCCCTAGGGCGCAGTTACCCCGGTGGTCTGGCTGTGTTCGTCGGCAAGATGAATGCACGTGCCAAAGCCCTGGGAATGATGGACACCCGATATGTGGAGCCCACCGGCCTGTCCAGCAAAAACCAGTCCAGTGCGCACGACCTGGCCACGCTTGTGAACTTTGCCTATGGTGATCCCACGCTGCGCGAGCTGTCTACATCCACCGGATACCAGGTTGCAGTGGGTCACCGCACACTGCAATACAACAACACCAACCGCCTGGTCAAGAATCCCGCCTGGGAGATCGGCCTGCAGAAGACCGGCTACATCAGTGAAGCCGGCCAGTGTCTGGTGATGCAGGCCAAGGTGGCCGGACGCAAGCTCATCATGGTCTTTCTGGATTCGGCAGGCAAACTCAGCCGTATTGGCGATGCCGAGCGTGTCAGGCGCTGGGTGGAGTCCATCCCAGCTGTGCCAGCGGTCAAGCCCACACCCGTGGCCAGCCTGGTGGCCGAACCTAAGGTCGTCGTTAACTAAGGCAAACCTCCTTCCTTACGCCGGGCTCGATTTATGGCCCAGCGTTTCCGAAATCTGCCGGGCGGTTTCCTTCAGCTTCGGTAGCCAGTTGTCTTCCATGCGCTCCGACGGCGCCGAGATGGACAACCCGGCCACCAGCCTGTCCTGGTCGTCATAAATGCCTGCTGCCATGCAGCGCACACCCAACTCCAGCTCTTCGTTGTCATTGGCTTGGCCGTATTGGCGCACCTTGGACAATTCGCGCTCCAGCGTCTCCAGTTGTGTAAGGCTGTTTTTGGTGTGGCCCTGCAAGCCCGTGCGGGCTGCATAGGCTCGGATGCGTTGGGGGTCATCCGCTGCCAGGAATAGTTTGCCTACCGATGTCAGGTGCAGGGGGGCGCGCCCGCCGATGGCGCGGACTACCTGCATGCCGGAGCGTTCGCTGAAGGCCCGCTCCACATAGACGATCTCGTCTCCCTGGCGCACACTGAGGTTGACCGGCTGCTGCGTCAGCTTGTGCAGTTCACGCATGGGCACCACGGCCGCGTCGCGCACGTTTAAGCGCCCTTTGACGAGGTTGCCCAACTCCAGCAGGCGCATGCCCAGCCGGTAGCTTCCCGGTTGTGTGCGGTCGACGAAGCGGCCAGTGGCCAAGTCGTTCAAGATACGGTGTGCTGTGGATGGGTGCAAGCCCGCCTTTTCGCTGATGTCTTTGAGACTCATGGAGTCTTCGCGGGAGGCCAAGACGTCGATCAGCGTGAACATGCGTTCAATAACCTGAACCGTGGGCTTGCTGGGGATTTCGGATATGGGTTTTGTCATGGTGCGTATCTAGTCTTCTATCTTATCGCGGGGCATCGCTTCGAACTCGCACCACTCGCTGTCACGCAAGATCTGCATCGGCGCAAAATGCGCCTTGTAGCTCATTTTGGGGCTGTCCTGTATCCAGTAGCCCAGGTATACGAAGGCCAAGCCTAACTTGCGGGCCTGTTGAATCTGCCACAGCACATTGAAGGTGCCAAAGCTGGCAGGTTCTTCCGGCTCAAAAAAGGTGTAGACGGCTGACACGCCGTCGTCCAGTACGTCCAGAATGGATACCATCTTCAGTGCGCCGGGCGTGCCATCTGGCCGGGTTTCGCGGAACTCCACCAGCCGTGAGTTGACGCGGCTTTGCAGCAGAAATTGCGTGTACTGGTCGACGCTGTCTTCGTCCATGCCCCCACCGGCGTGCCGGGTGTTCTGGTATCGCAGGTACAGCGCATAGTGCTCGGCGACAAAGCCCAGCTTGAGCACCCGCACGTTCAGGCCGTGGTGCCGGTTCCAGGCGCGGCGCTGGCTGCGGTTGGGTTTGAAGCGATCTGCCATGACGCGCAGCGGTGTGCAGGCCTGGCAACCATCGCAATACGGCCGGTAGGTGAACATGCCGCTGCGGCGAAACCCCTTGCTGACCAGCTCAGAATAGGTGGAGTTATTGATCAGGTGGCTGGGTGTGGCGACCTGCGAGCGGGCCTGGCGGTCCGGCAGGTAGCTGCACTCGTACGGCGCAGTCGCATAGAACTGCAGGGTTTGGAGCGGGAAGTCTCTGAGGTCTGTCACAGTGGTGGGTGCATCAGGCAGACAAAATGTGATTCCAGTATAGGGGGGTGAAGCGCCAATCCATGGCCGGTGCGAACTGCACCTGGCGGATGTGCGCCAAAAAGACACTCCGCGGCACCTCGGCGGCACCCAGCGATGCCAGGTGCGCCGTGTTTTGTTGGCAATCAATGAGCGCAACTCCGTTGGCGCGGCAAAACCCCACCAGCGCTGCCAGTGCGATCTTGGATGCGTCCGGCGCCTTGGCAAACATGGACTCGCCAAAAACCGCCTTGCCCAGCGCCACACAGTACAGGCCACCCACCAATTGCCCGTCCACCCAGGTCTCCACGCTGTGCGCATGCCCAGCAGCATGCAGGCGCGTGTAGGCCTCGACCATGGGCGGCAATATCCAGGTTCCGGGCTGGCCACGGCGTGAGATTTCGGCGCAGTTGGCTATGACATCTGCGAACGCGGTGTTGAACCGGACTTCGTCTTGCGCTGTGCGTGTGAACCGAGTCAGTGTTTTGCGCAGCGAGCGGTGCAGCCGGAAATTCGCCACCTGCAAGACCATGCGCGGGTCGGGGCTCCACCACAGTGGGGGCTGCCCCTCGCTGTACCACGGGAAGATCCCGTGGGCATAGGCTTTTTCCAGCGTGGCGACCGACAGGTCGCCGCCGGCGGCCAGCAGACCCGGGGCGTCGGATACTGTGCCCCATGCGGACTCCACCGGCGAAAACGGGTCGCCGGGCTCGAGCCAGGGCAAAATTGGAGATGACTGAGGCATGCAGAATGTTGTAGATATTGAAAGCACCAGGAAAAATATTACGGAGCCGAAAAGACGCGCCTCTGATGCGGTTAGAATACTAGCTGTCGGCGTGTAGCGCAGCCTGGTAGCGCACCTGCTTTGGGAGCAGGGGGTCCAAGGTTCGAATCCTTGTACGCCGACCACCATTCCAATACAAAGGCCCCAGAGTGTCGAGACTTCGGGGCCTTTGTTCTTTGTGCCCGTAGCTCAGTCGGATAGAGCATCAGCCTTCTAAGCTGAGGGTCGGGGGTTCGATCCCCTCCGGGCACGCCACCCCATCAGCCGATCGGCGCAAATCCTACCGGCGCTTGCCACTGCAACCAGCGCTGCAATGCAGACTGCAAGGCAACTACGTCTCCAGTAGCCACACACTGAAACTGCTTGGAATGCGGCCCAGCCGAAAGCGTGCCCTCGGTAGCCAGCCAGCCGTGCTCCGACAACAGCTTGTGCGTTTGCCGTGCAACCGGTACGCCGCCCTCCAGCAACACCACGTGGTCCCCCACCATCGCCTTAAGCGTATCGCCGGCGAAGGGGTAGTGGGTGCAGCCCAGCACCAGCGTATCGATGTCTCCGGTGTTTATGCCAAATCGGCCCAGAGCCCCCGTGTAGAGAGCGCAGACAGCTCCTATTTTGATAGCGTCATCGCGTTCGATCGCATCGGCCAGCCCATCGCAGGGCTGCAGCACAAAGTCGGCCTGGCCTTCGAGTGATTGCAGTAGCGCCCGAAATTTCTCACTGTTCAGCGTGCCGCGGGTGGCCAGCACGCCGATGCGCTTAGTCTGGCTCAGCTTTGCGGCCGGTTTCAGGGCCGGCTCTATGCCGACGATGGGCAGCCTGTCACCAAAGTCCTGGCGCAACTGCCGGATCGCTGCCGCCGTGGCGGTGTTGCAAGCCACCACCAGCGCTTTGATGCGGTGCTGTGCAACCAGATAGTGGCTGATGGCTTGGGCTCGGGCGGCAATGTGGGCGCCATCCCGCTCGCCGTAGGGTGCGTGGGCGCTGTCGGCCACATAGACGAAACGCTCCAGCGGCAACTCAGCGCGCAGCGCGCGCAAGACGCTTAGGCCCCCGACGCCGCTGTCGAACACGCCAATGGCATCGCCGCGCCGGTCCGCAGGCACGTCGCCAAGCTGCGGCGCATCTTCCGTGGCTGGTGCTGTCAACGCTGGCTCAAGCCGATGTCACTGGAATGGTCTTGAACTCGCCGGTGGCTATTCTTTTTTGCCATTCGGCAGGGCCGGTGATGTGGGCGCTGGTGCCGCCAGCATCCACCGCCACGGTGACCGGCATGTCAACCACGTCAAATTCGTAGATGGCCTCCATGCCTAGGTCGGCAAAGCCAACGACCTTGGCCGCCTTGATGGCCTTGGATACCAGGTAGGCGGCTCCGCCCACGGCCATCAGGTAGGCGCTCTTGTGCTTCTTGATCGCATCAATCGCGACCGGGCCACGCTCGGCCTTGCCGACCATGCTGATCAAGCCGGTCTGCGCCAGCATCATCTCGGTGAAACCGTCCATGCGGGTTGCAGTGGTGGGGCCCGCGGGGCCAACGGCCTCGCCCTGGACCGGATCGACCGGGCCCACGTAGTAGATGACGCGGTTTGTGAAGTCCACCGGCAGTTTTTCGCCCTTGGCCAGCATGTCCTTGATGCGCTTGTGCGCGGCGTCGCGGCCGGTCAGCATCTTGCCGTTCAGCAGCAGTGTCTGGCCGGGAGTCCAGCTCGCCACTTCGGCGGGTGTCAATGTGTTCAGGTCGACCTTCTTGCTCTTTACGTAGTCGGGGGTCCAGTTCACGTTGGGCCACAGGTCCAGCGATGGCGGGTCCAGGTAGACGGGGCCGCTGCCATCCAGCACAAAGTGCGCGTGGCGGGTGGCGGCGCAATTGGGGATCATGGCAATGGGTTTGCTGGCGGCATGCGTGGGGTACATCTTGATCTTGACGTCCAGCACCGTGGTCAGGCCGCCCAGGCCTTGCGCGCCTATGCCGAGTGCATTGACTTTGTCAAACAGCTCCAGGCGCAGTTTCTCGACGTTGGAGAGTTCGGCGCCACTGGCGGCCTTGGCCTGCAGTTCGTACATGTCCAGGTCGTCCATCAGGCTTTCCTTGGCCATCAGCACGGCTTTTTCGGCCGTACCGCCAATGCCTATGCCCAGCATGCCGGGCGGGCACCATCCGGCACCCATCGTGGGCACGGTTCTCAGCACCCAGTCCACCACGCTGTCACCGGGGTTCAGCATGTACATCTTGCTCTTGTTCTCGCTACCGCCGCCCTTGGCTGCGACGGTCACGTCGATGGTGTTGCCAGGCACGATCTCGGTGAAGATGACGGCGGGCGTGTTGTCCTTGGTGTTCTTGCGCAGGAATTCGGGGTCGGCAACCACGCTGGCACGCAGCGTGTTGTCGGGGTGGTTGTAGCCCTGGCGCACGCCTTCGTTGATGGCGTCGTCCAGGCTGCCAGTGAAGCCTTCCCAGCGCACGTCCATGCCCACCTTCAGGAACACGTTGACGATGCCGGTGTCCTGGCAGATCGGGCGGTGGCCGGTGGCGCTCATCTTGCTGTTGGTCAGGATCTGCGCAATTGCATCCTTGGCCGCCGGGCTTTGTTCGCGCTCATACGCACGGGCCAAGTGGGCGATGTAGTCGGTCGGATGGTAGTAGCTGATGAACTGCAGCGCAGCGGCAACGGACTCGATCAGGTCGGCTTGGCGGATGACGGTGGAGGTTGTGCTCATGGGGTTCTCTGCGGTGGGGATGGAAGAGGGGAGGAGGCTAGTGCTGGCCGCTTTGCGAATGGGCCATCAGCTTGTCCGTGTAGGCAATGGCCATGGCGGACAGGAGGAAGGTGATGTGGATCGCAGTTTGCGCAATCAGCACTTTTTCGTTGTAGTTGTCGGCGTTGATGAAGGTCTTGAGCAGGTGGATGGAGCTGATGCCGATGATGGCCGTGGCCAGCTTGACCTTGAGCACCGAGGCGTTCACATGGCTCAGCCATTCAGGCTGGTCGGGGTGGTCATCCAGGTTCATGCGCGACACAAAGGTCTCATAGCCGCCAACGATGACCATGATCAGCAGATTTGAAATCATCACCACGTCGATCAGTGCCAGTACTACCAGCATGATGATGGTTTCGTTGAGCGCAGTCACCCGGGCCGTCACATCCACGGCGTCCTTGTAACCTATGCTTTTGATCAGCTGCGCCAGCGCGTCTTGGTTGCCAAAGGCCGCTTCCATCAGATGGACCAACTCCACCCAGAAGTGGAAGACATACACCATCTGCGCCGCAATCAGGCCCAGGTACAGCGGCAGCTGCAGCCAGCGGCTGGAGAAAATGGCTCTGGACAGCAAGCTCATGTTTTTGGGAGCAGATTCGGATGGTGGCGGAGTGTTGCGCATGCGTGCGGTGTGTCGGGTTGGGTTGTGGGTGTTGGAGGCACCATTGTAAAAGCCCGCCTGCGCCGCCCTGGATACCCGCCATATCCGACGCTGCAACCCAAGGCGTTGTTGTGTAAAGTCAGTGACTTGTAAGTGCAATCCATAACCATACGCGCCAGTTCGTATTGCACACGTATAAAAACTGAGGAGACCTCCATGAGCACGCCATCGTCCGCCATCGAATCCATGTTGATAGAAAACCGGGTGTTCATGCCCAGTGACAGCATGGTCCAGAACGCCCGTATCTCGGGTATGGATGGCTACAACGCATTGTGCGCGCAGGCCGAGAGCGACTTTGAGGGCTTCTGGGCCAAGTTGGCCCGCGAGAACGTGGTGTGGAATAAGCCTTTTACGCGCACGCTGGACGAGTCCGACGCGCCGTTTTACAAATGGTTTGATGATGGTGAACTCAATGCCAGCGCCAACTGCCTGGACAAGCACATCGGCACCCCCACTGAAAACAAGACGGCTGTCATCTTCGAAGCCGATGACGGCACGGTCACCAAGACCACCTACAAAGAGCTGCTGGCCCGCGTCAGCCAGTTTGCCAATGCACTGAAGGCCGATGGCATCCAGAAGGGTGACCGCGTGCTGGTCTACATGCCGATGACGCTGGAGGGCGTGATTGCGATGCAGGCCTGCGCCCGCATAGGCGCCACGCACAGTGTGGTGTTTGGCGGCTTCTCGGCCAAGGCTTTGCAAGAGCGCATCATTGATGCTGGCGCCGTGGCGGTAATAACCAGCAACTACCAGATGCGCGGTGGCAAGGAGCTGCCACTCAAGGCCATCGTCGACGAAGGACTTGCGATGGGTGGCTGCGACACGATCAAGTCGGTGTACGTGTACCAGCGCACGCAAACCGCCTGCAACATGGTGGCTGGCCGCGACAAGACATTCACCGAGGCCCTGGCCGGCAAAAGCACCGAATGTGCTCCGGTGCCCGTGGGTGCCGAGCACCCGCTGTTCATCCTCTACACCTCCGGCTCGACTGGCAAGCCCAAGGGTGTGCAGCACTCCACCGGCGGCTACCTGCTGTGGGCCAAGCTGACGATGGACTGGACGTTCGATTTGAAGCCTGAAGATGTTTTCTGGTGCACGGCCGACATTGGCTGGATCACTGGGCACACCTATGTGGCCTACGGCCCCCTGGCTGCCGGTGCGACGCAGATCATCTTTGAAGGCATCCCCACCTTCCCCAATGCAGGCCGCTTCTGGCAGATGATCGAGCGCCACAAGTGCTCGATTTTCTACACGGCGCCGACCGCCATCCGCTCACTGATCAAGGCAGCGGAAAGCGATGCCGCCGTGCACCCGGATCGCTCGGACCTGTCCAGCCTGCGCATCCTGGGGTCGGTGGGTGAGCCCATCAACCCCGAAGCCTGGATGTGGTACTACAAGAACGTGGGCCATGAGAAATGCCCCATTGTGGACACTTTCTGGCAGACCGAAACCGGCGGCCACATGATGACCCCGCTGCCCGGCGCCACGCCACTGGTGCCCGGTAGCTGCACGCTCCCTTTGCCCGGCATCATGGCCGCGATTGTGGATGAGGTGGGTAAAGACATTCCCAACGGCACGGGTGGCATACTGGTCGTCAAGCGTCCCTGGCCCTCGATGATCCGCACCATCTGGAATGACCCGGACCGTTTCAAGAAGGCCTATTTCCCGGAAGAGATGGGCGGCAAAATGTATCTGGCTGGCGATGGCGCAGTGCGCAGTGCGGACCGGGGCTACTTCCGAATCACCGGGCGTATCGATGACGTGTTGAACGTGTCGGGCCACCGCATGGGAACGATGGAGATTGAATCGGCATTGGTCGCCAAGTCAGACCTGGTTGCGGAAGCGGCTGTTGTCGGGCGTCCTGACGACTTGACCGGCGAGGCGATTTGCGCTTTTGTCGTGCTCAAGCGCCCCATGCCAACAGGCGACGAGGCCAAGGCCATTGCCAAGGAACTGCGCGACTGGGTGGCCAAGGAGATCGGCCCCATTGCCAAGCCCAAGGACATCCGCTTTGGCGAAAACCTGCCCAAGACCCGCTCCGGCAAGATCATGCGCCGCCTGCTGCGCTCGCTGGCCAAGGGCGAGTCCATCACGCAGGACACCTCTACGCTGGAAAATCCAGCCATCCTGGACCAGTTGGGCCAAGCGTATTGAAGCGAAGGCTAACCCGGCCATGCGAAAGCCCGCAATTGCGGGCTTTTTTGTGGGTGGCGTCTAATGGAGAGGAGATAGGCGAACGGGCTTGGGTTACAGTAGAAAGCACGGGAACGAACAGGAGTCTGCTATGTATTTAGTCGGGTTGGGAGCCATTTTTTTGGTGATGAAATGGCTGGAAATGGGTCCCGTCGCGGTGTGGGACTGGTGGATCGTTCTGTCGCCGTTCGGCCTGGCGGTGGCCTGGTGGGCGTGGGCTGATTCCACCGGCTACACCAAGCGCAAGGCCATGGAGGCGGAAGACGCCAAAAAGAAAGAGCGCATCGAGCGCAACCGCGAAGCCATGGGCTTTCTCAGCGCCAAAAAACGCAACAAGCGCTGAGCACGGGCGCCGGTTGGCGACCACTTCGATTTTTTTCTATGAATGTTTCGGTTTTTGATGAAGCACAGTACCTGAGTGCTTACCCAGACGTAGCCGCTGCTGTGCGCGACGCGGTGTTTCAAAGCGGGCTTGAGCACTATGAAAAGTTTGGCCGCGCAGAAGGGCGTAAGCCGACTGCGCTAGCTGCCGAACTGACGCGGGAAGAAAAGATCTTCCACCTGCTGAACAAGCCCGGTCTGGGCCTGGAAATCGGTCCTAGCCACAATCCCATTGCACCCAAGAAAAAAGGGTTCAACGTTCACGTCCTCGACCACGTTAGCGCAAGTGATTTGCGGAAGAAGTACGCAGCGCACGGTGTCAATCTGGACAACATCGAGGAAGTGGACTTTGTCTGGAGTGGTGAGCGCCTGCCAGATTTGATTGGGCAGACGCAATGTTATGACTGGATCATTGCCAGCCACGTTATCGAGCACGCACCGGATTTCGTCTCGTACTTGCAGCAGTGCGAAGAGTTGTTGAAACCTGATGGGCTGCTGTCACTGGTGGTACCAGACAAGCGTTATTGTTTTGATTTCTTTTCACCGGTCAGTTCCACGGGCCAGGTATTGGATGCCCACGCACAAAGGCGGTCACGACCGAGCCCGGGCCAAATCTTCGACCATATCGCCAATGCTGCTAAACGCAACGGCGAAATCGCGTGGGCTGTTGGCGATGCGGGTGGGGCAGACGGGCTGGCACACACCGTGGACGAGGCGCGGGACCATTGGGCACACGCGTTGGAGCACCATTCCGAATACGTTGACGTCCATGTTTGGCGTTTCACGCCGGCGTCGTTACGGATACTCGTCTGCGATTTGGCCACTCTGGGCTTGGTCAATCTGGAGGTCCGGTCCGAGTTCGATACCCGGGGTTGTGAGTTCTATGTCACGCTGGGCAAAAGAGATGGGGGCCGACCTGCGGAGGTGGATCGCCTGCAGGCCCTGCAAAACAGGATGGCCGAGAGCGCTCTCTAGCTCTGTGTGCCATCCTGCTCTGCGTGCAATGGGTTTCAGTAGTTATCCAGCACCGCACCCTTGCTGGCACTCGACGCGTTGAACGCAAACTTGGCTTGCACGCCGCGCGTGTAGCGTGGTGCAGGTGCCGTCCACGCAGCGCGGCGCTTGGCGAGCTCGGCTTCGGGCACATTCAGCTCCAGAATCAATTGGCGTGAATCGATGGTGATGGAGTCACCTTCCTGCACCAGCGCGATGACGCCGCCAGCTGCCGCCTCGGGCGCCACGTGGCCTACCACCATCCCCCAGGTTCCGCCGGAGAAGCGGCCATCGGTGATCAGGCCTACGCTTTCGCCCAGACCCGCACCAATCAACGCGCCGGTAGGGGCCAGCATTTCTGGCATGCCAGGGCCGCCCTTGGGGCCCAGATAGCGCAGCACCATCACATCGCCGGCCTTGATCTTGCCGGCCAGAATGGCGGTCAGCGCGGATTGCTCGTCGTCAAAGCAGCGGGCCGGCCCAGTCATCACGGGATTTTTGAGACCCGTGATCTTGGCGACCGCACCCTCTGGGCTCAGGTTGCCCTTCAAGATGGCCAGGTGGCCTTGGGCGTACATGGGTTTGTCGATAGGGCGGATCACGTCCTGGTCCGCACGCGGCACGTGGGGAATGTCTTTCAGCACTTCGGCAACTGTTTGACCACTGATGGTGATGCAATCGCCATGCAGCAGGCCGGCGGCCAGCAGCGTCTTCATGACCTGGGGTATGCCGCCCGCGCGGTGCAGGTCCACGGCCAGGTATTTGCCCGAAGGCTTTAAGTCGCACAGCACGGGTGTCTTGACACGCACGCGTTCGAAATCGTCGATGGACCAGTCGACATCAGCCGCGTGGGCAATGGCCAAAAAGTGCAGTACAGCGTTTGTGGAGCCCCCGGTTGCCATGATGACGGCCACGGCGTTCTCGATGGACTTCTTGGTGACGATGTCGCGCGGCTTCAAATCCTTCTTGATTGCCTCGATCAGCACCTTGGCCGACTCCTTCGCCGAGTTCA
Organism: Rhodoferax sp. ZS1R8; assembly: GCF_056521325.1. Lineage (NCBI taxonomy): Bacteria > Pseudomonadati > Pseudomonadota > Betaproteobacteria > Burkholderiales > Comamonadaceae > Rhodoferax > Rhodoferax sp. ZS1R8. Next base: position 41,463 of record NZ_JBWMBA010000005.1, on the reverse strand, counting down.
TTTTCTCGTCGTGCGGGTTGGCCATCGTGGACGAGAAGGGCAGGGAGATACCTAACGCTTCAAAGGCCGACGACATCGTATTGGCCGTGTACATGCCCCCGCAGGAGCCGGTGCCGGGGATGGCGCGTTTTTCGATTTCCAACAGGTCTTCGTCGCTCATATTGCCGGCAGCATTCTGGCCCACCGCTTCGAACACGCTGACGATGTTCAGGTCCTGGCCCTTGTAGCGGCCAGGCAGGATGGTGCCGCCGTACACATAGATGGCCGGCACATTGGCGCGCAGCATGCCCATCAGACCACCGGGCATGTTTTTGTCGCAGCCGCCGACCACGACAACGCCGTCCATCCACTGGCCCTGCACGCAGGTCTCGATGCAGTCAGAAATCACTTCACGTGACACCAGCGAGTACTTCATGCCCTCGGTGCCCATCGCCATACCGTCCGAGATGGTGGGCGTGCCAAACACTTGCGCGTTGCCACCGGCTTCTTCAATGCCGGCAATTGCCGCGTCGGCCAGCTTTTGCAGGCCGCTGTTGCAGGGGGTGATGGTGCTGTGCCCGTTGGCCACGCCGACCATCGGCTTTTTGAAATCGCCTTCTTCGTAACCCATGCCGTAGTACATGGATCGGTTCGGTGCGCGGCTCTTGCCTTCGGTAATGTTTTTGCTACGGGGATTCAGGACGATGGGTTTGGTGGTCATGCGAGGGCTCGTCTAATGTTGGAGGTGGGTCGGGACAGTCGCGAAGTATGCATCGCGGCAAAAACTTGATCAAATATATTTAATAGCGTGTATTAATATGCTCTACGTATGAACGAACATTTGATCGAGCTGAGGGTCTGGCGCCAATTCATTGCTGTGGCCGAGGAGCTGCACTTTGGCCGCGCAGCTGTGCGGCTGCATATGTCTCAACCGCCGCTGACGCAGGCCATTGCGCTCTTGGAGGATCGCCTGCAGGTGCGGCTGTTCGAGCGCACCAAGCGTTATGTTGCGCTTACGCCCGCAGGCGCCGCGCTGATGCCCGAGGTGCGCGAGCTGCTGCAGCGTGCCCAGGCGCTGCCGGCGCATGCCCGCGCAGCTGCAACGGGCGAACTGGGGCGGTTGCGTCTGGGTTTTGTGTCCACGGTTGGATTTGCACTGCTGCCCGAGTGGGTGCGGGCGCTACGCGAACGCCACCCCGGTGTCCAACTGGAGTTGGTAGAGGCCACGGGCGATGTTCAGCTGCAGGCGCTGGAGCGCGGTGCCATGGATGCAGGCTTCATGCTGCACGCGCCGGGTTTTGCGCCGGCCGCACTGCAATGCCGACTGGTCACGCGCGAGCCGCTGGTTGTGGCATTGCCACAGCAGCATGTGTTGGCCAGCCCATCACCGTTGGCACTGGATGCCGTACTGGCCGAGCCTTTGGTGATTTTCCCACGCCATATTGCACCATCACTCTACGATGCCGTGTTTGCGCTCTACCACGGGGCAGGGCGCTTGCCTCAGGTGGCGCAAGAGGCCATTCAGATGCAGACCATCGTCAACTTGGTGTCGGCTGGCCTGGGCCTGGCGTGGGTGCCGGCCAGCGTGCAGCAATTCCAGCGGCCCGGCGTGGTCTACCGCCACGTGCAGGGGCAGGCACCGCAGTGCGAAACCAGTCTGGTGTGGGCGCGTTCCAATCCGGTGCTGGAGCGTTTTCTGGCGTTTGCGCCGCCTGTGATCTAGGTTGTGCACTTGGCAACTGCCAAGCGCCTTTTTTGTCTGTTTGGATAGCGGCATGCCCGGGCTAGCGTGCAAAATACGGGCATGCTCATCCATCCCCAAATCGACCCCGTTGCGCTGCAACTTGGCCCCGTTGCCGTCCATTGGTACGGTCTGACCTATCTGGCGGCCTTCGTCCTGTTCATGTTCCTGGGGCGGCTTCGCTTGCGCCACCAACCCTTCGCGTCAATACAGGGTGCGGGTGCCTGGACCTACCGCGACGTGGAAGATATTTTGTTCATGGGCGTCATGGGCGTGGTACTGGGCGGACGCCTGGGCTACTGCCTGTTCTACAAGCCGGCCTACTACCTGGCCCACCCGCTCGAAGTCTTGTACGTCTGGCAGGGTGGCATGAGCTTTCACGGTGGCATGTTGGGCGTAATCGCTGCGATGGTGTGGTTTGCCCGGTCGCGCAACAAGCCGTTCTGGCAGGTTGCCGACTTTGTGGCTCCCTGTGTGCCCACGGGTCTGGCGGCCGGGCGGGTCGGCAACTTCATCAATGGCGAACTGTGGGGCCGCCTGGCCGACCCGTCGCTGCCTTGGGGCATGGTGTTCCGCGGCGCGGGAGATGCGCCACGCCATCCTTCGCAGGTTTACCAGTTCCTGATGGAGGGCCTGCTGCTGTTTGTGTTGCTGTGGCTGTATGCGCGCAAGGAGCGCAAGCAGGGGCAGGTGGCCGCGGCCTTCCTGTTCGGCTATGGCGTATTTCGGTTCATTGCTGAGTTTTTCCGTGAACCCGACGCCCACTTGCTGTGGCTGCAGCAGCAGACTGGCATGAGTATGGGCCAGTGGTTGTGCGTACCCATGATTGTGGGCGGTATCGGCCTGTGGTTTTGGGCGCGCGGGCGCAACCAACCCTCTCGTTAAACACATAGGGCATACGGGTTAATCCGGATGCCTAAGGCCTTGCCAGTGGCTTGGGTTAGTTTAATAATTACCCATAATTATGGAAAATCACCGAAAACTACCATTGAACTGAGATAGCAACACCATGCGCCTGGTCCACAACTCCCTGCACCAAGAAGTAGCCGTCATGCTGCGGGACCAGATATTTGCCGGCACGCTGCCACAGGGCAGCTTTATCGACGAGGGTGTGCTGTGCGAGAGCCTGAAAATCTCGCGCACGCCGCTGCGCGAGGCTCTGAAGGTGCTGGCCGCCGAGGGCCTTGTGCGCCACGAGCCACGCCGCGGCAGCTTCGTCAACCAGGTCACCGAACAGGACCTGGACGACATCTTTCCGGTGATTGCCTTGCTGGAAGGGCGTTGTGCATTTGAAGCCGCGCGCAATGCAAGCGATGCCGATATCGCCGCGCTGGATGTCTTGCACGCGCGCTTGGTCGAGCACGCCCAGGCCAAGCGCATTAACGACTACTACGCCACCAACTTTACGATCCACGAGGCCATCATCACGCTGGCCAACAACCGTTGGCTAGCGCAGGCCATTGCCGACCTGCGCAAAATTTTGAAACTGGCCCGCCTCCAGCAGTTGCATGCACCGGGCCGCCTGGAGCAAAGCCTGAGCGAGCATCTTGCGATATATGCCGCTTTGCGCTCGCGCGACAGCGACGGTGCGGACGCCGCGATGCGCACCCACCTGACGCGCCAACGCGAGGCGCTGCGGATACTGGCGCGTGAACAGAAAAGCAGGTTGCTCGCATGAATACACCCGACTGGCTGAGCCGTAGCGTTTCACGGTTGCGTCCCGCGGCGGGCTCTGATGCCAATCAGCCCATAGCCCCCGTGCAGCGTGCGCAAGCAGCTACGAAATCAATAGCAGTTCTGGACAAGCCCGTGGCCGATACCGGTGTGCGGTCACGTTCCACCCATGAGCGCCTGAAGGCCACGCTGCCCCAGAAAGACGAAGCCTTGTCTCCCCGCATGCTGCGCCGCAGCCTGCAAGAGCTGCAGGCCATGATTGACCCGCGCGTCAGCGAGGTCGAAGGCGGCCGCCGCGCCAGCGCCATCGCGGCCTGGTATGCAGGTGCCTCCCCAGCACGGCGGCGTGACCTGTGGCTGCTGATGAGCGAGCAGTTCGTTGCCGACCCGGTCAAGGTCAAAGCGGCGCAAGTGCAGTTTGCCGCTGCCGTGGGCACACCCGATGAAGCCGTGGCCGAGGTCAACTACCGCCGCGCCACCGTGTCGCCCCGCAGGCGCCTGCTGCAGCGCTTCAGCGTCTACCCCGGCGGCATCCAGTTCCTGGTGGATATGCGGGCCGAGATGCAGTCCGCGCTGAAGCAGGACAAGCGCCTGATGGCGCTGGACGTGGAAATGGAATACATGTTTTCCACGTGGTTTGATGTGGGTTTTCTGGACCTGCGCCGCATCAGCTGGGATTCCCCGGCATCACTGATCGAAAAGCTGATCAAGTACGAGGCGGTGCACGATATCAAGAGTTGGGCCGATGTCAAAAACCGCCTGGACAGCGACCGCCGCTGCTACGGCTTTTTCCACCCGCGCTTGCCAGACGTGCCGCTAATCTTTGTCGAGGTGGCGCTGGTGGATGGCATCGCCAGCAACATCGCGCCGCTGTTGGACGAATTGGCTGCCGATGCGGATCTGGCCAAAGCAACGACTGCCATTTTTTATTCCATCAGTAACACGCAGACCGGCTTGCGAGGCGTGAGTTTTGGTGATTCGCTGATTAAACGGGTCGTCGAATCCCTGAATGCCGAATTTCCCAAGCTCAAGATATTTGCGACGCTATCGCCTATTCCCGGCTTTAGATCGTGGCTCGGCAAGAATGCCACAGCGATGCTGGCGGCGCTGGACGACAAGGAGCGCAGCGCGCTGGGCCGTGCCGTGGGCTTTGAGCCACCCGGCGCTTCGCATTTTTTGACGGCTGCGGACGCCAGTATCCAGTTGACCGACAAGTCGCCTGTGCGCCAGATGCTGATGCGTTGCGCCGCGCATTACCTGGGCCAAACCATGGTGGACGGTAAACCGATCGATCCAGTAGCCCGCTTCCACTTGGGTAACGGCGCGCGCGTGGAGCGGCTTAACTGGGCAGGAGACCCTTCAAGCAAGGGTATTAAGCAGTCTTACGGTCTGATGGTGAATTACCTGTATGACTTAAAACGATTGGACAAGCACCGGGCGCAATTGGCGCAGGGCAAGACGCCAGTTTCTAACTCGGTGCAACAGCTATTTTTAGGTGGTTAGCAACGGACAGAGCGTTTGGGTCGCGAGAGTTTGGGCAGATGAATTTGTATAAATACGAGGAGACAAACATGACTTTGACACGACGCAGTTTTACGCAAGCGATGGGTGCGGGCGCTTTGGCCAGCATGGCCAATGGGGTGTGGGCGCAGGCGGGCGGGGGGCTAAAAATCTCCCACCAGTTCCCCGGCGGCACGCTGACCGAAGGTGATTTCCGTGACCGGCTGTGCCGCAAGTTTGCGGTAGAGGTCGAGAAGCGCACGGCCGGCGCGCTGAAGGCCTCGGTCTACCCCGGCTCATCCTTGATGAAGACCAACGCCCAGTTCTCGTCTATGCGCAAGGGCGCGCTGGACATGAGCCTGGTGCCGCTGTCCTACGCCGGGGGTGAGGTGGCCGAAACCAATATCGGTTTGATGCCGGCCTTGGTGCCCAGCTATGAGCAGGGCGCCGCCTGGAAAAATGCCGAAATCGGCAAACTGTTGTCCAAGGTGCTGGACGACAAGGGCATTCTCATCGTCAGCTGGATATGGCAGGCCGGTGGCGTGGCCAGCCGCACCCGCCCACTGCTGACACCGGACGACGCCAAGGGGTTGAAGGTGCGCGGTGGCAGCCGCGAGATGGACATGATGCTGAAGCAAGCCGGCGCATCCGTCATCACGCTGCCGTCCAACGAAATCTATGCTGCCATGCAGACCGGCGCCATGGATGCGGCCATGACGTCCAGCACCAGCTTCATCTCGTTCAAGCTGGAAGAAATCGCCAAACACTTGACCTCCGGGCGTGACAAGACCTATTGGTTTATGTTCGAGCCGCTGATGATCTCCAAGGAAGTCTTTGCCAAGCTGCCCAAGGCCCAGCAGGACGTGGTGATGGCGGTGGGTGGCGAGCTCGAAGTGTTCGCCCGCGACGCTGCCAAGGCGGACGACAAGGCCGCCGCCGACATCTACGCCAAAGCCGGTGCCAAGGTCTACGACATGGACGAGGCCACGTTGAAAAAATGGCAGGTCATTGCCCGCGAAACCGCGTGGAAAGACTTCAACGACAAGAACGAATCCTGCGCTGCGCTGCTCAAGGCCGCGCAGAAATTGCTGTGAGCACCGCCGGGCCGCCCCAAGGTGCTCGCACCGCAGTGCGCCGCACGGAGGTTTTCAAATGACCGACGCTGCCCTGAATACGGGGCCCGTCACTATCCGCATAGACCCAGATACGCCTGGCTTCCTGCGGCCTTTGGCACAACTGCTGCTGTGGATCAACAAGGCCATGGTCATCCTGGGCATGCTTGCCCTGTTGGTCGCGTCCCTGGTGCTGACCTACAGCGTGGTGTCGCGCTATGTGATGCAGGCATCCACCGACTGGCAGGACGAAGCCGCAGTGTTCTGCCTGGTAGGCGCTACCTTTTTGTGCGCGGCCTTTGTGCAGGGTCTGCGCGGGCATGTAGGCATAGAGGCGGTGGCCACGCTGCTGCCGGAAGCGGTGAACCGATGGCGCCTGGTGGCAGTCGATCTGTTGTGCCTGGCGTTCTGTACATTCTTTTCATGGAAATCGTGGACGCTGTTCCATGAGGCCTGGGTCGAGCAGCAAACCACATCGTCATCCTGGGCGCCGCCGCTGTCCATTCCCTATGGCCTGATGGCATTGGGCATGAGCCTGCTCAGCTTGCAACTGCTGGTGCAATTTGGTGCCCGGGTCAATGGCCTGAGCAAACACACAGCGGGAGTTTCCCAATGAGCATGCTTACGATGGGTTTGTTGTTCGGCGCGGTCACGCTGCTGTTCATGTTCTCCGGCGCGCCGATATCGTTCGCGCTGGGCAGCGTGGCGGTGCTGTTCATGTATTTGTTCATGCCGGCCTCAGCGCTCAACACGGTGACGCAAAATGTGTACGAAGAGATGGCCAGCATCACGCTGCTGTCGATACCGCTGTTCATTCTGAAAGGGGCGGCGATTGGGCGATCCCGAGCGGGACAGGACCTGTACGCCGCCATGCACGTGTGGATGGGCCGCATACCCGGTGGCCTGGGCATTGCCAATGTGTTTGCTTGCGCGCTGTTCGCGGCGATGGCGGGCTCCAGCCCAGCCACCTGCTCGGCCATTGGCAGCGCAGGCATACCCGAGATGCGCAAGCGCGGCTACTCACCGGGCTTTGCGGCCGGCATCATCGCCGCCGGTGGCACGCTGGGCATCTTGCTGCCGCCGTCTGTCACGATGATTTTGTATGCAGTAGCGGCGGAGCAGTCGCTGGGGCGGCTGTTCTTGGCTGGCATCTTCCCTGGGGTGCTACTGGTTGCGCTTTTCTCGGTCTACGCCGTGTTGCGCTACCGCAAGGAATATGCGCTGGCCGAGGCAGAGTTCAAACGCACAGGCGCCGCGTCAGCACTGCTGGAGCGTGAGACCTTCACTACGCGGCAAAAGTTCGAGATGCTGCCCCGTGTTGTGCCCTTCGTGCTGTTGCTGATTGGCGTCATGGTCGCGCTGTATGGCGGCTTTGCCACACCCAGCGAGACGGCGGGCTTGGGTGCGCTGCTGGCGCTGGCCTTGATCGCCGTCATCTACGGCGTGTGGCGGCCGCGCGATGTGGCGCCCATACTCACGGCCACGTTGAAGGAATCGACGATGCTGATGATGATCATCGGCATGTCGTTGCTGTTCTCCTATGTGATGAGCTTTTTGCACATCAGCCAGTCCACCGCCGAGTGGATCGTGGCCATGCAGCTGTCCAAGTGGGTGTTGCTGGCGGCCATTCTGGTCATGGTGATTTTGCTGGGCTTCTTCTTGCCACCGGTCAGCATCATTTTGATGACAGCGCCCATCATCCTTCCGCCGCTCAAGGTTGCAGGGTTTGATTTGATCTGGTTTGGCGTGCTGATGACCATCGTCATGGAGACCGGGCTGATCCACCCGCCGGTGGGGCTCAACATCTTCGTCATCAAAAACATCGCGCCCGATATTGCGCTCAAAGACATCATCTGGGGTGTGCTGCCCTTTGTAATTTTGATGTTGCTGGCTGTGGTACTGATCTGCGTGTTCCCTGGGATCGCAACCGGATTGCCCGATGCAGTAATGGGTGTTGCGGCTGTCAAACCATGAGCGGAGCCATCAGCCTGGACTGGGCGGACGGTGTTGCCCGCGTGGCCATCCTCCACCCGGGCAAGCTCAATGCCATGTCGCGTGCGATGTGGCGTGAACTGCGGGTGGTGTTTGAGCGGATCCAGCAGGACACCAGTTTGCGCGCTGTGGTTGTCTACGGGCCAGAGCACTTCTGTGCGGGTGGCGATATTTCGGAATACGCCAGCTTCCGCTTTGAGGAGGCCAGCCTGCGCGATTTCCACGAAAACGACGTCTGGGGCGGCTTGCAAGCGGTGCTGGACTGCGATGTGCCCATCGTTGCCCAGATAGACGGCAACTGCATGGGTGCCGGTGTTGAGATTGCCAGTTGCTGTGATATCCGTATTGCCAGCGACAAAGCCCGCTTTGGCGCGCCGATCGCCAAGCTGGGTTTTCCCATGGCGCCGCGCGAGGCCGCGTTGGTGGTGCGCGCGGTGGGCGAGCTGACTGCACGCGAGCTGCTGCTGTCTGCAGCCGTGCTGGATGCCGCCCAAATGCAGCAACGCGGCTTCTTGAACCAGGTAGTGGCCACCGATGCGTTGGACGCAGCCGTGGACGCCACCGTGCAGCGCATGCGGGGCCTGGCACCACAGGCTGGGCGCCTGAACAAGCAGACATTCAGGGCTCTAGCCCTCGCCAGTTGTGCGCAAGCAGCTCCTGATTTAATAGCGTCTGCCTACTGCTACGCCCATTCCGCCGAACACCGAGAGGGGGTAATGGCCTTCACCGAGAAGCGCTCGCCGCTGTTTACTCCCTGATCACTGAATCTTTACACCATGAAGAACCACAACCTCTTCGCCGCCTTGCGCGCGGCATTCCCCACGGACCTTGACACCGTTGCGGTAGAGACCGACAACGGCCTGCACTACTCCTGGCGCGACCTAGACCGCAGCACCGCGATGCTGGCCAACCTGCTGCAATCGCTGAAGCTGCCGGCCGGTTCGCGCATCGCCGTGCAGGTGGAGAAATCGGTGGAGGCCCTGGCGCTGTACCTTGCGACGCTGCGGGCGGGCTATGTATTCCTGCCGCTGAACACCGCCTACCAGAGCGGCGAAATCGAATATTTCATTGGCAATGCCGCGCCAGCGGTAGTGGTCTGCGCGCCTAAGAACTTCGGCTGGGTCAGCAAGATCGCCTTCAAGGCCGGGACACACAGCGTGTTCACGCTGGGCGATGACCGCACGGGTTCGTTGCTGGAGCGTGCCGCACACTGCAGTGACCAGCACACCGTGGTGCAGCGCGACGCTGACGACCTGGCGGCCATCCTGTACACCAGCGGGACCACCGGCCGCAGCAAGGGCGCGATGCTGACCCACGGCAACCTGCTCTCCAATGCCCAGGTGCTGAAGGACTACTGGGGCTGGAAGGCGGGCGATGTGCTGATGCACGTACTGCCTATCTTCCACGTGCATGGCCTGTTCGTCGCCGTGCATGGCGCGCTGCTTAATGGCAGCAAATTGATTTGGATGGCCAAGTTCGACCCTAAGCGCGTGCTGCAAAAGCTGCCCGAGGCAACGGTCTTTATGGGTGTGCCCACGCTGTATGTGCGCCTGCTGGCCGAACCGGGGCTGGACAAACAGGTGGTGCGCAACATGCGCCTGTTTGTCGCAGGATCGGCCCCGCTGTTGATCGAAACTTTCACTGAGTGGCAGGCCCGCACCGGCCACACCATTCTGGAGCGCTACGGCATGAGCGAGACAGCGATGCTGACGTCCAACCCCTACGCCCCCGATGCGCGCTACGGCGGCCAAGACCAGCGCCGCGGTGGCACGGTGGGCTTCCCGCTGCCAGGTGTGCAACTGCGGGTGCAAGACGACGCGGGCAATGGGGTGCCCACTGGCGAGATCGGCGGCATCCAGGTCAAGGGCCCCAACGTGTTTGCCGGCTACTGGCAGATGCCTGAAAAGACCAAGGAAGAGTTCACCGCAGATGGCTTCTTCAAGACCGGGGATGTCGGCAAGGTCGGTACCGATGGCTATGTAACCATCGTCGGCCGCAGCAAGGACCTGATCATCAGCGGCGGTTACAACGTCTACCCGGCCGAGATTGAGGGGACTATCAACAGCCTGGACGGCGTGGCCGAGACCGCGGTGGTGGGTGTGCCCGATGCAGACTTCGGCGAGGTGGGCGTGGCGCTCGTCATTGCCAAGCCGGGTGCCAAGCTGGACCCGGCCCAGATACTGGCCACGCTCAAGAGCCAACTGGCCAACTTCAAGATCCCCAAGCGTTGTTACGTGGTGGCTGAGCTGCCGCGCAATGCGATGGGGAAGGTGCAGAAGAATGTGTTGCGGGCGCAGTACCAGGTTTGATTCGAAGCGCTACTAATTTGGTAGCTGCTTACGCTCTCCACACGAGGCCTGCAGCCCGGTTTCACTTCAAAACCAGCACCGGAATGCTGCCATGGGTCAGCACATGCTGGGTCTCGCTGCCCAGTAGCAGGCGCTGGATGCCGCGGCGGCCGTGGGAGGCCATGACAATCAGGTCGCACTGGTGTTTGGTGGCGGCGCTGAGCAGCGCGTCGGACACCACGTCCGAGACCAGCGTAATGCCTCGGGCGGGCACGCCTTTGTCTGCCGCGGCTTGTCTCACCGCGTCGACGACTGCGTGGCCCTTGTCCGCCCATTGCTTTTCGATGCGCTGCACCTCTTCAGGCTGCAGCGACATACCACCCTCAAAATAGCTTTGCGCATAGCGCGGTACAACCGAGATGGCCACGAGCTCGGCCTTGCACAGGGCTGCAAGTTCGATGGCGCTGGTGACGGCTTTTTGGGACAGGTCCGAGCCGTCGGTGGCGACCAGAATGCGGTGGTACATGGTTGTTGCTCCTTGCTTGGGGTCTGTCGACGCAGGTTACGCTTCACTGCTTAACCACAGTTTGATCCAGGTCAAGTGCTGCGCAAACTGTCTATTACCCACGGGCCCAACGCGCACCATGCGCTGCTGGGTTGGCGCACCAGCAATTACTGCACAACGACGTCCTCCACAAAAATATCCTGGCTGCCTTTTGGCAGGTCCAGTCGCAGCACTGATAAACCCGCGGGCAAGGCAACGGGCAGTTTCGAGCCCGAGGCGCTTGGGTTAGCCGGGTCCTGGAACAGCGCGATGTCACCCACTTTGGAGCCGTTGGCATGCAGGGTCACGGTCCCGCCGCTGACCTTGTTACCCAAGCGCAGTGAAATCTGGTACGTGCCTGCAGCAGCCGTGCGAACCGGTACCAGGACAAAGGCAGTAGCCGCTGTGGGCCGCAACAAGTAGGTCGTGTTGTTCAGCGCCCAGGCAGCCCCGTCTGCGCCTATGGTCTTGGAGCTTGGGTCTTTCAGGTGCACAGTTCCAGGAACGGCATTGCCCAGGGTCGCGGCTGGCCTAGGTTTGGCGTTGATAGCAGCTATGGCCTGCATCTTGATGGAGGTGGTGTCTGCCACCACGCGCGGCACCAGATCATTGCTAAAGCTCCAGGGTGCGGGGCCACTGTAGAGGTAGTACACCAGTTCGTCACCACCGGCCTGATCCCACATGTCCTGCGCCAGCAGCATGCTGTTTTTCATGCGGGGATCGTTGTTGTAAATGGCGGAAATGACAGACCCGGCTGCCGACCCCGTTGCGCTTCCGCCAGGGCCAGGCCCACCTTCATAGGCGACGTATTTCAGGCCATAGGCATGCGTCCACATGGAGTCGGTCACAGAACTGGCGGTGAACGTTGGTGACGGCAGACTTGCAAAGTAGCTGTTCAAACTGGCGGCCGAGGCGTCCGTAGGGTTGATGCCGGAGTCGTAGTAGGCTGCCCCGCCACCCCCGTACCAGATATCGCTGGGGATGCGCGCTGTGGCGTTCTGTGGCGCAGTGGAGCGCACCTGGCCATAGAAAGCCTGCGCCCACGTCAGGCCGGTTGAGAGGTAGCCGTTGCCGTTGCCCGACTGGCTTGCCAGAATGGGCCGTACCGTTGTCATCATCGCGCCGTCTCCAAACACGTCTCTGAAGGCCAGGCTGATGAAAGACGAACGGTAGGCAACCCAGCGTCGCAGCGCGTTGTAGGCGTCTGTTTGGGCTCCGTCAAAGGCAATAGGGTGGGTGACGTCGCCCATGTACTGTTTGGCCAATTGCATGGCCCATCCAAAGCCCTTGAATCCGGGGCCCGAGTTCCATATCTCGTTGCCGTATTCCACGTACACCTTGATTCCACTTTTCAACGGTGCATAGGCGGGGTTGGCTTGCACGCTGGTGTAGGGGAGAGCCCCATCGCTGCCGAACTTAACCAGTTGCGCCAACTTGCGGATGTAATCATCGTTGGCGCGCGCTGGCACGTTCAGCCAGATGTCGCGTCCCGTGGCGTTGGCCAGGGCGATCAGCAGTTCCCAACTTTGGCCATTGGTGTCGGTGAAGCCAAAGCGGTTGGGTTTGGTGCGTTCGTCCCAACGTTGCTGCGCGTTGGTATTGGTGCTGGTGAAGTCCATGCCGCGAATGGTTTTGAAGCCTTGCATGGCGGCGATGAATTCCCTGGTAAAAGCGGCGGTGTCACCGAGGGTATAGCCGGGCCGCATCAAGTGGATGCCGGTGACGCCATCGCTGACGATCGCGCTACTGGTTCTAAAGGTATTTTTGAACACCAGCCACACATTTCCGCTGGCGTTGCTGGGCAGCACCACGTCGGCTGTGGTCAGGTTGGTTTTGGCATCGTACAGTGCGTTTTGCACTGTGCCGGCTCCACCTGACTTCACAGTGGCGCGGCCATTGAACGCAAGCTTGTAGGTGCCTGCAGCAATGTTGGTTGCCGAGTAGATGAGCTGAAAATCCCGGCCAGGATTTCCGTTGCTATCAGCAGCCACGTTGTACGACCAGTCCATGCCGCGCAACTCGGATTGCAAGCCAAGATCGGCCATGGCGAAGCTGCGGTCGTAGTAGCTCAGGCCGGTTATGCCGATGCCGGCGCGCGGCGTAACCATCCCTTCAGTTTGCATGCTTGCGGACAAAGTGCCCTCTGGTTTGACCATGGATTGGCCGGCGGTATCCACAGCGCCTTCAGCGCCACTGCCGCCGCCACATGCCACCAGGGTTGCGGTAAGAAATGATGTGGAAAAAAGTGATACAAACTGTAACGGTTTCATGGGTGCTAGCCTGTTGGTTAAGTAGGGAAGCGGTATTGTGTTTTTGGCCAACAAAGTTGAAGCACAAGTGACCCATGTGAATACCTATTACTTGAGCGTCTTGTGCCGCTGCAACGTCGTATCCAGACCAAGCTTTGCCGAGCGAGCGGCGTACATCACCAGATGTTTGATCTAGGTCAAGTGCTGCTTTGATCCAGAACCCGACACTTGCTCCATGCGTCCTATCGCCACGCTGTCTACAGCCTCGCCAGTACATTGCCCGCCAGATAAGGCGCCCACCTGTCTACAGGCGGTTGCGCCTGCTTACGCAGCGGACGCACTGGCCTTGCTGAACGATCCGCAGGAGTGGAGCGCGTTCAGCCGCCCATCTGCGTTGGGGGAGGGATTTTGGGAATCCAGCGTTGTCGTTGAAGGTATGCACTGCGCGGCCTGTTCGCTGAAGGTTGAAGACGCGCTGAGTCAGGTGCCCGGTGTCATCAGCGCGCAGGTGGGCGCAGCCAGCCACCGGGCCACCGTCGTCTGGTATGCCAATGCGGTGCTGCCATCGGTATGGATGCAGGCGGCGCAGCGTGGTGGCTACCTTGTGGTGCCCGCGAACGACGCGTTCGCCAGCGAGCGCCGCAAGCTGGAGACGCGCCAGGCTCTGTGGCGCTGGCTGGTGGCAGGGCTGTGCATGATGCAGGTCATGATGTACGCATATCCGGCCTACATTGCGCTGCCCGGTGACCTGAGCGGTGAGATGGAGCAACTGCTGCGTTGGGCATCGTGGGTGTTGGCGCTGCCGGTGATGTTGTTCTCTTGCGGTCCGTTCTTTCGCAACGCGCTGCGCGATCTGGCCCACGCCCGCATCGGCATGGATCTGCCCATTGCACTGGGCATTGCGATTACCTTTGCCGTCAGCACAGCAGGCACCTTTGAACCACAAGGTGTTTTTGGTCGTGAGGTGTATTTCGACTCGCTGACCATGTTTGTGTTTTTCCTGCTGACCGGGCGCTGGCTGGAGCTGCGCCTGCGCGACCGCACGGCCGGTGCGCTGGAAGCGCTGATGAACCGCTTGCCCGACAGCGTGGAGCGCCTGCAGGCCGACGGCCAGTTTGCGCGCGTGGCGGCCCGTCGCGCGGAGGTGGGTGATGTACTGCGTGTGCACCCCGGCGAAACCTTTACCGTCGATGGCGTGTTGACTCTGGGTGCAACCCGGGTCGACGAAGCCCTGCTGACCGGAGAATCCCGGCCACTGGCACGCCGCGTGGGCGATGCGGTCTGGTCCGGCAGCCACAACGTGACCGGCACGGTGCAGTTGCGGGTAGAGCGCGTGGGCGCTTCGACCCGCTTTGCGCAGATCGTGGCGCTGATGGAAAGCGCATCGGCCACCAAACCTCAGGGCGCGGTGCTGGCGGACCGGCTTGCCAAGCCGTTTCTGATTGCCGTGCTGGTGGCTGCCGCGGGTGCTTGTGCCTGGTGGTGGGGGCGTGACCCCGGCCATGCGCTGATGGTGGCGGTAGCGGTGCTGGTGGTGACCTGCCCCTGTGCCTTGTCATTGGCGACACCCGCGGCGATGCTGGCCGCTGCGGGAAACCTGGCACGCGGCGGAGTGCTGGTGCGACGCTTGCAGGGGCTGGAAGCATTGGCCCAGGTGGACACCGTAGTGTTTGACAAGACCGGCACCTTGACCCGCGACGCCATGGTGCTGGCTGCGGTGGAGACGCGCGCCGGTGTGTCGGCGGACCGGGCTATGGCCATGGCGGTTGCCCTTGCGCGGCATTCGCTGCACCCCGTGTCGCGTGCGTTGGTGGCTTCGCAAACCGCATCCACACTACAACCGCCATGGACCTGCGACGCCGTGACCGAGAGCGCAGGGGAGGGCGTTGCCGGCCTGGCCCAACCGACAGGTCCGGGCAGCGACTATGCACACAAAGTCGCCCTGCGCTTGGGCTCTGCCAGCTTCTGTTCAGTGCCCGCGCGCTGCGTATCGGGTTTGCAAGTCCACATGTCAGATGACCAAGGCTGGCTGGCGAGCTTCATCCTGCAAGAGGACTTGCGCCCGCAGGCTGCGGAGGTGGTGCGTGTGCTCTCAGATTTGGGGCTGTCCGTCCATATGCTGTCCGGTGACAGCGTTGCATCGGTCGGGCGCGTGGCCGCACAGGCCGGCATCGACCAAGCACACGGCGCCTTTACACCGCATGACAAGCTAAGCTTTTTACGTCAACTGCAAGCAGATGGGCACACCGTAGCGATGGTGGGCGATGGCCTCAACGACGGGCCAGTGCTGGCAGGTGCCAATGCCTCGTTCGCATTCGGCCAGGCCGCGCCGCTGGCACAGGCCCAGGCTGACTTTATGATCTTGGGTGATCAATTAATGGCCGTGGTGCACACGCTGCGGATGGCACGCAGCACCATGGCAGTTGTGCGGCAAAACCTGTGGTGGGCGCTGCTCTACAACGCAGCGTGTGTGCCGCTCGCAGTCATGGGGCTGCTGCCCGCGTGGTTGGCCGGGCTGGGCATGGCCGCCAGCTCGCTCTTGGTAGTCCTCAACGCCTTGCGCCTGGCACGATCACTACCTTCTCCTACTGAGAAATCCACCTGATGGACGTCCTGTACTTGTTGATCCCTCTGTCAGTGGCGCTGGTGTTCTTCATCCTGGGTGGGCTGTGGTGGGCCATCCACCGCGGCCAGTTTGAAGACATCGAGGCCGAAGGCGAGCGCATCCTCAAAGATTCTTGACGAATGGCCAGTGCATTGACCAGACCTTGACATGGGTCAAGGTGCAAAAGCCGCTGACCAACAAGAATCCTGACCAAGCTTCAACAATTTAGAGAAGAACACAAATGGCTTTTGCAAATCAACAGGCGACGGTTTACAACGACACCGTTGTGCGGCAGTTCGCCATCATGACCGTGGTCTGGGGCGTGGTGGGCATGCTGGTCGGGGTCATCATCGCCGCGCAGCTGACCTGGCCCGAGCTCAACTTCGGCATACCCTGGTTCAGCTACGGCAGGTTGCGGCCGTTGCACACCAATGCAGTGATCTTTGCGTTTGGCGGATGCGGTTTGTTTGCATCCGCCTATTACGTGGCGCAGCGCACCTGCCAGGTGCGCCTGTTCTCCGACAAACTCGCAGCGTTTACCTTCTGGGGCTGGCAACTGGTCATCGTGGCGGCCGCCATTTCGTTGCCGATGGGTTACACCCAAGGCAAGGAATACGCCGAGCTGGAGTGGCCCATTGACATATTGATTGCCGTCGTCTGGGTGTCGATGTGTATTGTCTTCTTTGGCACCATAGGCACTCGCAAGGTCAAGCACATTTATGTGGCCAATTGGTTCTTCGGCGCCTTTTTTCTGGCGGTCGCGATTTTGCATCTGGTCAACAGTGCGGCCATCCCCGCGGGCTGGATGAAGTCTTACTCCGCCTATGCCGGTGTGCAAGACGCCATGGTGCAGTGGTGGTACGGCCACAATGCCGTTGGCTTCTTCCTGACCGCAGGCTTCCTGGGCATGATGTACTACTTCATCCCCAAGCAGGCCGAGCGGCCTGTCTACAGCTACCGTTTGTCCATCGTCCACTTCTGGGCGCTGATCTTCACCTATATGTGGGCCGGTCCCCACCACCTGCACTACACGGCGCTGCCGGAGTGGACGCAGTCGGTGGGCATGGTGTTCTCGCTGATCCTGTTGGCGCCCAGTTGGGGCGGCATGATCAACGGCATCATGACGCTCAGCGGTGCCTGGCACAAGCTGCGCGACGACCCCATCCTGCGCTTCCTGATCGTGTCACTGTCCTTTTACGGCATGAGCACGTTCGAGGGGCCGATGATGTCCATCAAGACGGTCAACGCCCTAAGCCACTACACCGATTGGACCGTGGGCCACGTGCATTCCGGTGCTTTAGGTTGGGTGGGCTTGGTGACCATGGGCTCCATGTACTACCTGATCCCGCGCCTGTTTGGGCAAAAGCAGATGTACAGCGTCAAGGCAATCGAGGTGCATTTCTGGACAGCCACGGTGGGCATCGTGATCTATATCGCTGCCATGTGGATTGCCGGTGTGATGCAGGGCCTGATGTGGCGCGCCATCAATGCAGACGGCACGCTGACCTACACCTTTGTTGAATCGGTCAAGGCCACCTATCCCTTCTACGCACTGCGTCTGTTGGGCGGACTGCTGTACCTGTCGGGCATGGTGATCATGTTGTGGAACACGCTGAAGACGGCCACCGCCGGGAGTGCGGTCGACGTCAAGGTTCCCACCGGCCTGGCTTACGCCTGAGAAAGACACTATGGCCAACAACAACGAAAACTCACGCTTCTCGCACGAGAAAATCGAAACCAATAACTTTCTGATGATCGTGCTGATTCTGTTGGTGCTGCTGGTCGGTGGCATGGTGGAGATTGTTCCGCTGTTCTTCCAAAAGTCCACCACCGAGCCCATCAGGGGCATATTGCCTTACACGGCGCTGCAACTGGCGGGGCGCGACATTTATGTGCGCGAGGGCTGCTACAACTGCCATTCGCAAATGATCCGTCCCTTCAGGGCCGAGACCATGCGCTATGGCCACTACTCGGTTGCCGGTGAGTCGGTGTATGACCACCCCTTCCAGTGGGGTAGCAAGCGCACCGGGCCTGATCTGGCGCGGGTGGGTGGCAAGTACAGCGACGACTGGCACCGCACCCATTTGACCGACCCGCGTGACTTGGTGCCCGAATCGAATATGCCGGCCTATCCCTGGCTGGAAAAGACGCCGGTGGATGCTGACGTGATGTCTGCCCACATGACAGCCTTGCGCCGGGTAGGCGTGCCCTACACCGACGCGCAAATCGCAACGGCAACGCAAGACGTCAAGGGCAAGACCGAGCTGGACGCCACCATCGCCTACCTGCAGGTGCTGGGTCTGGCCCTCAAATAGCACGCGACGACATGCATATGGACATCCTGGACGTCAACACCCTGCGCTCAGCCGCCACCGTGGTCAGTTTTGTGACCTTTATTGGCATCGTGTGGTGGGCCTGGTCCAAGCGCCGTGCTGACGATTTTTCAGAAGCCGCCAATCTGCCGTTTGAGCAGGACTGAGCGCAGCCCGAAGGAATGAAAAAATGAGCGACTTTACAAGCGACTTCTGGTCGATCTACATAGCCGGTGTCACCGTGGTCAGCATACTGGCCTGCTTGCTGCTGCTGTGGTTCAGCGGCAAGGCCCGTGCCATGACGGCTGACGACAACACCACTGGCCACGTGTGGGATGGCGACCTGCGCGAGATGAACAACCCTTTGCCACGCTGGTGGGCTTGGCTGTTTGTGATCACGATTGTGTTTTCGCTGGGCTATTTGGTTTTGTACCCCGGTTTGGGAAGCTACGCCGGCACACTGGGTTGGACGCAGATCGGTGAGTTCAAGGCAGAGGTGGCTGCGGGCGAGCTGGAGGTGGCGCCCCTGTACGCCCGGTTTGCGACCATGAAGCCAGAAGACATCGCACGCGACCCCCAGGCCCATGCCATAGGTGAGCGCCTGTTCATGAACAACTGCTCGCAGTGCCACGGCTCTGATGCGCGGGGCGCCAAAGGCATCCCCAATCTGACCGATGCCGACTGGCTGCACGGCGGCACGCCTGACAAGATCGAGGAGACCATCACATTGGGTCGCACCGGCAATATGCCGCCGCTGGGCGCTGCAGTGGGCAGTGCTGACGATGTGAAGAACCTGGCCAACTATGTGTTGAGCCTGTCCAAGAGTCCGCATGACTCGGTACGCGCTGCGTTGGGCAAAGAGAAGTTCGGCGTGTGCGCAGCCTGCCACGGCGTGGATGGCAAGGGCAACCAGGCGCTGGGTTCGCCCAACCTGACCGATGCCATCTGGCTCCATGGGTTTGGCGAAAACGCGATAGTAGCCATGGTCAATGGCGGCAAGGTCAACCAGATGCCCGCCCAGGCGGACCGGCTGACAGCAGACCAGATACGGGTGCTGGCGTCCTATGTATGGAGCTTGTCCAACAACAACACCGAAACAGCCGCCGCCAAGCCGCTGTAGGCGCAGGCACGGAAAGACACACCTTTGGATGATACCGCCTCACCACCGCAGCACCGGTTCATACCGATTGCGGCCTCACCGGACAAGAGCCCGATAGCTCCGCCCGCGGATGCCGATGCGGAGACGGTGTGGCTGTACGAAGCGCACAAGAAGATTTACCCGCGTAGCGTATCGGGCTTGTTTACCAACTGGCGCTGGGTCATGGTGCTTCTGACACAGTTGGTGTTTTACGGTTTGCCATGGCTGGAGTGGGGCCAGCGCCAGGCCGTGCTGTTTGACTTGGGCGCGCGGCGTTTTTATATCTTTGGCCTGGTGCTGTACCCGCAGGACTTTATCTACCTGACGGGTATTTTGGTCATTTCCGCGCTGTCGCTATTTCTGTTTACTGCGGTGGCAGGGCGATTGTGGTGTGGCTATGCCTGCCCGCAAACCGTGTATACCGAAATCTTCCTGTGGCTGGAGAAGAAGACCGAAGGTGACCGTTCGGCGCGCATGCGGCGCGATGGAGGCCCGTGGAACGCTGACCGGTTCTTGCGCAAATTGGCCAAGCACTTTCTGTGGCTGGCGTTGGCTGGGTGGACCGGCTTTACTTTTGTAGGCTACTTCACACCCATCCATGAATTGGCAACTGAGTTTGTGCAATTGCAGATGGGCTCGTGGGAAGTCTTCTGGTCTGTGTTCTACGGCCTGGCCACCTACGGCAATGCCGGCTTTATGCGCGAGCAGGTTTGCCTGCACATGTGCCCGTACGCGCGCTTCCAGAGCGCCATGTATGACGCGGACACGCTGACCGTTACCTATGACGAAGAACGTGGAGAGCCGCGCGGCGGGCGCTCGCATAAGGCGGACCTGCTGACGCTAGATCTGGGCGCCTGCGTGAACTGCAGCCTGTGTGTGCAGGTTTGCCCTACCGGCATCGATATCCGCGATGGCCTGCAATACGAGTGCATTGGGTGTGGGGCCTGCGCCGATGTGTGTGACGGTGTGATGGACAAGATGGGCTATGCGAGGGGCTTGATCAAATATTCCACACAAAACGCTATCAAGCACCACTGGACCAAGAACCAAACCTTGCGCCACGTGTTGCGCCCCCGGGTGCTGATTTATTCGGCTATTCTGACTGCAGTAGTAGTGGCCATGGTGGTGAGCCTTGCGCTTCGCACACCGTTCAAGGTCGACGTGGTGCGCGACCGGGGCATGCTGGCGCGCATGGTGGAAGCAGGACGCATTGAAAACGTCTACCGCCTGCAAATCATGAATGCGACCGAGGCCACACAAAACTTCGGCATTGCGGTTGAAGGTTTGCCGGGCTTGGCGGTGGTATCAGACACCGATGTCAGCATCGCATCCACGCAGTCCCGCTGGGTGGCCGTGCGGGTGCAGGCGCCGCCCGATGCGGCTACACCCGGTTCACACACCATCCACTTTGTGGTTACTGGCCAAAGCGCCGTGGGGCGGGTGGCTGAGAAGTCTGTGTTTATTGTTCCCCGCCAATGATTCCATATTCAGGAGGCTCTATGCAACACCCCAACCAGACGCCAGCCACCCCTTTGCCACCCCCCTGGTGGCAGTACGGCCACGTATGGCTGGTCATTTCAGGCCCGGCCGTGGTCGTCGTGGCTTCTTTCATCACCTTCTATTTGGCCGCCGTGGGTCAGGATCCGGTTATCGAGGAAGACTACTACCGCAAGGGCATCGAGATCAACAAGACCCTGCGCGACGACCCGGCCAGCCTGGCGCCCGCCACCCAAGCGCGTAACCATGCCGCTACAGGCGTGAAAGCGCCAAGGTAGCCGTCATGCTACGCCACCGCCTGATGTGGATTATGTGGCCCGCCTTTTTGATGGCGGGTGTGCTGCAGATGCTGGTGTTTGCGATGGTGGACCCGCAGGATTTGCACTGGTTTGGAACGTCGATCGAGTGGTCGCGCCAAGCTATTTACTCGGCCGCATTTTTTATATTCTGGGCAGTGAGCGCAGTATCAGGCGGGTTGACCATCTTGCTGGCCATGCCACGGGTTGAAGTGAACGACTAGCGTTGAGGGATGCTTGTTAGCAATCTGCCTTGGTACTGACGATGTTGCGCAGTGCGTCGCCGTTGAGCACGCGGATGTGGCGTTGCTTGACTTCGATGATTCCGTCTTCGACAAACTTGGAGAAGGTGCGGCTGACGGTCTCCAGCTTCAGCCCCATATAGCTGCCGATTTCTTCACGCGTCATGCGCAGCACCAGCTCAGTCTGCGAGAAGCCCCGGGCATGCAGGCGCTGCATCAGGTTCAGCAGGAATGCCGCCAAACGCTCCTCGGCCCGCATGCTGCCCAGCAGCAGCATGACGCCGTTCTCACGCACGATTTCGCGGCTCATGATCTTGTGCACATGGTGTTGCAGGGCGTTCACCTCGCGCGAGAGTTCTTCAATGCGGTCAAAGGGCATGACGCAGACCTCGGAGTCTTCCAGGGCAATGGCGTTGCAGGTGTGGACGTCGTTGACGATGCCGTCCAAGCCAATCACTTCGCCCGCCATCTGGAAGCCGGTGACCTGGTCCCTACCGTCTTCGGTGGTGGTGCAGGTTTTGAAAAAACCAGTGCGGATGGCAAACAGGCTGGTGAATTTTTCGCCGTTGCGAAACAGCGTGTCGCCGCGTTTGACCTTGCGCCGGCTGGCCACCACCTCATCGATACGGTCCAGTTCGGTGGGGCTCAGCCCCAGGGGCATGCACAGTTCGCGCAGGTTGCAGTTGGAGCACGCAATTTTGATAACGTGACCGTCAATGCCGACCGGCTTCAGTCCCTGGTGTTCAGGGTGGCTGGGTGCCGATGGACTAAAGGGGTGGTCAAGCATGGGGTGTTTTTGCGGGGGGGTGCGTTGCAGTTTACTCCTCGGCTGTATAGCCTTTGATAGGCATTGAACAGGCTTTGATGCATATCAAGATGTGATGCGCGGATGTGGGCCACAGTTCACTCCCATGTTGGGAGCTTTTATGACCTTTGCCGCTGAAACCGTGTCCGATGCGCTGTTGAAGAAGTTTGACGTGCCCGGCCCGCGTTACACCTCGTTTCCGACCGCAGACCGCTTTGTGGAGGCATTCACGTCCGCTGACTACGCCCGCGCCCTGGACCACCGGCGCGACGGTATTGCTGCGCGGCCCTTGCCGCTGTCGGTCTATGTGCACATTCCGTTTTGCGAATCGCTGTGCTACTACTGCGCTTGCAACAAGATCATCACCAAACACCATGACCGCGCCGCACCGTACCTGCGCTACTTAAGCCGCGAGGTGGATCTGCACACCCAGCGCCTGGGTCTGGGCCAGACCATCAGCCAGTTGCACCTGGGCGGGGGCAGCCCCACATTTTTGACCGATGCCGAGCTGGGCGAACTGATGGCCATGCTGCGGCGCAGTTTCGCCCTGGCGCCCGGTGGCGAGTATTCCGTGGAGGTTGACCCCCGCACCGTCGATGCGGCGCGGCTGGACACTCTGGCCGAGCTGGGCTTTAACCGCCTGAGCTTTGGCGTGCAGGACTTTGACCCCGCCGTGCAACAAGCCGTACACCGGGTGCAACCGGCTGAACAGGTATTTGCCCTCGTAGCGGCGGCTCGTGCGCGGGGATTTGAGTCCATCAATGTGGACCTGATCTATGGCTTGCCGCGCCAAAGCCCTGAATCCTTTGACCGCACCCTGGCCCAAATCAATGACCTGCGCCCGGACCGTATTGCGCTGTATGCCTATGCCCATTTGCCCGAACGCTTCAAGCCGCAGCGGCGCATTGCGATCGTGGAGTTGCCCAGTGGCGGTGCCAAACTGTCCATGTTGTCGCGCTCGCTGGAGGCCTTTCGCAAAGCCGGGTATGTGTATGTTGGCATGGACCACTTTGCGCTGCCAGAGGACGCATTGGCCATTGCCAAGCGACAAGGGCGGCTGCACCGCAACTTCCAGGGTTACAGCACGCAGCCCGATTGCGACCTGATTGGTCTGGGCGTGTCGGCCATTGGCCACATTGGCGCGACATACAGCCAGAACGCCAAGTCCATGGAAGAGTATTGCGATTACCTGGACCAGGGGCGCTTCCCGGTGGTGCGCGGCCTGGCGCTGACCCGTGATGACCTGGTGCGCCGCGCCGTCATCATGGCGCTGATGTGCCAGGGGCAGCTAGAGTTTGAAGCCGTCGAAGCGGCGCATCTGCTGGAATTTCGCAGCTACTTTGCCAAGGAGCTCGAATCGCTACAACCGCTGGCGGATCAAGGTTTGGTGCGTGTGGATACGGCAGGGATCGAGGTCACGCCGCAAGGCTGGTTTTTTGTGCGTGCTATTGCCATGGTGTTCGACCGCTACCTTCAGTTGGACCGCACGCGGGCCCGCTTCTCCAAGATCATCTAGGAAGACCATCGCTGCATGCAGAGTTCTCTGGTGGTCACCGCAATGTTGATGGGCTTGGTGGGTGGGCCGCACTGCGTGGCCATGTGCGGCGCGGTTTGTGCCGGTATAGGCCAGGCCGCAGGCCCGCGCAAACAGTCAGCGCTGCTGCTGTTCCAGCTGGGCCGGGTGCTGGGTTATTCCGTGCTGGGTGGCTTGGCGGCTGCCTCATTGCAGGGTTTGGGCTGGTTGACCGTGCAGTCGGCTGCGCTGCGGCCCGTGTGGTCCATGTTCCATGTGGCTGACTTCGTGCTGGGGATGGTGCTACTGGTGCAGGCCCGCCAACCGGTGTGGCTGGAGCGTGGTGCCCGCAAAGTGTGGGCTCGCGCCCGATCTTTCGCAGGTGCTGGGGGAGCAGGTGCCCCTTTATTGCTTGGCAGCCTGTGGGCACTGCTGCCCTGTGGCCTGTTGTATTCGGCGCTGATGGTAGCCGCTCTGGCCGGCAGTGTGGGTGGCGGCGCACTGGTAATGGCGCTGTTTGCACTGGGTACCAGCGTCACGATGTTTTTGGGGCCACTGCTATGGCTGCGCCTGCGCGGTTCGCGCGCTACCCCAGGCAGCAGTCAATGGGGAGTACGCCTGGCGGGCGCTGCGCTAGCCGCGAGTTCGGGCTGGGCTTTGTGGATGGCCTTGGCACACAACACGGCGCCGTGGTGTGTTACCTAATTTTTCTAAATGTGCGCGTCGCGCACTGAGGCTTCCAACTCTGCGAATGCTTCTTCCACATACACCCCCAGACGTTCCAGATTGGGCAGCTCGTCCGTCGCAATCAACCCAAAGAACAAGTCACCCGCGTAGCTGAATAGTGTGATGTTGAGCAAATTGCTGGGCGGCAGCGTGCTGATGGGGTGCATCTCTTCCATACGCGCACCCTTGATGTACAGGTGCTCCTTGGGGCCTGGCACGTTGGATACCAGCGTGTTGCCCATGGGGGGCATCTTGTTGCTGAGCTTGAGCGTCTCGGCAATCTGAGCAACGAGGCCGGTGATGATGGTGTAGGACTCGATCGCCTCGGGCGCCACGCTGTCGACCATGGTGCGCACATTGCGCAGGCTGTAGCCGATGTTGCGCAGGCGCACATAGGGGTCGTCCGTGGGGGGGGACAGCTCCACCTGGATGATGCCGATCTTGTTACCCGCGGTCTTCTCGCCCTCTTTGCGCAGGTTCACCGGCATCTGGATGGTGATGGGGCGGCGCAACTCCACGCCCTGGTCTTGCAGGTAGCGGCGCAGTGCGCCGTCCAGGCAGGTCAGCGCGATGTGGTTCAGCGTGGAGCGGGTGCGTGTGCGGATGGCATTGACGCGCTCCATGGACACGCCGGCCGTCGCAAATTGGCGGCCCGATGTGACCTGGCCGGTCAGCGGCGTCTTTGCGCTGGAGACAAAGGGCAGGGCGATGGCATTCTTGGTCAGCTTGACGCTTTCCAGCAGCAACATGGCCGCCAGGCGGCCAATGCCCAGGAAGCGCCGGGTGTTGCCGGTGACCTCTTTCCAGGTCACCTGCAGCAGTTCCTGTTTGGCCCGGGCACCCCGGCTGCCGCCATGGCCGCCATGCTTTTGAGTCCATACCGGCGTCTGGTCCATGTCGGTCGGTGAGGTGGAGTAGCACTCAGCCGTCCAGCGCGCCATGGTCACCCCATCGGCATAGGCGTGGTGCATCTTCTGGTACAGCGCAAACTTGCCGTCGGGCAGGCCGTCGATCACATGCACCTCCCACAGCGGGCGGCTGCGGTCCAGCATGGGGGTGTGCAACCGGGACACGAAGGCGTACAGCGCCGCCCGGTCATTGCCGCCCTTGGGCATGGTGTGGAAGAACACGTGTTGCGACATGTCCAGCTTCTCTACCGGCTGCCAATAGGGCCATGAACCCATCGTGAACTGGATGACCCGGTTGAATGGCGGCTTGACGTCGTTGGCGGCCAGATATTCCTTGAACAGATTTTTCGCAAACGCAGGGGTGGACTTGGGCGGCCTTTTGAAGATCAGCAAACCGGCTACATGTTTGGGGCTGGCCTCGGTCTCTGCGATGAAGAAACCAAGATCGAGTAGGGACAGTTTGCTCATGTTTTATGTTCTTTGCTAGGGCCGAAGTGCTGATTTATCAGGCAAGGACCGGTCTAGTCCCGGATGCCTGTGCGCACTGTAGGCGATGCGCCGGGTTCGGTCAATTTCGCAGAACAATATTAGTGAGGAGTCCCGATCTCCTGGTTTACGCAGAACCTCCACTCACGCTTTCTTGGCCCAAGCGCTACACCAGCCCTTGCCCGCAACCTGCTTGCCCGGAAATAGTGGACAACCCGCTGAGGCGTCAACGGGTATGCCTTGGTACAAGGCGCAATTGCCACAATACTGATCTGCTGCGTATTTGGGGAATTTGACTTTGTCGACTCTGCTCGCGTCCGCTTTGTATCCCAGTGCGGCAGCCTGTGCATCTGTCTCTGAAACCATGGCCCCCTGTGCCGACACGTGTGCTGAGCCAAGCGCGATGCCGATGGCGCTGATTTGCATGAAGAAATTGCGGCGATTTGACATAGAAATGGATCTCCAAAAAAATTGAACGGGTGAATGGCTCTATAGCCAATGCATATTGACGGAGAAATGCCGGGCGGCGATTGATCTACGTCAGCGTCGTTGGGTGTTGTTGTGGCCTTTTGTATCCACACCACGGCGCTGCATCATGTCGGTCTGCATGGCTTGTATCTCCTCAGATGTCAGGTGATCTTTTGCACAGGGGTAAACAAGCTGCTCTTCGGCTTCGATATGGTGGGCGTACAGACCAGAAAACTGTTGCAGTGCGACCGTTTGTATGGGAGTAAAAGCATACCAACTACTGGTTTCGCACTCAGCCACTTGACGCAGCACGGAGCGGGCAGGCGCCCATAGCAATTGCATCAGCTGATGATCCTGCTGCAGCTTCCGCACGAGCTGTTTGATCTCGGGCGTTGCAGACCTCAAAAGCGGCGGGAATACGTGCAACTCCTCGTCCTCATGGTGGAGTGGTGCGGCGACATCAAAGTAGCGCAAGACATCCAATGCTGCTTGGCGGGCCTGTTCATCGCAGCCATGCTGTAGAAGGTGCTTCTGCAAACGCTCTAACAGTGCCAGCGTGCGGTGTACACGTTCATGGCAGGCGCTGAGCAATTCAAACGGCTGCTCAAAGCCGGCTGCGGGTGAGTGAAAACCAGGCAACACCATGTCACCCCGGTTTTCCATCGGCACGGGCACGCCCGAACCACGAACCCAGACGCGAACCCCACAGAGTAACCACCACCAGCCAAAGCAGAGCGGAGGCAGGCAATAGCCATAGGGCCATTGGTGATTGAACGCTCGCGGCAATGCGCATGAGTGTGGCCAATTGCAGCGCCCAAAACAGCGACCATACCCAACCATCGGCCACAAGCGCGCGACCACTGTGACCGCAGGAAACGCGTGTCACCATCGCCAGCGTGAGCGAGGCCAGACAGCCCATGGTGGTCGCGTGCAAGGCACCCAGCGGCAATACAGGTGTATGCTGGAACTGCGCCAACAAGCGCGTGGCGCCAGACAAAACCAAGGACAGCCCGAGCCAGACAAAGCCCACGTGCAGCATGGCCAGCAAACGATTCTTGAGGCTTTGTACCAAGCCCCACACACCCGCCAGCCAGACCAACAGCCCACCCACCAGCAGCTCAAGGCCCCCCAGCAGCGTCAACCAGACAGCGCCCAAGCTACTGTTGGACCACGCCAATTCAAACCAGGCAGAAGACGCCTCTACGCTCACCATGCCGACCATGAGCCATAACAGCCAGAATGGCCGCCACAGCGCAACCATGGGCATGGCACTGGAGGTGAAGAACGGGATCATGCGGTGCGCTACAGTGACAAAAACCAACACCACGAAACCCCACAAAGCGGTGTACACCCAGGCACGCGCAGCATCTTGCGCGCCAAGCATCAGACTGACCCATAAACCGATCAGGCTCACACAACCTACGGCGCATGCCAGTGCGATCAAACCCGCATGGATGCGGTCGGGTACCTGGCTACGGACCACCAGACGCCCGAACATGGCCGCCATCCAGCAAAAACCCAGTGCCGCCAGGATAAGGCCACTTTCTGCCAGACGCGCATGCACATGGGCACCCACCAACCACCAGAGCCAGCCAGCCACCTGTAAAAACAATGGGGTTAACAAATGCAGGATCGGAGGTGGATCCACATTGAGCCATTTGGGACCGGCAGTGAACAGAAAGCCACTGAAAAAAAGTGGTAAAAAGCCGAACACCATCACGCTTGCATGCACCAGAGTGGGTGAGACGGCGTAACTGAGGTCAATGGCGGGCATCCATCGGGCCCACTGCACCAGTGTCCACCAGCCGCTTGCGCAGACGAGCACCAACAACCCTAGAAAGAAACCAAGGCGGTGCGGCGCGAGCACCAAGTTGCGCCAGCTCCAGCAGGTGTGCACAGTCACAGGTTTCAAGGACTTGGGCGCGTTGATTTGTATGAGCGGAATGTGCGCCATGGCTAGTATGTTGGGCGTTGCTGCCTGCTGCCTATTGGACCGCAGTCTTCACCAGCTTCACAAACGCGGGGTCGGCGCCGCTCAGTTGTGCAGTGCGCCCGGCGATGCGACCCTCGCTGTCGAGCAGGATGAGATCCGTGCTGTGGTTGAAGTCACCATTGGGCAGCGCCCGGTATTGCACGCCCAGCACGGCCGCCAGCTTGCGCGTGGTCTTGGCATCGGTGCGGGCCACGGTCCAGTGTGCCGGGTCCAGACCACGCTCCGTGGCCGTGCGTTGGAGCACGGCCACGGTGTCGCGTGCCGGATCAATGGTGACCAACAAGACCCCCATCTTGGCACGCTCTTGCGGTGTCAGCTTAGCCTCGGTTTCGCGCAAGGCATCCACAAGCATCGGGCAGACGAATTTGCAAGAGGTGTAGAACATACCCACCAGCACGGGGTGGCCACGGCGCTCCGCAGTGGTGAAGGACTTGCCCGCCTGGTCCGTCATTTGCGCTTTCAACTGGTAAATGGAATCGGTGGGCAAGCTTGTTGGGGCATCGGTGGCTCCCGCCAACGGGCTTATGCCCAATGCCAACGCGACGAAGAGACAGGCCCGCAGATGGCGCACCGTTGATATGGAAAGAATGTTCATGGTGAGTCCTGAGGTAGAGGGCGCGCACAGCGGAAGCCCAGGCTGCTGGTGCTGTCGGATGCGTTGAGCGAAGACAGCAGTGCAATGCGCATCAGCACGGCGTAGTTTTCGCGGTCCTGCAGACTGATGGCGCCTGCGCCGCAAAACTTCAATTTGTCGGGGTCGTCTTGCGACCGGCTGTCGGGGCTGACCAGCAGCGCATTGAAGTCGTCCACCCATTCCCAGATCAAACCATGCAGATCACGCACGCCAAAAACATTGGCTTGCGTGCCCACGTCCGGCAGGGCTTGGGTGGCGGCCTTGGCATACCAGTTGAGGATACGAGCCCGCCAGGCCGGGTCTGCGCGGGCATCGCGGCGCGTGGCGTCGGCCGCCGCGGCATATTCCCACTCTTGCCACGTGGGTAGGCGGTAGCCCTCGGCTTCGCAAAACGCCTGGGCGGCAAACCAGCTGACATTGACCACCGGTTGCAGGCCTGTGGCCTGACTGCCCAAACCCTGCGGCGCAGACCAGTCTTTCAGATAACCGGTGTCGGCAAAGGTGCGTGCGACGGTACCACGCTGCCACTCTGGACGGGTTTGTACAAACTTCAGAAACTCTGCCTGCGTAACGGGTGTTGTGCGCATGGAAAACGATGCGACCGGCGAAGGCTCTTTGTCCGCATCGTTGGCCAGAACGCTGGTGAGCGTGCCACTGGGCAGGGTTGCGTAGCCCGCGGCCTGCGCCGCAAGACTCGAGCCCAGTGCCACCGCAAGCAGCAAGTGGCGCCACCCGCGGGGGTAACGGTCACTGCGGCTGTGATGGTGCGCCATCGCTGCGTTCCTGGTGGGCGGCTCGGCGGATCAATGCTCGGCCTGGGTTGCCACACCGGGTTTGGCAGCACGCACCTTTTTCACATCATCGGCCGACACGTGGCCGCCGGGGTTACCCCATTCGTTGAGTACATAGGTCAGGATGTTGGCCACCTCGTCATCATTGAGCTGATTCATGGGCGGCATCACCGATTCGTAGGGAGCGCCATTTACAGTGACCTTGCCGCTTAGGCCATGCAGCACCACTTTGATGGCGCGTCCTATATCCGCCAGAAAGTCAGATTTGGCCAGTGGTGGGAAAACGCCCGGTAAGCCCGCGCCATTGGCCTGGTGACACACCGAGCAGGTGCCAGAAAACAGCGCCTTGCCGGCCTGTGCCTGGTCTTGCACGGTCAGCTTGCCGCTGGCGGCGTTGGCGGTTGCGGTGGTCACGGCTGTCATATTGGCCTGCGAGCGGCCACCCAGATAGACCGAGTCCAGCTCCTTACCGGAGTAGATGGCCTTGTTCTCGGGTCCGTTGACCTTCAGGATTGCCAGCGCCCCCTTGTTGAACGCACGGAAGATCGAATGGTCGACCAACACATAGCTGCCAGGCACCACGGTCTTGAACTTGACGACGGCCGCACCTCCGGCCGGGATCAAGGTGGTCTGCACGTTCTTCTGCACATTGCTGCCGCCTTCGTAGCGCACTTCGTCAAAGATCGCACCAATCACGTGGAAGCTCGACACCAGGTTAGGTCCGCCATTGCCTACGAACAGACGCACGGTCTCGCCCGTCTTAGCCGTGATGGCCTTGTCGCCGGTGAGCGCACCTTCGGAACCGTTGAACAACACATAGGTGGGCCTTTCGTCGATGGCCTTTTCCATGTCGAAGGGCTGTTTGCCTTTCTCGCGGTACTTACCGGTGGTGTAGAAGTCACCCTGCATCACGTAATACTCGTGGTCCACCTTGGGCAGGCCTTGTGGTGGTTCTACAAGGATCAGTCCATACATGCCGTTGGCCACGTGCATGCCCACCGGTGCGGTGGCGCAGTGGTACACGTAAATGCCTTCATTCAAGGCCTTGAAAGTGAACTGCGATTCGTGGCCAGGCGCCGTGAAGCTGGACGCCGCACCGCCACCGGGGCCGGTGACGCCGTGCAGGTCGATGTTGTGGGGCATCTTGCTGTCGGGGTGATTCTTCAAATGGAATTCCACGGTATCGCCTTGGCGCACGCGGATGAAGCTACCGGGCACGGTGCCGCCAAATGTCCAGAAGGTGTACGACACGCCCTCAGAAATCGGCATTTCTTTCTCGACCACTTCCAGCTCCACAATCACTTTGGCCGGGTATTTGCGGTTGGTGGGTGGTGGCACATGGGGCGGGCTGGTCAGCACCGCGTGTATGGGTGCACCTTGTGGTGGACCAAAG
Source organism: Rhodoferax sp. ZS1R8 (assembly GCF_056521325.1). Classification (NCBI taxonomy): domain Bacteria; kingdom Pseudomonadati; phylum Pseudomonadota; class Betaproteobacteria; order Burkholderiales; family Comamonadaceae; genus Rhodoferax; species Rhodoferax sp. ZS1R8. The sequence continues at coordinate 10,577 of NZ_JBWMBA010000005.1, read as the reverse complement.
TCGCCAGGGGATCTGGTCGCAACAGGCTTTTCAGCTGCTTGCACGGCGGATGCCAGTAGGGCACCGGTAAAGCCTAGCGCAATGAGCGCGCTGGCAAGCATGTTTTTCATGGACTGGCTCACGCTTTACTCCTTGGTTTGCGCCACAGATTGGCGCAGCTAAAAAAATATTCTTAATGAATCTTTATAGTAAAGAGGGTCACTCTGTAGCACCTTGATCCAGATCAACTAGAAGTCACAACGTGTATGGATTTGAGGGTGGAGTAGTCCCTATGTGGGTATCAATCAAGCAATCAGTCAGGTAGAGTAGCGGGGCCCTGTCGTAGCACCGTACTCATACAACAAGCTGGATGCGCAACATCTTTGTCAGTGCGGTGCGGTCTTGCACCAAGTCCGCCAGGGTATATGCGTCCAATACTTCGTAAAAAGCAGCCACGGCATCGCGCAGCACGCCGCGCAGGCGGCAAATCTTGGCGATTACGCAGCTGTCGGGCTCCGACCCAAAGCATTCGGCCGGAAGGTCAGTCCCTTCAGTCGCGCGAACCACGGTTCCGATCACAATTTGCTCTTTGGGTAGGCCCAACTGCAGGCCACCCCCCTTGCCACGGACATTGGCTAACCAGCCGTGCTGGCCTAGGAAGTGCACGACTTTCATGAGGTGGCTTTCCGAAATTCCAAAAGACTGTGCGATCTCCGCGATGGTGGCGCGCCTGTCGGGGACTGTCGCCAAAAAGATGAGAACGCGCAGGCTGTAGTCGGTAAAGTTGGTCAATTTCATCGGCAAACTCTGGCAAGCGGCATAGGTTCAGTTACGTACTGCAGCAGTTTGATTTCTGCCTGCTTCGTATTGTGGCTTGGGTGTACGCAGCAGCTGGACGGCATAGCAGGCCAGCAGCAAGCCGCCTATTGCGAACACCACATCGCCCGGCACCCTCAGCCATACCAAAGTCTCCATGACCTTGGAGTGAATGATTTCGGGTGATCTCGCATACCACATGCCCTTGTCCATGCTGGCCCACGCCTGGTAGATACCTGCGGGCAACAAGGACATGAACACCATCATGCCAAGGCCGAGATTCAAGCACCAGAATGCGGGCTTCAGGAATCGGTCTACATGCAAATGCCGGGCATACAGACCGCGCAAGCAGAACAGCATGAGCCCGATGCCCAACATACCGTAGACACCAAACAGCGCCGCATGCCCGTGTGCCGCCGTCATGTTCAGACCCTGCACGTAATACAGCGATGCGGGAGGATTGATGGCGAAGCCCAATACACCGGCGCCCACCGTGTTCCAAAAGCCCACAGATACAAAGCACATGATGACCCATTTGTAAGCCTGCATCCACGGCGCGCCTTGCGCACGGCGCCAGGTTTGCAAGGCCTCCAGTCCAATCATGGCCAAGGGCACTACCTCCAGCGCGGAGAACACGGAGCCCACGGCGATCACCGATGTCGGTGTGCCCGTGAAGTACAGATGGTGCAGGGTGCCAAGGATGCCGCCGAACAGGAAGACGATAGTCTCCGCGACGATGGCACGGTTGGCACTGCTGGTGCGTACCAGGCCCAGCCGGGTGAAGATGAGCGCGACGACTGCGGTGGCAAATACTTCAAAGAAGCCCTCCACCCACAGGTGCACCAGCCACCAGCGCCAGTATTCGACCATGGAATAGTGGGTGTGTTGACCCCACATCAAAGAGCTGGCGTAGAAGCCACCGATACAGCTTGCCGACAGGAACACCATGGCAATCAGGCCGCGGCTCTCCGATGGTTTTTTCAATGCTGGCCATAAGGCCCGGCCGAGCAACAACAACCAGAACAGCAGCCCCACAAATAGCAAGATCTGCCACACCCGACCCATGCTCGTGTATTCAAGGCCCTGGTTGCCGATCCAGAAGCTGAAGTCCACGCCCGCATGCTGCAGGCCTCCAACCCAGCCTGTCACCGTGGAGCCGACAACGATGGCTATCAGCGCCCAGAACAGAACATCGACGCCGAGCTTCTGAAGCTTGGGCTCGTGCCCCGACAGCAGCGGTGCGATATAGAGTCCAGTAGCCAGCCATGCGGTGGCAATCCAGAAAATGCCAACCTGGGTATGCACGGTGCGGCTGACCACATACGGCAAAACCTGGCCCAGCGGGATGCCAAAGAAGGACTGGCCCTCCACCGCATAGTGCGCCGTGATGGCGCCCATACCGATTTGCAAAAGCATCAACCCGATCACGGCAAAGAAGTATTTGCGTGTTGCCTTCATCGAAGGAGTCGCCGTGACGGCAATGAAGGGGTCCACCTTGGGCGGTGTGAGTTCGCCCTCATGCGACTGGGCACCGTGGAACCAGACGATCGCACCGATACCGGCGATCAGCAACACGATGCTCACCATGGACCACATGGCGGCTGACGTGCTCATGGTGTTGCCCACCAGTGGCTCGTGCGGCCAGTTGCTGGTGTAGGACAGGCCGGTTTCGCCGGGGCGGTCGGTAGTGGCCGCCCATGACGTCCAGAAAAAGAAGGCCGTGAGCGCCTGGCGGTCTGCCTTGACCGGCAGCACGCCGTCGCTCATGGCATATTGCTCGCGCAGACTCGCCAGCTTTGGATCACTTCCAAACAGGGCGTCGTAGTGGTCGGCGGTTTCCCGGATGGCGGTCGCACGCAGCTTGGACACCGTGAGCACCTGGGTGGCCTCGTCGTAGCCGTTGTGCCGCATTTCCTCTTGCAGGCCGGCCTGTACGGCGGCCTTGTCTGTCACCGAAAGCTTGGAAGGATCGGGAAAGTACTGTTCGGTCCGCAGTGTTTGCAGCAATGTTGCCTCGCGATGCAGCCAGTCCGCCGACCAGTCCGGAGCGACATAGGCGCCATGGCCCCAGACTGTGCCCAATTGCTGTCCACCCGCACTCAACCAGGCCTGTTGCCCCGCCTGGATCTGCTCACCAGTGAAGAGGACCTCACCACCTGTGGTGACAACTGCCTTGGGGATAGGAGGCGCAGTCAAATAAATCTGGTAGCCCAAGAACCCTAACGCACCAAACGAAAGTACAAAGATAAGCCCCAGCCATCGCCAGAGCCTGTTGTTCGATTTCATGTGAACTCCTGAAAAAATGGTGAAGTAAACGCTCGGCTAATCGCAGCTGCAGGAACCGCAGCAGGTTGAACCCTTGTCCAGCCCATACGGCACTGGCTTGCTGAGCGTCGCGCGCCATAGAGACGGTCCTGAGTCTAGGTATACCCATGGGGGGCGATTCGGAAATTCAAGTTGGTAACTTGACTGAATAGGGTGTGGGTCCCGGTCCGAAACCAGCTCCAGCGCGCCACCATCCGGCAAGTGTTTCAAAGCGCGGCGCGTTTCGCCGTAACGACTGCTCAGTGAAATGCCGCGAAGATCCAGCGTAGCGCTGGGAACGGTGTTTGTCATGTTTGCTCCAGTAGCGGTTACTAAACTATTAAAGATTCATTTCTTATGAATCTATAGTAGTTAGACCTACTTGAGCGTGTATTGATCTAGATCAGACAAACGCTCTGAATCGAGGAAGCGCTTGCCCCGGGCGCGTGTAGCAGGCAAGGACAAAGCTGCAAGACATCAGTGCACTAACTGCATCGTCTTTCCAGAACATTTGTCGGATGCACCGTTGGTGCCGTCAAACATTGCATTTAATTGGGCCAGTCATGGGACCAAAACGATACGCCCCAGGGCCCGACCCGACTGGAGATATGCCATGGCCTCTGGCGCTTGGGCCAGCGAAAAAACTCGATCGACCAACGGCGTGAGTTGGCCGTTGGCCATGAGATCGGCCAAAAGCGCCATGCCGATGTGCTTGTCTGGCGCCGTCATGTTGAGCTTGACCAGGTGCGGATTGAATGGGGTGCGCAGAGCCAGGTTCAACATGGCCTTGACACCGCGGCCCAAGATTTTGGAACCATGTGCACCGTAATGGTCATGGCCTATCAAAATGTAGATCCCGCCGGGGTTGAAAACACGGGCGCAGTCATTGACCTTTAAGGTGGACGCCACGTCCAGAATGAAATCGTAACGGGCGCCACCCTGCGTGGGGTCGTCTCGTGTGTAGTCCAGCACATGGTCGGCACCGAGCGCACGGACCATGGCCAGTTTGCTGGTGTGCTCTACGGCAGTTACCGTGGCGCCATGGGCTTTGGCCAATTGCAGCGCAATGGATCCCACCCCACCCCCCGCGCCGTTGATGAGTACATGCTGACCGGTGCGCCAGAGTCGGTGTCCCATCAGGTTGTGCCATGCAATCAGACCTGGAGTAGCCACACTGGCTGCCTGTTCGAACGTGACGTTATCGGGTTTAAGGGCCAAAGCGTCCTCAGGAGCGGCGACATACTCTGCAAAGGCGCCCCCGTTGGCCCATTGAAACCCTTTGACGCACTCGCCAAACACCGGGTCACCAACCTTGAAACGCGTTACACCGTCCCCAACCGATTCAACAACTCCTGCCGTGTCGGTTCCGGGCACAGGGTTCGAGGGTCTGGCGAAGCCGTTCCCCATGATGCGAAGCAGATAGGGCCATCCCCTGACTACATGCCACACATCGGCATGCACCGACGCTGCACGCACCCGCACCAGAACCTCGCCTTTTTTTGGTATGGGCTTCGCAATCTCACCGAGTGACAAGACTGTAGCTGGCTCGCCGTAGGCGCTTTGAAGAATAGCTTTCATCGGTAATTCGCCCTAAGAAGTGCGGACGCAGTGGTGAATTGGTGTGTTCATAGTTCGAAGCTAAAGCCTTTCTTTTTAAATTGTTGGTAGCGTTTAGTGTCGAAGCGGAAAAGTTGCGCTGGCCTGTGGGCGCCGTCACGCTGCGTTTCCTCTAGTGGTATCAGCAAGTCTTGGCTCAAGACCTTCTTGCGAAAATTCCGCTTATCCAACGTCTTCCCCAGCACAGCTTCGTATAACGACTGAAGCTGTGATAGGCGGAATTTCCTGGGTAGCAACTCAAACCCGATGGGCTCATAACGCAGCTTGCCGCGCAGGCGGTCTAAAGCCACATCCACGATTTGCGCATGGTCAAACGCCAGAGCGGGCAAATCCGGCATGGCAAACCACCGGGCATCTGCGGCGTCTGTTGCTGCCTGTGGGGTGTGCGCAAAGCGGTTGACCAGTGCAAAGTAGGCCACGCTTACCACCCGCTCGCGTGGATCCCTGCCCAGTTGCCCGAAGGTGTAGAGCTGCTCCAGAAAGACGTCGCTAAGCCCGGTCTCTTCCTTCAGTTCCCGCTGAGCCGCGTCCTCCACGGACTCGTCCACATGAACAAAACCGCCGGGCAAGGCCCAGGCGCCGAGAAAAGGGGGTAGTGCGCGCTTGATGAACAGCAGCTGGAGGCGTTCGCCGTCAAAACCGAAGATGACGCAGTCGACCGTAAGTGCCGCTCTGGCGTATTGGTATGTGTATATCACACGCTAAGTATATGTGTGCTCTTAACACTAAGTCAACGACTGGACGCGTTTCAAATGCAGGCAAGCACGGATTGAACTCGGCACTGCGGTCATCCCATCGACCTCAGCATTGCACTCAATCTGCGAAAATCACCGTATCTCCCCGATTCCGCAGAAAAATGTCCGAACCCAACCCGTGGCGCATGTCCGTCGCCCCCATGCTCGACTGGACTGACCGCCATTGCCGCTACTTTCACCGCCTGCTGAGCAAGAATGCCCTGCTGTACACCGAGATGGTGACCACCTGCGCGCTGATCCACGGCGATGTTGCGCGGCATCTGCGCTTCAACGCGGAAGAAAACCCCGTCGCCCTGCAACTGGGTGGCAGTGAGCCGGCCGACCTGGCGCGCTGCGCCAAGCTGGGCGAGGAGTGGGGCTATGACGAGATCAACCTGAACTGCGGCTGCCCCAGCGAACGCGTGCAGCGCGGCGCGTTCGGCGCTTGCCTGATGGCCGAGCCGCAACTGGTGGCAGACTGTGTGAAGGCCATGGTCGATGTGGTGGATGTGCCGGTCACGGTCAAGCACCGCATCGGCATCGACAAGACCGAGAGTTATGAATTTGTCCGCGATTTCGTCGGCACCGTCAGCGAGGCGGGTTGCAAGGTCTTCATCGTGCACGCGCGCAATGCCTGGCTCAAGGGCTTGAGCCCCAAGGCCAATCGGGAGGTGCCGCCGCTGCGGTATGCGTTGGTGCATCAGCTCAAACGTGAGTTCCCGCACCTGACCATCGCCATCAACGGCGGCATCAACACCAACGCGTTGGCGGCCGAGCAATTGCAGCAGGTGGATGGCGTCATGATCGGCCGCGAGGCCTACCACAACCCCTGGATTCTGAGCGAGTGGGACGCCACGTTTTATGGCGAAGCACCAATCGATATCACCCGTGAATCGGTGGAGCAGCGCATGGTGGACTACATGGCCCGCGAGGCGGCCGCACACGGCACACCGTGGAGCCACATCGCCCGCCACATGCTGGGCCTGCGCCATGGTATGCCGGGCTCGCGGCATTGGCGCCAGGTGTGGAGTGACCACCATCTGAAGACCACGCCGCCGCATGAGGTGATGGCCCTGGCCCACGGAAACGCCTTTGCAGCCGCAACTGCAGACGCCTGACGCCGCCGCGGTGGTGGAACTGGCGCGGCTCGCACGGCTGGAGCGCCTGGCGCGCCTGGCGCTGTGGCTGGTGCCGGCGCTATGGGCCGTGAACTACATCGTGGCCCGGCGCGCGTCCGGCGTCATCGAACCCTATGCGCTGGCCCTTGGGCGTTGGGCCATGGCGGGCTTGCTGCTGGCCTTCGTCTCGCGCCAGGAGGTGTGGACGCAACGTCTCGCCATTGCCGCCGTCTGGTACCAGTATGTGGTGCTGGGCTTTTGCGGCATGCTGGTTTGCGGGGCCTGGGTCTACATAGGCGCCAAAACCACGGCGGCGATGAATATTGCGCTGATCTACTCAGCCAGTCCCGTGCTGATCGCGCTGGGTGCTGTGCTCTTTCTGGGCGAGCGGTTTCGCTGGTTGCAGGTGCTGGGCGTCGCGGTGGCGCTGACCGGCGTGGTGCACGTCGTCGTCAAAGGGCAGTGGACGGCGCTGGGTAGTGTGCAGTGGGTGGCTGGCGACGCGTGGATCTTGGCGGCCATGATCTCCTGGGCGGCGTACGCGCTGCTGCAAAAGCTGTGGCCCAGCCCGCTGGGCGCTACCGCAAGGCTGGCGGCCATTTGTGCGGGCGGCGTGGCTGTGCTGTTGCCCTGCGCGGTGTGGGAATGGCTGCAACCCGGCAGCCCGCCGTGGACGTGGACGGCGACCGGCTTGGTGGTAACGGCGGCGCTGGCCCCAGGCTTGGCAGCGTACTGGATCTACGGCTGGGCGCAGAAGATCCTGGGCGCCAGCCGCGTGGCAGTCACCCTGTACTTGGGCCCGCTGTACGCCGCCGTTGCCGCTTGGGGTGTGCTGGGCGAGCCGCTGGGCTGGCACCATCTGGCCGGTGCCGCGCTGATCCTGCCCGGGGTCTACCTGGTGAGCAAACGCTAGTGGTCAAATAGGCCGCTAGCCCCCGTGCAGCGCGCGTGAGGCGCTCCTTAATTGATAGCGGCTTCCAGCGTGCGTTCAAACCGTGCGCCCAGCGGCACCACGCACAGCCTGACGCCGTCCAGCGTCAGCACCAAGCCCAACTGACCGCCTACTTGCACCACGCCACAGGTTACGCCCTGCGGCGCTGGCGCGGCTTCGGCGGCAGTGGCGGACGCATCCACACACGCGCTTACGGCAGTGATCGGTGGGTGGCGCAGCATGGCCCACAGCGTTTGCGGGTCGCGCAGTTGCAGCGACTGCAGGTACAGGCGAAAGACTGCCTCCTCGGGCGGCTCCAGGTCAGTCTGCAGGGCGTGCACGGGCGTGCCACGCGCCTGCCGTAGCCGCAACAGCGCGCGGCGCAACTGTTGTCGGCTGCCAGCTTCCGTCCTGCCACTGGCCTGTGCGATCTCGGCATGGCTTGCTTCAAACACTTCGTACAACAGCACGGCCGCACCGTCGGCGGGTGTGAGGCGGGCTGCGAGCAGATGCAGTGCGCGGGCGGCTTCCTGCGCCAGTGCGGCCTCCATCTCTGCAGAGGGCGATTCCTGCTCAGTGTCAGCGGTGTCGTTGTTCGTCTCTGCCAGCCACTGCTGCATCCACTGGCGCCGGCGCAGACGGTCGATGGCCAGGTTGCGCACCACCGTCAGCAGCCAGGCCTGCGCGGCGTTGAACGCGGGGGCATCGTCCATCTCCAGCGCGCGGACGTAGGCGTCTTGCACAGCATCCTCCGCGTCGGTAGCGCCCAGCAGGCGGGAGGCCGCGCGCACCAGTTGGCGGCGGTCAGAGTCGAGCAGGTTCAGGGTGCGTTCGTCGTACATCCGCGCAGCATGCCACAAAGCTTTATGGCTGCCGGGTGTCACGAAAGTGGCGTGCCGTTCGTCATGGCAGTTCAACACCCACAACCAGGACTTGAACATGCAAACCTCTGACCCCACCCCACCCGCATCCACCGCCACCGAGCCACACACCTCCTACCTGGAAGAGAAGGCTTTCAAATCGCGCACGCTGTTGGTCTTTGGCACCGTCACCGACGTGATGGCGGCCGACATCACGCGCCGCCTGATCGCGCTGGACGCCGACAGCGCCGAGCCTATCGACATGCTGGTCAGCTCGCCGGGCGGCCACCTCGAGTCTGGCGACGCCATTCACGACATCGTGCGCTTCATCGCTGCGCCGGTGAACATGGTCGGCACCGGCTGGGTGGGCAGCGCGGCCACGCATTTGTATCTGTCCGTGCCGCGCGAGCGGCGCTACTGCACGCCCAACACACGCTTCCTGATCCACCAGCCCAGCGGCGGCGCAGGCGGCCCCGCCAGCGACATCGCCATCCATGCCCGCGAAATCGTCAAGGCCCGCGAACGCATTGCCCGCACCATCGCGCGCGAGACTGGCAAGTCGCTGGAACAAGTATTGGTCGATATCGAGCGGGACCGGTGGCTGTCGGCCGAGGAGGCGGTGGAGTACGGGCTGGTGTCGCGGATCATTGAGCGCAAGACGGAACTGCGGACCAAGCTGCAGAGTTAGGCACCCGCTACGTGTTGTGTCCCACAGACCGCCGCGCGGCTCATCCGTACCCTCTGGAGTTTTGATTTACCAGGAGAACGCTATGGAAAACCAGCACCAAGCAGGCAGCGCCCGGCATCTGTGGAGCCTCATTGAAGACATGCGCTATGCGATGGTCACCACCCACGCCAAGTCCGACCATCTGCACGCGCGGCCCATGACCATGCAAAACAAGAACTTTGATGAGGGCAAGCTGTGGTTTTTCATGTCGCGCACGGGTGACACCGTGCGTGAACTGCAGGCGGCCCCCAATATCGGCGTGGCCTTTGTGGACCCCAGTGATGACACCTACATCTCGTTGTCCGCACTGGCCCGCGTGGTGGATGACCGCGCCAAGGCACGCGAACTGTGGACCAAGATGGATGACGCGTGGTTCAAGGGCGGCCCTGACGACCCTGACCTGGCATTGGTAGAGGTAACGGTGGTGCACGGCCACTACTGGGACGTGAAGGAAAGCAAGCTGACCCAGCTGTTCCTGATGGCCAAGGCGGCCGTCACGGATGAGCAACCGCACATTGGCCAGTCTGGGGAAGTGACGGCCTGATTGCTATCAGAAGTAGAGTGACATAGCCTTATTCCACGTGGGCTGGCGGCCATTTTTACATTTGGCTCGTGCCCCCGTCGGCAACTATCTCGGTGCTCCGATTCTTCGAATTCAACGCTTTCCTCCCCTGAGAAGGGACGGTAGCCCGAAGAGCACCAGCGCCAGCGAAATGCTAGCGACTGCAATTAATGCCCAGTATGGGGACGGTGACAAGACAATCTGATAGTAGCTTTCTCCCGAACCCCCAATCTTGATGGGTTCTGGACCGAGCACGCCTGAAGCAAATGCCAGCAAACCGAATGCAAGGGCCAAGAAAGCACAGAGGACGCGGAGCAAGCGCAGAAGCGGCGAGCGAAGGCTCATCTCTGACCTCTGACGCCAAAGGTGCCAGGCGCACAGCAAGCGCCGCGAAGCGGCAACCTGATGCTGTGTGTCAGCGCCGAGCGAAATGTTAAAGACATCAGCCGCGCCACTCCGTTAGAGCGTCATCTGAGTGATAGCCGAGTAGGTACATCTTTTCGCCCGCCTCAACGCCACGCCATGCCTTGTAGAAGTTGTTTGTGGCCGGGTCAAGGAGTAGCCAATAAGGAGCCTGTCAGAAACTTTGTGTGTAAGGCATAACATGTCAACAAGGAGCATGAATGCCAAGCAAGACAAAGAGCGCCGCTGCGGCGGACAAAGTAGATCAACCAAAGATTCCAGCCGAGTTGCTGGACCAACTAGTGACCGGCCCCATGACAGCTACTCAGTGGACGTATCGCCGGACCTCATCAGCCGCGTCACTGACGAAGTCATGGGCGAAGTCACAGCCTGGCAAAGCCGCCCGCTGGAGCCAACCAGGTGTGGTCCATGGACTTCGTGTTTGACCGCACGGCCGAGGGGCGCAGCATCAAAAGCCTGACGATCGTCGATGACGCAACCCATGAGGCCGTGGCGATCGTGCCAGA
>NZ_JBWMBA010000059.1:0-1592 GCF_056521325.1 Rhodoferax sp. ZS1R8 | reverse complement strand
GGCACTGGCCATGGTGCCAGAGCAGCGCGTGGTGCCCATGGGCGCGGTGGATACGGCCTGGCTGCGCATGGACAGTGCGACCAACCGCATGGTGATTGTGGGGGTCTGGGTGCTCAAGCCCGGTATCCGCCGTGACGCGCTGTGCGCCCGTGTGCAGGCCACACTGTTGCAGTACCCGCGTTTTGTACAGCGCGCCACGCCACGGCCGGACGGCGGTGGCGTGCACTGGGAGCCCGATGGCGATTTTGCGCTGGACCACCATGTTGTTTCCGAGACCCTGCCGCGGGCCCGCGCCGGGCAGCAACAGGCCCTGTTGCAGGACCGGGTTGCCGAGCTGGCGGTGCAGCCGTTGGATACGCGGCGGCCGCTGTGGCAGTTCCACCTGGTGGAGCGGTATGCCGGTGGCTCGGCGCTCATTGTGCGTATCCACCACTGCATCGCCGATGGTGTGGCCCTGGTGGCGGTGATGCAGTCGTTGGTGGATGGTGGTGTGTTGCCGCCGCGAAGCAGCAGCCGCTCCCACGGCCACGGGCTGCTGGACCGGGCCGAAGCCTTGCTGGACACCTGGGTCTTTGCACCAGTAGGGCGTGCTTCCATGCTGGCCAGGGGTGCTGCCAGCCTGGGTGCCAAAACATCGCGGGCCTTTGCCCATGCCCCTCGCCGCACGCTGGAGCATGGTTTGCGCAATGTCTGGGCCTCCACCAAATGGGTGCTGCACGGGGTGAGTGATGCCGCGGCCATGGCCCTGATGCCCGACGATTCGCCCACCCGCCTGAAGGGCACTCCCAGCGGCGTGAAACGCGTGGCCTGGTGCAAACCCCTGCCGCTGGCGCGGGTGAAGGCCTTGAGCAAACAGATGGAGTGCTCTGTCAACGATGTGTTGCTGGCGTGTGTAGCAGGCGCCATCGGCCACTATCTGCAAGATTGCGGCGACGATGTGCACGGCGTGGAGATTCGGGCCATGGTACCGGTCAACCTGCGCCCGATGGCGCAGGCCTACGAGTTGGGCAACCAGTTTGGCTTGGCGCCGCTGCTCTTGCCTATAGGCATACGCAGCCCCGTGGCCCGGGTGCGCGAGGTGCACCGCCGCATGGCCGATCTCAAAGGCAGCCTGCAGCCCCTGATGGCTTTCGGTTTGCTGGCCGTGGCCGGTGCCCTGACCCAACCGGTGCAAGACGCGCTGTTGGCGCTGTTCTCGCGTAAGACCACGGCGGTGATGACCAATGTGATTGGCCCCAAGGAGAAGATGCGCCTCTTGGGCGCGACGGTGGAGCAGTCGCTGGTCTGGGTGCCGCAATCGGGCTCGGTGGGGCTGGGGGTGTCGATACTGAGCTACGGCGGGGGTGTGCAGTTTGGCGTGATCGCCGACGCAGCTCTTTGCCCCGACCCGCAGGCCATCGTTGACCAGTTTGCGCCGGAGTTTGAACGGCTGGTGCAAGCGGTGGGGAAGGCTAGCCCGTAAGGTACTATAAATACTATAGCGGTATCGTCATATTTTTCGGGGGCTAGGGGCTGATTTGGCTTAAGCCTTACTGGCTGAAGCGTTTACTCAAAACGCCGTTGAACGTTTAGTTCAGCGGTGTGAGGTGCCT
>NZ_JBWMBA010000058.1:0-1618 GCF_056521325.1 Rhodoferax sp. ZS1R8 | reverse complement strand
ACGCCGCCTTTGGGATTGGCTACAACTACGATGGGCATACTTTTTCCTTCCCAATATTTGGGGTAATGCTATGTTATCGCCATGGAACACCTACCCTCTTGGCTGATCAACAGCTTCATATACCTCAGCGCGGCCGTCATCGTCGTACCCCTCAGCCGGGCCCTGGGCCTGGGCTCCATCATTGGCTACCTGGCGGCCGGCATTGCCATCGGGCCATGGGGGCTGGGGCTGGTCACCAATGTGCAGGATATTTTGCATTTTGCCGAGTTTGGTGTCGTGCTGATGCTGTTTCTGGTGGGGCTGGTGCTCGTGCTGTTCACGGACTACCTCTTGGGCTGGGTTTTCAAAGAACCCGCCCGAACAGGAGTGAAGGCATGAACGCCACCCGTATCCGCGCCGTGCTCGTCAGTGTGGCCATGGTCGCCACCGCTGCATTGGCCCACTGGGCGACTCCCACCACCCACCTCAGTGATGTCGTGGGCAAGCCCGATCTGGAGAAAATTTTCCCCCAGGAATTTGCCGGCTGGCGGGTCGATGTGCGCGCAGCCATGGTGCTGCCCTCGCCGCAAACGCAGGCCATTCTGGACAGTATTTACAACCAGACGCTGACTCGCACCTACATCAACGCTGCGGGGAACCGCATCATGCTGTCCGTTGCCTATGGTGGCGACCAGTCAGATGCCACGCGTGCGCATTTGCCCGAGGTGTGCTACCCCGCGCAGGGTTTTCAAATCACTGCCAACAGTACGAGCCAGCTCGATCTGGCGGGTCGCACAGTCAACACCCGGCTGTTGATGTCCAAGCTGGGTCAGCGCCATGAGCCTATCACCTACTGGCTGGTGGTGGGCGACCGTGTCACCCTGTCCAGGACGGACCAAAAACTCACGCAGTTCCGCCTGGGCCTCAAGGGCCTGATACCCGACGGCCTGTTGGTGCGGGTATCGAGCATCGATACCGACATGGCCCGCGGCCACCAGATGCAGGCGCAGTTTTTGGCCGATATGGCCTCTGCCTTCTCTGAAAATGCGCGAGACAGGGTATTTGGCAATCTGGTGACTGCCCGTTAGTCCGAATGGACTATTGCGGCAGCGCAGCATGGTTGCAACAATCCAGCTAAGGCAGGTACTTTTAACCCTGTCAGGTCTGTCACCTTCTTTCAGGGATTGAAAATGTCTATCAAAACCACTTTGGCCTGTGCCGCCCTTGCAGCTTGCTCCTTCGCCGCACAAGCCCAAAACATCGTTGTAAACGGTAGCTTTGAGCAGGTTCTCGGTAGCAATATGCAAGGCGCGGGTACTTGGGGGACCTACACGAGCATCGTTGGCTGGACGGGTACACCCAACATCGAAGTGCGTGATTCTATAGCTGGCAACGCCCAACAAGGCTCCAACTACGTCGAGCTGGACACCGGTGGCAATAGCGGCATGTTCCAAACCGTCACTGGCAATGGCTGGTACGACTTGAGCTTCTGGTATTCGGCACGTGAGGGCGTGGCTGCAGGCTCCAACGGTCTGAACTTCTCGTTTGGCAACCTGTCTGGCCAAGTGCTGGCCAACGTGGCGGGTGCTCCTTCGGGCAATGTGTGGCAGCAGTACAGCGGTCTGGTGTTTCTGAATGG
>NZ_JBWMBA010000057.1:0-1625 GCF_056521325.1 Rhodoferax sp. ZS1R8 | reverse complement strand
GAAGACGTACGGTTGGACTCCATCTGCATCAGGCCACCGATGGCAACGATGTTTCCGTCTTGTATGCGAACCATGGTGTCAGATTCGTTGACGGAGCTAGAGGCCAACGGCAACTTGTAATTGCCGATAGAGCCGAGATCAACCTGCTTGGTCTTTTCTGTCACCGTGGTCACCGACGGCCGCACATGCAGCGTAATGTTGTTGGCGTCGTCAATTTGGGGTGTTACATCCAGCGCAATACCCGAGAAAAATTGGGTCAGCCCCAGTGTTGGCGCTGTCGCCGGTGTGCCGGCCGAACCCGAGGTTGCGGCGGTTCCCGCAGAACCACCGGTGACACTGGTCACAAAAAAGTCGTCTGTGCCCACCTTTAGCAATGCTTTTTGGTTGTTCAGGGTGGCAATACGCGGACTGCTCAGAATCTGAATGTCGCCACGGGTTTCCAGAAATCCCAAAACCGCCTGAAAGCCATCCGTGGCCAATGCCAAGCCAAACAGGCCGCCACCCCCAACAGGCAGCGACAGTGCGTCGCCCAGTGCGCCACGTGAACCAGTCGGGAAGCCGGGAACATTGGTGGTGACACCGTTGATCAGTACGTTGTTTGCGGTGCCACCGCCCACAGAGCCCGCGACGCCGGTGTAGCGCCCGCTGTTGCGCAGGGCCGACCAGTCAATGCCGCTTTGGAAGCCGTCACGCAGCTCCACTTCGACAATCTTGGCCTCCAGCATCACTTGGCGCTCCACAGCGATTTGCGCAGCCTTCAAGAACTGGCTCACTTGGCGCAGTTCATCCGGCATGGCGCGCACAGCGATGATGCCGGCCTGTGGGCTAGTGATCACATTGCGGCCCGGGCCGCTACCCAGCATGCCCTTGACGGCGTCAGACAACTCCGTCCAAAAGTCGGTTTGTGAGCTGGTCGAGACGCGGCTGTTCATCAGCTGCTGAGAGCTGCCACCGGGCGAGCCGGAGCCGCCAGACGTGCCTGAGCCCGTGCCCGCACCTGCGCCGCCACTGTTGCCAGCGCCACCGCTACTGCCGTTGCTATTGTTTGCCGTGGAGCCTGAGGTGACCCGCAGTTCACTGTTACCTATACGCAGCGCATGTGGGTAGTTGATGGTGAACACCCGGGTCTGCAAAGTGGGGGCATACACCACAATGCGCCGTCCCTCGATCTTGAAGTCGTAGCCATACACATCGCGAATGGCTTCCAGTGCCTCGGTCACGGTCACACCGCGCAGTGTCACCGACAGGGAGCCCGACACGTCGGGGTGCATCAGCATGCTGTAGCGGGTGTCGGCCACGATGGCCAAGAACACTTCGCGCGCCTGGGCGTTGTTGACCAGCAGGTCCAACCGCGGCTCGGCCGGTGGCGCCATGGGCTTGGGTGCAGGCTCTGCCAGCGCATCGCTCACCTGTGTGGGCACCGCTACCGTGGGCTTGGGTGCTGCGTTGGCTGCCAGCTCGGCTCGCACGGTTTCGCTGACATCTGGGGTGCGCAGGGGGCGGTCTGCGGCACAGCCGGCCAGCAAGCCCGCAAGCACGCTCAAAATAAGCATGGCACCGATAGGAAGCGTTTTCGTCATGGTGGTGGCTTTGGTAGTCATGTGCGTGGTATTCACGGTTGGGTA
>NZ_JBWMBA010000056.1:1265-1631 GCF_056521325.1 Rhodoferax sp. ZS1R8 | reverse complement strand
CGGGTAGTAGTCTTTGCGCACACCCACACGGGCATAACCCTGGGCCTCGTAGACGTGCACGGCGCGGGTGTTGCCCACGCGCACCTCCAGCCACAGCCACTGTGCGGCGCGGCCGCGCGCCCATAGCGCCAGCGCATCCAGCATGACACGGGACCAGCCCTGGCGCTGAAATTCCGGCGCCACGGTAATGTTGAGCAAATGCACCTCTTCCACACCCTCCATGGCGACAAAGTAGCCCAGGAGGGTGTCGTCGGCCAGCAGTCGCTGCGCCTGGTAGCCGGACTGCAGTGCGTCGGCAAAGTTGGTGCGGTTCCACGGGTGGGCGTAGGCCCGCTGCTCGATCTGCACTACAGCGTCGATGTGCTC
>NZ_JBWMBA010000056.1:0-1255 GCF_056521325.1 Rhodoferax sp. ZS1R8 | reverse complement strand
GCAATGGCGACGCTGGCCTGTAGGGCGGCGGCCTTTTCCGCCATGCGTTCGGCCGTGGTTTTGGCGACCTTGTCGCGGATGTAACTGGGCAGCGCCTGCTCGGGCGGCACAGCCAGGCCCGCGGCCAACAGGGCGGGCGCCAGGCGCAACATGGCGGATGCCGTGGGCAGGGCAGCGATGCGCTGGGCCGTTGCACCACTCAGGTCTTCAGCCGCCACACGGTCGCCATAGACCGCAAAGACATTCCCCGCCAGCAGCCAGGGTGTTGCAGTCGCAGCGGGGTCTGCTGGTAAACGCAGCAGTTTTTCGGGCTGCACCAGGGCGCTGCCACTTAGCTCGGTCCACTGGCTACCCACAAACGCGAAGGTGGCGCAGTACATCTCGTCCATGCGGGCGTCCAGCAGGGCCGTCACCACACCGTCGGGCTGTGCAGCCATGGCGGTGTGCCGGGCCTCCTCTGCCACGGCCAACAGGGAATCCACCCCCAGCACTGGCACGTTTGCCCCAAAGGCAAGCCCCTGCGCCACCGAGCATGCCGTGCGCAGGCCGGTAAACGAACCGGGGCCGCTGCCAAAGCAAATGGCATCCAGAGTCTGCAGCGTCAGACCGGCCTGCCCCAACAAGTCCAGGATGGCCGGGATCAGGTCGGTAGACGCCTTGGCACCGCCTGAGGTCGTGTGTTGCCATTGCTGCAGCTGGCCCTCGCGCGTGCTGCAGACGGCAATAGACATGAACTCAGTCCCGGTATCAAATGCCAGCAGATTCATGGTGTCAACAAGTCATTCATAGCAAAATCAGCCTCTAGCCCCCCAGGGTGCTGCATCAATTGCTCCTGTTTTAATAGCAACCACAGATGCCTTGCGCACACCAAAAACGATACCCGATGTGACCAAGGCCAGTCCTAGCAGCACGTTCCAGCCCAGGGGTTCATCCAGGAACAGCCCAGCAGCAAGGGCCGACAGCCCGGGCACCAGCGCCGTGATCATGGTGGAGCGTACCGGCCCGAAGTACTGGATCATCTTGGTAAAGCTGATGCCGGAGATGACCACCGAGCCAACACCCTGGAAGAACATCTGAAAGGCCACATCCGTCCAGGGAGCCACAAGCACCCGGCCCGGCACCCAGTGCAAGAGCAACAGCGCGGTGTAGACAGGCACATAAACCAAGAAGGCCAGCGCGGTGATGGCGATGGTGGCGCGCACCGCGTCCAGCGCAAAGCGGCGCACCAGCACGCTGTAAAGCGACCAGACAAGGG
>NZ_JBWMBA010000055.1:0-1636 GCF_056521325.1 Rhodoferax sp. ZS1R8 | reverse complement strand
CGCACACCCCGTTCGCCCAGGAAGGTGCTGTAACCCTCGGGCAGGCCTGTGATGAACTCGTCCGCAAAGGCGGCTGTGGCCGCAGCTTTGACCTCGTCGTCCGAAGCTGTGGGCTTGCCGTAACGGATGTTCTCGAGCGCGCTGCTGGAAAAGATCACCGCGTCTTGCGGCACGATGCCAATCCGCTGGCGCAAGGCCTCGAGCGACATCTCGCGGGTGCTGACGCCGTCCAGCACGATGCGCCCCTGAGCCGGGTCGTAAAAACGCAGCAGCAACTGGAACACTGTGCTTTTACCTGCACCACTGGGGCCAACGATGGCCACGGTCTGGCCTGGCTGGATATCGAGCGAGAAATCCGATAAGGCTTTTTGCTGAGGCCTGGACGGATAGTTGAAGTTGATTGCTTCAAATTTGATAGCACTACCAGCAACAGGTACGGGGGCTAGGGCCGGATTCTCTGGAGAGACGATTGGTGATTGGGTGCTCAGTAGTTCCATCAAGCGCTCGGTGGCGCCGGCCGCACGCAGCAGGTCGCCATACACCTCACCCAAAATGGCAAAGGCGCTGGCCAAAATGATGACATAAACCACAGTCTGGCCCAGGTGCCCTGCCGAAATGCGCCCGGCCACCACCGCTTGCGTGCCCTGGAACAGACCCCACAGCAGCGCGGCCGAGGTTGCAATAATGATAAAAGCCACCAGCACCGAGCGTGCCTTGGATCGGCTCACGGCTGTTTCAAAGGCATTGTCGGTGGAGGCGGTGAAGCGCCGCGTCTCGCGCCCCTCGGCCGTGTAGCTCTGCACGACTGGAATGGCGTTCAAAATCTCGGCAGCAATGGAGCTGGAATCGGCAATCCGGTCCTGGCTGGCCCTGGAGAGCTTGCGCACCCGTCGGCCAAACCATACGCTGGGCAGCACGATCAGCACCAACACACCCAGCACCTGAAACATGACGTATGGATTGGTCCACACCAAAATACCGAGGGCGCCAACCCCCATCACCAGGTTGCGCAGGCCCATGCTCAGCGAAGAGCCCACCACGGTTTGTACCAAGGTTGTGTCGGCGCTCAGGCGCGACAAAACCTCCCCAGTTTGCGTAGTTTCAAAGAACTCCGGGCTTTGCTTCAGCACATGGCTGTAGACCGCATTGCGCAGGTCGGCGGTAACACGTTCGCCCAGCCAACTAACCATGTAAAAACGCGCCGCGGACGATAGCCCCAGTGCGACCGCTACACCAAACAGCAGGGCGAAATGCTCGCGCATGGCCATCATCTGCTCGCCTTGGTCGCCCTTTACCAATCCGCCGTCTATCAGGCTGCGCAATGCCAGTGGAAAAGCCAGTGTGGCCAGAGCGGCCATCACCAGGAACACAAATGCCAAGACGATGCGGCCCCGGTAAGGACGCAAAAAAGGAAGCAGACCAGACAGAGACTTTGGATTTTGTGATTTGGCGCGTTCTGTGGTCATGGGCGTTAAATGGGGTCGAAAGCAAGGGATGCAAGCGCGCACCGCAGGTCGTGATGATAGGCCCGCTCTCGGGCTTCGGTCGGGCGACTCTGTTATTCTTGGACCGCGCAGAGGTCAACCAATGCAGCTGGCATTGCGTTGAAGGAATGCGGCGCATGCGCTCAAGCCCC
>NZ_JBWMBA010000054.1:0-1642 GCF_056521325.1 Rhodoferax sp. ZS1R8 | reverse complement strand
GGGCAACATCTTTACCTGCGGCAGCGACACGGCCATGGAGCAGTTTGTCGCGCGTTACGAATCACCCATGTTGCTAGGCTTCGACTTCGACATCGAAGCCGGCCAGACGCCCGAGATGGTGAGCAGCCTGTTGCAGCGTATCAAGGTGGCTCAGGTACGCAGGCCGCACCTGCGCATCAGCTTCACCGTGGCCACCCACGCCGCCAGTAACGCGGGCCAGGCCAGCCTCAACGCCCAAGGTCAGCAGGTGCTGGCCGCGATACGCGAGGTCCAACTCGCCCCCTATTTCATCAACCTGATGGTGATGAACTATGGCCCCGCCAAACCCGCCAACCGCGTGGCGCGGGATGGCCATTGCGACATGGCCGCATCCGCAGCCCAGGCCGTGCGCAACCTGCACAGCCGCTACGGCATTCCCAAGGCGAAGATAGAGATCACGGCCATGCTGGGCATCAATGACGTGGTGGAGAACATCTTCACCCCCGCCGATGCCACGGCCCTGGCGCGCCTGGTGCGACAAGAGCAGTTGGGCGGCCTGCACTTCTGGCCGCTGGACCGGGATGGCCCCTGCGCAGGTGGCGCGACCGCCGTATCCCCCACCTGCAGCAGTTTGAACGAGCACAGCTCACTGGCCTTCTCGCGGGCTTTTGCCGAAGGTCTACGCTAAGCTTGGGCATGCCTGCGCAATCGAACATACAAACTGTCGTGCATGCAGGCCACGCCTGCCTGCAAATGACGACCCGACACGGGATCGCAGTTGTGGCCCTGCACGGCGCCCACCTGGTGTCCTGGGTACCCAAAGGCCAGCGTGAGGTGTTTTGGTTATCGCCTGTATCACGTCCGGCGCCCGCTGCCATACGCGGCGGTGTGCCCATTTGCTGGCCCTGGTTTGGCAAACAGGGCATGCCACCCGGTGCCATGCAACACGGACCGCTGCGCAACCGGCCCTGGGAGGTCAGCACCGTCCACGCCGACAGTGCCGAGCAGATCAGCATCACACTGACACCTTCTCGCGCTTCGCAAGCCGACGACCCCCTGCTGCAGTTTGCCCCCCATCTGCGGGCCGCCCTGCACATGGATCTAGGGCAAAACCTGGTTCAGACGCTGGAAACCCACAACCATGGCACACACGCCTTCAGCCTGACGCAGGCCCTGCACAGCTATTTTGCGGTACAGGACGTCACGCAGGTGCGGGTCACCGGGTTGGAAGATTTGCGCTTTGAAGACAAACTGCTGGGCACCACGGGCACGGTGCAACAGGGCGTCTTCCAGCTCAACACCGCCTGTGACCGCATCTACCAACACGCCACGCCCGAGCCGTCGCAGCAATACACCCTGCACGACCGGCTGTGGCAGCGGCGCATACACATCCACACCCAGGGCAGCCAGTCGGTGGTGGTGTGGAACCCCGGAGCAGAACAGGCCCGCAGCATGGTGGATGTGCCCGATGCGGCATGGCAAGAATTTCTGTGTATAGAAGCCACCAATGCAGGCCAGGGCGATGTGGTCACCCTGGTTCCGGGCGGCCAGCACCGCCTGACACAAACACTGTCCGTGGAATCCTGGCCGTCCTGAAGGTGCCAGGCCATGCCCTGACCCGCCCGTGAAACAATAGCGGGCATGACTGATTCCGCCAGCCACA
>NZ_JBWMBA010000053.1:0-1652 GCF_056521325.1 Rhodoferax sp. ZS1R8 | reverse complement strand
CCCGAGCGCCGACTGCGCATTGGCTTGGTGTCGGCAGACTTTCGCAACCATGCAGCTGCTTACTGGATCGAACCGTTGCTCGCCGGCTTGCACCAGGGTGATTGTGACGTGGTTTGCTACAGCAACAGCGGCGCAATGGATGCGGTCACCGAGCGACTCCAAGCTTGTGCAGATGCCTGGGTGGTGTGTGCCGCTATGGATGACGTGGCTTTGGCCGGGCGCGTTGCAGCCGATGGCATCGATATTCTGGTGGACCTGTCCAGTCACACCGAGGGCCACCGACTGCTGGTGTTTGCCCGCCAAGCTGCCCCCGTGCAGGTCAGCTGGTTTGGTTTTCCGGTGTCTACTGGCTTGCAGGCCATGCAATTCCGTTTTACCGATGCGGTCATGGACCCACCTGGCCAAAGCGATACTTTTTACTCGGAGAAACTGGTCCGTCTCTCACGTTTCTATGCTTCCTTCCGTCCCGACCCGGACTGTGGTGAAGTTGGTCCCGGGCCCGTGGTGCGCAACGGCTTTGTCACGTTTGCTTCGTTCAACACCCTGGCAAAGATTACTGCTGAGGTGTTGCAATGGTGGGCCAGCATCCTCACCCGCATGCCTGATGCACGCCTGCTGGTACAGGCGGCCGGGCTGGAAAATGCCGAGTTGGCCGCGACGGTGCAAGCCGCATTCGACGCACAAGGGGTTGCGCCGCACAGGCTTTCGCTGCGCGGATGGACCGGTCTGGAGGACTACCTGCGTTTGGGGCAGGAGGCCGACATAGCGCTGGACCCGTTCCCGTTCAATGGGGGTGTGACGACGTGCCATGCTCTGTGGATGGGAATGCCGGTTATCACCCTTGCGGGCGAGACAGCGGCCAGCCGGGTCGGCGCAAGCCTATTGACCGGTTTGGGGCTGCAAACGTGTATCGCCGATGACGCGCAGGCCTATGTAGACAAAGCAGTGTCGTTGGCCCAGAACACCGAAGCGTTGGGTGCGTTGCGTGCATCGTTGCGCACACGCATGGAAAGCGCTGGTTTGCTGGATGGCCGTGGCCTGGCAGCCGAGGCAGAAAAAGCGTTTAGAACCATGTGGCGCACATGGTGTGCAAACCAGGGTGATATCCGCTCGTGAATGTGGCCTAGGGCGTGAACAGCCCGTCCATGCGGATCACCTCAAAGCGGGAGCCTTTTACGCTACCCAGCTCTGACACCAGCTTGTCGTTGTTCCCGCGCGGATCGGGCGCGCTACTGAAATATCAGTTGGAGCCGTTGTCGGCCAGCAGCATGCCGTAGGTCTTCATGCCTGCAAAATGACCTTGCTCTCGGTGGTGAAGCTGCCCAATGGGTGGCCTGCGGATACAAATTGCCGGCTTCGCACAGTCGGTTGGTGTCGCGGTCGATCACCAGCACGCGTCGGTCACCATCAAAGGCGCTGCCATTGGCCTGCTGGCCTTCAATCGGTGCGCCCTCGTAAAGGCCTGCGCCAAAGTCGTGGTGCAGGCCGCGTGTAAGGCCTATGCTGGCAATCAGTGCGTCCGAATTGGCGTCAACGGCGGCGCCCGAGACACAAGTTTTCTAGGCGCTGAACGTGGCCCAGACCTGGCTGTACGTTGTGCCGCCCATGGATACTGCGTCCAATGCGAGCAGGTTGTTTGCCGGATCAAACGA
>NZ_JBWMBA010000052.1:392-1654 GCF_056521325.1 Rhodoferax sp. ZS1R8 | reverse complement strand
ATGGCGACAAACGAGCCGTAGTGGGCCAGCGGCATTTCCCACACTTCGACGGCGATGCGGTGGCCCTCGCCGGTGGCCACCCGCACCAAACCCGGTTTGGGCGGCACGGTGCCGGGTAGTGCATAGAAGGCGTAGTCGGGTGCGGTCTCGGTCGCAGCAACCAACGTAGCGCCGCGCTCGGTGAGTTGGCTGTTGAGCGGCATACCCGACAGGTGGGCGCCTACTACTGCCACGTTGACAGTTGGAACGCTCTGCGGCTGCACCAGGCCCGGCAATGTTTGCGGCGCAGGCAGTGGCGCGCGCGTTGCCCCCAAGGGCAGGTTGGTACCGTGGTGGTAACGCTGGCCCAGGTCTGCCAGTTGCCAATCGCTGCCGCAGGGTCCAACCAGCGTGATGCCAAACGGCAAGCCGTCGGCGCGCACTGCGCTGGGCACGGACAGGGCCGCATAGTCCAGCAGGTTGACGAAGTTGGTATAGGCGCCCAGATTGCGGTTGAGGGCAACCGGGTCGGCCTGCATCGCGGCGATGGTGTAGTGCGTGGGTGCAGTGGGCACCAGCAACACGTCCATGCCGTCCCACATGGCAGCGGCCTGCTGACCATAGGCGCGCAACCGGGTTTGGGCGTCATACAGATCGGCCGCGTTGTACTGGCGCCCTTTGACAATGATGGAGCGTACGGGCTCCATCACTTGGTCTTCATGCGCATCGAAGAAGGGCCGTATGGCGGCGTAACGCTCGGCCACCAGTGCGCTTTCATACAGCAAGGCGGCCGCCTTGGCCAACGGGGTGTAGTCAATGTCCACGCGGGTGCCGCCCATGGCGGTCATATGCTCTATGGCCTGCGCAAAGGCTTTTTCAGCAGCCTGATCACCAAAAAACTCCAGTTTGGACGGCACACCAAAACGAAAGGCAGCCGGCAATGGGCTGGTAGCCAGGGCCAGATCGCGCGAATAGGGGTCCAGCGGGTCGTGCCCCATGGCCACCTGCAAGACCCGCGCAGCCAACGCTACCGTGCAAGCAAAGATGGAAACGCAGTCCACACTCTGCGCTGCGGGCACAACGCCGCGTGTACTGATCAGGCCCTTGCTGGGCTTGAGCCCCACAATGTTATTCAGGCCGGCCGGCACGCGGCCCGAGCCCGCGGTGTCGGTACCCAGCGCAAAGTCCACCTGCCCGGTGGCAACAGCATAGGCTGACCCGGCGCTCGACCCGCCGGATACATAGGCCGCGTTGAATGCATTGGGCACCGGCCCATAAGGAGA
>NZ_JBWMBA010000052.1:0-382 GCF_056521325.1 Rhodoferax sp. ZS1R8 | reverse complement strand
GTGTGCCGTTCAGGCCACAAGCAAATTGGTCCAAATTGGTTTTACCGACCAGCGACGCACCAGAATCGAGCAGCCTCTGCACCACAACGGCGTGTTGCTGCGGCTCGTAGCTAAAAGCTGCGCATGCCGCCGTGGTGGGCAGACCCAGCGCATCGATGTTGTCTTTGGCGGCAAACCGCAAACCTGCCAGTGGCCCGGTGGCCACGGTTTGCAGGGGCGGCGAGAAGCGCGAGATCCACGCCTGCGGCGCCAAGTTTGCCGCGTCGCCCAGCGATTGGGGAGGGTCGAAATCTGTGGAAAGAGCGTGCACCATTTTAGAAATCCAATCTTGTATCCAAGATGGGGTAGCAATATGGATGCCAACAACGGCTGGTATCGCGTT
>NZ_JBWMBA010000051.1:0-1657 GCF_056521325.1 Rhodoferax sp. ZS1R8 | reverse complement strand
GGTGACCGATATCGACAGTGGCGCGCAGCCACGCAGCTTTGCGCGCCCTCGAATGTTGGGGGGCATTATTGAGGACATTACAGTTGAAGCACTTTTGAAGTTCCTAGGTACCGCGGTAGCCAATCAAGGCGTTGGACTTGTGTTTAACAAAGCGATTAATGCGCTTGGTTTGGGTGGCAACAACGAAGTATTGGAGCAACTTAAGATAGTTAATCAAAAGCTGGATGAGTTGAAGGCACTAAGTGCAAAAATCTTAAGTGAGGCCAAAAAGACCCAATTCGACCTGAGAGCTGAAAATCTAATCGATGACACTACGCTGATCACGACACAGTTTGATGCCCTCACGAAGATTGCGAATCGTTTGGGAGCCTTCCAGTGCAAGATGGACAGCCAAGGGCCTGCCTCAGACCCCATGTGTACCCCGGATCAAAAGCTTGAACTGAAGCAGATACAAAACGATATAGCTGCCCGGAAAACAGTGATCTTAGATGTGGGCAAAGGTGGCATCGCGTATGCGCTGGACAAAATCGACACGGTCTTGATGAATCAAAATGAATTGAGCTCGGGCCTGTTCAGTGCTGCGCGCGATTACACCAAAAGCACCCTGCCGTTCGATGCGCCGGTACTTGACCAACGGCTCATCCACTTGCGAGATTACTACCAGACGCTGCAGGCAATGGGCACCCAACTGCTGGTGGAGGCGAACATGGCGGAAGTGGATCAGAACGGCAAGTTGGCACCCAACACCTTTGCCGCTAAGGATGCGTTGGCGACCATCACAACACGTTTCGAAAAACAAGGGACCTATGTAGCGGGGCTTCGCCGTGGTGGGGAAAAAGAAGGCACCGTTCTCGACCAACGGACCAATTTGGTTTGGCTGCAGGCACCGGTATCTAATTTGCCAGCTTATGAACTCAAGCAGAAAACTACCTATGGATATTATGGAAGTATTACGATTGAATGGGTTACAAGTTTCTGGTCGATGGCTAATGACCAATGTGCCGACTTTGCACGCAAAGATTTTGGTGCTTACAACGGCTGGCGTTTACCTACCGAAGCAGAACTTCACGCGGTTGTCAAGGGTAGTCCGAATCCCAGTGGCAACACACACCAAGGCAAAGGCATCTTTAATTGGCTGATAAAGCAGGGCTTCTCCGCAGCACCCAACTCCGCAAGACCCGATAACTTATCACCAACCTTTCTGCGCGGTTTTTTCCCCGACGACGGTCGTGGTAGTCCCATGGATAAGAAACCCGCTTATTTTTCCAGCACGATATCGGGTGTTTCCGGCGATTACTATGAGGCTTTGCGGGATGATGGCGTGAACGGTGCATTTATTGGTCGAGAGAATAACTCTCCGCTTTATCGCACAGACAGCCAGGGATTTAATTATTTAGTGGAGGGTGCAGGCGCGTGGTGTGTTACGCAAGAGAAGACGGCTGGAAAGTAGCGTCAGATCCTGTCTATTCATTTACTAGATCACTCAATGCCAGGCACCAATACCCCCCTAACCGCACCAGACCGCGCACGACGTGATTTTCTGAGGCTTGCGGGGATGGTCGCTTTATCCCCCGCAACGCTTGCTGCCTCGGAGCTCGAAGGGAATCAGCGCTCAACGCCTATTACGGGCGAGATCTCACCCCAGTTTGCCGCACTT
>NZ_JBWMBA010000050.1:0-1701 GCF_056521325.1 Rhodoferax sp. ZS1R8 | reverse complement strand
CCGGGAAGGTATCGGGGTTTTGAGTGGCTCCGCCTTCAAAAGCGCAGAGCATGTAGTCGCCTGATTTCATTGAAATTCTCCTCAAGTTGAAGGTCTCCGCTAGGCAGGTAAAAGTGTTGGATCCGGGTTTGGGCAACGTTCTACCGCGTTGCAAACAAAGGCGATGGCATGTGGTAGAACCGAACCAGAGAATCCACCCAATTGATCAAGCAGAGCAATGGCATCGGTGGCACTTTCAAATCGCCGCTTTAAGTGCTGTACCTGCCCTTCAGTTTCATCCAAAACACTTCGCAATTTGACTAACTCGAACTCAAACCGCTCTGAAGAAATTCGACGCAATTCAAGCCATCCTACTTCTTTCTTTTTACGAGTGAGAGATGCTTTTTTCGCCTCAAATTCGACCACCGCAGAGTTCGCCTTCGCTTGCGCCACATTTAGCTCGGCAAGCGCGGCGCTCGCCCGCTTTTGCGCTTCAATGCGGGCGGACGTGACATCGAAACGCAATGGCACGGGGAACCGCTCTCCACCCCGAGGAGCGATCTCGGGTCTTGCCCCTAGTTCAGTTTCGGTCGTGACGCGTAAGTCTGTGATTTGGGCGGCTAGATCAGCCAAGCTTGCATCTAACACGGCACCCGGTACAGACCTGAACATCACGCTAGCACCCGCCTCTGGCAGCACATCTTCCCCCACAATGAAAGTCAGATTTCTAACTACGATCAGCCTTATGCAGTAACCGGGAAACCGCCCGCGCGGTGGGCTTTTGCCGTCGGAAATCTGGTCGCCCTCCATGCGCCAGCCACGCAAACTGAGCACATCCGGATCAAACCATGGACGCAGTATTGCCAGTGATGCGATTTGAAATGACACACCCTTGATAAGCTTGTCACCAAGTTGAGGAAGTGTGTTCATCCGTAAAAGCCAAGACACCGCCACATCGCTCAACCCAGCTGCCTGCACTGCCAGATGCGTCTCAGGCAGCGCAACTGTTGTCCAGTGGTTGTCGTTGCCCAAACTCTGCGGCACGGTACCCGTCAAGTAGAAAATGTTTTCGGCAGGCGTCATCCGGCCATCTCCAAGCCGCGCCGTGGCTTCAGCAAAGCGCAGTGCGGTCTTTTCACCGGACGGCGGATTCATTGCCAGTTCCGCTGTGCTTAAAATTCTGGCGTACTCTTCCCACACCAATTTCCCGCTTAGCCGCAGCACCGGCGGGTCAGTAGGGATCATGTTGATCCGGTGCGTGAAGTCAAAGCTCGCAGGGCCACCATCTGGAATGAGCCCCGCATCTTCCACAGGGAATCGGAACCCAGGGAAAGCAACATATTGACCGTCCGCCGCGCTTTGCTCTTCAGTTGCACGTGCGAAAACGGCCGCCAGCGCCGCAGCAAACGAGGCCACGTTACCCCCCCCCTACCCAGGTCAATCCCTCTCTCGGATCGGGCGACATACCAACCTCTTCGCACATGAAACCCACCAGTTGCATGCCTTCGACAGTCAGTGTTCCGGTTGCCGAGTCAATCGTGCTCTTTTGAGTTTTAACTTCGCCGTTGCGTGCATAGCCACCCTTGATGCTCAGCGCGCCAAGGCCCCACCCACCCCCACCGTCGGTTTTTATCGTTTTATACAGATCGCTGGATGTATCCCGAAGCTCGGCCAACGTGATTTTTATGTTGCGAACAAAAATCGCCGTAACTGGGTACCCAA